>NZ_SLWX01000003.1 GCF_004340525.1 Chromatocurvus halotolerans | reverse complement strand
TGGTTTCGTTAAGAATTCCAGCGAGTTAGGTGAGATTCCGGCGGAACGTGACCGCCGATTCCGGCACCGTGACCGCTGATTCCGGGGAAAACCCCGAAATCGGTCACGATAAAACGGAATGGGCGGTCACGATCGCCCGGAACAGGCGGTCACGATGAAACGGAATGAGTGGTCACGTTGGTCCGGAATACGCAGGCAACGGGTTCATCGCTCCTTTCGACCGCAGTGCACCCCTGTTCATTCACATCGGCGTCTTCGCGAGCCCCAAGGACAGCGACGCTGGCCGGCCCTCAACGAGCTGACTGCACCTCCCACTGCGCCAGAATCGTGCGCAGGACGCTCACAAACGCAATCGGCTCATCCAGCATGAGGTGATGCCGTGCGCCGGGAATACCGATTATCGGAACGTCCGTAGCGCCGCACTCATGAACGTAGTCCGCCGAATCATCATCGAAAAGCTCACTGCCCTGTCCATACACGATAGCTTTGCGCCCAGGCGTCTCCGCGATGATTTCACCCTGACGAAACATGCGTTCCTGACGGCCAAAGTCACTTTGAAACACGCTCGTATCAAACTTCCAGGTCCAGCCGCCCGCCACCCGCTTCAGCGAGTGGTAAGCCATGTAATCGAAAAGACTGGGAACGTTTACAGGCTGGGGTGGCGACAGCACGAATCGGCTCTTAGCCGTTGCATAATCAGGGTAGATGCGATTGGGACGGGTCGGGGCCGAACGAAGCGGCTTCTCAGCACCAAAATACGCCTCCAAACGCTCCGGTCGCAGTACCATAAGATCGCAGATGATGAGCCCGCCAAACATTGCGTGCTGATCGCGCATCGCCGACAGCGCCACATGCCCCCCGTATGAATGGGCGATAACGATTGGCCTGACCGCGTGATCGAACATACCCGTGGCCCGGGCAACATCCTCTACTTCGGCCGCGCGCACTGAGTCGGGATAGTGTTCGCGAACACCGGAATCACCCATACCTGACAGGTCAAAAGCCACCACGTGGTAGCGCTGCGCCAGAAACGGCGCGATAAACCCAAAGCAGCGGGCATGGGCCAGAAAGCCGTGAATCAAAAGCAAACCCGGGTTCCGGGGATTGCCCCAGCAGAAGTAATGGATGTCGCAACCACCCGATGTCGTCCAGCCTTCCCGGCGCGGGACAAGCAATGCACTCTCCAGCCAGCTTGGGACATTCATCGCATCAGGTGGCAGCTCGCTCGCAAGCGCCGGTGGTACGGTTGCCGTGGTATTCATGGGCCTCCATTGATGGCTTTAAAGGAACGTTACGAAATCAAATTCGAGTAACAATGAAAACGCCTGCTGCCCGCGCGGGTATAGGACAGATAAAGGACCTTTCGGGATTAGACATCCTCGCTGACTGTGCCGACTGGGACTACAGACCGGTCAAAGTTTCCATCTGTTGACCCGTAAATCCAGTTCGCGGCGTGCGGCATGTTATTCCTATCCGGTCAATCCTGACGGAGCGCGCGCAACCGCTCACGCCATGCGGTTTTCAATGGCTTCCTTGCTGGCTATGGGACGAAGTCCTTCCCGGCGAAAAGCAGCAATGTACCCCAGGGCACCCTCTCTCGACGCTTCGCGCCGATTCACCTTGTCCCAGGCGGCGCTCTGGTCGGTGGCGTCAGCAGCGGCCGGGGCAGCGTTTCCCGTTCTTTGTGGCGCAGGTGAGTCAGTATTCGATCAATGACGTCCTGGTCCTCGATACAAGCGATGACCCTGACAGATCCGCCACAAAGACTGCAGACTCGATGTCGATGTTGAAAACGCGCTTTAGGCGTTGAGCCCAGGTCATTGCGGTATGACGCTCGGCGGGTTTGCGGACTTCTGCGTTGGAGGTGGACTTGATGCCTTTCCCACGCCTTGCTGGTGTGACCAGCCCACGCCAGCGGTGGTTCGGTGCCAGGACGCCATGGTAGCGGGTGAGGTTGACCCTCGGCTTCGGCACCAGTGCCGCCAATCGCGCTATAAAATCCACTGGTTCGAAGGCCACCTGCGTAGTCCCATCCCGGTACGGTGTCTTCAGGGTGTAGACCACCTTGCCTGTGGAACTCAGCGAAAGTCGGGGAACTGCTACGGCCGGGCGGGAAATGTACCGACACAGGCGCTCACGCTTGTCTTTCTGATTGCCCTCACAGCTGACCCCGGCGTGCAGAGAGAAGCCATTGGCCTTGGCCACCCGCTCCAGGCGAGGATCAGGCCGGTCCAGCGGACGGATGGTACGGATCATGAACGCTTTACGTCCCTGCTGTGGGCCAACGGCAATGCGGTAGGAGATGGAACTGCCCAGGATCTGTGGCATCGCATCCGTGTCTTCTGCGGGCTCCAGTTCCAGCCAGGCGCTCTCGGTGTCCTGTTCCAGCAAGCCCTGGCGCTCGAGGCAGCGGCCGACGCGCTGGCTGATCAGTTGAACCAACTCCTCCAACTCGGCTTTGTCTGGTGCCTTGACGCGTTGAAATCGGGGTGGTCGATTGTCGCGATACACATAGACGCCATCCAAGAACAAAATATGAAAGTGAATGTTGAGGTTAAGGGCGCTGCCGAAGCGCTGGATTAGCGTCACGGCCCCAGTGGCGCCATCCACGAGCGGTAATCCGACCTTGTGGATCAAGTGGGTGGAGATAGCCCGGTAAACGACGCCCAGCACCTTGCCCATAGCCTGGGGGTGGGCCGCAAACAGGTAGCGCAGAGGAAAGGGGAAGCTGATGACCCACTGGCGAAGAGGGACATCGGGAAACACTTCATCGGCCAGCAGGGCGGCGGTCTCGGCCATGCGGCGGGCGCCACAACTGGGGCAGAACCCGCGTTTCTTGCAGGAAAAAGCCACCAGCCGCTCGAAGTGGCATTTGTCGCAGCGCACCCGGAGAAAGCCGTGCTCGAGGCGACCGCACTTTAGGTAAGCCTCAAATTCCCGGTGGACATGTGCAGGTAGGGATTTACCCTGCTGTGCCAGTTGCTCTACCAGGGCCGGATAATGCGCCGCGATGAGCTGATAGAGAAGTGTCTGCTCGGGCCGATGGCGTTCGTAGAGGGTGCTGGCAAAGCCCTGCCGACCCGGTAACTGCATCGCGGTTGCGCCCTGGATCGCCATCGTGTGGAACGGTCCAGAGTGGAGTCGCGACCTGTGAGACGCCACGTCCGAAGCGGTCGTCGGCATCACCTATTGGGCATTAAATAACCATCATTAGTGCCGGCGTAGTCCGCCCTGCCCCGGTGCGACTTGCGTCGGTGAATGGTCCTCGCTACGCAGACCGGGCACCCGACGACACTTCAAACCAATGGCAACTCATCGAGGTCAGTGTGTTCGGCCATCCCCGGATACTCAGGCCATGGTGTATTCGAGGCACGATCGCGCACGCCACCAGCGACGAGTCTGGGCGCTGCTTCAGGAATCCGTGTCATCTCGGTTCGCATAGCCAGCCTTCCGCTGGCCGCGTACCGCCAGCACGAACGCGGTGTCGATTTCCGGAACGTACCTGTAGAGGATGAGGTAGCCTTCCGAGGCGCGTCCAACGATCAGTTCCCGAAGATCCTGGCGCACCGGGCGCCCCATCAAGGGGCTATGAGTCAACACCTCAATGGCATCAATTAGCCCCGCGACTCGTTCATCGACGTGCGAGGCATCGTGCCGCGTAAGATGATCGACGATACGGTCGAGATCGCCAGCGACCTCTGGTGCGACCTCGATCCGCGCCACTGCCTTACTCCGCCAGGGGGCGGGCCGCGGGTGGTTCGGTGGTTTCGCCGGCGACCCGGCGCTCGAGGTAACGCCGCATCTCCGACCAGGGGATGGTTTGTCCCGTTTCGGCGATCACAGCGTAGCGTCGGTCTGCCTCGTCAAAGAGGCGATTTCGCGCCTCATCGGCCTCGACGCGATCCGAAATCGCCTTGAGGATCAACGCATGAGAAGTCATACCCGCCCGATCGGCGACGTCGGCGAGGCGTTTTTTTGAGGTCGTCGGGCAGGCGAACGGTTGTGGTGGACATGGTGGTGCTCTCCACATTCCAGTCATGGCGCCAATGTAGCACATATGTGCTACAGCGCTGAATGGCCGACACAGAGACCATCAAACGCCCTTGACGGCAGAACACGCAGAGAAGCGTGGGCGCGAACCGCCAAGACGATCAGGTACCGCACCGATTGGTGCCGCTGGTGCGCCGATTGAGACAGGAAACGCTTGGTGGCACTTAGCGGCGCCGATTGATTTTTCGCGCGGCACCAATCGACGCCGCAATCCGCAACAGTCGCAGATGACGGCGACATCGACCGCCGGTAGCCCGCACGCCAGTAGAGACGGATAGCAAGGTGCGTGACAGCCTGGAGGCTGGCGCCCACCTTGCCGCATCCGCTAGCCGCCCGCGTCACTGGCAAGCGAAGCGAGGTAGTGACGTGGGCGCCCGCACTCGCTCGCCGCGCCGCCAGCCACCGAAAACCACGCCCCAGGTCGGTCGAATTCTTTGTGACAACCGCATTCGGTGTTCGTAAAGTGGCCTCACTAGACGCGACCACTGCGGAAAAGTGGTAAGGCCACCCCACCTTGCGCAAGCGAATGGGATAGGCAAATTCCGGCTGTTCAGGAATCTGCTGACAGCGGCGCTCCGGGCCTCTCTCGACGCAGCGGTCAATCATGACCGGGTCCATTTTCGAACCATCGCGCTACCGCATCAACTGGGTACCGCTCCTTCCACTCTCTCCCGCTTCTCGGAGGATCTTTTCCATCGCCGGTGCTGATGGCCGGGCTATCGAGCCCGTTGATCTGGCAGTTTCTTCAACCCCGCAAACACACTGACGGTCAGTGCGTTCTGCTCAATCCAAAAAGGAGGAAGTTCTACCCCGGCCTGCGGCCGGGTAACCGTTGGTTTGCACGGGCCAGTCTTCAATAGAAGACACACCGTGCTGTCTATGGCCAGACACATTCAGGTCAACCGGGATTGGTGTCCCGCGATCGTTCCGCTTGCCGGACCTGCGCAGCTTCTGTTGCCAGGTGATCAGAAACACTCACCGAATGGATTAGCACTATGCGAGACCTGAACTACCAACTGAAAATGTTATGCAAGCACAGCCACGAAGGCAGCTTCGAAACCCGCGTGGGTCGGGAGCGCCAGTTGAGCGCCATCGCCAACCAGCTACATGAACTGGGCTTCCGGCAGCTGAAGGCAACGTCCCTGAAACAGAAACACGTTCAGGCCCTGGTAAACCACTGGCTGGGACAGGATCTGTCGCCGGGCACGATCAAGAACCGCATGAGCTGCCTGCGCTGGTGGGCGGAGAAGGTCAACCGGCCAAATGTCGTCGCTCGCAGCAACGAGACCTATGGAATCCCGGATCGCCAGTTCGTGACGCCCGGGAGCAAAGCCAAGGAGCTTGAAGCAACACAGCTCGCTCGGGTCCGGGATGAAAACGTGCGCATGAGCCTGCGCCTGCAGCGGGCCTTTGGGCTCAGACGAGAAGAAGCGATCAAGCTGCAGCCGCGTTGGGCGGACCGGGGCGACCACCTGCAACTAAAAGCGAGCTGGACCAAGGGCGGGCGGGAACGCACCGTTCCTATCCGGACCGAGGCGCAGCGCGCCCTGCTGGAACAGGCCAAGCAACTGGCAGGCACGGGATCCTTGATCCCTCGGGGCCGGTCCTATATCGAGCAGCTGCGAATCTACGAACGCCATACAGCGAACGCCGGCCTGTCGAAAATGCACGGCCTGCGTCATGCCTATGCGCAGCAGCGGTATCTGGAAATCACCGGCTGGCCGTCGCCCCACGCGGGCGGCCCCGGCAAAGAGGCCTTAACCTCGGTGCAACGGCAGATCGACCTGCGGGCGCGACTGGCTATAAGCCGGGAGCTGGGGCATGTCAGAGAGCAGATCACTGCGGTCTATCTGGGCAGATGACGATACAGCCTCGCCTCATCCGACTCCGAGACGCCCCTAACTATCTGGGTATGGACCGTAACCGCTTTAATCGGGAAGTACGCCCTACCCTGCTCGAATTTCGCATCGGCCGGCAAGGCGTCGCCTTCGACCGCCTTGAAATGGATGCATGGGTCAACGAATATAGGCGGTGCAACGGGCGTCCCGCACTGAATCAAGGAGATGATTTATGGGACGCAATCGAAGCTCCGGGCTGCGGAATCGGGGTGGGATCTGGCATATCGACAAGCAGGTCCTCGGCCACCGCATTCAAGAAAGCACTGGAACGAGTGAACTCAAAACGGCAGAGCTGATGTTGGCTCGTCGTATTGAGCAGATCAGGCAGGCATCAGTGTTCGGTATACGGCCGGTGCGCATTTTTCGCGAGGCAGCCACGCGCTTTCTCGAAGAAAACACACACCTCGCTACTATCCACACCTACGCCTTCCATCTGAAAGAGCTGGACCCTTACATCGGCGACTTGCCGTTGTACCAGGTACACATGGGAACCCTGCAAGGGTACATAGATAGAAGACAGAAGGAGGGCAAGAAAAACAAGACCGTCAATGGCGCACTGGCAACAGTGCGCAGGGTGCTGAACCTGAGTGCCCGCCTGTGGCGCGATGAGCACGGTTTGACCTGGCTGGAGTCGGCACCACTGATTCAGTTGCTACCGCTGCACGATGCCAGGCGCCCCTACCCGCTCAGTTGGGAGGAGCAACACCGCTTGTTCAGAGCGTTGCCGGATCACCTGAGCAGGATGTGTCAGTTCAAGGTGAATACCGGGTGCCGGGATGGCGAAGTCTGCAGCTTGCGCTGGGATTGGGAAATTGACGTGCCGGAGCTGGACACCTCGGTGTTTCTCATTCCGGGAGAAAAGGTCAAGAATCGGGAGGATCGATTGGTGGTCTTGAATCGGGTGGCTAAGTCAGTGATTGAAGGCGTGCGTGGGCAACACGCTGAGCGCGTCTTTACTTACTACGGTCGTCCGGTGCGGAGCATCAACAACAATGGCTGGAAGTCGGTCCGGCGCAAGTTGAATATGCCCATCCGTGTTCACGACCTGAAACACACTTTCGGCCGTCGCTTACGCGCAGCCGGGGTGCCATTGGAAACCCGGAAAATATTGCTTGGCCACAGGAACGGCGATATCACCACACATTACTCTGCGCCGGAGTTGGAGGAACTCATCGAGGCAGCAAACAGGGTGTGCGAAGGAAAGTCCGGCAAAACTCCGGCACTGGTCGTGCTGAAGCACCGGACGCCGAGCGCGGCAGCGCGCTAAGCAATTGATAGAAAAAGGGAAAAATGGTGGGCCGTGCTGGATTCGAACCAGCGACCAATTGGTTAAAAGCCAACTGCTCTACCAACTGAGCTAACGGCCCGGAAACTTGGCGGGCGACAACGCATGAACATGCGCTGCGAGAGAAGCGCGTATGGTACTGATCGGCAGAGAAACTTCAAGCACTTTTTACGCAGTCAATCATTCGTGCGATAACGCGTCGGGTCCGGCATGCCCGCGGCCTCAAATCCCTGCCGTCGCAGGCGGCAGCTCTCGCAGCGACCACAGGCTTCGCCCGCATCTGTGGCCTGGTAACATGACACGGTCAGCGCGTAGTCCACGTGCAGCGCCAGGCCTCGCTGAATAATGGCGTCCTTGCCGAGGTCAAGCAGCGGCGCGTGAATGCGGATACCGCCACCCTCCACGCCTGCGCGGGTCGCCACGTTTGCAAGGCGCTCGAAGGCGTTGATAAATGCAGGACGGCAGTCCGGGTAGCCCGAGTAGTCGACCGCATTGACACCGATAAAGATATCCCCTGCACCAAGGACCTCGGCCCAGCCCAGCGCAATGGCCAGAAATACCGTATTACGCGCCGGCACATAGGTAACCGGGATACCCTGCGTCTCCTCCTCCGGAACGTCAATGGCGGTATCCGTGAGCGCCGAACCGCCAATGCTCCCCAGATCCAGAGTGACCACCTTGTGCTCGACATCGCTGAAGGCCTCGGAGACCCGCTTTGCCGCCAGCAGTTCTGCCCGGTGACGCTGGCCGTAATCGAAGCTGAGGGTATAGCACCGATAGCCCTCGCTACGCGCCATGGCAAGCACGGTGGTGGAATCGAGGCCACCGGAGCTGAGAATCACCGCCCTGCGCGCGTCGTCAGACATCAGTGTCCGGGCTCGTCGTTCCAGAGCAGCTTGTGCAGCTGCAGCTGCAGGCGTACGGGAAGGTTGTCGGCCAGAATCCATTCCGCCAGCTCGCGCGGCGCCAACTGTTCGTGGCTCGGTGACAGCAGTACGTCACCGACACGGTCTGCGAGGGAATATTCATCCAGCTTGAAGCGGGCCCACTCGTAATCCTCACGATCACAGACCACAAACTTTACCTGATCATGGGGTGCCAGACATGACACATTACGGTAATCATTCCGGTGTGCCTCTCCCGACGCCGGCGTCTTCAGATCAAGAACCTTGACCACCCGCGGGTCCACTGCCTGGACGGGGAGAGCGCCACTGGTCTCAAGCGATACCTCGTAGCCGGCATCACACAGCGCCGACAGCAAAGGCAGACAGGCGGGCTGGGCCAGAGGCTCACCGCCGGTCACGGTGACGTAACGCGGCTGGTATGCAGCGACCTCGGATATCACCTGCGTGAGAGCCATCATGGTGCCGCCCGTGAAGGCGTAGGCGGTATCGCAGTAGACGCAGCGCAAAGGGCAACCGGTGAGGCGAACGAACACGGTCGGGCGACCTACCGTGCGCGCTTCGCCTTGCAGGGAATAGAAAATCTCGGTGATGCGCAGGACTGTCGCGCTCTGGTGCACGGCGGTGTTCACGTGAGCCACCCCGGCCTACAGGTTCTGGTCGATAAATTCCCGGGCCAGATTAGCAGCCGCGGAATCGCCGTGCTCGCGAATAACGCGATCGAGATACTCTCTCGCCTTGTCGCGATTGCCTTTGACATAATGCACCTGCCCGAGCTTGTACATGGCGTCAGGCACCTTGGCGTTCTGCGGGTATTCGTCCAGCAGCAGGGTAAAGGACTGGCGAGCAAGCTCCGGCGCAGCCGGTTTCACCACGAGATACAGCTCTCCCAGCCAGTAGTGCGCGTTGGGTGCATAGCGGCCGTCCGGATAGCGATCGAGAAACTGCTTGAAGGATGTCACAGCCTCATCAAACTCCTGACTGCGCACCAATGCATACGCCGCGCGGTACGCATCACCCTCACCCGGCTGCTCGGCGCTCACGCGTCCGTTCGATGGCGGCGTGTTAGCCTGACCACTGCCGGCATCCCGAACGGGCGCCGGGACCCGGGCACTGCCGCCCGCCAGACGCCGGTCGAGATCCATGTAGCGCTCGAGGCTCTGTTCCTTGAGGACGCGGATGTCGTTGGCCTGCTGCTCGACCACACCGTTGAGCCGCATCACTTCCTGCTGAAGCTCCTGCACCTGAACGAACAGATCGCCAACATTCTGCTGGCTCCCCTGATTGGCATCCGTCGCGAGAGGGCGATAGACCGTTTCTGCCGGCTGGCGGTCGAGGCCGTAGCTGCGAGCCCCCTCAGACGGCGCCAATGGTCTTTGTGTGGACACCTGTGGCTGCTCCACGGAGCCACCGGACTGTCGGGCGCGCTCGCGTTCCGCCTCCACGTCAATGTAATCCTGCGCCAGAAGCCCAAACGAGGCCGGGCCGACCACAAGGGTCAGCCCGGCTGCACGCACGAATATTCGCCTGAAACTCATACTCGCCGCTTTACTGACGCGAGAGTTCCACGCGACGGTTCTGGGACCAGTTCTCCTCGCCAGAGCCGTACGCGACGGGCTGCTCTTCACCGTAACTGACGGTTTCGATGCGGTAGCTGGCTATGCCGTTGACGACCATGTAGTCGCGTACGGAGTTCGCCCTGCGCTCACCCAGCGCCATGTTGTAATCGCGGGTACCGCGCTCGTCGGTGTGACCGTCAAGGCGTACGTTGCGATCATTGGTCCGCAACAGCGCAATGTGCGCATCAAGCGCCTGTCGCGCCTCGGTTGTCAGGGTCGAGCTGTCGAAGTCAAAATAGAACGTGGATCCTGCAGCGGCAACAGCCTGCTCGAGACGACGCTCTTCTGCTGCGGCCTCGCGCGCCGCAGCGGCCTCCCGTGCGGCCGCCTGCTCAGCCTCGCGAGCCTGCTGGGCTGCTGCAGCTTCTGCCGCGGCTGCAGCCGCAGCAGCCTCTTCCTGCTGCTGCGTATCCGTGCCCGAACAAGCCACCAGAAACGCAGCGGTAAACAGCAGTGTGAGCGCCTTACCGGCAACTGGCAGATCTTTCATAGCGTGCTTCCTTAACGTGTGTGTCGTCATGTTAACGGCGTATGTCCGCCGCACCTTCAAGGCATCAGGTAGGGTGACCAGGCGGGCTCCCGGACGTCGCCGCTTCGGGCAGGCAGATTGAACTTGACGCCGCCATCCACAGACACTGCCGACAGGATTCCGCGATCCCCGGATTTCGTTGCATACAATACCATAGAGCCATTAGGGGCGATACTGGGACTTTCGTCAAGATCGGTGCTGGTAAGCACCTGCAGGCGGTCCGTCACAAGGTCGTGAATGGCAATGTGGTACTGGCCGTCACGCTGATGCACGAGCACCATATTGCGGCCATCCTGGGCGATGCGTGCCCGCGCATTGTAATTGCCTTCAAAGGTCACGCGATCGGTGATTCCGGTCTGCAGATGATAGCGATAAATCTGCGGACGCCCACCCCGGTCCGAGGTAAACAGGATTGACTTGCCGTCCGGCATCCAGGTCGGCTCGGTATCGATCGCGTAGTGCCGCGTGATTCGGTTCAGACTGCGGCTGGCCATGTCCATGAGGTAAATGTCCGGGCTACCGTCTTTCGACAGCACCATGGCCACGGTATTGCCGTCCGGTGACCACGCCGGGGAACTGTTCAGGCCACGGAAATTGGTCAGCTGCTCCCGCGCGCCGGACCGCAGCTCCTGCCGGAAAATGGCCGGGCGACCCGTTTCGAACGACACGTAGGCAATTTCCCGACCATCCGGCGCCCAGCTCGGCGCCATGATCGGCTCGCGGGACTCCAGCAGCACAATCGGCCGGGCACCATCAGCATCCGAGAGGGTGAGGCGGTAGTAGTCCTTGCCCTGAAGATTACGCTCCACGGAAACATAGAGAAGCCGTGTCGCGAAGGCCCCCGGAATGCCCGTAATGTGTTCGTAGACCGCATCGCTCACGCGATGCGCCAGCATGCGCGCCTCACCGGAGGCGTCGGACTGTGAGCCGGAAAGCACGCTGCGCTCGCGATTCACATCAAACAGCTCGTAATCCACCCGCAGGCGCTCGCCCGGAGTCACGCGGCCAATCAGCACATATTCCGTGTCAATCGCCCGCCAGTCTCGAAAATAGACGTCGTCAGCGGTCGAGGGGTAACTCAGCATATTGTCGCGCCGCACCGGCGAGAACTGACCGCTGCGGCGCAGGTCATCCGCAACGATTTCTGCGATATCTGCTGGCGCGATCCCCGCTCCCTCAGTGGCAAAGGGAACCACCGCAATGGCGGTAGGGTCGTCCATACCCTGGGTAATCTCGATCACCAGCTGGGCGCGAGCAGAGACAGCAGACACCATGAGTGTCGCAAAAAGGAGAATTCGGGCGAGCGTTGTCATCAGTAGCGTAAATCCTCTGGTCTGAACAGCAGGCGAAAGCGCCTGAAGCTTTTTTCGAATTCCCTGATGGGCAGGTTCTTCAATTCCGGGAAACTTCCCGCGCGCTCCACCGCGTTTATCGCCGAACGGTCAAACGCGGCGTTGCCACTGCTTTTTACCACGCTGACGCTGATGACGTCACCGCTGGGAATCAGCTGCACAGACAGCAGCACTTCCATGCCGTTGCGAGCACTGGGTGGCCGGCTCCAGTAGCCGATGACCGCACGCTGAATCAGCGCCGCGTAGCTCGCGGCCATCTCCTCCGCGGTAACCGCGACCTCCGCCGCGGACTCCGCCGCCATTGACTCGGACAGCTGTCGACGCGACAGCTCGGCCAGCGCGTTGGCGTCCAGCTGGGGCTCCGGTTCCTTTGCAGGGGCCGCAGCCGGTTCGCTGCGGCGCGTTTCTGCCGGTTTCTTCTGTGCCGCGGGCTTGCTTTGCGGGGCGGGAGCAGGTTTCGACGGCGCAGCCTGCTTTTTGGGCGCAGCAGGCTGCGTCCTTGCCGGCTGCTTTGGCGGTGCCTTCGGCGCGGGCTTCGCGCGGAATTCATCGATCGACACCAGCTTGGCATTGATGATTTCCGGCGTGATCTTGCGCGCCTGTATCACCCGGTCACTATCGCTGCTTTCCCAGCGCGACAGCAGAAGGAATACCACCAGAAGGTGCAGGCAGAATGTCGCCACCGAAGGCGCCAGCCAGTCCGGGAGATAATCGGTGAGCACGCTCAGGTTCATTTCGGATCGTCGGTAACCAGGCCGACGCTGGGCGCGCCCGCTTCCTGCAGCGCCGCCATCAGCGTCACCACTTCGCCGTAGGCCACCGCACGATCTCCCCAGACGAGAACCGGCTTGCCCGGATTGCGCTGCATCACCGCGCCCACCCGCTGCTTGACGGTAGCCAGGGACAGCGGCAGGTCCTCCTGGGCACCCAGATTCAGAAACAGCTGCCCGGACTGATTGACAGACACAATGAGCGGCTCGCTGTCCTGATTGTCAACGGGCTCGGTGCGGGCTTCCGGCAGATCCACCTTGACACCCTGCATGAGCATCGGCGCCGTCACCATGAAAATGATCAGCAGCACGAGCATGACATCAATATAAGGTACGACGTTGATCTCGGCCATCGGTCGGTGCTTGTTGCGGCTGCGTCCCATTTCGGCTCAGCTCTTGCGGTTGCGCGAGCGCAGGGCATAGGCCTGCCGGTAAAGAATGCTGGAGAATTCGTCGACAAAAGTATCGTAGCGATTCTCGAAGACATCCACACGCGCAGCAAAGCGATTGTAGGCCATGACTGCGGGAATGGCTGCAAACAGGCCCATTGCGGTCGCAATCAGGGCCTCGGAGATGCCCGGTGCAACGGTGGCGAGGGTCGCCTGAGTCGCGTTCGCCAGGCCACGGAACGAATGCATGATGCCCCATACCGTGCCGAACAGCCCAATGTAGGGGCTGGTTGACCCGACAGAGGCGAGGAATGGCAGGTTCTGCTCCAGACGCTCCTCCTCGCGCAGGGTGGCGACGCGCATGGCGCGGCGTGCACCCTCGACCACGGCCTCGGCGTCCATGTCGGACTGCTGCGCAAGGCGGGAAAACTCCTTGAAACCGGAGCGAAAAATACTCTCCATCCCCAGAATGACACCGCCCTCGCTGGCCCGCTCGTTGCCCTCCCGGTAGAGTTCGGCAAGGTCAATGCCGGACCAGAACTGCTCTTCAAACGCCAGCATATCGTCGCGGGAATTGCGGAAATAAATCACCCGCTGGACAATCATGTACCAGGAAATCACGGAGGCCATCAGCAGCAGCAGCATCACGAGCTGCACCACAAAACTGGCGTTGATCACAAGATCAAGAAGGCTGAGCTGTTCCTGCACGCAAGGGTCTCCGTTGGTTTATCTGTCAGGCGGTGTTTGCCGGGGCGGCCCGCTTGCGCAGTGTAGCAAGCATGTCTCCCGGCATGCGACGGGGCCGCAGCTCATCGCGGCTGACGCAGGCAATGGTCACATCTGCACGGACCAGCAGCTCGTCGCCGCGGCGCACTGCCTGGAACAGCGACAGACTCGCGCCGCGAGCCCCGGTAACGCTGACTGAGGCCGCCAGTTCGTCGTCAAGTCGCGCCGGTGCGCGATACACCAGCGCGATATCGCGAACAACAAACAGGCACTCTGCGCTGAATATACGGCTGCGATCAAAACCCAGGCTGCGCATGAACTCTGTCCGCGCCCGCTCCATATACTTCAGGTAATTCACGTAATAGACAATACCGCCAGCATCGGTGTCCTCGATGTAGACCCGCAGAGGCAGGGAAAATTCACCGTCTGACATCAACCCGGTTCCGTTGGCGTGTTCAACGGCAGGGCATCCTGGGCGGGTGACGCGCCAGGCTGTGGCAGGCCGAAATGCAGATAGGCGTTCCGGGTCACCGTGCGCCCCCGGGGCGTCCGCACCATGAAACCCTGCTGTATCAGGTAGGGTTCGAGGACATCCTCGATCGTGCCGCGTTCCTCGGACAGCGAGGCAGCGAGACTGTCGACGCCGACCGGACCACCGTCAAAATGCTCGATCATGGTCAGCAGAAGACGCCGATCAAGATGGTCAAAGCCACGGCTGTCAACGCTGAGCATGTCCAGCGCGCGATCCGCCACATCCGCGTTGATGTAGCCATCCGCCTTGACCTCGGCGAAGTCACGCACGCGCCGCAGCAGCCGGTTGGCAATGCGCGGGGTGCCGCGGGAGCGCCGCGCAATTTCCAGCGCACCCCCGGTATCGATACCGATATCCAGCAAGCGCGCCGAGCGAGCAACGATCTGCGCCAGATCATCGACCGCGTAGAATTCGAGACGCTGAACAATGCCGAAACGGTCGCGAAGCGGCGATGTCAGCAGGCCGGCACGCGTTGTGGCGCCGACCAGCGTGAAGGGCGGCAGGTCGAGCTTGATCGAGCGAGCGGCGGGCCCTTCCCCGATCATGATATCGAGCTGGTAGTCCTCCATCGCCGGATAGAGTATCTCCTCGACAAAGGGGCTGAGTCGATGGATCTCGTCGATGAACAGCACGTCGCCGGGCTCGAGATTGGTCATCAGCGCGGCGATATCGCCAGCCTTTTCCAATACCGGCCCTGATGTGGTCTTCAGTGACACCCCCATTTCATTGGCAATGATGCTGGCGAGCGTTGTCTTGCCCAGACCCGGCGGGCCAAAGATCAGCGTGTGGTCCAGCGGCTCGTTGCGCCCACGCGCCGCCTGCAGGAATATCGCCATCTGCTCGCGCACCACCGGCTGGCCCACGTACTCCTCGAGGGTTTTCGGGCGAATGGCGCGATCCAGCGCATCCTCGCGAGGGCTCGTCGCGGCCTGTGAAATCAGTCGATCGGTTTCAATCACTGCGCGCACTCCTGCTGCTGTCACGCACGGTGGAGCGCAGGGCCCGGCGAATCAGCTCTTCGCTGTCCGTTATGCTGTCATCCTTCACCGCCGATACCAGCTTCGCTGCCTCAGCCGGCTTGTAGCCCAGAGCCACCAGCGCACCCTCGGCGTCCGCCGCAATATCGCGCCTGTCCGGTGGAGCGCTTTGCACACCTGAACCGCCGTCTGATACACCTATCCAGTCCTTGAGCTTGTCGCGCATTTCAACGAGCAGTCGCTCCGCCGTCTTGCGCCCGACACCCGGCGTTGCCACAAGCGCCTTCAGATCCTCACGCTGTACACAGCGCACAAAGCTGTCCGCATCCATCCCGGAAAGCAGCGTCAATGCCAGTTTCGGGCCCACACCGCTCACCTTGATCAGGCTGCGGAACAGCACGCGATCACGCTCATCGAGAAAACCGTAAAGCAGCTGGGCATCCTCGCGCACGACAAAATGCGTGACCAGGCTGACCTCCTCACCGACGGCGGGCAGCTTAAAGAACGTGCTCATCGGCACCTGCACCTCGTAACCGACCCCCGCCACGTCAACAACGATTTCCGGCGGCTGCCGGGTCACGAGAACACCGCGCAACCGGCCGATCATACCGCCGCCTTACTGTGGAGACCGCGCTTCACCGCAAACGCCGACGGCGAACGGCGGTGGCGCCAGCCAGGCTCACCAGGCTGGAGCGGGTGTGGGCGTGGCAAAGGGCGGCCGCCAGCGCATCCGCCGCATCCTCCTGCGGCGCCGCGGGCAGGCCGAGCAATGTCATGACCATATGCTGAACCTGACGTTTGTCGGCGGCACCGGTGCCGACCACGGACTGCTTGATCTGCCGTGCGGAGTACTCGCCCACCGCCATGCCTGATGTCACGCAGGGTACGATAGCGGCGCCCCTTGCCTGGCCCAGTTTGAGCGCCGATCCTGCACTTTTTGCCATGAATACCTGTTCGATAGCCAGCTCTGAAGGGCAATGGTCGTTCACCAGCTGAGTGACGCTGTCGGCGATAACCCGGAGCCGCTCCGGCAACGCCCCCGGCGGCAGTCGGATCACGCCGCTGGTGACGTAGGTGCATCTACCGTGTACGCATTCGATGATCCCGAACCCGGTTTTCTGCGAACCCGGGTCAATACCCAGTATCACTGCCATGTTCCGCGTTCCGGGTGACGTCGTTCTGGCATGGTATGTATAAATGAACAGTATTGCCAGCGGAGATCGAGCTCCGTGGCCGGCCAGCGACCCGTGTCGGGCGTTTCGAGACTCGCCGTGAAGCCATCCGTGGCGGCTCGGCGGCGCCATCCATGGCGCCGACGGTCTCGAAACGCCCGGCACGGGTCGCTGGCCGTACTCCGTGGCGCCGACAAATCCGCTTCGATGCAGCAATTGTTACCGATTCGTAGTGACGCCATCACTGACAGCCAGTGGGCCACGCGGCAAGTTCGGTAATGCTCAGCCGCAGCACGATCGCTTTCGGGGAGTAGGACCGCTGGTCAGGTCCGTTTTCCGGGCCCGGCGTTTCGAGACCATGCGAGGCAGGACGCCGAGCCTGAGCCCCCACGGATGGGTTCACGGCGAGTCTCGAAACGCCGGGCCCGGAAAGCGGACCGGGCTACGAAGTCCATCACCCCTGCAGTGCGGCAAGCACCTCATCCGGAATCTCAACATTCGTGTAGACATTCTGCACATCGTCGAGATCTTCCAGCGCGTCGACAAGCGCCATCAGGCCCTCTGCGCCGGCAGCGTCCACCGGAACCGTCGTGCTGGCAATCAGCGTGACCTCGCCCGACTCGAGTTCCAGCCCGGCCTCTTCCATGGCAGTTTTCACTGCGTAGAAGTCTTCCCAGGCGGTGCTGAGTTCCAGCGAGCCGTCGTCGTGGCTGCGAATGTCCTCGGCACCGGCTTCCAGCGCCACCTCCATGACGCGCACCTCATCGGTGCCTGCAGGGAAAACGAGCTGACCCTTGCGCTCGAAGAGGTAGGCTACCGAACCGTCCGTGCCAAGATTGCCTCCGCGCTTGCTGAAAGCGTGACGGATCTCGGCCACGGTACGATTGCGATTGTCGGTCATCGTTTCGACCAGCACGGCAATGCCGCCGGCCGCGTAGCCTTCGTAGGTGACTTCCTCGACGTTGTCGCTGTCGTTGGTGCCGGCACCCCTTGCGATGGCCCGATCCACCGTGTCCCGGGTCATGTTGGCTCCAAGCGCCTTGTCCACTGCAGCCCTGAGCCGCGGATTGTCCTCCGGCAGCGGCCCACCCTGCCTGGCGGCGACCACAAGTTCGCGGATCAGCTTGGTGAACATCTTTCCGCGCCTGGCGTCCTGCGCCGCCTTGCGATGCTTGATGTTGGCCCATTTACTGTGACCGGCCATATCCTGGCTCCTGCTTCTGCACCTGCCGATGGTCAGGCAGGCATTGCCCTCGCCCTACTGCTCCGTCGGCGGCAACTGCCGCAGGCGAATATTGAGGTCGCGCAGCTGGTCATCGACCACGACGCCGGGCGCATCCGTCATCAGGCACTGGGCAGACTGGGTTTTCGGGAACGCGATCACATCCCGGATGGAGGATGCCGACGTCATCAGCATGACGATGCGGTCGAGTCCGAAGGCGAGGCCGCCATGCGGCGGAGCACCGTACTTTAAAGCGTCCAGCAGAAAGCCAAACTTCTCCCGCGCCTCTGTCTCGTCGATACCCAGAACATCGAACACCGCGGACTGCATGGCCGGCTCGTGAATACGGATACTGCCACCGCCGAGCTCGGTGCCGTTGAGCACCATATCGTAGGCTCGCGACAGCGCCTCACCCGGCGCCTGCTGCAGGGTTTCCAGGCTGCAGGCCGGCGCGGTAAACGGGTGATGCAGGGGCGTCCAGCCCGCATCGGTCGGCTCGAACATGGGAAAGTCCACGACCCACAGCGGCGCCCAGCCCTCGGCAACCATGCCAAGATCCTCGCCGACACGCACACGCAATGCACCGAGCGATTCGTTGACCACCGACTCCCGATCGGCACCGAAGAAAATGATATCGCCATTCTCTGCCTGCAGGCGCTGCATCATGTCGGCAATCACGGATTCCGGCATGAACTTCAGAATGGGAGACTGCAGCCCTTCGACACCGGCAGCGAGGTCGTTGACCTTGATCCAGGCCAGGCCACGAGCGCCGAAAATGCCGACATAGCGCGTGTAATCGTCAATCTCCTTACGGCTGATTGTTGCACCGCCGGGCACGCGCAGGGCAGCGACACGGCCGCCAGGATCGTCCGCCGGGCCCCGGAAAACCTTGAAGTCCACTTGCTGCATCAGGTCGTCGACCGTCACCAGTTCAAGCGGAATGCGCAGATCAGGCTTGTCAGAGCCGTAGCGCGACATGGCCTCGCGCCAGGTCATGTGCGGAAATGCGCCAAGGTCGACATCCAGCACGCTGGAGAAAAGAGAGCGCACCATACGCTCCGTGATATCCATGATGGCGGTTTCGTCAAGGAAGGCCGTCTCGATATCGATCTGCGTAAACTCCGGCTGTCGATCGGCGCGCAGGTCCTCATCACGGAAACATTTGGCAATCTGATAATAGCGGTCAAAGCCCGACACCATGAGCAGCTGCTTGAACAGCTGGGGCGACTGCGGCAGGGCAAAGAATTTGCCGGGATGGGTACGGCTGGGGACGAGGTAATCGCGAGCACCTTCAGGCGTCGCCCGGGTCAGGATGGGTGTCTCGATGTCGAGAAAACCCTCGTCTTCCAGAAAACGGCGCACCGCAGCAGTAATTCGCGAGCGCATGACCAGCCGCGACTGCATTTCCGGACGACGCAGATCCATGTAGCGGAAGCGAAGTCGCACCTCCTCGCCCACGGCGGTGTGCTCATCGAGCTGGAAAGGCGGCGTCTCGGCGCCGTTGAGGATTTCCAGCTGCTTGCCAAGAACTTCAATGGCGCCGGTCGCCATCGTTGGATTGACGGTGGCATCGCTGCGCGCGCGGACTCGACCGGTAATCTGCAGCACATACTCACTGCGCACCCTGTCGGCGCGCGCGAAGTGCTCCTCGGTGTCCGGATCGAATACCACCTGGACGATGCCCTCGCGGTCTCGCACATCCAGAAAAATGACGCCGCCGTGGTCGCGGCGACGATCTACCCAGCCGCATAATGTGACAGTCTGGTCAATGTCTGCGGCGGTCAGTACACCGCAATAGTGGCTGCGCATGATGGTTTGTATCTCCGGCTCTTGAACGCCCTCCCGGGCACGGGTTCAGGCGGCGCTGGAACTGCCGCCACTCGTGGTGCCTTTGCTCTTGTCCGGCTTGTCGGCGGATGCTTTCGAACCGGCAGACCCCGATTCAGACGGCGAAGCCTTTGCCGCATCGGCCGGCTTGTCCGGGGCATTCGAGGACTTGCTCTCATCGGCGACCAGATTCTTCTTCTTGTCCCCGGTCTTGAAATCCGTCTCGTACCAGCCGCCGCCCTTGAGCCGGAACGCCGCAGCCGACACCTTTTTCCGCAGCGCGGGCTGACCGCAGGCAGGGCAGATCTCAAGCGGCGGATCACTGATTTTCCGCAGCGCTTCGGTCAGCTCTCCACAGGATTCACAAACGTACTCGTAAATTGGCATGCCGTTACACCTGATTCAGGGAATCGAGAAAAAACGAGGCGCGGATTTTACCCCACGGGCAGGAGTGCGGCCAAGCAATGAATTGGATGCACAAGTGACAGAATGAAACGAGGGCCGAACTGGAGAGACACAAGTCCAGTGGCGATGAATGCTCCCGGGCGCGCTTGCCGCGCACCCGGGAGCAGCGAATCAGGAAGCAGCGAACTCTTTCATTTTCTTAAGGGGACGCACTTTTACCGCAACGCTCGCCGGCTTCGGACTGAAGACGGTAGGCTCGCCGGTGAACGGGTTGATCCCCTTGCGAGCCTTGCGTGCAGGCTTTTTCACCGTCGTGATTTTCATGAGCCCTGGCAGGGTGAATTCACCCACGGAACGCTTTTTGATGCTGCGCTCGATCAGGGTTTCCAGCTCACCCATCACGTCACCGACCTGCTTCTTGCTCAGACCGGTATTCTCTGCAATCGTGGTGACAATCTGGGTCTTGGTCATTTTCTCCTGCAGAGCCGTGACCTTTTTTGCGGGCGCTGCCTTTGCGGCGGGCGCCTTCTTGGCGGGTGCCTTTTTTGCTGGGGCTTTCTTGGCCGCCGCTTTTTTAGCGGGCGCTTTTTTTGGTGCTGCTGCTTTAGCTGTTGCCATGTTTCAGTCCTTCCCTCTGTTGTAAAAATGGCCTCGAAGCCGTGCAGCAGGCACTGTTGAATCCCTCGCGCACTGCCTGTACCCGACTCTTCATCATGTATAAAACATGAAATACTGTAATACAAGCTTTATTCACTGCTAAACGCCGGAAAACACTGGTTTTCCAGCGTAAATCACGTCGAATCACCATGACAGCGCAAATTTCTGTACCCTTTCTTCTTTCAAACGTAAACTCGCGATACCGCCAAAACAGCACTGTGAGCTTTCTATGCGTACCAGCCACTTTCTTGTCGCCACCCTCAAGGAAACGCCTGCCGATGCAGAAATCATCAGCCATCGACTGATGCTTCGCGCGGGACTGATCCGCAAGCTGTCATCCGGGCTTTACACCTGGCTGCCGCTGGGACTGAAGGTGCTGCGCAAGGTGGAAACCGTTGTACGCGAGGAAATGAACCGCGCCGGCGCCCAGGAAATCAGCATGCCGATGATCCAGCCCGCGGAGCTGTGGCAGGAGTCAGGCCGCTGGGAACAGTATGGCCCCGAGCTCCTGCGCATCAGGGACCGACACGATCGCGACTTCTGCCTTGGCCCCACTCACGAGGAGGTGGTAACCGACCTGGTCCGGAACGAAATCAGCAGTTATCGCCATCTCCCGCTGAATCTGTACCAGATACAGACCAAGGTGCGTGACGAGATACGCCCGCGATTCGGCGTCATGCGGTCGCGCGAATTCCTCATGAAGGATGCCTACTCCTTCCACGCAACGGCCGACTCGCTTCGCGAAACCTATAACGTCATGCATGCCGCCTACACGGCAATCTTCGAGCGGCTGGGATTGTCGTTTCGTGCGGTGCTGGCAGACACCGGCAGCATCGGCGGCAGTACCTCCCACGAATTTCATGTGCTCGCCGATTCCGGCGAAGACAGCATTGCGTTCAGTGACGGCAGCGACTACGCGGCGAACGTGGAAATGGCCTCTGCGATGCCGGCCTCGACACCCCGCCCGGCGCCATCAGGAACACTCGAGGAAATAGCGACACCGGGTGTAAAAACCATTGCTGACCTGTGCCAGCAACTGGGCATAAGCCCATCGGCAACCGTCAAGACATTGCTGGTGGAGGGTTCTGAAGACGGCTCTCTGGTCGCACTGGTCCTGCGTGGCGACCACGAGCTGAATACCATCAAGGCGGAGAAGCTCGAGGGCGTGGCCTCTCCGCTGGTGATGGCCGACGAGGATACCGTCAAGGCGCTCTGTGGCGCCGGCTTCGGATCGCTCGGCCCGCGGAATCTCGGCGTGAAAGTGATCGCCGATCACGCTGCGGCGCATCTCGCCGACTTCAGCTGCGGCGCCAACCGCGATGGCCATCACGTTATCAACGTCAACTGGGAACGGGATCTGCCCCTGCCGGAAATCGCCGATCTGCGGGAAGTGGTCGCCGGCGATCCCAGCCCCGACGGCAACGGCCGCCTGCAGATAAAGCGCGGCATCGAGGTCGGGCACATTTTTCAGCTGGGCACCAAATACAGCGAAGCAATGAATGCCGGGGTACTGGATGAAAACGGTCGCCAGGTAACGCTGCATATGGGCTGCTACGGTATCGGTGTCAGCAGGATCGTTGCCGCCGCCATTGAGCAGAACCATGACGAGCAGGGGATTGTGTGGCCAACGGCAATGGCACCGTTCACGCTGGCCATCGTCCCACTTAACATGCACAAGTCCGAGGCCGTAGCCAGGAGCGCAGAAGCCCTTTACCAGCGGTGCGTTGATGCTGGCATGGAAGTGCTGCTGGATGATCGCAATGAACGCCCCGGCATCAAGTTCGCCGATATGGAACTCATGGGCATCCCGCATCGGATCGTGATTGGTGATCGGGCCCTCGCCGACGGCGAGCTGGAGTACAAGGGCCGTCGCGACACCGATGCCGTCCGGGTTCCCGAGGGCGATGCCATGGCATTCCTGCACGAAAAAATGGCCGCCGAAGACTGACCGCTGACGCCGCCAATGCTGACGCGCCGCCGCTGTCTTGCCGCAATCACCGTTTTCACGACCGGCGGCACGGCCGCCGCCGACGTTGGGGATACGGCAGCGCTGCGACGCTTCCTCGAAAGCACGATTGCTCGCAGCGACAGCTTTCGGGATCGCTTTGCGGCAGAGGTCTGGCTTGTCGACATGTCGACGCGCCTGTCTGCCTTCATCTCCAGCCCGGAGCAAAGGCTGCAATTGCTGAATCTGATCCACCAGGCCGCCCTGCGCAGCGATCTGCCGCCCGAACTCGTGCTTGCCGTGATTGAGGTCGAAAGCGCCTTCAATCGTTTTGCGGTATCCCGTGCGGGTGCCCAGGGCCTCATGCAGGTGATGCCGTTCTGGCGACGGGAGATCGGACGACCGGATGATAACCTGACAGACAACCCCACCAACCTCGACTATGGCTGTCGCATACTGCAGTTCTACAGGGATCGCGAGGACGGCGACCTGCATCGCGCCCTCGCTGCCTACAACGGCAGCAGCGGCACTCGGCGCTACAGCAACAAGGTTTACCGGGCCTGGCAGCAGCGCTGGCGCACCGGTCCTCTGCCCTGGTAACCGATAGCCCGGGCTGCGAATTGACATCCCTCAGGCCGGTCGCCAAACTCCACGCCAATTTAACAGCTGACGCGACTGCTGCATGTCGGAAATAAAGCGCCTGAGCCAGTGGAACCGGGATCTGTCTGCCGCCATCAGCAGCCTCGGGACAGATGATTTTTTCCCCGCACTGATAAGCGCCGTTCAGGGGCAGGTCCTGATCAATTACCCGCAAATCTGGCTGTATCACCCGGATCTGCCGCCGAGGCTGCTTTACCACAACATTCCCGCTGCCGCCTATTCGGCACAGGTCGATATGTATCTCGAAGGCCCTTACCGGGAAGATCCTTTTTTTCGCGCGTCCATGAACAGCCCGAAATCCCGGATTTATCGCCTCTCCCGGCTCACTGGTGACGCTCTCGAGGAGTCGTCTTATTACACCGACTACTATGCCGACACCGGAACAGTGGACGAAGCCATTTTCCTCGCCCGCCTTGACGGCGGGAATGCAATCAATCTGAGCATGATGCGCCTGCCGGCCAGCGGCCCCTTCAGCGACGACGAATATGAACGCCTGTATGTCCTCGCCGACGCCGTGTCCGAGCTGATGGTGTCACACAGCAGGTTCGACAATTTCGCTATCAGTAACCTGATACAGCCCGGCATCGACCATCAGATCGATCTCGCGTTCCGGACCTTTGGCTCATCGGTTCTGTCACCGAGAGAAAAGCATGTCCTCGAACTCATGCTTCGGGGTTACAGTACCGAGGTCTCTGCCACCCGTCTGGACATTGCCCGCGAAACGCTGCGGCGGCATCGCAAGAACATCTACCGAAAACTCGACGTCAGCTCGCAGACAGACCTGTTTGCGCTTTTCATAAACAGCATGTCATGCCTTGGCGAGGCAGCTGGCGGCGACCCGCTCAGTATCTACATGGCTCCCGCCTGATTCCCGTCACCGTCCGGCGTACCCTAAATGAGGCATTGTGAGCGGGCCGATTCTTGCAGATAGTCTGGCCTTGCGGGCGTTGACGCCAAGGATGGCGGCCGACCGCGGGGTCAATGGGGACGGATTATGGCGATAGAAGTCGACTGGTTTCTCCGTGCCCACCCCGATGTCACGATGATTGAGGCGCTGTTGCCGGACTGCAACGGTATTTTGCGGGGCAAGTGGGTACCTCGCAGCAAACTGTCGAAGATTTACGGCGGCGAGCTGAAATTTCCCAGAAGCGCGCTCAGTCTGGATATCTGGGGCAGGGACATAGAGGAATTGGTGTTTGCTTCGGGGGACGAGGACGGTGTATGCCGCCCCGTTGAGGGCTCTCTTTTGCCCACGCCCTGGTCCCCCGGCGAGCAACATGGCCAGGTCATGCTGTCGATGTTCAAGCCCAACGGCGACCCCTACCTCGGCGACCCCCGTCAGGTTCTGAAGAAGGTGGTTGCGCGCTATCGCGCCCGCGGCTGGAAGCCCGTGGTCGCGGCAGAGCTGGAGTTCAGTCTGGTTGAATGGGACGGCAAAGGACCGACGCACTCGGATACCCACCCCGCGAATCGCGCCCCCGTCGGCGGCAATCTGTATGGCCTGGATATACTCGCCCGCCATCAGCCCATGCTCGAGGACATCCATCGTGCGTGTGAGCTGCAGGATCTGCCCTTCGATGGCGTGGTCAAGGAATCCGCACCCTCACAGTATGAAATCAACATGCTGCACGTCGACAGCCCTGCGCTGGCGGCGCGGCAGATTCTCATGATGAAACGGCTCATCAAGGGAATAGCGGCGAAGCATGGGCTGGTGGCAAGCTTCATGCCCAAACCCTTCGAAAACGAGGCCGGTAACGGCCTGCACGTGCACTGCAGTGTTCTCGACCGGAATAATCGCAATATCTTCGATGATGGCACTCCCACCGGCACACCGGCGCTGCTGCATGCGATTGCCGGCTGCATCCGTTACATGCCGGACTCTTTCGCGATCTTCGCCCCGAGCTTCAATGCTTTTCGCCGATTCCAGACCGGCAGTCACGCTCCCACCTCACCAACCTGGGGCTATGAGAACCGCACCGTCGCCGTGCGGGTCCCCGCAGGCAGCAGCAAGGCACGTCGCATTGAACATCGCGTCGCCGGCGCCGATGCCAATCCCTATCTTGTCTGTGCTGTCCTGCTCGCGGCGGCACTCGACGGCATAGAGCAGCGCCTGGCACCACCGAGCCCGCTGCGAGGCGATGGCTATCAGCAGTCGAAAGAGCCCCGGCTGCCGGTCTACATGCAGGACGCTCTGGCGCTCTTCGGCCAGTCAGACTTTATCCGCCGCGCGCTCGGCCGCGAGATGCAGTACAATTTCGGGCTGACAAAAACGCAGGAAATCACTGAGTTCCACCGCCACATCACGACGATGGAGTACCAGACCTACCTGCAGCAACTGTGACACGCCTGCCATGCGCCTTTTCCTACTGCTGATGCTGTCGATGACAACGTCCCTGGCCGCTTACTCCGATGCCTGGCCTGGCAGCACTTCCGCGGATATCGAGACCTGCCGCGGCGCCATTACCCGCAGCGCACACTCGACGTCCGCGCCTTTCCTGCCGCGCGTTTTCGGTCTTCTGAGCTGGAATCTGCACAAGGGACTCGATCAGGGCTGGGAGCGAGACCTGCAGTGGCTGGGTGACAGCGCTCACCTGATGTTTCTGCAGGAGGCTAGGCCCGGCGCACGACTGGACCCGTTGCTGAAAGGGCTTCCCTATCAGTACTTTGCGCCGGGTTTTTCCCTCGCCGGCAGCGCGACCGGCGTCATGTCGGCAAGTACAGCACCGTCGTCACTGCACTGCAGCCTTCGCAGCGTTGAACCCTGGATAGGAACCCCCAAAGCCACCAGCGTGACCCTGTACGCCGTTGGCAGCCAGCGCCGACCTCTTCTCGCCATCAACCTGCATGGCATTAACCTGACTATCGGGACCCAGGTCTTCCGCCAGCAGATGCAGGCTCTCGATCCGCTGCTCATCGCACACGACGGCCCTGTAATTCTTGGCGGTGACATCAACGCCTGGAGCCAGAGCCGTCTCGCGGCGCTGGATGCGCTGGCCGCGCGCCATGGACTGCACCGCGTCGGCTTCCAGCCAGACCTGCGCAGTCGCATCGTCGGCCTGGCCATGGACTATATTTATCTGCGCGGCCTGGATACCGTCCTCGCGGAGTCATTGCCAGTGACCAGTTCCGACCATAATCCGCTACTGTTGAAGCTGGCGCTGCCTGCCTCGGACTGAGCACGAGTGAGTCACCGGCACTGATGCTGGCACGCAGACATCCCCGTACCAAACCGGTACTATTCCCGGGTCATCACAGGAGACAGACTGCGGCATGCAACAGACTGAGAGCAAACCCCCGTTTTACCGGATCAACCTGGTGATTTTTGTCGCGTTTCCGCTGGCCGCGCTGATCCTTGTGCCGTGGCGGGGGCTGACCGAAGGGTACACCGGCATGCAATGGATGTGGGCCGGGATTTTCCTCTACCTCAACGGCCTGGCGATCACGGGCGGCTATCACCGGCTCTGGGCACACAAGGCCTATCAGGCACACCCCTGGCTGCGCGTCTGGCTGGCTGCCTGGGGCGCCGGCGCCTTGCAGAACAGCATCCTTGTCTGGGCATCAGACCACCGGCGTCACCATCGCCACGTCGACGACAACGACAAGGACCCCTACTCCGCAGGTCGCGGTGTCTGGTTCAGCCACATGGGCTGGATGTTGCGCGACTACCCGACCAACCAGGAAGACTTCAGCAATGCCCAGGACCTGCAGCGTGATCCGGTTGTCATGTGGCAGCACCGCAATTATGTCGCGCTCACCACGGTAATGAATCTTGGGCTGCCCCTCCTGCTTGGGCTGGCGCTGGGCGACGTGATCGGCACGTTTCTGCTGGTCGGCCTGCTGCGCCTCGTGGTCAACCACCATGTGACCTTCCTGATCAATTCACTGGCACACGTCTGGGGAACGCGTCCCTACACGGAAAGCAACAGTGCACGCGACAATCCCGTGCTGGCGTTCCTCACCTATGGCGAGGGTTACCACAATTATCACCATATCTTTCAGAACGACTACCGCAACGGCATTCGCTGGTACCACTGGGACCCCACAAAGTGGATGATCGCGCTGTGTGCGCGACTGGGACTCGCCAGTGAGCTGGTGCGTATCCCCGACTTCCGCATACAGCGCGCGATTCTCGACACCCAGTTCGAGCGCGCGCGCCGCTCACTCACCGAGCAGCAGCCAGGGCACCCCCTCCTCGACAAGCTGGAAAAGGAATATCAGCTGTTTACGGATTCCATCAATCGCTGGAAAGCCCTGCAGTCAGAGCGCTACGAACGGCGGGTCCATGCACTGGAAGACGCCTTTGGCGAGCGGCGGGCAGCACTGCAGCAACGCTGGGAGCAGGCGGCGCTGCGCACCCAGCTCAGAGAACTCGAATTTTCACTGAAAATGCAGCGCAAACGGCTGGCTCTGCTCATGCAGCAGGTATCCTGCCCCGAAACCGCCTGATCCGCACTGCCTGTATCTGCGGCCGAAAGGCCAGGGAGAACCCCATGACAAAAACCGTTTACGACTTCACCTGCAGTGACAGCACCGGAAAACCCGTAGACCTCGGCGAATACCGCGGCAAGGTCCTGCTGATCGTCAACACCGCTTCCAAGTGCGGCTTCACGCCACAGTTTGCCGGCCTGGAATCGGTTTACGCCGACCTGTCGGATCGCGGTTTTGAGGTGCTCGGCTTCCCCTGCAACCAGTTCGGCAGCCAGGACCCCGGCAGCAATGCCGAAATCAGCGAATTCTGCCAGCTCAACTACGGCGTCACCTTTCCGATGTTCGGCAAGGTCAACGTCAACGGCAGCGATGCCGACCCCCTGTTCCAGCACCTGAAGTCGTCCGCCCGCGGCGCCCTTGGCAGTGAAGGGATCAAGTGGAATTTCACCAAGTTCCTGATCAACCGCGAGGGTGAAGTCGTCAAGCGCTACGCGCCCACCACCAAACCCGAAGACCTCCGCAAAGACATTGAAGCGCTTCTGTAAACCTCGAAGCCACCCTCTTCAAGCCAGAACAGAGGGCTCCACATAACACCCCGCTGGCACTGTCCGGCCTGCTCTGCGGGATAAATGGCTTTCGAGACCATCGGCGCCATGGATGGCGCCGCTGAGCCCCCATGGATGGGTTCACGGCGAGTCTCGAAAGCCATTTATCCCGCAGGGCAGACCAGTCGGAGCCACCCAGCCATTAATGCTCTCGGGTTGCCCTGAACTGAATATCCGGCCAGCGCTCTTCCATCAGCGCGAGCTTCACACGGGTCGGCGCCAGGTAAGTGAGGTAGCCGCCGCCGTCCAGGGAGAGGTCGTCGGCGGCTTTCTTGCGGAATTCCTCCAGTTTGCGCGGGTCTGACGCGTATACCCATCGCGCGGTATAGACATTGACCGGCTCATACAGGGCCTCCACCTTGTACTCGTCCTTGAGTCGGTAGGACACCACATCGAACTGCAGCTGGCCGACAGCGCCTACCACGAGGTCTGATGAATTCAGCGGAGAGAATACCTGGGTCGAGCCCTCCTCTGAGAGCTGCTGCAGACCCTTCTGCAACTGCTTGGACTTCATAGGGTCGCGCAGCCGGATGCGCCGGAAAAGCTCCGGCGCAAAGTGTGGAATGCCGATGAACTGCAGGTCCTCACCGCCGGTAAAGGTGTCGCCAATCTGGATGGTGCCGTGGTTGTGCAGGCCAATAATGTCGCCGGCAACGGCCTCCTCCACCAGGGATCGCTCACCGGCCTTGAAGGTCACGGCATCGGCAATTTTTACGTCCTTACCCAGGCGCACGTGGCGCATTTTCATGCCCTTGCTGTAGCACCCGGAGCACACCCGCATGAAGGCAATACGGTCGCGATGCCGCGGGTCCATGTTTGCCTGGATCTTGAAAACAAAACCGGTGAACCCAGGCTCAGCCGCCGCCACAACCCGCTGGCTGGCCTCGCGTTCCAGCGGCGGTGGTGCCCAGTCGACGAATCGGTCGAGCATTTCACTGACACCGAAGTTGCCCAGCGCCGTGCCGAAGAACACCGGTGTCAATCTGCCGGCAAGAAAGGCTGACTTGTCAAATTCGTGGCTGGCGCCGCGCACCAGCTCTATCTCCTCCCGGAAGGACTCGTACTCGTCGCCAAGCAGTTCCCGCGCGGCGTCGGAGTCCAGGCCAGCAATCTGCCGCGACTCGAAGCGTTCAGCGTTGTGACCCGGCTCATAGACGCTGAGCGTGTCCTCGTACAGGTTGTACACGCCGCGAAAACCCACGCCCATGCCGATTGGCCAGTTGATCGGCGCTGCCTCAATGCCAAGCACTGACTCGATCTCGTCCAGCAGCTCAATCGGGTCGCGAATATCGCGATCCATCTTGTTCACGAAGCTGATGATTGGCGTGTCGCGCAGCCGGCACACGTTCATCAGCTTGATGGTCCGGTCTTCCACACCCTTGGCACCGTCTATCACCATCAGTGCGGAATCCACGGCGGTCAACGTGCGATAGGTATCCTCGGAAAAATCTTCGTGGCCCGGCGTATCAAGAAGATTGACCATGCGCTCACGGTAGGGGAACTGCATCACGGAGGAGGTCACGGAAATACCGCGCTCCTGCTCCATGGTCATCCAGTCGGAGGTGGCCGCAGGACCCCGCTTGCCTTTCACCATGCCCGCGGTCTGGATCACGCTGCCAAGCAGCAGCAGCTTCTCGGTCATCGTGGTCTTGCCCGCGTCCGGGTGAGAAATAATGGCAAAGGTGCGCCGCCTGGCGATATCCTGCTGCACGTCACTGTTGTTCATGGCGCGACTGACTGTCCTGTTGAGTGATGGATTTCCGGGAAGGCCCCGGCGCGGCGCGCAGTGTACCAGAGCCAAGGCACGCGGGCTGCGCTCGCGTCAGCGGCCAAGCTCGAGCTGCAGGCGCCCAATGAGTCGCTCGCCGACGTCATCCATCACCAGTTCGTGCTCCGGCAACAGCCGGGCCATGCTGGTGACCTCAAGTCCCGCGTGTCCACAGGGATTGATGCGCTGAAAAGGCGCCAGGTCCATGTCGACGTTGAGCGCAAGACCGTGATAACTGCAGCCCCGCCGCACGCGCAGCCCGAGAGACGCGATCTTTTTGCCGCGCACGTAGACGCCCGGTCGAGCGGCATCGGGAGCAGCGTCAATACCGTAGTGACGCAGCGTCGCCACCACGGCTTTCTCCATGCGCTCCACCAGAACGCGCACGCCGTAGGTGCGGCGGCGCAGGTCGATCATCAGGTAGACCACCCACTGCCCCGGACCGTGGTAGGTCACCTGGCCGCCGCGATCCACCTGCACGACAGGAATCTCTCCGGTCGCCAGAAGGTGCTCCGACCGGCCCGCCTGCCCCTGGGTGAATACCGCGGGGTGCTGCAGAAGCCACAGCTCGTCGGGAGTCGCGTCAGTGCGCTGCTGGGTGAAGTCGCGCATGCGCTCAAGCGCGGTCGCATAATCCACCTCGCCGAGGCGCCGCAGAATGAGCGGCGGCGGCTTCACAGCACCATCTGCACCAGGCCCGTGGCCATGAGATCCCGGTGCAGGGCCGCGAGCTGCTGTTCCCCGGTGGCGGTTATCGTTACCGTAATGGCGGCGAAAGTGCCTTTGCGACTGTCACGCACTGCAATCGCCGTCTGGTCGAAGCCCGGCGCATGGCGTTCAAATACAGCAATGACTGTGGGCTTGAAGGCGTCTGTCCGTCGGCCGAGCACCTTGATCGGATACTCGCAGGGAAATTCGATTTTTGGCGGTTCCTGCCCTGACATATCTGCCTCAGGCCCCGAAGAGTCGGGCAATCCACATCAGCACCATATCCCACAGACGCGCCAGAAACCCACCCGCCTCAACAGGCTCAAGCGCAACCACCGGCATCTGCCGCTGGACTTCGCCATCAAGCAGCAGCGTGAGCTGACCGACCACATCGCCAACGGCGAGGGGCGCCAGAATATCCTCTTCGAGCACCACCTGCTGCTGCAGTTCCTGACGTTTGCCGCGGGGCAATGTCAGCACAACCTCATCACTGACGCCCACCGCCACGTAATCCTGGGCCCCCTTCCAGATGCGGGGCTTGTCGAGCTCCGCGCCAGCGTCCAGCAACGGGACCGTCTCATAGAAGCGGAAACCGTAGTTGAGCAGGCCGCGGGTCTCGTTCTTGCGCACCGTCGTGCTGCGCGTGCCCATGACAACCGACACCAGGCGCATGTCCCCACGCTTGGCAGACGCCACAAGCCCATAGCCGGCCTCGCGGGTGTATCCGGTTTTCAGACCGTCCACCGAGGGATCTTCATTGAGCAGGCGATTGCGGTTGTACTGGCGGATGTTGTTAAACGTGTAGTCACGCTCCGAGTAGCGTGCGTAGTGCTCCGGGAAGCGCTTGATGATGGCTGCCGACAGGGTCGCCAGGTCACGCGCCGTGGTCAGGTGCTCCGGGTGTGGCAGACCATGGGAATTGACAAAGTGGGTTCCGCTCAGGCCCAGCGTCTCGCCATGGCGGTTCATCAGCGCCGCAAACGCACCCTCACTGCCGGCGATATGCTCTGCCACCGCAACGGTGGCGTCATTGCCCGAGGCGATCACAATACCGCGCTCAAGGTCGGCAATGCTGACCTCCATTCCCGGCTCGATCCACATGAGCGAGGATCCCGTGAACAGCGGATTCTGGGACCAGGCATTCTCGCTGATCACTACCGTGTCATCGCGACTCAGGCGACCCTCGCTAATTTCATTGGCGAGGACATAGCTGGTCATGAGCTTGGTCAGGCTGGCCGGTGGCAACGGCATGTCTGCGTTGTCCTCGGCGATAACCACACCAGTCTGCGCATCCATGAGGATGTAGGCATCCGCTGCCACCTGGGGCGGTGATGGCACGATAGGCTGGGCGCCGGTGAGCGCGGCAAACAGACAGAAAACAAGAAGTACGATAGTGCGCATTGACGAGAACCGCTGGGGAATCACAGCTGGCAATGGTACCGCATGGCCACAGGCAACAAAAGAAAGGTCCGCTGCCGTTTCAGGGTAAAGGCTGACCCGGATTGAACCCGCGGGCCAGCAGCAATTCCCGGACTTCACTCAACTGCCTGCCATCCTTCAGCGGGCCCACGCGCACGCGGCTGAGACGCTTGCCCGCCATTTCGACCGGCGACACCGTGACCGGCACAGGAACAACCTCGGCCACCGCCGCACGCAGGCTGTCTGCGGCCGCCGGGCTGGCAAAGGCACCAAGCTGAAGGTAGCGGTAGTCGGCGCCGCTCTCACGGCGATCGTCGACACCCGCAATGTCAAGGGCCTCAACCCGCACCGGCGCAGTCCCGCGGTCGACGAACCCCAGGCGGACCGCCGCCCCATAGCTCAGATCGATCAGTCGCTCGGGATGGAAGGGACCGCGATCGTTCACCCGGACAACCATGGTCTTGCCGTTGTCGAGATTGGTCACACGGACATACGAGGGAATCGGCAGGCTACGATGCGCGGCCGTGGCCAGGTACAGGTCATAGTCCTCGCCATTGGAGGTCTTGCGGCCGTGAAACTTGGTGCCGTACCAGGATGCCACTCCCTCTTCACGGTACCCGCTGGCCGAGGCCAGCACCGTGTACTCCACGCCTGACACTTCGTATGGGCTCGTGTTACCGGCGCGCAGTATCGGATCGGGGCGCGGTACGGCATCCAGCACCTGCTCTGGCGAGATGGAGCGCTCAGGTGCGCCGTCATCCTGCCATGCCGGCCGCGGCTCGGAACCGGAGCAGCCACAAAGGCCGACAAGCAACAGGCAGGCAATGACGGACAGCTGTGTCACGCATCCACCTCCGCCTGCAGGCGCTGGCTCAGCTGGTACACCGACAGCGCATACATCGCGCTGTGATTGTAGCGGGTGATCACGTAGAAGTTGTGCAGTCCGAGCCAGTATTCCGTGCCGTCGTCACCTTCCAGTGCAAGCGCGGTCGCCAGGGCATCATCCTGAACATCACCCAGGGGCTCCAGACCCGCGGCAATGAACTGCGCCACGCGACGCTCGGGCTTGAGTGCCGCATTCATCCAGCTATCGGGAACGTCGCCGGACTTGCGCGCGGGGAGAATGACGCTCTCGTCAGGGCGCCAGCCATGTTTCCGGAAATAGTTGGCAACGCTACCTATCGCATCGACCGGATTCTCCCAGATATCCACACGCCCATCGCCGTCGAAATCCACGGCATAACTGCGATAGCTGCTGGGCATGAATTGTCCGTAACCCATGGCACCGGCGTAAGATCCCTTGAGCGATAGCGGCTCCAGACCCTGCTCGCGTGCCAGAATGAGGAAATGGCGCAGCTCCCGTGTGAAAAAGTCCGAGCGCGGCGGATAGTCAAAGGCCAGTGTCGCCAGCGCATTCACCACGCTGTAGCTGCCTGTGATCCGACCGTAGTATGTCTCGACGCCCAGAACAGCGGCAATAATTGCCGATGGTACGCCGGTCTCGGCTTCAGCACGCGCCAGCGTATCGCGATGTTCACGCATGAATTCCACGCCCTGGCGGGTGCGCTTGTCCGTGACGAAAATCTGCCGATACTCATGCCAGGGCTTGGTCTTCTCGGCGGGGCGCGCTATGGCCTCGAGGATGCTGTCCTGGCGCTCGGCCGCGGCAAATATCCGCTCCAGTTCGCTGCGGGAGAATTCATCCTCGGTGACGAGACTCGCAATGAATTCCTCCGCAGCAGGGTGGGTTGAGTAATTCTCCCCCTCAGCGCAGGCCACCAGCGGCAGCAGCGCGAACAGCAACACCCATCGCCGGGCCATGAGCAGGCATTCATGCGTCATCGTCATACCATCATCCCGGCCATCAGCGAACAACGCCGCTACTGGCCTATTACACGCCGCTCCGCGGCAATCGACATGAGCAGACCAAAGGCCGCCATGAGTGTCACCAGGGAAGTGCCGCCGGCGCTGACCAGCGGCAGCGGAACGCCGACCACAGGCAACAGGCCGGACACCATTCCCATATTAACAAAAATATAGACGAAGAAAGTCAGTGTGATACTCCCCGCGAGCAATCGACCAAACGTGCTCTGCGCGTGCATGCCGATCCAGAAGCCGCGCAGGAGAATAAGTAGATACAGGCTGAGAAGCAATATGACGCCGCGCAGACCAAATTCCTCGGCCAGCACGGCAATAATGAAGTCGGTGTGGCTCTCCGGCAGAAAGTCGAGCTGTGATTGCGTGCCCTGCAGCCAGCCCTTTCCCTGCCAGCCGCCCGAACCGATTGCCGTCTTTGACTGGATGATATTCCAGCCAGCCCCCAGCTTGTCACTCTCGGGATTGAGCAGGGTGAGAATACGCTGCTTCTGGTAATCCTCGAGCACAAACATCCACATGGGCCAGGCTGAAGCGATCGCAAAGACCACAACCCCCGCGAGGTACCGCCAGCCGATACCCGCCATGAAGATGACGAACAGCCCGCTGGCGATGATCAGCAGAGCGGTGCCCAGATCCGGCTGGCGCAGGATCAGGATCCCGGGCAGCATAATGATACCCAGGCATACCAGCGTGTGCCCGAGGCGCGGCGGTAGAGCCCGGTCCGCCAGATACCCGGCCACCATCAGGGGCATGACCAGTTTCATGATCTCGGCGGGCTGGAAGCGGAAACCGGCGATACTGAGCCAGCGCTGTGCGCCCTTGGCGCCAACGCCCAGAAACATGACACCGACCAGCAGGAGCACGCCGAGCAGATACAGCCATGGTGCCCAGCGCCGGTAGCGCACCGGTGATATCTGCGCCGCCAGCAGCATCGCCAGCAGGCCCAGCAGAAAGAACCGTGCCTGACGCGCAACAATACCCGCATCCTGCCCCGCCGCGCTGTAGAGCACCACCAGGCCGAAAGCGGCCAGCAGCATCAGCAGGAGCAGGAGTGGCAGATCTACCTGAAAGAGTCTCGAGGCACCCGGTGCGCGGGCAAAGTCGCCGCTCGACTCCGGCATCTGGCGGACATAATCACCCACGACGGCAACGCATCAAGCGCCCTCCCGCATCAGCCAGGCGTCGATTACGGTACGGGCAATGGGGTATGCCGCCGAACTGCCGCCACCGTTCTCGACAATCACCGCAAGCGCAATCTGCGGTGCCTCAAGTGGCGCGAACGCGATAAACAGGCCGTGATGACGATGCCGCTCCGCCACCGCGTCTTCATCATACACGGCGTCCTGGGCAATACCGATCACCTGCGAGGTTCCGGTCTTTCCTGCCATTTCATAGGTCATGCCCCGGGCAACGCTGCGCGCCGTGCCGCGGGCACCGTGAACGACGTCGCGCATTCCCTGGTAGATCGCATCCCAGTGTTCCGGTGCCGCATCGACGTAATGGGAAACCGGCGTCTCTGGCGCAGCCTCCCCTACCTGACGCACCAGCCTGGGCGTCTGGAACTTGCCGCGGTTGGCGAGCGTCGCCGTCGCCACGGCGAGCTGCAGCGGGGTCGACAGCATATAGCCCTGACCGATGCCCGCGCTCAGTGTCTCCCCCGGATACCACACCTGGTTGAGCGCCTCGCGCTTCCAGCGCGAGGAGGGCAGCACGCCCGATCGCTCACCCGTCGTGTCGATACCGGTGCGACTGCCAAGCCCGAAGGGCGCAAGGTAATCATGCATCGGGTCAATCCCGAGTCGCCTGGCCAGGTCGTAGAAATAGACGTCGCAGGATTCGGCGATCGCCATGTTGAGGTCCACCTGCGGTGCATGGCCCGTTCCCCGGATGCTCAGGGTCCAGTCCCGGTACCGCCGGGAACTGCCCGGGAGGCGGTACCAGCCGGGGTCCGGAACAGTGGTTTCGGGCGTTACCAGCTCCGACTGCAGACCGGCCAGTGCGATCAGCGGTTTCACCGTTGAACCCGGCGGGTACTGTCCCTGCACCGCCCGATTGAAAAGCGGCACGTCCGGGGAGTCCCGGAGCGCGGCATAGGCGCGACTGCTGATGCCATTGACAAACAGATTACCGTCGTAGGTTGGCGTGGACGCCATGGCCAGCACGCCCCCGGTCGCCACATCCAGGGCAACCAGGGCGCCACGCTGATCCCCCAGAGCCTGCATGGCGGTGCGCTGAAGATCGAGATCCAGATGCAGGGCGATGTCCACCCCCGGAACCGGCGCAAAGCGGTCGAGAACGCGCAGGACGCGGCCATGGGCGTTGGTTTCCACATTCTGGTAGCCCACCTCGCCGTGCAGCCTGTCCTCGTAGTATCGCTCAACGCCGACCTTGCCGATGTGAAAGGTGCCACGGTAGTCAGAGGTATCCAGGGTTTCCAGCTCACTCTCATTGATGCGGCCCACGTAACCGAGCACGTGGGCCAGCAGTTCACCGTGCGGGTAATGCCGCAGCAGCTGTGCTTCAACGACGACGCCGGGCAAGGCGTGGCGGTTCACCGCGACACGCGCCTGCTCATCCTCGAGAAGCTGAAATCGCAGGGGAATGGGGTCGTAGGGGCGACGGCGCTCCAGCTTGCGACGAAACTCCTCGACATCGTCGTCCGACAGCGCCACCAGTTCGCCAAGACGCGACAGCGTGGCGTCCATGTCATTGACCCGCTCCGGTATCAGAGACAGCGTATGGCTGGGGCGATTGTCCGCCAGTAACGTGCCGTTGCGATCGAAGATCAGGCCGCGTTTTGGCGGCAGCGCCTGCAGCTGCACACGATTGCGCTCGGACTGGGTGCGATAGATTTCAAAATCCGTGACCTGCAGGCTGAAGTAGCGGGCGAGCACCAGCGTGAGAGCGACGCTGGTGACGAGCACGGCAACAGCGGTGCGCGCGCTGTAAACGCGCACTTCGCGTGCCGTGTCCTTGAGTGTCATGTTCTGAGCCATGGCAGTGTTTATGCAGGCATCCTGTCAGCCGCGATGGTAAGGGTGTCCCGCTGTGATCGTCCACGCCCGGTACAGCTGCTCCGCGAGAACGACCCGGATGAGCGGGTGCGGCAGGGTCAGCCTGCCGAAGGACCAGCGCTGCGACGCGCGCTGCAGGCAGGCCGGAGACAGTCCATCCGGCCCCCCTATGAGAAAACTGACGTTGCGCCCCCCCATCTGCCAGTCTCGAAGCGCATCAGCCAGGGCTTCGGTGGACAGCGCGGTACCGCGAACGTCCAGTGCAATGAGAACGTCGTTGGCCGGAAGGCCCTTGAGCAGGTGCTCGCCCTCCTGCTGCCGCAGACCCTCGGGATTACTGCTGCGGGTCCTGCGCGCAAGGGGCAGGTCCCGCCAGACCAGACTCAGCTCCCGGGGCAGCCGGCGCTGATACTCTGTCACACCATCAGCAACCCAGGCGGGCATCTTGCCGCACACCGAATGCACGGTCAGCTGCATCAGGACGACGGCCGGGGATCCAGCCAGAGGCGCTCCAGATCGTAGAAATCCCGCGTTGCCGGCAGCATGATATGGGCAACGACATCACCCAGATCCACCAGAACCCATTCACCGACATCCATGCCCTCGACGCCAAGCGGCATGGCGCCCGCCGCCTTCGCGGAAACACCGACATTGTCTGCCAGGGATTTGACGTGCCGGTTGGAATTGCCGCTGGCAACGATCATCCAGTCCATGACATCTGTCAATCCACGCACGTCGATGCTCACGAGGTTGACTGCCTTCAGGTCTTCCAGGGCATCGATCACCAGTGCCTTCAGTTGTTCGGTCGGATCCGCTGTGTCGGCCGTCATGAGGCCCCGCATTCCGGTCGTGTCGCTAGTCGTGACAATCGCTGCCTCACTGTGTGTAGAGTCTGTGTTGATGAATATACGTATGCACGGCATCCGGCACCAGGTAACGAGCCGAACGCCCCGATTGTAACAGCCTGCGGATCTCTGTCGCAGATATTTCCAGAGGCCGCAGCGACGTGATGTGTACGCCCCCTGCTGGGCGCGCTGTCAGTTCAGGGGCCTTGGATTCGCGCGATTCCAGATAAGCGGCCAGTTCGCCGTCTCTGGGCCACTCCCAGCCTGGCCGGGCGATGGCGGCGATGTGGCAGTGCTCGAGGAGCTCCTGCCAACGGTGCCAGCGATCAAGCCCCAGCAGCGCGTCACAGCCCATGACCAGAATCAGACTGCGCTGGCCACCGATTTCCTGGCGCAGCGAGTCCAGACTGTCAATCGTATAGGAGGGCCCCGCACGCTCGAGCTCACGCGTGTCGCAGCTGAAGCGGGGCTCGCCGGCGATCGCCAGCTCGATCATGGCGGCGCGCTGACGTGCGCTGATCCCCGGCGGCTCCCGGTGCGGCGGCAGGGAGCAGGGCATGAAGCGCAGCTCGCTGGCCGGCAGATGCTCCAGCAGCTCAATGGCAGAACGCAGGTGCCCGAGGTGCACCGGATTGAAGGTTCCGCCGAACACGGCGAGGGCGTTTGCGGCCTGGGATTCGCTCACAGGCGCACCTGGCCATCGCCAAATACCACATACTTCTGCGAGGTCAGGCCCAGGAGACCGACCGGGCCGCGGGCATGCAGCTTGTCGGTCGAAATGCCGATCTCGGCCCCGAGTCCGTATTCAAAGCCGTCGGCAAATCGCGTCGACGCATTGATCATGACAGAGCTGGAGTCCACCTCGCGCAGGAAGCGCATGGCGCGACCGTGATCGCGAGTGACAATGGCATCCGTGTGACCGGAACCGTAACGGTGAATATGATCGATAGCCGCCTGCATATCTCTGACAGCCCGGATAGACAGCACCGGTGCCAGGTACTCGGTCTCCCAGTCCGCTTCCGTTGCCGGTGCGGCATCGGGTAGCCAGGTGAGACTGCGTGTACAGCCTCGCAGATCGACGCCGGCGTCGGCATAGGCCCGGCCGAGTCGCGGCAGCAGCTCCGCCGCTACCGCTTCCGCAACGAGCAATGTCTCCATGGTGTTGCAGGTGCCGTAACGGTGGGTTTTTGCATTGAGGGCAATTGCCTCCGCCACGTCCAGGTCCGCACCGTCATCCACGTAGACGTGGCAGATACCGTCAAGGTGCCTGATTACCGGCACCCGCGCCTCGTCGCTGATACGCTCGATCAGCCCTTTTCCGCCACGGGGCACAATCACGTCCACAAATTCGGCCATGCGGACAAGGCAGCCCACCGCCGCTCGATCCGCGGTGTCGACCACCTGGACGGCGGTCTCCGGCAGACCGGCCTCGGCCAGACCTGACTTTACGCAGGCCGCGATCGCCATGTTGGAACGAAGCGACTCGGAGCCGCCACGGAGTATGCAGGCATTTCCTGACTTCAGACACAGCGCTGCAGCGTCTACCGTCACGTTGGGCCGGCTTTCGTAAATAATGCCGATGACCCCCAGAGGAACGCGCATCTGCCCGACGCGGATCCCCGACGGGCGCGCGGACAGGCCGGTAATTTCCCCGACCGGATCAGGCAACAGGGCAACCGCCTCGAGTCCCATCATCATGGCGTCGATGCGCGCCGGGGTCAGTGCGAGCCGATCACACAGATCCGACGACAGGCCCGCGGCCTGCGCTGTCGCCAGATCCTGCGCGTTGGCACCTGCAATGGCCTCGCGATCTGCAGCGAGAGCATCGCGTATTGCGAGTAACGCTGCATTGCGCTGCCCGGTGGACGCCGCCGCAATGTATCGGGATGCGCTGCGCGCCGCCATCCCGACGGCACGCATGGATTCCTCGATCGTCATAAAGCCCCGTCGCCCCTGAAAGAACCGCCTGCAAGTCCGGCAGTATACCGAAGCGCAGCGGTATCAGCCCCGATTGCCGCCGACGCGCTCAATGCGTTGACAATAATTCTCATTTGCACTACCTTCTTCATCAACAACAACCTGATATGCACTGGAGCCGCCATGTTTATCTGCCTCTGCAACGGTATCACCGACAACCAGATCCGCCATGCGGTCCGAGACGGTGCCTCTTCACTCGATTGTCTTCAGGACGCATTGGGCGTGGCCGGCCAGTGTGGGCAGTGCAGCGAAGCGGCTGCGGCCGTTCTGACTGAAAGTCTTGCATCCCGGGACGCAACACGCGCCACGTCCCTCTTCTACCCGGCCGACAGCTGGGCGACTGCATAAGGAAACAGGGCCGTCTCCGGGATCGATCTGCCCGGTAGATGGCCCCTGCCAGGGTGTATGTTCTGGCGTCAGACTCCCTATCCCGTTACACTTTCCCGATAACTTCACGTTACCCGGTCGCAGGCGTATAACCCGCACTGCGGCGCCCTCACAGGAGCCAATGCATGAAAGGCGATAAAACCGTCATCGAACACCTGAACCGTATTCTTGGAAATGAACTGGTCGCCATCAACCAGTATTTCCTGCACGCAAAAATGTACAAGGACTGGGGCCTGACCGAACTCGCGGAACACGAGTACCACGAATCCATTGATGAGATGAAGCATGCCGACCAGCTTGTGGAACGCATTCTCTACCTGGACGGGCTGCCAAACCTGCAGGATCTTGGCAAATTGCTGATTGGTGAGAACGTTCCGGAAATGATCGACTGTGACCTCAAACTCGAGGAGATAGCCCATCGTGACCTGAAAGCCGCCGTGGCCTACTGCGAGAGCGTCGGTGACTATCCTTCCCGTGATCTCGTTGCCAGCATTCTTGCCTCGGAAGAGGAGCATATTGACTGGCTGGAGACCCAGGTAGGACTGATAGAACGCCTGGGACTGCAGAACTACCTGCAAACCGCCACAAGGACCGTCAAACCCGAGTAAAAGCCTGTGTTCCGGTCTAGCCAGGCCCCGCCGGGACCTGGCTAGACCGGAGCGTCACCCCGTCAGGAAACTTCCTGAGAAGCCGCCGCTTCCTTGATCAGTGTTTCCAGTTCACCACTGTCGTGCATTTCCGCGACGATATCACACCCGCCAATCAGCTCGCCCTTCACCCACAGCTGGGGAAAGGTCGGCCAGTTGCCGTATTTGGGCAGATTACTGCGGATATCCTGGTTTGCCAGTACATCGACATAGGCAAATTTCTCACCGCAGGCCATCAATGCCTGAACCGTGCGTGCGGAGAAGCCACACTGGGGCTGGTTCGGCGAGCCTTTCATGTAAAGCAGGATAGTGTTGCCTTCAACCTGCTCCTTGATCTGGTCCATGATATCCATTGTTGATCCTCATTCTCGTTGCTCATGAATCGACGCGCCATAGCGCATTGACGCTTATCGCCGACCATTTTAGTCGGTTATTCCCCGAATGTCGCGTGGGTTTCCGTGCGATAACGGCAGGCGGTGCTGCCGCTGCCTGCCACATGATTGTCAATGCGGGCGGTTGCCGCTATATTCAATGTCTTACGGCAGCCATCGCGCTGCCGTCTTCAGTTTTGCGCAGGGTAAAACACCCCGCCCACCCGGAGAAGAGCAAGCCGTATGAACGCCCTGATGGCTACCTATGCCCCGCTACCCGTCACTTTCAGTCACGGCACGGGAGCGTATCTGTATGACACGCATGACGTACGCTATCTGGATGGCCTGTCCGGTATCGCGGTAACCAACCTGGGTCACGCCCACCCCGCCGTGACGGAAGCCATACGGGAACAGGCCGGACGCCTCCTGCACACGTCCAACTACTATCATATTGCAGCCCAGGAACGGCTGGCAGACACACTAACCCGGGTCACCGGCATGGAGCGCGCGTTTTTCTGCAACTCCGGCGCCGAGGCAAACGAGGCGGCGATCAAGCTGGCACGCCTTTATGGACACCAGCGGGACATTGAACAGCCGGAAATTATTGTGCTTGAGGACGCTTTCCACGGCCGCACGCTGGCAACGCTGAGCGCCACGGGCAATCGCCGCATCCAGGCCGGTTTTGAGCCGCTCGTTGCCGGCTTCGTCCGCGCCCCTCGGAACGATATGGAGGCGGTGCACAATATCGCGCGCAATAACCCGAATGTGGTCGCCGTGCTGCTGGAGCCCATTCAGGGCGAGGGCGGAATCCGGCCCCTGGACAGCGACTATCTGCATGCACTGCGACAGTTCTGCAGCGAGCAGGGCTGGCTGCTGATGCTTGACGAGGTCCAGAGCGGCAACGGACGCACCGGACACTTCTTTGCCTACCAGGGGTTGAACCTGCTGCCGGATGTGGTCACGACCGCCAAGGGCCTGGGCAACGGCGTCCCCATCGGTGCCTGCCTGGCGCGAGGGACTGCAGCTGGCGTGTTTGCGGCCGGCCACCACGGCTCCACCTACGGCGGCAACCCGCTCGCCTGCGCCGCCGCCCAGGCTGTGGTGGATACCCTGGAGAGCGAAAGCCTGTACGGGAAAGCCACCCATCTTGGCGAACGCGTACGTGCAGCGTTGCGCGCCGAAGCGGGCGATGATGCCATTGTCGACCTGCGCGGGCGCGGGCTGATGCTCGGCATCGAGCTGGCAAGACCCTGCGCTGACATCATGCAGCGGGCGCTGGATGCGCACATACTGCTGAACGTCACTGCGGGCAACACCGTGCGCCTTCTGCCGCCGCTGATCATGAGCGATGAACAGGCAGACACGCTGGGTGCCGGCGTCGGCCGCGTGATCCGGGAATTTCATAAGGCGGGCACTGCCAGGGAAGGCTGATGAGCATGACGGGACAACACTTTCTCACGCTGCTGGATTTCTCTGCGGCGGATCTGCTTCGCATTATTGAGCGCGCCATCGAAATGAAACGGGAGCGCCGGGAAGGCGTTGACCAGCGACGGTTCCCGGGCAGCGTGCTGGCCATGGTTTTCGCCAAGTCGTCGACGCGTACGCGGGTCTCCTTCGAGGCAGGCATCGCGCAGCTTGGAGGCAATGCCATGTTCCTCTCGCCACAGGACACGCAGCTCGGTCGCGGCGAGCCGATTGAGGATTCGGCGCGGGTGATCTCGTCGATGGTCGACCTCGTCATGATCCGTACCTTTGGCCACGACATCGTCGAGCGGTTTGCCGCCCACTCCTCGGTGCCGGTCATCAATGCTCTCACCGACGATTTCCACCCCTGCCAGCTCCTGGCCGACATGCAGACATGGATAGAACGCCGCGGCGCCATTGCCGGACGCAGCGTGTGCTGGGTCGGCGACGGCAACAACATGTGTCAGTCCTACATCAACGCCGCGCGCCAGTTCGATTTCTCGCTGCGCATTGCCTGCCCGCCGGGTTACGAGCCGCGCAGGGAGCTCCTCGAGGCCAACCGTGACCGCGTCGAGCTACTGCACGACCCTGTGCAGGCGGTTCGCGATGCCGATCTCGTGGTCACCGACGTCTGGGCGTCCATGGGACAGGAAGATGAGCAGGCGGCCCGCATCGAGCGCTTCACGCCCTATCAGGTCAACGCCGAACTGATGAGCCATGCCGCCAGCGACGCACTCTATCTGCACTGCCTGCCCGCACACCGTGGCGAGGAAATCAGCGCCGATCTGATGGATGCGCCGGACAGCGTGATCTGGGAAGAGGCCGAAAACCGGCTGCACGCCCAGAAGGCGCTGATGGAAGCGCTGCTTCTCACAAATCGCGGTGCCTGAGACCCTGCACCACACAGCCCATCCCCTGGCCGATGCATCAGCCGCAGCCGTCTAGCGGGGACAAATTCACAGGCGGCAGGTAAATCGCTACACTGTCCGCCATACCGCTTTCCGTCGACCATGCCATGGGTCGGCACCCATAGAACCTGCGACAGGACCTGCTCATGATCTACCAGAGTGATGCACTGACCGTTACGCGACTGGACGGCGATATCGCCGAACTGCATTTCGACCTCAAGGGCGAGTCGGTCAACAAGTTCAACAATGCCACGGTAGGCGACCTCACCGCCGCACTGGACGCCATTGACACAGAACAGGGCCTCAAAGGTCTGCTGGTCACCAGTGGCAAGCCCGTGTTCATTGTCGGCGCGGATATCACCGAGTTCACCGCCATGTTCGGCGCGGGCAAGGACGAGATTCTCAAGTTCACCGCTGTCAACAACGGCAACTTCAACCGGCTGCAGAATCTGCCGTTCCCCACGTGCGTCGCCATCAACGGCTACGCGATGGGCGGCGGCCTGGAAGTCTGCCTGGCCTGCGATTTCCGGGTCATGAGCGATCAGGCGAAGATCGGGCTGCCGGAAACCAAGCTCGGCATCCTGCCCAGCTGGGGCGGCACCGTCCGGCTTCCGCGCCTGATCGGTGTGGATGAGGCCGTAACCTGGATTACCAGCGGGCAGGAGCAGGCTGCGGATGCGGCACTGAAGGCCGGCGCCGTGGACGCGGTCGCCGCGCACGCAGAGCTGCGCGAGGTTGCCCTCAGCGTTCTGCACAGTGCCGTTGACGGCAAGCTGGACTACACCACCCGGCGTGAGGCCAAGAGCAGCCCGCTGCCGATGAACGACACCGAGGCCACCATGGCCTTTTTCACCATGAAAGCCATGGTGCAGCAGCAGGCGGGCAGGAACTACCCGGCGCCAATAAAGGTGGTGGACGTCATTGAGCAGGCTCGCGGCAAGGACCTGGAGGGCGCCCTGGCGGTGGAGGCTGAAGGCTTTGTCGAGCTGGCCATGACACCCGTCGCCGCGGCGCTTGTTGGCGTTTTCCTCGGTGACCAGCTGCTGGCGAAGAAAGCCAAGGGCTGGGAAAAGCAGGCAGACCGCAAGGTAGAACGCGCCGCGGTCCTGGGCGCCGGCATCATGGGCGGCGGTATCGCCTACCAGTCTGCCTACAAGGGCGTACCCATCCGCATGAAGGATATCAACCAGGAAGGGCTGGACCTGGGACTATCCGAGGCGGGCAAGCTGCTGTCAAAGCGCGTCAATCGCGGACGCATGACACCCGAAAAAATGGCAGAAGTTCTCAACAGTATCGATCCGGTGCTCAGTTACGAGGGCTTTGATGACGTGGACATCGTGGTCGAAGCGGTGGTCGAGAATGCGAAGGTCAAGCACAGCGTGCTGGCCGAGGTGGAGCAGAAGGTCACCGACGATACGGTCCTGACCTCGAATACCTCGACCATTTCGATCACCTCGCTCGCAGAGGCCCTGAAGCGGCCGGAGAATTTCTGCGGCATGCACTTCTTCAACCCGGTGCACGCCATGCCGCTGGTAGAGGTGATTCGCGGTGATAAGACCTCGGACACCGCGATCGCCCGCACCGTTGCGTTTGCGCGACAAATGGGTAAGAAGCCGGTGGTGGTCAGGGACTGCCCGGGATTCCTGGTCAACCGTGTGCTGTTTCCCTACTTCGACGGCTTTTCCAAGCTGGTGCGCGACGGCGCCGACTTCCAGGCCGTAGACAAGGTCATGCAGCGCTGGGGCTGGCCGATGGGCCCGGCGTATCTCATGGACGTCGTGGGTATCGATACCGGGGTGCACGCTGCCGGCGTCATGGCCGAGGGCTTCCCCGACCGCATGCAGCTGGATTTCAAGACTGCCACGGAAGTGATGTACGAGAACAACCGTTACGGACAGAAAAACGGCAAGGGCTTTTACGATCACGGCACCGACAAGCGCGGCAAGCCCAAGAAGGAAGCCAGCGATACCGCGTACCAGCTGATAGCGCCGGTGGCCGGTGAGCGTCGCGAGTTCGAGGCAGACGACATTATCATGCGCATGATGCTGCCAATGGCGACAGAAATGGCCCGCTGCCTCGAGGAAGACATTGTCGGCACACCCGCGGAGGCCGACATGGCCCTGATCTACGGCCTTGGCTTCCCGCCCTTCCGCGGCGGCATTTTCCGCTGGATGGACAGCGTCGGCATGCACACCATCGCCGCTGCCTCGGAGAAGTTCAGTGACCTCGGCAAAACCTATGAACTCACCGATGGCATGCGCGCAAAGCTCGCCGACGGCGCTACCTACTACTGAAACGCGGGCATCAAGGGAGAATTATCGTGAGCATGAATTCAAGAGACGCCGTGATTGTCGACTTCGCCCGCAGCCCCATGGGGCGGTCAAAGAACGGCTGTTTTCGCAACGTACGCGCGGACGACCTGTCCGTTGCCGTGATCCGTGGTCTGCTGGCGCGTAACGACAAGCTCGACCCTGTGGAAATTGATGACCTGATCTGGGGCTGCGTTCTGCAGCGCGGCGAACAGGGCATGAATCTCGCGCGCAATATCGTGCTGCGCGCACAGCTGCCCTTCAGCGTGCCGGCACAGACAGTCAACCGCCTGTGCGGCTCCTCCATGTCGGCGCTGCACACCGCTGCCGCCAACATCATGGCCGGCATTGGTGACGTCTATCTGGTCGGCGGCGTGGAGCACCTGGGCCACCTGCCCATGATGGACGACGTCGACATCAACCCGCGCCTGGGGCTGAACGTGGCCAAGGCGGCGGGCATGATGGGGATGACCGCCGAATACCTCGGCATGATGCACGGCATCAGCCGCGAGGATCAGGACAAGCTGGGCCTGCGCTCGCACCAGCTGGCGCACAAGGCGACCATTGACGGCAAGTTCGCTCGGGAAATCATTCCCGTGGAGGGCCACGATGAGCACGGTGCGCTGACGCTGGTCGAGCGCGACGAGACCATCCGTCCGGATACCACCCTGGAAGGACTCGCCGGCCTGGCGCCGGCCTTCAACCCCCAGGGCAGCGTCACCGCGGGCACCTCCTCGCAGATCTCGGACGGCGCGTCAGCCATGCTGGTCATGTCGGCGGAGCGCGCGAAGGCCCTGGGCATGGAGCCCGTAGCACGCATCCGCAGCATGACCCTGGCGGGCGTTGATCCCTCCATCATGGGCTACGGCCCGGTACCGTCAACGAAGAAGGCGCTAAAACGGACCGGCCTGTCAATCACCGATATCGACATGGTGGAGCTGAACGAGGCCTTCGCGGCGCAGGCACTGCCCGTCCTCAAGGACCTCGGTCTGCTCGATGATATGGAAGACAAGGTGAACGTCCACGGCGGCGCCATCGCCCTGGGCCACCCCTTCGGCTGCTCCGGCACCCGCATTACCGGCTCCCTGCTGACAGTCATGCAGGATCGCGATCTGTCGCTCGGTATCTCGACCATGTGCATAGGCCTTGGCCAGGGCATCACCACAATCGTCGAGCGTGTGTAACCTGCAGGCCCGACACGCCTGTCAACCGTTGGCGGCATTTATGGTTGACAGCTGCTGGCGGCTACTGACTTAATACGCCCCGCCGGCGCCACAGCACGTGGTGCCTTCCTCGGCAATCCAGGGACGGGGCGTAAACCGATGCAGCACTATTCCAGAAATGGCGGGCTCGCCGACGCCGCTTCGCGCCTGCCGCGCTTCAGAAACGCGTCCGTGGCATCGAGTCTCATGGCGTTGACGATATTATCGGCAAGTCCGGTCGTAGCTTCCCCGGCGCCGTCAATGCTGCAGGAAATTGTCGTCACTGCGCGCAAGCGCCGTGAGGCGCCGATTGATGCGCCGATAGCCATCACCGCCTTCAGTGGCGCGCAGATAGAATCCCTGCGCATTCGGGACCTCACCCAGTTCACCGCGGGCCTGCCGAACGTGGCCCTGGATGACGTTGGGACCCGCCGCGGCACGGCAAACTTTTCCATCCGCGGCCTTGGCATCAACAGCTCCATTCCCTCCATTGATCCGACCGTGGGCCTGTTCGTCAATGGCGTCTACCTGGCCGTGAACAACGACATGATCTTCGACGTGTTCGACCTCGCCAGTGTCGAAGTCCTGCGCGGCCCCCAGGGCGTACTGTTCGGCCGCAACGTCACCGGCGGTGCCCTTCTGCTGCAGACGCGCAGGCCCGGTGACGCGCTGGAAGTTGATATCCGCAGCGCGCTGGAAGGCGGTGGCGACGGCGGTCTGAACCGCTACCTCATGGCAGGCGTCAGCGGTCCGATCACTGACACCCTGAGCGGGCGTTTTTCCGCGTATTACAACGATGATGAAGGCTATTTCAGCAACGACTTCGACGGCGAGGACTTCGGTGCCATCACCCAGCGCATGCTGCGCGGCACCCTGGCGTGGACGCCAGACGCCGACACGTCTGTCACCCTGTTCTACCAGAACACGGACATCGAGGGTGATGGTCCCGCAACGCAGTCCCATACCAATGGATCGGGGCTTCCGGGAACCCCCGTCAACAACCCGCGCGACAGCCTGCATTTTTCCATCGATGAAAGGGGATACCAGGACGTCTCCACCGATCTGGTGACACTGCAGACGGATCGCAACGTCGCCCTCGGCGACGGTACTGTTACCCATATTTTCGGCTGGCAGCAGTCCGAATCCGTGGGCATGAGCGATATCGACGGACAGCCGGTGTTTCTGTTCCATTCACCCGGCTGGGTGGACGCGATGCAGTGGAGCAACGAACTTCGCTATAGCGGGCGCTTTGCCGACCGCGCAGACGTCACCGCGGGGCTGTACCAGTTCAAGGGGGAGCTCTCCTATCACGATCGGCGGCTGTTCCTTGGGGAGCTCAGCGACGATGGTGGCGCGCTTGCCACCCAGGACGGTGGCGGCCACCAGAATACCGAGACCTTCGGTGTCTTTGCAGCAACCGATTACGCGCTGAACACACACTGGGCAGTCAACGCCGGATTGCGCTGGTCAAGCGAGGAAAAAAGCGTTCAAGTCGCGTCTTTCAACCTCAACAGCACGCCCTGCAATATCGTGCTCGACAACGACTGCCCCCTCGATTTCATCGATCAAGCGCAGTTCGACACACTGGCGCCGCGGCTTGGACTTTCCTGGCGACCCCACCCGAACACCCATGTTTACACCAGCTGGACACGCAGCTTCCGCTCCGGAGGCTACAACCTGCGCAACTCGAACTCGGCCGAACCTCCCGGTCCCTTCGGTGAAGAACAGGTCGACAGCGTGGAACTGGGCTACAAGCGTGTCGGTGAGCGTTGGCGCCTCAATGCCGCCATGTTCTACACCCGCGTCGATGACATGCAGCGGGAAGTCAATCTGCCCAGTGAATCGGCCGGTATTCTGCAGTTGATACGCAATACGGCGGTCGCCGACATTGCCGGGCTGGAGCTGGACGGGCAGCTTCAGGTAACGGATGGGCTGCAGCTGCAGGCATCCCTGGGCTACCTGGATGCAGGCTATGACAAGGTCAGCTTTGATCTTAACGGCGATGGGCAGGTCGACGCGCTGGACCGAGCGCTGGAACTGCCGCGGGCGCCGGAATGGACCGGAAGCCTGAGCGGTGACTATCGCAGTGCTCTGCGCAATGGCGCTGAAATCGGTGTCCGTTTGTCCTACAGCTACCGCGACCGGGTCGCCTATACCGACAACAACGCCGGATTCATTCTTGCGCAGGATGTGGTAGATGCCGGTATCGACTACATCAGCGCAGACGGTCACTGGCAGATCGCCGCCTACGGTCGCAACCTCCTGAACAGCGTGAAGCACGGGGGAGATTCGCAGCTGCCCGAGGTGTTCATCGGCCAGCCTCTCGGTGGCACCTTCTCTCCCCTGGCCAAGGGCCGGGTGATCGGTGTCGAACTGACCTGGCGGCTTGCGCCCTAGTGGGCATGCGTGACGCTACCCGGCGCGGGGTCCCTCATCGCCGCACAGCAGGCGATCGAGCCGGCGCAGTGCCGGAATGAGACTGCCATGCACCAGCGCCGTGCCGCGGAAATACTCCTCCGCCATCGGCGCTATGCCACAGGCCTCAGGCAGCCGCTCCCCGCTTTTCATCATGCCGTACATACGGGGAAGGAAAACGAACTGCAGCCACTCCGGCAGACTGAGTGTGTCGAAACAGAAAGGCTGGGTGGAGGCCAGCGCTTCTGCGTCGGGTTCGGACGCGCGCCACAGCGCCTGCGTGCGGAGCTCAGACTCCACGTCAATCAGCACTTCTGCAACTTCGATGTAAAGATTCTGCTCTTTCGACATGGGTAACATTCCTGCACCGGCGTCCTGTCGTCGGGCCAGCTATTGAGACACTGTTCGGGGTCAGCACGCTGCTGGGACGTTTCCGGGTCGACTCAACGTGCTGTTGGTTTCAGGTGGCTGCGGGCTGGCTTTACCTGATAGGGGCTTCGCGCTAATCTTCCATCTGCGCGGGTGTAGTTTAATGGTAGAACCTCAGCTTCCCAAGCTGATGACGTGGGTTCGATTCCCATCACCCGCTCCATGCCCCTCGCTCAGCCGGCATGGTATCCGACTTTTACCCGGCATATTATCCGACAAAGGCACGTTCGATCACGTAGTCGCCTGCGGTTCCCTGGTTGGGAGAGACCACAAACCCGCGCTCATCCAGAATTGCAGACAGGTCTTTCAGCATGTCCATGCTGCCACAGATCATGGCGCGGTCGCGGGAGGGATCGAGAGGCGGGAGCCCGAGGTCATCGCACAGTTTTCCCGACGCCACGAGATCGGTGATCCGGCCCCGGTTCTCGAAGGCCTCACGGGTGACAGTGGGATAGTACAGAAACTGCTTCTGTATACAGTCGCCGAGATACTCATGCTGCGGCAGCTCGTTGCGCAGATAATCCAGGTAGGCAAGGTCGGTTACACGCCGCACCCCGTGAACCAGCACCACGTTTTCGAACCGCTCGTAGGCGTCTGGATCGCGAATGATCGACAGGAAGGGCGCCAGACCTGTGCCTGTGGCAAAAAGGAAAAGGGAACGCCCGGGATGCAGGTCGGTCAGCACCAGCGAGCCGACGGGCTTGCGGCCCAGCAGAACCTCATCACCCACCTGGATATGCTGCAGACGGGACGTCAGGGCGCCATCGTCCACCTTGATGCTGAGAAATTCCAGATGGTCCTCGTAATTCGCGCTGGCGATGCTGTAGGCCCGCAGCACAGGCTTGTCGTCAACCTTGAGGCCAACCATCGTGAAATGGCCGTTCTCAAAGCGAAAGCCGGGCTCACGCTCGGTGGCAAAGCTGAACAAACGATCATTCCAGTGGTGAACCCAGGTCACCTGCGCGGTCTGTACTGCGGCCATTTGCCGGAAACCTCCCTGGCCGAGCGATGTCGCTGGCCGTCTGCTGGCAATCAAAGAACTGCCATTTTAGTACTAACACGATCTAAGTAAATCGATTCGGTATAACCGTTTGGAATGACATAATGCCACCTGAAAGTGCCTACGCCGCGTAGCACGTTTTCGATCAGCGCCAGAGGGCATCGAAAGGTAAAAAAATTCACGCTATCAGCCATTGTATTCAATGTGTTCGGCGGCAACACTCACAGTATGCTGTGTCTTGTCGTAACGTGACGTTGTGCCCCGCAGGCCGCATCCGTTTACCACCCGCGACAACGGACAGACCTATAAGCCTAACTAAGCATGAAAAGGATCATTATGAATTCGACAAAGCCTACACTGCCTCCGCTTGTTCTCGCCGTTGCCGTGGCAAGCGGTGTCTTCACGACATCTGCAGCGGCTCAGGAGCCCGCCCGGCGCGGCGGCTCAGCATCGCTGCTGGAAGAGGTTGTCGTCACCGCGCGTAAGCGCGAAGAGGGCTCCCAGGAAGTCCCGATGTCCATCGCCGCCTTCAACAGCGACCAGATTCAGGCCCTCAAGGTCCGCGATCTCACCAGCCTTTCGGTCGGCATGCCGAACGTAGCGCTGGATGACGTTGGAACCACCCGTGGCACCCAGAATTTCTCCATTCGCGGCCTCGGCATCAACAGCTCCATTCCGTCGATTGATCCCACCGTCGGTGTCTTTGTCAACGGCGTCTATCTCGGCGTGAACAACGGCATTATTTTCGATGTGTTCGACCTCGAGAGCATTGAGGTACTGCGAGGCCCGCAGGGTATCCTGTTCGGTCGCAACGTGACCGGTGGCGCTATCCTCATGAACACGAAAAAGCCGGGTGAAGAACTCGAGGGAACGATGCGCGTAGCGACCGATGGCGGTGGCGAAGGCGGCATGAACTACTACGCGATGGGAACCGTGGGCGGCCCGGTAACTGACAACCTGGGTCTGAAGCTCACCGCGTATTACAACGAGGACGAGGGCTATTTCGAGAACCAGTTCAACGGGGAAGATTACGGCGCGGTCAAGCAGACCATGATTCGCCCGACGATGGTGTGGAACCCCACCGACCTCAGCGAACTGGTGGTGCGCTACGAGTACACGGACATTTCCGGTGACGGACCGGTTGCTCAGTCGCACTTCAATGGTCGGGAGCGCAACGAGGGTGCGACGCCGCCTGCCAGCAGCACCTTTTTTGATCGCAACAGTTTCGGTGTGTCCAATGACAATATGGGCTCACAGGATCTCGAAGTGAATTTCCTCACCCTGCAGTATGATCAGGGCGTTGCGCTGGGTGACGGCAACATCACCTTCATCTACGGGTATCGTGACTCACAGGCGGTTGCAGATAGCGATATCGACGGCCAGCCATTCGCCGCATTTCATTCCGATTCCTGGCTGGATGCGACGCAGCACAGCATGGAGCTCCGCTATAACGGCCGTTTCGGCAATGCCAATGTCACCACCGGTGCGTACTGGTTCGACAACGACGTCGCTTATCACGAGCGCCGCAATCTGCTTGGCGCGCTTACCGCACAGTTGACCGGCGGCGCACTGGGTCCGGACGTGCCTTTCCAGCAGCAGGACGGCGGCGGCAACTACCAGGTTGAAACCCTCGGCTTGTTTGCCGCTGTCGACTACGATCTCAGCGACAGGCTGACACTCACGGCGGGGCTGCGTGTTACCGAGGAGAAGAAGTCCGCAGAAATTGCAACGCTGGCGTTGAATACCAACGTGCTGAATATTCCCGGCACACTCGGTAGCGGCACGCTTAACTACGCCAACCCGATATCGGGAATGGACTCACGCTGCAACATCGTGACTCGAGGTGACTGCCCGCTGGACTTCAACGACGACGACAGCTGGACGACGTGGTCACCCAAGCTGGGGCTCAGCTACGTGCTGACCGACGCATCGCGCGTTTACGGCCACTGGAGCCGCGGCTTCCGTTCCGGGGGCTATAACCTGCGCAACACCAGCCCGGTAGCCACCCCTGGACCCTTCGATGAAGAGCAGGTGGACAGCTTCGAGATCGGCTATAAGTCCACGCAAAGCTGGGGCCGTCTCAACGCGGCGATGTTCTACACCATGGTCGACGACATGCAGCGCGAGGTAAACACCGCCAGCGGTGAGTCCGCCGTAGTGCAGGTGATTGACAATACCGCTGATGCCACACTCTGGGGCCTTGAGGTTGACGGCTCGTTCCGCATCAACGACAGCCTGCTGCTGCTGGCGTCTGTCGGCTATCTGAACGCCGAATACGATGACGTGCGTTTCGACCTGAATGGCGATGGCGACATCAACGCGGCGGACAAGGACCTGGACCTGCCCCGCGCACCGGAGCTGACCTACAGCATTGGTCTGAACTATGACTGGAACGTTGGCAGCTGGGGCTACGCCACTGCGCGTGTCAGCTATGCCTATCGGGACAGCACTTTCTTCACCGATGACAACCGCGGCCTGATCAACGAGCAGGACATCCTGGATGCCGGCATCGACTTCTACAGCAACGACGACCACTGGGTGTTCTCACTCTACGGCCGCAACCTGCTGGATACGGTCAAGCATGGGGGCGCCACCCAGCTGCCGCAGGCACTGGGACCGCTGCCGCTCGGTGGAACCTTCGCACCTCTCGCAAAGGGTGAGGTGTATGGCGCCGAGGTGACCTACAACTTCTGATCCGGCGCCTTGCGGCACCGACGCTGTGTGCGGGTCGCATGACCCGCGGCAGCTCCCTGAAACCGGCAGCCCCCCTGCCGGTTTTTTTATGTCCAAAGCCCATCCTGCCTCATTGCCCACGCGGCACACCAACCCACGCCAACGCCAACGCCAACGCCAACGCCATTCGACAGACCCACCTGAGACTGACACTATTAGTGTCAATAATTCACAGTCGGGGCAGGGAGCCTCGCGCCGCACACAAATGTATGGTTGATTAATTGCAAAGAGCGATAAATACTGAGCCCGCGATGCGCTATCGGGGAAACATTTCTAAAAAAAGGAGTCGATGACTGCATCCATCCGTTGCCGCGAAAATACAACAATAATCGGATAACACGACATATCTATAAAAAAACCGGGTAAGGAGCAACACCATGCAAAAGCAGCACTTTCGCACATCGCCTCTTCTTCTGGCGGTCGCCATCGCCAGCGGTGCCGTCGCGCAGGAAGGGGAGTCTTCACGTCTGCTCGAGGAGGTGACGGTCTACGCGCAGAAGCGTGAGCAATCCACTCTTGAAGTGCCTGTCTCCGTTGCCTCCTACAGCAACGAAGCTCTCAACCGCGCACAGATTCGCGATCTGTCGGAACTTCAGCAGGTGGCGCCCAGCGTGGTCTTCAACAGCTCCACAGGCGCGACCCAGTCCATCCTTACCATCCGCGGTATCGGCACCGCCGGGCAGAACTCCGGCCTTGAACAATCCGTGGGCGTCTTCATTGACAACGTCTACCGCGGTCGTCCGGGCGCTGCACTTGGCGATTTCGTTGACCTCGAGTCCATCGAGGTCCTGCGCGGACCCCAGGGCACGCTGTTTGGACGCAACACCTCCGCGGGGGTGATCAGCGTTCGCTCGCAGCAGCCCGAGCAGGAATTCGGCGGCAACGTGTCCGTTGGCATCGGCGATTTTGGTTTCCAGCAGGTGCGCGGCAGCGTGACCGGCCCCATCACCGATAATCTTGCCTGGCGGCTTGCCGGTACCTGGCAGGAGAGGGATGGCTATATTGATGATACCTTCAGCGGCGAACAGTGGAATGACCGCGATCGCTACTCGGTTCGCGCGCAGATGCTGTGGGATATCAACGAGACGACCTCACTGCGCCTGATTTCCGACTACACAGAAACCAACGAGCGCTGCTGTGTTCCCGTGCAGATCTTTGATGCGAGCAGTGCCCAGCTGCTTATCGGCAGCCCGGCAGGTCTCGGTGCACTGAGCCCTGCGTTCGCCAACTTCAGGATCGGCGTGCCCCTGCAGCAGGGTACGCCCGGCTCCACCGTTCCGCAGGAGGTCACCTTTGATGGGCAGTTCCTCGATCCCGACGACTACGAGGGAACGCGCACAACGGCGGCGAGCGCCGACGACAGCTTCGAGGACGGCGGTGTATCGGCAGAGCTCAACACGGCACTGAGCGACAGGGTCGACATGACGCTGATCGGCGCCTACCGCTTCTTCGAGACGAACCCCTACGGTGATATTGACATGCGCACCGCTGATATCTGGCGCGGTGGTCGCGGCCAGGATATCGACGAGATCTCGCTCGAAGTGCGCTTTTCCGGCACCCACGGCAATGCCGACTGGACCATCGGCGGCTTCTATTTTGACCAGGACATCAAGGGCACGGGGCGCTTTGAGTGGGGCCCGGATGCCGCCGCCTACCTGTCCCAGGTCGGCATTGCCCGCCTGCTGACAGACCCGGAAATTGTTGCCGCTGGCGGTCAGGTTTCCGATATTCTCGGCTCGGGCCTCGTGGATATCGGCGACAGTGCACCCGGCGGTGCGGCCAACCCCCTGAACTGGTCGCCAACCACGGCACTGACGGGCACCGGCGCCCGTGAATCCGTTGACTACAACTCGGAGAGTATCGCGGTTTTCGGGCAGGTCACCTTCAACCTGACCGAGCAGCTGAGCTGGACGATCGGCGGCCGCTATACCGACGAGCAGAAGGAAGCCTCCTACCTCACAACGGCCAATGATCCCTACTCTGCGAGAGACCTGCGCGCAGCGTCATTGAGCGGTAACGACGGCCTCTTCTGGGCACTGCGACCGGTGCAGGTACACCTCACCTCAGATCCGGCATCGGACAGCTTCGAGGACGACGACTTCTCCATGACCACCAACGTTAACTACGAAATGTCTGACAATGTCTCGCTGTTTGCGCGCTTCGCCCAGGGCTACAAGGCCGGCGGCCTGAACCTCAATGGCACCATCGGCCAGCAGCCCGGCGATCCGACCCCTACTTTCGCCAACAACCAGTTCGACTCGGAAACCAGCGACAGCTATGAACTGGGCGTGAAGTCTTTCCTGCTCGACCGCACACTGCAGTTGAACGCCACCGTGTTCTACCAGGAAACCAAGGATTTCCAGACCAACTCCTTTGATGGCGTCGCGTTCACGCTGCGCAACGCGGGAGAGATCCAGGGCACGGGCCTGGAAGTCGACTACAACTGGATGCCTACCGACCACTGGACCTTCAGCGGCGGCGTTGTCTGGCAGGATATCGAGTACGAGGATTTCACCAACGCCTCCAGCACTATCGCGCAGCAGGAAGCGGCAGGGTTGCGCGCACGGGCGCTCGGCATCGTGCCCGACCAGGACCTCACCGGAGGAACGCCAAACTTCGTGTCCGACCTGACCTGGTCAGGCAGCCTGGCCTATAATCGCCCGATGGCGGAGGGCCTCGCGTTCAGCGCAGCAACGAGCTGGCGCTATCGCTCCAGCTTCAACACCGCCCAGGATAACGAGATTCTTGCGAAGCAGGATGCCATCTGGACGCTGAACGCCACCGTCGGCATCGGCGCTGCCGATGATGCCTGGCGCCTGGAAATCTGGGGCAAGAACCTGACCGACGAAACCGTGCTCAACATCGGCTTCGACACACCGGCGCAGACCGGGTCGTTCAGTGGCTTCATCGAACCGCCGCGCATGTACGGCGCCACGGTGAACTACAGCTTTTAGACCCTGCCTCCCAGCGGGGTCAGGTCCGGGCCGGACCTGACCCCGCTGGGCCCAGCTCACGCCGGAACGGCGGCAGTGAATCGAGAATCTCCCGCCCGTAGCGACGGGTAAGAATCCGCCGGTCGCACAGGGTCACGCGGCCACTGTCATTTTCCGTGCGCAGCAGCCGCCCGCTGGCCTGCACCAGACGCAGCGCCGCGTCGGGCACGCTGATCTCCATGAAGGCATTGCCTCCCCGACTGTCTATCCATTCAGCCAGTGCCGCCTCCAGCGGGCTGTCGGGAACGGCAAAGGGAATCTTTGCGATCACCACGTGCCTGCAGTAACCCCCGGGGAGATCCACCCCCTCGGCAAAGCTGGCAAGGCCAAAGATCACGCTGCCACGCCCCGCATCCACCGCCTCCCGGTGGCGGCGCAGTATTTCCTGTTTGCTGTAGTCGTCCTGCACCAGCAGCCGTTCGCCAAGGCCCCCTGCGATGCCTGCCACCACCGCCTGCATCTGACGACGGGAGCCGAAGAGGACCAGCGCTGCAGCGTTGTCCGCGAGAAGCGCAGGCAGCAGTGTAACCAGCTCTGCCGTGTGCGCCTCGGCATCGCCCGCATCCGACTGCATGGCCGGTACTGCAAACGTCGCATTGGCGTAATCGAAGGGGCTGGCGACGACCTTGAACACCGCATCCTCTGGCACGCCCGAGCGCTGGATGAAGCGGTCAAAGCGATTCAGTGCGGTAATGGTCGCGGAGGTAACCACAACGCCCGCGGCGCGCGACCAGAGATGCTCGGTGAGGATGTCGTTGGCAAGAATGGGACTGCAGCAGAGTTCGTAGCCTTCCTGCCCACCGACCGGCACGCGATTCATCCAGCGCGCCCGCGGCGGCTCTTCCTCCTTGCCGGAAACCGCATAGTCCTGCCACAGCGCGAGCGCGGATTCACAGCGCCCGCGTATGCCGGCTACTGCCAGATGCCAGTCTTCCAGTTCCGCTCGATCGAAGCCGCTGTCGCCCTCCTCCACGGCATCCTCCAGCCGCGCCTCGATGCGCGCCAGCGTCTCTGCCAGCCTGCCAAATCCGCCCGCAAGACCTGAAGCGAGTGTCTGCAGTGGCGCCGGCACATGCCCGTTGGGGAAGCGCCAGCGATCGCTGTCGCGCCCGCCACTGGTGGCTTCCCCGGGGGCCAGCTCCGATAGCTGTTCCTCGAGCACCTGCAGCGACCGCGACAACTCCGCCATGTCTTCCGGCATCGCGGCAACAGCGCGCTCGAGGCCTGTCATTTGCGCCAGCGAGGTGCTCGCCTGAGCCAGGCTCTTGCCGCTGTCCTGCAGCCATTGCCGGGTGCTGTGCAGGCGACAGAAGGAGGAAAAATGATTGAGCGCCTTGTCCGGCAGGTGGTGCCCCTCATCGAAGATATAGATCACGTCCTCGGGGGCCGGCAGTATAACGCCGCCACCGAGCGCCAGATCCGACAGCACCAGGTCGTGGTTGCTGACAATGATGTCGGCACTCTCCAGCGCATCCCTGGCGCGAAAGAAACTGCACTGGCCGACATTTGGACAGCGTCTGCCCGTGCATTGGCTGTGGTCCGTGGTGACACTCAGCCATAGCTCGTCTGACGCCTGGCCCGACCAGTTATCGCGGTCACCGTCCCAATCACCTCGAGCGAGCGCTTCTACCATTTCCTCGTAAACCGGCAGTGCATTCTGTATGGCCGCCGCAGGCATTTCATCCGGATATAGGGGTATGCTCGCCTGTGACGTCTCCCGCTGCTCGAGATGGCGATCCAGCTTGCTCAGGCAGACATAGCGACGACGACCCTTGGCCAGCGCCACGCTGAACTCCAGGCCGCTGCTCACGCGGATATCCGGCAGGTCCTTGTTGATGAACTGCTCCTGAAGGGCGACCGTGGCCGTGGCCACTACCAGCCGCTTGCGCCGTGCCCTGGCCAGAGGAATGGCCGCCAGCGAATAGGCAATGGTCTTGCCGGTACCCGTGCCCGCCTCGACCACGCAGATTGCCGGCCCTTCGGAAGTTGACTCACCGGCCTCGGGGATCCGGCCGAGCGTTCGCGCGATTTCGGCAATCATCTGCCGCTGGCCCCAGCGCGGCACAAGACCGCGGGCCGCGATCACCGCGTTGTAGGCCTCGCGGATTGTGTCCTTGACCTCGTCAGCCAGCAAGGTCGGGGCTGCCGAGATCGCGCAACAGAATCTTGCTGCGCACTGCATTGGCGTAGAGGGCAAGCGCATCGGCCTGCTGCGCATCGGGAATCGCTTCGATACGAGCGGCAAATGCCGCCTCCGATACCGAGCCCGACTCCTGATGCAACCCGCGAGCATCGTCCGGGCTGCCTCCCAGCATGTGGTAGGCCTGTAAATTGGAGGGGTGGAGACAGTAGTTGCCGATGACCTGGCGATCGATTTCCCGTGCGACCTCGGCGGGAGTGGTAAAGCCAGCGCCGAGCGGTGTACCGAAACTCACGTGAACCCGCCCCTTGTGTCCGGATATTCCCATGCCGATGGAGGCGACATCCTCCTGTGCACCCTTGGCGTAATCACCGCGCTCACGCCGCTGCCACACCTCGTTGGCCTTGAGGGCATCGCAGGGATCCAGTTCGTAGGAAATGGACACCGGGACAATGTTCAGTGCAGCCACGTAGTCGGAAAAACTCTCGGTGGCCTTGTCTCGCCCCAGCGTGAGCATCTTGATGATTGCCGGCTCCGTGCGGTCGAGACCATCCTTGGCACGTCCCTCGCGCTGGGCAATCCAGATGGGGGCGCGCTCGTCCTTGAGAGAATAGCGAATGTAGTCCGAGAGATGGCGGGAGCGTGTCAACAGCTCCCGCGGTCCACTGGCTGAACGGCGGACGATGAAACTCTTGTTCAGGCGCATGAGATCCGAGACCCAGGGTTTCGTCAGCAGATTGTCGCCAATGGCAATGCGCACGGTCTCCCGCCCCTCGCAATGCAGCGCATAATTGGTAAACGCCGGGTCCATGGCGATATCGCGATGATTGCTGATAAAAAGATAAGGCACCTCCGGATCCAGCTGCCCGAGTCCGGAGACGGTAAAGCCGGCCGTGGTCGACTCGATCATCCTATCCATGTAGTGACGCATTACCGACTGCAGATCCGTCACCGAGTGTATATCGCGCACCTGCCGCATGAGGTACCAGCGCACAGCGGGGTGCAGCACAAATGGCAGGGCCCGCGCCAGGAGGCCGAAGCGGAACGTGGCGACTGCCTGCAGCATCTCCCGGTCAGACAACAGGCGAGCCAGCACGTCAGCCACTTCGTCATCGCCGTAAGGCCGTATATCTGCGTAGGGGTCGCTCACCCGCATCTCCTTGAAAAAAGCGCCTCACCTTACCCAAATTCACCGATTGCGTCATCCGCCAATACTGTCCTGCCGGCAAAAACGCTGGCCTGGAGGCGGGAATCTGGTAGAGTTGCGTCGGCTTTTTGTCCAGAACTGACATCGTGGAGGATGCATGGATTCCGGGAATGCTGTATTGCTGACATTCGGCCTGGCGACCCTGTTCGTCAGCTGGATTCTGTTACTGATCGTCGCCTGGACAGAAGACTATGCCTGGGGCCTGTTTGCCCTGCTGCTGCCACCGCTCGCCTACCTCTACGGACTGTTCCGCCTCGACAAAGCAGGCCAGAGCCTGTTGGTCGCTGCCGCCGGCCTGGTCATGATCTGGGCCGCTCTCTGACGCGGTCAGCTCTCAAGGTACAGCCCAGCCAGCGCTCTGCGCTCGGCATCTCCCACGCCCAGACACTGTTCGAGATACGCGTCCATGCTGCCGTAGTCCTCTGCGATCGCGGCATAGGCGGCGCCAAGATAGGCCTCATCCACCCCCAGCATCGGCAGTAACGCGTCATCGTCGAGATGGTCGACGGGGTATTTTGCCCGCACCCTGGGGATCTCCCGCCATGGATCAAAATAATGCCGGGTAAGCAGATAGTCATGCAGGACGCGTTCCCGGGACACGCCGAGAGCGGACAGAATCAGCGCCGCGGCAAAGCCCGTGCGATCCTTGCCCGCCGCACAGTGCAGAATCAGGCCCCTCGGTCGCTGCTCGAGAATTGCCGCGAACATCTGCCCGAAGCGATCGCTCTGGGCGCGCACGAACTCCCGGTTGATATCGACCATGAAGGCAAACATCGCATCCCGGCCGTCCAGTGATGTGGCATCTCCATAGAGTGCACTGGCCTGGCTGCCGGGAGTAATCGGCAGACTGAGCAGCCGCGGTTGCCGATCGGACGACGGCAGCCGGCTGGGATCCCTGCGCTGCTCATCCTCACGGCGAAAATCACATACCAGGTCGATATCCAGGCGTGCCACATAGTCGATATCGGTCGGTGAGAGCGCCGACAGATTACCGGAGCGGTAAAGATGCCCCCAGCCCACGGCACCGCCGGACTGCGTGGGATAACCGCCGAAATCCCGGAAGTTGTCGGCACCCTCCAGGCCCATGCCACGTGCAGCAACGTCGACAACCGTGCCGCGATCATCACTCACCCGGAAACGGTGACGCGTCAGCGGACACAGCCCGGCAATGCTGGCGCATGCGCGATGGACACCACCGGCGTGACGTGTCAGGTCTGCCCGGTCGGCGGTGGTCAGCACCTCCACGTCGACCCGCACGTCGGCATCTGCCAGATCCCAGGCCAGGTGGTGCATGCCGTCGGCGCTCCGCCAGGCATGCACGGTATCGGTCAGCAATGACATTGGAAAATCTCCCCCGAATCTTCGATGGTGCGAACCCGGATGGACCGCGGCTCGCGCCACGCTGATGCACGGCCACCCTATGCGTGCCACCCTGTGCGGGCCACCCTATGCGGGCCACCCTATGCGGGCCACCCTATGCGGGCCACCCTATGCGGGCCACACTGGTTGACAATGATACCTGCTATGTGAATAATCCGCGCTCCCATTTTTTGATAGTTATCGAGGCTTAACCGTGGCAAATTCTCCCCAGGCCAGAAAGCGTGCCCGTCAGAACGACAAGCGCCGCCTGCACAACGCCAGTCTCCGTTCGCTGGTGCGCACTCAGATCAAGCGCGTCATTGCCGCCATCAAGGAAGGCAACGCCGAGCAGGCGCGTGCCGCCTATGACAAGGCGGTTCCGGTCATCGACCGCATGGCCGACAAGGGCATCATCCACAAGAACAAGGCCGCACGACACAAAAGCCGGCTGAACGCGCAGGTCAAGAAACTCGCCGCCTGATCGGCCGGGGCCAGCTTCCACCGCGCAGCCGTGCGCAGATGGAACAGCGCCGGAAGGGCGCCAGGAATCGCCCCGCAACAGCCCTTACAGCGCTTGAGAAAGGCCGGTTATTCCTGGGATGACTGGCCTTTTTCTTTTCAGATGCCGACAGCCCTCACCACATCTCCCGCGCAACTCCGCTCATGACCGAGAGCAGCTCCCCCAAGGCCACGCCGGAACCTGCTGCAACGCTCATTCTGCTGCGCGCCGCAGGGCAGGACACGGAAGTTCTCATGCAGGTTCGCCACAGCGACATGGCGTTTGCCGGCGGGGCGCTGGTGTTTCCCGGCGGTAAACTGGAACCCCAGGACAGCGAGTCCGCACTCACTGCGGCAATTGATGACCCGGATATTGACGATCCGCTCCGGGCGGCAAAGATTGCGGCAATTCGCGAAACCTTCGAAGAATGCGGGTTGATGCTGGCGCGCCTGCCCGGCTGCCGTGAACGGGTCAGTGGCGAATGGCTTCGCAGACTGGATGAAGACCGGCGGCGGCTGAACCGCGGTGAACAGAACTTTCAGGAATTGCTTTACCGGGAATCTCTGCGACCGGCGTTAGGCGACCTGGTGCACTTCGCGCACTGGATAACGCCAGACGTCATGCCACGACGTTTTGACACGCAGTTTTTCCTCGCCGAGGCACCCAGTTCGCAGGAAGACACGCACGATGGCAGGGAATCGGTAGCGTCTGTATGGATCCGTCCCGAGGATGCGATCACGGGGAGTACACAGGGGCGCTACAGAATGCTCTTCCCGACCCGCGCCATACTGCACCGTCTGTGCGGTAACCGCGCCCCGGCGGAGCACCTGCAGATGGCAGCCGAAGCGCCTGTCATCACGGTGGCCCCGCGCCTGGTCAAGCGCGGCAACGAGACCTTCGTACAGATTCCCGAGACTATCGGCTACAGCTTCTTCGAGGAAAAAATCCGCCGGGAGTGAGACGGCGCCCTTTCAGCCCTGGGCAACCGCCTTCTTTTCCTGGTCCGCCGCATGCGCATCGGCAAACGCCGCGAGCATGCTCTGCTCGTGGGACTGCGCTTCGGCGGTATCCAGCGGGCGCTCCAGAGCCGTCCAGTCGATATCGCCATCGGTTGCCAGATTCTCGAATTCGAGAATGCCCAGCTCCTCGAACTTCGGCCGTATGCGATCCGTGAGCAGACCGATGCGGTTCAGATTGGGAATCACGCGCTGGAACAGCAGGTTGCGGAAGGTCGACATGACAAACCCCTCGAGAACCTGCTTGCGCGCTTCCTCAACGTCCCAGCCGAAGTGCTGGAACACGTCGGTTGCCACCAGCCGCTCGCGGCTGACCACACAGGCCTCATAGGCAAACTGAGCGCGCTCCTCTCGCTCCTCATCCGTCAGCGTCTTGACGAACTCCTCCAGGTAATTCACGCCGAAAGTCACGTGGCGCGCCTCGTCCCGGGTGACCAGATACACGACGTCCTTGAGGACGGGGTCCGGCGTGGTCTCCCGCGTGGTGTTGAATGCCGACAGCGCCAGGCCCTCGATCACGATCTGCATGCCGATGAACTTCATGTCCCAGCGTGGATCGGTGAGAATCTTGTCAATAATGCTCTTAAGATGCGTGTTGATGGGGTACATCACGCCGATGCGCTTCTGCAGGTACTTGTTGAACACCTCGACGTGACGCGCCTCATCGAAGGTCTGGGACGCCGCATACAGCTTCGCATTCAGCGTTGGCGCACAGGAGCACAGCTGGGATGCCACCAGTAGCGCGCCCTGTTCGCCGTGCAGGAACTGGGACAGGCTCCAGGCATTCATGTGCAGCCAGAATTCATCGCGGGTCTTCTGATCCATGGCGAGATAAGGCGGATACTCGTGCAGGTTCATCAGCTCCGGGGACTGGTGCTCCTCCGGCCAGGGGCGATCCCAGTCGATGTCCATTTCCGGGTCCCAGTTCAGCTGCTTGCCGAGGTCGTACAGCTTCTTGATGCGATTGTCCTGTACGGTGTAATCCCAGTTGTAGGAGCCGGTCAGAGGCGTCTGGAAGATCTCGGCAATATAATCCACCTGATCACTGGTCAGCAGATCCTCAAGATCGGGATTCTCCTTCGGGTAATCCGCCCCGGCAAAGTGCTGGATCTTGCGCGGCGCCTGGTCTTCCCACTGGATTTTCATGGCCTTGTCTCCTGTTATGGCATTGTTCGACGATTGACTATGCGCCTCGCCCGTCAGGGCAACAAGGTGAAGTCTTGTCAATATGCAGTCATTTATGGCCAAATGGGACATGTCCCGCGCCAGCACGCCTGCACAGTACGCCCTGATTCTGGTCGATCTCGTTCGACGCCAGGGACATCCGCTATCCGCCATTCTGTCAGGAACCAGCCTGGCGGCCAGCGGCATGCAGAGCGTCGGCGCTCGCGTCAGCCAGAGTGATTTCATGCAGCTGGTTGTCAACGCGCAGGCACTCACCCGGGATCCCGCGCTGGGTCTGCACCTCGGCGAGCGCCTCAACCTGAGCGCCCACGCCGTTCTCGGCCAGGCATTCATGACCTGCCAGGACCTGCACGAGGCGCTGGACCTGTTCATGAAGTACTACCACCTGCTGTCGCCGGAGCTCGAGCTGTCGCTGGAACTCACGGATGAGGACTATCGATTGACCACCGTCGCCGCACCGGATCCGGCAATGGAAGTGTTTGGCGCGGAACTCATGGCTGCCGCCATGCTGAACACGCTGCGCGGCCTGCTCAGCCGCAGCGACTTCATACTGCGGGTCGATTTCCCCTATCCCGAGCCGGCCCACGGCGAGACCTACCGCGCGTTGTTCGGCAGCAACAGCGTTCACTTCAACTGCAGCCACCAGCGCATCTGCTTTGATCGACGGCTCGGCGATACGCCACTGCCGTCGTCCAATCCTGCGCTGCGCGAGCTCTATGAAGAAGAGTGTGCGCGCCTGCTCACCGACCTGGAAGGCACTGACTCCGTGGTCGCGCAGATTCTCAGTCTGTTGCGTAAGCTGGAGGGGCAGTATCCGCAGATGCCGCAGGTCGCACGCATGCTCAATACCAGCCCCCGGACCCTGCGCCGACGGCTGGACGCAGAGGGCGCATCGTTTCAGCCACTCCTGGACAGCGTGCGCGCCGAGCATGCGACCCGCTACCTGAAAAACACACGTCTGCCGCTGGCGTCGATCGCCTACATGATCGGCTTCAGCGACCCCTCGAATTTCCGCCGCGCCTATCGCAAATGGACCGGGGTCACGCCGGCAGAGGTGCGTCAACGTGGCTGAAGCCCTGCAGGTTTTCGCCGGCAGGGAGGCTGCTCGCCGGCTGGCCCGGGATGGCTGGTCGGCGGAGCAGTTCAGCCTGCTGCTGGGGGCGTCCGGCGGCCCGAAGTGGTTTGTGCTGGCAGCGCTGGACCGCTTTCTGTTCGGCGATTTTCTGCAGCGCTCGTCACAGCCCCTGGCGACTCTCGGCTCGTCCATCGGCGCCTGGCGCCATGCCTGTCTGGTCCAGCCTGACCCGGCGGCAGCGCTGGACCGCTTCGCCCATGCCTATATCCATCAGAACTACAGCCGGCGGCCCGATAGTGACGAGATCACCGCAGCCAGCCGCGGTATCCTGCGATGCATTCTCGGCGAGCACGGCGCGATGCACGTCGCCGGCCACCCGCGAATCCGGGAGCATGTCGTCACGGCGCGAGGCCGCGGCGCCTGCGCCACGCGCCACCCGCTGCTGCTACCCCTGGGCCTGGCCAGCGCCGCCGCCGGCAACACGCTCAACCGCAGCCTGCTGCAGCGGGCGTTCCAGCGGGTGCTGTTCTCGAGTGAGGCCGCTGCCCTGCCCGGGCTCGCTCTGGATGATTTCGATACCCACCGCGCGCCGCTGACGGCGCAGAATGCCGAAGACGTGCTGCTGGCGACGGCTTCCATTCCTCTGTTGCTTAACGGCGTGCGCGACATCCCCCAGGCGCCGCCCGGCCAGTACTGGGACGGCGGCGTCATCGACTATCACTTTGACCTGAAACATTACGCGGATGCGGGTCTCATCCTGTTTCCGCATTTCTCGTCCGCGATTGTGCCCGGCTGGTTCGACAAGGGCCTGCGCAAGCGCCACACCCGTCCCGGAGCGATCGATAATCTGGTGCTGCTGAATCCACACCCCACTTTTGTCGCCAGCCTGCCCGCAGGAAAAATACCCGACCGCAGCGACTTCAAGCGCTTTACCCCGGAGCAGCGCATTGCCAACTGGGAGATCTGCCTGCAGCGCGGCGAGGCTCTGGCGGAAGAGCTGGCGGCGCTGGTCGACGGCAGCGATCCCCTGCGCGGTGTGGTGGTCGCGCCTGTCCCGTGATCAACGGATGTTGTCGTCGAGATAGCGCTGTATTTCGGCCCGCAGTTTGCCCTGAAATGGGGACGCCAGAAGACTCAGCTTGACGTTGACTGCTATCTGCCGGTCATCGATCTCCAGACGCGCATCGAGACCCGAGCCCTTCACCGCAACCACGTCATCTCCCTGCCAGGTGGACCGCAGGCCATGCTGTGCCTCCAGGCGATCCGCCAGTGCGCGCGCCGTGTCGCGCAAGTCCTCCCGCGACATGTTGTGTGTCTTGCTCAGGCGAAATTCGGACATGCTTGTCTCTCCCCGGGGCTATCCGGGCCCCGTCAGAAAACGTTGATCAGACGCGATTGCGGCGCATGGCGATCCAGTTGCCCGACAATACCAGACACAGGCCGACCAGCGCCCACAGCGTCCACTGGAATCCCTCCAGCACGGTCGATATCAACAGCGCAACGATCGGAAAAAGCAGCGTTGTGTAGGATGCCCGATCGGGGCCGATGCGGCCGATCAGTGTGACATAGGCCCAGAACGCGAGCACTGACCCGAAAACGGAAAGGTATAGCAAAGAGCCGATATATTCCGCCGTCCAGGCAATACCGATAGTCTCGCCCCGCAACCCGGCGAGGAGGTACAGGGCAAGGCTGCCGTAAAACATGCCCCAGACATTGCAGGTCAGCACGGGCAGCTTCTGGCGGTGATTGCGTACGGCGATGATATTGCCCGCGGAGGCACAGAGAGTGCCCAGCGCACACAGCACCAGCGCGCGCACCGCCGCCGGGGAAAAGTCCAGCGCCCGCAGCTCCGGCAGAAACACGCAGGCCATGCCCACCAGGCCAAGCACGGCGCCCACGACCACCGCACCGCTGACGGGAACCCCCATGAACAGCGCACCGTTGATGATATTCAGGATGACCATGGTCGAGAACACCACGGCAATCAGACCGCTGGTGAGCTCGCCTGCCGCTGCGTAGATAAACAGGTAATTCACCGAAAACATGCTCAGGCCCTGGGCGAGAACAAACAGATGATCCCTGGGGCTAAGACGGGTCAGCCGACGTGCCGGCAGCATCACCGCGAGCATCAGCAGTGCCGACAGACCGCTGCGATGCGCGATGGAAACCATCGGCGAGATATCGCCGAGCTGGTACTTGATGGCGATCCACGTCGACCCCCAGACAAGCACCGTGTAGATATACAGAAAGGTTGTGTTCATGGCGCCCCCGCCGCTCGAGGGAGGCAATGTAGCACAGGGAAGACGCCTGCGACGCGGGAGAAATGCAGTACACTATGGCCATGGACAACGAGATCGACAGCCAGAACCCGACACATACAGCGCCGGATACATCACGCCGCTTCCTGTTTGATGAGGCGGACATCCGCGGCGAGACCGCTTATCTCGATGCGGCACTGCGCGGCATCCTGGACAATCACCAGTACGCCCCCGGTGTGGCGCGACTCATCGGTGAGTTTGTGGCCGCTGCCGTGCTGATCAGCAGTACACTGAAGTTCGACGGCCGCCTGACGCTTCAGGCACGCAGCCGCGGACAGATCCCGCTGCTGATGGCCGAGTGCACCAGCGCACTGGAGGTGCGCGCCATCGCCCGGGGCGCCGAGGAGGCCACCGCAAGCGCGTTCCACGAACTGGTCGGCGAAGGCCAGCTGGCCATCACGATCGAGCCCAGTGAGGGACAGCGCTACCAGGGCATCGTGCCGCTGTCGGGGGCATCCCTCGCCGAGTGCCTGGATGCTTACTTCGAACAGTCAGAGCAATTACATACCCGGCTTTGGCTGTCCTGCGACGGCAGCAGGGCCGCCGGTCTCCTCCTGCAGCAGCTCCCCAGCAAGGTCGCGCCCGACCCTGTTATCCGCGAGCAGCAGTGGCAGCACGCCTGCGCACTGGCGGCCACCATAACGGCAGAGGAACTGCTGTCACTCTCCAGCGCTGATCTGCTGTACCGTCTCTATCATCAGGATCAGGTTCGCCTGTTTGATCCGCGATCCCTGCAGTTTCACTGCAGCTGCTCACGCGATCGCAGTCGCCGCGCGCTGGAAAGCCTCGGCGAGGCGGAAATCACGTCAATTCTCGAGGAGCAGGGCAGCGTGACCATGGATTGCGAGTTCTGTAACCAGCGCTACGTTTTCGCACCGGATGAGCTGCTGCCGGACGGCGGCAAAACCCTGCACTGACGCTCCGTGCGGGAACTGTGATACCGCGCGCAGCGGGCTTCCACAGCGGTTAGCGGGGCGCCGCGGAATCTGACATAATCCGGCCTCCAAGAGCCTCCAGCCCACGCTGCGGCCGCCCTCATCAGGCGACGACCGCAGGTAATACAGGATCTACTGATGACCGGAGACAACGAGATCACCCAGGAATTCATTGACCTGGAGCCCGCTCAATTTATCGAACATGCCATCCGCCGCGGCGAAGGTACGCTGGCGGACACCGGAGCACTGCTGGTAACGACCGGCAAGCGCACCGGGCGCTCTCCCGCCGACCGCTATATTGTCCGGGAAGCCAGCAGCGAGGACGCCATCGACTGGGGCGCCATCAATCGTCCCTTCGATGCCGACCAGTTCGACGCGCTGTGGGACAGAGTGGAAAGCTATATCGGCAAATGTGATCGATTTATCTCCCACCTGCACGTCGGGGCCCACAGTGATCACTACCTTCCGGTGAAAGTCACCACGGAATGGGCCTGGCACGGACTCTTCGGCTACAACATGTTTATCCGTCCGACCCAGTACAACGCCGGACACAAGCCGGAATGGTCGGTTCTGAATGCTCCCGGTTTTGTCTGTCACCCGGAGCGCGACGGCACGCACTCGGACGCCACGGTGATCATCAATTTTGGCCAGCGCAAGATTCTTATCGCCGGCATGCAGTACGGCGGGGAAATGAAGAAATCCATGTTCTCGGTGCAGAACTTTCTGCTTCCCGAGAAAGACGTGATGGCAATGCATTGCTCGGCCAACGTCGGCGATACAGGCGATACCACCCTGTTCTTTGGTCTCTCCGGCACAGGCAAGACCACGCTCTCGGCAGACCCCGACCGCCACCTGATTGGCGATGATGAGCATGGCTGGACCCGCGGCGCCGTGTTCAACCTCGAGGGCGGCTGCTATGCCAAGACAATCGATTTAAGCCGTGAAAACGAACCGGTCATCTGGGATGCCATCAACTTTGGTGCCATTATCGAAAACGTGGTCGTTGACGGGAAGGGCCACGCCGATTACAGCGACACCAGCCTCACCGAGAACGGTCGCTGCTGTTACCCGCTCGAACATATCCGCAAACGCGTCCCCGAAAATGCTGCGGGTGAACCCAGGTGCGTGATCTTCCTCACCTGTGATGTGTCCGGCGTGCTCCCACCCATTGCGGTTCTCTCCAAGGAAGCCGCCGCATTCCATTTTCTCAGCGGCTATACCGCGCGCGTCGGTTCCACGGAGGTGGGCGCCGCCGCAGGCATACACCCGACCTTTTCCACCTGTTTCGGAGCGCCGTTCATGCCGCGCCCGGCAAGCGATTATGCCGAGCTGCTGATGAAGCGCATAGATGACTTCGGCAGCCAGGTCTACCTGATCAACACCGGCTGGACCGGTGGCTCCGGCGCGCCCGGCGGCACCGGTTCACGCTTCCCGATTCCCGTGACCCGTGCGGTTGTGGCAGCGGCACAGAGCGGTGCCTTGCTGGGTGCCGAGACCCGACACCTGGACATTCTCAACCTGGATTTCCCCACGCACATTCCGGGGGTTGACGATGCCTATGTGGATCCGCGCGCGAGCTGGGGCGATCCAGAGGCCTATGACGAACAGGCGCGAAAACTCGCCGCCCTGTTTCAGGACAACATCGGCCGGTTCGACGTGTCCGAGGCTATCGTCAAGGCCGGTCCAAAAGCCGACTGAGACGGGCAGCCTCGCCCACTAGTATGTTTACTCTAATTTTTATGACTATTCTCTCCCCGTCTGCAGCAGGTTCGCTGCGCAAAAGGCAAAAGGAGAGACACCATGGCCGAAGAAACCAACGCAACAATTGAGAGCCCTGAAAGCCCCGCGAAAGCGGCGCCTAAGCGCAAGACTGCCGCACGCAAGACTGCGGCTCGCAAAACCGCGGCAACCGGCGCAACCACACGCAAGACCGCGGCGCGCAAGACCACGGCTCGCAAAACTGCCGCGAGCAAGAGCGCAGCCAGCAAGGCCACCACCAGACGCAAGACGGCACCGCGCAAGACCGCGGCACGCAAGGCGTCCCCCGACATTGCAGCGCGGGCCCGCGAAGCCTCACGTGGCGCATTCCTCGCCAGCCTCGGTTTCTATGGCAAGGCATTCGACCAGGTGCAGGACCAGTTCAGCACGGTCCAAAGCCAGCTCGAAAGCCGCCGCAAGAAAGCCGACAAGCTGTATGCCGACCTGGTGAAGCGCGGTGAGAAAGTCGAGAAAAAAGCTCTCAGCGCGATTGACGACATCGACCTGTCGCGCCTCGAATTCACCAGCATCACCGATCGCAAGCAGCTCGAAGCGCGCCTTGGCAAGGTTCGCAAGCGCTTCTCCGAACTGCGCGAATCCGTGAGCTTCAATTCGGCGGCGTGATACCGGAAACCCGGTTTTATTGTCCGCTTGTTGGACACCAGGGGCCCTAGCGGCCCCTTTTTTTTGTCACGTATTCTGCTGTATTGTCATAAACGCCCATGGTGGGTTCTGCACTCTGACAGAGAGGCGCCAGCATGACCGACGAAAAGAACAAGATGACGGACAAGGCAAGCGAGATCGCCAAGAACATCTGGCTCGCAGGCGTCGGTGCCTATGGTCGCGCGGTGGACGAGGCCCATGGTCGGCTGGAGAAGGCCGGCGTCGAGTCACCCAAGCTGTTTCGCGACCTGGTCAAAGCCGGTGAAGCTCTCGAGGAAGAGGCGCAGGAGGCACTGCAGGCGGGCCAGCAGGCGCGGCACTCTGTGGAGGAGCGCATCAACCGCGTGCGCGACAATTTCAATCTGCAGCGGCCCGTCAAGGGCGAGGATCTTCTGGCGCTGCACGAGAAAATCGACCGCCTGAACAACAAGGTCGATGCGCTCAGCGCCGCGCTGGCGGCGAGCGGCGTTGTCAAGACACCGCGCAAGAAAGCCGCCCCACGAAAAAAGAAGGCCGCGGCGGCAACCGGCAGAAGCACCAGCGCGAAAACCACCGGCGGTCCGAAGCGGCGTAGCTGAGACCCCGCCTGCGTGAAAACCCGAGATCGTATCCTCGTCACCAGCCTGGAGCTGTTCAACACGGAAGGTGAGGCGACGACCACGACACTGGACATTGCCAATGTCATGGACATCAGCCCGGGCAACCTCTACTACCATTTCAAGGGCAAGGAGCAGATCATTACCGAGCTGTTCGAGCAGTATGAGACGGCGCTCGGCGGCACGCTGACGGCCCCGCTGGAGCAACCCCTGAGTGAATCCCGGGGGCAGGTCGAAGACAACTGGTACTACCTTTACGTTGTGCTGGAGGAAATGTTCCAGTACCGGTTTCTCTACTACAACCTCGACAATATCCTGCAACGCTACGAGGGCGTCCGCAAAGGCTTCCAGCGACTGCTGCAGCTGAAGCGCGCAGCGCTGTACGCCATCTGTCAGACGCTGCTGGAGCAGTCCGTCATCAGCGCCCGCGAGCAGCAGCTTGTCGGCCTGGTCGACAACATGACACTGACACTGACCTTCTGGTTCAACTACGAGAAACTGCTGCACGACCGGGACCAGCAGCAGGTCACCATTCACCAGGGCGTGCTGCAGCTACTGACCATGATCGCTCCCTATCTTGGCGATGAACAGCTGGCGTTCTATCGGGACTGCGAATCGATCTACAAGCGCATGCTGGATGACGAAACGGGTCGCGAACACTGCTGAAGGCACGTGCAGCCTCATTGCCCGCCGCGGACCTTTGCCGGCCAATCAGGAGCGCTTGAACAGCAGCGCAGTATCCGCAGCGGGCAACTCCAGCCCGGCGCCGTAATGACTCGCCCACCAGTCAAAGGTTTCAGCGCTGAAAAAACAGACATGGGTGGGGTCATTCCTGTAGTGCCAGCCCAGAAACGCCTCACGGTCCGACACGCGCTTGGTCATGATGCCGAGAACACCGCCGGGACGCAGCAGCTCCCAGAGGCGCGCCAGCTCGTCGCCCGGACTGTGCAGGTGCTCGACAACCTCGGTCGCCGTGATGAAGTCATAATGTCCCTGCAGAACGCGCCGATCCGGGTAGTAAAAGATGTCATACAGGGAAACGCGACAGCCCCGCTCTTCCAGCATCGCAGCCAGGGCTGGCCCTGGACCACAACCAAAATCCAGGCCCCTCGCCCCCACGTCCAGATAGGGCATCAGGGGATCTGCAAGGCGTGACAGGAAACGCCGGTAGCCAGGGTCGTCAGTCGAGTTATCGTGCAGGTCATACTCGGCCTTCTCGCGCTCCGGGGAAAGAAAAAATGCCGGGGGCACCCAGACCAGCAGGCAGTTCTGGCAGCGTCGGTAGGCGCGCCGACGATCGCGCGCGAAGAGGGGTATATTCCCGGGCTGGGACTGGCCGCACAGCGGGCAGTATGTCGGATTCATGTTCTGTTACTATCTCACGTCGTAAAACGGTGGGCCAACCCGCCGACAATTCAGTCCGATAACCTGATACCCGCAAGGAGCCTCACATGACCCTCAAAACCGGCGACACGATTCCCGCTAGCACCCTCAAGACCATGGGTGATAATGGTCCAAAGGATATCACCACCGATGAGCTTTTCTCGGGCAAGAAGGTCGTCCTGTTTGCCGTGCCAGGTGCGTTCACGCCCGGCTGCAGCATGACCCACCTGCCCGGCTATGTCGTGAACGCGGACAAGATCAAGGCCAAGGGTGTCGATACCATCGCCTGCATGGCCGTGAACGATGCCTTTGTCATGGACGCGTGGGGCAAGGCTCAGAATGCCGGCGAGATTCTCATGCTGGGCGACGGCAACGGCGACTTCACGCGCGCCCTTGACCTTGAGCTGGACGGTACCGGCTTTGGCCTGGGCATGCGTTCACAGCGCTTTGCGATGATCGTCGATGACGGTGTGGTCAAACACCTGGCCGTCGAAGAGGGTCCAGGCGTTGAGGTCAGCGCGGCGGAGGCGATTCTCGCCCAACTGTAGACGAGACGCGAAGATCGGCGCGCCCCGTCAGGAGCGCGCCGGCAGCGATGGAAAACAGGCAGTAGGCAAGGAAATAATAGAACCCGGGCCCAAGCTCTGCATGCATCCGCAGCAGTTCCCCCGCATGGCCGGATGCCCTGCCGGCCATGAATGCCACCAGCAGTGCGACTACGAATACGTCGGCCATTGACCATTTGGACAATGCGGCGTTGGCCCGGAGCAGCAGCTCCGAGGCCGATGACGGCGCGGCGACGGCAGCTGCGAGAATCAGCATTTTGAGCACGGGCACCACCATGCTGAACGTGACGATCAATATCGCCACCAGCATATTGCCCTGCCTGGCAAGCTCCCCGGCAAACCCGGCGATGGACTGTGTTTGGCGGTAGACCTCGATACTGCCCTCCAGTCGGTCAAGCCCGAGAAACTGGCTGATCATATCCAGCATCTGCCGAGACTGGGAGTCGACCTGCCCACCCGCCAGTGCATCCATACCGAATTCGGCAAGATCCGCGCGCTGGATGTCGCCGCTCAGGGTCAACACCGGCTGCGATACACCGGGGTACAGCAGGGCGATGGCCGCGACGATACAGAAAAGACAGGCGATACGACGATGATTGGACATGCAACTTCCGTTCCCGCTTCAGATCGTGGTGACAGTGAGAGTCACGTAAGGGTGACATAACAGCACAGGCTGATGACGGCGACGCCCAGCAGATTCAACTGCAGGCCTTCACGGGCCATACGCGCGGTGCTTACCAGACCACTGCCATAAACCACAGAATTCGGCGCCGTGGCAACGGGCAGCATGAAGGCACAGCTTGCGCTCATGGCGGCCGGCACCATGATGATCTGCGGCGCGATCCCTGCGGCAATCGCCGCCGCCGCCAGCACCGGCATCAGCAGCGAGGTACTCGCCGTATTCGATGTCGCCTCAGTCATGAAGGTGACGCACAGACAGACCAGGCCAATCAGCAGCAACAGCGGCAGTTCCGTGAACCCTGCCAGCCACAGCCCCATGAGATCGCTGAGACCCGAGCTGACAAAGCCCCGCGCCAGGCAGATACCGCCGGCAAACAGCAGCAGAACGCCCCAGGGAATCGTGCTGGCCCGCTCCCAGTCGAGCAGACGCTTGCCGCGCCCATCGGGTACCAGGCACATTAGCACAACCGCCAGCAGAGCAACCGAGGCATCATTGGCCTGCGGCAGACCCAGCCAGTGGCTCCAGCCACCGAAGGGCTCGGAGCGCGTCACCCAGGCCAGAGCGGTGAGACCGAACACGAGCATGACGCGTCGCTCGGCGGCACTCCACCTGCCAACCGTTGGCAGCGTCAGACGCAGGGATGACGACATGCCGCGCGTCAGCAGAAACGCCATTGCCGGGACCATGACCAGAACGACCGGCACCGCCCAGGACATCCAGGTAAGAAAGCTGATCGCCTCCCCTGTGGTGTCGGCGTAGACCTGCATGAATATCAGGTTCGGCGGCGTGCCGATGGGCGTTCCCACGCCACCGACGCTGGCACTGTAAGCCATGCCAAGCAATAACGGCGGCGCCAGCTTTTCCCGATCCGCGCTGCCGTCAAGCACCGCCAGGGCAACGGGCAGCAGCATCAGCGTGGTCGCGGTATTCGAAATCCACATGCTGAGTACAGCGGCGGCCGCCATAAATCCCATCACCAGGCGACGCGGACTGTTTGCCCCGAACAGGCGGATCATGGCGAGCGCAATACGTCGGTGTGCCCCGGAACTCTCCATGGCACGCGAGAGCAGAAAACCGCCCAGGAGCAGGAGGATCAGCGGCGAACCGTAGGCCTCGCCGACTTCGGCCGGCGTCAACACCCCCAGCAAGGGCAGCACGGCCAGCGGGATCAAGGACGTGACCGGAATGGGAACCGGCTCGAAGATCCACCAGACGACACAGACGATGGCGACGAACAGGACGATCGTAATGCCCGGCGGCTGTCCTGACGCCTGGCCCAGAAACGCAGCCAGAGAGGCCAGAACAGGCCCGGCCCACAACGCGACAGACTTCAGCACAGGCACACAGCGTCAAGGATCGTCACAAGACGCCCGCGACCTGACGGCACTGTGACACGCACGGTTGCTGTGGCAAACGAACTTTGCAGCATGAATTATTCTCTCCCGGATGCTGCGTCATCCTGTCCCATGCCACTGCCACTGTAAAGTTCCAACAATTGCCAGTACGGCAGTGGAGCTGCTCCAACACTCCGCGTAAACTGTTGCCATGCCTGTGTCGCCCTCATCACTCGTCGACCGCTTTGGCCGCGAGGTCAGCTACCTTCGCCTGTCCGTTACGGATCGCTGTGATTTTCGCTGTGTCTACTGCATGTCAGAAGACATGCGGTTTGCGCCGCGCAGCGAGATTCTCTCGCTCGAGGAGATATACCAGGTCGCAGAGGCCTTCGTAGCACTGGGCGTGCGCAAGATCCGAATTACCGGGGGTGAACCCCTGGTCCGCAACGGCATTATGCAGCTGGTGCGCCAGCTTGGCGGGATGCCGGGCCTCGATGAACTGGTAATGACGACTAACGGCTCAAAGTTGAGCAGCTTCGCCGGACCGCTGCGGGAGGCCGGCGTGAAGCGGCTGAATATCAGTCTCGACAGTCTGCGTCCCGACCGGTTTCGCGAGCTGACCCGTCACGGCGACCTCCATCAGGTGATTGCCGGGATCGACGCCGCCTGCAGCGCCGGTTTCGAAGGTGTGCGCCTGAACGCCGTTGTTCTGCGCGGTCGCAACGAGGACGAGGTGATCGACCTGGTGCAGTTTGCCTGTGACCGGGGTATCGACATCGCCTTTATCGAGGAGATGCCGCTCGGCAGCATATCGGAGCACAGCCGGGCGCTGGCGCACATCAGCAGCGCCGAATTGCAGCAGATCATCTCGCGGCGATTCGAGCTTGAGCCTCTCGGCGATCCGGCGCAGCATGCCGGACCGGCCCGCAAGCACCGGGTGACTGGCAGGAAAAGCCGGGTGGGCTTCATATCGCCCCACAGCAACAACTTCTGCCATTTGTGCAATCGCGTGCGGGTGACCGCCGAAGGGCGACTGCTGCTGTGTCTTGGCAACGAACATTCGGTAGATCTGCGGGAGGTCCTGCGCGCGGAGAACGCCGGCCCGGCGACGCTGCGCAGTTGCATTGACCACGCTATCAACCTGAAACCCGAAAAACACCACTTTACTCACAGTGATGAGCCGGACATCGTGCGCTTCATGAGCGCGACGGGCGGCTGACGTTAGCCCGTGCCACCCCCACCCTCGCGAAACGCGGCAATCCCAAGAGGCAGACCTTGAACAGACAGGCGCTCCCCCAGTTCGAGTCTATCGAGGCAATCAGACACGGCTTCGACGCACTCGGCTACATCTGCAGCGATCGCATTGCCACGACGGTTTTTCTGGCGTTCCAGCTGGGCAAGCCTGTATTGGTAGAGGGCCCGCCGGGGGTCGGAAAAACCGAGCTGGCCAAGACGGCGTCAGCGCTGCTGTCACTGCCGCTGATCCGGCTGCAGTGTTACGAAGGGCTGGATGAGGCCAAGGCGCTGTATGAATGGAAATACGGCAAACAGCTGCTCTACACCCAGATCCTGAAGGAAAAGCTGGGAGATCTCCTGCAGGGCGCAGACGACCTGGCCGCTGCCGTGGAACGACTGCACGCGTTCGGTGATATTTTCTACTCCGAGGCTTTTCTGGAGCCCCGCCCACTGCTGACGGCGATGCAGCAGGAGGAAGGGGCGATTCTGCTGATTGATGAGATCGACAAGGCGGACTACGAGTTCGAATCACTGCTTCTTGAGGTGCTGTCGGACTTTCAGGTCTCTATCCCTGAAATAGGGACTGTACGGGCAAGATCACGTCCCATGGTGTTCCTGACCAGCAACAATACCCGGGAAATCTCCGACGCCCTGAAGCGCCGCTGCCTGCACCTTTATATTCCCTTCCCCTCGTTGGAGCTTGAGGAGCGGATTGTCCAGAGTCGGGTGCCGGGGATTGACGACGCGCTGCGTCGGCAACTGGTGGCCTTTGTCCACTCACTCCGCGAGCTGGATCTGCGCAAGACACCCGCGATCTCGGAAACCATCGACTGGGCGCGCAGTTTGCTGCTGCTGCACGCCGACGCGCTGGATGCGCAACTGGTTCGCGACAGCCTTGGCACCCTGCTCAAATTCGAACAGGACATTGAAGCCGCGCAGGCAGAGCTCGGTTCGCTGCTGGACATTAGTGCCGGCAGACACTAGTCGGCGACCAGGCGGAGTTATGCAAGCCAGCCTCATCACCTTCATCCGGATTCTGCGCAGTCACGATGTGCGTGTATCTCCTGCGGAGACACTGGATGCGGTGGCAGCGCTGCAGCTCCTCGGCTACGCCGACCGCGACCGGCTGCGAACCGGTCTGACGGCCTCGCTGGCCAAGACATCGCGGGAGCAGCATATCGTCGAGACCTGCTTTGATCGCTATTTCGGACAGCGCGACGCCGACTTCAGTGGTAAAGACGATAATGATGACGCAGACGACACGGATAGCGCCGGGTCTGCGGCTGCCGGCCCGGAATCGCCACCACAGGACAGCGGGGCAGCCGATGACGGCGAGCGTGAGCTGCTGGAATCCGCGGCCGAGACCCATGACAGCGTTCGCGAACTGCTGCAGTCAGCTCTGATGCAGGGCCTGATGAACAATGAACGCGCCCAGCTAAGCGCTGCCCTGAGGCGCGCCGGCAGCGCATCGGGTGTAGCAGATATCCAGATGTTCACCCAGAAGGGCCTTTATGTGCGCAGCATTTTGCAGGCGATGGGTGAGGAACAGCTGCGCAGCGCGGTTATCGACCTCGAACGGGACGAGCATCCCGCGCTGGACAGCATAAGACGATACCGCGACATCTTGCGTTCCCAGGTGCGCGACTACGTCGACGGCCAGTACCTGCTGCATGCGGAAGGCAGAAACAGCCAGTTCATGGACGACATTCTCAGCAAGACGCGCCTCAGTCACATCGAGCGCCACTACATGGATCGGGTACAGCGGCTGGTCGAGAAAATGGCGCGGCGCCTCGCCAGCCGCCACTCCAGCCGGCGCCGTCCCGTGCGCCGCGGGCAGCTGGACATGCGCAAGACCCTGCGCGCGGGGGTACCCACGGACGGCATCCTCTTTCGTACCCACTGGCGCCGGCGTCGGCGGGACAAGGCACAGGTACTGGCTCTCTGCGACGTCAGTGGTTCCGTCGCCGCGTACGCAAAGTTCCTGCTCATCTTCCTGTACAGCCTGCAGGACATTCTGCCGCGCATGCGCAGCTTTGCCTTCTCACACCACCTCGGTGAAATCAGCGAGCTGTTTGAGACCCACCCTGTGGAGCGCGCCGTGGAACTGGCAAACTGGCAATACGGCGGTGCAACCGATTACGGAGGCAGCCTGCGCGATTTTGCGCGCCTGGCACTGAATGATATAAACCGACAGACATCAGTTATCATTCTCGGTGACGCCCGCAACAACCGGGGGGATCCAGAACTGGAAATCATGCAGAGTCTCTATCAGCGAAGCAAGCAGGTCATCTGGCTCAATCCCGAATCGCGCCAGGCATGGGGAACCGGTGACTCCGAGATGCTCCGCTACCTCAGTGCCTGCCATTTTGCCGCTGAATGCAACAGCCTGCGGCAACTGGAGCGGGTAATCGACCAGCTATTGCGCAGCACGCGCTAGCGCTGCTGGCGCCCGCGGCCTGATGCCTCTTTCCAGCGAACATATCCCGCTACCCTGCTCGCTCCGCGACGCGGTCACACGGCGCTTTCCACAATCCGGTGGCGAGGCAGGGCGAGAGGTGCTGACCCGTGACCAGCTGATCCGACTTCTGGGAAAGCTGGGCGATGACCCGACGTCGCCGCTCATCAGCCTGCGCCGTCAGGCGGAAAGCGAGGGTGCAAGCGGCAGCCTCGAGCCTGCGCATGGCTCCATTGTGGAATGGGTGACGCTGTCATTCGACCACTGGGAAGACCATTATCCGCTGGAGCAGAAGCTCGCTCTGGAAGTGCGCAAACTACTGCCGCTGGCGATTGCGCTGGCGGTGTCTGACGAGCACTTTTTCACCCCCGGCGCACACCCCCTGCATCAGCTGCTTGACTGTCTCCAGCAAAGTGCCGTCGGCTGGCAGCAGCGCCTGGACCGCGCCGGCCAGATGCTTGAGCAACGCGTCATGCGAGCCGTGGTCAGAGCACGTGAGTGGTTCGAGGACCGGTCCGTGGATTTCGCCCACATCACGCGTGAACTCACCGCGGCCGCCGAGCGGGATGCTGCGCGCGCCCAGCGAATGGTGCAGCGCCTTGCCGAAGCCGAGGCGGCCAGCCTGAAAACGGATCAGGTCAAGCGCGACGCCGCCGGGGTGATCAATAGCGGTCTCGAGAAGTACCAGCTACCTGCCGCCATCGGGGAATTTCTCAAAGGTCCATGGTTTGACAGCGCGCAGCTGGTCGCCCTCAAATTTGGCACGGACTCCCATGAATGGCGCCAGGTGCGGCGGGCGACGGAGCATCTTATGGAATCCGTCCAGCCCCGCGAGGACGCTGACGATGCCAATCGCGACCGCCTGGCCAACATCGTCAAGCGCCTGCCGCAGGAGCTCAGGGAATGGCTGCTCAGTCTGCAGCACGATCCGGACGCAGCAGACGATGCCATCGGCCTCGTGGAATATGCGCACCTGAGGCTGCGTCATGGCCAGAATCTGGGCCTGACGCGTATTCCGCCGATCGCCATCACGGGCTCCCGCGCCGTCGTGGAGAATCATGACCAGGACGCAGTGGAGCTGAACAACGGCCACTGGTTCCTCATGCAGGACGATGAGGGAGAACTGCGCGCCCAGCTGACGCTGCAGCTGGAGAAGGGTCAGCATCTCCTGTTCACGAATGTCGTGGGACTCAAGGCCCTGGACCTGCGCCGCGATGAATTTCTACGACGGCTGCGCGAAAACCGGGCACGGCCCCTGCCCGCCGAGGACACTTTCAGCCTCTCCCTGGCGAGCACCGCGGGCGTGGACAGCAATGAAAAGCTGCGTGCCCTGATCGATCCGTCTTTCGTGCCCGAACCCATCGACGGCGAGTCCATCGATGCAGACGACACCGAACCCGACGCGAGCGACGCCTTACAGCCCGAGGACGGTGACGTACTGTCAAGCAGTAGATCGCAACACACGGCATCCACCGCCGCGGCTGAAGAGTGGGAAGACCCGTTGCCGGACCTGAGCCGGCGTGAAGGGAGGTCCGTGGGTGACCCTGCGGTACCCGAAATCGAATCCCTCGAGCTGACGCTGACAGAGGACAGTGACAGCGGTTCGCCCGCCCCACCCATACAGCCCAGCACCGTGGCGGTACCGGCACCTGACCTGCGCCAGGCGGAGGCCAGGTCGCCCGAGCGGCTAACCCAGCGACCCCGGGAAAACCGTGCACCTGTCTCACAGCCACGTCCCACCGAGCGCGCCGGAACCGCCTACAGCGAGCGCCAGGACAGGGGTATGTCCGACAGCGGGCGTGAACGAAACGCGGAACCCGAGATCGACGTCCCGATGGGCGCCTGGCTGGGATTTCATGACGGTGAAACGCCGATCATGGCCAAGCTGGCGGTCTACGATCCGCGCCGGGACAACTATATCTTTGTCAACCGCCGGGGCATTGCCCTGCGCGAACTGTCCCGCAGTGAGCTGCTCGGGCTGATTGATGAAGGGCTGGTCGACATCCTGGAAACACGCTCCTACTTCCGCGACGAAGTGCAGCGCGCGCGAGGCCAGCACCATGACTGAACAGCGGGGGGCCTGGACATGACCGGCAAGAACAGTCGTCGCTATTGCCGACTGCCGCTGGAGAGCACGGTATTCATCGAGCTGGAGTCACCCCCGCCCGGCAGCCTCGGGCCCGGGAAGGTTGTGCGCTGCCACACCCTGGAAGTGTCGCGCTGGGGCCTGCGTGTCCAGATCGACCAGCGTGTCACCGTCGGCGCTATCCTGCAGATTGGGGTCGATATTCCGGGCAACGACGAGCCCTTTTACCTGGTGGGTCAGGTTCGCTGGAGGATGCAGGAGAAGGACAAGCCGGGCAGCTGGATTGCGGGCTTCGAGATACTCAACGCCGCGGGCTCGGACCTGGAGCACTGGGAACAGGCGCTGCAGGTGATGGAAGTCCGGGAGGACAGCTGATTCATCGCACATCTGTACTCGCCGAACGTTCACCGCTACACTTTTGCGCCGCGACGCCAGCAACTGCTGCGCGCCCGCGGCGATGACTCCGGCACAGGATATGCAACTTGACATCCCACTGGCACCGACAACTGCAGCACGTGACTGCAGACCAACCCGACTTGCTCAACGCCATCCAGCGCGGCATTGAAAAGGAGAGCCTGCGCATATCTGCAGAGGGCACGCTCGCGCAGACACCGCATCCGCAGGCTCTCGGTTCCGCACTGACGCACGGCGCGATCACAACGGATTACTCCGAAGCACTGATGGAATTCATCACCCCCGTGAGCACAGGCATCGATACCACGCTGACAACGCTGGCGGACATCCACACCTACGTCTATCGGCACCTGGGCAACGAGCGGCTCTGGGCAGCCAGCATGCCCTGTATCGTCTCCGGGGATGCAGGTATTCCGGTGGCGCAGTACGGCTCGTCCAATGTCGCGCGAATGAAAACCGTGTATCGACTGGGTCTGGGCAATCGATATGGCCGCACCATGCAGGCGATCGCCGGGATTCATTACAACTTCTCCATGCCGGACAGCTACTGGGACGCCAGCTGGCAGGCAGACGGCTCGCCAGGCAGGCGGCAGGACTACATCACCGACCGCTATCTGGGGCTGATTCGCAACTTCCACCGCTGGTCATGGCTTCTCATCTACCTCTTCGGCGCCTCCCCGGCCGTCTGCGCCAGCTTCCTGCGCGGACGCGGACAGAAAAGCGCGCTCGAGGCCTTCGACAGCGAGGGCAACACACTCTTCCTGCCATACGCAACGGCACTGCGTATGGGGGGACTTGGCTACAACAGCGCCGCGCAGCGAGGCCTGCAGGTCTGCTACAACTCACTGGATAACTATATCCACGCGTTGAAAGACGCCATCATGCAGCCACACGCCGATTACGCCGCCTATCCCGCCGGAGAGGATGGCAACTATCAGCAGCTCAACACGAGTCTGCTGCAGATAGAAAACGAGTTCTACAGCACCATCCGTCCAAAACGTGTTGCGGCCTCTGGCGAGACACCGCTCGCCGCCCTGAACCGCGCCGGCATTGAGTACATCGAGGTACGCTGCCTCGACGTGAGCCCGTTTCTGGCGGAAGGCATCGATGCAGGAATGATCCGTTTTCTCGACACATTCCTCCTGCATTGTCTTACCGATGACAGCCCCGCCTGCAATGAACAGCAGCAGTCCATGCAGGACGCCAATCTGGAGGCCGTGGTCAACCGTGGCCGCGAACCCGGTCTCACCCTGGGCACCCCGGACGGGCCGCGGCCAATGGCCGAACTGGCAAACGCGCTGATGGATGCGCTGATCCGGTCAGCCGATGCGCTGGACAGGTCCCACGGCGGCGAGGACTATCGCCGTGCTCTGGAGGCTCAGCGCGCGAAGATCAACAACCCGGAACTCACACCCTCGGCGCAACTGATCGCGGAAATGCGCGAACGCGACATGCCCTTCTACCGCCTTGGGCTGCACTACAGCAACCATTGGGCGGAGCACTTCCGCGCCCGTCCCCTGTCTCCGGAAACGCTGGCGGCCCTGGATGCCGAGAGCGCGCGATCCCTGGAAGCCCAGACGGCGCTGGAGCGCAGCGAGACCCGCGATTTTGCCGCGCACCTCCGAGCCTACTACGATCAATACGCCGCGCTATAGCGGCAACCGCGGTTTACCGCAGGAGTCACCATGCACCCACTGATGCAGAAACGTCCGGTTTTTTTTGCCCTGTTCCTCATACCCGTTATCGCCATGGGCTTCGCGGTGCTGTTCCTGCAGCAGGCCCTTGGGCTCGCCCCATGCCCGCTGTGTATCACGCAGCGTGGTTTTGTCATACTGGTGGGCCTGTTTGCACTGGCGGCATTTATTCACAACCCTTCCGGCATCGGTCGCCGTCTCTATGCCGGACTCTGTACGCTGGCGGCTATCGGTGGTGCCGCGGTTGCCGGCCGGCATGTGTGGCTGCAGAGTCTGCCTGCGGACCAGGCACCTGCCTGTGGACCCAGCCTCGACTACATGCTGGATACGCTGCCGCTGAGTGAGACCTTTGCGTTGGTCATGATGGGGGACGGCAACTGTGCCGAGACGCAGTGGAGCTTCCTGGGAATGAGCATACCCGCACAGACGCTGCTGTTGTTCCTGGTTCTGGCTATGCTGGGACTCTGGCAGACAGCCAGGCGGTGATGCGAAAACGGCTGTCGGGGGAGAATCCGACGCCGGCAGTGGCGCCGGCGTCGGGGAACTGACGCGGTATCAGCCTTCTTCGTTCTCTTCGCTGTCTTCAGACTGGCTCGGCACTGACAGCAGCTCAACCTCAAAGGTCAGCGCAGCGTTCGGGCCGATCACCTGCCCTGCACCACCAGCACCGTAGGCCAGCTCCGGCGGAATGAACAGCTTCCACTGGGAACCTGCAGGCATCATCTGCAGTGCCTCGGTCCATCCGGCAATGACCTGACCTACACCGAAGGTCACGGGCTCGCCGCGCTTGTAGGATGAGTCAAACTCGGTGCCATCCAGCAGTTTGCCGCTGTAGTGAACTTCCACCGTATCCTCAGGTCCCGGCGTGACGCCATCGCCCATTTTCATGACCTCGTACTGCAGGCCTGAGTCAGTGGTAATGACACCTTCGCGCTGGGCGTTTTCAGCCATGAACGCCTCTGCCGCGGCGGCATTGGATGCCGCCAGGGCTTCCTGGTTCGCCGTCTGCTCAGCTTCCAGCTGCTCCTGGAACGCCATCATCTCGGCCTGAATCTCTTCCTGGGTCAGACGCTGCTCGGCACCGGAGAATGCATCGCGAAGGCCCAGTGTGAAGGCATCGATATCCATTTCCATGCCATCTGACGCCATATTGCGACCGAGGCCAAGTGCAACGCCGTAGCTGAGACGCTTGGTCGGTGTATCGAGCGTAACCTCAGCACCGGATTCGGCTGCGCCGCCCTCCTCTGTGCCCTGGTCACAGGCCTGAAGCCCCAGTGTCAACGCCGCGATCGCGAAGGGGAGTATGGCTTTCTTCATAAGTGAGTCCGTCAGTTGTGAGTGAATTTGCAAGTGGAGAATGGTACTACCCCGACAGCTATTCAGCTACCCCGCGATTTTCAGCCACTCATCATGGCCAAAGCCGTGCTGCAACGCCGTCGAGAAAGATCTCACGGGCCTCGTCGCAAGCCAGACACGCTCTCGCGCCCGGCAACACCGCGAGACAATTGCGGCGAAGCAACGCCCGACCAGCGACTGCCTCGGGCAGTGGGGACGCCGCCTCGAGCGTAGACTGCAGCAGGCTGACCTGGCTGCGCTCGGCCTCCAGCTCCAGTGCTTTCACGCGTTCACGCAGTGACTGCGCGGCCAGCCTGCCACGCCACCGCCTGCGCAGGGCACGCAGCGGCAGGACCACCTCGTGTCGCCATTCCGCCGTCGCAGCCACCAGCCTGCCTGCAAGATCCGGCGTCACCTGTCGTTCGCTGCGCGCCAGGATCGCCGCGGTGAGAAGCAGCAGAACATCGGCGTCGCAGGCGTCCTGGACACCAACACAGGCCTCCGGGACACCCCGTGCTGAGTAAAGGTCAAGCATTCCCTGCCAGAGCTCGGGAACCGCCATATCATCATCCATCGATTGTCCTGCGCAGATTGTCCCGCGCATCTGGTGGACCTGCGCAGCGCACCGTAGAATTCTCCATATGATCATACTACGTAACATTACGCTGCGACGCGGTGAACACCTGCTGTTTGCCGACAGTTCAGCAACGCTGCAGGCCGGACAGCGCATTGCGCTGATCGGCGCCAATGGCAGCGGCAAGTCGAGCCTGTTTTCCCTTCTGCTTGGCAAACTGGGTGCCGACGCCGGCCACATCGATGGCATTGACGGGCTGCGCATCGCCCACATGGCGCAGGAAGTGGAGACGAGTGGCGCCACTGCGGCAGACTACGTCCTGGAGGGTGATGCCGCCATCGCCATGCTGCTGCAGCGCCTGAAAGAACAGGAAGCAAACGACGACTTCGAAGGCATGGCGCAGACCCATGTGGCGCTGCAGGAAAACGACGGCTACAGCGCCGAGGCACGCAGTCATCGCCTGCTGAGCGGGCTGGGTTTCGCCCCGGGGGATGCGGCGCGCCCGGTCAGCGAGTTCTCCGGCGGCTGGCGCATACGGCTGAACCTGGCCCGCGCCCTGATGATGCCGTCGGATGTGCTGCTGCTCGACGAGCCGACCAACCACCTGGACATGGATGCCAGTCTCTGGCTGCAGCGCTGGCTGCAGGAATACCCGGGTACGCTTCTGCTTATCTCGCACGACAGGGATTTCATCGATGCCACCTGCGAACGGGTACTGCACATCGAGCAGCAACAGCTCAACAGCTATCGCGGCGGATACACCGATTTCGAACAGCTTCGCGCCCTGCGTCTCGCGGAACAGCAGGCACTGCATGAAAAGCAGCAGCGGCGTGTCGCCGAAATCGAGGATTTCGTGCGCCGCTTCCGTTACAAGGCGACCAAGGCCAGGCAGGCGCAGTCGCGACTGAAAGAGCTGGAGCGCATGCAGCAGGTCGCCGCCGCGCATATCGATAACCCCTTCACCTTCAGCTTTCCCGAGGCGCCGGCACTGAGTGATCCCGCGATCTACCTGGAGGAGGCATCTCTGGGCTACGCTCGCGAGGCGCTGCTTGACCGCATCAACCTGCGGCTGCATCCGACGGCGCGCATCGGCCTGCTGGGTCGTAACGGCGCCGGCAAGACCACGCTGCTCAAGAGCCTGGTCGGCGACCTGCCTCTGGTGGCCGGCAAGCGCCACGTCAGTCCGGGTTGTCGCGTTGGCTACTATGACCAACAGCAGCTGGAGGTGCTTGATCTGTCCGCCACGGCTGCACAACATCTGCAGCGTCTGTCACCGGATGCCCGGGAACAGACCATCTACGATTTTCTCGGCGGCTTCGACTTTCGCGGTGCCCGTGCCGACGACGTGATCGCGCCATTCTCCGGCGGCGAAAAAGCCCGTCTTGCCCTGGCAATGGTGGTCTGGCAAAAACCCAATCTTCTGGTCCTGGACGAGCCGACCAACCACCTGGACCTGGAAATGCGCCACGCACTGACCCTGGCGCTGCAGGCCTTCAGCGGCGCAGTATTACTGGTCACCCACGATCGCCACCTGCTGCGCAACACCGCAGACGAGCTGTGGCTCATTGCCGACGGCACCGTTCAGGTCTATGACGGCGATGTCGCCAGTTACGAGCGTGCTATCGCTGCCGAATCACCCGCTGAATCGCGCCGCCCCGCTCCGGCACCCGCGATGCCTGCGGCGGGCGCCGGTGAAGACGCACGCAGCCGGCGCCAGAACGCCGCGGCCCGTCGCGAGCAATTGAAGCCGCTGCGCCAGACTCTGCGCACTATTGAGAACGACATGGCGCGCAGCGAGGCTGAAATGCAGGACCTTCAGGCACGGCTGGCAGACCCATCGCTTTACGGGAATGATCAGCAGGCAGAACTTCCCGTTCTGCTGAAACGTGAGGGTGAGCTGAGGCAGCTCACAGAAGCGCTTGAAGAGCGCTGGCTGGAGACGCAGGAAGCGCTGGACAGTCTGGGAGACTGACAAACAGCGACCCACTAGCCCCTGACAAGCGCCCATTTTGCGGCCCGCGACAGGGCCTTGATGGAGGCCTCGAGGCGCTGCGCCTCGGCCCGACATTCAGCCTGCGTCGACCACGCCAGTGCGACCGGTCGTCGCGATCGGGTGTATCGCGATCCGCCGACCAGCTCCCCGTTGTGCTGTCGAAGACGGCGAGGGAGGTCGCGGGTAATTCCGGTATACAGACTGCCATCGGCGCAACGCAGCAGGTACACGCACCAGCGTGCGTCCACCGGCGCGATGACACCGGCATCATCGCACATTCTGCGCGCCCGGGAGCCCGCGGGGATCAGTGGGCTTGAATTGGACGCGACGCATCCCAATGGTAAACTGCAGCGACAGATACATGTTTCTTTCATTGCCCACCAGGGCAGGCCTTATTCAATATTCCGGAGAATCTCATGAGTGAGCACATCGTACATGTGACCGACAGCAGTTTCGATCAGGACGTCCTGTCCGCAGATGTTCCCGTACTGGTGGATTTCTGGGCTGAATGGTGCGGCCCCTGCAAAATGATTGCCCCTATCCTCGACGAAATTGCGACGGAATACGCCGGCAAGCTGAAGATCTGCAAGGTTGACGTCGATTCCAACCCGGAGATTCCGCCAAAATTCGGCATCCGCGGTATTCCCACATTGATTCTGTTCAAGAATGGTAATGCCGAGGCGACCAAGGTGGGCGCACTCTCCAAGACGCAGCTGGTTGATTTTATCAAGGAATCGGTCGAGTAGACCCGGGGGTGCCCACTGTGCGAGCGCAGTCGGCACCGTTTCCAAAGCTGGCATCGTTGCCCGTGCACAAGAGCCGCAAACCCCGCAGCGGGCGTGGCCGAAAAAGCGGTAGACGCCCCTCTCCCGACATGCTAACTTTCAGATCGTTGCTACCTCCCGTGCAGCGATAATAACCCCGTAATTCAATTGGCCGCTCCAACGTCCTGGGCATAAAGCCCGACACACCTGATGCCAGCGCGTGGCCATACACGGCTCTCTTCAATCCCACATCCCAGAAAAGTCTATGAATCTTACCGACCTGAAGACCAAATCCACCCAGGAACTCATTGACATTGCGAAAGAGATCGGCCTGGAAAACATGGCCCGCTCGCGCAAGCAGGACATCATTTTCTCCATCCTCAAACGCCACGCCAAAAGCGGCGAAGACATTTATGGCGATGGGGTACTGGAGATCCTGCAGGACGGTTTCGGGTTTCTGCGCTCCGCCGAGGGCTCTTACCTCGCAGGCCCGGATGACATATACGTCTCGCCCAGCCAGATTCGCCGCTTCAATCTGCGCACCGGTGACTCCATTACCGGCAAGATCCGCCCTCCGAAGGACAGCGAACGTTACTTTGCACTGCTGAAGATAGGCGAGGTTAACTTCAACCGGCCGGAAGATTCCAAAAGCAAGATTCTGTTCGAAAACCTGACCCCGCTATTCCCCACCAAGCGCCTGATTCTCGAGAAGGGCAACGGCAGCACCGAAGATCTCACGGGGCGCATCATCGATCTGGTCGCCCCCATTGGCAAGGGCCAGCGCGGTCTCCTGGTAGCACCGCCCAAGGCGGGCAAGACCATCATGATGCAGAGCATGGCCCAGGCCATCATGAGCAACAATCCCGAGTGCTACATCATTGTCCTGCTGATCGACGAGCGGCCCGAGGAAGTCACCGAGATGCAGCGCTCGGTCGGGGTGCGAGGTGCAGAGGTCGTCGCATCCACCTTTGACGAACCCCCTTCGCGTCACGTGCAGGTCGCCGACATGGTGATCGAGAAGGCCAAGCGACTGGTCGAGCACAAGCGCGACGTGATCATCCTGCTCGATTCGATCACGCGCCTGGCCCGCGCCTACAACACCGTTATTCCGAGCTCCGGCAAGGTACTCACCGGCGGTGTCGATGCTCACGCGCTGGAGCGCCCCAAGCGATTCTTCGGTGCCGCACGCAATATCGAAGAGGGCGGTTCTTTATCGATTATCGCCACGGCGCTGATCGACACCGGTTCAAAGATGGACGAGGTCATCTACGAGGAATTCAAGGGCACCGGTAACATGGAGCTCCACCTCGACCGCAAAGTCGCCGAGAAGCGCGTGTATCCCGCCATCAACATCCGTCGTTCCGGCACCCGGCGCGAAGAACTGCTCACGGCCGAGGACGAACTGCAGCGCATGTGGATTCTGCGCAAGCTGCTGCACGGTATGGAAGACACACCGGCGATCGAGTTCCTGATCGACAAGCTCAAAGACACCAAGACCAACGAGGAATTCTTCCTCTCGATGCGTCGCAAGTAGTCTGCACCTGCGTCGCCAGCGTGGCGACGTTGCTATACTGTGCCGCCCTCTGACGGAGCAGCACCATGGCAAGCAAGTACGCGGACCTGCGCGATTTCATCGATGCCCTGGAAAAACAGGGTGAACTGAAGCGCATCGACGTCGAAGTCGACCCGTACCTGGAAATGACGGAGATTGCCGACCGCACCCTGCGCGCCGGCGGACCCGCCCTGCTGTTCACCCGCCCGAAAAATCACAGTGTTCCCGTGCTTGCCAACCTGTTCGGGACAGAGCGCCGCGTCGCCATGGGCATGGGCGCAGAAGACGTTTCCGCCCTGCGCGAAATCGGCGAACTGCTGGCCTACCTTCGCCAGCCCGATCCACCCGCCGGTTTTCGCGACGCCATCGATAAGGCGCCGCTGCTGAAAAAAGTCATGAGCATGGGCCCGAAGCTCGTGCGCAACGCTCCCTGCCAGACTCACGTCCGCGAGGGCAGTTCGGTCGACCTGCATGAGCTACCCATACAGACCTGCTGGCCCGGGGACGCCGGCCCGCTGGTCACCTGGCCGCTGGTCATTACCCGCGGACCGAACAAGAAGCGACAGAACCTCGGCATTTACCGCATGCAGCTGATCGGCCGTAACCGCCTCATCATGCGCTGGCTGTCACACCGAGGCGGCGCCCTCGACTACCGCGACTGGCAGCTGCAGAATCCGGGCAAGCGCTATCCGGTGGCCCTCGCCCTCGGCGCCGATCCCGCCACCACGCTCGGTGCGGTCACGCCGGTGCCGGACACGCTGTCGGAATACGCCTTCGCCGGCCTTCTGCGCGGTGGCAAGACCGAGCTCGTGGAATGCATCACGCCACTGTGTCGCGAACACGGCCTGCAGGTACCGGCCACCGCGGAGTACATTCTGGAAGGGTACCTGGAGCCGGGCGACATGGCCGCCGAAGGACCCTTCGGCGACCACACAGGCTACTACAACGAAGTCGACAGCTTCCCCGTGTTCACGGTGGACGCCATCACCAGCCGGGAATCACCGATCTACCACACCACGTACACCGGGCGACCACCGGATGAGCCCGCCATTCTCGGCGTCGCCCTGAACGAGGTGTTCGTGCCGATACTCAAGAAACAGTTCCCGGAAATCGTCGATTTCTACCTGCCGCCGGAGGGCTGCTCGTATCGCATGGCCGTGGTGACCATGCGCAAGGAATATCCCGGACATGCCAAGCGCGTCATGCTGGGCATCTGGTCATTCCTGCGTCAGTTCATGTACACCAAGTTCATCGTGGTTACTGACGACGATGTTGACCCGCGTAACTGGCAGGATGTGATCTGGGCCATTACCACGCGCATGGATCCACGGCGGGATTGCGTCTTCGTGGACGATACGCCCATCGACTATCTCGACTTCGCCTCACCCGTGGCCGGACTGGGATCCAAGGTGGGAATGGATGCCACTAACAAATGGCCCGGGGAGACCACCCGTGAGTGGGGACAGCCGATCAGCATGTCCGACGACGTGAAAAAGCGGGTTGACAACATGTGGGCGTCACTCGGGCTCTGATGCTCAGGGACCCGTTCCGGATACAGTGCACTCAATGCTTCTTGCCGGCGCTGATATCCACAGTAATGAGGCGGTCTTTTGCCACTGCGTTTTCCGGCAGGGGCAGTTCCGGCAGGCCACGGTCCTGCAAAGCCAGACCGGCACAGAAAACCTTGCTGGCCTGCAGGTAGTCACCGCTGGCGGCAAGCAGACGGCCGAGCTCGGCACAGGCCTCATCGCGGGGATCGACACTGATGCTGCGCTCGAAGTAATCCCTCGCCTGCCCCCACAGACGCTGCCGCGCCGCCAGGCGCCCGAGGCAAAGCAGCAGCGTCGGCTCCTCCTCGCGACCCACCAGCCAGCCTTCTGCCAGCGCCAGCTGCTGCTGCGGATTCTGCCCCGGCAGGCGCCCGAACTGCTCAACCAGCACCGGGTCCCAGCGTTTTTTCAGGATGCGAGCAATCAGGTTGATCGTCTCCTCTGTGGCACCGGCGTTCGCCAGCAGCGACAGATAGCGGTGCAGCACGCGATCGTCGTGCTGAAGATCCGCCGGCGTCTGCTTCCAGGCGCGCTGCAGGGCCGTGACCGTATTGTCACCGAGGTCACCGGCTGCCACTTTGAGGAGGCGCAGGGCCGTTTCCCTGCGCAGTCGCGCCAGCTTCCTCGCCGACAGCACCTCATGCTTCTGCAGATCGGGCAGCAGCGCACGAAGGCCTTCCCAGTCCGACAGGCCCAGCATCGCCTTGCTGCGCAGGCGCAGCGACAGGGGCGTGCGCGAACCGCTGGCTTCGGCGCGGTCAAGGCTTGCCAGTGCGGGGCCGTACTGCGCGGCCTGCAGCTGCATCTCTGCCTGCACCAGATCCACCGCCGCCGCGGCCTGGCTGTCTGAGGCCAGCGCAGCCTCAAGATCACTGCGCATCTGTGATCTGTCCTCGAGCTGAAAACTGGCACGCGCGGCCATGAGGTGATTGAACACGGGCGCCTCGGCATGACGGGCGCCGCGCCGGAGCTGCCGACGGGACTGCTTCCAGTTACCCTCAATGAAATTCATCAGCCCCCGACTGGTAAGCCGTGCCGCCTGGCGACGCTTGCGCGAGTTCGCCCAGAACACGAGTGAACCCGGCGCGGAAAGCACGCGCTGCAGAAGGCGCAGTGCCGCGTACAACGCCAGCACGATGCCGGCGATCAACAACAGTCCTATCCACAGGCTGGTCTCTATCGTGTAGCCGCTGTAGGCCACCAGCAGGTAGCCGGGCTCGCTGTCGATGAGGGCGACAACGCCAGCGCCCAGAAGAAGCGCAACGAGCGCCACAAAGAACAGCCGCATCATGGGCCAGCGTCCCTGTCGCCCTTGCGGGCCGCCATGACGGCCTGCATCGCCTGCAGCGTCTTCGACGCATCCGGTGCATCGACACTGATGGGCGTGGCCTCGAGGTCCTCCAGCTCACGCAGCATTGCCCCTGCCGCGGTTTCGTCGCTGCCGGGGAACTGGCCGAGCCAGTCTCGCGCACGCTGCAGGCTCTCACGGAAAAGACGCGGGTTGCCCGAAAGCAGCGCCAACTGCGCCTGCTCGATCAGCAGGCGCAGGTTCTGCCTCAGCATGGCCTCCCACTGCGGATCCATCAGCGCCTCTGGCGACACATCCCGGCGACGGAATACCACGTAGCTGGAAAGCTTTTCCAGCGCCCTCTCATACCCGAGGCGGAGGCGACCGCGCCAGTCTCCGGCCTCTGTGACAGCGGGCTCTTTGCGCGGCTCCGGGAGCGAGAAGATGGCGAGCGAGGCGGTCTGTTCGATCAGGGCACCGAGGCGAAGGTAGATCCCCTCGAGGTCAGGTCCCGACACCGCGCGCACCGCGAGCATATCCGCTGCCAGGGCGCGGCGAACATCCCGCAGATCGGCCCCATCGAGTTCCTGCAGCAGATTGTCCGCGCTGCGCAGCAGCGCCCCTGCAGCCCCGGTATCACCCGTCATGATCAGGCGCTGGTTGGCCAGGCGAATCAGGTGCTGCGCCTCTGCCAGCAGCCAGCTCTCCCGATCGTCCGCGCTGAAACGGTCGAGCCGGGCTCGCTGGCGAGCCAGCTGGCTTTCGAGGGCGGCAAGCTTTTCTTCGAGCGATTGCCGCGCTCCTGCCAGCGCCTCCTGCAGGGAAGACACGCGCCGATCGACGTCCAGCTGCAGCCGCCGCGTTTCATCCGTGCCACCTGCCAGCTGGCGGGCCTGCTCGCGCAGCTTCTCTACCTGATCCTGCCACTCACCGCGGAGCGTTGTCTGCGCGGCGGCAACCTCCAGCTCAACCTGGCGCTGGAGATTCCTGCTGATCGGGTCGATAACAGATACGTCGCTGCCGGCACCCGCCTCTATTGCCTGAAGCCGCTCCCGTAGCTGGCTCTCGCGCTGCTGGGCCTCCAGCAGCGCCCAGACACCAGCGGCGGCGAGAAACAGGACAAGCAGCAGTGCCAGCCAGGCGATGGCGGTACTCCCTGAGCGCTCGGCACTGGCGGGCGGGACCGGAGAAAATGCTGTTCGGGCCGCCGTTGACTCCGGCGCTGCGGATCCGGCCGCCGGAGCCGCCGTCGGATTGTTGTTCTCGTCAGCCACCCATGCGCTCACGCGTCAGGTCCCGTTCCTGCAGCGCCGCCAACATGGCATCGTCGGAAGCATTGGCTGCCACTGTGACATCCTGCCAGCCGGCGGCCCGCGCCTGCGCCGCAACCCGCGCAGACGGCACGACGAGCGCGCAGTGCTCGTGGATGGATTGCGCGGTGTCGGCAGGTTCGAGAATTCCCCTCAGGTTGTCGAGCGCCTCACCGCTGGAGATCAGTATGCAGACAACCTGCTCTGCGTCCAGCAGCTGCTGCAGTGCGTCGGGCGCGACGTCCGGTGGTGACCTGCGGTAACAGCGAAGCTCATCCACCTGCGCACCGCGTCCAGCCAGCGCCTCGCGCAGGGCAGTGCGCCCGCCCTCACCCTTGACGATCAGCACACGCTCACCGGCCACCGACTGCAGCGAGGGCAGCGTCAGCAGTCCTTCACTGGTCATTTCCCGTCCCGGCGTGTGCACGACGATCCCCGCGGCCCGCAGGACATCGGCGGTGCTGTCACCCACGGCGTAGCACTGCACCCTGCCCGGCCAGGCAGTGCGCCCCGCCAGCAGGCACTCGAGGCCATATTTCGCCGCGTTGCTGCTGACAAACAGGCAATGCGCATAGCTCTCCAACGCGCCTGCCATCGCCTGCTGGGCGGCATCCAGTGCGATCGGTGACACTGCCAGCAGCGGCTGGTGTAGCGGCCGGTATCCCGCCGCCGAAAGACCCGCGCACAGCTTCCCGGCCTGACCCGCCGGCCGGGTAACCAGTACCGATCCGCTAACGGCCATATACCGCAGCGAGAATATCAGCGGCACCCTGGGCCAGGAGGTCGTCCGCGACGCCCTCGCCCAGGGCATCCGCGTCCCGCGTGCTGCCCCGCGCCTCGGCACGCAGCACCAGGGTTCCGTCCGGACTGCCCACCAGGGCTCGCAGCCACAGGCTGTCGCTCGACTCGTGCACCGCATAGGCAGCTATCGGCACCTCACAGCCGCCCTGCAGTCGGCGGTTTACCGCACGTTCGGCGGTAACGCACTCCGCGGTCGCCGGATGATGCAGCACCTCCAGCATTGCGCGGGTCGCATGATCGTCGGTGCGGATTTCGATTCCCACCGCGCCCTGACCACCGGAAGGCAGCGACTGCGCCACCGGGATCCGGTTGCGGATGCGATCACCCATTTCCAGACGCAGCAGACCGGCGCAGGCCAGAATGATCGCATCGTACTCGCCGTCATCGAGCTTGCGCAGCCTCGTGTTGACGTTGCCGCGAAGGAAACGCACGGTGACGTCAGGGCGAAGCTCACGCAACTGGCACTCGCGCCGCAGGCTTGAGGTTCCGACCACGCTGCCGGCAGGCAGCGCCTCGATACTATCGTAGTGATTGCTCACGAACGCGTCTGCGGGCTCCTCGCGTTCGCAGATCACGGCCAGCCCCAGACCGTCCGGAAACGCCATGGGCACGTCCTTCATGGAATGCACGGCAATATCGGCACTGCCGTCGAGCAGCGCGGTTTCCAGTTCCTTGACGAACAGTCCCTTGCCACCCACCTTGGACAGCGGCACGTCGAGCAACTGATCCCCGCGCGAGGTCATGCCCAACAGTTCTACCTGAAGGCCGTCATGCGCGCTCTCCAGGGCGTCGCGAACGTATTCGGCCTGCCACAGTGCGAGGGGACTTTCGCGGGTCGCGATGGTGATTTTCTGCGCCATATTCTGCTCTCTCATCCGTTCGCCGACATCATACCAGCGCCCGCAGGACGCGGCGAGGCGGTGCTATACTCCGCGGCGGAAATCGATTTCGCCTGAGCAGCCAATCAACGCCGGAGCCGGAGACATCATGAGCAGGACCACTGACACCAGCCACGTCTGGGGCGGACGCTTCAGCGAACCCACAGATGCCTTCGTGCAGCGCTTTACCGCGTCCGTCGGCTTCGATCAACGCCTGGCCGTACAGGATATCTCCGGCTCTCTGGCACACGCCGACATGCTCCGCCACGTGGGAGTCCTCACGGCAGCAGAACACCGGCAGATTGTCGATGGCATGCGGCAGGTGCAGGAGGAGATTGACCGCGGCGAGTTCAACTGGTCGACGGCGCTGGAAGATGTGCACATGAATATCGAGGCGCGGCTTACTGAGCTGATCGGCAGCACCGGAAAAAAACTGCACACGGGTCGCTCACGCAATGACCAGGTGGCCACGGATATCCGGCTGTTCCTGCGCGACGCCATTGACACGATCAGTACCGCACTGACCCACCTGCAGCGGGGCGCGGTATCACTCGCCGAAGCGCACGCCGATACGGTCATGCCGGGCTTCACCCACCTGCAGACCGCGCAGCCGGTGACCTTCGGCCACCACGTACTGGCGTGGAACGAGATGCTGGAACGCGATCACGGCCGGCTCATGGACTGTCGTGCACGGCTGAATCAGTGCCCGCTCGGGGCGGCGGCGCTGGCGGGAACTCCCTATCCGATCGATCGAGAGCATACGGCGCAGGCGCTGGGCTTCGACGCGCCGACAGCGAACAGTCTCGATTCGGTGTCCGACCGCGACTTCGCGATCGAGTTCTGCAGCTTTGCCGCTCTGCTGATGACACACCTGTCGCGTATCTCCGAGGAGCTGGTGCTGTGGACATCGGCCCAGTTCGACTTCGTGCGCCTGCCGGATCGCTTCTGCACCGGCTCCTCGATCATGCCGCAGAAAAAGAATCCGGATGTCCCCGAACTGGTGCGCGGCAAGGTGGGCCGCGTGAACGGCAACCTGGTGGCGCTGCTGACCCTCATGAAAAGCCAGCCGCTGGCGTACAACAAGGATAATCAGGAGGACAAGGAGCCGCTGTTCGACACGGTCGATACGGTCATCGACAGCCTGCGCGCCTTCGGCGACATGCTTCCGGCCGTGGAACCCTGCGTCGACAATCTGCGCGAGGCAGCCCGCCGCGGCTTTTCCACTGCGACCGACCTCGCCGATTACCTGGTGCGTAAAGGCATGCCGTTCCGCGACGCGCACGAAGTCGTCGGCAATGCGGTTGCCCACGGCATCGACGAGGGCCTGGACCTCGCTGAAATGGACCTTGCCACGCTGCAGTCGTTTTCCACTACGATAGAGCAGGATGTTTACGGCATGCTGACGCTGGAAGGCTCCGTTGCTGCCCGCAACCACATCGGCGGCACCGCGCCGGAGCAGGTTCGCGCTGCGATCGATCGCGCCAGAGCGCTGCTGGAGCAGCGGGACACGCGCGCCTGAAAAACACTCGCGCGGCGCCGCTGGACCCCGCGACAGGTTCGCAGAGTCACCGGCGCGGCGTTATACTTCGCCGCCTTTCACTGGCGGATTCACCGTGGGGATAGCCATGTTTCGCACACTGCTGTTTGTCGCCTGCGTCGCACTGGCGAGCTGCGGTCAGACCGGACCGCTGTACCCTCAGCCCGAGCCGGAAACACTGGCGGGCATCGAGCGCGTCGGCAATCTGCAGCGACTGCCGTGACCCGGCACGAAGACAATAACGCGGTGTTCACCCGCCGCGACGGCGAACTGCACGTCGAGGGCGTGTCATTGACGGCTGTTGCCGATCGTGTGGGGACTCCCTGCTATGTGTATTCCCGCGCAGCACTCGAGGGCGCGCTGGATGCCTACCTCGATGCACTCGCGGGCTGCCCTCACCTGGTCTGTTACGCCGTCAAGGCAAACTCCAATATCGCCGTGCTTGATGTTCTCGCACGCCGTGGCGCCGGCTTCGACATTGTTTCCGTTGGCGAACTGGAGCGGGTGATTGCCGCCGGTGGTGATCCGGGCAACGTGGTGTTTTCGGGCGTCGGCAAGCAGGCCGCCGAGATGCGCCGCGCACTCGAGGCTGGCATCCGCTGCTTCAACGTCGAGTCCGCTGCAGAGCTGGAATTGCTCAACGGCGTCGCCGGTGACACCGGTCGGCGGGCGCCTGTCTCCATTCGCGTCAACCCCGACGTCGATGCACAGACGCATCCCTACATATCGACCGGCCTGAAGGAAAACAAGTTCGGTGTCGACAGCGACCAGGCCATGGATGTTTTCGCCCGGGCAGCGGCTTTGCCGCACATCGACGTCATCGGTATGGACTGCCATATCGGTTCGCAGCTGACACAGATCGCGCCCTTCATCGATGCCACCCGACGCATGCTGGCACTGGTCGACAGGCTCGCCGGCGCCGGCATCCATCTGCGCCACCTGGACCTCGGGGGCGGCCTCGGCGTGCGTTATCGCGGCGAGTCGCCACCGCCCGTTCATGACTACATTGCTGCCCTGCGCGACTGCATCGGCGACCGCCAGCTGGAGCTGATCCTGGAGCCCGGCCGTTCGATCGCCGCCAATGCCGGCGTCCTGCTGACCGAGGTGCTATATCTGAAGCGCACGCCGGCACACAACTTTGCCCTGGTTGATGCCGGAATGAACGACCTCATCCGCCCCGCGCTTTACAGCGCCTGGCAGGACATCCAGCCTGTCGTGGAAGGCACCGGTGGCACCACTGCAATATGGGACGTGGTTGGCCCCGTCTGCGAGACTGCGGACTTTCTGGGCCGCGACCGCGAACTGACCCTGTCCCCGCGGGATCGGCTTGCGGTGATGGGCGCAGGCGCTTACGGTTTTGTCATGAGTTCCAATTACAACACGCGCGGTCGCGCCGCCGAAGTGATGGTCGATGGCGGGCAGATCCATGTCGTCCGCGAACGCGAGACCCTCGCCGACCTCTTGCGTGGCGAAAGCCGCCTGCCCGAGTGACGCTCGCCGATGTTGCTGAAATTCACCAAAATGCACGGTATCGGCAATGACTTCGTCGTGATTGACGGCGTCACCCAGCGACTGCAGCTGAAGCCCCGCGATATCATGAAAATCGCAGACCGGCGTCTCGGCGTGGGCTGCGACCAGGTGCTGCTGGCTGAGCCGCCCGGACGCCCGGATGTGGATTTTTTCTATCGTATCTACAACCCGGATGGGAGCGAGGCCGAACAGTGCGGTAACGGTGCGCGCTGTTTCGCCCGCTTTGTGCGCCAGCGGCGGCTCACCCAGAAACGCGTCATCCGCGTTGAGACGCTGTCGGGCATCAGCGAACTACGGATAGTGGACCGTCATCAGGTCGAGGTGGACATGGGCCAGCCGACGCTGGATCCCGGCAGCATTCCCTTGCACCGACCGCAGCGCGAGCAGGAATACTGGCTCAACGTGCAAGGCGAAGAGCTGTCGATCGGGGCCGTCTCGATGGGGAACCCCCACGCAGTGCTTCGCGTCACGGATACCGATACCTGCCGCATTGAACAACTGGGGCCACTGATTGAGCACCACGTTGACTTCCCCCACCGCTGCAACGTGGGCTTCATGCAGATCGTGGAGCGCAACGAGATCCGCCTGCGCGTGCATGAGCGCAGCGCCGGCGAAACGCTGGCCTGCGGCTCCGGGGCCTGCGCCGCGGTCGTTTACGGCAGACTTCGGGGCTGGCTGGATGAGCAGGTGACAGTGCAACTGCCTGGAGGTAAGCTCCACATCGCGTGGCCGGGTGAAGGCCATACGGTGCGCATGACCGGCCCTACGGCCGTCGTTTTCGAAGGCAGCATCCGGCTGTAACAATCACAAGCTGATAAAGGAAGCGAAGGTATGGCGGCAGAGCAACCGACACCACTCACCAGCAGCGAGCTGAGCGACGCACAGGTGCGGGACTTTCTGGGGCAGCACCTCGACTTTTTCCAGCGCAACCCCGATATGCTGCGAAAGCTGCATATCCCGCACGCCAGCGGTGATGCGGTTTCACTCGTGGAACGACAGGTAAGCGTGCTGCGCGAACGCAATGTCGACCTTCGGCATCGACTGCGCGACCTGACCGATGCTGCCCGCGATAACGAGCAGCTGTACATGAATACGCGCAAGCTCGTGCTCGCCCTGCTCGAGGCCGACTCGCTGGAAAGCCTGTTTGATGTGTTCACGCGCTCCATGCGCAAGGAATTCAAGACGGATCAGGCCGCCATTATCCTTTTCGACAACAACACCACTGCTGCGGTCGATGCGACGAAGAGCTGCAGGCTTGCACCCCGGGAAAACGTTCTTGAGCATCTCGGCCCGCTGGTCAAGGGTGGCAAACCCGCCTGCGGCGCTCTTCGCGATGAGGAGTTCCACTATCTTTTCCCCGATGCCCGCGGCAGTGGATCCGCCGCGGTAGTCGCAATACGCCACGGTGACAGCGAACTCGGCCTGATTGCCGTGGGCAGCGTCGATGCAAAGCGTTACCACCCACAAATGGGCACGATTTTTCTTGAGCATATTGCCGCCGTCCTGGCGCGACTGCTGCCGCGAGTGACCGCCGCGCACTGACATGGCAAGCAGTGACGACACCATCGTCAGCACCCTGCCCGGCGAAACCACCTTCGCGGCGTCTGTCGCGGCTTTTCTGGATTACTGCCGTGACGTGCGACAACTGTCACCGCATACCCTGAGCAACTACCGGCGCGACCTCGACAGCTTCGAGACTGCGCTGTCGAGACAGCAGATCTACCGCGCCGAGCAGGTGCAGGAGGCGCATGTCCGGCACTGGGTGAGCGGCCTGCATCGCAGGGGCCTGTCGGGCAGCAGCATCCAGCGAGGACTGTCAGCGGCACGCTCGCTGTTCCATTATCTGGGGCGGATTGCCGGCTATCCCCGCAACCCGGCTGCCGGCGTGCAGGCACCCAGACAAGCCCGCCGACTGCCAAAAACACTGGATCCGGACCAGCTGCAGCAGTTTCTTATCTTCGCCGACGACAATCCGGCAGCGCGACGTGATCGGGCGATGGCAGAGCTGTTCTACTCGTCAGGCCTGCGCCTCGCTGAGCTCGTCAGCCTGAATATCGACGATATCGACCGTCAGGAGCGCCTCCTGCAGGTGACCGGGAAGGGACGCAAGACACGTAATGTCCCGGTGGGCAGGGTTGCTGTCGCGGCAATCGACAGCTGGCTGGAAGTCAGACCGTCCATCACCCTGGATCCCGATGCAGCGCGCGCGCTGTTCATCAGCTCCCGGGGGCGACGCATCAGCCTGCGCAATACCCAGGCACGACTGCGGCTGCAGGGCCGCCGCTCCGGTATGCGACAGGACGTCCACCCGCACATGCTGCGGCACTCGTTTGCCAGCCACATGCTGGAGTCCAGCGGCGACCTGCGCGCGGTGCAGGAGCTGCTGGGGCACGCCAACATAGGAACAACACAGATCTACACTCACCTCGATTTCCAGCACCTGTCGAAGATCTATGATGCTGCACATCCACGGGCGCGCCGGCAGAAGGACCAGAAGCCCTCTTGAGCATTCGCGTCGTCACCTTCGATCTCGACAATACCCTGTGGGACGTGACCCCAGCGCTGCTGCGCGCCGAAGAAACCCAGCGTGCATGGATGCTGGAGCACCGTCCCGGCAGTATGGAGGGCATTGACCACGATGCCCTCCTGGCGGTGCGCAAGGCAGTAGCGCAGCGACATCCTGAACTCCTGCACCATGTCAGCCGCATGCGCCAGACCGTGCTGTATGAGCTGCAGCGGCAGGCCGGATATGACCACGCCACTGCACAGGCCGGGGCAGAAGCCGCCTTCGCCGTGTTCCTGCAGGAAAGACACGCCGTCGAACTGTACGAGGAAGCCCTCGCCGTGATTCAGCAGCTGCATCGAAGCTATCGTCTCGGCGCGCTGACCAACGGCAACGCCGATATCTACAAGACCGATGCCGGCGACTACTTTGATTTTGCCTTTCTCGCCGAGGATATCGGCGCCAGCAAGCCCGCCCCCGACATGTTTCAGGCTGCCATAGCGCGGTCGGGGGTAGAGCCGCACAACATTGCGCACGTCGGCGACAGCCTCGGGCACGATGTCCGGGGAGCTCGGGACGCAGGTCTGCGAACGGTATGGTTCAATCCCAATAGAGAATCTGCCACAGCGGATGTGCGGCCGGACGTGGAAATCAGCTGTCTGGGAGATCTGCCGCAGGCATTGCGGGCCCTGCAACACCGATCAGAACTGCCTGCTGGCTGAACCCGCGGCGCATCAGACCGCCTCTTCACCGGACTCGCCGGTCCGGATGCGAATGACCTGCTCCATATCGGTGACGAAAATCTTGCCGTCGCCGATCTTTCCGGTGTTTGCCGACTGGATGATCGCTTCGATAATGGCGTCGAGCTGACTTTCGGCAACAGCAATCTCAAGCTTCAGCTTGGGCAGAAAATCGACCACATACTCCGCACCGCGATACAGCTCGGTATGACCGCGCTGACGCCCGAATCCCTTCACTTCCGTGACGGTGATGCCTTGCACACCAATATCAGACAGTGCGGCGCGCACATCGTCCATCTTGAACGGCTTGATGATCGCGGTAACTAGTTTCATGGTGATGCAACTCCTGTTGGTGAAGCGCCGATGATAGGGAGTGGAGGGCAGGTGTGGCAAGCATCCGGCGGCGAGACAAAAAAAAGGGACCCGAGGGCCCCTAAAACCGCATTTTTCAATGCGCCCGCAAGCTTATTTCGCCGCCACAAACTCCGGATAGGCCTCCAGACCACACTCCGATACGTCGACGCCCTCGTACTCCTCTTCCTCGCTGACGCGAATCCCCACCACCGCCTTGAGGATGCCCCACACCGCCAGGCTGGCGACAAACACCCAGACAAAGATGACCGCCGCGCCGATGAGCTGACCCAGGAACGTTGCCTCTGCGTCAGACAGCAGAACCGCGAAAATGCCCCACAGCCCAACGACGCCATGCACGGAGATGGCACCGACGGGATCGTCGATACGGAGCTTGTCGAGCGAGACAATGCTGAAGACCACAATGATGCCGCCAACCGCGCCAATCACTGTCGCCAGCAGTGGCGAGGGATCGGCTGGCTCGGCAGTGATAGCAACCAGGCCTGCCAGAGCGCCGTTGAGCGCCATGGTCAGATCTGCCTTGCCAAACACCAGTCGCGCTACAATCAGGGCAGAAATCAAACCGCCAGCGGCGGCCGCGTTGGTGTTGAGGAAGACGTTCGCCACTTCGTTGGCAACGCCGATACCGCCCAGTTTCAGGGTGGACCCCCCATTGAAGCCAAACCATCCCATCCACAGAATAAAGGTTCCGAGAGTGGCCAGCGGCATGTTCGCGCCGGGTATGGCCCGGATCGAGCCATCGGCACCATACTTTCCTTTGCGCGCCCCCAGCAGAAGAACCCCCGCCAGGGCAGCGGCCGCTCCCGCCATGTGCACGATACCGGAGCCCGCATAGTCGCTATAGCTCAGCGCTCCAATCAATGGCACATCTTTCTCGCCCCAGGTCCAGCCGCCTTCGATCGGATAGATGAACCCGGTCATCACGACAGCGAAGGCGAGAAACACCCAGAGCTTCATGCGCTCGGCCACAGCGCCGGAGACGATCGACATGGCCGTGGCAACAAACACCACCTGAAAGAAAAAATCCGACGCACTGGAGTAGACCGAGTCGCCGTCGAAGCCCGCGTCCGCTGAATCCACCAGCACCCGGGCGACCGCGGCATCATCCATGGCGGCAACCGTGGTGATACCGGAGAGAAAGAAGCCACCGCCATACATGAAGTGATACCCACAGATGAGATACATCGTGGACGCGACCGAGAAAAGCGCGACGTTCTTTGTCAGGATTTCGGTGGTGTTCTTGGACCGGACAAGCCCTGCCTCGAGCATCGCAAAGCCGGCTGCCATCCACATGACAAGGGCCCCGCAGACAAGGAAATAAAAGGTATCGAGGGCATACTGCAGTTCAAATATCTGGTTTTCCATGAAAATCACTCTCGCGTCGAAGTCACCGTTGTGGCCTGCCAAAAAGCGTCAGATCGCCTCTTCCCCGGTCTCGCCGGTGCGGATTCTGATCACCTGCTCCAGAGTCGCAACAAAGACCTTGCCGTCGCCGATCTTGCCGGTATTTGCGGCGTTGGTGATTGCCTCGAGTGTCTGATCGACCAGAGCTTCCGAAACAGCCACCTCGATCTTGACCTTGGGGAGGAAATCGACCACGTACTCGGCCCCCCGATACAGCTCTGTGTGTCCCTTCTGACGGCCAAAGCCCTTGACCTCTGTCACTGTGATCCCCTGCACGCCAATGTCGGACAATGCCTCGCGGACATCATCCAGCTTGAATGGCTTGATCACAGCCGTTATCAGTTTCATGCAGCTCTCCCGGATGTCATGTCGGCGGCGGTCCCGCGCCACGCTGTTCCTGCCTGGTGATCGCCGCGTTGTGGCAACGGACCGCTCGGGTGTTGTCGCGCAGGCGACAGATTCTCTCTCCGGGTGAGTATAAGCAGAAACTGTGCCATGATTTTTTAAATATTTATTATCAAGCGGATAACCGCTTTCAACCGGGTCTTGCCATTATCCGACGCCTGCGTCACAGGGCCCGAACGCATTGATTTGGTGCAATGCACCGAAAAAATGCATACCTCTACGCTGTGCGCGCACCGGCATCATCCACTACACTCGCAGGACAGCATGAAACGGATAGGAAGGCATGGCACTGAAACCGCCACCATTTGGCGACATGATCCAGCAGGTCAACCAGCTGGTTGGCGGCGAAGGACTGCGCAGCGAGGTAGACCGCAATGCCCGCCTGCTGGTGCAATCTGCACTGCAGCGGCTCGACGTCGTGGCGAGGGATGAGTTCGATGCCCAGACAGAGCTGCTGGCAAGAACGCAGGAGCGGGTGCGGACGCTGGAATCCGAGCTCGCCGCTCTGACCGCCGCCATCGACGATCTCGAGGCTCAGCAGAAACGTTAGCAGCGGACAGCAATGATGTAACGCGCACAGGATGTGTCGCGGATCAAAGACAATGAGGCTCAGGGACGAGCATGCAATACGCCTTGGTCTACAGCCGCGGTAGCGATGGACTGAACGCGCCCCTCGTACGGGTGGAGACGCACCTGTCCAGCGGTCTACCCGCTTTTCACATCGTCGGCATGCCCGAGACCGCCGTCAGGGAAAGTCGTGATCGCGTGCGCAGCGCACTGCTCAATTCCTGTTTCGACTTCCCGGATCGCCGCATTACCGTCAACCTGGCGCCGGCAGACCTGCCCAAGGGCGGCGGACGTTTCGACCTGCCCATCGCTCTGGGCATCCTCGCGGCCTCTGCACAGCTGCCGATGCGGGGTCTGCAGGCATTTGAGTTCATTGGCGAGCTGGCGCTGGACGGCGGCATTCGCGCCGTGCGCGGCGCAGTGCCGGTCGCTATTGCCAGCGCCGGGGCGGGTCGCACGCTGGTGGTTCCCGCCGCCTGTGCCGGAGACGCCGCGCGGGCTCCGGAGAGTCGGGTGATAGGCGCCACGGATCTGCTGTCGCTCTGCGCCGGACTTCGCGGACGGCGTGCAATGACACCGGCTGCGCCGAACGAGGACAGGGACTGCAGGGCGATGCCTGACCTTGCGGATGTGGTCGGACAGGGCACCGCCAGACGGACGCTGGAAATCGCGGCAGCGGGTCGACACCACCTGCTGATGCGCGGTCCACCCGGAACCGGCAAGACCATGCTGGCTAGCCGACTTGCCGGCATTCTGCCACCGATGGATGCCTCCCAGCGACTCGTCTCGCTGGCGCTGCACAGCCTGACCGTGGAAAGCACCATCACCGGCGGGCATCCCTTCCGCGCGCCGCATCACAGCGCCAGTGCCGCGGCGCTCGTCGGTGGCGGCAATCTGCCGGCACCCGGAGAAATTTCACTGGCGCACGGCGGCATCCTGTTTCTTGATGAACTGCCGGAATTCTCCCGCCGGACACTCGATATGCTGCGGGAGCCCCTGGAATCCCGCAGCATCACGCTGTCGAGGGCCCGTCGCAAGGTTACCTACCCCGCGGATTTTCAGCTGGTCGCCGCCATGAATCCCTGCCCCTGCGGCTATGCGGGCGACCCCGACCACAGCTGCCGTTGCACGCCCGACAGGATTCTGCGCTACCAGCAACGCCTGTCGGGCCCCTTGCTGGACCGGATCGACCTGCATGTTGATGTTCCTCGAACCGATGCCAGAACGCTGCTGCTTGAGGCGGGCAGGGCCGAAACCTCTGAGTCAGTGCGACAGCGCGTGACACGCGCACGACAGCGGCAGCTCGCACGCCAGCGCAAATGCAACGCCGATATTGCCAGCAGCGAATGGCGCTCAGCCTGTCAGCTGGAAAGCGCCGCGACGCGCAGGCTGGAAGCCGCCATCAGCCGACTGAGACTCTCCGCCAGGGCAGCGCACCGGCTGATCCGTGTCTCGCGCACTATCGCGGACCTCGAAGAAAGCCTGTCGGTAACCACACGCCATATTGATGAAGCCATCAGCTACCGCCTGCCGCTGTGAAGCCGGCGCAGTGGTTCCACGATGCGCGCGTTCATGCGACGATGCGCGGCCGTCACCGACAGCAGCCCGAGGCCCTACCCAGCGCATGTCACGTCTGAACCCCCAGCAGCGCGAGGCCGTGCGCTATATTGATGGTCCACTCCTGGTGCTTGCCGGCGCCGGCAGCGGTAAAACCAGCGTCATTACCGAAAAAATCGCCTTCCTTATCAAACAATGTGGCCTGCGGCCCGATCGCGTCGCGGCGGTGACCTTCACCAACAAGGCAGCGCGCGAAATGCGCCAGCGCGTCGGCAACCTGCTATCAAAAGAAGCGGCCGAAAGCCTGACCATCAGCACCTTTCACCAGCTGGGGCTGACCATCATCCGGCGTGAACAGGCGCAGCTGTCCCTGCGCCGCGGTTTCTCCATCTTCGACAACCAGGACACGCTGACACTGCTGCAGGAACTGCTGCGGCAGGAAAGCAAGGCGGCAGCAGAGCAGGCCGGCGCCGTTGCCCAGCGCATTTCCGCGTGGAAAAACACGTGTACAGACAGTGAGGAAGCGTTGCGCGAGGCATCCGGCCCGGCGGATCTGCTGGCAGCGCGGAGCTACCAGCGCTACAGCGACGCACTGCGCGCGTTCAATGCGGTGGATTTCGATGATCTGCTGATGCTGCCGGCGCGCCTTCTGGAAGGCTGTTCCGACACGCGGCAGCGCTGGCAGGAGCGGGTTCACTACATGCTCGTGGACGAGTACCAGGACACCAATGAAGCACAGTACCGGCTGGTTCGGCAACTCACCGGGCTGCGCGCGGCGCTGACCGTGGTCGGCGATGACGATCAGTCGATCTACGCCTGGCGCGGCGCCCGACCGGAGAACCTGGCCCAGCTCCAGGCGGATTTTCCGGGGCTCAGGATCGTCAAGCTGGAGCAGAACTACCGCTCCACGGGCCGTATCCTGCAGGCGGCCAACCAGTTGATTGCCAACAATGCCCACCTGTTTGAAAAGCAGCTCTGGAGCGGTCTGGGGCCTGGCGATCCCTTGCGGGTCATCGAATGCGCCGACGAGGATGCCGAGGCCGGCCAGGTGGTGGCGGAGATTCTGGATCACCAGCTGCGGCGCGGCACCCGTCTCGGTGACTACGCCATTCTGTATCGTGGCAACCACCAGTCGAAACTGGTGGAGCTTGCCCTGCAGCAGCAGGGCGTTCCCTATCAGATCAGCGGCGGCACCTCGTTTTTCGCGCGCAACGAGATAAAGGATGTCATGGCCTACCTGCGTCTGCTGATCAACCGTGATGACGACAACGCCTTTCTGCGTATCGCCAATGTTCCGCGTCGCGGCCTCGGTACCGCAACCCTGCAGGCCATTGGCAGCCTCGCCGCGCAGCAACACTGCAGCATGGCACAGGCCTGCAGTGACGTCGGCTCCGACATCATTAATCCCGCCAGCCTGCGCCAGCTGCAGACGCTGCTCGGGCATCTGGATGAAGCAAGGCGGGCCGGTGATAGCGGCAATATCGCGGGTGTACATCAGCTGCTGCGCAACATCCGCTACGAGGACTGGCTGCACAGGAACAGCTCGAGCGAGGACGTGGCGCAGCGGCGCATGGGCAACGTTCACTTTCTTCTGGACAGCCTGTCGCGTCTGATACAGCGCGAGCAGCGCACGCTGCCCGACGCGATTGCGCAGCTGGTGCTCCGGGACCTGATGGAACAGCAGGAAGAAGAGAAAAACAGCGATACCTGTGTTCAGCTGCTGACCCTGCATGCGGCCAAAGGACTGGAATTCCCCCATGTGTTTATCGTGGGGATGGAGGAAAAGCTGCTGCCGCACCGCAACAGCGTGGAAAGCGGCGCCGTGGAGGAAGAGCGTCGCCTCGCCTATGTCGGACTGACGCGGGCGCAACAAACCCTGTGCATGACCTGGTCACGCACGCGGCGCCAGTTCGGCGAGCGGGTGGATTGCCAGCCGAGTCGCTTTCTGGATGAACTGCCAAGGGAGGACATGGAGTGGCTTGGCGGGACCGAAAAGGATGTAGAGCGCAATCTCGCCCGCGGCAGGGAAACGCTCACCAGCCTGCAGGCGCTGCTGGATTGAGATTGATATGGGGCCGACTGCCGGGATGCGCCCGCTCGGGCGAATCCCGCGGCCCCGCTCGGCTTATTGGCTGTTGTCGACCATGTAGTCGACCGCGGCCATAACCTGCTCGTCCGACAGGTCCGCGCGTCCGCCCTTGGCCATCATGCTGGTGCCCTCGACACCCTGCAGACCGCTCTGGTGCAACGCATCCCGGCCCTTGGCCAGACGTTCGCTCCACTGATCTACCTGTCCCACAATGGGGGCTCCACCGGCGCCGGAGCTGTGACATGCCATGCACGCCTGGTTGTAGACCGCCTCACCGGAAATGTCGCTGCCGCCTGCGGATGAATCCGCACTCGCCATGACGGCGCCGGCGCAGTTGGAATCGCCGCTGAGGCAGAGATCGCCGTGCGGCTTCAGACGCGCTTCGATGGCCGCACGCTGCTCCTCGGTCAACTCGACCGCCTGTGCTGACAGCGCCAGGCTGCCAAGTATGAACATTGCTGATAATTGCTTGAGCACGCTATCGTCTCCTTTTGTCGGGGCGCGCATTATAGCCAGTATCCTGCGCCTGGAAAACTCGAGGCGGTGTCTCCCGCTCTGTCGAGACTGCCAGCGACGCCGACCGGCAAGCAACGGCATAGAACGTCTGCTACCCTTTGTCCACGTTCCCACAGCCACAGGCAACGCCATGCATCTTTACACCTATGATCCTGCGCCGAATCCTCGCCGACTCGGTCTGTTCCTCGCCTGGAAAGACATCGATATCGACACCACTCAGGTCGACCTCATGCAGCTGGAACAGTTGGGCGAGGCCTATCGCGCCATCTCCCCCTCAGGCACCGTCCCCACGCTGATTCTTGACGACGGTACGCTGATGACAGAGGTCATCGCCATGTGCGACTACCTGGAGTCACTGTACCCCCAGAAGCCGCTGATGGGGACCACGCCTCTGGCACGAGCGCAGGTGCTCGGCTGGGACCATCATATCTACATGAATGCGTTCACCGCTGTCGCCGAGGTACTGCGCAACGGCAATCCCAACTTTGCGGACCGCGCATTGCCAGGGCCGGTGAAAATCCCCCAGATTCCCGCTCTGGTAGACCGGGGTCGCGAGCGCCTGCGGCGCGGCTGGCAAGCCTATGATGATGCACTCAGCGGGCGGGATTTTCTGGTGGGAGACGCGCTCACTCTCGCTGACATCGATCTGCTGGTTTGCACCGAGTTTGCAGGCTGGGTCAAGGAAAGCCTCCCGGAAGACTGCGAGTCTCTGCTGGCATGGCGCGAGCGCGTCCGGCAGGCGCTAGACGCCGGCTGATGCGGTGGCTGCCGCCGGCACTGTTGGCTGCGCTCATGGCTGGCTGCGGCAACCCCGGCCCAGAGCAAGCCTTTGATACCTACCTCTCGCGGCTGGAGAGGCCCCTGGGGACAGCGGCCCCGCCCTGGGAAAGGGAACCTGTTCCACGCCCACCCCGCGCCGCGAAACTGCACATACCGTTGGCACCAGGACGGCTTGCGGCACTCGACTTCCTGGCGTTGCGGGGCTGCGAACTCCAGGTCACCGTCGGCAAACGCAACAGCAGTCTCGGCCGCCTGGCACCACCATCCCAGGAACTGCTGCTGGAGCTGGAGTTCCTCCGTCTGGCACCCGCCTGCATCAAGTATCTGAAGGAGGAGGACCAGGAGACCCTGGCATCAGCGTTGAGCGCGGCGCTCGACAGCAAGCGCCGGGAGTTGCCCAGCCGCATCTACAACGCGACCCTGGCGACGGATGAATTCCGCAGCCTGTGGCAGGCGCCACAGGCCCTTGGCGATTACCCCGAATCCACCAGCAGCGCGCCACTGTCGGCTCTGGACGGCATCAATGCGCTGGCATCACGCTGGCTGTCAGGCGACTATTCAGCCAACAACCGCGATTTCGAGATGCTGCTCAGCGACGTCGCGAGAGGCGATGCCGGCTCGCTGCTCGCGGCACTCAACCTGCAGAAGGCGGCGCTCGAGGGTGCCAATGCGATGCTGCGCGAGCACCGGGACGGTGGCGGGTTCTGTCAGGGCAAACTGCTTTCGCCCGACCTGGATATCTTCAAGAATGTGGTCGAGAAATTTTTTATTCGCGGAATACAGCCCTGGTCCGCGGCACTCAGCCAGCGACTTCACGGCCTTCTCCCGCCCGTCCGACAACTCGAGACCCAGCTGTCAGCGGTACTTCCCCCCGCCTACCGCGAATGGCGGCGACAGCGCGAGAACGTGCTCGATACCGTCAGCGACGCGCCGCGACAGCATGTGCAGCAGGTACAGCAAACGCTGGAGAGTTGCCGGACGCAGTCGCCGGAGACGCCGCTGAAAACAGCGGCAAGTCAGCGCCGGCAGGCCGCTAACGAGTGGGCCGCTAGCACATCTGCCGGAACATCAGCATCAGGCGCTTGCTGCGGGTGAGGTGGGTAAACATTTCGCGCGGATCGGCATCCCGGCTGAGAAAGTCCGACACCCCCTCCAGCTCACTGACATCCACACCATCCAGCTCGACGAAGCCCATCTGCCAATCGCCAAACTCGCGTTCGGCGAGCGGCTCCTCGAACAGCACCTCGATCCGGTGATGACGCGCATCGGCGAAAACCCGCTCGAAAATCGCGTGCACATCCTCTTCGCGCCCCTCCAGAACCTGAAAGAACGAGTCGCCGCGAAGCAGCAGCAGCCCGGTGACCCCACGGATTTCGTTACAGGCCCGGGCGACGCGCAGCAGTTCAACAACCTCTTCAGCGGCCATGGGTGACACCAGGGTGCTGACGTAGGCCAGGTGATACAGTTCATCACCCCGGTCGTCGCGGTGACTGTCCGGCGTGGAATTGGATGCTGAGCCTGTCATTGAACTGTCTCCTGCCTGACACAGAGGCAATCCCTGTGCTGTGATGCCGCCTGCCGGCAATTCACCTTGAGCATCACAGTATAGTCACCTATACTTGACATGTGTAATGTCTAGTTTAGTTTACACTGCAACGTTGCCCGCCACAGCGTGGACATGAATGAAAGAGGTTACCTGACAATGACAGATGCGACAGCCGCCACCCCCCCCTCGACCAAAGCTCGAACCGCAGAGCAATCCAAAGCGAAGGATACACTGCTCACGCCGCGATTCTATCGCACTGATTATGCCCAGCTCGAAAAACTGGACATTTCTCCCGTGCGCCGTGAATGGGACCAGATGATGGCCGAATTCGAGCGCGACGAGAACCGCGATCACTTCCGCAAGGAAGTCGATTTCGATGCCGAAGGTGTAAACATCCCCGAACATCTTCACGATGAGTTCATCGATTTCCTGGTGAGCTCCGTCACGTCGGAGTATTCAGGCTGCGTTCTCTACCAGGAAATTCAGAAGAACATCGACAACAAGGATATCGCCGACCTGATGGGCTACATGGCGCGTGACGAGTCACGCCACGCCGGATTTATCAATCGCGCCCTCAAGCACCTCGGCTTTGCTGTCGATCTCGGATTCCTCAAGCGCGAGAAAAATTACACGTTTTTCAAGCCCAAGTACATCTACTACGCGACGTATCTGTCAGAGAAGATCGGCTATGCCCGTTACATCACGATCTACCGGCACCTCGAGCGCCACCCGGAACACCGCTTCCACCCCATCTTCAAATGGTTCATGGAATGGTGCAATGACGAGTATCGCCATGGCGAGGCCTTCGCCCTGATCATGCGCTCGAACCCGCACCTCCTCAAGGGCGTCAACAAGCTGTGGATCCGCTTTTTCCTGCTGGCGGTCTACGCCACCATGTATGTGCGAGATCACACCCGGCCACAGCTCTACGAGGCCTTGGGCATGGATCCCACCGAGTTCGACTATCGCGTGTTCGACATTACCACGGAGATCACGCGACAGGTCTTCCCGCTGACGCTGGATACGGATAATCCGGTGTTCCGGCGCGGACTCGAGAAGCTGCGGCACATCAACGTTGCGATACAGGAAACACGTGCCCGCGGCGGCATGATCGCGGGCCTGAAGCGCGGCTGGCTGACAGTGCGCGGCGCCACAGTGTTTGCGCGACTCTATCTCCTGCCCACCAAGTCCAACCAGCTGCCCGACACGGTCTGCATGGCACCCGCCTGGTAGCAACGGTCAGAAGCCAGGGTGCAGCCCTGGTAACCGACGATAGAGGCGCCCGGAGTTTCCGCGGCGCCTTTTTTCATTCTTTGCTTTTTTGCCAGACTGTCAGTGTCACCGCGATTGCCCTGCGGCAGGCGTCCCTGCGGCAGGCGTCCCTGCGGCAGGCGTCACGGGGGCAGGCCCACCTGCGGGCAGTGGCTTTTGCAGACAATCAATCCCGAGGTCATACCTGGATCAACGCTGCCAGCGCAGAACCAGTTCAGTGAGATGCGCAATCAGGGCAACCACCAGCGTCAGCGCGACCCAGTAGACAGCCGCATCGGACAGCACCAGCCTGAGAGCGAGGAACAGGCAGCCGCCGGCGACAAGATTGGGCAGCAGGACACCCGGCGGAATGCCGCGACCGCTGACACGATAGAGCACCAGCAGGCCTGCACCCTCCGCAAGCACGGCCAGCAGAATCAGATCAATGACCGGTGGCGAGACCAGCACAGCAAGCAGTGACTCCACTGCGCAGGTCTGGCTCAGGTCCGCGCCATACCCAGCAGGTGTGCCATATCCTTGAAGAAAATACGCAGGTGCGCCACAGGTTTGGCGCGCACCAGTTTTTTCTGCGTATAGGCCTGCCAGGTCAAATACTGCACGTCGGGGTCGCGGCAGATGGCAACAAACTTTTCTCTGCGCTTGTCGCTGGAATACCAGAAGCGCTGCAGGATGCCGAGCACGAAAAAGACACGGCCGTGCTCGCGTAAAAACCGCTTGCGTGCAGAGCGCAGAGCCGCGGGATTTTCGCTATGCAGAAACTCTGCAACGGCTTCCGCGGCAAGCCGGCCACCCAGCATGGCGTAGTAGATACCCTCGCCGGACGCCGGGGCAACCACACCCGCCGCATCACCCGCCAACAGCACGCGACGTCCGTCGTCCCAGCGCTTCAGAGGCTTGAGCGGAATGGGCGCGCCCTCTCGCCGAACGGTTTTCGCGTCCTTCAATCCCACGGTCTCGCGCAGAGCCGCTACCGAGGCCGGCGCGGAAAAGCCCTTCTGCTCACTGCCCACACCGATACTGGCCTTGTCACCGTGCGGGAACACCCACGCGTAGAAATCCGGCGACAGACGGCCCTGGTACCAGACATCACAGCGCAGGGGGTCGTAGTCCGCGCCCGTATCGGCGGCAGGCGCCTCGACGATCTCGTGGTAGGCGAACACGCAGCGCATGCGATCGCCACCGGGAACACACTGGGCGGCCACGCGGGATTTCGCACCATCAGCACCAATGACGGCGCTGGCCGTCACACAGCGATGTTCACCGCTGCTGTTCTTGTCCAGATAGGTAACGCGCGCCTGCCCGTCCTCAAGATATTCGAGCTGCTTGAATGTCGCGGTGCGCACTTCTGCACCGGCGCCGCGTGCCCGCTCCCGGAGCCAGGGATCAAACACATCGCGGTCGACCATGCCGACGTAGGTGTCACCCACCGGCATATCGACACGCGCATCCTTCGGTGAAATCATGCGTGCAGACTTGATCTTCGCCACGATGAGATGCGAGGGGATATCGAAGTCCTCGATCGCCCTCGGCGGTATCGCGCCGCCGCAGGGCTTTATACGAAACGCCCGCTCCAGCACCAGCACCCGCTTGCCGAGTCGCGCAAGATCTGTTGCCGCAGTCGCTCCCGAGGGACCGCCCCCGACCACGACTACATCAAAGTGTTCTACTGACTGCATGACTACCTCCCGTGCAGTACTTCCACCATGGCAACGTCGCCGAATCCCGGCGCAGCGTGGTGATCATTGAATGTCGCGGTGGTCCCGGAGCGCACTCCAGCACCCAGTACCGCCGCGTACAGGAAAACCACAGCTTCGCAGGCAAATACCAGTGCGTACGCATGCACCGGCTCCTGCAGGAGCTGTCGTGTAATATCGATGGCAACCGTGCCCAGCAGTCCGCCGAGACCAAAGGCTATCGCCTGAGCGCCACCCCAGAGCCCCATCCGAAGACCATCGCGACCGTGGCTTCCCCGGCTTGCGAGGGCCATCATGGAAGCGATCGCAGCGACGGCAAACGCACCGTTGGCGATGCCGAGCAGAAAAACATTCAGACGCAGCGGCCAGTCTGCTGACAGCATGCCGCCAAAGGCGATACCGAACAGGGCCAGCGCCGAGGCAATGCAACCGCCAACCGTCCACAGACGGAGGGCGTCGACCCCGGAACGGCGCCTGCCAGTCCCGGTAGCAGCCACCAGCAGCATTCCCAGCAGCACACCGCCATGCTGCATGCCTGCCATTTTCGTGGATTCGCCCGGCGTCATGCCAAAGACGGTGCCCGCATAGGGCTCCAGAATCAGATCCTGCGCGCTATAGGCAAGCATGGACACGAACACAAACAGGGTGAAGCGCCGCGCCGTCGGCTCGCGCCACACCTCTGACAGTGCAGCCCGAAAATCCACGCCCGCAGCCGGCGTCTGTGCCGCGTCGGCGGCCGGGACCTGAGTTCGGGGTGCCACACCCTCAATGCCGCGCAACGCGACAAGGGTGAGGCAGACAGCCAGCAGGGAAACCGTGCCGGTGACTGCCACCAGCCGCTCGGGCGTAAACGGGTCGAGGAACTGGCCGGCTACCGTGGCGGTAATGGCAAAGCCGGCGATCATCATGATCCAGACAATGCTGGCAGCGGCAGCGCGCCGCTCTTTGGCAACACGCTGGGACAGCAGGGTGAGCAGTGAGGTCCCGGCTGCACCAACGCCAAGACCAATGGCGATGAACGACAGCAGCGCCACCGTCAGCCCGACGCCAGGGGCATTTCCGGCAATGGCAGTCCCCAGGGCGGCGCCGACGCCGCCCAGAGCCAGCACCAGCATACCGCCAATGATCCAGGGGGTGCGCCGACGACCGATATCCGAACGGTGGCCGAAGTGGGGCCGCGACATCTGCACAAGATGGTGAATGGCAACCAGAAAACCGGGGATCATGGCCGGCAGCGCCAGCTCTACCACCATCACCCGGTTTATCGTCGAGGTGGTAAGAACAACGACCGCGCCGATGGACGTCTGCACCAGACCCAGGCGGACAATGCCGAACCAGCCCAGCGCCGGCAGGTTCATGCGCCGACTCCCGGCAGACCGCGCACCGCGAAGGCGGCCACGAGCATGCCCAGCACGTAGAGCGTTACGCCCGTACCGTTATACCAGGGCGCGAGGCCCTTGGGATCCGTCAGTAATCGACGCATCGCCCAGAGCTGAAGCAGCATGCCGACGCCGATAGCGGCCGCAAAGCCGCCTTTGTCCCAGGACAGCAGAAGAAGAACGACCACCACCTGGGGTACCAGCATGACCACACAGGCGAGACGCGCCGCTCGATCCGGCCCCAGTTGTGCCGGAATACTGCGCACGCCCAGCTGCAGGTCGCCCTCGATGGCCTTGAAATCGTTGAGGGTCATGATGCCGTGGGCGCCGAGGCTGTAAAGCACCGCGAGAATCAGAATTTCGTTGGCCGGCATGGCACCGCCAAGCATCACTGCGGCGCCGGTCACCCAGGCAAGGCCCTCGTAGGAGAATCCGACAGCGGCGTTACCCCACCAGCCGTTAAGCTTCAGCCGCGCCGGCGGCGCACTGTAGGCCCAGGCCAGCACCAGACCAAGCACGGTTGCCCAGAAGACCACGGCTCCCAGCGTCGCCGCGAGCAGCAGGCACAGCAGTGACCAGATGATGGCGTAATACAGACCAATCCTGCCGGGGACACGGCCCGAGGGAATCGGCCTCTCTGGCTCGTTGATGGCATCGACATGGCGATCAAACCAGTCATTCACGATCTGACTGGCTCCGCAGACCATTGGCCCCGCAAGAATCACCCCGGCAACGATCGCCCAGGGCATCTGTGCCGGCGACATGCCGGATGACACCACGCCACAGCCGAAGGCCCACATCGGCGGGAACCAGGTAATCGGCTTGAGCAATTGAAGAAGGCCCCGTGGGTCGAGTCGGGTCGGTCTGGTGAGCGCTGATTCGGGCGATTGCATTGCCTGAATATAGAAGGCCAGCAAACAAGTGTCAATTATTAATGACACTTTTTGAGGATATTGGTGTCATCTCGAGTTTACACCCCTTGGCCGCCGGTAGCCGCCTCAGGGCGACACCGGATCTGACTCGAAGCCGGAGATTTCGTAACGCCTCAACTTGGCATAGAGGCTCTGGCGACTCAGCCCGAGCAGCTCTGCGGCAGACGCCCGGTTATCCTGGGTCAACTCCAGGGCTGCCCGGATGCACATGGCTTCAATGACATCGGTGGACTCCCGCACGAGCTCTTTCAGGGGCAGGCGCCCCACCCGATGGGTAATCTGCTCAATGGTTGAAGGCAGGCCTGAACCCCCGGCCTGCTGGGCGCTGACCCGCCGGCTGACGTCACGTATAAAGAAGGCAAACATCGGACGCTGCGGCGATTCCGCCAGTGTCGCGGATACCTCGACATCGGTATGCACGCCGGAGTCACCGCGCAACACCGTACTGAACAGCTTGACCACCCCGCGCTCGCGCAGATTGCTCAACAGCACGCTGAGATCCACGCCGGAACGGCCGAGCCAGCGATCGGCAACGATGCCTACCGTCTGCTCTTCGTTGACCACCTGGGAGAGGTCGACAAACGCGCGATTTGCCGCCAGGACGCGACCCTCGGTGTCGGTCAGCAGAACTGCATCCGGCGCCTTCTGCAGCGCGGGCGGCAGCAGGGCATCACTGCCAGCGCTGGCCAGCTGCTCATGCGCCATTCGCACCAGGAACCGCGCTTCGTTGGCCTGCCGCAGATAACTGATGACCACCGTCACCAGGCTGCCATCGGCCTCGAGCTGCAGGCCCGATGCATGGGCACGCCCCACAGACTGTGCCTCGAGCATCAGTGAATTGATGGCCTGCGCACTGTCATTGCGCAGACCGAGCGGAAACGCCTTGCCAACGACACGCTGACCCTGACTCCCCAGCAGCTCTGCCGCCGCCGGGTTGGCCTCCAGAACGCGGTGGCTGACCGCGTCGAGCACCAGAATGGACTCGGACACCAGGTCAAAGAGCTGGCGATAGCGCGTCTCCACCTGCCGCAGGCGCCAGTAATCCGCCTCCAGTGCCTGCTGCGCGTTAAGCAACTGCTGGCGCAGACTGGTAACCGCGCGCATGTCCCGACCCACGGCCAGAATGCGGGTGTCCCCCGTAGGCGCAACCATGCGGTACTGCACAGGCAGCAGCGATGAGTCAGCCAGCAGATGATTGACGTCGGCGCGGATTGGCGTGTCGGGCTCGTCAATGGCCGCCTGCAGATACTCCTTGATACGACCGCGGCTTTCCGGGGCTACCGTGTCAACAAGATCCGCACCGATCCAGCTCTCATCGATGTAGGCCTGCAATTCGTCGCTGCTAAGAGCCAACTCGACAATCTTGCCATTCCTGTCCAGAACAAGGGAAAAGTCCGCTACTTTCTCAAGCAGGCTCGCCAGCGCTGATATGTCCAAATCGACAAACATGCATTTGGATCCGAATAAAAAATTTAGTTTTAATTACCTTCGCCTCTAAGGGCGCAGCGCGACGATTATACACTTCCTTATACCTGCTTCAGTTTCCCCCGTCCGCAGTCGTAAGTTAAAGCCAGAAAGTGACATTTGTCAATTTAAGTGGACTATACTTTGTGTAAGGTTTAGTTGACATACGCTTTCAGTGCGTCTAACTTTGATCCTGACGACACGATAACGACGACCGGATGCCGCCATGAACAACCCGCAAACAGCACCCAGCACCCACTCTCTCTACACGCCCGAGGAGCGCGCCCGGCGCGATGCCTCGCGCTGGACCATCGTGCAGGGCGTTCTCGCGCCCCTGCAGTTTCTGGTGTTCCTCGTCAGTGTCGTGCTGGTGGTGAACTTCCTGGCCAACGGCAGTGGGCTCGGTGCCGCTACCGCCTCGGTAGTTACCAAAACCCTTCTTCTCTACGCCATCATGATTACCGGTGCCATCTGGGAAAAAGAGGTGTTTGGCCGTTACCTTTTCGCACCGGCCTTCTACTGGGAAGACATGGTCAGCATGCTGGTCATTGCACTGCACACGGCGTATCTGGTGAGCTGGATGTTTGATCTGTTCTCCCCCGCCGGCCAGATGTGGATCGCACTGGCCGCCTACACCAGCTACGTCGTCAATGCGGCCCAGTTCCTGCTCAAACTCGGCGCCGCGCGTCGCGAGTCTGCCGCGGTGGCCTCGACCGACGACGCCGCCTGGGCGGGAGCAGCAGAATGACTGGCGCGGTACTGGCCAGTGACACGGCCCGGCAAGCCCGGTTTCCGGTGCAGCAGGAGCGCGGCCAGCGCGCGGTATTCTGCGGCCTCACCTCAATCATCTGGCTGCATCGCAAGATTCAGGATGCCTTCTTCCTGGTGGTTGGCTCCAGAACCTGCGCCCATCTTATCCAGTCTGCCGCAGGCGTCATGATCTTCGCCGAGCCGAGGTTTGCGACAGCGGTACTGCAGGACAAGGATCTTGCCGGACTTGCCGACGCCAATGAAGAGCTCGACCGGGTTGCGGCACAGGTCATCGCAAGACGCCCCGAGATTCGCACCATTTTCCTCGTCAGCTCCTGCCCATCGGAGGTCATCAAGCTGGACCTTGGCAACGCAGCGCAGCGACTCGGCGAGATCTACGGTGGCCGCGTCAAGTTTGTCGATTACTCAGGCAGCGGCATCGAAACGACATTCACCCAGGGTGAGGATCGCTGCCTTGAGAGCCTGACGGCGCAATTGCCCGCAGATACCAGCGACAAGCTGTCCCTGATGGTGTGCGGCACACTGCCCGACGTTGTGGAAGACCAGTTTGCCCGGATTTTCGAGCAACTTGGCATTGGCCCGGTGCGCTTTTTCCCGGCGCGCAACTCGGATGACATGCCTCCGGTCGGCAGCAACACGCGACTGCTGCTGGCGCAGCCCTATCTGGGAGACACCGCCCGCGCACTGATCAATCGGGGCGCACAGCTGCTTGCCGCTCCCTACCCCTACGGCGCTGAAGGCACCAGCGCTTGGCTGCAGGCTGCAGCCACCGAGTGGGGCATACCCGCATCAACCTTCGAGTCGGTCACCGCGGCGCCGCGCGCCCGGGCGGAACATGCGGTCGCGGTGCAAACGCGGACACTTGCCGGCAAGCGCATCAGTTTTCTTCCGGATTCGCAGCTCGAGATACCCCTGGCGCGCTTTCTCCAGCGCGAATGCCAGATGGAGCTCGGCGAGATCGGCACGCCATTCTTCGATCAACAGATTCTCGCCGGCGAATTGCCGCTGCTTCCGGAGGGCCTACGCATTACGGAAGGCCAGGAACTCGACGATCAGCTCGATCGCGTGCGGCAGCTGCAGCCGGACCTCACGGTATGCGGCATGGGTATCGCCAATCCCCTGGAAGCCGAGGGCCTGCGCACCAAGTGGTCCATCGAACTGGTATTCACGCCCGTACAGGGCTACGACCAGGCAGGCGATCTCGCGGGACTGTTCACGCGTCCGCTGCTGCGCAAGGCACAACTGGGAGCACAGATATGGAACTGACTTTCTGGACCTACGAAGGTCCACCCCACGTTGGCGCCATTCGTATCGCCAATTCCATGCAGGGAGTGCATCTGTTGCTGCATTCCCCGCAGGGCGACACCTACGCCGATCTGCTGTTCACGATGATCGAACGCAACAATCATCGGCCGCCGGTCACCTACACCACGTTCCAGGCCCGGGATCTCGGTGGAAGCACGGCAGAGCTGGTCACAGACACGCTGCGCAAAACCGTTGCGCGCTTCAAGCCAAGCCTGCTGATGGTAGGTGACTCCTGCACCGCAGAAATCATTCAGGATCAACCCGGTGCACTTGCCGAGGGTGCGGGTCTTGACATACCCGTGGTACCGCTGGAAATGCTCGCCTACGCCCGCAAGGAAAACTGGGGGGCCAGCGAAACCTTTTACAGCCTTGTGCGCGCCCTGCTCGTCCGTCAGGCGCCACCGGCTGGCGCGCAGCGCCCGGAGCGGCCCGAAGGCAAGCGCCCCAGTGTCAACCTGCTCGGGCCCAGCTCACTCGGATTCCGCTGCCGCGATGACATTATCGAGGTGCGCAAGCTGTTCGACACGATAGGCGTCGACATCAACGTCACGGCACCGCTGGGTGCATCGCCCCAGGACCTGATGCGTATCCCCGAAGCCGACGCCAATGTCTGCCTGTACCCGGAAGTTGCCGATGCCGCCTGCTCCTGGCTGCAGCGCACCTTCAAGCAGCCCACCATCAAGACCGTACCGATCGGCGTTGGCGCCACTGCCGACTTCCTGCAGGAAGTGGCCGACACCCTGCAGCTCGACATCAGCCCGCAAACCGCGGACGCAGTGTGCCGGCTGCCGTGGTACTCGCGCTCTGTGGACTCCACCTATCTCACGGGCAAGCGCGTTTTCATCTTTGCCGACGCGACCCATGCCATCGCCGCTGCACGGATTGCGCGTGACGAAATGGGTTTCGAGGTGGTGGGGTTGGGCACATTCTCGCGGGAACAGGCGAGGGATGTACGGGCCGTGGCCAAGGAATACGGCCTGGAAGCACTGATTACCGACAATTATGCGGAAGTGGAGAAAGCCGCTACCGAGCTGCAGCCGGAAATGCTGCTGGGCACGCAGATGGAGCGGCACATCGCCAAGAAGCTCGGCATTGGCTGCGTGGTTATCTCAACCCCCGCACACGTCCAGGATTTCCCGGCGCGCTATTCGCCACAAATGGGGTTCGAGGGCGCCAACGTCATTTTCGATACCTGGGTACACCCCCTGATGATGGGGCTCGAGGAACATCTGCTGGCGATGTTCCGCGAAGACTTTGAGTTCAACGACAACGCGACGCCCTCACACCTGGCCTGCGTCGGCGGTACCGGACATCGGCCCGAGCAGGACAGCGTCGCAAATGGCGTTGCCGTCTGGGATTCGGATGCAGAAAAAGAACTGAAAAAGATCCCGTTCTTCGTGCGCGGCAAAGCGCGACGCAATACGGAACAGTATGCGGCAGAACGCGGTGTCGCCAGCATCAATGTGGAGACGCTTTATGAAGCAAAAGCCCATTACAGCCGCTAGCACGACGCCTCTGAGCTTCGTCCTGGTCACGCTGGACAATCACGTCACCAGCAGCGTCGAGCGCGCCGCCGTCAATCTGGCTGCGGAACTGCCGGGCGTTACCGTGAAAACCCATGCGGCCGCCGCCTGGGCCAGCGAACCGGAAACCCTGCAGCGCTGCATCGATGATATTGCCACCGGAGACATCGTTGTCGTGACAATGATGTTTCTGGAAGAGCACATCAACGCAGTTCTGCCGGCGCTGACGGAACGCCAGCCCGACTGCGACGCCATGATCTGCTGCATGTCCGCAGCGGAAGTCATGAAGCTCACGCGGATGGGCAAGTTCACCATGGAAGGTGAGGCCAAGGGACCTGTCGCCCTGCTCAAGCGACTGCGCGGAAAAACCGGCAAGGCCAAGAGCAGCGCCGGCGCGCAGCAGCTCACCGTGCTGCGCCAGCTGCCGAAAATCCTTCGCTTCATTCCCGGCACCGCGCAGGATGTCCGTGCCTATTTCCTGACACTGCAGTACTGGCTGGCGGGCTCGGAGCTCAACCTGCAGCGTATGATGGCCTTCCTGATCGATCGCTATGCCGCCGGCGAGCGAAGCGCACTTCAGGGAAGCCTGAAACCGGCATCTCCCATCGAATACCCGGATACCGGCCTGTACGACCCGGGCATGAAAAAACGCATCACGGAAAAACTCAATGACCTGCCGCGCGCGAAGGGCAAGGCAAAGGGAACCGTCGGCCTGCTGATCATGCGATCCTACGCGCTGGCCGGCAACACGCAGCACTACGATGCCATGATCGCCGGTCTGCGCAGCCGTAATTTCAATGTCATCACCGCTTTTGCCAGCGGTCTCGACGCCCGACCGGCGGTTGAGAAATACTTTATTGCCAACGGCGAGCCGGTGATCGATGCCGTCGTGTCACTGACCGGTTTCTCCCTGGTTGGCGGGCCCGCCTACAACGATTCCCGCGCCGCCGAGGACATGCTGGCTACGCTCGACGTTCCCTACATTGCCGCCCACGCCCTGGAATTCCAGAGCCTGGAACAGTGGGAAAATTCCGATCACGGCCTGATGCCCATCGAAGCCACCATGATGGTGGCCATCCCTGAACTTGACGGCGCGACAGGGCCCTCCATTTTTGGCGGTCGATCTGACAAGGCCGAAGAAAACAACCGCCACGACATGCGCGCCCACCCCGAGCGGATCGCAATGCTGGTCAACCGGGTGGAAAAGCTGGTTCTCATGCGCAATACGCCGCGAGCCAAACGCAAGGTCGCCCTGGTCATCTTCAACTTCCCGCCACACGCGGGCAACACCGGCACGGCAGCCAACCTGTCCGTTTTCCGATCGATCTTCAACACGCTGCAGGCGATGCAGGCCCAGGGCTACAGCATCGACATGCCTGCCGATGTGGACGCCCTGCGCAGCGCCATTATCGAAGGCAATGCGGCGCAGTACGGCGCCATGACCAACATCCAGGCAACGATCAGCGCGGATGACCATGTCGCCCGCGAGCCCTATCTCGATGAGATCGAGGCCCAGTGGGGCCCGGCGCCCGGCAAGGACCTGACCGACGGCCGCTCTATCTTCATCATGGGTGCGCAGTTCGGCAACGTCATGGTTGGCGTGCAGCCCGGCTTTGGCTACGAGGGCGATCCGATGCGGCTGCTGTTCGAGCGCGGCTTTGCCCCGACACACGCGTTCTCGGCCTTCTATCGCTATCTGCGCGAGGACTTCGGCGCCAATTCGGTCCTGCACTTCGGCACCCACGGTGCGCTTGAATTCATGCCCGGCAAGCAGACCGGCATGGCGGGCTCCTGCTGGCCGGACCGCCTGATTTCCGATCTGCCGAACTTCTATCTGTACGCCTCCAACAACCCTTCGGAAGGCCTGATTGCCAAGCGTCGTTCAGCGGCAACCCTGATCAGCTACATGACACCGCCGATCACGCAATCGGATCTCTACCAGGGCATGCTGGAAGTGAAGGCGTCCATCGATCGCTGGCGCAGCGAGCAGGATCGCGGCAGCGTGGCGCGCGATGACCTCGCCGCATTGATACAGCTTCAGGCCAGTGAGCTCGACCTCTGCCCGGCGTCTCCCGCCTGGACCGAGAACAGCGGTGATGACATCGAAGCCCTGCGTCGTGAACTGCTGGAAGTCGAGCAGACACTGATTCCCCATGGCCTGCATGTGGTTGGCGATCTGCCCTCGCGCACCGAGAAGTCAGACCTGCTGCAGGCGATTGCACATGCCAGCCACACGCTGACGCTGGACGAGAACGCCTGCGAAGCCCTCCTCGAAGGCGCGACGCCGGAAGCTCTGGCGTCCATGATCGATGCCGGTGAAAAGTCGGAAGAGGACCTGTTGACAGCCTGCCGCGAACTGGCGCACACCGCCACGCTGCTCGACAACAGTGGCGAACTGGAGGCCATCCTGCACGCGCTGGATGGCGGCTTTATCCGACCCGCACCCGGCGGCGATCTGCTGCGCACGCCGGACGTGCTGCCCACGGGCCGCAACGTCCATGGCTTTGATCCCTTCCGTCTGCCGAGTGCGTTCGCCATGCGCGATGCGCGCCGCCAGACGCAGAACCTTCTCGATCGCCACGCCGCCGAAGGCAACGGCCTGCCGGAATCCGTCGCACTGGTACTCTGGGGATCAGACAACCTGAAAAACGAAGGGGGTCCGATCGGGCAGGCACTGGCGCTGCTCGGCGCGGAACCGCGCTTCGACGGCTACGGCCGCATCTGCGGCGCGACGCTGACGCCGCTGGAGGAACTCGGTCGACCACGTATTGATGTCGTGATCACCCTGTCCGGCATCTTCCGCGACCTGCTGCCGCTGCAGACCCGCATGCTGGCCGAGGCCACGTACCTCGCCGCTGCCGCCGATGAGCCTGCGGAGCTCAATTTCGTGCGCAAGCACGCGCTGGCTCACCAGGCCGCCCACGGCGTCGATCTCGAGACCGCTGCCCTGCGGGTCTTCAGCAATGCCGAAGGCGCCTACGGGTCCAACGTCAACCTGCTGATCGACAACAGCCGCTGGGATGACGAGGGCGAGCTCGCCGATACCTATACACAGCGCAAGTGCTACGCCTACAGCCGCAGTGGCCAGGCAGCACCGCAGCCGGCGCTTCTGAATGACATGCTTTCCACGGTTCAGCTCGCCTACCAGAATCTCGATTCCGTCGAGGTGGGCATCACGACTGTGGATCATTACTTCGATACCCTCGGCGGTATCAGCCGGGCGGTCAAGCGCTCACGCGGCGAGGACGTGCCGGTCTACATCTCGGACCAGACCACCAGCAATGGCAAGGTCCGCACGCTGTCCGAGCAGGTCGCGCTGGAAACACGCACACGGGTTCTTAACCCCAAGTGGTACGAGAGCGTTCTCGAGCACGGCTTTGAAGGTGTGCGACAGATCGAATCCCACGTCACCAACACCATGGGCTGGTCGGCCACCACGGGGCAGGTAGCGCCCTGGGTCTACCAGAAAATGTCCGAAACATTCATTCTCGACGAAGATATGCGCAATCGGCTGGCAAGGCTCAATCCGGCCGCCTCCGTGAAGGTCGCCAACCGGCTGCTGGAGGCGCACGACCGTAAATACTGGAACCCTGACGAAGCCACTCTGGACGCGCTGCGCAAAGCGGGCGAGGATCTCGAGGACTGGTTAGAGGGTGTCACTGAAGAGGTAGCAGCATGAGTTTAAGTAATAGCATACCCGTACAACTGGTTGATCCGTCACCGACGGCACCGCCGGATGGCGAGGGCAGCGAGCAGGTACACCTCGATCCCGAGATCAACATCGGCAAGGCCAAGGTATTCGCCATTTATGGCAAGGGCGGTATTGGTAAATCCACAACCTCCTCCAACCTGTCGGTGGCATTCTCGAAGCTGGGCAAGCGCGTAATCCAGATAGGCTGTGATCCGAAGCACGATTCCACCTTCACACTGACCAAGTGCCTGAAGCCGACGGTCATCGATGCGCTGGAAGCGGTGGATTTTCACGCCGAGGAACTGCGCATCGAGGATTTCGTCTTCGAAGGCTACAACGGTGTGATGTGCGTTGAGGCGGGCGGCCCCCCTGCGGGCACCGGCTGCGGCGGCTACGTCGTGGGCCAGACCGTCAAGCTGCTCAAGCAGTTTCACCTGCTGGAAGACACCGATATCGTGATCTTCGACGTTCTCGGCGATGTGGTGTGCGGCGGCTTCGCCTCCCCCCTGCAGCACGCAGAGCGCGCCCTGGTGGTCACTGCCAATGATTTTGACTCCATTTTTGCCATGAACCGCATTGCCACGGCGATCGAAGCCAAGGCCAAGAACTACGGTGTGCGATTCGGCGGGGTCATTGCCAATCGCAGCGCCAAGACGGATGAGATCGACCGCTTCAATGAACAGGTGGGATTCAACCGTATTGCGCACTTCCCCGATCTCGACATCATCCGACGCAGCCGACTGAAAAAGTCGACTCTGTTCGAAATGGAGAACTGCGAAGGTCTTGAAGCAGTGCAGGAGGAATACCTGAGCCTGGCCCGCAACCTTCTGGCTGGCCGCGAGCCGACACCGGTAACACCGATGAAAGACCGTGACCTGTTCGATTTTCTGGGATTCGACTGATGCGCGAAAACACCTACGAAGAGCGCCGCTCGGAGATCGAGACCTACTTCGATCGAACCGCTGCGGACGCCTGGTCACGATTGACCTCGGACGCACCGGTCAGCCGGATTCGGCAGACCGTGCGCGCGGGACGCGACGAAATGCGCAACACATTGCTCAGCTGGCTGCCCGGGGATCTGCGCGGATTGCGGGTTCTCGACGCCGGCTGTGGTACCGGCGCGCTGTCTGTCGAGGCGGCACGACGGGGAGCGCACGTGGTTGCCATCGACCTGTCACCGACGCTGGTTGAACTGGCCCGCGAACGTGTGCCTGCGGAAATCGGCGAGGGCAGTATCGACTTCCGGGTCGGCGACATGTCCGAACTGGATCTCGCCGACTTCGATCACGCCGTCGCCATGGATTCGGTGATTCACTACAACGCCAGGGATGCGGTCAAGGTCTTGACCCAGCTGGCGTCCAAGGTGTCTACCAGCATCGTGTTCACCTTTGCACCGCGTACACCGCTGCTGTCAGTCATGCATGCAGCCGGCTCACTGTTTCCGCGGGGCGATCGTGCGCCTTCCATCGAGCCGATTGGCGAGGAGAAACTGTTCCGGCAACTGGATACGGCAGAGTCTCTGCGCGCCTGGCAACGCGGCCGCGGACATCGGGTAAAAAGTGGTTTTTACACGTCTCAGGCGTGTGAGCTTCGTCGACAATAGGACGGCAGAATGAAGCGCTCCGTCGCATTTACCCAGACCTTTCTGGCACGAGTCGGGACTCGCTGGCTGCCGTTTGCCGACGCCGTAACCGAAGATCTCCCGCTCGGGCGCCTGCTGCGGCTGTCGCTGTTCCAGATCTCCGTGGGCATGGCGTTCGTGTTGCTCAACGGTACACTGAACCGGGTGCTGGTACTGGAGCTTGGCCAGGCGGCCTGGCTGGTTTCACTCATGGTGTCACTGCCTCTGCTGTTCGCCCCGCTGCGCGCGCTGATCGGGTTCCGCAGCGACCATCACCGATCCGCACTTGGCTGGCGCAGGGTGCCCTATATCTGGCTCGGCACACTGGCCCAGTTCGGTGGACTGGCGATCATGCCCTTCGCCCTGCTGGTACTGGCCGAGCCCTTCCAGGGACCCAGCTGGGTGGGCCCGGCAGCCGCCGCGCTCGCGTTCCTGCTGGTGGGTGCGGGCATGCATACCACGCAGACAGCAGGTCTTGCGCTGGCGACGGATCTGGGTACCGAAAAGACCCGCCCGCGCGTTGTTGCGATGATGTACGTGATGCTGCTGGTGGGCATGATCGGCAGCTCGTTCATGTTTGCACTACTGCTGGCGGATTTCAGCCAGCTGAGACTGATCCAGGTCATACAGGGGGCGGCGGCGCTGACGGCGCTGCTAAACGCCACCGCCCTGTGGAAGCAGGAGCCGCGCGACCCCACCCGCAACCGGGAAGCCCCTCGCCCTCCCTTCGCCGTGGCCTGGGCACAGTTCCGGGAACAGGGTCGCACACTGCGAATGCTGGTTGCCGTCGGACTCGGCAGCGCCGGCTTCGCCATGCAGGACATCCTGCTTGAGCCTTATGGTGGCGAAGTGCTCGGCCTGTCGGTGAGCGCCACCACCGGCCTCACCGCCATCTTCGCCCTCGGCATGCTCGCGGCGTTCATCATCGCGTCGCGCCAGCTGAGCCAGGGTGCCGATCCGATTCGACTGTCGGCCTACGGCGCCGTCGCCGGCATTTTTGCGTTCGCGGCGGTCATCCTGTCTGCGCCACTGGATTCTGCCATGCTGTTCCGCAGCGGCACGCTGGTCATCGGCTTTGGCAACGGGCTTTTCGCCGTCGGCACGCTGACGGCGGCAATGAACCTTGGCCAGCAGGGGGGTGCCGGCATGGCCCTCGGCGCCTGGGGCGCGGTGCAGGCTACTGCGACCGGCCTCGCCATCGCGGCGGGCGGCGCGATACGCGACATCGTTACGCACATGGCCGACGCAGGCACGCTCGGGGTTGCCCTGAGCGGTCCGGCGACCGGCTATGGCGTGGTCTATCATCTTGAAATCGCGGTGCTGTTTGCCGCACTGATCACCATCGGCCCGCTCGTACGCGGTCCTGGCGAGCTGGCGGTAAGGCAGCCGGCATTTTACCTAGCGGAGTTTCCCGAATGACAAGAGTCCAACTGGAGGTCTCGATATGACAGGTGCAATCACTGGCTACATTGACGTAGCACAACTGGCGCTCTACGCCTTCTGGCTGTTTTTTCTGCTTCTGGTGCTTTACCTGCACCGGGAGGGTAAACGCGAGGGCTATCCACTGCTCACCGACGCTCACCGCAATGTCCGCGTCGTCGGTTTTCCTGACCTGCCGGACACCAAGGAATACCTGATGCCGCATGGACAGGATTCGGTCATGGCGCCGCGACAGGATCCGGCGGAATACGAAATGGCGGCAAGCCCGCTAGACGGCACCTTTGGCTCAGCGTATCACCCCACCGGGGACCCGATGCGTGACGGCGTTGGTCCCGGAGCCTGGGCGATACGTCCACAGGTGCCGGACATGACCATTGACGGCCAGCCGAAAATCGTCCCGATGCGTGTGGCGACGGACTTTGCCGTCAATGAGAAAGACCCGGATCCCCGCGGCAAGGCGGTCTATGGCCTCGACGGTGAGAAAGCCGGCGAAGTCGTCGATCTGTGGGTAGATCGCGCTGAACCGCAGGTGCGCTACCTGGAGGTTGCCTGCAGTGGCTTCCACGCCCCGGTTGCCGACACCGAAGGTTACGAGGGTACCGCTGAAGCAGGCCCCCGCCGCGTACTGCTCCCGATCACGCTGGCGCGTGTCAGTGGCAAGGACGGCACCGTACGCGTGCGTTCCATCAAGGCTGAGCACTTCGCCAACGTCCCGACGCTGGCCAATCCTGACCAGATCACGCTGCAGGAAGAGGATCAGGTCTGCGCCTACTACGGCGGAGGTACCCTTTACGCAACGGCTGAACGCACGGAGCCACTGATATGAACGAGTATGAAATCGAACCGGTAAAAGGCCTGCCCGAGGAACTCCCGGCCGGCGAGCACATGACCTGGCAGGGTTCACCTGACTGGCGCAGCATGGCGCGGCGAACATTCAGAGTCCAGCAGTTCGGGCTCTACTTTGCCGTCCTCATCGGCGCGCACCAGGTGATCCACTACAGCGGCGGCGGCGACGTCGCCGGCGGCATTGCCAGCCTGGCCTGGCAGGCCGGGCTGGGCCTGTTCACCCTGGCGCTCCTGTCCGGACTGGCCTGGCTGTTCGCACGCAGCACCGTGTACACGATAACCAACAAGCGCGTGGTATTGCGCTTCGGCGTCGCGATACCGATGATGATCAACCTGCCCTTCGACCGGATGCACGCTGCGGACCTGCGTGCATTCAACGATGGCAGCGGTGACATTGCCCTGCGGCTCGAGGACGGCGAACGGATCTCCTACTGGGCGCTGTGGCCCCACGCACGCCCGTGGAGCATGTCACCCGTCATACCGATGCTGCGCAACGTACCGGATGCCACCCGGGTTGCCGGGGAACTGGCTGCTGCCGTCGCGGCGCATCGAGACGACGTTCGCACCAACGCGGCAGTCAGTGTCTCGAAACCGACCCGACAGCCCGACTCGCGCGAACTGGAACAGGCGGGAGCGCTGGCGTGAGTCTGCGCCACTGGTCACCGACGCGCTGGCTGGCAACCCTGGTCGGCGCGATTGTTATCATGACGGTGGCAACGGTGGCCGCCATGCGGCTCTCCGGCTTTACACCGGACACAACGGTCGACAGTGAAGTGGTACACCAGGTCGCGCTGCGCTTCGTTGATGTTGGCGGTGGTGAAGTGCACGTTTTCGAACAGAGCACTGACAGCCATATCGCCACGCTGGAGCCCGCCGAGGACAGCTTCATCCGCGGCGTCATGCGCAGCATGGCACGCGAACGTCGCAGTCGCGATATCGACATGACGCCGCCATTTCGTCTGGTCTCATACGCAGATGGCAGCATGGTAATAGAGGATCCGTCAGTGGGCACGTACATAAACCTGGTGGCATTCGGTCAAACCAATATCGGCTCCTTCAACACGCTGTTGAACAAAGCCGTCGCAGCTACCCGATAGCGACCGGTCAATGTCCAGCTATCTGCTCGCTGTTTCAATTTCCCTGCTGGGCTGGTGGCTCAGCACTGGCATTATTCTCTACCTGAATCTGCTGCCCAGCCGCAGCCACGCCTGGAGCGTGGGCGGCTTTGCACTGCTGGCACTTGCCAGCCTCGCCCTGCTGCCCGGCATTGCCGGACAGCACTCCCAGTCTGCTGCAATTGCCGGTTTCGCGGTGGCGCTGACCGTCTGGGGCGCGCTGGAGATCAGCTACCTGATGGGCTTCCTCACAGGCAACAACAGCCAGCCCTGCCCCGCCGGCATTAACGGCTGGCAGCGTTTCCGACTTGCGGTAGCGACCAGCATTCACCATGAACTGGCTGTCATCGCCTGCGGGATCGCGATCATCGCCCTGTCCTGGGAGGCTCCGAATCAGGTGGCAGCGGGAACCTACCTGACACTGTGGCTGATGCGCTGGAGCGCCAAGCTGAATCTGTACCTGGGGGTGTCCAATTTCAACGAACACTGGCTGCCAGAGCGTAACCGCTACCTGGTCAGCTATATGCGCACCCGGGCAATGAACTGGCTGTTTCCCTTTTCCGTGGGGCTGGCAACGATCGCGGCCACCCTGCTCGCCCTGGAGGCCTCCGGCGCGGACAATGCGGTGGACCGTCTTGCGGCCTCGCTGGTCTGTACGCTGCTCGCGCTGGCCATTCTGGAACACTGGTTCCTGGTCCTGCCGGTACGCGACAGTGCACTCTGGCAGTGGGCGATCACGGCGGCGGACCGGGTTCGCGCCCGCACCAGCCAGCGAACGACTGCCCGCAAGCCGCCTGCCTGCAAGGTGGCCGCCATGCCGGGTGCCAAAGCGGCGACAAACACAACATCGGGCCAGGGGACTCGCTCTCCGGCCTTTTGAGCGCAACGCCAAACCCTGCGCCAGCAGGAATAGTGTCAATATTATTTGACAGAACTATCAGCGGCTTCTACTCTGGAAAGTGAAAACAAACAGAAACCGGAAATTAACGTACCCACTGTCTAAAAACTGTTATCTGACACCTCTCTGCACCAGCAGAGGAGTCACTGCCAGACCAGTTGTACCGCAGCGTACACTAGGAGGTGCTCGATGAGCCCACTGGTCAAATTACCTGACTATCTCGCACGCTCAAGCGGCGATCTCGATCAATTGCCGCCGCTATTTGGCTCTGTTCATGCTCCCGGGCTTACCGCCGGCGAATACGCCGACGTGCTGTCCTCCTGGAGCGCCACGGGCAGCAGGAATATCGCCATTCACATACGCCTGCCATTCTGTCCGTCCCGCTGCCTGAGCTGTGATCACCACACCACCGTGACGCACAACGGCGACACCATTGACGACTATCTCAATTGCCTCGAGCAGGAAATCGAGATGGTCACCGACCGCATCGGCCGTCATCTACCGTTAACGCAGTTGCACCTGGGAGGCGGGACGCCAAATTACCTGAGCGATACCCAGCTGTCCCGGCTGATGGATATCGTCGACAAGCATTTCGGCGTTTCCAGCGAAACAGAAACCTCACTGGAGGCCAGCCCCAAGCGCTGCTCACCATCACAGCTGGCACTGCTCAAGGGCCTGGGATTCAAGATCATCAACTTCCAGGTCCGCGATATCGACAGCGCGGTTCAGCTGGCGGTGGGCCGGTCACATTCCCTGCCCATGCTGCAGGATGTACTCGGCAGTGCCCGCAGCGAGGGCTTTGACACCATCGGCATGGATCTGGTGTACGGGCTTCCCAACCAGACCCTCGGCAGTATTCAGGAAACCGTCGGGCGCATGGTAGAGCTAGCGCCGGAACGCATCGTCTGTCATGCATTTTCACGCAGGCCGGATATTTTCAAGCATCAGCGCGCTATCGATACCTCCAGCCTGCCGTCGCTGGCCGACAAGGTGGCCATGTTCAACAGCGCCTGTGAGGCCATGCTCGAGAACGATTACGACTGGGTAGGACTGGACTGCTTTGCACACCGTGACGACCCCCTGTCCATCGCCCGACTCGACGGCAAGCTTCACCGCAACTGGGTAGGCTACACGGCACAGCACGCCGGCGATCTGTTTGGATTCGGCGCCGACGCCATCAGCCAGATCGGTTCCGCCAACGTCCAGAATCAGGTGCAGCTCGATGATTGGCGACAATCCATCCAGAGCGGCAATCTGCCACTGCAGTCGGGAATGCTTGTCAGTGAGTCCGAGCGCAGACGCCGCCAGGCCATGAACGATCTCATGTGTAATCTGCAGCTGTCAGATTACCGCGATCTGCTGGAAACCAACGGCGAAACCAACACACTCGCGGAACTTGAGCGCGATGGACTGGTGCAGGTCACCCCGGAAAAAATCGAGGTGACGGAGTATGGTCGCTTTGCGCTTCACCAGCTCTGGGGCGATGCCTCACCGCACTTTCGCGGTCTCGCCGTCCTCTGATCGGGCAGCCATCGAGAGCCGTCTGCGCAGCACGTGCGCAGGCGGTTTTTTTATGCCTGTGATAAACGCGGCGGCTGCCCGGATATATCCGGGCGGCCGCAAAGACTCGCCGACGCTCTACTCACCGACGGCGTGGGGTCGTGAAGTCGAATTCCCAGCATCAGTAAACAGGGATCTGATATCTGCCGCATGGCGACCCCGCAGCTGCTGCCACTCGAGCTTGAACCAGGGTGTGAGCGTTTCCGGCGACGCTGCCAGCCACTTGTCCACGTCATCCACATGGAACCAGTCCCACCCAGAGATCTCACTGCGATTGACACGCAGCTCCTGCTCGTCGTCAAGCCTGCCGATATACACGGAACACAGCTCATGTTCAGAGCCGAGATCGCCAAAGGCTGCCTGATACTGGAAGCGGTAGAGATAGCGCAGCTCCGCCGACACGCCCAACTCCTGCTCCAGCCGGCGTGACGTGGCGATCCTGTTGCACTCGCCCCGCCGGGGATGACTGCAGCAACTGTTGGTCCAGTAGCCGGGCCAGAGAGGCTTTTCCGCGCTCCGCCGATGCAGAAGAACGTGTTCGGAATCGCGGAAAAGAAAAATGGAAAACGCGCGATGCAGCTTACCGGCACCCGCGTGAACATTGAGCTTGCTGTCGAAACCACAGGGTTCGTCCCGGGCATTGACCAGGATCAGGGGTTCCTCAGCAAAAGAGACCTGCTGCCATCGTGGCTTTTGCATACAGGGACTCCGCGCCGCATTGCGGCTTGAGAAATGAAGAAGCCCCGGCGTGTGACAGTCTGGTCGACACGCCGGGGCAGTAATGGGTCAGGAGTTGTGCCCGTCATCATGTGACGACGGGCCATACTCCTGAGTGGTCCCATGGGGACCGGTCTTTTAGCTAACTACGCGTCGCGGGAAGCGGCGCCATTTGCTGTGCAACCTGCGAACCGGCCGTCGGTCCTTCGATCCAATTGAAGCGCTCTGTGCTCAGCAGGATGAAGTGAATCAACAGTGCCAGCGTGAACAGGAACGCCGCAGTTGCGACCAGAATTCGACGGGGGTCAAAAAGCAGCCAAAGTCTGTACATATCGTTCTCCTAATTTTCGTTTGCGGTTCACCGGAACCATTTCCGGCTTTTCCGCCAGGTTACTACCGTGGTGCTACTGACTCAGCCGAGCCAGGGGCGCCACATCCACACCAGAATGTGAGCTACTACCGCTACAGCGGTGAAACCCAGAAATCCCTGCATGAAGAAAGTGTGGAACTCTTTGGCTTCGTCAGCAGAGAAGCCCGATACGCTTGTGTTGTCACTCATGGTTGTTTCTCCCAAGTGAGTTTTCAATTTGAGCACCCGATGCGGAATCGCCCGGGATACTCTCCACACCTGCCTGTCGATCCGTAGATCCTGGGCCGGTGATTACCCTTGACCCGGGCCGGCTGCGCCACGTGTGCGCAACTAACTCAGTAAGGATTTCCTGTAGACCAGCGGCGCGGTGCTGCCGCCACTGGCCGTTGCCGGGCAACATTGCCGGCATCATAGTCATCTCAGCCACCCTGCTTGTGCATGTCGACCGCAACACCGGTCTTCTTGCTCAGGCTGGGGAACTGGTCAATCATCTGCGCACCGTACATCGGCTTGTAGGCTCCCTGGTGACAGGTCTTGCAGTTCACCTTGAGGGGATCACCCAACGCCCCCTTACGGGAATCCGGCAGCCAGTCAGCCGTGGAATCGATGTAGGCATTGTTCATTTCACGAACCATGCGGATGGCGTGCCAGGCCTTCAGGCGTGCGGGTGAACTCTGCTCCCAATCCGACCATGCACGACTGTTGTGGCAGTACGTGCAGTTCGCATTCAGCGAGTCCGAGAAGTGCATCATCAACCCATAGGTCCACTCGGTCTGCTTGATCGACGTCCGGTTGCCGTTCGGCAATGCCGTATCCGAGGCCACGCGAATGTCATAGTCCTGGGACAGGAACGGGGTCAGCGGATCATAAGGCAGCGACGCGTAAGCGACCGTCGCCTTTCCGGCAATGTTCTGCTCAGCCCGGGCCAGGCCCTTGGCATGCGGACCACCCGGATCTTCCGCCCAGACGTACTCCGGTACCGGCTGTCCACGGTGACAGGTGTAGCAGGTCACGCCTGTCGGCGCGACGTGCTTGCTGCCCCAGTCCTCATTGGCACGCTGGGTCATGGCAAACATCACCCGTGAGACGCGCTTTGTGTAAGGCGCTTCACTGGCAAAGTTGTTGCCCTCGTGACAGTAGGCGCAACCGGCTTCCGGAGACACCCACTCGGTGATGGAAGCCATCACCCGGGTGAACTGCCCGACACTCAGGTCGCCGAGCACCTGCACGTTCTGGTAGATGTCACCTGCCCGCGGACCATCATCATCCGCTATCTGCGGGATAATGTCCGGCGGCATGTTTTCGGCAACACTCCTGGCGCGTTCGTCAGGATTGATGACCAGTTCCATACCCACACCGCGGTAGCCGCGCTGCACAGTGTCTACCGGTGGCGGCTCACAGGCCGCCAGGGTGAGCGTGGCAAGCGCAGCGCCGACCACAGGTAAACGAAGGTTAGGTTTCATTTTCATTGTCCAGCTCCCGTTGTCAGGGGATCTTGCAGCGGCATTGCCTCAAGCGCAGGGTAGGCCGGCGCAATACCGTGTTTGACACCCCAGAGATACCAGTTGTCCACAACCGTGCCGGTAAGCAGGATGCCGATACCACCGGTAATCACTGTCAGTACCGCGAACCAGAGACCCCAGCGGTGAATGGACTCCATCGTCGCGTTGAAGCCCATGGTCCAGCGCCAGAACAGTCCGGCACGCTCGGAGGCGGTACCACGGTAGGTGATCTGGTCGATCTCACGGTCACCACCGTAGCGGCTCGTTGCCAGAATAGTCGCACCGTGCATCGCGAAGAGCAGAGTCGAGCCATACAGGAAGGCAATCGAGAGCATGTGGAACGGGTTGTAGAACAGGTTGCCGTAGCGGATTGAGAATGCTGCAGTCCAGTCCAGGTGCGGGAAGATGCCAAAGGGCACTGCCTCACTCCAGCTACCCATCAGCACCGGCCGGATGAAGCCCAGTACCAGATAGAGCCAGATGGCACCTGCGAAGGCCCAGGCAATGTGCGTGCCCATGCCGTTCTTGCGAGCCAGATTGTAGGTTCTCACCCACCAGAGCAGGATCGATGCCGTCAGGAAGAAGCCCGCCATCAGCCACCAGCCACCATCGTGCAGCGGCGGAATGCTGAGACCGTACTCCGGCGGTGGTGGCTCAAGCGCCAGCCAGAACAGCTGCCGTATGAACTGCACCGGATCCCAGTTCACCGACGCCAACATGTTGAGGCCGATGATTTCAATGGCGATGAAGCCGAAAAGTATCGACAGTACACCCGTGGGTCCGAGATAGATCGGGCCGAGCTGGGCGTCACCAATCTTGCCAAGCCAGTAGTTTTCCGTAGCACCCGTGCGGTTGCTGGCGTCACTGCCGATGTCGGTACCCGAGTAGATCGGGGCCGTCACCTGGACGCGGGTAAAAATGTTTTGATATTCAGCCATGCTGTAATCCTCCGCTTAGTTCCAGATGGGCAGTTCGAGCCACCAGTTCCACCATTCCGGCCAGCCTCGGGTCCAGAAGGGTCCACTGATGATGATGCACACCGCACTCCAGAAACCGGCCGACAGAGCCAGGAAGAGGCCCAGACGGTGAATGCCGAGGGCACCGATGGAATAGCCGATGTCGTCGCGGAAGAACGAGTTTTCGTGCTCCGCTGTTTTGACTTGCTCACCCTTCTTTGGATTGGTGACTGACAGGATCAGGCCACCGTGCATGGACAATGCCAGCGTGGTCGTGAAGAAGAAGGTGATGGCGAGCATATGCGCCGGGTTGTAATGGAAGTGCAGGTACTGGTAGCCGACGTTGGACACCCAGTCGAGGTGGCTGAGAATCCCGTAGGGAAAACCATGACCCCAGGCACCCATCAGCAGCGGGCGGAAGATCACCAGCGTGAGATAGGCGAACACCGCGACGCTGAAGGCGAAGGGGATATGCAGCCCCATGCCGAGCTTGCGCGATATCTCTACCTGACGCAGCGCCCAGGAGATAAAGGCCCCCGTGGCACAGATGGTAATGATCTGCCAGAGACCGCCCTCCGCGAGAGGCGCCATGCCGAGGCCATAGCTCAGGTCCGGCGGCGCGATATTGATCTGCCAGATGTTCCAGGTCGTCCCCATGGACGCGCCGTAAATAATCAGAAGCGTACCGAGAATACTGAAGAAGGCCGTGGTCACGCCAAAAAAGCCGACGTAGAATGGACCCACCCAGAAGTCGAAAAGGTCGCCCCCGACGAGGGTCCCCCCCCTGACCCGGTATTTTTTCTCGAAACTCAGCATTGTCATAGTTTTTCCTCCGGCCCAGAAGCGGGACCTGCTAAATGAAACCAACACATCACCGGGACCCCGTCCCGACACCTGGCGTCGGTCATAGCAGACTGACACCGCCTGTTTTTTCTTGATCTTTGCATGAGCGCCTCCCCGGCCTTAACGCATGAAAGCGTAGGGAATCACCGTGTAAGCCGTGCGTCTGGCCTCGGCGAACAGGGACTCTCCACGGGCGGCACGGGATGACAGCGGCCGCAACTTGCGCGGCAGCAGTCGGCTCACCGCCGCCACTACCAGGAACCACAACAGCGACACCGCGATCAGCAGCCGGAATTCGATCCGGTCGTGCAGAGGCGTCGCATGGGATACGGCTTGCGTAGACGTCGACGTTTTCATAATGCTCCCCTGGCCCTGCAGTGAGGGCTCTTCGATACCCGGTGTGTCCAGCCCGACAGGGGGCGTCACACCATCAATCCGTGTTCTTGCAATGACAGTCATGCCACAACTCCGGCTGACAACACCTGCCGCGCAGCCTGCAGATGGCTGAGGGTGACCTGTTCGGCACCGCTGCCCCGCGCTGCATTTTCGGCAGCATCCCGCAGGCGTTTTGCCGCGGATATCCGCACCAGAATCGGCTCGGCAGCAACCAGCTTGTCGAGCTCGAGCTCCGCTGCGACTTCCCAGGCAATCGACGCGCGTTCGCGTGTCGGCGTCGCTGGTGCCCGATCGAGATCCGAGCCCAGCGGCAGGATATTGAACAACGCGTCAAACAATGCGTTGCAGACTTCCTGAATGAGATAACAGGCGCCGCCATACCCCATGAACGGTGTCCCGGTGTGCCGGCGGATCACTGTGCCGGGCAGCGATGCGGGGATATACACCCCACGCACGCCGGTCTCGGCCATGTACATGCGCTCGTTGTAGCTGCCGAACAGTATCAGCGGTGACTTGGTCTGCACCGCCTCTCGAATGGCGTTGTTATCCGGCTTGACGCCGGCGCGGCGCTCAAAGGCAAAGTTGCAGGGAAGCCCCATTTCCTCTTCCAGGAAATGGCGAATGCCGCGGGTGTATGTGGCATTCGCTGAAATACCGAAGCTCGCAGTGCCGAAGAAATCCTGGGTGACTGACCGCCACAGATCCCAGATCGGCTTGATCGTGGTGTGCTTCTCGCGCTCAATAAAGGGAGCCGGATCAAGATCCAGCAATTCACCCAGCTTCTCGAGAAACTTGGTGGTGCTGTGCAGGCCGATGGGCGCCTGCAGATAGGGACGGTCCAGCTCTTCGCAGAGCAGCCGACCGAATTCGCGATACATGCAGACGTTGACGTCGGCATCTGCGAGCTTGTAGACGTCATCAACGTGGCAGCCCAGTGGGAATACCATGTTGACTTCGGCACCGATGCCTTCAATAAGACGGCGGATTTCCGCGACATCGGACCAGGTATTGAACATGCCGTAGATCGGGCCGATGATGTTGACCTTCTTGGTCGCCGCGGCATCGGCTTTCTTTGCCTTGGCCATTTTCTTGGCTTTCTTGGCGCCGAAACGGGTCCACAGCCAGTTCATCGCGCGGTCCGCGCTCTGCCACTGGTCTTCATCAATCGTGCGCGGCAGAAACCGCTCAATGCCGGTGCCCTGGGGCGTGACACCGCCACCGATCATTTCGGCGATGGAGCCCGTGACCACGACACTTGGCTGATCCGGATCCAGCGTTTCGTGGGCCCGGCGCATGGCACCCTCGGTACCGTGCTGCCCGAGTTCCTCTTCACCGAGACCTGTCACCACCACCGGCAATTCGTGTGGCGGCAGCGCATCGGTATAGTGCAGGACAGAAGTCACCGGCAGGTTCTCGCAACCCACAGGTCCGTCGATGATCACCTGCAGACCCTTCACAGCCGTGAAGACGTAGACCGATCCCCAGTAACCACCAGCCCTGTCGTGATCAAGCACCAACATCAGGCACCTCCCGCAGACGCTGCGCGGCCGACCGGCGCATGCTTGGCATCGAGCATTTCCGGCTGCCAGATGCCGGCGTTGTCGCCGCTGCCGACACCGTGAAAAAACGCTTCCATTTCGTCGAAACGCGACTTGTTTGCCAGTGCCGCGTTGATGACCTCGGCAATGGAGCCGGGTCCGGCCGCGCCCATCAAGGGACGAGCCGAAATCAGGTTAGTGAAGTACAGGCTGGGAATCGCCAGCTCTTTGGCCTTCTGCACAACCGGCGTCGTACCGATCGCGATATCCGGCTTGTAGTGATGCATGGCGGCAACGTCGTCCTCGAGGGAGGCACGGAATTTCACCTCCACTCCACGCGCCTCAAGCCACTCACGATCAATCTCGGCCCAGCGTGTCTTCGGGCATGCGGAACCGACGTAGCAGAGCTCGGCGCCACTTTCGACCAGCAGGCGCGCGACCAGCAATTCGGAACCTTCGTAACCGGACAGCGTAATGCGGGCATCGATACGCGCGGTTTCCAGCGCGGCCTTGATCGCGGGCAGAACAGCGTCCTTGGCGGCATTGAGCCTGTCGTCATCAATTTTCAGCAATTTTGCGAGTGATTCCAGCCAGGCTTCGGTGCCCTCGTAGCCGACCGGCGCAGAGCCGACGCCAGGCCGACCCGCTGCTTCGAACTGACGGTAGCTGGCGGTGTAGAAAGGATGAATCATCGCCACTGCGGCGCAGTCGAGTGCGGCGTACAGTTCGCGCCACTCGCGCGTCGGGACCGTGGGACCCGCGCACAGACCCATCGGGGCCAGCAGTCGGGAAATCGTCATCGCGTCGACCGGAAACATTTCGCCGACCAGGGCTACTGAAGGCAGCTCGCTGCGTCCCTGCTCGGGTGCGGCAACCGGCCCGTTCTCGACCTCGGTGCGCGCATAGCGCAGCATGGCGCCGGCCAGGATGTCCTTGGCCTCGGCGTGGGTCGGCACACCAAACCCGGGAACGTCGATGCCGATAATGCGGACACCGTTAATGGCTTTCGGCAGCAGGTCCAGCGGAACGCCGGATGCGGTAGGCACACACAGGTTGATGATCACCACCGCATCGTACTTGTCGGGGTCGGCCAGTGTGTGGACAGACTCGCGGATATCCTCGAACAGCTTGCCGGTCACCAGCGTCTCGGAATCGAAGGGCACATAGCCCACCGTGCGCCGGGCGCCGTAGAAGTGCGAGGTGAAGGTCAGGCCGTAGACACAGCAGGCCGAACCGCTGAGAACCGTTGCCGTGCGTCGCATCCGCAGGCCCACGCGCAGTGAGCCGAAGGCCGGGCACATGCTCTGGGGCTGATCGTGCGGGCCCACCGGGTAATCTTTCTTGTACTGCTCGAGCACCGCACCCTTGCCGGACAGCGTCGCCTCGGCCTGCATGCGATCGGCACCGGCGTGGCAGCCGGCACCGGATTCCACGGCCTGCTCGACATCCGCCAGCGGAATGTCACCCGCAGGCGCGGATTCCGGGAGTCGCTCGGCACCGTTCAGGGCCGGTTTCTCCAGCGTGGCGTCTGTGTGATCAGACGGTGTCATAAATCACCTCCAGGGATTCCTTGTTCAGCACGGCTGCGCTGCAGAGATCTTCCTGGGTGGCGGGCTGCAGGACGACGTCGCGTCCGGTAGTGTCGCTGGAGAACAGGTCCAGCAGGCCGTCCGGCGTCAGCGGCGTCGGGTGGTGCGGCGGCGATTCGGCAACGTTCTTGGCGAGAAGGCCAAACAGCGACCCCCACTCACCCTCGGGGTAGCCGATAATCTCGTAGTTGGCGCTCTTTTTCCGGATGTCGTCGTGGGCAGGAATGCTGGCGAGCTCGGGAATGCCGACTGCCTTGCAGAAGGCCTGTGCCTCACCGGAACCGTCATCCTTGTTGGTCACCATGCCGGCGACACCAACGTTGCCGCCCAGCTTCCGGAAGTACTCCACCGCCGAGCAGACGTTGTTGGCCACGTAAAGTGACTGTAGGTCGTTGGACGCGACCACAATCACCTTCTGGCACATGTCCCGTGCGATGGGCAGACCGAAGCCGCCACACACCACGTCACCCAGGAAGTCGAGCAGCACGTAATCGAAGTCCCAGTCGTGGAAGCCGAGCTTCTCCAGGGTTTCAAAACCGTGGATGATGCCACGGCCACCGCAGCCACGGCCGACTTCAGGACCGCCGAGCTCCATCGCGAAGACGCCGTCACGCTTGAAGCAGACATCCTCGATGCGAACTTCCTCACCGGCTTCCTTCTTGCGCGAGGCGGTCTCGATAATTGTCGGGCAGGCCTTGCCGCCGAACAGCAGCGAGGTCGTGTCACTTTTCGGGTCACAGCCGATCAGCAGCACTTTCTTGCCCTGCTGGGCCATCATGTAGGACAGGTTGGACAGCGTGAAACTCTTGCCAATACCACCCTTGCCATAGATCGCGATGATCTGCGTTCCAGGACCATCTTTCGAGCTGGCAAGCATGTCGGTATCGTCAAGGGTTCCGTCCTTTTCCATATCCGGCGTAAACTGAGCGACAGACGCTTCCGTCATTTCGCAGACCTCCAATCCAGAATCATTTTCAGGCAGTCCGCATCCGCGAATGCCTGTTCGTAAGCCGGCTCGGCATTCGCCGCCGGCGAGCGATGTGTAATCAGTCCATCGAGTGACAAAGCGCCACTGGCGAGCAGTTCGGTCACCCTGATCAGGTCTGCCGGCTGCCATTCCGCCGAGATGCGAAGCTGTGCTTCACGCATGAACGCGGGCGGGAAGGCAAACGACACGGGCTCCTGGTAAAAGCCTGCGAGAATGACGCAGCCGCCGGGAGCCAGTCGCGCAACGAGCGTATCGAGCAGACCCGGCGCGCCGCTGGCGTCGCAGATCAGGCGGTAGTCGCTGCGCGTATCGGTCTCGGCGTCAATGACGCTGTAGCCCTCGGCGCCAGCGCGTCGTGATGCCTGATTTTCCCAGACAATCGGCGCCGCGCCGCCAAGCGCGAGAACCGTGCGCGCCGCGAGTCGGCCGAGGACGCCGTGGCCGATAATCAGATCCGGCAGGGACCCCTCAGGTCCGCGGGTAACCGCGCGGTACGCTGTTGCCGCGAGCGCCAGAAGGGTCGCTTCCTCGCCAAGGCTCTCGGCGAGTGGCGTCACACGTCCGCCATCCACGACCAGCCGCTGGGCAGCACCACCGAAAAGCCCCTGCACGTCCGTGAACCCTCGTGAGCCAGGCACGAACACGCGCTGGCCAAGCTGCAGGGCACAGTCGCTGCCTACCGCGCTGACGCGGCCGACAGACTCGTAACCCGGCACCAGAGGATAGGCGAGGCCGGGGAAAGCCGGCATGCGACCCAGCCAGAGCAGTCGTTCTGTGCCCGTGCTGATACCACTCCACTCGACATCCACGACGCAATCACTGTTACCCGGTGAGGCAAGACCCACGCTTCGTACGGCCAGTTCCCCAGGCTGCTCAAACACGACGGCGGCAACGCGATCTGTCATTGGGCGCCTCCGATACGTGTCTGCTGCAGGGAATGAATGACCATGTGATTTCTCGTTTCCATGGGTGTCAGTTTAAGTTTACATTCTGAGATGTCAAGTTTAATTAACAACATCAGCACCAATTTCTGCAACCAGCACCCGCACCAGCATCGGCTGTGATGTCTTGAGCTCACGGACGCCCTGGAATCCCGCGTCTCTCAGCATCGCGGAGAGTTCCTGGGCGCTGCGCGGACGACCGCTGCCCATGGCCAGCAGGTAGAATCCGAAGTAGCCGTCACCCACCGGCTCTGCGCCCGGCGTCTGCGCCATGGGCTCGGCAATCATGACCCGACCACCGGGACCCAGCGCCGCATGTGCGCGCGACAAAAGTTCCCGCACCGGCCCGTCGTCGTGATCGTGGAGAACGCGAACGAAGGAAATCAGGTCGGCACCTGGCGGCCAGGCATCGGCAAACATATCGACGGACGCTGCCGTGGCTCGCGCCGCCACGGCAGCGTCAGCCAGCCGGGTCGCGGCGCGCTCCGCAACCGCCGGCAGATCCATCACGGTGCCCTGAAGGTGCGGCCAGCGGCTGAGTGCGGCGGCGAGGAACACACCCTCACCCCCGGCAACGTCCAGCAGACGGGTCGCGGACTTCATGCTTACCGCATCGAGAATGTCGCTGGACAGCATGGCCTGAGAGGCCGCCATCAGCTCGCTGTAGGCAGCGACCTCATCGCCGCCGATGCCGCCGCGATTCTCATTGCCGGCATACGGCCAGTAGGCCGCCAATCGGGTTTCTCCGGGGTTCGCCAGCAGAGCCAGCGGATCCGTGAGGTCGGCATACAGCCGCTCGTGATGGTTCACCATGGCCGCGATGGAGGGATTGCCGAGCATGACGGCGCCGAGATCGCCGAGGCGGTAGTCGTCGCCAGCGGGCTGCACCAGTCGCAGGGACGCCGCCGCCCGCAGCAGGGTCAGGGCAGCGGACTCCGGCAGATCGATGGCACGCGCTATGCTGGCAACGCTGCGCGGTCCGTCAGCAAGCGTCTCGAGCAGACGCGACCGTACGCAGGCGAAGAGAATCTGTGAATAAACGAAACCGGCGCTTACGTCGAACAGGGTCCGGGCCCGACGCCGCGCCAGGGGGCGCGTCAGCGGAAAACGTGCCGCGGCGCGCTGGAACCGCGGACTGCCCAGAAGGCGATCACGCCAGGTGAGCATCCATTCCCCCATGCCGCGTAACCTTTGCTGCGTCGTTTCTGAGGAACCCTCCCCGGCACTCACCTCTGTACGCATCAGGCCGCCTGCACCACCAGCCCCTTGGGCAGAAAGCGTCGCGACTGATTGCGCACCAGCGCCTGCAGCTGCTCCCGGCCGGGGCAGGCGGGCACCGCATCAACACTGGCATCGACCAGCTCACGCAAGTGCTGTACCGCACCCTCGAGACCGAACTGACGCACCGCACTGGGCCTGTCCAGCGCGACATCCTGCCCGGTCGGCTTGCCGATAACGCTGGCATCCGCTGCCGCATCCAGAATATCGTCGGCAACCTGGTAACTGTGTCCGATTGCATCACCCAGCGGTCGCCACAGCGCAGGATCCGCTCCGGCAACCGTCGCACCCGCACAGGTAGCCGCAATGAACAGGGCACCGGTCTTGGCCTGATGGTAGCGGGCGAGGTCTACCTCCGGCTCACATTCCCAGGCCTGACCGGCACAGATCCCCATCGGCGCACCGACGCCGCCGGCGATGCAGGCCATCAAGGCCGGCAGTCGATGCGCCTGCTCCGTGGCCACCGCCGCTCGCGTCAGACTGCTGAAGGCCTCGACAATCAGCGCATCACCGCAAAGCAATGCCAGCTGTTCGCCGAATTTGTGATGCACGGATGCCTTGCCGCGACGCTCGTGCGCGTTATCGAAACAGGGCAGGTCGTCATGCACCAGCGACGCGCAGTGCAGCAGCTCTATCGCGGCCCCCGCCGCACCGGCCAGGCCGGCATCGTAATCGCCGGTAGCAGCCGCAACCGCCAGGCACAGCTGGGGACGCACCCGCGCGCCACCCGGGAATACGGCATAGTGCATCGCTTTTGCAAGACGTGGTGGACAACCCTCCGCCGTGGCGTGATCCAGTGCAGCATGCAGAGCGCGCTCGTACACCGGGAGAGAGGAATTTCCGCTTGTCGTTATACGAGGTTCAGCCATGCGATCCACCTGAATTGCTGCTCCTGCAAGGCCTTTGCAGATTACCTGCAGGACCCACCGGAACATCGCCTTATGTCTAATTTATTTGACACCTTTATATGTAATTTAGATTAGACACTGATAAACTGCAAGCGACTTTGCGGACTTTTCACCCCGGCCGCGCCGAATTCCAGGCGGAACACGACATGCTCCAATCCGAAATCCTGCCCCACTCACCCAGCACTGGCTTTGCCGGCGCGGTAGGCATCAATGGCTACCAATGGTGGTATATCGATGCGCTGAGCGACGACGGGCGATTCGGGCTGACGATTATTGTCTTCGTGGGCAGTGTCTTTTCGCCCTACTATGCCGCGGCCAGGCGCCGGGGCCCCACCGACCCGGGTAACCACTGCGCGATCAACGCCGTGCTCTACAACCCGGGAGGTAAAAAGGTGTGGGCGCTGACCGAGCGCGGTCGCAGGAACCTGATCCGGGATGAGACGCACCTTCAGGTGGGTCCGAGCGCGATACACTGGGACGGCAAGCAGGTGTCTGTCGCCATCGACGAGATTACGGTCCCGCTGCCGCGACGTCTGCGCGGCCAGGTGCGCCTGACGCTGCCGTGCATCAGTCGCGAGGATTACGCCATTGATCACCATGGGCGGCACCGCTGGTGGCCCATCAGCCCGGCGTGCCGGGTGTCGGTGGAGCTCGAGGCTCCCCGACTCTCGTGGCAGGGCGAGGCCTACTTCGACAGCAACCGTGGCAGCGAGCCGCTGGAGGCCGGATTCACGGACTGGGACTGGTCCCGGGCAACCCTCGCCGACGGCAGCAGTATTGTGCAGTACCACACGCGCCCACTGGACCCGAGCACAGCCGCAACTGCCCTGGCCCTGCGGTTTGATGCACAGGGGAACGTACAGCCGATCACGCCGCCGCCGGGGATGACACTGCCCACAACCGGAATCTGGCGCATTCCCCGCCAGACCGGGGCAGACACAGCGAGCGGGACACGGGTGCGACGCACCCTGGAAGACACACCTTTCTATGCCCGGTCCATGCTGGAGACACAGTTACTGGGAGAGACCGTCACCGCGTTCCACGAAAGCCTGTCGCTGGATCGCTTCCGCCAGCGCTGGGTACAGACCTTGTTGCCCTTCCGCATGCCTCGAAACACACGCCCTGTCCGGGGCGGTGCCGGCTGAAGCCCGACATCCGGACGAGGAAACCGCGGGATCAACCGCTGCCGACTCCCTCAGCCGGCCGCTGAACGGCGCTCGTTGTCGCGGGCATCCAGTGTGCCTGACGATCGTTCGCGGCGCTCCAGGTCCTGAAGCAGTGCCAGCATCCAGGCAACCTTGCCCTCATGCTCGACCAGTGAGCTTACGCGGGGACCGGGGTGCGAATTGACCGCCTCCACCAGGAAACGGTTCTCCCTGAGGACAGGTGCCGACACCGCGCCGGCGTCCAGCAACGGCAGGCCCGCGAGTCGCGTAAGGTGCCAGAGCTTGCGCTGTGGCGGGACCACAGCGCGCTGGTTAACGCTGTCGTAATCCAGGCGCTGCACCTCATTGCCAATCGCCGAGTACAGCAGGCGCGCCGCGTACATGCCGGGGCGGCAGCGCAGCGGCAGACAGGTCAGGCCGGCATCCGCGCGCCGGTAGAGCTTGTCGGCCACGGTAAGAACACGGCGGGTTACGAGAGTGAGCCCGGCACTGTGCTGTGGCGCCCGGACAAACGCCGCCGGATCGATTCCCGCCTCGCGCAGCCACGACGCGGGCAGGTAAAGCCGTCCGTTGCGGGCGTCCTCGCCCACGTCCCGGCTGATATTGGTCAGCTGCATGGCGACACCCATGTCCGCGGCGCGCGCCAGAACGCTGGCATCACGTATTCCCATGATGACCGCCATCATGACACCGACAGAGCCGGCTACCCGCGCCGCATAGTCGAGCACATCCGACAGCGTCTCGTATTCACGCTCCGCCGCATCCCAGGCAAAACCCTCCAGAAGGGCATCGAGCAGGCCCCGGGGCAGACCGTAACGCACAACAACGGAGGCGAGCGCGCGATCCGCAGCGTAATCTTCGGGAGCGCACGCGTAAATGGCGTCGAGGCGACCGTGCAGCATTTCCAGTGCCAGATGCGGGGCGCCGCTGTCGTCGACCGCATCGTCCGCCTGGCGACAGAATGCATAGAGCGCGGTGGCAGCGTCACGACAGTGGTATGGCAGAAAGCGGGATGCCGCGTGGAAGGAACGCGACCCGGTCTTCAGCAGGCCGCGGCAGGCGGCCATGTCGGCTTCGCGCAGCGGCGGTGGGGTATCAGCGGAAGGTATTGACATGCGGCACAATGGTATCAAGAACACGTGCAGAGGACAGTACGCCGGGCATTCCTGCACCGGGGTGGGTGCCTGCACCCACCAGGTACAGATGCCTGACATCCTCGCTTCGATTATGCGGCCGGAACCAGGCGCTCTGCCAGAGCACCGGCTCGAAACTGAACCCGGCACCCCGGAAGGACAGCAGCCTTTCTTCGAAATCCAGCGGCGTCATGACGCGGGACGTCACAACAGCGTCGCGCAGACCGGGGAGCATTGTCTCCTCCAGCCGGGCCTCCACCGCCTGCCGATAGGTTTCCGCATGCTCCCTCCAGTCGACGTCCGCATCCAGATGCGGCACCGGCGCCAGCACGTAGAAACAGTCATGCCCCTCCGGCGCCATTGACGGATCGGTGGCACTGGGCCGGTGCAGGTAGAGGCTGAAGTCCGCGGTGAGCTTCTTGTGCTTGAACACGTCTTTCAACAACGCCTTGTAGCGAGGACCGAGCACAATGGAGTGGTGCGGCACCTCCGGGTACTGCCGCTTTGTGCCGAAGTACCAGACAAACAGCCCGTTGGAGGACCGCGAGCGCTCGATACGCTTGTTGGTCCAGTGACGGCGGTGCTGCTCCGGCACCAGGTGCCGATAGGTCCATGCCGAATCGGCATTGGAAACCACCAGATCTGCCGGGACGACCTCACCGGAACGCAGTCGCACACCCTTTGCAGCGCCCTCCTCCACCAGAATCTCTTCCACCTCTGCATTCATCCGCAGCTGGTTGCCCTGTCCGCGAATCAGGTCGACCATTCCGTTGATGATGCTGCCGGTGCCGCCCATTGCGGAGTGCACGCCCCACTGCCGCTCGAGAAAGGAAATAAGCGTATAGACAGACGTCACGGCGAAGGGGTTACCGCCAACCAGCAAGGGGTGAAAACTGAGCACAATGCGCACGTAGGGATCGCTGACGTGTTTTGCTACCTGGCCATACACGCTGCGGTATGCGCGCAGATGCAGCATGTCCGGCAGAAACTTCAGCAATTCGGCGAAAGTATCGAAAGGCAGGTGCCCCACCTTCTCGAAACCGACCGCATATGCCTCTTCGCTGGCTTTCATGTACGCGTCATAACCCGCGACGTCGTCGGGGTTGAAGCGCGCAATCTCGGCTTTCACGGCCTCCGGATCGCCGCCGTAATCGAACACTTTGCCGTCGTCAAAACGGATGCGGTAGAACGGCGACATCATGCGCAGATCGACATCGTCCTCGAACCGGCGACCACACATGTTCCACAGTTCGCGCAGCAGGAAAGGCGCAGTGACAATTGTGGGGCCGGCGTCGAAAGTAAATCCGTCCTGGCGGAAAACGTAGGCGCGGCCGCCAGGGGCATCCAGCTTGTCGACCACGGTAACGCGAAAGCCTCGCGCGCCAAGGCGTATGGCTGCGGCCAGGCCGCCAAAACCACTGCCGATAACAACGGCGTGGGGTGCATCGGGACTGGCAAGCGGAACTCGTGGCGTTTCAGGAAGAGGGCTGGTCATGGGCTAGGCACTGCATCGTACGGAGTCGGGAAGAGAATAGCAGCATGGTGCGGGGTTTCACACCCGGTTTGGGCTGGGGCGTAGCTCCCGGGTATTTTTGCGCCCTGCCGCCGCCCTCTCACGCGCCCTCCCGGGTATTTTTCGCTCCGATCCTGGCGTCTCACGCCGTCCCCCTTTTCCCGCGGACTCGCCGAAATCCCATCCATGGGGGCTCGGCTGCGGCCGTCCTGGCCGCAGACGGTCCGCGGGAAAAGGGGGACGGCGTGAGACGCCTGACACGGTGCAATGCGGGGCTGCATGTGCTGAAGTTGGAGTTGCCTGCCACGGAAGCGACGCGCAGCGGATGCGAATCCAACGTGCGGGCGTGAGGTCTGGCGGGGGCGGGGCGGTGGACCGCCCGATCAGGTCGCGGGTTGCGGCGGGGACGATGGCGGGGGTTTCCGCGAGCACTGTTCGAGTCCCGGCAATCGCGCAGCGATTGCGGTCGAGTTGCGCAGCGGCCGTCATCGTCCCCGCCGCAGCGACCCGGGCAGCCCACCGCCCCGCCCCGCCCCGCCAGACCGGGAACAGTGCTCCACAACCTGTAAAGCAGGGCATCAGCCCAGCAACCCGACTTCCGCCGCCGCCTCTTCCACAAATCCGACAAACTGCGCCGGATCCTCCTCGTGCCCAAGGTGCCCCAGCTCGTGCACGATACGCAGACGGGCACAGGCAAGGCGCGCCTTGAGAAAGCGAGCCTGCGCAGCGGGCACCGCGCGGTCGTTCACGCAGGCCACCAGGTACAGTGGCGTGTCGAGTTCAAGAAGATCCTGCTCCAGCGTCGCGAGGTCCCAGTTGGCCATCATCGCGAGCACCCCGCGTATGTGACGCGGCGACTGCGACAGGCTCTGGTAGTGAACGAGGTCCAGCGAGGCGCTCTGTGAGCCGGTCTGCTCAATCAGCCTATCGACCATCGGTGAACGCCTGGCGCGTCGTGCCAGCAATCCCGGCAATATGGGCAGGGCGGCGAGCGCGCGTGCCGCGCGCGGGAATACCTTGCCCATCAGGCCTTCGAAGGGCAGTAAGGCACCGTTGAATGACACGATCGCGGCGGGCCGAATCAGACCATCCAGCGTCATGCGGATCAGGACTGCCGCGCCGGCCGAGTGCCCGACCACCAGCTTCGGCTCCACTCCCAGCGCATCGAGCAGACTGGCCACCAGCGCGGCCATGCCGGGCAGTGACTGCTGTCCGCGCGCGGCGGGATCGGTGTAGCCGTGTCCGGGAAGGTCCGGCGCGATCACGCGAAAGTGCTGCGCCAGCAGTGGCGCCATGCCCGCCCAGGAGTGGGTGGCAGCACCGGTACCGTGCAGCAGCAGGAGCTCGGGGCCTTCGGTGCCGAGCTCCTGCACATGCCAACGCAGTCCACCCGCCTCCACGTAGCGACTTGCCGTGCGATTGGGCCACTCATCGTGAATCTCGGCGAGATCCCCGCTCATCGGCCGGACGCCAGCTGCACGCTGTCGCGCAGCATCGCTGCGTCTGCATGGGGCAGCGGCAGGTAGCGGCCATCCAGCGCGCGAGCCAGGGCTGCGGCATTCGGGTGCGGACGCGGCGAGGTATCAATCACCATGGTCGGGACACGGTAGCTGCGTAACACCGCGGCAGCCGCCAGCGCTTCCTCAAAGGCCTGCTGACGGCCCGGTTTCCCGGCGCGGGTAATATTGGCGCGAGCATCGGTGAGCAGAACCACACTCGGCGTGCCGCCGCGTCGCTGGATCTGCACGGCGAGTTCACCCGCCGCGTCAATCGCACTCGCGAGAGGAGTGCCGCCGCCTCCCGGCAACGCCGAAAGATTGCGCTTGGCGCGAACCAGCGATCGCGTGGGCGGCAGCAGCATCTCGGCAACCTCGCCCCGGAACGCAATCAGGGCCACCTGATCGCGGCGCACGTAACAGTCATTCAACAGAAGTTCCACCGCACCCTTGGCTTCCGCAAGGCGATGCAGCGCCGCGGAACCGGAGGCGTCCACAGCAAAGATAATCGTGCTCTCGGTTCTCTCGCGGAATCGGGTGACACGGAAATCCGAGCGCCGCACGATGATCCCGGGACCCTCAGCATTGGCCGCGGCATCCTGTTCGGCGCGACGCAGGCGCTGCCAGGGCGCCGCCGTCCTCAAGGTGTCGATCAAACTGAGACGCGCGCCGCTGCGTGGATCGCCAGGCATGGTACCCATGGGACGCCCGCGGGCGTTGGAGCGCTGCTGGACACCCGAGCGCCCTGAGGTCGAGTTGCCGCGACTGCGCTGCACCAGCCCGGATTCAATGCTGGCGAGCAGGGCCGCAGGGATGGCCGCCGTTGCGGCCTCGAGAATACGATCCTCCAGCGGCTGCTGCCCGGGCTGGTCGTCATCGTTTTCTCCGTCACTGTCCTCGTCATGGTCCTGATCATCGTCATCCGGGTTTTCTGGATCATCGGCCGAGTCATCAGCAGGATCGTCCTCCGGCGGCTCGGGTTCCGGCGGCGACTCATCCGGCTGTTCCTCCTCTTCATTTTCCTCTGGCGGCGGCGCAGGAGCCCGCGTCGCACGTGGCGCCAGCACAAGGCGCGCCGCGGCGTCGAGATCGCTGGCCTCGACGATTTCACGATCCGACAGCGCCGCGACCGCGCGCGCGCACGCCAGCGCAAACTGACAGGCCCGCAGGGAGTCGATGCCCAGCATGGCGGCGGTGGCGCAGATGGCTTCCAGGGCGTCATCGTTGACCATGACCCGGGGATAACGCTCACGTGCCTCGGCGATGGCCTCGGCACTGAAGCCCGAGGCGTCGAGGTCCCGTATGCTCAGGGGCGTAAGATCAAGGTGGAACGCCAGGCGATCGCGCAGGACGGGAGACAGCGCCTCGTCATCGGCCTGGCCTTCATCCAGGGCAATCAAGGCGAGGCGAGCCGCGACGTCGCCGTTCACACCTTCACGTGCCAGCGTCAGCTCGCCCCGGTCCAGCGCGGTTGCCAGGTGGGCAACGGTGCTGCGCGTCGCGCGCTCGGCCATTGCCAGCAGAGCGAAGCCGCCATCACACTCGGCGAGCAGGCCGCGTTCGGACACCGGCAAGCCGGCCCGCAGCGTCGCCGCCAGGTCGAGTCCGCCAAGCAGCCGGGATTCCGCGATATGCAGGGGAATACGCCGCACCGGTCGCTCCGGCGGCAGGCCCTCGCGCCAGGCTTCCAGCCAGGTATCGCGAACCGGGCCCGGACAGGCGCGCAGGGCAACGCCCCCCAGGGTATTCGGTGCCACTGCAGTGGCGGCGGCGGCAAGCACGGCGTCTTCCCACAGCGCCGCCATCCCGGCGGTGGGCGTCATATCGGGCTGACTGGGAACTGCCGCGGTCACGCTGCGAACAACTCCTCCATGGCGCGGGTGATGCGGGCACCGGAACCGGCCTCATCCAGCGGGTCGCGGCGCAGGCGGTGGCGCAACACCAGCGGGGCAACGGTCTGCAGATGCTCGGAAGTCACCTCTTTTGCCCCCTCAAGAGCGGCCAGCGCGCGGGCGGCGCGTATCAAAGTCAGCTCGCCGCGAAGCCCGTCCGTGCCCAGCGCAATACACAGGCGCGCCGCCAGCTCGACGACGCTGTCGGGCAACTCCACCTCACCCAGATGCTCGCGGGCATTCTGTATCTGCTTGCGCACCTTGCCTTCCTTGCGCTGGAAACGCTTGATGAAGGCCGCCCGGTCGCGATCGAATTCATCGCGGGAGCGCACAATGCTGATACGGGACGTGAGTTCTGTCGGCGTCGCCACATCCACCGAGAGACCAAAGCGATCCAGCAGCTGTGGCCGCAGTTCGCCCTCTTCCGGGTTGCCGCTGCCAACCAGGACGAAGCGGGCCGGATGGCGGATGCTCAGGCCTTCGCGCTCGACCACGTTCTCCCCGGAAGCCGCCACATCGAGCAAGGCGTCGACAATGTGGTCCTCAAGCAGATTGACCTCGTCGATATAAAGAAAGCCGCGGTGGGCACGCGCCAGCAGCCCTGGCTCAAAGGCCTTTTCACCGTCGCGCAGGGCGCGCTCCAGGTCCAGCGCGCCGATAACGCGATCTTCCGTGGCGCCCAGTGGCAGGTCGACCACCGGCATGGGTTCGCTGCGGACTTTTTCCTTCCCTGCATCCTCACCCGGCCGGCACTGTGCACACAGCCCAGGGCGCTCTGCGTCGGGAGCGCAGTTATAGGGGCAGCCCCCCACTACGTCCATTTTTGGCATCAGTGCCGCGAGTGCACGAATCGCGGTGGATTTGCCGGTGCCGCGATCACCGAACACCAGAACGCCGCCGACTTCCTGGTCGACCGATGCAATCAGCAGCGCGCGTTTCATATCGTCCTGGCCGACAATGGCCGAAAAGGGGTAGGCAAGCGCCATAATAGAAAGAGTATCCCTGTTGCTTGTGACTGAAGCCGTGGTGTATTGGCCGGGTTTCCGCCATGCAAGGTGGCGATTCCGGCAGCTCGGACTGTCAACCTGGCGCAACACCCCTCGGCGTCCTGATCTTTTACCCGCAGCGCCGCCGAAACTCAAGCGCCGTCGGCAAACATCGGCGTTTTTCCCTCACACGGAAAATCCCATGCGGGCCCGAAGGTTATTATTTGCTATCCTGTTGAGTTCACTGTGTCCAGGTTACGCCCAATGTCAGAACCGCTGCCACCCGCATTCGATGCCGACACCAGCGACTGGACGTCGCAAGGCTGTGGACGCGTTTCCTATTACAGCGACACGTCTGCCCCCGCGGGCAGGCCTTTGCTGCTGTTGCACAGCATCAATGCGGCGCCGAGCGCGATGGAAATGAAGCCGCTGTTCGAGCACTACCGGGGCAGGCGTCCGGTCTACGCACCGGATCTTCCCGGCTTCGGCCAGTCTGAGCGCGGAGATCGCGACTATTCCCCGGCGCTTTATGCCGACACTATTCGCGGCTTTCTTGCTGAGGTCATCGGTGAGCCCGCGGATGTCGTGGCGCTGTCGACCAGCTCGGAATTCGCCGCTCGCGCGGCGCTGGCCAGCAATCACGTGAGGAGTCTTGCGCTGATCTCTCCCACCGGCTTCGGCGCCCGCCCGCGTCCCTCAAAAAAAACCCGCGATCGCCTGTTCCGTTTTTTCAGCACACCGATTGTCGGCAGCGGGCTGTACAAGGCGCTCACCGTCAAACCCAGCGTGCGCTATTTCCTCAACATGGGGTTTGAGGGGCGGCCCCCTCGAGAGCTCGTCAACTACGCACACCGCACCACCAATGTGGCGGGAGCGCAGTTTGCGCCGTTCTGCTTTCTCTCCATGCGCCTGTTCACCGATGATGCCCCAGGCACGCTGTATCACCGTATTGCCGCGCCGGTGCTCGTACTGTACGATCGCGACCCGAATATCAGCTTCGAGCGCCTGCCCGAGGTGCTGGATCAGCACGACAACTGGCGCTCAGTACGCATCAGTCCGACGCTGGGACTGCCGCACTGGGAGCAACCTGAGCAGACCTTCAACGCGCTGGACGAATTCTGGAATACCCCCGCGGGGGAGTAGACGCCCCGGTGGCCCCCACCGGGCAGATCGTGCAGGACATCGCTGTAATGCGATGCTAGGCTTTCGCATCGACCCGACCGATCCGTCCGTCAGAGATCTTCCATGACAGCACAGCTACCCGGCTCGCCGCAGCGACAGCAGCGTATTGCACTGAGCAACGAATGGCATGCGCGACCCAATCTCAGCCTGCCACCGCCCTTCCGCTGCGCCCACGTTGTCGCGTTGCGCAGCGAGACCACCATCGAAGAAAGCCGCCAGGCGTTCGGAGCGTTCTGCAGTGAGCACGGCCAGGGCCAGCCCGCGGCAGACAGTCGGCACCACTCCGTGCAGATCGGTTCCTGCCTGATCAAGTGGGAGGGCCACACAGAGGCTAACAGCCATACCCTGCTCGTACCGGGAAACGGCCAGCCACCTTTCTCCGAATCCGCGATCGACTTCCTTGACGGCGGCAAGCGTCGGGAATTGCTGGAAAACATGTTTATCGGCGTCAAGATCGAGGTGCTGGGCAGCGGCGCCGGCGATGGCAAGGACAATGTCGCACTGGCGCAATCACTCCTCGGGGCGCAGTCAATCTATGGCGGCGCCATGGCCGAGAGCTGTGCCGAGGTATGGTCGGCCTTCCGCCTTGATGCCGAGGGCTTCGTACGCATCGTGGTTATCGACCGCGGGATCAGCGAGGAGCGCCTGGCGCGCCTGCTGCAGCGCCTGCTGGAGATGGAAACCTACCGCATGCTCGCCATGATGGCCCTGCCCCGGGCGCGGGAGGTGATGGCGGCGCTGGGCGACCTGGAGCCACAGCTTGATGACGTCATGCGGCAGCTGGCGCGCAGCACCGTGGACGATACGCAGGAAGAGCTGCTGCGGCGAATCACCACGATCTCTGCACGGGCAGAGCACATCGCCGCAGCGAACGCCTACCGCTTTGCCGCAGCAAGAGCCTACTACGGTATCGTCGATCGGCGTATCAGGGAAACCCAGGAGCAGAAGCTCGGCAGCCACCAGCGCTATTCGAACTTTCTGTTGCGATCCCTGCAGCCCGCCATGCGCACCTGCGATGCCGCCGAGCGCCGCACCCATGAAGTGGCGGAACGCGTCGCGCGGGCAGCCAATCTGCTGGGCTCCATGGTCGACATGGTGCAGAAAAAGCAGAACCAGGACATCCTGGAAACCATGGCCGAGCGTGCCACGCTGCAGCTACGGCTGCAGCAGGCGGTGGAAGGCTTCTCGATCTTCGCGATCAGCTATTACGCCGTCGGGCTGCTGAGTTATGCCCTGAAATCCGCCAAGTCGGTCGGTGTGAAAATCGACCCGGATCTCGCCACCGGCATTGCCGCACCGCTGGTCTTTGTCGTTGTCTGGCTAACCGTTCGCCGGGTGCGGCGCCGTCTGCACAATAACGCATGAAAACCTGCGACGTTCTGATTGTGGGGGCCGGCATCATCGGCCTGTCCATTGCCTGGCAGCTCCGCCGCCGCAGCCACCTGCGCATTGTTGTGTGCGATCGCGGACCGGGGGTTGGCGCTGGTTCGACCGGCGCCTCCTCGGCGATCTGCCGCTACCGCTACTCTGCCGACAACATGGTGCAGCTGGCGCGGGATGGCATTGGCGTTTATCAGCAGTGGAATGCCTACCTCGGCCAGACTGACACGCGCGCCATATTCCAGCGGGACGGCGTTCTGTGGATGCCCGGCGAGGACGCCGGCTGGGCCGAGCGGGAACACACGCGACTGTCCGCACTCGGTGTGCGCACGCGCATGCTCAGCGACCGTGATCTGCAGACGATGTTCCCCGCGCTGAATCCCTGCCCCTTGTGTCCCGACCTCGCTACCGCGGAAGCCCACGACTGCAAAGCGGGCAACCGCCATCTGCTGGAGACTGACGGCGGCTGGATGGATCCCGTGAGTGCCGCGCAGGACACCGCCGACGCCCTGCGCCGCGCCGGTGTCGGGCTGCACTACAACACAGAAGTCACCAGTATCCGCTCGCAGGGCGGCCGCGTGACCGGCGTCACTCTCGGCGACGACGAGAATATCGACACCGATCTCGTGATCAACGCCGCCGGCCCGTGGTGCAACGCGGTCTACCGGGCAGCGGATGTAGAGGCTCCCATGCAGATGGATCCAGTGCGCATACAGGTTGTCCACCTCGACCGACCGAAAAGTCTGGCGGGCAAACTGCCGGTCACCGTGGACATGGCAGCGGGCATGTATTTCCGCACCCAGAACCGGGGGCAGCAACTCCTGGTCAGCTCGGTGCGCGAGGAGGACGAGCGGGAAACCGTCGACAACCCGGATGATTTCCTCACCGTCGCTGACGATCGCTTTCGTGCGGAAAAGGTTCACCTTCTGCAGCACCGACTGCGCGGTTTTTCGGTCGACGGCAACGTCCGGGATTACTGCGGCCTGTACACGGTCAATCAGGTGGACGTGCATCCCGTGGTCGGGCCCTGGGCGCTGGATGGTTTCTGGGTGGCCAATGGCTTCAGTGGCCATGGCTTCAAGCTGGCGCCGGCGATCGGAGCACTTGTCGCGCGCGCACTGGTCGGCAGCTGCGGCGACTTTGACTGCGCGATGGACCCGGCATACCTGTCACCCGACCGCGAGCCGATCCGGGCGGATTCACGCTCGGTGCTGGCCTAGGCAATCCCGACACACCTCGTTCGCAGAGACCAGCGAGGCCACCTCAGCGCACCACAAAAACCGACAGATCCGTGTGGCTGGCGAGCCAGCCGGCATTCGAGGCAAACACATAATCGCGCAGCCCCGGAACATGCGATGCGACCACCAGCAGATCAACCTCCAGCTGGTGGAACGCGGCTGACAGAGTCCTGTCGAGCTCGACCGCCGGATCATCGCAAACGCGGACATGAGGCGTGAATATGACACCATGGCGGGCGCTGCACTCGTCGGCATAAGCGGTGAGGCGCTCGGCAAATGCCTGCGGGTTCCGTGCCACGGCGCCGGGCGATGGCGAGGTCACGGCCACCAGATGCAGCGACGCGCCGAAGGCGCTCGCCAGCGTCGACGCCGTGGCCATGGCCTTGGCCAGCGTTTCCGGATGCTCGAGATCCACGGGGACGCCGATGCGTTGATACACGGCTCATGCCCTCCCGACGGGGTCAAGCAGCTTCAGCTCTGCGCGCAGTCCGCGATGCAGACTCACCACCATCAGCAGCATGATCGCCGCGAACGGAAATGCCGACGCGAGCGCCAGCGCCTGCAGGGAGCTGAGCCCGCCGCCAAGCATCAGCGAAACCCCCAGCAAACCGAGAAAAATGCACCAGAAAATTCGCTGTCCTACCGGCGTTTCGATCTTTCCGCCCGCCGTCATGGTATCGACGATCAGCGAGCCCGAATCCATGGAGGTCACAAAGAAGATAATGACCAGCACAACGCCAAGCAGGGATGTGGCCAGGGTGAGCGGAAACTCCTCGAGAAAAACGAACAGCGTCAGTTCAGGCTGGAACTCCCGCACCGTGGCCGCGACCTCCTGAAGACCCTCCAGAAAGTACTGGTCCATGGCGGTCTCGCCGAAAATCGTCATCCACAACACGAATATCGCCGATGGCGCGAGCAGGGCCGCGACCACAAACTCCCGCACGGTGCGTCCGCTGGAAATGCGCGCGATGAACATGCCCACAAACGGCGAGAAGGCGATCCACCACGCCCAGTAAAACGTCGTCCAGTCGTGCATGTAGTAATTGTCTTCACGGCCTACCCAGTTGCTGAGCTCCGGCAGATAACGCACGTAGGCAGCGCCGTACTGGAAAAAACCACCCAGAATATCCCCGGTCGGCCCAAGCACAAGGATATAGGCACCGAGAACACCCGCCGCCAGCATGTTCAATTCACTCAGCCGCTTGATGCCCCCGTCGAGCCCCCTGAGGATCGAAATTAGCGCAATGGCCGTAATAAAGGCGATAACGGCTACCCGCAGCCAATTCTCGTTGGGCAGGCCAAAGAGATAGGCGATGCCACCGGAGGCCTGCTCGGCGCCAAAGCCGAGCGATGTGGCCAGCCCGAACAGGGTCGCGAGGACCGCCAGCACATCAATCATGTGCCCGGGCCAGCCCCAGATGCGATCACCGAACAGGGGGTATAACGCCGAACGAATCACCAGCGGCAGACCCTTGTTGAAGCTGAAAAATGCCAGCGACAGCCCCACCAGTGAATAGATGGCCCAGGGGTGAAAGGCCCAGTGATAGATGGTGGACGCCATCGCCAGCTCGCGGCGCGCGCCTCCGGTAATGCCCTCGGACGACAGCGGCGGCGTCAGCGCATGGCTCATGGGCTCGAGCACCCCGTAAAACATGATGCCGATGCCGATACCGGCGGCAAACAGCATTGCAACCCAGCTCGGATAGCCATAGCGAGGACGCGCCTGCGGGCCACCGAGGCGGATGGAACCCAGCGGCGAGACCACCAGATACAGACAGAAAAGCAGCGCAAAGTTGGCAACTGCCATGAAAAACCAGTCCAGCCGCGTGGTCAGCGCGATGCGCCACTGCCCGAACAGCTCCGCCGCGAGCTCGGGGTACGACAGCGCAAAGGCAACGAAGACCACAATGGTCGTGCCAGACACGGCGAACACCGGATTGTGTACATCGAGGCCGAAAGCGCGGATGTTGTCCTCGCCCACGCGATGATCGGAGGTGTAATCCGCGACCCCCTCGGCCCGGGCAATCGCGGAAATCTTTTCGCTATGCAGCATATACGGGGCGCTCTTTGTTGCGAACCGGTGCCCACGATAGCGGTTTTTTTCCAGCGCGGCGATTCCGACCAGAAAGTTCGGTATTCAACTGACCTGGCAGATTGCGGCACCTGGCAGCGATCACAGATTGATAGGGGAGTGCGGGGTTTTTCAGAGAAGCGGTGAGCGCGGGGGTTGCCCGCGCTCATCAACTGCTCAAGTGTTGTTACTTATCCGTTACTGACGATGGACACCGTAAAGACAGCAGTGGTCCCGCTGACCTCATTGCCCACGATCAACAAAGGCTCGCCACTCGGACTGTCATCCGCGGAAATAAACTTGATAGCCTCAGGGCCGAGGTCACCGACAGCGCTTAGGTTTCCGGCGTCCACTTCCTCCTCGATGTCTAGGCTGAAATCGCGTGTATTGATATATTGTACAAACGTAGCCGCTTCCGGGTTGGTGATATCGTAGACCATGATTCCGCCAACACGCTCAAGACCAATGAAGGCATAGGTACGGCCTTCGAGGGTTGCGATTTCCACGGCCTCCGGCTCAGGACCCTTGTCGTCAGAGCGGTCATCCCCCTCGTTATCATCGTTACTGGCGTTGAAGCCCTCACCCAGACGCTGGGCCGTGATGGTCTCGAAGTCGCTGCCGCTGTCGAAAACCAGTTCCCCGGTTCCACCATTCCAGATACTGAATGAGCGCGCACCGTAGGAATACAGACCCTCGTACACACATCCCGGCCCGGGCTGGCCGGTTATAGCAATGGAGTTCCCGCTGCAGCCAGTAACACCGAGATCCCCCACTACCTTGATGCGCCCCAGATTCTCATTGGACACCAGAGTCTCAAGATCCGGCGCAAATCGTGTGAGGTTAGGCAGGTCGATGGTGGCACCGGTGTCGAGAATATCACCGACACGGATCTCATCGAGGTAGTGAAAGCAGTCGCCATCATCGAAATCGAAACCACCCTGCGCGTTGCATTCAGCGAGGTCTGCAGCATCCGTGAGGTACTCGCGCGCATCACCCTCGTTGGCCGTCACCAGATAGGTGACGCCGGCATATTCATAGCTGTCAAAACCGTCAGGCATGAACACGCCGCGCAGGGGCCATTCGCGAATATTGATACCGCCATCGCGATTGCTTGCATCGAGTTCATTACCCAGCAGTGCATGGTCCTTGAAACCCAGCCCGAGCACGGCCGTGATTTCACGCCCCGGGATATCGATAACCGCCAGTGCATTGTTTTCCTGGAGAACGGCCCACGCGGTTGTGCTGTCAGAGGACACCGAGATGTATTCGGGCTCCAGATCCTGGGCAACGCTCGCCGCTTTGGCGGCAACTCTGACATTCGAACCCAGAGACTTGCTGCCACCCGAGTTGAAATCCGTGAAACGCAGGTGAGTGACATTTGCCGCGGTCAGGGCGCCCTCACCGCCAGAGACGTCAATCAGCGTAATGGAACCCTCGGGATCAACGCTGTAATCGCCGTTGGGCTCTCCTTCATTTGCCACGAGCACGGTATTGCCGTCGGGGCTGTAGGTCACCATGTCAGGCAGCGCGCCGGCAACCACGGCACTCAGGAAAGTACCATCAGTCTGGTAGAAAGCCACATAACCGTTGTCCTGCCTGTTAGCTGCCTCTATCGCTACCGCTAAGGCGTCGCCATGCACGGCAACACTGTTCACACCGCCCAGGGCAGGGACAGTTCCCGAATCACTGTTGTCAGCGATGTCCGCGGCTACGTCCAGCGAACGCGCGAGTGTCGGCGTGCTCGGTGACGACAAATCCAGGATATCCAGACGTCCTGAGTTGGCGTTGACCACAAATACCTGTTCCGTCGATGGGTCATAATCGATAATTTCCGCCGCCGACTCGTCGAACTCACCAGTCTCGTAGCGGCCGAGAAATCGCAGAGCAATCGTCGAGACTGTCGCGTCAGTGCCGGAGGCTCCTGCAGGTCCCGCTGGGCCCGCAGGCCCTGCCGCACCGTCCGAGCCATCGTCACCCTCGCAGCCAGCGAGGATAAGGGAAAGGGCAAGTATCGATCCAAACAGCATTGAGCGAAACAGGGTCGTCATCGTGCATTTCTCCTCGGTGCGGTAACGGCTATTGCCACAGTGATGCCTACGATGTGTCAGCAATATTACGAGTGCATGAAGGAAACATGACCGTTAAATGAATAAATCGTGACAACCGCACGAAGGCCTGCCTGGCGCTGGTGTCTACCCCGATGGATGTCGCCCAGTTTTCCCGAGGCCGTGAGGTCAAGCCCCTGCAACACGGTGGTGAAAAACCCAGTACCATTGTCGCGGGACCTTCACGCGACACGACTATTATGCTCATTGAAGCCAGCAACCTCAGCTACGCCTATCGGGAGGCCGGGCAGTCTCACAGCGTTCTGCAAGACGTCTCGGCGGCAATCGCGGCAGGCGAACGCGTGGCTCTGCTGGGCCGCAGCGGCTCGGGCAAGTCGACGCTGCTCAATCTGCTCGGCGGCATAGACCATCCCACCTCCGGACAGGTGACGCTGAACGGCGAGCCCATGGGTCTTCTGCGAGAGCCGGCGCTCACTCACTTCCGCCGACGCCATATCGGCTATGTCTACCAGCGCTTCAATCTCGTCCCGACACTGACCGCGGCCGAGAATATCGCTCTTCCGCTGGATCTCGCCGGCGTATCGCGTAAGGAACAGGACGCGGAGGTACTGCGATGGCTGGATGCCGTGGGCCTCGCGGGGCGCGGCAATACGTTCCCCGATCTGCTGTCCGGTGGTGAACAGCAGCGCGTCGCCATTGCCCGTGCACTGATTCACCGACCCGCCCTCGTACTGGCAGACGAACCCACTGGCAGCCTTGATGCCCAGACCGGCGAGCAGGTGCTGGAACTCCTGTTCAACCGCGCCGGCGACGACCAGCAGGCATTGCTCGTGGTGACCCACAGCGATGACGTCGCCGCACGCGCCGATCGCGTCCTGGTGCTGGAGGACGGTCATCTGCGCAATAACGGGGAAGAGCCGCCGGCATGAGTCCACTGCTGCTGCGCTCCAGCCGACGATTCTTCATTCGCCATCCGTGGCAGCTTGGCCTCACGCTGCTCAGCATCGCCCTGGGCACCGCGGTCATGGTCGCCGTGGATCTCGCCAACAGCGCCGCAACCCGCTCCTTCGACCGCTCTATCGATGTCCTCTCTGGGCCGATGAGCCATGAAATCACCGCGGCGGACGGAAGCATCGCGGAGGATGTCTACCGGACGCTGCGGCTGGACCGGCGTCTGCGTCGCACGCTGCCGCTGGTGGAGGGACGGATCGAGATCAACGGTGACAGCCAGGAGGTCGTCGGCACCGACCCCTTCGCCCTCACTGGCATGGATCTCGGCGCCAGCGCACCGTCCGGACTGGAGGGAGACACGCTGCGGACGCTGCTGACAGAGCCCGGCGGCGTGGTGATACCGCAATCCCTGGCCCGGACCCTCGGCATTGGCAAGGGCGATACACTGACCGCCACCACCAACGTCGGGACTGCCCGGCTCCGCGTTCTCGCCATCACAGACCCCGGCCCGGGCAGCTGGCTCGCTGATCGCATCCTCGCGGACATCGCCACGGCGCAGGACGTACTGGGAAAGCCGGGCAGCCTGAGCCGCATACAGCTGAAGCTGACGGATGCAGAAGCGGCAGCGCTTGACGACAGCCTGCCGGCTGCACTGCAGCTGGAGGCCTATCAACAGAAGCAGGCGACGTTTGCCGAGATGACCGAGGCCTTTCGCGTGAATCTCGCGGCGATGAGCCTGCTCGCAGTGCTGGTGGGCGTATTCCTTGTCTATAACACCATGACCTTCGCCGCGCTGCAGCGGCGCCAGGCATTTGCGGTTATGCGCATGACCGGCGCGAGCGGCGGCCAGCTGTTCCGCCTGCTGCTGGTCGAGGCGGGCGCCCTCGGTCTTATCGGCAGCGCTATCGGCGTGGCTCTCGGCATGGCCCTCGGCCAGGGTCTGCTGGTGCTGGTATCACGCACTATCAGTGACCTTTACGTGGAAATCTCGCCGACTCAGATCGACCTCGCACCGGCAATGGTCCTGCGCAGCGTTGCCATCACCCTGTTCGCCGTCCTTGCGGCGACACTCGTGCCCGCCCGGAGCGTGGCGCGCGCGGCTCCGGTCATTGCCGAACGACGCTCGCAGCAGGAAACCGGCGGACGCACGCCCTGGCTGCTGCTGTCCGCGGGCGTGGCGGGCATGCTGGCAAGCCTTGTGCTGATCGCGCTATCGGGCCAGTCGCTGGTGGCTGGCTTCAGCGCCCTGTTCGTTTTCGTGGTTGGCTACAGTCTGTGCATACCGCCGCTCATGCTGGCCCTGCTGCGCGGCTGTGAACCGCTGCCGCTGTTTCGTCGCAGCATCGGGCGGCTCGCCCTGCGCGGCGTGCAGTCTTCCCTCAGCCGGACCGGCCTGGCAACGGTCGCGCTGGCCATCGCCGTGTCCGCCACGGTGGGCGTCGGCCTGATGACGGGCTCTTTCCGTGCCAGCGTCGCCGACTGGCTGGATACCACCCTGGGCAGCGACCTGTACGTATCCGCAGCCGCCGACAGCCAGGGCGAACGACGACTCGATACCGCGTGGCTGAAGGCCGCGAACAACGTGCCCGGCGTCAGTGACGTCAGCACCGGCAGCAACCGCGACCTGCAGATCAACGGGGAAACCGTTCGCGCCCTGGTGCTGGGCGCCGCCCGCCACAGCGCGCGCGGCTTCGAATTCATCGGCGGCAATCCCGAGGCCGCCCGGCAGCAGTTCAGCGAGGGCAGGGCCCTGATTGTCTCGGAACCCCTGTCCTATCGCCAGGGCATCAGCGCCGGTGACCGGGTACGCGTGCGCAGCGTGACATCGGGTAACATAACGCTGCCCGTGGCCGGTATCTATCGCGACTACAGCTCGTCCCGCGGCATGGTCGTCCTGCCCCGTCTGCTCTACGAGCGTCACTGGCCGGACCGCGACGTCAGCAACCTGGGTATCTCGCTCGCGGCGGATGCCCGCATCGATGACGTGATCGGTGCCCTGCAGGCGCTGGCGGCGCGATTGCCGGGCGATGCAGAGGTCATCTCCAACCGGGCGATTCGCGACAGCTCACTGGCTATTTTCGATCGCACCTTCGTGATTACCGATGTGCTGAAAGTCCTGGTTATACTGGTCGCTTTTATTGGCGTATTCAGCGCGCTCATGGCGCTGTTTCTGGAGAAGGGTCGCGAATTCGCCGTGCTTCGAGCCACCGGCATGACGCCGGGTCAGCTGCAGCGCCTGGTGCTGAGCCAGGCAGCGCTGGTGGGTCTGCTGGCCGGACTGCTTTCGGTTCCGTTGGGAGGGGTTCTGTCGGAGATTCTCATCGACGTCATCAACCGGCGCTCCTTCGGCTGGACCATGCAGAGCCATTTCTTCCCCGCTATCGCCCTGGAAGCGGTGCTGCTGTCCATCGTCGCCGCACTGCTCGCCGCCCTTTATCCCACCCGACGTATCGGTACGGCGTCGCTGCGCGACCGGCTGGCAGGCTTGTGATGCGCGGTCGCATAACACATCTCGCCAGGTTGACGGCGCTGTTGCTGACGGTGCTGTTTGCCGCCTGCGACAACAGAACAGCGGAGGATTCCATGGCCGTGGGCGATGCCCTCGGCGGCATTGCGGCAACCGGCTTTGCCCGTGCGGACAGCCCACGGCAGTTCGTGTTTCCCGGGGATCACGCGGCCCACCCCGATTTTCGCAATGAGTGGTGGTATTTCACCGGCAACGTTGAGGCGCCGGATGGCGATCGCCTCGGCTATCAGCTGACGCTGTTTCGTATTGCACTGGCGCCGGGCTCCCCCGAAAGCCAATCGGCCTGGGCGACGCATCAGGTCTGGATGGGCCACGTTGCCGTCACCGACGTCGCCACTGCCGACCACCGCCATGCCGAGCGCTATGCGCGCGGTGCCGCCGGGCTGGCCGGCCAGTCAATGCAGCCCTTCCGTGTCTGGCTGGAAGACTGGCAGATACGCGGCGATGCAGATGGCAGCTTCCCCTGGACCATTGACGTCGATACTGGCGAATTCGCCCTGCAGTTGACCGTCGACCCTGTCCGGGAGGTCATTCTCCAGGGTGACAAGGGCCTGAGCCAGAAAAGCGCCGCCCCCGGCAATGCCTCCTACTACTATTCAATCACCCGCCTCGCCACACGCGGCGAGATCCGCATCGACGACAGCACCCGCGCCGTCTCCGGCATGAGCTGGCTGGACAGGGAGTGGAGCACCAGCGCCCTGGGGAACGATCAGGCCGGCTGGGACTGGTTCTCCCTGCAGCTCGACAGCGGTGAAGACCTCATGGTCTATCGTCTGCGGAAAACGGATGGCAGTACGGATGAGCACAGTGCCGGGGCCTGGGTTGACGCACAGGGGGTGTCCGAAACCCTTCAGGCAAGTGATTTCAGCCTGCGCGAGGAACGCTTCTGGACCAGCGGCTCCGGTCGCCGCTACCCCGTGGCGTGGACGCTGGAAACTGGCGGCCGCTCACCCACCTTGCGCATCGAGGCCCTGCTGGACGATCAGGAGATGCGCACCAGCGTACGCTACTGGGAAGGCGCCGTGCGCATTGAAGCGGCCGCAACCGGCGAGCACCTTGGCCGCGGCTATCTTGAAATGACCGGTTACTGAGGCTCACGGCATGCGCAGGAAGCGAGCCACCCGGTCACGCCCATCGCCGGCCCGAGAAGCGACAACGGATAGCGGCGGCATTCGCATAGGCGATGAATTCACCGGTACCGTACGCGACATCAGCGCCGCTGGCAGCGGTGTTGTGGAACACCCGAGTGGACGCGTGTTCTTTATTCCCGGCGTGTGGACGGGCGAACAGGGACGGTTCCGGGTTACCGACCTGAAGGGCCGCTTCGGCCACGCCAGGCTTGTCCAGCTTACTGAGGCCTCCCCGCATCGCGTCGCGCCAGACTGCCCACATCATGGCGTTGGCGCCGGGGATTGCGGCGGCTGCCCCTGGCAGTTCGTCGACTATAACGCCCAGTGCGCGGTCAAGGAGGCGCGCGTGCGTGGCGCCATGCAGCCACTTGGCGCCGGTGACGCGGTACAGCCGCTGTGGCCGTCGCCGCACAGCTACGGCTATCGCAACCGCGCCCAGTTCAAGACGGACGGACAGCAACTGGGCTATGTCGCTGGCGGATCGAATACCCTGGCCGCCATCAATGACTGCCCCATACTGACGCCGCCGAACCGGGATACCCTGCAGGCGCTCCTTCGGCGACTGCCGGAACCGGCGTGGAAGCCGTCGCGCAAGCACCTCTGGACGAGTCTTGATATCGACGAGCAGGTGACTGCGGCAGGCGTCGTCCCCAACCAGCGACGCCCTTTCCGCCAGGGCAACACGGCACAGAACCGGCGCATGCAGGAATGGCTGTCAAGCGCGCTGCAGCCCCTCGATCGGGACGAACCTGTACTCGAACTGTTTTCCGGGGACGGCAACTTCACAACCGTGATGGCACAGCTGGGCTTCAGCCACATCACCGCCGTCGACAGCGCCGAGGATGCGATTGCCACACTGGCGGCACGCGATCTGCCCGGCATTACAGCCATTGCCCACAACCTGTATGCGGAAGACGCCTATGACAGCTTGCGCCTGTCGCTCAAGCAGGCGACTGTCCTCGTGCTGGACCCGCCAAGGGACGGCCTCCGGCATATCGATTCACTGCTCAGGCACGGCCGACGCCTGCGCCACGTTTTCTACATTTCCTGCGACCTGGCCACCTTTACCCGCGATACCTCACGCTTTCTTGATGCCGGTTTCAGCGTCAACACGCTGCAGCCACTGGACCCGTTTCCGCATACGCCACACATCGAACTGCTCGCGCATCTGGCAAGGTGAGACGTCTGCCGCAAGGCAAACCGGTACTTTTTCCTGTTACCCTCCCCGCCTTCGTGCTAACCTCCGCCGCCCTTTTCGACGTACCGTGGTGTCCACCGCGTATGGACCACAGTCCTGCAGGGATGTGTGCTCCCGCCGCCTTGCGCCTCCCATAATGCCGACGCGCTGGCCTGCGTACTGGGTAACCAGAGCCACAGGGCCCCGGCATCCAAAGAGGAAAACTCTGGCATGAATACCCTCAAGCAGGAATGGCTGTCCAACGTACGCAACGATCTGCTCGCGGGGTTGGTCGTTGCGCTCGCGCTGATCCCCGAAGCCATTGCGTTCTCGATCATTGCAGGCGTCGACCCCAAGGTCGGCCTTTATGCCTCGTTCTGTATCGCCACCATAACGGCCATCACGGGCGGGCGGCCGGGCATGATTTCCGCCGCCACGGGCGCGATGGCGCTGCTCATGGTCATGCTGGTGAAAGAGCACGGCCTGCAGTACCTGCTTGCGGCAACCGTCCTCACCGGCATACTGCAGATCATCGCCGGCTGGATCCGCCTCGGCACCCTGATGCGCTTCGTCTCGCGCTCGGTGATTACCGGTTTCGTCAATGCGCTTGCCATACTCATTTTCATGGCACAGATACCGGAACTCACCGGCGTCACCTGGCATGTCTATGCGATGACCGCCGGAGGCCTGGGCATTATCTATCTGTTTCCCTACCTCACCAAGGCCGTGCCGTCACCGCTGATTGCGATTGTGGTGCTGACCGCCATTGCCGTGTATCTGGGTCTGGATATCCGCACGGTAGGCGATATGGGGGACCTGCCGGACAGCCTGCCGGTATTCCTGCTGCCCGACGTACCCCTCAACTTCGAGACGCTGCAGATTATCTTCCCGGTGGCCGCGACGCTTACCGTGGTCGGCCTGCTGGAATCGCTGATGACCGCCTCGCTGATCGATGATCTCACCGACACCGGTAGCGACAAGAACCGCGAGTGCATCGGCCAGGGCGTAGCCAACATCACCTCCGGTTTTATCGGCGGCATGGCCGGCTGCGCCATGATTGGCCAGTCGGTGATCAACATCAAATCCGGGGGACGCGGGCGCCTGTCATCCTTCTCTGCCGGCATCTTCCTCCTTGCCATGCTCATGCTCGCCGGCGACTGGGTCGCACAGATCCCGATGGCGGCACTGGTCGCCGTCATGATCATGGTCTCGATCGGCACGCTGAACTGGCAGTCCATTCGCGAACTCACGGTGAACCCGAAAAGCTCCAGCCTTGTCATGCTGTCCACGGTGGTCGTAACGGTAGCCACGCATGACCTCGCCAAGGGCGTTCTCACGGGCGTATTGCTGTCAGGTTTCTTCTTTGCCCACAAGGTCGGTCAGATTCTCGTTATCCGCTCGCACTCCGAAAACGAAGGGCGCGTACGCACCTATCACGTGGTGGGTCAGGTGTTCTTCGCCTCGGCAGACCGCTTCAATGCCTCCTTCGACTTCAAGGAAGTGATCGAGAAAGTGGTCATTGATGTCAGCCGCGCGCACTTCTGGGACATCACCGCCGTGAGTGCGCTGGACAAGGTAGTGATCAAGTTCAGGCGCGAGGGTACCGACGTCGAGGTGATCGGCCTGAACGAGGCCAGTTCGACGCTGGTCGACAAGTTCGCCATCCATGACAAGGATGGTGCCGAAGACCTGATGATGAGCCACTGAGGGAGGTCGCAATGAAGATTGAGGAAAAAGTCCTCGCCTGTGTCGACCAGTCGCATTTTGCGGACCACGTCACCGATTACGCCGCCTGGGCCGCACGTCGCATCGAAGCGCCACTGGAACTGCTGCATGTCATTGACCGACATCCCGAGATAGCCACCAACACCGATCACAGTGGCGCCATCGGTCTCGGTGCGCAGACACAGCTCCTGCAGGATCTCTCGGAGCAGGATGAATCGCGCAGCAAGGAAGCCCGCGAGCGCGGCCGCCTGTTTCTCAATCGATTGCGTGAACGGGCGATGACCGCCGGCGTTGCGGAACCCGACATGCGCCAGCGTCTGGGCGAGATCGAGAGCACGCTGACGGAACAGCAGGACGACGTTTGCCTGTTCGTCCTCGGCCGGCGAGGCCGTTCCGCGGAGGCGACCCAGCGCGACCTCGGCCGCAACGTGGAGCGCGTGGTACGCGCCCTGCGCAAGCCGATTCTTGCGGTTACCGACAATTTCACCGAGCCCAGGCGTGCCCTGTTCGCCTTTGACGGCGGCAGCATCACCCGCCGCGGCGTGCAGACCATCGCCGCCAGCAGGATGTTCCGGGACATGCCGATTCAGCTGCTGATGTCCGGCAAGGAAAACAAGGACTCGGGTAAGCAGCTGGAGTGGGCGGGACGCACGCTGACAGAGGCGGGCCTGGACGCCACCACCACACTGATCCCGGGGGATGCCGAGCGCATCATCGGCAGCCAGGTAATGGACAACGGCATCGACATTCTCATCATGGGCGCCTACAGCCACTCACCGCTGCGCACGCTCCTGCTGGGCAGCAAGACCTCCGACCTGCTGCGATCGGCGCGGGTGCCGACCTTGCTGCTGCGCTGACGGATGCTGACGTCGGCCTTTCGCGACAGATTGACAGTCACTGTACTGGCAGGCGGCGGGCTTTCAGGCAGGCAAAGCGCAACGGCGGCGAGTGCGAAAACCCAGCAGCAGCAAACCCAGGGCAAACGCTGACAGGGTTGATGGTGCGGGGACATCCATGAATCGGTAGTTGTTGAACTGCAGGGTGTAATCCCCGGTGAGCGCTCCGTTTTCGTTTACAGGGCGTAACAGCGAATTGCTGATGAAGTTTCCGTCAATATGGCCATTGAAGGCCGTGACATCAGCCCGCGGGGCGAGAATGCTGCCCTTGAAGCCGATGCCGCTCATCGTGATTTTCGTTGCATTGACGAAGTTGAACAGTATCCGGTTGGTCAGACTTCCATCGTGGCGAAACACATCGGGGTCGTTATCCGGCATCTTGTTGTCGCCACTTCGTAACTTCCCATCCGCGTCGACACCGGCAATCGCCATATGGTGGAAGCCGAGGTTGCTCAGATTCACCTCCTGATCGAACACATTGATGACTGCCGTCGTATAGCGCGGCATATCAAACAGAAAGCTGCTGACGTTTGCCAGGCGACCCAACTCCAGATTGAAAACTGCCTTTTTGCCCGCGCCGGTAAACTGTACGTTGCCGTAATCATCGCGTGAGACCTCGCCACTGCTCTGCCAGGTTCCCCAGTCACTTGACTTCGCTTTCAGCTCATCACCGATAGCTGAAAAATTCAGGGGGAGCGCACCGACTCTAGCATTGCCCGATGCGTCATCAGGATTATCACCGTTGTAGAAACCGACGTTTTCAGGGTGGATTGCATTGGTGCCGCCAATGACGGCGTTGCCGCTATACATCCTGCCATGCTGGAAATCTGCGCTACCGCCGACAACAAGGTCATCCCGTGCCCCACGTGAATTGCTGAGCTGCATTCCGACGGCATAGTGTTCCAGCGTAAGGTTGCCACCCACCGCCAGGCGACCCTCGACGTCCGAGTGATAACCCTGCATATCGCCCAGAATAAAAGCGTTGAACGTACCCGCAACACCAAGATCCGGCATCATGAGCGTTGCGTGCTCTGCTGCGCAATATCCTGTTATGGCGGGTACGGGTCAACGAGCAGGGGCCGGCAGTCTCCGGAAATGCGAGCTGCGCCACACCTTTGCGGCCACAGCGAAGGGGAAGTACATCCTGATCCGGCAATGAAGGCAGAGAAGGTGCGCAGCGAAACAGGCATGGGGAGCTGTTACGGCTACATGCTATTCTTCATCCCATGTGGTCACAGCACACACTGCAAACGCGAACCCGTGGACGAGGCACCTATGACGTCACGGCTGAGATTGACCAGGGCATCGCCGACAGTGGCATCACCACCGGTCTCGCGCATGTCTTTCTGCAGCACACGAGCGCATCGCTCATCCTCTGCGAGAACGCGGATCCGGATGTCAGGCACGACCTTGAGGGCTTTCTGTCGCGCCTTGCACCCGATGGAGACCCACATTACCGACATGACCAGGAGGGGCCGGACGACATGGCTGCGCATCTGCGCACCGTGCTGACATCCAGTTCACTGACACTCCCCATCGCACAGGGACGACTGGCGCTTGGGACCTGGCAATCTGTCTATATCTACGAGCATCGCACGGCGGCGCACACGCGATCTATCGTGATCACCCTGCAGGGAATTGGCGACTGATATCGCTTCAGACGTCTTCCAGCCGGAAGGACAGCGTGGACAGACCTCCCGGCGCTTCCCGCTTGCCAAGGCCGATGTAGCCATTGCGAAGCAGCGGCAGTTCGCCGCGATGCACCTGCACAGGCGACTGCCCTTCCAGCGCGAGCCAGGTACCGTTGGTAGATTGATCGACCAGAACATAGAAGCCATGACGGAACTCAATGCGGGCGTGATGCCGGGATACACACTCCCCGTCCACGACGATGCTGCTGTCCGCGTCGCGGCCAAGGGTCACCAGGGAAGCGTGGTCCGACACGGTCAACTGAACTGCCGCATGCTCCAGAACCAGCTGACGGGGAACCACTGAGTGCGCTGCGGCTGGACCCGTGGGCACTGCCGTCACGTCGGAGGTATCCTGCTCCCAGGTAACGCTGACAATGTCCAGCGGCGCCTCGCGTCCGGGGATGGACGTAGCACCAAGGTCACGACAGCGCTCCTGAAGACTCATACCCACCGCATCCCGGGTGCTGCGACTCGTGACAATCTGCCCACTACCGGCGAGTGCAACCATTCTGGCAGCCGTGTTCACGGTACTGCCAAAAACGTCGCTTTCCTCCGCCAGAACATGGCCATGATGCAAGCCTACGCGCAGCCCCAGGGCCTGCTCGCACATTTCCCGATCATCGTGAGCCCAACGCTGCATGCCGATGGCCGCATGCATGGCGAGATCGGCGCCTGGAAAGGTCGCCATGACCTCGTCGCCAATGGTTTTGACGACCTGACCCTCATGCTGAGCGATAACGTTTGCGCAGCTGTAAAGCGCATGCTGGATGATCTTGCGCGCAAGTTCATCGCCGCGGCCCTCAAACAGGCGTGTGCTGCCGGTGACATCGGCGAAGACAACAGTGCAGTGTTCTTTGATCATGCCGCAGGATGATAGGCCATCGGGGCGGCGGGCTCCACAACACGGGTCGACGTAGCACCTGCCAGTATTGAGGGGTTCCCTGCGCTTTGCTATTCTTTACCAGGCGTCGACAAGGTTTTTTGGGCCTCTGTCTCGTCTCATTCCTCGTCGTGTTTTCCGCCCGTAGCTCAGCTGGATAGAGCGCTGCCCTCCGGAGGCAGAGGTCGCAGATTCGAATTCTGCCGGGCGGGCCATGTTTTCGGGTCCGGTGTGACGAGGCCCCCGGCCATGTAGAGGTCCCGTAGCGACCCCTGTAGGCACCTCAGATCGGCACCATAACCACCGCAAGTCACTGATATCATTGCCGATGTGGTTAAACCCATATAGACGAGCGGTCTCCGCCGTGGTATCCTGCTGGCATCGTCGAGCGACATAGACGACACACAAAGGCATAGGCAAGGACGCCGCCGCCGCATGACCGGATTAGTGGATGCTGGCTACGAGCCATAAGCCGTCCTTTCGTAATTGTTAGCACAGCCGACTCTTACGCTTGCGCTTCCGGTATACAAGAAAGCGTGAAGTCATGCTCAGGACTGCTGGAATGGCAGTTCGTGGAGACTTCGAACCCTTACTTTTAAAAGTTTGGGGGAGAAGTCTCTGCATCTAGAAAACACGGGCTCTCCCCCGCCGTTAACAGGAGAGATTCGTGATGTATGATGCTCAAGATTTCGGGCTCATTGATTTTAATGCCCTCCCCCTTCGTGTTGTAGCCAGTCAGCTAGTTAGAGCAGCGCAAGTTGGCGACAACTATGAGCTCTCCCGCCGCACGTTCTATCGAATGCTGCATAACGGGAACATCCTTCCCCCGCAAATGAATCAGGGAACAGGCCGAAACCCGGTTTATACCTGGTATCGCCCCATGTTTGAGGATCACGTTAATCTGCTGATCATCAAAGATGCCAACGGTCGCTGGTACGACGTCCGCAATCCTGACCGTTACATTCCGATTGCCCCAGGCTTTCGCCCGAAGAACGAATGCGAGGCTCACTTGCGAGCCTACGACGACGTAGCGTAAGGGAGGGGGCAGACATGATTCAGTATTTAAGACTCACAGTCGTAGAAATCTATGGTTCAGGTCCAGAAGCACCCGCAGGCGCAGTGGTTATGCCCGAAAAGGTGGCAGTTCACATTAGTCGGGTTTGGGTTTGGCGTCCGATTAGTGAAGAGTACCGCAGCAAATTCGGGGGGAAAGCAGATAGCTATTTCGCTACCGCCCGTGTGGCTGAGGGCACCTTCCGCGAAGGCACAATGCTAGACCAGCCAACTTGGGTAAATGATGGAAAGCCTTCGAGGGGGATTCACTGGTGGCTGACAGAAAGCCAGTATGACTACCTCATGGAGGTGACCCTATGAACCCGAAACCCATTGAAGTAGTGGGGCCCGACCGGGCCCCATCTAACAATCGCGAATTCCTCGAATTTATCTTCGATACAGGTTCATGGGTTTGGGGTTGTTCTTTCTCGTCGGACCCGCACGGCGTCGATGCCAAGTTCAAAGGCAGGTTTGCACAACTGCCTGCGATGCCGATCAAAGATAACGCGCACCTCTGCAATACCTATTTCTGCGTGTCGCAAATTCGAGAAAAAGGAGGTCAGCGGCAGCGCCAGGAGTCTTTCTTTGATGGCTTGATGGTGCTGGTGATCGACGACGTAGGCGAGAAGGGGCGAAGCCTCGAGGAAATATGCCGAGTTTTGACGCCAACTTATGTAATTCACACAAGCGACAAGCTCGTAGGAGAACGCACGGTCGCCTCTTATCAAGTCGGATACGTGTTCAAAGAACCGGTGACCGATCCAGATACAGCGAAGCTACTGCTCAAATGGATCGCCGCCAAGGAGGGCGACAAATCCGGCCACAACCTAGTGAGGGTTGTCCGACTTCCGTATGGAATGAACACCGCTGGTAGTGAACCAGCGCAAGGCCAGTTAAAGCGGCAGCCCAACAAAGTCAGGCTTCATGACTGGAGCGGCGTGAAGTACTCAGCTGAGGACCTAACTGATGCCTACGGAATCAAGGAACTCCCCGACAACGTAGCCCCGCTCAGCGTTACCGCATTTGGAAAAACAGTGGCAAACCGCAACGGGCCTGGACGCGGTAATGAAGAGGTAAACGAGTCCGACGTTTATCGCAAGCTCTCCCTGGATGAAATCGAGGAGGCCCTGAGCTTCATTGATCCAGGCCAGCTTCCTTATGACGGAAACGATCCTGATCACGAGGATAGCGCGCCGCACTGGCTTGGCATTCTTATGGCAATTCACTCCCAATACCCTGGTGCGGACGGGAAAGCGGTTGCCGATGAATGGTCGAAACGCGGCGGTGGTAAATACGTCCCCGGCGAGGTTGATAAGCGCTGGGGCGGATTCGGCAACAAGCAGGGTTTCACCATTGCGACGCTGATCAAGTTCGCCAGAGAGGCAGGGTGGCATCCAAAAAAGGGGCTCACTGAGCGGGACCAGTTGCTCGCTCAGTGGGGCGCGCCTTACGCCGTGGTTCAGGTTGGCAATAAGGTGCGCATTCTTGAAGAAAACGTATCGGGGCGACATACGCCTGAACAGTCTCCCTACAATCTTCCGACCGTTGAAGACTTCAAGAAATGGACGCATACGCAGCGATTTGTCGATCCTCAAGACAGCAAGGAGAAGCGCTATGCGGACGCCTGGTTTAACTGGCCGTACCGGCGGCAGTACCGTGGCATCGGTTGCTACCCGCCCGGCGCCGGGCCGCCGCCCACCGGTTACTACAACAGCTGGCGAGGCTTCGCGGTCGAACCAATACCGGGCGACTGCTCACTATGGCATCGCCACGTCCGCGACGTTTACTGCGACGGCAACCATGAGCACTACGAATGGGTCTTGAAGTGGCTTGCCGCACTGGTGCAGTACCCAGGAAAGCCGGTGGGGACCGCACTTGCCTGCCGGGGAGAGGAAGGCACAGGTAAAAACGCTTTCTGGCACCCATTTATAAAGATCTTTGGCTACCACTGTGTCCAGTTTACCGACCAGCAACACATGGAGACTCAGTTTACCGGCATTCTCGAAGGCAAAGTCCTGGTGCTGAACAATGAAGCCTACTGGGGCGGAAACTCCAAGACGGCAGGCAAGTTGAAGGGACTGATAACCGAGCCCTATGTCGTATCGGAACGCAAGGGCATTGAAGCATGCACGGTGTTCAATCCGCTCTGGTTCGGTTTTATGTCCAACAGCGAGTATTTCATCCCGGCAGATAAATCCTCGCGACGCTTCATGGCTACCGAAATTAGCGACTGTCACAAGCAGGACTCGGAGTATTTCATCGCGCTCTTTGACCAAATGAACTCCGGCGGCACTGAAGCCTTGCTGTATGAACTGCTGTCTATGGAGCTGTCGGAGGAGGACCTGCGCAATACCCTGAAAAACCCGCCAACGACCAAGGCGCTATTGAAGCAGGGCAACCGAACCCATGAGGATTTCGCTAGCTGGGTGCAGCAACTGGCGCTTGAAGGAAATATACCCCATAGGTCAGGCGAGGGGGCTACCTACTTCTTTTATCCGAGCAAGCAAGCATTCGACGACTTTGTGACATTCCGAAAAGCTGCGGGGCTCTATCCTGCCACCGTGGGCCACGCTGGTTTCGGAAAATTGGTACGAGCTCTTGGAGTCACGCAAGCAAAACCGCGTATCGATGGCTCGCAGATGCGCTGCTACAAGTTGCCACCGTTGGGCGAATTTCGGCGGAGAGTGGTAGAAACCTACCCCTGCGACGAGCTTGAAGAAGTCGATGCCGACGAAGAGTGGCGCGTACCGGGGGAGGGGTTTACCAATGAGGTCTAAACAACTCGGCTGGTCGCGACAGACGCATAGCACCCAGCAACGTGGTGCAGAGAACTTCCATCCCGGGACGGGTGAGACGACCGCCACGGGGGTACCCGTCTCGTCTAGAGGCCGCGTCCGACACGGGCTGGGACGGGTGAGACGTATGAGACATATAGAAAAAAATAAAAAAATAAAAAAGTACCACCGGACCATGGGGGTAAAGGTGGAGGTATCCCCACCCCGCGCGAGCCGCGAGCCATACGTCCCACCGTCCCACCCGTCCCACGCGCCTCGGCGGCTGTCTCTGATAGCGCACACCGGAGGCATTCGGAGCGAACAACGACGGCACAGCCAGCGAACAGCGGCGAGCCCACTTGTGGCAAATCTACCCGTCCCACGTACCCGTCCTAGACAACAAGGAGCATAGTCATGTTTCCAAAACCCGTACCAGCCACCCGTCTTGCGGAAATGCGAGCAGCGGAGAAGGAGCGCGAAGAGCAAACGCGCATCGAATCTCATGCACCCTCGTATGGGATTTCCAAGGCCATGAAGAGGCAAAACCAGGAGCGTTGGTTGGAGCTGTTTGGCAAATGCTTGAGCCCAAAACTCGCCTGCAAGCAGGCTGGGATTTCTATGGCAACGTATAACAAGTGGCGTACCAACGATGTTTGGTTTGCAGAGCAGTTAAACCAGGTTATGGAAGACTGGCGGTCCGAACTACTGTCGTCCGCCGTCACCCGAGCTATCGGTTACGTTCAGCGCGACGAGGACACCGGGAAGGTTGTCACCGACGCCGACGGCAAGGTGGTTTACCACGGAGCATCCGACTCGCTCACACGCGCCTTGTTGAACATGGACCAAGCGGACGCCACCGGAGCCGGGGCGAACGTCAACGTGACCATCAACCTCAAGGCATTTGGACTGGAAGAGCAGTCGATGGTCGATGCGGAGTGGCGAGAAGTAGACGCGGGGGCGTCGCCGGGGGACCCATAATGCCCGATATATCTCCGGTCGCACGGGAGGCCCACGACGGGCCGCGAGACGGTGCCCCGCACATCGGTGGCGGGTCGGTCCAGCGTGTCTCCCGTGGCCGTCCGTGGCCTCGGAGAGGTGGTGATAGCGCGCTTTGCTCAAAAGATATCGAAGCTACTATCTGACACTATAAACGTATAGACCTCCTCAGCGAATTCACTGGGAGGTTTGCCTGCAGCCTTCGCCGCATTGATGCTGTTGAGCATCTTTTTGTTGCGAGCCCGTCCGTAACGAAGTTCCAAAATACCCATGAATGTTTCGACTACTCGGTTGGGTGTGCCTTGCGCCTCCATGGCACCAATAACTCGTTCGATGTAGGATTTGCAGCGCAGGTAACCAAACAAATTCCATAGCCACACGATACCGAAGACAACTGCGCCCACCCAAAGTATCGAAATAAGAATGTCCATCCTTCCTCCACCGGTACTTTAAGCGTGACTCTGAATGCGGATTTCTTTCAGCTGCGCCATATCTACATTTCCTTTCTTCACAGAAGCGCGGATTCGGTTTCCTGCGTTCATCCGCTGCTGCCCTGGATTTAGGTGCCCGTAGCGCTGCATGTGGTAACCCTCGCCAGTTTTCAGCACCTCGTCTGCCAGATTACAGACCTCCTGAGGTTCCAGCCCTCGAAGTAGGCTAGCAAGCTCGTCGCCGCAGTCCATGGTGATCTCCCCGGACGAAAGCTTTACTCGCTGATAGCGCGTTTTCGCCTCGGCCATTTGGTTTTTGAGACAGCGTTCACGCAGCAGGGAGACGTCTTTTATCCTGGCCTTGGCTCTCGATCCGTCTTGGTCGAGGAGTGTTAGCCAGCCGCGCTTGATTTCAATGATCGTGTACTGCTGGTCCTTGAATTTAACTTCCTGGTTTACTCGGTAGTCCATTTTCAAACCCTCTGATTTCCACGGCTCATGCCGTAAGAAAATTAAAACAGGGCAGAATATGGGGCCACAATTATTGCCGACTTATAACGAAAGCGACCTGCATTTTTCGACAAAATGGTCACTGTTCCCAACACTAGACAAGGCACTATTGGTGCGCAAGGACGTGGAGCAGACGTCTGCAGACGGGCCTCATATTATGGTGGTCAGTGCATTTTCGAGCGCTGAACGCGTCTCACGGTTTCACGGGTAATCGGATGGGGAACCAGGTCCCGGTGTTCAGATGCTATGTGTGAAACCACTGGGAACACTTCTCTATGGTTCCCGCCCTGCGAGCCGGAGGTTCCGGCTGCAGCACACAAAGAGCAACTTGTCGCTGCCTTATATGTTGGGTCCTCCCTTGAACGTTGGTTCCAGGGGTATTATTAGTAGTACGACCCGCGATTTTCGCGGGTCCTCCCTCGTCACCTCGTCCTCATTCCACGCCGAGCGAGACAAAATGACGTGGCCCCAGGTTACCGGCAGACAAATTTTCTCTTTGTGTATAAATCCTTGTTTCAAGTTTCGTCGCGTCGGTTTATTCGACGAGTGACTTACAGATAATTGACGAAAAATATCTCGCCGTGTTTTCCTTTTTCTGTGGACCCTCGTGGCCACTCGTTCATTGTCTGCCCCACAGGAATGAATGCCAACCCTCCGTCTGTGGGAGTTCACTATCTCCCGTGGCCGGAGGGTTTTTTACGTTATGGAGAAATCTATTGAGACCCGGCCCTGCAGCAGGTGTGGCATTCGTAAACCGCTCGCCGCGTTTACCCCGCGTCATGATCGCCCCAGCGGTTACAAGTCACAGTGTAAATCCTGCCATAGAGAGGCAGTACGCAGGTACCGATCTTCGAAAATATCTGAAATACGAGGAATAACACAATGACGATTCTAGAAAGCATGGCCAACGAGCGCGAAATACAGGAGCACCTTTCGATTGTTCGGCAGCGAATCGAGTCGGAAGGTTTGTCTCGACTGGAACTGAAGCTACGCTACCGACAACTCGTAGAAGAGCACCAGGATAGTGGACTGACAGATGACGCTCGCGAACTTGCGCGAGCGGAATCGGAGTTGGTGCGTGAAATTATCCACGAATCCACACCACCGCAGCCGACACCCGCTGAGGTGGTGGAGCGGCTGAAACACGAGAACCCTGCGGCGGCAGAGTCGCTGGACTGGCAACTGAAACTTGAGGCTAAACGAAATACCGTTGCGGAGGCTGAAGCTGCTCTCGCGGAGGCTGAAGAGCGAGGCTGGGCAATCGATTCGGAGGGGTATCGGCGGCGTGCGGCTGCACTTTCCAGCGCCCAGGAGGCACTGGGTGAGATGGAAGCCAGAGTTCCGCCTATGTTAGAACGTGAAGCTCAGGCAATCAGCTACGAGCAGGAAGCGACTGAGCTCATGTATTCAGGCAGTATGCTTGAGAACAGCGCTGATGACGGCGTACAGCGTAACGCACAAAAAATGCTCGGACGTGCCGACGAGCTTTTCGAGAGGGCGGGGCAACTTCGAACGGCCAGACCCTTCAGTAATGAGAGTGCCGTATCGTAAACTCTGTCGGGAATTATGATGAATTAGGAAGGGAATGTTATTACATTAGTAATTTGAATTTTGAGAGGTAGAAGTCATGAAAAGATGGGTGGCGAGTTGTATTTCAAATGCCTAGTTTAATGAGGCCTTGAGTATTGCGGCTGCCTGCGTCGAGAGCCACAATCTGTTAAATTTACGAAACTAGGCCTGCGAGCGACTCACCGTGCTTGTCACTTATATTGATGATTGTGGACAAAAGCACCGACATACGATAGCAGGCCTTGGAAAACTCCGCGGTTACGGTGCTCTAATTTTCGATATTAATAAAGTCCGCGAGCTTGAGTTAAGTGTCGCAAAGCTCCTTGAATCAAAGGGGTTAGACGCTGAAACAGAACTGAAGTGGTCACCCGATGCAGGGTCTCGGCTTAGAACATTTACGGGTCGCGAGCATTTGTTTCGCGAGGTTATCGAGCTTTACGCTGCTGAGGGCGCAAAAGCTATAGTCGTGATTTGGGACGAAGGACACGGCACGCTTGAAGGCGAGAGCGCAAACGACGAACTGATGAAATACCTGTTTGAGCGTATTGTTACGCACATGGGCGCAGAGCGGAAAACACTGGTGATATGCGATCAGCCGGGTGGTGGTCATAAGAGCATTTCACGGCTTATCGAGAAGTTCTCGTTTAACTACCTCCAGGGCACACCTTATGTTCGGCCTGAAGCATGTGTCCATAACATCCTGACTACCCCAAGCCATCTTTGCAGAGGAGTGCAGGTTGCAGACCTTATAGGTGGTTCTACTCTACAAATGGTTGCGGGCAATCACACTTACGCATCGGTGCTTTTCCACTCTGTAAAGCCCATGTTGATCACAAACTGGGCCGGCGTGATATCAGGGTCAGGACTTAAGCTGGGCCCAGACGTTATCAGGAATCTGTATCATTGGGTGCTCGGTGAGGAGTGGCTGTATCGCGGTGGCACTGCATGTCACTTACCCGTCGCATCCTGGCCATTCTCTGAAGATCCATATAACCCTTAGATGTGAACCCATCGGCCACTATGAGGCTAACCTCACGTAGCATTAACAGGCGTGATCGATTCACAGGAGCGCGCAAGCTCCTGATCGGCTCGGAGATCGGAAAGCTCGATGGTCTTCATGATTCGGTCCGTTTCTGCCAATATTTTCAGGATACGTTGGTAATGCCTGATATCATCAAATGATAAGCTACGACCCTTGCGATCCTTCAGCCATTTTTCGGCAGGTTGATACCCACCAATAAAAAAGCCCCACGCGACCTCTGGCGCGTTATCGAAGTACTGAGTTTCGTTTATCCATACTTTGCCTTCATTAAATGCTGGCTTCATAACAACACCACTACCCTCCCCAGTAAAAGGGTAAGGCGTTTCGCCAACGGTAGCACGATCCATTAAGTGAAGATTTCGCAGTTCGGCCCCCTTGGATGAGAGATCCCAGAAATCTTCAGGTGATATAGGCCATGGGATTCGCGGAAAATCAGACTTGAGGAATTCGGCATAAGTCTCTCGGTAAGCGGGGCAGTGCAGGACCCCATATACGTAATCGAAGATTGCCACCTCATCGGGAATGCCTTTATCGGGATGTGAGCCGAGTTCCTGCATATGCGCAAAAATCTTTCGGTCGAAGTTTACTTGGCGGGACTTATCGAAGCCTTCATCGTCGGGATAGATGTAAAGGGGATAGACAGCATTTTGCTCCTTGGTGCGATTAGAAATCGCGCACATTTCTGAAATAGTATTTGTCACAAGAGCATGTTTGTAAGGAAGGGTCGCTAGCTGCCTTGGGAAAAGAATAGCTAAGTTTTCATGGCGGAGAAACTGAACCATTATTTTCTCTCGCGGCCAATCAAGGAGCTCTTTGGAGAAGTAAGTGAATCGCAGATCAAATGGTCGGTAATTGATTGCAACTAATAACTCTGGATTTTTTCGCACATCGATCTTCTTTCGCGCCGCCGAAAGCGACCACCCTCTGCTATCGCCCGGAAGATACTTGCCTGCCTTTTTGTGCCCAAAAAATCGCCAACGAATCTCATCGTCCGAAGCTTTAGGGTCACAGAAAACCTTCAAGCGCTCTTCCAATTCGGTTCTAGTATGTGCAATTGCAAGGGCGTCTCTGCTGGTTTGAACGCCCATTGAGCCTTCAACGAAGAGGTCGGTTACTTTGAATCCGCCTGAATAAGCTTCAGTCTTACTGGCTGACTGTGGGATGAAGGCGTATTGTGGTGCGGCGCAGGCTACTCGCTCAGTGATCGTAGTGCTAACGCAACCTCTATCCAGAGTTTCATATTTGGCGTGGCGCGTACCTCTTAGATCACCATGCCAGACCTCAGCCAATCGTTGTTTTTTTGTACCTGTCTTCGCAGCGATAATAATCGCGACACCCTGCTGGATGTCGAATACGTTCTTGTCGCTCTTGCCCTCCTCCGTTAATTCTTTCTTTTTGACGCTGCCGTGCAAGTCGAGTACGTAAATACGATCAAATGTATTTAACAGGTGCCATCGCATGCCTCGAAACGTTGGGTTGTCTAAATAACCGTTATTCGTGATGAACCCTAAAATACCTTCTTTATTCTTCTCGATTAGGGTCTCTGCAAATCGCATAAACTTCACGTAGTCATCGTGAAGCCAGTGCTTTCTTTCACCGAAGTGCTGCCCATCAACGTATTTGTAATCCTCAATTAAGCTGGAGATCCAATCTCCCATGTTCTGCGAAACGCCGGAGTATGGCGGATTGCCGATTACACACATGATGGGCATGTCGCGCTTGATAGAGTTTGCACCTTTTGCCTCGCGGCTGATCCACTGGGAAAAAGGAAGCTCCTGGTTCGGTGGCTCACCTTCCTCTAGGCTATTGGTCAAATAGACGGACAATCTAGGCGGGTTCTTGGTGGGTATATAACCAAGTTCGCTGAGAATCATTTCGAGCTTCATGTGGCACATTGCGTAGGATGCCATCAATAGCTCGAAACCGTGTAGCCGAGGTATCAGTTCCTCTTCAATATACTGCGACCAGTTACCTGGCGCGACCTTGCGCACCTTGGGTTCGATCTGCTTCATTACCTCCGCTAGGAAGGTGCCGGTTCCCACGGCCGGATCGAGTATTTGAACCTTGTGAACCTCGCGCTTCTCTATTAAGTTACGGCCGTCTTTATAAAAGTGGCCTTTGCTCGTCCGCTTTCGCTGACCAGTATCCCAATTAATTGCCACTCTCGAAGTATCGGCCAAGCCATCCGGGAGGCCGAATTCAGTTTGCAAAACCTCGTCTACGGCCCTGACTATAAAGCTCACAACTGATTCTGGTGTGTACCATACCCCCCTAGCTTTCCGTTTTTTAGGGCTGTAAACGGAGAGAAAGGTTTCATAGAAGTGGAGGAAAGGGTCACTGCGGCCTGTGAGCTTTCCAAATCCTTGCATTAACTTCGCCACATCACAAGCTTGAAAAACTTTGGCAAGATCATCAATGATCCATGATATTCGGTCGTCGAGGTTGTAACCTGCGACATATGTGAAGAGTGATTTAAGGAAAGGGTTGGATTTCGGGAGAAGCTCTAGTGCTTCCTGGCGACTGAACGTATCAAGAGTCTCATCGTGCAGTCGGGCGGTGAACATGCCATAGGCAATAGTTTCCGCGTAGACATCGGCAAACTCTCCTGGCGTTGTATCGTGAATTAGGTTTTCTTTAAAACCTTCATACTGCCCTTTTAGATCGGGATCGGGGTCTGTCTCGTCAATAAGTATCTTATGCAGAACATCTTTAATCAGCCGAGCTTTACCCGCCATTCGAATCGCGAGGTCACGCGGGCTAGTGATAGTTTGCGGTCGTTGAACTGCGAATTCTGAAAGTAGATTTAGGAGTGTCCCGTACTGGCTAGGGTCGGTTATTAAGGTCTTTTCGAGCGTCGCGATATCTACTGATGCAACGAGCTCTCTGTCGCGGTAGAAGTCCCACTCTAGGCAGTTTGTATAAATTAGGTTAGGCAAAGCATCGCGGTACCGGTCGCGCTGCTCCTTATTGTTTCCTTTCAGGCCGCGCACTGAGACGCTAAGGTCTTTAGCCTCAATATGCCCGATAACAATATCCCCAACAGACACGATGAAGTCGGGCGCACCACATTCGACCCGCTTTGGCTCGTTTAGCGCCTTCACCCCGAGCCCATCGAAAAGCGACTCTATTGCAGACCGGTAGGAGTTTTCGGTTGCCTTACCAGTGTCGTGAATGGCCTGTACGGTTGCAATGAAGTCTTCGATCAAAGCCAAGGCGGACTCTTCCTTGTGGTTTCTACTGCACTCTGATCGTATCTTTGTTTTGTGTTGGTGCCCAGTCTTCGTGGTTATTTACGGCAGGTATGGCGCGATCGCTGTAGCCCCTCAGCGCGTCACATAAGATTTCATCCCAGGCGTCAGCAACCACTTTCAGCTCCCGGACCCGGTGCGCGCGGTCGTATGCCTTGGTGCCAATACCGCTGACCGTTTTAATGTGTCGCTGGTGCGCGAGGTCGATCAGGTGACGGTCGATGCCGTAGTTACCAAGTTCTGTGACCGCGCAGGCCCTGCAGTAGCGTGGTGAAAAGTCGCCCATTTCAGGGTGATCCTCTCTTACCTTGCGAGCAGCCGCTCCGAGGGCGATCAGCGACAGGGGCGTCTTGGTGCCGGTCCGCTGCGGGAACACGCATTCCTGATGACTAGTGTAGTCGTGCACCTCGTCGAGAACTTCCAAGGCATGACGGGTTAGGGGGATGATCTGAGGTTTACCAGATTTGGTGCGGCCCTCCGGTAGCGAGATGCAAGTGATGCCATCGACGTCGATGATTTCTTCCCATCTTGTGTACAGTGTATCTTTGACTCGTCTGCCGTACATCGCGATGTGAAACCTGATCGCTAGCCAAGTCACGGGGCTGTTGTACTCGGGAATGTGAGTCCAGGCTGCGGCAAGATTTTCCATCGTCAGCCTTACCTCTGCTGGCCTTTCCGCCGCACTGATCGGCTTGATATTCCGGAGTGGGTTGTCCTTCACCCCAAAGGACAGGTCTCGGTCGCGGGTGAGGTCGTACTCAACGTCTATGCCGAAGTTCCAGATTGTCCGAAGGTATGTCAGCACTCTATTAGCCATCGTCGGTGTTGCCTTTGCAATGGGTCTCAGCACTTCGTGGCAGTCGTCGATGGTGACATCGCAGGCAAGCTTCTTCTCGAACCAAGCTGGTACCTTCTTTCGATATGACTTCATGAGCTTGTAGGACTTGGCTTCGGTTTTCGAGGCCATGTACGCGTCAATTAATTGCTTGACGGTAGATGCGTCCGCCTTCGGTCTCGCCCTCGGGTTTTCGCCATTCGCGATGCCGGTTTTCTTCTCCCTTGCCTTGTCACGTGCGGCGGCTATACCGAGGGCTGGCCACTGGCCAAGCTTTAGATATTTTCGTTTGCCGCGCTCGTCGCGGTAGCGAAGCGTCCATGCCTTGTTGCCGCCGGGGCTGATCTGGATATTTAGCCCTGGTACCAGTTCGTCCGAGATTCGGTAGGGGCCGCTGCTCTTAGGCTCAAGGCCGTTTATCATCTTTACTGTGAATGCCATCATTCATCTCCTAGTGCTCTGTGTAGTGCCTCGCGCCCCGACACTCGGGGACACAGGGCGTACACAAAAGGAGAACACCGCGATGTATGGCAGCACAATATAAAGCCTTGTATCTTAAGGACTTTTAGGCGCAGCTGGTCACAGTAGTGTCCCAGCCATGACACAGGTAGAGTCGGCGACTAGGATGCCGGGCGGGCCATTAACATCAAGCATGCGGGATTTTTCAACCTTCCGCCTCTTCGCACAATCTCCTGCTGAGTCCAGATCGGATCTAGCTTTGATCGCTGCTCGCGCTCGCGAGATGCTCTAGCTGCTCCTCGAGCTCGCCGCTCAAGACGGAGAGTCATGGTTTTGGACGTAATACGCTCAGCGTTGAAACCCGACATAGATTCAGGGCACGTCTCCGCGGAGACGCTGATTGACCGGTCGCGCGCTGATCCTATGGTCAGAGCAACGAGCGCTTCCTGGCGGCATCACTTGCCCGGGCAATCCCGACCCCCCCCACCTTGCGTCTGCCCTCGGCAGAACGTACCGTCTCCAGGATGTCAACGCACGTCACCGGACAGCGGCAATGCTCGTAGGCGCCACGATCGGCTTCATCGAACGCGCGATCATTATTCTGATCGTGATACTCACCGTTGGCGCCGTCGGCCTGGAGGTTCTCAATATCTGGGATCGCCGGACCATCGTGATTGCCGATATTCTGCTGCTGTTTCTCTACACCGAGGTCATTTCCATGGCCAGCGTGTTCTACACCAGTCGGCGTATTCCTGTGGTCTATCCCCTGCTGATCGCTATCACGGCGATCTCCCGCCTGATCGTGCTGCAGAGCAAGGACATGGATCCGGTTTCCATCCTGTATGAGGCAACCGCTGCCTTGATTCTCGGCGTGGCGGCTGTCCTGCTGACATGGTCGGAGCGGACCGCAAAACACAACACAGACCACACCCCTGACAACGACAACAGCTGAAGCCCGCGGATTCGGCGCGACTTTCGCCTATCACGGATAAAAAGCACGGATAGAAAACACGGATTCGCTGTCCAAGGATGCATGACACAAGCTCAGATCATTCATGAAGACCCGCTCAACGATCGCCACAAGCCGAACGGCTTTTCGGACAGGGTCGCCTTTTCACTCACCCGTGCGCTGCGTTTCGTGGCCGACAGCTTTTTTGCAAAACGCTACGGCCATCGTGCAGTAGTGCTGGAGACAGTCGCTGCGGTACCCGGCATGGTTGGCGGCATGATGCGGCATATGCGCTCCCTGCGGCGCCTGGAGGACGATCGCGAGTGGATACACACGCTGTTGTCCGAGGCCGAGAACGAGCGTATGCACCTGATGACGTTTATTGAAATTGCGCGGCCCAGCTGGTTTGAGCGCATGATCATTCTCGGAGCGCAGGGAATCTTTTTCACCAGCTTCCTGCTGCTTTACATCATCTCAGCGCGCACGGCACACCGGCTGGTTGGTTACTTCGAAGAAGAGGCTGTCTACAGTTACAGCGAGTACCTGCGTGAAATCGACAGTGGCCGCCTTGAGAATGTCCCTGCACCGCGCATCGCCATTGACTACTGGCAGCTGCCGGAAAACGCGACCCTGCGCGACGTCGTGATCGTCGTCAGGCAGGACGAGGCCGGCCATCGCGATGTCAACCACCGGCTTGCCGACAGCTTTGATGAGCCTACGGACTAAAGTACGCGCTCTTCCTCAGTCATGAAGAAAGCGGTTTTCTCCATGTCGGCAAACTTGAATTCGTCGGGCTGCACCTGCGCCAGGTAGTCAGGGTCTGAAAAGAACGCATTCTTGTCTTCCACAGAATCGAACCAGAGTTCGGCAGTGCCGTCGTAAGCCGGCTCGCCCTGCGCGTATTCGGCGGGCAGCGTGTGGAACTGTGAATACCGGCGCACATATCTGTCGCTTGCGGCAATCGCTCGCACCTTCGCGGAGTGGCTCTCGCGCCAGTAGGCGTGAAAGGCTTCCGGAGTCATGTCAGGATGTCTTTTTACCGCTACAACCAGCTTGATCATCGTTTTTTGGCTCTCCTGCATTCATTCATATAGCGCTCCATGCGGTCCAGCGCGGGGGCCAGCACCTCGACCGGCTGACACAGTGACACACGCACGAATTGACCGCAGCCCGGTCCGAACCCGGCCCCAGGGAGCACAGATATGTCATGCCGGTCGAGAAGTTCTCGCGCAAACATCGCGCCATCGCGGCCACTGCCCGACACATCCATCATCACGAACATGCCGGCCTCCGGCGTGACACAGCTTAGCCCTTCCACGGCGTCTATGCGTCCGCAGAGGTAGTCGCGACGCTTGCGGTATTCGTCGCGAACGTCGGCAATATAGGCTTCGTCGTTGGTCAGGGCAAACGCTGCGGCATCCTGGACAAACTGACAGCACCCGAAAACCGTGGCGCTGGTGAAGTCCAGCAGGCGTTCCGCCATATCGAGACTGGATACGGTCCAGCCAAGCCGCCAGCCGGTCATGGCGTGTGACTTGGAGAGGCTGTCAATTACCACAACGTTATCGAGCGCTGCCGCCGCACGCCGCAGCGATACGTGGCGGCGCTCGAAAGTGATCATCGAGTACACCTCGTCACACACCAGCCATAGCCCGTTGTCCCGGCACCAGGACGCCAGCGATGAGAGGGTTTCCGCGTCAATCATGTTGCCCGCCGGATTCCCGGGCGTATTTAGCAGGACAGCGCGGGTGTCTGAGGTGACTGCCGCCTTTACCGCCTCCGGGTCGAGACGAAAGCCGGCTTGGGCGTCCAGCGGAACGACAGATTTCGCAATACCCAGCGCCTTGAAAATACCGTCGTAGCCAACATACATCGGTTCGGCAACCACAACGGCGTCGCCGGGATCGGTGATACAGGCCAGCGTGGTGTAAATGGCGTTTGTGGCGCCGGGAAAAATGATGATCTCGTCGGGATCACAGGCCCGGCCCGAAGCGCGCGCCTCGATATCGGCAATCACGCGCCGCAGCCGCAGTTCTCCGCGCCCGGGCGCGTAATGCGTACGTCCGTCGCGCAGGCTGTCGATGGTGGCTTCAATCGTGGAAGGCAGCGTGGGCAGGTCCGGATCACCGATTGACAGCAGATAGATGTTCTCACCCTTCGCGTGTCGTTCGCAGGCGGTGTCGTGCACGGCCCAGACACCATCTTCATCGTCGGCAAACGCCCTCATACGGTGGCTGAAGCGGGCGGCAAAGTGTTCGGCTGGCATCAGCACGTCGTTGTTCCTTCTCATCCAGGGTAACGCAAGGGGCATGGCTGATGGACCACGCTACCTGCAGAGTCTATCAGCCGCAAGAAGCTGAAGGACGTGCCATACACCGGCTCCGACTTTCGCTCAGCGCCTCGCGGGGCCAAAAAAAACTGGCACACTGTTAGCCTCATGCGTCAATCGGATCTGACAGGACACAGGGACTATCATCATGCGCGTTTTCTTTGGCATTGAGCCGGGCCTTGAGGCCCGTCAATCCATTGCCGACTGGCGAGATCGCTACGGACTTGCCGCGGGCAGACCCATCCCGCCTGCGAATTTCCATATCACGCTGGCGTTTATCGGCGACATCAATGATCGCGATCTGGAAATGCTGTGTAACACGGTCGATGAGCACCAGCGCGGACAGGAGTTTGTCGCCGGTGCGCTCGCTCTTGATCGTGTGGGCTACTGGCCCGGCCCCGACATTTACTGGATCGGCACGTCGCGGGAAGCGCCGCAGATCAAACGACTCGCACGAAAGCTGCAGTCCCTCGGCGGGCGGGTCGGCGCACGATTGACCAAAAAAACGTTCACGCCACATGTCACGCTGTATCGCAACTGCAGCGAGCCGCCACCTGCGCCGGTCGTCCTGCCGGACATCGAGCTTGCCTACAGGCAGGTCACACTGTTCGAATCGAAGCCGGGACGCGCGGGCGTCAGCTATCACCCGCTGGCCGAGTGGGACCTTGGCCGGGCGCTCGGGTTACCATAGATCGCCACGCTGTCCAGACTTTGGGGCCAGGTCCGAATCGGACCTGGCCCCGGAAGGACACCACCGGCAAAAAGAGAAGGAAACGACAGATGACCAACGCCATCATACCGTTACTCGCCGCAGGCGCCATGATCGTTACACTCAGCCATGCCGTCGCGGCAGACACCGGGCAGAGCAGATCCGGGGAGGATGCCAACCGCATCACCCAGGCGAAGGAGATCCTCGAGCGCGTGCCACTGTTCGACGGCCACAACGACCTGCCTTGGCAGTACCGTGGCCGGGTAAATTACCGCTTCAGCGAACTGGACGTTCGGGACACGACAAAACAGCCCGCGGACTCCACCGACAACCCGATGCACACGGATATCACCCGTCTACGGGAGGGAAAGGTCGGCGCACAGTGGTGGTCCGTGTACACCGCAGCAAACACCAGCGAACCGGAAGCGGTGCTGGCCACGATGGAGCAGATTGATTTCGTCCATGGCATGATTGGCCGCTTCCCGGAAACCTTTGCCCTTGCACTCACCGCCGACGATGTTGAAGAGGCCTTCGCCGACGGCAAGATCGCGTCATTGATGGGCATGGAGGGCGGTCACTCCATCGCCAACTCCCTCGGCGCACTGCGCATGTTCCACCGGCTGGGTGCCCGCTACATGACGCTCACCCACTCGCGCACCCTCGACTGGGCGGATGCCGCTGGCGACGATCCGCAGCACGACGGCCTCACCGCCTTTGGCGAGGAGGTGGTACGGGAAATGAACCGTCTCGGGATGGTCGTGGATATTTCCCACGCAGCACCGGCAACCATGCGCGATGCCATGGCCATCTCGGAAGCGCCGGTAATGTACTCGCACTCCAATACGCTGGCGCTAAACGGACATCCGCGCAACGCACCGGACGATATGCTGGAATTGCTGAAAGAGAATGGTGGCCTGATCATGGTCACCTTTGTCGAGAGCTTCACCTCGGAGGAGGTCAGACAGGCGGGTGCCGACCGCAGCGCGGAGCTGGCGCGTGTTACCGCCCTGAACCCCGGTCGCCCGGCGATTATCGAAAAGGCCATGGCGGACTGGGACGCCGCCAACCCCATGCCAAAGGCAACACTTTCACAGGTGGCGGATCACATTGACCACATTCGCGCCCTGATCGGTGTGGATCATATTGGCATCGGCGGGGATTTCGATGGCGTCTCAACACTGCCGCTCGGCCTTGAGGATGTATCCACCTATCCGGCGCTGTTTGCGGAGCTGCTCAAGCGCGGATATACCGAGCAGGAGCTCGAGAAAATCGCGGGACGCAACATGCTTCGCGTACTGCGCGGCGTCGAGAAAACGGCGGCAAGACTGCAGAATGAGCGGGAGCCGTCCGAAATGGTGTTTGAGGACTGAGAACACTCCGGCGCCTCAAGGGCGCCTTTCACTGAAGACAGCATCGCCTAGGGCACCCGAATGGATTAGGATGGGGCTTCGGTGAATTGACGAGACCGCGAGACGGTCCATGGGGTAGTCATCATGAGTTACCGGAAAAACCTCCAGCCAGCGCTGCTGGCCCTCTTTCTTGTGTGCATGGCGCAGGCAGCCTCAGCCCACCACGGCTGGTCCGGCAACACGGCAGGCGAGATAGAAATCACCGGCGTTGTGGAGACCGGCGTCAGCCTGTCGGGACCCCACGGCACTATGCAGATCCGCGACGACGAAGGCCAGCTCTGGGACATCACGTTGGCACCAGGACCGAGAACACACCGGTCGGGGCTGAAGGAAAGCACGGTGCCGCTGGGGGAGACCGTCACCGTGCAGGGCCAGCGCAACGAAGACATGGAGATGTACGAAGCCAAGGTGCGTCGCGTTATCTGGAACGGCAAGGAATTCGACGTTTATCCGCCGAAGTAAGGTCGCAACCACCGCCTCATGAGGGCCGCACATGTATGAACTGATGGCGTGGCTCGAGGCTTCGGCCCTTGCCGAGTTTCTGCGCGGGCTCGGTGTCTGGACTTACGGCCTGGTGAATCTGGTGCACATCCTGGGCATTGGAACACTGCTGGGATCGGTCCTTCTGCTGGACCTCCGCCTTCTCGGCGCCTGGAACAGCATCCCCCTGCCGACGATCGCGCGGCCTACCGTGCCACTGGCGGCGACCGGGTTCGTGCTCGCGGTGTGCAGCGGCGTCGCCATGCTGTCGTTCAACACCACCGAGTACCACGGCAATCCCTTTCTTTACATCAAGCTCCCGACGCTTGTTGTTGCGCTGGCGAATGTCGCCATTATCCAGCGCCTCTCTGCCTGGCGGCGCGGCATGGCCGGCAACGCCTCACAGCCGGGAGACCGGGGCGTACTGGCTGTTGCCGGTGCTGTCTCCCTGCTGCTGTGGCTGACGGTTGTCGCCTGTGGCCGCATGATCGGCTACTGGTAACCGCCGTCACTCAGGTTTCAGTCGTCCCGCGTACACAGCGCCTGACCGTCCTCGAAAATATGCACGGCGTAGTAAAAATGCCCGCCGTCGAACATATAGCCCCAGCGATACATCGCGGGCTCGCCCGCAATTTCATCACCATCCTCCGCCGCCCGGTCCTCCAGTGAGGTACTGCTCCAGAGACAGCAGCCGTCCAGGCTTATCGGCTCGCGAATCCCGGACGATGACTCAGGATCGTACAGCGCCTCCAGTTCAACCAGCGTCGGTAGCCGCCAGTCGTCGTGACCACCCAGCGACAGATCAGCGCAATACGTCTCTGCCTCAGGCCATTTGATATCCGTGCCATTGGTGACCGTCGCCCACTGGCGATTATCCAGCGTTACGGTGTCCGGTGGGGGGACGTCCAGCGCGTTTGCGCATACGCTGATGAAACCGGACATCAACAGAAAGGCGGCGATGACGCGGCGCGTTGCGAGAGATTCAGGCATGGGGCAATGACTCCATTAGCAGAAAGTCGAGTATCGAGTGCGTTTTGAGTATACGCCGCCTGTAAGAACCTCGCACCGATGCTGTCCAGCTCAAGGCGCCATGGAACGGCTAAGCATTTCCAGCGTATACCCGACAAGTGCATCCGGCGCAGGGTGCCCCGGATTGATCTCAGACAACGACCGGCACTGCATGATGACGCCGTGTACCGCGCCACGCAGGTAGTAGGCTGTGGTCATGGGATCACTTACACGCCGAGCGCAGAGGCTGCCTCGGCGAAGCCGCGCTGAAGTGCCGACACCATCAGTCGCATGGTCTGGGCCGCGCTCTTTCCCAGTTCGGCATCGATCGATTCCGGCGCGTGTCGATGGTTCATGCTGCTGGCATCTGTCATGGCGTCGACGGTCATGACACTTCTGGTGATACCCGCTGTCACCCGGCTGTGCCTGCACGAGGCCAGAGCATGATACGGTTATGCCTAAGGCGTTGAGACAAGGACAGATAACAATGCGTCACCCGACTTTCTCGCACTCCCACCTGTTCCGCTCACGTGCAGCGGGCACGCTCTCTGCCCTGCTGCTCCTGCTGGCCAGGGCGACGATGGCCGCCGACGGCAACCCGCCCTGCGAACCCGCCGGAGGATTTACCCCCATCTGTGGCGTTGTTGCACCCGAGGACCTGGTGCGCGCCCCGCAGGACGGACAGATCATTTTTGGCCAGATGGAGAACCCCGGGGGCATTTACCTGCTGTACACACGGGAGCCGCGTGTAGAGCCCCTGTTTGCGGCGGCCACGCGCGACATCGAACCCACTCCTGGCTGGGGCAGCGCGGACTGCCCGGCCCCTGCCACAGCGCTGCACGCCCACGGCATCGACCTGCACAGGCTCCCGGATGGTCGCTGGCGACTGCTGGCGGTGAACCACGCCGGCCGCGAATCGGTGGAGTTTTTCGAGCTCACCTACCGCGATGAGACGCCGACGCTGGTCTGGCGTGGCTGCACCGAAGCCCCGGACGATGGCAATTTCAATGACGTTGCCGGCCTCGCCGACGGCGGCTTCCTGGTCACCCACATGGGCAGTCGCTCCCGCGGCACCTGGGAGGCGATACTGGCGCGGCTGGGTGTCAGGACCGGTGTCGTCTATCACTGGCGGCAGGACCGAGGCTTCAGCGAGGTACCCGGAACCGCTAGCCGCTTCCCGAACGGACTCATTCTGTCGGCGGACCAGCAGACGCTCTACCTCAACGAATACTTCGGCAAACGGGTGCTGGCCATTGACTGGCGCAGCGGCGAGCGCCTTGGCGAGGCCCGCGTGGAAAAACCGGACAACCTGAGCTGGACCCGTGACGGCCAGCTGCTGGTGGCATCGCACCACGCCGGTCTTCTCGCGCTGGCCCGATCCCTCGATCAGGCACCAGAGACGGTGAGCCTGCTGCCCTATTCGATTCTCGCCATCGACCCGGTAACCATGGCCACACGTACCCTGTTCAGACACGAGGGCTCACCGATGGGTGCCGGTACCGTCGCCCTCGACGTGGGCGATCGCCTTTATATCGGCTCTTACCGCGGCGACCGTATTGTGCACACTGCCCTGCCCGAGTGACGCCCGTCGCCGGGCGGCCATCGGCGCCGTCGTCAAGCTGGCAGCGACAGCGTCCCAGACAGGAACAGCTGGCATTTCCCGGACAGCCGCACGCGGTCACCCTTCGCTTCACAGCGCACCGTGCCGCCGCGGCGGGATGCCTGGAAACCCACCAGCGACGATCGCTGCAGCCGCTCGGCCCAGTATGGCATGAGAGTGCAGTGCGCGGACCCGGTAACGGGGTCTTCATCGACGCCCTTGAGCGGCGCAAAGAATCGCGAGACAAAGTCGTGTCCGGCGCCCGGCGCACCCGGCGCACTGGCGATCAGCCCCCAGGCCTCTGCAGCTTCAAGAGCCGGCACCAACGCCGCGGAGTAGCGCAGCGCGCGCAAGGTCTCCTCGCTATCGAAAACTGCCAGCAGATTCACCGCCCGATGTATCTCCAGCGGCCGGTGGCCAAGCGCCGCCTCGAGGGCGCCGGCGATGACGGACGCCTCGTCACCCCTCAGCTCGCGTGCCGGCCAGGCGGGAAAGTCCATGCGCAGGGCGCTGCCTTCGGTCCGGGTTACCGTGAGCTCGCCGCTGCGGGTGTGAAAATGCAGCGAGTCACCCGCGTGCGCCAGCACCTCGAAAATCACGAAGGCCGAGGCCAGCGTGGCATGCCCGCAGAGGTCGACTTCCGCGTCCGGCGTGAACCAGCGCAGGGCGAAGTGATCGGCACGCTGGCTGTCGGCGACAAAGAATGCGGTTTCGGACAGGTTGTTCTCGAACGCGATCTGCTGGAGGAGCTCGTCATCGAGCCACTCCGCGAGAGGACACACTGCTGCGGGATTCCCGGTAAAAAGTCGATCGGCGAAGGCGTCAACCTGGTACAGCGCTATCGGCATGACAAAAAATTCCTGTAGAGGGCGACGGCTGCTTCAGTCAGTAGCGCTGGCAAAGTACTGCAGCGAGAAATAGCCGCGCGGATCCGTCCACACCTGTCGGCGCTGCCAGCCCGCCTCTGCGGCAAGCGCGGCGAAGCTATCGAGACTGAACTTGTAGGAGCACTCGCTGAGAATGTGCTCACCGCGGGCGAAGTGAAAGCGGCATCCGCCCACCTGCACCTGCTGGTCCGACTCGCTCACCAGATGCATTTCAATTCGGCTGTCCTGCGCATTCCACAGCGCACGATGGCTGAACTGCGACAGATTGAAGTCCGCCGACAGTTCGCTGTTGATACGCTGCAGCAGGTTGAGGTTGAACGCTGCCGTAACGCCCGCAGCGTCGTTGTAGGCGCGCTCGAGAACCGCCGCGTCCTTCTGCAGATCGACACCGACAAGAAGCCCGTCGCCGGAAGCCACGGTGGCGCGCAGGCTGGCGAGTAGCGTCACGGCGTCGGGAGGCGAAAAATTGCCGATGGTGGAACCCGGGAAGAATATCACCCGTTGCCGCGATGGCTGCTCTGTCTGCGGAATGTCGAAAGGCGCGGTAAAATCGGCACACACCGGAAGCACCGGCAGGTCGGGAAAGGCCTCGCGCAGACTGTCCACGGCCTCCATGAGATGCTCGCGCGAAATCTCCACCGGGACATAGCCGGCGGGATCATCCAGCGCGGCGAGCAGCGTGCGTGTTTTCAGGCTGCTGCCGCTGCCGGGCTCGATGATCAGCGCGCGGGAGCCCACCACGGCAACAATCTCGGACAGCCGGGTATCGATGATCTCCAGCTCCGTGCGCGTGGGATAATACTCTTCCTGCTCACAGATACGGTCAAACAGCTGCGAACCCGCCGCATCATAGAAGTACATGGGGGACAGCCATTTCTGGGGCGCATCCAGACCTTCCAGCACATGCGCCAGAAAGTCCTGCTGGTCGGGCTGCTGGTCACTGAGCGGTTCTGCCTGCGTCATTCTGTGAATCCCCTAGTGCGCGAGCCGGATACCGGAAAACTGCCAGCGGTCCGACGGATAAAAGAAGTTGCGATAGGTCGTGCGGGCATGGCCGTCCGGCGTTGCGCAGGAGCTTCCCCGCAGCACCATCTGATTGCACATGAATTTGCCGTTGTACTCGCCGATGGCACCGGCGGGAGGCCTGTAACCCGGGTAGGGACTGTAGGCGCTTGCGGTCCACTGCCAGCACTGACCGAACAGCTGCTGCATGCCGGTGCTGTCGTCACCCCCCGTGGGATGCCAGTCGCCGGTATCGAGCCCGAGGCCGCTCTCGGGCAAACTGGCGGCGGCTGCCAGCTCCCACTCGGCTTCTGTCGGCAGTCGGGCTCCCGCCCAGCGGGCATAGGCATCAGCTTCGTAAAAGCTCAGGTGGGTTGCCGGTGCATGCGGATCAATCGGCTGGCGTCCGGCCAGGGTAAACTCGGTTTCCAGCAGGCTATCCCAGTACAGCGGCCGCTGCCAGCCAGCGTCACACTTCAGCGCCCAGCCGTCGGACAGCCAGAGGGCGGGATCGTCGTAACCGCCATCGCGAATAAAGTCGCGGTACTCGGCGTTGGTCACCAGGCGGTTGGCCAGCCTATGTGAGTGCAGGAACACGCGATGCCGCGGACCCTCGTTGTCAAACGCAAAGGCGTCGCCCGCATGCCCTATCTCGCAGACACCCTCGGGGCCATCGAGAAACGCCAGCGCCGGCGGTGGCGTCGATACCCGAGGCGCATTGCGGGTCCGTAGCGCCGGCTCCAGGGGATTGGCCGCGAGAACCTGCTTGATGTCCGTCAGCAGCAGCTCCTGATGCTGCTGTTCGTGATGCAGACCGAGTTCGACGAGCTGTCGCAGCGCCGGTGTCAGCGGCGACGCCAGCAGGTCCTGCAGGGCGTCGTCGACATGCTGGCGGTAGGCAAGCACGTCGTCTATCCCCGGCCGGCTGAGAAATCCTCGCTGCCCGCGCGGATGCATGCTGCCCGCGGTCACGTAATACGAGTTGAACAGGTAATCGAAGTCGGCATGAAACACCCGATAGCCCGGGGTTTCCTGCGTCAGGATGAATCGCTCAAAAAACCAGCTGGTGTGTGCGAGGTGCCACTTGGTAGGGCTGGCGTGCTCCGCTACCTGCACCTGCATGTCTTCCGCGCTGAGCCCGCGGATCAATGCCAGACTGCGCTGGCGGACGCGATGGGCGCGCTCTGACAGCTCACAACTGTCCACTGTCGCCCGTGCGGCGGTCGTCGGCATTGCCTGTCCTCTCTTTTCAGGGAGTGGCGGGGCCGCATGGCGGCACCGCCGGAATTACGATAACCGGACTGACCGGCGGGTGCAAAACCCGATAGGCTGTCTGCGACTCGCCATCACGATTCAAGGGCGGCGAGCACCGCGGCGGCAAATTCGTCAACCCGGAAGGAGTCGCCGCCGGCCATGTCGTAACCGCGACGCACAATCACCAGATCCCTCGACGGCACCACCACGAGAGACTGTCCACGGTTACCCAGTGCGGCAAAGGTATCTGGCGGTACGCCGGGCGAGTTGTCGTACAGCCACCACTGCGCCCCGTAGCCACGCCGTGCGCGGGTCTCACCCTCCGCCGGCGGCGGCTGCGAGGAGGCCGGCGTGGCCACGTAGTCCACCCAGCCTTCCGCGAGTATGCGCTCGTTCTCCCAGACGCCATCGGCGAGGTGCAGCAGGCCCAGCCGCGCCAGATCCCGCGATGTCGTCCAGACCTGGCTGGAGAGGATGAAATCTCCGCCCCAGTCTGTTTCCAGCCGGGTGTGCGTCATGCCGATCCGGTGGAGAAGCGCCTCGAAAGGAAATCGCAGGAAGGCCTCCTGCGAGTCGAAACGTTGGCGCAGCGCATACACCGCCAGCATCGTATCGTTGTTGGCATACTTCCAGCGAGCGCCCGGCTTGGCCTCGAGGGAACCCGATATCGCGTTATCCCGGACCAGTCCGCCGCCCATGTACACGCGATCAGTGCGGTTACCCGCCGCATTGCTGTCAAGGCCGGACGCCATCTGCAGCAGATTCTCGACGGTGATCGTGCCCCGCGGGTCCGCCGGCTGCGACCACTCGGGTAGCCCTGCCGGGTCCGTGACATCGAGCATGCCCCGATGCACGGCGGCGCCGATCACGCTGGCCGCAATACTCTTGGCGACGGACCAGGTTCGCTGGGACGTCACTGCGGTGTAGCCTTCCACATAGTGCTCCGCCAGGATGGCGTCCGGCGACGCGATAAGCACAGCCGTGGTCCTATCGTCGCCGCCGAAACTGCCGGAGAATGCGTCCTCGATCACTGCATCGAGTGCGGGATTGCCGGAGGACTGATTGACGCCGATGCGGGTTTTCCAGGGCCGCGCATCGTCGATGGCGCTGTCCGCATCAAATCCCGGCAGGGTGATTCCGGGTATGAGCTCTGCCGCCTCTGCGGTCGCACCCACCGGCAGATCCACACAGCCCAGATGGGGACGCCACTGCGAGATTCGGGGCGGCAGGCTCTCATCCCAGGTCACGCTGACGCGCCGTGCGTCACGGTCTATCGACATCGGCATATCGGGAACGAGCCCCGCTACCAGCGGATAGATCCCGGTCAATTCATGGACCTCAATCTGCTCCACCGTCTTGCCGGCGTTGAAGGTCGCGCTGCACACGAAACCCGCCTTGTATCCGGCCGCGTAAGCTTTCACGGTCGCATCGGTTTCACGGTCACTGAGGGGCCCCGCTGCCACGGCGCAGGACGCCACTGCCAGGGACAGGGCAATGCCGGTTGATTTCCACATAGGCTAGTCTCTCTTTGAAGTCAGCATTTATTTCACGAAAGCATCGTATACCGCGCGCACCGCCAATGCATAATCATCCGGGGACACGCCCACGATAATGTTGAGTTCCGAAGCGCCCTGATTAATCAGGCGCACATTCACCCCGGCACCGGCAAGCGCCGAGAAAACCTTGCTGGCGATCCCCGGGGTGCGCGCCATTTCCTCACCGACAATCGCAATCAGGGCGATCGCGGCGACGTAATCCAGGTCATCCGGCTCCAGTGTGCGCCGTATTTCGTCAAGCACTTCCTCAACCCGGCCTTCCAGCCAGCGCGACTCCACGATCACGCTGACGCTGTCAATGCTCGACGGGCAGTGCTCGAAGGGAATGCCGTTGTGTTCGAGCACGCCGAGCAGCCGGTAAACGAAGCCTACCTCGCGATTCATGAGGTTCTTGCCAATGGTGATCATGGCGAAACTGGTCTTGCCGGCGATGCCCGCAATCTGCGTGCTCTGGATAATCTCGGGCGACAGCTCCGCCACGATGCGGGTTCCCGGATCCGCCGGCGCATTGGTGTTGCGGATGACGATGGGAATGCCGACCTCGCGCACCGGCGCCATGGCCTCGTCGTGCAGCACGCTGGCCCCCATGTAGGAGAGCTCGCGAATCTCCGCGTAGGTGACTTCCGCCATGGGACGTGGATTGTCGACGACGCGCGGGTCGGCCATCAGCATCCCTGAGACGTCGGTCCAGTTCTCGTACAGCGCGGCACCGGCGGCCCTTGCGGCAATGGCGCCGCTGACGTCGGAGCCACCACGGGAAAAGGTGCGAACCGCGCCAGTGGCATCGCGCCCGTAAAAGCCCGGCATGACATAGCGGCGGGCGCCCGTGGCGAGGCGTGCGCCCAGTGCATCCCAGGTACTTGCCTCCACCACGCCGTGACTGCCGATGTGCACGCAATCCACCGGGTCGATGAACTCCGCCTCCAGAAATGCCGCCAGCAGGACGCCGCTGAAGTACTCGCCGCGCGAAGCAGCGTAGTCGGCACTCACACCGGCGGTCAGTTCGCGACGGAAATCCTCGAACCGGTCCGCGATGGACGGCAGCAGGCCCAGCTCCCGCTCGATGTCGACGAAGCGCTCAACCACCTGCCCAAAGGGCGCCGTGAAGTCAGCACCCACGCTGCTGGCATGGTGGCACAGGTAGAGGAGATCGGTGACCTTGGTATCGGAGGGAGAGCGCCTGCCAGGCGCCGAGGGCACGATGATGCGACGGCTCGGGTCACTTTCCACGATGTCGCGCACCTTGCGCAGCTGCGCAGCACTGGCAAGGCTCGAGCCGCCAAACTTGCAGACTGTAACGGACGCCTGCGCGTCATCGCTCGTCCCGGTGTTGATCACGACGCCTTCCCCTGCGGTTACGGTCGCTGCAGGATAACAGTCCGTACCCCGTTACCGGAACCGCAGGGCGCAGCCTGCGGAGGACGCTGTCAGCGCGCGAGAAATGCCGACAGCGGGGTGCGATCGAAGAAGCGCTGAACATCGCGGTCATGGCCAGTCATCTCGTAGCGAATCAGCGACATCGGGATGCGCCCTTTCGACATGAACTCGTCATGGAAATCCCGCAGCACGAATTCGTCGCGCAGTTGACGCTTGCGCTCACCCAGTAGCTGGAACATCTCGATATTGCCAATAGTGTATTCCAGACCATGGCCCGGACTCGGTCGCAGGTAGGCGTATTTACGCGCAACGTCCGGGTCCAGCAGCGGCGTCAGGCTCTGCCAGTACTTGGCGACTTCCAGCGACGTCATGTCGTTCCACTGATTGTAGATATCACCGAGGGATCGCGCCGCCCGCCAGATCCCGAACAGGTAGATCAGCTCGCGGGTGCGGGCACGTTCCTTGAAGATGCCAAGCTGCAGCGGCGCCTCTTCCAGGTAAACCGCCCAACCCTGCCAGCGCGCCCCGAAGTTCACCTGGCCGCGAATGGGATGGCTGTTATTTTCCGCCATCAGGGCATCGAAGCGGTGCCCGGGTATCACGGCATGCAGGTGATCCGGCGCCGGATCGCGGAATTGCACCTGCTCCCAGTAGTTCGGCGGCGTGGCGCGCTCGATCCACGGCACGTTGTAGCCCATCTCCCGCCAGTCCGTGGGAATGAAGTCGGGGATGGAGATGATCTCCTCGTCCCGCAGCCAGTCGCGCACCATGCGATCGGTTCCGGCGATGCGCGCCTGGTACTCCTCGCGGGAGTCGGCCAGCTCCAGCTCAGGCAGATCGCGATTGCGATGACGCTCAAGCGCGTAGAACGCCCAGAGACGGTCCAGCTCGCGCTGGGACAGCACAGCCATTTCCGCCGAGGTATAAGGAAGCAGCAGCGCATTCTGCACAAACCAGTCCAGCGCCTCTTCACCGACGCCATTCTCACCCTGCATGCCCGCGCGGTTAGCCATCAGCCAGGCGTGAAAATCGCGCAGGGCGACAAGCGCCTTCTGGATATCATCCTCGAGTTCCGGCTGTGCCTCTGCTCGCTGCAGCAGATCTTCATACCAGCCGATAACCCCGTCCGGCGGATCCGCGCGATAGGGATAACCGTTCTCCACACCGTCGGACAGCGTCAGCGATCGTATGGCGAGATCCGCGTAATCCACCGCGACATCCGTCAGGTTTTCCCGCGCAGCGTCAAGATACCCGGGCAGCGCCCTGAGTGTCTGCTGCAGCCCGGACAGTGCCTCTCCGGTAACCGGCAGCTCGGTAAACGCCACGGGCAGCAGCCGGGAGACATAAAAAACCGGGTCGCGCTGCCAGGGGCGCGTCACCCGCAGGATGAAATCCTGCCTGTCCATCTCGGCGCGCACCGTAAGATAATCAACCTGCCCGGGCACGGACCACTGCCGGGCATCCATGGCGCCCAGCCGCGCCTGCAGCAACTCCAGCTCGGCAATGTTGCGGCGCACGCGCCCGGCATCATACTGTCCGAGACCCTCACCCCAGGCAGCGTCACGCCAGCCCTGGAAATCCTCGAATACCGCAACCAGCGAGGCGTGCCCGGCATCATCTGCCGCGCCTGCCGTCCGCACTGCCAGCACCAGTGCCAGTGCGAGGCCAATGGCGGCCATTACAGTGCCGCTGCGCCTGTTTCTTATGCTTATCATGATGTCATCCTCTCGTCGGGAGAACAGGCCACGGGACTTGGCTGCCCTGTGGCAGGAAAGTGCCGGTGGGCCACTAACGCATCGTTGCGATCTCGTCATCACGGCCCGTCATCTGCCAGCGGATCAGCGCAATCGGTATGCGGCCGATCGCCAGAAAGTCATCGTGGAACTGCTTGATATCGAAGTCCCGACCCTGCTCCGCCGCCACCTCGGCAAAGAGTTTCTCCAGCTCCACCTTGCCCATGTAGTAGCCGATACCGTAGCCCGGCTGACGCAGGTAGAGCTCGAGGTCGAAGCGCGCAATGGCGTCATCCGGCCCCATCCAGTAGGGCGTCCGCGTGGTCAGGGAGGTCAGCGCCTCATCATAGGTCCAGGCATTGGCCTGCATCATCAGCTCGGGCTTGACCCGCGCGGCGCGCTTGGCCTGGAGGATATAGTTGATCTCACGGGCCTTGGGCCGGTCCTCGAGGAAGCCCAGTTGCTGAATCATCTCCTCCAGGTAGAACGCCCAGCCCTCTGCGCGGATACCGTCAATAAAGAACAGCCGCCGGTCGCCGCGGATGGGACGCTCGTCGCGCTGCACCAACAGCGAGTCGAGCAGGTGGCCGGGCACATTGTGCGCCCGCAGGGGACGCGGGTCGCGGTCCTCGGTCTGGCGGAAAAAGTGCCGCTGTATCGGTGCCTCGAAGGGCCCGGCGCGCTCCGGATCGCGATCCGCCGGCAGCAGGTAAGGGCCCTCGCCGGCAACGGGGACCAGATAGTCCGGCACGGTCATGACCTCGTCGTCACGCAGGAAGGCCAGAAGGTCCGCGTCGGCCTCTGACCGTCGTCGCTCGAACTCCTCCATGCTCTCGGCCGGCTCTATCATGGGCAGCGCCCGGTGCCGGTGCTCCTCCATCTTCAGAAAGACCATGGAGCGCTGATACTCTCGCTCGGCCAGGGTCATGAGCTCATCCGCCGTATAGGGAAAAAGCATGACGTGGCGCAGGTACCAGTCGTAGTCCTCGGCACCGACGCCACCGTGGGGCGGAAGATCCGCTTCTATTGACTGCAGCCAGCGCATGAAACCCTCGGCCGCCGCTGCCGCGCCGGCGGCAAGCCCGGAAAGCCCGGGGTCGCTGGCAGCCAGGCCATCCGACAGGCGCTTGTAGACATTGCGTTCAATGCGCTTCTGCTCGATTGCCAGACGGGCAAGATCACCGCGGGGATCCGTCAGGTTTTCGCGCGCTGCCTCATAGATGGCGGGCACGGCTGCCAGCCGTGCCCGCAGCCCCTCGGCTTCATCGGCAGACAGTGGCAAGGCGGGTATCCGCAGGGCGCCATGCATTTTCGGTCCGAAACCGAGGTTGGTGCTGCTGTAGAAAGCCGGATCACGCTCCCAGGGACGCATCACGCGGTGCATGAAATCGAGGCCGCGCATTTCCGCCAGCACCAGCATGTAGTCGACGCGACTCGGTATCGGCCAGGCGCTGTCGTCGATGCCATCAAGCCGCGCTCGCAGCACCTCCAGCTCAGCGGCCTGCGCCTGCATCGCTTCCGGCGAGTAATCGGGCACGCCGTTGCGCACGACGGGGACCGCCAGTTCCCGGAAGTCCCGATACAGGGTCAGCAGGCGGTCATAGCCGGGCGGAGGATCTTCCGTCGCCGCTGCCGGCAGCGTTAGCATGGGCGCAAAGAACAGCAACAGGATGACAATCCCTGCACGATTTACAGCACTGGACATGCGTTACCCCCTGCCGCTGTGCGGCTTACTGGCGCGATTTGCGCGCGACTATGGCATCGGCGTGGCAGCACCCTGGCATCACGACAGGGACGGTGCCTCGATGGTCTTGAGATCCTCCGCCACCGCCAGCGGCGCGTCCGTGAGCTCCCGCAGCTCTTCCACCGTGACACCCGGCGCCGTTTCGCGCAGCAAAAAGCCCTCTGGGGTGATATCCAGCACGGCGAGATTGGAGTAGATGCGCTGGATCACGCCGGCTCCCGTCAGCGGATAGGTGCAGCGGTGCAGAAATTTGGGCTCCCCCCGGGACGTTACGTGATCGGCAATCACGTAGACACGCCTGACACCGGCCACCAGATCCATGGCGCCACCGACTGCAGGCACCGCGTCTTTGGCACCGGTGGACCAGTTGGCGAGATCACCGTTGTCGCCGACCTGCAGAGCACCGAGGATGCAGATATCGATATGTCCACCGCGAATCATCGCGAAACTGTCCGCGTGATGAAAAAAGGAGGCGCCCGGGTTCAGCGTGATCGGCTTCTTGCCGGCGTTGATCAACTCCGGCACTTCCTCGCCGGGCTCCGGTGGCGGCCCGAAGCCAAGAACCCCGTTTTCCGTGTGATAGATGACTTCACGGCCCTCGGGCACGAAGCGCGCCACCATCTCCGGGATGCCGATACCAAGATTCACGTAGGCACCGTCGAAGATGTCCTGCGCCGCGCGCCAGGCCATCTGCGGGCGCGTCAGTCCACGGCGCTCTTTTGTGGTGCTCATGGCTGCAGTGTTATCACTCATGGGTAGGTTGCTCCCTGCGCAATCAGCGCCGACTCCAGCTGCGGCGTTTCCACCTGCAGCACACGCTTGACGAAGATCCCCGGTGTCACGATGTGCTCGGGATCGAGCGCACCGGCCTCGACGGTTTCACTGACCTGCACGATCGCGGTCGCTGCCGCCATGCACATGATGGGGCCGAAATTGCGCGCCGCCTTGTTATAGACCAGGTTGCCCAGGCGATCACCGCGCTCTGCCTTGACCAGGGCAAAATCCGCCGTCAGGCAACGCTCCATGACATATTCGCGCTCGTCGAAAACCCGGTGCTCCTTGCCCGCTGCGAGGGGCGTGCCGGCTGAGGTGGCGGTAAAGAAGGCGGGGATACCGGCGCCGCCCGCGCGAATGCGCTCGGCCAGGGTGCCCTGCGGCACGAGTTCCAGTTCGATCCTGCTGCGCCGGTAAAGATCGGGAAATGCCGTTTCCGACGTGCCGCGTGGAAAGGAGCAGATCATTCGTCGCACGCGACCGGCGGCGATCAGCGCCGCAAGGCCAACCTGACCGTTGCCCGTGTTGTTGTTGATGACGGTTAGATCGGTGGCGCCCTGATCAATCAGCGCGTGAATCAGTTCAATCGGCGAACCCGCCTCGCCGAAACCCCCGATCATTACCGTGGCGCCATCGCCGATATCGGCCACCGCTTCCGCTGCGGATGCGACCCGCTTGTCGATCATGAATGCACTCTCCTGTCTGCTGCCCTGAGGTCGACGGTGTCGGAAAGAACCGTCAACCGGCGCGCTTGCGGCCATCATTTTTGGGAAATTCAGTGTACGCCAAACGCCCGGCGGTTCGCAAAGAGAACAGAAAGGTTTGAATTTAACCCGGCAATCCCCTATTTTGGCGCAAGCTTTCCGCATTTTACCGACGAGCTCTCCCGTGGCCCGGCGTTGCTCTACCGGACAAGCGGACGCATCAGAACCGTCGCATAAGACTTACCCACAAGAGGACAACCACGCATGTTATCTGCTTCACTTTATGCGCCACTCCAGCGCATCCTTGTCAGCGCGTTTGCGACAGGCCTGGTGCTGATGGGTGCCATCGGGGCGAACGCCAGCAACAGCGATGATTACTCGACGCTGGTATCGCTGTTCGAGGAATGGCGTGAGCTGGAGCAACCGGCCCTGCGCAATGGCGCCCCGGATTACACGCCAGGCGCCGTGAAGCAGCGCCACAGCGGTATGAAAAAACTGCGCAGGCGTCTCGACGCCATCAACACCGACGACTGGAGCGTGGAAGAGAAAATCGACTGGCATCTGGTGCGCGCCGAGATGAACGGCCTCGACTTCTACAGCCGCGTCCTCAAACCCTGGGTTCGCGATCCGGCCTACTACGCCTCGGTGAGAAGCAGCCAGAGCGACACGCCGGCCGAGGAGGCGCCGACCATTCACAACGCGCTTCGGCTCTGGGAATACTCCATCTGGCCGCGAACCGCCCTGTCGACCCCGTCACCCCTCGACGCAGAGGCACAGCGTGCGCTGACCGCTGAACTGCAGACCATCGCGCCCCTGCTGGAGCAGGCACGCGGCAACCTGAAGAGCAACACGCGCGACCTCTGGCTGCCCGCCATCATCAGCTTCCGCAATCAGGAAGCCACGCTGGAGACACTGGGCGAGAAGCTTGACGGCTATGGCGATTCTCTGCGCAGTGCCCAGCAGGAAGCGCTGGCCGCCACCACGGCATTCCGCGAGTGGCTGGAGGTGGAAGCACCGAAGAAAACCGGTCCGTCGGGCATCACCCGCGAGGAATACACCTGGCACCTGCGCAACGTCCTGCTGGTGAACTCCTCCTGGGAAGAGGAAGTCACTATCATGCAGCGGGAAATGGCCCGCGGCTATGCCTCGCTGCAGGCAGAGGAAGTGGCGAATCGCGACCTGCCGCCGCTGGAGCCCGCCGGCAGCGCCGAGGAATTTGCGCAGCTGCAGGAAGACTCCATCAACAACTATATGGCCTTCATGGAAGACAGGGACATTCTCACCGTGCGGCCGTGGATGAAACGCGCCCTGCGCGAGCGGGTTTTCCCCTACGATCCACCGGAGGGACGCAACTTCTTCGGGCAGGCCACCCACCGCGATCCGCGCACGCTCTGGACCCATTTCTATCACTACTGGGATCTGGAGCAGATGCGGGAAGAACCGCACAGCAGCCCCATCCGCCGCAATGCACTGCGCTACAACGTGTGGATGAGCCGCGCCGAGGGCACCGCCACCGGCATGGAAGAGTGGATGATGCACGCCGGCCTGTTCGAGGATAATCCCCGGGCACGCGAAGTCGTCTGGATCATGCTTATCACCCGGGCTGCCCGCGGACTCAGCTCGCTGCAGGCGCACGACAACCAGATCACCCTGGAAGAGGCGGCTGACATGCACGTGAAGTGGACGCCGCGAAACTGGATGAACCGCAACCTGAACCTGCTTGGCTTCGAGCAGCACCTGTACCTGCGCCAGCCGGGCTATGGCTCCACCTACGTGACCGGGGCCCGCATGCTCGACATGATCATCGCGGAACGCGCGCGTGAGGCGGGTAGCGACTTCAGCATGAAAGACTTCTTCGATGACATGAATGCGGCAGGCATGATCCCGGTATCGCTGCTGCGCTGGCAGCTCACCGGCAATGATGTCGACATCCGCGCCATCATGGACAGACCCAACGGCTGAAAGTCGTGACGGCTGGTGGACACCGCTTGGTGGCTCACCAGGCGCGCGTCGCAGAAATCACCGAACCGAGGTGATTTCCCGTCCCGCTGTCGGCCAGCGGGGACATGACGACATCCCGCCAGCCCGACACCGCAAGAGACTCCCGGACCCGACTCTCGCGCTCCGGGGTCAATTGCGCCGCCAGCAGGTCACGCAGACGTCTGCGGTAAAACCGCATTTTTTCCCGGTTCTCCTCCACCAGAGTCGCAATGTCCTCAGGGTGATAGCGCTGGTTCTCGATGGCCATATGCATGAAGCTGCCACAGATCTGCTGCACCAGCTCCGAGGGTGGATTCTTCAGGCAGTAGGTCCGCGCCACTTCGAGAGACGCCTGCAGCCGATCCCGGGCTCTGGCAATGCGGCGCCCCTGCAGCAGGGCTCGCGTGAAAAACGCCATGGCGGCGAAAGGGCCATCCTGCGCGAGCAGAAAATCCATCTGCGCTACCCGTTCGGCGCTTTCAACGACAACGGCGCTGGACGCCCCGTGAGCCAGCCAGCGCAGGCAGCCTCCGGGGGCCAGCACCCGCTCCACCTCCGAAAGAGAGACGTCCAGGTCGCTGTATTCGAGGCCGAACTGCGACACAACGACATCAAAGGCAGCGTCCCCGAAGGGCAATCGCTCTGCAGCCACGCCGCCATGGAAAGCAACACTGCGCAGCGCCTCCTGCTCGGAAGTGACGAAACGCAAGGGGTCGATCTGGGCCGCGTCGATGCCGGTAAGCGCCAGCGCGAGACCGCGATCCGCTGCACTCTGCGCAGCCCAGGCCAGCAGCACCCCATTGCCGGTGGCGACATCAAGCACGCGGGCACCGGACGACAGGCCGGAAAATTCGCCTTTCCAGTAGCGCTCGATTTCGGCCGCCGCCGCGGGGTTGTCGGGCATGCAGGCCGCGAGACGATCAGACTGCCAGTAACGCTGCCAGGCCCGGCGCGACAGATCGACGTCAGTACTTGCAGAAGCCATGTGGACAGTTGTCGGCAAGTCAGGCGGAGTTGCGCACCCAGCGCGCGAGGTCCGCATGCGTGGTGAACCAGGGTTTGCCAAGGCTGCGGGCGTGCTCAATAAGACGATCCATGATCCACAGGCGCGACCGGTAGCCGATCACGAAAGGATGCATCACCAGCTGAAACACCCCACCCTCCGCGGCGGCTCCCTCCAGCTCGAGGCGGAATATCTCGAACACCTCCTGCGGTGACAGCCAGGGGCGCGTTGCCGGCTGGCGGTTGAACATCAGGTAGACCGCATCATCGCGCATCCACTCTACCGGAATTTCCACGACCCCGGTGGGCTTGCCGTCAACGTTGAGTTCGTAGCAACTGTCGTCGGCCATAAGTGAAGAGTCGTACTCAAGCCCCAGCTCTGCGACCAGCGAAATCGTGTTCTCGCTCAGGTCCCAGTTGGCAGAGCGGAAACCCACGGGGGCGCTGCCTGCGGCGGATTCCAGAACATCCCTGGCGCGCAGGATCAGATCGCGCTCCGTGGACGCCTCGAGCAAGGAATTGTTTTCGTGAATCCAGCCATGCAGACCGATTTCGTGACCGGCGTCCACAATGGCGCGGGTTTCGTCCGGGTCGATCAGGGCGCACACGGCGGGCATGAAAAAGCTGGCCGGCACAGACTGCCGCTTCAGCAGCTCGAGAATTCGCGGCACGCCGACGCGACGCCCGAATTCGCCCCAGGCGAGGCGACCGACCGCCTGCCTGCCCATCCCCAGTTCAAAGGTCTCGTGATCGCAGTCAAAGGACAGCGCAACCGCGAATCCGGCGTCATCCGGCCAGCGGGATGGCTTCAGCGAACGCCCGGCGCGCACCCGGCCAACGATCTGTCGCCACTCCTCCTCGCGCAGCTTCCAGGGCTCGGCTATCGGGCCGGCGGAGGGGATGGTCGGCGCATCACGCATGTTCGTTTCCTTTTGCGAAAAGTCCTGAAAAAAAGCGGTTTCAGTATACATCAGTGCCTTTTACAGCGGGTTTGTTTCTGGTTTTTTTGCACCGTTCGCGAGACAATATCAGGTCTACCGCGTGACCCGCGACGCGGCACTCGACATTCGATGTTCGCTACTCGAAACAGGAGAATTTTTCATGCGGGAGTTCCCTGCGCACCGACTCCGCTGTCTTCGCGCGCTTCTGATCTGCATACCTCTGTGCTTAATGGCCGGCTCGGCCCGAGCGGATGCCTTCCCCACCGAGCGACCCATCCGATTGCTGACACCCTACGGCGCCGGTGGAGGCATCGACATCGCCGCACGCATACTCTCGGCGGTGGCAGAGCCGCACCTGGGAACGCGGGTCGACGTGGTCAACATGCCGGGAGCTGGCGGACTCAATGCGGCCATGTTCACGCTGGATGCAAAGCCCGATGGCTACACCCTGATGATCAGTGACTACGGCCCTCTGATCACGCTACCGCTGCGGGAAGACACCGATTACGGACCTGAGGACTGGACGCCCGTTTTCCAGATTACGGAAATAGCGCCAACCTTTGTTGTGCATCCCGACTTTCCCGAACCCACGCTGCCCGGCGTCATGGCGGCCGCGGCACGCGAGCCGGGACGCCTGCACGCCACCCACGGCGCCTTCATGAGCTCCAGCCACCTGCCCCTGCTGCGCCTGGAGCAGATTTCAGAGTTGCGCATGAACCACGTGCCGACCCTTGGCGGCGGCGAAACGCTGCAGTTCCTGCTCGCCTCGATTGTCAGCCTGGCGGTCACCAACTCCAGCTCGATTGCCAGCGCCGTGGAGGGGGGCAGCGTGGCACCGGTCGCGGTGGCCACGCGCCAGCGCATTCCGGAGTTGCCGGAGACGCCAACCCTGCTGGAACTGGGCTACGACGTTGTCATGCCCGTCTGGTACACCATTTTCGCGCCCGCTGACGTGCCCGAACCGCGCCGTCGTGAACTGGCCGCGCGCATCGCCAGCGCCTTTGACACCGAACGCGCCCGCTCACTTGCCGCACGCGCCAGTATCACCCTGTCAGGCACGGACTACGACAGCCTGCAACAGGCCTATGCCGATACGGTGGCCACGGTGACGGCAACCATCTCGGCGCTGCAGAATCCGTGATTGCCGCAGGCGGGGAGAAACGCAAGGATGCTTGAACTGCTCATCTCGGCGCTCGACGTTGCGCTGTCGCCCACAGTCCTGATCGCCGTTCTGCTCGGCGTCATCCTCGGGGTGACCGTGGGTGCCATACCCGGTATTTCCGGCGACATGGCCATGGCTCTGATGCTGCCCTTTGTTTTCACCATGGATATCGCGCCGGCCATTGGCATGCTCATGGGCCTGTACAAGGGAAGCCTGTTCGGCGGCTCCATCTCGGCCATCATGTTCGGTGTTCCGGGAACGCCCGGCGCGGCGGCCACGATACTCGACGGCTTCCCGCTGAAGCAGGCGGGCTTTCCCAATCGCGCGCTGCACACGGGGCTGTATTCCTCGATCATCGGGGATTTCACCAGCGTTCTGGTGCTCATCTTCATCGCCACGCCCCTCGCGGTACTGGCGCTCCAGTTCGGTCCGCGCGAGTTTTTTGCGCTTTACGCCGTCTCGATCGTGATTATTGCCGCCCTTGACAAGGGCAGGGTCGCCCTCGGCTTCAGCGCCGCCGCAGTCGGCATTCTGCTGTCGATGGTGGGCCGCGATCCGTTCAGCGGCGCCGCGCGCTATGCGTTCGGTTCGACCGATCTTGCCGGGGGGCTGGGCCTGGTGCCGGTGCTGATTGGCCTGTTTGCCGTTTCCGAAATCATGCTGCAGGCAGGCCGGATTTTCCGCGAACGCTTTGCGCATCTTGAGGCCGGGGTCAGGCAACGCACTGCCGGTGAGGGCTACGACCCAGACGCAGACAGGCTGAGCCTGCGCGAATACGCCACACTCTGGCGCGCCGTAGTCACCGGGGCCGCGACCGGCACCTTTGTCGGCGCACTGCCTGGCGCGGGCGCGACGCTGGCGGGCTTTCTCAGCTACGGGCTGGCAAAGCGGGTTTCGCGCAATAGCGACCGATTCGGCAAGGGCTCGCTTGAAGGGGTGGCGGCACCCGAGGCGGGCAACAGCGCCACGGCCGGAGCCACACTCATTCCGCTGTTCGCTTTCGGCGTGCCGGGCAGCGGCAGCGCGGCGCTGATCGGTGCCGCCTTCATTATCCAGGGCATCACGCCCGGGCCGATGATGATCGAATCCAACCTCACCATCGTCTACGCCATTTTCATACTGCTGCTCTACGGCAGTATTTTCACCCTCATTACCAGCAAGCTGCTGCTTCCTCATTACGCCCGCCTGTCGATGCTGCCACCGCGCTACATCCTGCCGGTCGTTCTCGCGCTGGCCATACTTGGCACTTACGCAATCGGCAACTCGACCTTTGATGTCTGGGTGCTTCTGGCGGCCGGCATCGTGGGGGTTGCCATGCGCGGGGTCGGCATGCCCATTGCGCCGGTGGCGCTAGGCTTCATTCTCGGGCCGGGACTTGAGCGCGCGCTGCGCCAGAGCCTGATTCTGGGCTTCAACGAACCCGGGTATTTTTTCAGCGGCCCCATTGCGCTATCCATCTATGGCATCGCGGCAACGCTGCTGCTGGTCTTCGTCCTGGTGGGGCGGGAATGAGCCTGCCGACACAGACACCCGAAGGCGCCGTGCCGGACACGCCAGCGCCCGGGAAGGGCCTGGTGATAGCCCTGAGTGTGCTCGCCTGCTCGGTGATCGCTCACGCGGTCGTGACCGACTGGAGACCAAGCCCGGGCGGCAATCCCTGGCTGGTGCCGGTCATCGCCAGCGGCCTGATACTGGGCTGCGCCCTGCTGCTTGCCCTGCGTCTGCGTGGCCACGCTGCGGGCAGTGATAATCTGACCGCGGCCCGCATGCACAGGGGCCGCGATATTGCAGGGGCAACCCTGTGCACGGGTCTGTGGGGACTGGGGTTCTTCCACGCGGTTCAGGAAATGGGGCTTGTCACCGCAACGTTCCTTTTCACTGCGGTGGGTATGCTGGCCCTGTCACCGGATCCGCGCCGGGCACTGCGCGTCGTGCTGCCGTTGACGCTGGCAGTGGCCATCAGCTTCTGGCTGCTGTTCACGCGACTGGCACCTATTGTGCTGAGCGACCCGCTGTTCTGGTGATGAGCGCCGCTAGCGCTCCCGCGCACCCGCTCCCACGTGCCGGTCAAAGAACGCCCGCATCTTGCGGAAGGTATGAACCGCGTAGTGCTCCGGGTAAGCCCACCAGTGTGCGGACTGCGGCGGCACAACCATGTCGAAGTCCTTGCCCAGCAGCATCAGCTTCTCGATCATCGCCGCGGTGGTCTTCCAGGGCACGATATCGTCGTGCAGGCCGTGGATGATCATCAGCGGATCCTCGAGCTTTTCACCGTAGTTGAGCAGCGTCGAATCCCGGAATGTCTCCGGATGCGTATGCGGCCGCCGCGACAGATGCTGGTCGTTCTGGGTGAAGTAGTTCACGTCGATGGCCGGCGATCCCGCCACTCCGGCAGCGAACATGCCCGGTCGCTCGAACAGCGCAAACAGCGCCATCATGCCGCCGTAGCTGTTGCCCCAGATACCGATGCGATCGGCGTCCACGTAGGGCAGGGTTTTCAGGTAATCCACCGTGCTGTGCAGATCCTCCAGGTCACCGCCGCCCCAGTCGCCCTGGAAGGCCTCGCGAAAGTCCACGCCGTAGCCTGAGCTGCCGCGAAGATCCACCTGCACCGTGATGTAGTCGCCGTCATGCGCCATGGCATGCTGCAGCAGACTGACCGGTCGCGGCCAGGTCCACTGGTTGCGCGCCGTGGCCGAATACACGTTGCCGATAATCACTGGGTAGGACTTTTTCGGATCGAGGTCTGCGGGTTCGATAATCCGGGCGCGCAGCGTGAAATCGTCGATACGGCTCGGGAAACTCACGTAGCGCACGTTTGCCATGGGAAAATCGGCAAATGCGGGCAGTGGCGAGTGCGTGACCTGCCGGCTGTCGCCGCCACCGGCATTCACGATATACAGCTCTCCGGGCCGGGTGTCACCCGACACAATGCTGGCAAGGTGGTTGCCGTCCGGCGACAGCGCCGCGCTCCCATGGGTTCCCGACACCGACGTCACCTGTCTCGCACCGCCACCATCTGCCGACATGCGATAGACCTGTCGTTCAGCGGGATCCGCCTCACTCGAGGTGTAGAAGATGTCGCCGCTGCCCGAATCTACCTGCAGCATGGCCGACGAGAACCCCGGACCGGTGACATCGAAGTCGCCGCGGGTGAGGATCGTGGGCTTGCCGCCGTCTGCGGAGACCGAATACAGACGGTACCAGCCATCGGTATCGCCGACATAGATGATGCGTGAGCCCTCGCGGTCCCAGGCCGCAGTAAACAGCGCGTAAATACGGCGTGGGCGGTAGTCGTGATGCACCTCTCGCACATCGCGGGTAGCGGCGTCCGCCACGAACAGCCAGCGGTGTTCACCGTCGTAGGTATCCTGCTGCACCAGCAGTTCCGGCGCCGTCGGCGACCACTCGAGGGTCATGACCGTACGCCGGGTTGGCTCTTCCAGATCGAGGAAGCTGACCACCCCATTGCTGACATCGTAGATACCCACCCTGCGCACCACACCCTCCTGGCCCGGATAGACGCGACGCACCTTGTGCAGGAGTGGCTCGTCGTGCAGGTAGGACGGAATCTGCATGATGTGCGCATCGCGTCGATCCACGTATTCCAGCGCGATGTAGCGGGAATCGGCAGACCAGCGGTAGCGGCTGTACTCGCGATCGCGTGTGTTGTAGGCACCCATGGGTACGCCGCCGATTGCGGGGACGCCGACGTGCGTGGCGCGCATCAGGAAACCGCCGTCGAAGCGATATAGCCACAGATCGCCGTCCTGCAGGAAAGACAGGTGCGAGCCATCCGGCGACAGCGCCAGGCTGGAGCGACCCGCCGGCTCATCGATCAGCGTCTCCAGCCTGCCATCGGGCAGACTGACGCGCTGCAGCTTGCCCGCATAATTGAAATACAGACTGTCGCCCTGCGCCGACCAGATCATGCTGCCGACGCCGCTTGCGTGTCTGCGCGAAGACGCCTGCTCCAGCGCCTCCAGTGACGTATTTTCGCCGAGGTGATCGCCGAAGGTCGCCTGCTCTGAGGCTCCCGGGGAGAGGTCCGTCAGCTGCCGTGGCTCGCCGCCAGCGGCATCGACAACGTAGATGTCACGGAACGGAAAGCCGCTGTCGTTCCAGAGAAAGGCCAGGTGGCTGCCATCCGGGGACCAGAGGGGCCGGGAGGGCGGGGTTCCACTGAGGGTGGGTAACGACACCAGCCTGTCGATATCCGGCACCCGGGAGTCATCCGCGTCGGCCAGGTTCGGCGTTAAAGCAAACATCGCGACAGCCAGGGTGGATTGCATCAGTCGCGCCAGCGTGGTGCCTCGTCGCTTCGCCATGGTTCTACCTCAGAAGTGCCAACTCAAAAAAAAGCCCATCTGGCAGTATAACCTGCTCGATGGGCCAAGGGGTTTACCGTAAAAACCGATAAGTGAGGTCACCTCTAGTGTTTGGTAAGGGCGGCATTTACACCGCAAGACGGCAGACTGACTCTCTTTTTCGGTTGCATTACGCACAGATGTGCGCAAATTGATAACGCAAAAATAGTCAGCAGCGCGACTTTTGTCAACAAGAAAACGAGAAAGCCCGGTGCAGAGCGCAGGAATACCACCCTGTCCACGTTCTCAAGGCGTACCAATGTTGCGCCCAAGAAGTAAAATACTGACGCAGCAGACCGTCAGGCAGGTTCCGTATCCGCATCGATCACCCTGCACAGCGTCTGTCGTGCACTACCCGTGAGAACCGGCAGATAACCCGCGAGCGACGCATTCACCGCCGGATCGCCGGTATCGACCCGCAGTACGCCACCCGGCAGGCTGGCCAGTTTCGCCGCCGATGACACCACGTCGATGTTCTGTCGCCCGACGCGCGCCAGGACGCGGGCGCTGATCTGCTGATTGCCGCGACCGAAGAGAAAGCCCTGGCCGCCGATGACGCCAACAACGATCCGGGCCTCCCGATCGCGCACCAGCGACCAGAGCTGCCGCTCATCGACGTCGCAGGCAACGCACCTGCCGTGGTCAAAGACATCGACGCCGAGCAGGGTGCCCGTTGCGCCGAGCAGGTTTTTCAGGCGCAACAGCGTGGCGCCCGGGCCCAGAACGCACAGCCCGTCCCGCTGAACCTGATCTGCGAGGCGCTGCAGTGCCCCACCGAGGGCCGCGTCATCACTGGCGCCCACCGCCTTGGCAGCCTGCATCAGTCGGGGCATCGCCGGGACACGGAGATAGCCATACAGCACCGGGGAGCCCACCGGCTCGCCATTCTCCCCCGGCTCGCGGTCCATAACCTCCGCCGGTATCAGCGCCGTCTCGGGACAGCCGCTATCGAGAAACGCCCGCGCCGCATCCCCCGCCGTCATGGCGGTGACCCCAAACACGGCAGAATGCATTTTTACGCCGGCCGGAATGCCCAGCACGGGCGTATGAGCGGCCGCCGACGCCATGACCTCCCGCGCGGTGCCATCGCCGCCGGCGAACAGCAGCAGTTCCACATTCTCCCGCAGCAGCGTAGTTACGGCATTACGCGTATCCGCCGCACCCGGGGGGTCATCAGGGTGGAACACAACGCGGTGCGGAAGGCCCGCCGCCCCGGCCGCATCGGCGCCCATGCTTCCGGCGCAGGTCAGAACCTCGATGGTTTGCTCAGCCCGCTGAAGGGCTTCAAGCGCAGTGACCGCTCGCTTCTGCGCCATTGGCTGCGCCCCGCGGCGACGCGCTTCCTCGACCAGAGCCCCGTCCGTGCCTTTCAGGCCCACCGCACCGCCCATCCCCGCTACCGGGTTGACCACCAGGCCCACGCGTTTCCTGTTACCGTTCATGTGTCTTCGCCCGCTGCGTGCACAGGATCTGCCCGACATGATTTGACGACGGCGACCATCATCATTGTCAACAGGAACAGAAAAAGGCACTATCTGGTTAATACGCATCAATTGTGCGTTATGCGCACAAAATCCACTTTACGCTGGGAGATACCAGAATGAAAGAGGCAGTTCGCCGAGCGCATCCCTTCATGCCCAACTCGGTCGACAGCATCAAGCAGGAGCTGCTGCAGGAACTTGGCATCGACTCCGTCGAGGCACTGTTCGAGCAGATACCGGCTTCACACCGGGTTGCTGGCACCTTCAATTTTCCGCCGACACTGAGCGCCGAGGTCGAACTCAACCGACATATCAGCACGCTGCTGGCAAAGAACCAGTCCTGCGAGAGCCACCTTAGCTTCCTCGGAGGTGGCTGCTGGCAGCACTATGTGCCGGCCGTCTGCCAGGAGATCATGTCGCGCAGCGAATTCCTGACGCCGGTGTGGGGCACGCCTTCCTCGGATCACGGCCGCAATCAGGTCTGGTTCGAGTTCAACAGCCAGCTGGGTGAGCTGATTGCCGCCGACATGGTGGGCATGCCCGTGTACAGCTGGGGCTGCGCCACCGGTCACGCCATCCGCATGGCGTCGCGACTGACCGGACGCCACAAGGTGCTGCTGCCGCGCATTCTCGATCCCGAGCGTCGCGCCGTCATCGCCAACTATTGCGAGCCGGAGGAAATGCCCTCGCATATCGCCATGGTCGACATCGCCAGCGATCCGGCCACCGGCGCGCTTGACCTGGCCGACCTGAAGAAGCATCTGGATGAGAGCGTTGCGGCGGTTTACCTCGAAACGCCGAACTATCTGGGCATCATCGAGACCCAGGCTGAGGAAATCGCAGCCATGGCCCGCGCGGCGGGAGCCGAAACCATCGTCGGCGTCGACCCGCTTTCCCTCGGCATTCTCAAGGCGCCGGGGGACTATGGCGCCGATATCATCGTGGGCTCGACTCAGCCCATGGGCGTTCCCATGAGCTGTGGCGGCGGGCTCGGCGGCTTTATCGCCTCGCGGGACGAGCCCCGCTACGCCCACGAGTACCCGACCCTGATGCTGAGCATCGCCGACACCGCGCGCGAGGGCGAAGTCGGCTTCTCAATGGCACTGATGCACCAGAGCTCCTACGGCTCTCGCGAGGATGGCAAGGACTGGACCGGCAACTCCACCTACCTGCACGCCATCGCCGGTGCCGTATACCTGTCACTGCTGGGCCCGGAGGGCATGCGCGAACTCGGCGAGCTGATCATTCAGCGTGCACATTATGCGGCGCAGCGCCTCAACACCGTTGAGGGCATATCCGTGCCACGACAGCAGGGCTTCTTCAAGGAATTTGTGGTCAATTTCGATGGGGTCGGGAAGTCCGTCGCCGAGATCAACGCCGCGCTCCTCGAGCGGGGCATCTTCGGTGGCATTGACCTGACAGAGACCTTCCCCGAGCTGGGCAGAAGTGCGCTTTACTGCGTGACCGAACTGCACACCCAGACCGATATCGACCACCTCGCCAACACTCTGCAGGAGGTATGCAGCTGATGTCCAAACCCGTCAAACTCCGCCGTTTCCAGGCGCCGATCTGGGACGAACCTGTCATCATGGAAATGGGCGTGCCGGGACGACGCGGCGCACATTTTCCCGTGGCCGAGGACGCCGTGGCCGAGGCCGTCGGTGGTGCCGCGGCCCTTGTGCCCGCAGCCATGGCGCGGCCCGAGCGGCCGGCCCTGCCGGAGCTCTCAGAGCCCGATATCCTGCGCCACTACCTGCATCTGTCCCAGGAAACCCTGGGCATGATGGGTATCAGCCTGTTCGGCACCTGCACCATGAAGTACAACCCGCGGGTGAACGAGCGCCTTGCGGCGCGTCCGGAGATGGCCCAGCTGCACCCGAAACAGGACCCGTCAACCCTGCAGGGTCTGCTGGAGGGCGTGCACAACTTCGACCTCATGCTGCGCGAGCTGTCGGGCATGGACCAGTTCGTCTTTCAGGCCGCCGGTGGCGCGGACGCCGCCTATACCCATACCTGTATTACCCGCGCCTACCACGCCGCACGCGGCGAACTGAAGCAGCGCGACCAGATTATCACCAGCATACAGTCCCACCCCTGCAGTCCCGCCACGGCCAACACCGCCGGCTTCGAAGTGATCACCCTGCCGCTCGATGAAAAGGGCTACCCCTCACTCGACGCATTGAAGGCCGCGGTTTCGGACCGTACGGCGGCGCTGATGATCAACAATCCCGACGACATGGGCCTGTACAACCCGGAGATCAAGGAGTGGGTGCGCATCGTGCACGAGGCGGGCGGCCTCTGCTTCTACGACCACGCCAACTTCAACGGCGTGATGACCAAGATCCGCGCCGCCGAGCTGGGATTCGATGCCTGCATGTTCATGCTTCACAAGACCTTCGGCGTGCCCAAGGGCGGCGGTGGCCCCGCGGTGGGCGCCTACGGCTGCAGCGAGAAGCTAAAGCCCTATCTGCCCGGCCCGCTGGTGACGCTGGACAACGGACGCTATGCGCTGACTGACCCCGGCCCACACTCCATCGGCAAGGTGCGCGAGTACTACGGCAACCTGCAGCAGGTCATGAAGGCCTACGCCTGGACACGGGCGATGGGACTTGAGGGCCTGAGCGAGGCGGCCGACATCTCGGTTCTCCTGAACAACTACATGGAGAAGGAACTTCTGAAAATCCGCGGCGTGACACGCTCGCACCCGGACATAGACGGCTGGCGCCTGGAAATGACGCGCTACAGCCTGGAAGAGCTGTACGAGGATACCGGCGTCACCGTCGCCGACGTGCAGAACCGCATGGTGGATTTCGGTATCGACGCCTTCTGGATGGCCCATGAACCGTGGCTCGTGCCGCATCCGTTCACGCCGGAGGCCGGCGAGATGTGGTCACTGGAAGATATCGACTACTGGATTGCGGTGCTCAGGCAGGTGTCGGATGAAGCCTACAGCAACCCTGAAATCGTGCAGACCGCGCCGCACAATCAGGCGGTACAGAAAGTGAAAGTGGAGCCGCTGGAAGAGCCGGATCACTGGGCCATGACCTGGCGGGCGTGGAAGCGCAAGCGCGGCGTGGCCTGACAAGGCCCCAGATTGCTTGAGGATCGGGGCGGTGGCGTGACGTGACGTGACGCCAGCCCCGATCCCCCCTCCGAACTCTCCTTAACCTGACCAGTCGCCGCTGGCCTTCAGCTCGGCGGCCACTTCATCCACCGCCTCCCGAACGCCCTCGACCACGCGATCAATCTGCGCCTCGGTAATCACGAACGGCGGCGAAAAGGCGAGGCTGTCCGAAGCCGGCAGGGCGCGGCTGATGATGCCGCGGTCGCGCGCAGCGCTGACAATTCTGGGGGCGACCTTGAGCGCCGGATCGAAGGCCTTTGGCGCATCGCGGTCAGCCACCAGTTCAATCGCCCCGATCAGGCCAAAGCCGCGAATCTCACCCACCAGCGGATGGTCCGCGAACGCGGCCTGCAGGCGCCTGTGCAAATGCTCGCCGCGCCGTCCCGCCTGCTCCACCAGGTTCTCCTTCTCGAGCAGATCCAGGCTGGCCAGCGCCGCCGCGGCACCCACCGGGTGCGAGCTGTAGGTGTAGCCATGCCCGAAAGCGCCGAACCTGTCGCCGCCGGCAACCAGCACCTGCCACACCTTGTCCGAAACCATGCAGGCCGACAGCGGGAAATAGGCAGACGTCAGGCCCTTGGCCACCGTGATCAGGTCCGGCTTCATGCCCATCGCCTGACAGCCGAACATCGACCCCAGCCGCCCGAAACCACAGATAACCTCGTCTGCGATCAGCAGGATATCGTGCCTGTCGAGCACGCTCTGTATTGCCTCGTAGTAGCCTTGTGGCGGCACAATAACGCCACCGGCACCCATGACCGGCTCCATGATCATGGCGCCGATCGTGTCCGCACCCTCCCGGGCGATGAGCTGCTCGAGATCGTCCACCAGTTTTGCCACAAACTCGGCGTCGCTCAGGCCGTGGCCCTCCCAGAGTCGATGCGGCGCCATGGTGTGCTTGATGAAGGAGAGCGGCAGATCGAACCCGGCGTGCAGCCCGGGCAGGCCGGTCATCCCCGCGGACATTACCGTCACCCCGTGATAGCCGCGCTGGCGGGCAATGATTTTCTTCTTCGCCGGCTTGCCGCGCACGTTGTTGTAGTACCACACCAGCTTGGCCTGGGTGTCGTTGGCATCCGATCCGGAGTTGCCGAAGAACACCTTCGACATGGGCACCGGCGCCATCTCAATCAGACGCCCCGCCAGAATGGCCGGCTTGTCGCTGGCCATGGACGAAAATGCGTGGCAGTAAGAGAGCTCCATCGCCTGGTCGCGCATCGCGTTGGCAATTTCCTCGCGACCGTAGCCCACGTTGACGCACCACAGGCCCGCCATGGCATCGATGTAATCGCGTCCCTGGCTGTCATGCATCATCACGCCCTCGGCGTGGGTCATCACAATCGGCGCACCATCGCGCTCGTGACTGCCAAGCGCCGTGAACGGGTGAAACACATGCTGGCGGTCCAGATCTGACAGCAGGCTGGCATTTACGGGGTTTTCAATAGCGTTGGACACGGGGCTCTCTCTCTGGTCTGCAAAGGCTGTCGCGCGGGCAACCTGAAGTGTAGCGAACTTCCAGCGAACAGGTGTTCGCAATATACATAAACTGCTATTCTAACCGCCCGTCTGGTGTCGACACCAGACTTTCAGCGCAGGCCGCGTGGCCGGCCAGCCAGGCTCCGCGGCAGACTAGCTTTACTATCACACGTTAACGGTGGCCACGACACTATGCTCAAGCTCAACGACACAGAACTTCTACGTACCGGTGTATTCATCAACGGCGCCTGGTCGGACTCGGCGGGCGGGCCTGCCATTCCGGTGTACAACCCAGCAACCGGCCAGGTGATCGTCGAGGTCAATGGCGCCGATCGCGAGGCCACCGTCAACGCCATTGAGGGCGCCGCCGACGCCCAGAAAGACTGGGCCGCGCGCCCCGCCAAGGAGCGTTCCGCGATACTGCGCCGCTGGTTTGATCTGGTGGTCGCCAACAGTGAAGACCTGGCGCGCATTCTCACCGCCGAGCAGGGCAAGCCACTGGCAGAAGCGCGGGGAGAGATCCTCTACGGCGCCGCTTTTTTCGAGTGGTTCGCCGAAGAGGCGAAACGCGTCTACGGCGAGACCATCCCCAGCCCCGACCGCGAGCGCCGCATGATGGTCATGAAGCAGCCCATCGGCGTGTGTGGTGCCATCACACCCTGGAATTTCCCGATGGCCATGATCCCGCGCAAGGCGGCGCCCGCCCTGGCCGCCGGCTGCACCATGGTACTCAAGCCGGCCAGCGCCACCCCCCTGTCGGCACTCGCACTGGGCGAGTTGGCGTCGCGGGCAGGCGTGCCGGCAGGCGTATTCCAGGTCGTTCCCGGAAGCGCCTCGGTTGTCGGTGAGGAAATTGTGACAAACCCGCTGGTGCGCAAGATCACCTTCACCGGTTCTACCGAAGTCGGCAGCCACCTCATGGCAAAAGCCGCACCGACAGTCAAGAAACTGTCGCTCGAACTGGGCGGCAATGCGCCGGTTCTGGTGTTTGACGATGCGGACCTTGAGGTTGCCGTAAAAGGCGCCATTGCCACGAAGTTCCGCAACATGGGACAGACCTGTGTCTGCGCCAACCGGATTTATGTGCAGGATGGCATCTACGACCACTTTGTCGAGGCGTTCTCCAAAGCCGTGGGTGCCATGAAAGTCGGCGACGGCATGCAGGAAGGCACCGAGCAGGGACCGTTGATCGACACTGACGCAGTGCTGAAAGTTCAGGAACACATAGAGGATGCCCTCGCCAACGGCGGCACGCTGGCAACCGGGGGCAAGCCTCACGCCCTCGGCGGCACCTTTTTTGAGCCTACCGTCATTGCCAACGCCAGCGCCGACATGAAGATTGCGCGCGAGGAAACCTTTGGTCCGGTCGCCCCTCTTTTCCGCTTTACCGAGGAGGCCGATGCCATTCGTGTCGCGAATGATACAGAGTACGGGTTGGCAGCGTATGTATTTACACGTGATAATGCCCGTATCTGGCGTGTCACCGAGGGGCTCGAGTTCGGTGTTGTCGGCGTCAATACGGGTAATACCTCTTACGAGGGCTCCCCGTTCGGCGGCTGGAAGCTGTCAGGTGTGGGTCGCGAAGGTTCACACCACGGGATTGATGAGTTCCTTGAAATCAAATACGTGTGCATCGCGCACTGACAAAGGCAAGCGAATAACAATATGTCGAAATCCCTTGAGATCCTGGAAGATCAGATAGAGCCGGGAATGGACGATGAGTCCGTTCCCACCCGCATCAGCGATCGGGACTTCATCAACTCGCTGGCCAGGGGTCTCGAGGTCATTTCGGCATTTTCGCGCACCAAGCCAAAGATGACCCTGAGCGACATGGCGAGGGCAACGGGCATGACCCGGGCCACTGTCCGCCGGCTGCTGCTGACCCTGGTTCGCGAGGGCTACGCGCAGACCGACGGCAAGTACTTCACTGCAGCCCAAGGTACTCAAGCTGGGGTTCGCCGTCATCTCGTCCATGGGTATCTGGGAAGTCGCCCAGCCCATCATGAACTCGCTCTCCGAGACGCTGGAAGAATCCTGCTTCGCGGCCGTACTCGACGGTTACGACGTAACCTATGTCGCCAGGGCAAACTCGGACCGGCTGGTGAATATCGGAATCAGCGTGGGCAGCCGTGCACCGGTGCACGCCGTATCGACAGGGCGCGTGCTGATGGCCGCGCTGTCTGATGACAAACTGCAGAGATACCTCGACGAGGGTGACTTTGAAAAAGTCACCCCGCTTACCACCGTATCGAAGGTGAAGCTCCGGGCAGAAATCGAGGAAGTCAGGGCCCGCGGCTGGTCGATCGTGGACCAGGAACTGGAGGTCGGGCTGCGCTCGATTTCAGTGCCTATTCGAGGATCGGACGGCACGGTGATCGCCGCCCTCAATGTCTGCTGCCCGAGTTCGCGGATTTCCCCGGAAGATATCCGCACCCGGATACTGGCGGAGCTTCTTACGGCATCGAGGGAGATTACGGCGGGACTGCAAACGTCCTGATCCCTGAACATAAAAAAGGCCCCTCGCGGGGCCTTTTTTATGTGCACACGTGTCGCTGACGGCAAAGATCAGTCAGCGATGACCTCTGACAGCGGCGTACGATCCCAGAACAGTGACACTTCATCGTCGAGTCCCGTGATCTCATAGCGGATCAGGGCAATCGGCAGCGCACCTGCGGCCATCACCGCGTCGTGGAATTCACCGAGAACAAAGTCATCGCGAAGCTGTTGTTTGCGATCTGCCAGCAGCTTGAACATCTGGAAGCTGCCCACGGTGTATCCCAGGCCGTAACCCGGTGGGCGGCGCAGATAGATTTCCGCATCGACACGGGCCACGTTCTTGTCCAGCCAAGGCGTCTTTGCACGCCAGAAGTCCACGGCTTCTTCAATGGATATCTCGTTGCGCTGCAGGCGGACATCCCCCAGGGTTCTGGCTGAACGGAAAATACCGAAATTGTAGATCAGCTCGCGGGTGCGGGGACGTTCCTCATAAAAACCGAGCTGCAGGGGGGTTTCCTCCAGATACAGCGCCCAGCCTTCCATGCGCCCGCCATCGCGGAAATACTTGCGTATGGGGTGGGTGATCTTCGCGACGGTGCGGCCATCCACCTTGTGACCGGGAATCACCGCATGCCAGTGATCCGGTGACGGGTCGCGGTACTGGATCTGCTCCCAGTAGTTGGGGCCACCATCACGCTCTATCCAGGGTACGTTGAAGCCGATTTCCCGCCAGTCGTCCGGTATGTAATCGGGGATGGTCATGAAGTCCTGCTCTTTGATGAATGCGCGAACATCCGCATCCACTGAGGCGATGCGTGCCTCGTACTCTTCCTTCGAGGTCGGCAGCTTGAGTACCGGCAGATCGCGGTTGCGGTGCTGTTCCAGGGCATAGAAGGCCCAGGTGCGCTCCAGTTCGCGTTGCGCCATTGCCTCGACATCGTCTGAACTGTAGGGCATGTACTTGACGTGCATCAGGTACCAGTCCAGCAGCTCCTCGCCGACCCCTGCCTCAGCGGTCATGCTGCTGCGGTTTTCCTCAAGCCAGGCGAGCAGGCTTCTGACCGATTCCCGGGCAGTCTCGATTTCCGGGACCAGCGCGGGCTGCTCCTTCCGTGCGCGGGACAGGAGATCGTCGTACCAGCCGATCACGCCAGCGGGGGGAACAGCGCGGTAGGGGTGCCCGTGGCCAACGCCATCGGCATTGGTCAGGTTGTGAATCGCCAGATCCGCGAAATCCGCCGGCACCTCCGTGAGATTGCGTTTCGCAGCGTCGACCAGTTCCACCGTGGCGCGCAGTCCTGACTGCAGGTCGCTGAGCTGCTCACCCTGTGCCGGCAGATCGACAAAGGTCAGACGCAGCATGCGGTCCACGTAATAACCAGGATCGCGCGCCCAGGGTCGCGACACATGCAGCAGGAAATCGTGCTGATCCATTGCCGATCGCACGGCCAGGTACTCCGCCTGCCGAGGGCGATCCCAGTCAGCCACGGCCATGTCCTCGAGCCGCGCCTGGAACGCGCGCAGATCATCGATACGGCGCTTCACCTGTGCCTCGGACCGGTCAACGGCAATACCGGTGGCCTCCGCCTTCCAGGTAAAGAACTCACTGGTCAGTTCAATCAGATCATTGTAGCTGCCGCTACCCTGGGGCGCACCAGCGTAAGCGGCAGTGACGCCAACAACACAGACCGCCAGCAACGCGGACCGCGCCAGGCGCTGCAAGTTTCCAGTAGGTGACATAATCCATCCTCTTTTCAAGCCTTATTTTGGATAAAACGCCCGAGGCATAGTGACGCTTCGGGCGCGTCAGACATCGCTATCAGCGTGGACCGAAACCCACGTTAAAGCCAATAAAGAACCGTCTTCCGATCGGATCAAACAGCTGCACGTTGGTGTTGGCATCGCCACCGGCGCGGAAACCGAGCACCGGCGGGGACCGGTCGAACACATTGTTGATTCCGGCATACACCTGAATGCTCTCAGAGACATCGTAGCCGGCGGTCAGGTCAACATAGTACTCCGGATCCAGGGTTCCATTCTCATTCGCAAACGCATCCTCGGCCAGTTCCAGTTCGCCAATATAGCGCAGCTCCGGGGTAATGCGCAGTGGCCCGCTGCGCCAGTTCACACGCACCAGCGAGCGCACGTCCGGGTCGATGCGAACACCATCGCTGGAACAGGAACCGCCGTAGAAACCCGCACAGTCGATCGTTGGCTCACCTGCCAGTACCTGGGTTTCATTGGCAAACTGCCAGGACGTCACGAAGGTGATATCCAGAGTGGCGCCCTGGCCCGGGAGCGACATGAACTCCGGCAGATTGTCCATGGCATAGTTGAGCTGCAGGTCCATGCCTTCCACCCGACGGGTTGCGACGTTCAGCAGAGGCGCGGAGACGCGGTTGATATTGCCGGAGGACAGTCGGTCAATTGACTGACAGGCCGCACTCCCCGCGTCCAGCGTGCGGAAGCACGAATCCACAAGCGCCTGGCCACTGACCTGGGCGATAGCGTCCTTCACTTCTATCTCGTAGTAATCCAGCGACACCGACAGACCCTGCAGCGCCGTGGGCATATACACCAGGCCCGCCGTGAGGGTATCCGAGGTCTCTTCCTCGAGATCCGGGTTGCCACCGCTGATCACATCGAAGCCCTGGCTGGCGCCGACTTCGAGACTGTCGATGTTTGCCTGCGGCACACCCTGCTGCAGGCAGAGTTCTTTCTGCTGCGCCGAGGGATTGCGCACGGCAAGGCAGGGATCGACACCGCCAGTGAATCCGCCCGCCTGGGCACTGAACAGTTCGCTCAGGTTGGGCGCGCGAATCGCCGTGCTGAGACCGGCACGGGCGCGCAGTTCATCGGTAATCTCCCAGTCCAGAGAGGCACTCCAGGCTGTTACGCTGCCAATGGTGGAGTAGTCAGCAAAGCGCGCGGCACCCTCAAGCGCCAGGCTCTGCACCGCAGGCATGTCCTCCAGCAGCGGGACACGCACCTCGGCAAAAGCCTCGACAATGTCGTACTCGCCGCCGTTGACGATCGGCGCCACCTGGACGGCAACAAGATCACCTGACAGTGCCGTTTCATCGGGAACCGTACTGAAGTCTTCCTTGCGGTACTCGACACCGAAGGCGGATGACACCTTGCCAGCCGGCAACTCGAACAGATCGCCCGCAACGGATGCGCCGGCGACCTGGCGCGTGAACTGATCGCGCTGCCCGGTGGAGACACTCAGGAAGTCTGCCATTTCCGGCGTCAGCGCATTCGGGCCGAAGATATTCACCGGCACGCAGTTCAGAAGATCGTTGCGACAGCGCGATTCCCCGTCAACGACCACAGTATCCAGGCCCAGCGTGATACGCGAGCGCGACAGCAGCCCCGCGCGGGTCACATCCTCATCCACCCTCGAGTACTGGTAAAACGCATCCCAGCCCCAGGTGCTGTCATTCAGTTCGAAGGTACCGCGCAGCCCACCCGTCAGGCTGAGAGCCTCCGTCTTGTAGGACACGGTGCGCGGCCCGAATTCCTCAAAGCGCCTGCCGAGGTTGCGCACGGTGAAGACGCCATCACCGTCGGCGTCAAAGAAATCGCGATTGAGCGCAAAGAAATCCTGCAGCGGCTGCGAGAAGAGCGGATTGGTGTCGGCACCGGGAATGAGAACCGTCCCGTTCTCCTGACCGGCACTGGTCGGGGATGTGGACTCCGGCGCCTGCTGAAAGGCGTTTTCCTTCCTTGTGTAATAGGCCTGTCCGTAGGCCTCCACGTTATCATTGATCTGGAACGACCCGAGACTGCTGATCTGCCAGCGCTTCAGAGGCCGCAGCAGGAAGTTGGGCGCCGCGTAGTTGAACTGATCCGTCGGGCGACAGAATGGCAGCGGCTGGCTGTTCTCGCCGAACCTCACACCCTGAACCGGGCCCGGACAGTTGGCGCCGGACAGATCCACACCCTGAATCTGGGAAAACTGCGAGGAGCCAAGGCCAATCAGGCCTTCCGGAATATTGCCAGAGCCAAAGGGCTGAAGAGCCCCGCTCGAGTCGGCCAGGAAGGGCTGCTCTGAAAAACTGCGATCGCCCATGAAGACAGGCTCACGCTCGGTGTAGGATGCATGCAGCACGACATTGCCGCGACCATCAGCAACATTGGCCCCGAAAAGCACATCAACTTTCTCGGTCTCGCCGTCGCCGGCGTCGGCTTCACCGTACTGATAGCGCACTTCCGCGCCCTCGAAATCCTTGCGCAATATGAAGTTGACCGCGCCCGCGATGGCATCGGAGCCATACACGGCGGATGCGCCGCCAGTCACGATCTCGACGCGCTCTATGAGAATGTCCGGGATGGTTGCGAGGTCCGCGACGCCGGTAACGTCGGCGGGCATGAAGCGCCGTCCATCCACCAGCACCAGCGTACGCTCCGCACCCAGGCCACGAAGGTTGGCGGTCAGGGCACCGGAGCCACCGCTCTGGTTCGTGGTACTCGTGCTGTCGGGCGCCAGCTGGGGAAACTTGTTCAGCGTATCTTCCAGGGTCACGTTACCCGAGGACTGTATCTGCTCGAAATCAATCGTCTGCACGGGACTGACCTCGACAAAATCCCGGTCACGGCGCAGGCGTGAGCCGGTGATGACGACTTCCTCAAGGGTTCCGGCCGCTTCCTGCTGCGCATTCGCCGAATAATGAAATCCAGCTCCCGAAATGACAGTGCCGGCGATCAGTGCACGGCGCACGGCCGTCGACAGAATGGTCTGTGGGTGGTTCATGAGTCTACTCCCCGATTTATTGTATGTAACAGCTGCGACAGGTCATGTACCGGCATCACGCCCCGGCGGCTGAGGTCAACATCGCGCGCGCACGACCTGTCGTGATCCTCTGGCCGGCCGGCACGCGCGGCTTCGAAAGCGCATTACCGACCAACTGTACGCAAATATAGTGGCCTCACCAGGCCCCGGGACATCCCTGCAAGAGGGGAAATACGCCGGTTTAGAGGGCTGCGAACGGGTTCAACAGTGGAGCAGCCACCTGCAGCTGTCAATATTTTTGGTCGGATAAAGAACAGATAATCGCCACGCGAACATTTTTATTATAGGATTTCACAACAGCGTTGATGATCTCCGTGCGTCAGTCTGACGCGGTTCCGTCGCTGGGACTGGCCAACGCCAATCTCTGCATGAGGGCCCGGTCACGCCAGGCCACGCGCTGCTGCCACTGATCCAGCGGCAGCAGCGCGCGACGCTGAGCCTCGACCGAGGCGACGAGGTCGGGCGTCCAGGGATCGTCCTGCCCGCGCTCGGCACCCATGCGCGCATAGGCAGGCCCCAGTTTTTCGGCGTGGGCGGCGATGCCGCCCCGGGTATTCAGATCCACGGTCTCGAAGGGACCGACCACAGACCAGCGCAGGCCGAGCCCGAGGCGCACCAGCGTGTCGATGTCTTCTACGGACGCGACACCATCACGTACCAGACAGTAGGCTTCCCTGAGCATGGCCCCCTGCAGACGATTGAAAACGAAGCCCTCGACTTCCCGCTGCACGCGCACGGGATGCAGGCCGGCCCTGCGCGAAAACGCCTCGGCACGCAGCACAAGATCCGGGTCGGTGAATTCAGCAGGGACCAGTTCGATGACGCGCAGCAGATACGGCGGATTCCCCGGATGGGCGACCAGACAGCGGGCAGAGCCCGGCAGTGCCGACGCAAAGCGGGACGCCGGCATGGCCGAGGAAGAACTGGCAAGAATCGCATCCACCGGCGCACAGCGGTCGAGTCGCGCGAACAATTCCCGCTTCAGCTCAAGATTCTCCGGTGCGCATTCCTGCACCCACTGCACGCCGTCCACGGCATCTTCGAGGTTTTCGGCGGCACGGATATTCCCCAGAACCTGTGTGTCGGTCGCAGTGACAAGTCCCGCGTCACGCAGCGATCCGAGGTTGCGACGGATCTGCTCAAGGGCCGCTGCAAACGCGTCGGGGAACTCGTCGTACAGTCTCACCGACAGACCCGACAGCGCATATTGCAGGGCAAAACCCGAACCGATGCTGCCGGCGCCGATGATCGCGACAGGCGCATCGCTGCCTTGCCCCCCGTCTGTGGCAGTGCTACGAGCGGCGGAAGCTGCGGTTGTCGTGTTCATGGTCGGCGATCCCTGGCAAAGAGCGCGGTATGCTCTTGCAGCGGATCATCGGGTGTCAAGCGCTTCCGGCCCGGGATTCCCCGGGTTTTCGGCCACCACCCTGGATAACAGTGGCGCGAAGCTGCCCGCAGGGCGCAGGAAAACTCACCACACAACTGCTTCACAGGAGAACATGGAATGCAGGACCTGACCGATCGCATTATTCTACTCACCGGTGCTTCAAAGGGCATCGGCGCAGCCACGGCGCGATTCCTTGGCGCAGCCGGCGCAACGCTGATCGCACATTACGGATCGGACAGGGACGGCGCGGTCGCGGCCACGGCGGATATTCCCGACGAGCGCAAGCTGCTGGTGCAGGCTGACCTCGCCAACCCCGACGACGTCGAACGCCTCTGGGCAGAAGCCTGTGGCTGGAAAGGCCATATCGACGTCCTGGTGAACAATGCCGCAGTGATGATCGGCAACGGCAGCGTGGATGAAGACCTCGAAAACTGGGATGCTGCCTGGGAAAAAAGCATGCAGATCAATGTCCTGGCGCCGGCGCGGATGCTGCGCCAGGCGGTGCGGCACTTCCGCGAGGTCGGCGGCGGCAGCATCATCACCATCTCCAGCTGGGCGGCCCAGCGCGGCGTCGGCAACCCCGCTACCATTGCCTATGCCGCCTCCAAGGCTGCGATACGTGCGGCGACGCAGACGGTGGCCAGGAACTACGCCAGCGAGGGCATTTACGCCTACATCATTGCGCCGGGCGTGGTTCGCACACGACTGTCGGAAGATTTCGCGCGCAGCCAGGGCGGCGAGGACAAGGTCACGGCGGGACTGGCCATGGGCCGCTGGGTGGACCCCGAGGAAATCGCGGACCTCGTAACCTTCCTCTGCAAAGGTAGCGCTCCCAGTCTGTCCGGAGGCACCATCGACATCAACGGCGCCAGCTACATACGCTGAGCCCAGGAACATACCATGCGCATTCACACAGCAGGCATTCATCGGGATTCCGACCCTCTCACCTTCGACTTCGAGGGCACTCCGGTCACGGCGTACGCGGGCGAGTCCGTTGCCGCCGCGCTGGTCTCTGCCGAACAATGGCACTGGCGCGAAACCCGCAGCGGCGAGACCCGCGGGCTGTTCTGCGGCATGGGAGTCTGCGGCGAATGCACCGTCTCGGTGGACGGCAGCGCACGGCGCGCCTGTCTCGAGATGGCAAGACCCGGGCTGCAGGTGACGCGGCAACCTGCACGCCGCGCCGTCGCCGAGAGTGCGGAGACGCCACCTGAACGCCACTGGCAGACCGTCGAGACAGACGTGCTGGTGGTCGGCGCAGGCCCCGCGGGCCTGGCGGCAGCGGCTGCCGCGGCGCGCGCCGGTGCCCGCGTGACAGTCGTCGACGAGCGCGCCAAGGCCGGCGGCCAGTACTTCAAGCAGCCGGGCGATGGCTTCGACATTGCCGAAGCCCGGCTCGACCACCAGTTCCAGGAGGGCCGCCAGCTGTATCGCGATGCCGCGGCTGCTGGCGTCAGCTTTATTTTCGGTGCAACCGTCTGGGGCGCCTTCACGCCCCGGGAAGTTGCGGTGGTCACAGAAGATACCTGCAGCATGATCCAGGCGCGACGATTGATCCTTTCACCGGGCGCCTACGAGCGGCCGCTGCCGTTTCCGGGCTGGACACTGCCCGGCGTCATGACAACCGGCGCCGCTCAGACACTGCTGCGCGCGTATCAGACCGCGCCGGGGCAGCGTGTTCTGGTCGCCGGCAACGGTCCACTCAACCTGCAGGTGGCGCGGGAGCTGAGTGCGGCCGGTGTCGATGTCGTGGCGGTGGCGGAGCTCTCGCGGCGACCGGGCCCGACGCTGGTCGGACCGCTCCTGCGCATGCTGCGCAATGGCCCGGGCCTGGTCGCCGATGGCATCGGTCACCTCACGGCACTGTTGCGTCGGCGGGTACCCGTGCTGCATCAGCACGTGATCTGCAGCGCGGAAGGCGATGGCAAGGTCACCCGTGCCAGTGTGGTGAAAATAGATGCAGAGGGACAGCCGCTGCGCGGCACTGAAGTCAGCTTCGACGTCGACGCCGTCTGCATGGGCTACGGCTTCCTGCCACAGTCTGAGCTGGCACGGGCGCTGGAGTGCCGACACGACTACGATCCGGTCACCGGCGTTCTCGCAATCCAGCGCGGCCTGGACAGCAGGACCAGCGTCAATGACGTCTTTGTTGCCGGCGATGCCGGCGGCCTTGGCGGAGCGAAAGTCGCCCAGGCCCAGGGCACACTCGCCGGGACCGCCGCGGCCGCAGACCTGGGCCTTGAGGGCGACAGCACAGAACACGTCACCCGGGCTCGCGCCCTCGCCCTGCGTCACCAGCGTTTTCAGACCGCGCTGTGGCAGGTCTACGCCGCACCGGATGTCGGGCTGGCGCTCAGCACACCGGAAACGATCATGTGCCGCTGCGAGAGCGTCCGCCGCGACACACTGGCAGCCTGTTTTGCCAGCGGCGTCGCGGGAATTGGCGCGGTAAAACGTGAAACCCGCGCGGGCATGGGTCGCTGCCAGGGACGCTATTGCGCGGCACTGCTGGCAAAAATGGCCGGCCAGGCCGGATTTGAGGTCGCCGTGGAGAGCGACCTGTTCGCGCCGCGCACGCCCTTCAAGCCCATGCCGATCGGCAGCCTGGCGACAGCCTACGACGCGTCCCGGCCGCCCGATCGCGAGGCCGAGGCCCGATGACAGCTTGACAGCCCAGGGCTTGTTCACCAGAATAAACGTACGCTATGAGAACGAGTGTTACGCATTTTTTATCCGCGGGACGGTAACGCTGCAACACAGCGCCCGCTCGGTATACAATAATTCCCGCCCCACCGGAGACGTGAACCATGTTGCGAAAAGTTTCTCGCTGGCTTTCTGTGGCCGCCCTGGCCCTCTGCACCGTTGCCGCCCAGGCGCAGATGCGATCCCTGGACGACATTGTCCGCGATGGCACGATCCGCGTTGGCGTCAACCCGAACTTCCCGCCGATGTCCTCTTACGGCAGAACCAATGAAATTGAAGGGTTTGATGTCGATGTCGCCCGTCGCATTGCCGAATTGCTTGACGTCAAGGTACAGCTGGTGCCCACCGCCACGGCTCAGCGCGTTGCCTTCCTCACCTCCGGCCGCATCGATATCGCGCTGGGCGCACTTACCCGCACCCCCGCCAGAGCGCGACTGATCGACTTCACCGCGCCCCTGCACACGGAGTCCATGAGCGTTCTCACCACCGATCGTATCGACGCCAAAAGCTGGCGCGATCTCGATTCCAGCGACATTACCCTGGTCAACATGCGCGGTAACCTTTCCGTGGAGCTCCTGAAAGACAAACTGCCCAAGGCCAAGGTTCTGCTGGTGGACGGCAACGCCGATACCGTGAGGGCGCTTGCCCAGGGTCGTGCCGATGCACTGGTCGAAAATACCGACCTGTTCATGAACTTCACCCGCACCTACCGCAACGTGAACTGGCGGGTTCTGGATGAGTCCATTTACGTCGCCTACTGCGGGATCGGGCTTGCCAAGGGCAACAGCGATCTGCGGCACTTCCTCAACATCGTCCTTTACGACCTGCACACCAGTGGCTTTATCAACGAGCGCTGGGAACACTGGTTTGGCGCTCCGATGAGCGTGCCGGTAGAGGCACAGCCGTACTTCTGATACGCCGGCAGATCACATGCGCCATCCCTGACAGGGTGGTGCGGCCCCATTCTTCACACAGCAGGCGGCAATCCGGAACGGCATGAATTATACGTTTCAGTTCGGCGAAGTCATGGCAGAGCTGCCCTACCTCCTTGGCGGGGCTCTGGTGACGCTGCAGATCGTGTTCTTCACCTTTTTCCTCGGTGCAGTGCTCGGGCTGATGGGCGCACTGGGCAAGGTGTATGGCCCGACTCCGTTGCGCAAGGCGATATCCGCCTATGTCATTTTCATCACCAACACGCCGGCTCTGGTGCAGATTTTTGTCCTCTATTACGCGCTCCCGGATGCCGGCATTCTGCTCAGCTCCATGGCAGCCGTGCTGATCGGCCTGACGCTCAACTCCACCGCCTATCTCACCGAGATCATACGGGCCGGTGTGGTTTCGGTGCGCCAGGCAGAGATGGACGCCGCCATTGGCCTTAACATGACCCGCCTGCAGATCCTGCGTTATGTCATGCTCCCGCATATTGCAAAAACGATTTTTGCGCCCCTCTCCAACTTCTTTATCTGGTTGATGCTGGGCAGCTCCATCGCCGCGCTGTTCGGTGTGGAAGAGCTCACCGGGCGCGCCATCAATGTCAGTTCGGTGAACCTGCGCACGATAGAGACCTTCTCGGTCGTCGCCGTGATCTACATCGGACTGACGCTCATTGCCAGCATGTCGCTGGCGCTTCTGGGTCGCGTCGCCTTCCGCGTCAAGGCCAGGGTATTCTGATGTTCGAGAGACTCCTTTTCGAAGCGCCGGACTTCTTCACCTACTACAACGTGATATTCCTGCTGGAAGCGGCCGCCCGCACACTGGGCATGACGCTGATCGGCTGCACGGTCGGTTTTATCGCCGGCCTGCTGATCGCGGTGCTCCGGCAGTCGGTAAATCCGTGGACATTACCCCTGCGCGTCATTGCGATCGCCTACGTCGAGACCTTCCGGCGCATCCCCTTTCTGGTCATCATATTCATCGTCCTGTATGCCATACAGCCGCTGATGGAAAACGCATCCCTGCTGACCATCGCCACCATCGCCATCTGCCTCGTGTCCACGGCGTTCCTCTCGGAGATTGTCCGTGCCGGGCTGGAATCGGTGCCGAAACAGCAGATAGAAGGCGCGCGCACGCTCAACTTCGGCGCGGCGCGCACCCTGTGGTATGTGGTTCTGCCCCAGGCCTGGCGGGTCATATTGCCGCCGGCCATCGCGTTTGCCGTCATGTTCATCAAGGACACGTCACTGGCATCGCACATCGGCGTGGTCGAACTGACCTTCTCGGGCAAGATGTTCGTCAACCGCGGCTTTTCGCCGCTGCTGGGGTTCGGTGCCGTACTGGTACTGTACTTCCTGCTGTCCTACCCACTCAGCCGTCTCGGCACCTATCTGGAGAAGCGCCTTGACCCATCTCGACGTTCGTGACCTCGCCTGCTCCTACGGCTCGGAAAAAATCCTCAAGGGAGTCACCCTGAGCGCAGAAAAGGGCGAAGTCGTCAGCCTGATCGGGCCTTCGGGCTCCGGCAAGAGCACCCTCCTGCGCGCACTGGTGGGCCTCACCCTGCCAAGCGCTGGCGAGGTACGCGTCGCCGGCAAGGCCGTGGACTACAGCAGCCGCAAGAGCGTTCGTGAGCTGCGCTCGCAGCTGGCGATCGTGTTCCAGCAATACAACCTGTTCCAGAACATGACGGTGATGCGCAACGTCACCATCGCACCGATAACGATCAAGAAACGGCCAAAGGCCGAGGTGGAAGCGCTGGCAGCCGAGCTGCTGGCGCGGGTCGGTATGGAAGCCAAGCACGACGCCTACCCGGAGGAATTGTCCGGCGGACAGCAACAGCGGGTGGCGATTGCCCGCGCACTGGCGCTGCAGCCCGAGATCCTCCTGCTCGACGAGGTAACCTCGGCCCTGGATCCGGAGCGGGTGAACGAGGTGCTCGACACCATCCGTCGCCTAACCGACGAGGGCATTACCATGCTACTCGTCTCCCATGAAATGTCGTTTGTCCGGGAAGTGTCCACGCGGGTTGTCATGATGGATGACGGCAAGGTAGTCGAAACCGGGACGCCATCACAGATTTTCGATTCGCCCACCCACGAACGCACCCGGGACTTCGTCGGCATGATTCTCAAGCACTGACGGCAATCGCCGTCAGTGCCGCTGCGTCTCAGCGCACGCCGGGCGCGAACGCCGCGGCGTCTATATCGAGAGGCGGCGCCACACCCTGCACCATGCTCGCCACCAGTCGGCCCGCCGCCGGACCGGCGGTAAACCCCATCCAGGGTACATAACCGAGGAAGGCACCCGGCAGTCCGGGCAGTTCACCGATAACCGGCATCCAGTCGTGCGTACCGTTTACCGTCGCGGCCCAGGTCCGCACGATATTGACAGGTGCGAGCTGTGGCAGGATTTCCAGCGCCAGACCAAGATTCGGCCCAACGGAGTAAGGGTCGGCGATCGGCCGCCGCTGGCTGTCGAAGCGGGCCGGCCAGCCGCCGCCCACAATAATGCTGCCAACCGCGGTCTGCTTCATGGTCAGCGGCGCGCGCGCGTAGTAAAGAAGGTGCTGGATCAAAGGCTCTACCGGCTCCGTCACGCTGACCTGTATCGGGAAACCCTGAAGGGGCAGATCGACACCCAGCATGGCGGCGATGCGTCCGGCGTCGGCTCCGGCCGTGTTTACCAGACGGGCCGCCGTATAGGTGCCGCGGTCAGTGGTCACCTCGTAGCCGCCGCCAGTGCGCCGGATATCCGTGACCGAGGTTCGCGGCATGATGCGCGCGCCGATGGCAGCCGCGGCGCGGGCGAAGGCCGGCGCCGCGATCAGCGGGTTGGCCTTGCCCTCTGCCGGACAGTAACCCGCACCTACCATGCGCCTGGACACGTAGGGCGCAAGCGCCCGCAGACCCTGTGCGTCCAGTACCTCACTGTCCAGACCGGCCTCGCGCTCTAGGCTGACCTTGCGCGCAATATCGCGCATCTGCTGCTCATTGGCCGCCAGCAGCAGCCCCCCGCCCACCTTCACCTCGAGATCGACACCCAGCGTATCGCCCAGCCCCTCCCAGAGTCCTATCGACGACCGGAGCAGACGCAGCGCCGGCAGAAACATGCGTGCCCAGGCATCGCCATGCTGCAGATACGTATCGTGCGGGATCTGCCCGTGCAGGCTGCCGGAATTGGTGCCCGAGGCCTGGGTATTGAGGTCGCCAGTCTCGACCAGGGTCACCGCCACGCCGTCGCCGGCGAGATAGTAAGCCGCGGCGCAGCCGATGATTCCGCCGCCAATAACGATGACATCTGTCATGAGGTTTCTCTCGGAAGGGGGATGGAATAGACTTTAATGTGCGCTATGCTAACGCGTGTCCGGCATGTGCTTGCAACATCGCAGCCGCTTTTCGCGGATTTTACCGCATCCTAAAATCAATCACGCAAAAGGAGCGCCGAGGCGTAGGTCGGCGTTAATACAACCTGATGTCTAAAACATTTCTAGGAAGCTACACGGTCGCCGTCACCCCATTCACCGACGATGGCGAAGCCGTTTGCGTCGAGTCATTGAAACGCTATATCGACTGGCAGGTTGAATGCGACGTCCCCGGCATCATCATGCTGGGTACTACCGGGGAATTTCTCTCGATCAGCGACGAGGAACGCCGACTGGTCGTGGAAACCAGCGTCGAGCATGCGGCGGGACGCCTCGACATTCTCGTTGGCAGCATGGATGCCAGCACCCGCAAGGCGGTCCGCTACAGCCGCGAGGCGAAAGAGATGGGCGCTGACGGCCTCATGATCGTGCCGCCCTATTACTACACGCCCACCGAAGACGAGATTTTCGCCTATTACCGGGCGATTGCCGAGGCGGTCGACCTGCCGATCATGCTGTACAACAACCCCTTCACGTCCAACGTCGATATGTCGGCCGCGCTGGTCGCACGCCTGACCAAGGCGTTTGACAACATTCGCTACATCAAGGAAGCCAGCTGCGATGTCGGCCGCGTCTATGACATCGTCGAGGCCACAGACGGCGTCATGAATGTCTTCGCGGGAGAAAGGCCGGTGGAGAGCTATCTCCTCGGCGCTGTCGGTTACGTCAATCCCTATGGCAACTATCTTCCCTACAGCACGAAGCGCATCTGGGATTTCCTCGTTTCGGGGCGCACGGAAGACGCCGCGTCCATCCAGCACATTCTCAACCGGATTGATCACATCATCGCCGAGGGCCATCCCACCTACGGCCACCAGTGCTACTCGAAAGCGCTCAGCGCCGCCGCCGGCTATCCCACCGGCGACGTGCGCCCGCCGCTGACGCGATTCAGCGACCTTGGTAGCGAAGGTCAGGAGCGGCGCGATAAAGTGAAGGCGCTGATGGCCGAGATGGATGCCCTCATGCTCAAACTCGACGCAAAAACGGAGGCCTGATGGGCACAAACGACAGCACACAGGAAACCGGTACCGGGCAGATGCCCGCCCTGTTCACACCCTTTACGTTGCGCGACGTCACTTTTCGCAACCGACTTGTGGTTTCGGCGATGTGCCAGTACGCCTCCGAGGACGGCTTTATCAACGATGAGTGGCACCTCGCGCATCACGGCCGCTTTGCCCTTGGCGGCGTTGGCGGCGCGATTCTCGAGGCCAGCGGGGTCACCGCCGAAGGCAGGATAACTCCGGGCTGCCTGGGCATTTACAAGGACGAGCACGTACCAGGCCTTAAGAAGGTCGTCGACATCTATCACGCCCAGGGCATCCCCGTGGGCATACAGCTTGCGCACGCGGGTCGCAAGGCCAGTGCGGCAACGCCCCTGAATGGCGCCAAACCACTGGTAGACAGCGATCCGGATGCCGCCTGGCAGGCTGTAGCCCCGAGCGCCATCCCACTCACCGAAGACTGGCCGACACCCCACGCCCTTGAGGCCAGCGAGATAGATGACCTGATCGTGTCATTTGCCAACGCCACCCAGCGAGCGCTTGACGCGGGTTTCGATTTTGTCGAGATCCACGGTGCCCATGGCTACCTAATACACAGCTTTCTGACCCCGCTGTCAAACCAGCGTGGGGACCAGTGGGGCGGTGACCTCGCCGCACGCATGCGCTTCCCCCTCGCCGTCACCGACGCGGTCAGAAAGACGGTGCCCAAGGGCTATCCGGTCTTTTACCGTGCCTCTTCGGTTGACGGCGTCGACGGCGGTATGGAACTGGAAGACACGATCGAGCTCTCCCGGCAACTCAAGGCCCGCGGCGTGGATCTCATCGATTGCTCTTCCGGCGGTATTACCGGAGCCTCGGGCCGTGCCAAGGCGCCGCCATCACCGGGCTACCTGGTCCCCTACGCCCGCGCGGTCCGCGACGGGGCCGACATGCCAACCATGGCGGTCGGGCTGATCACCGAAGCGGAGCAGGCAAACAGTGTGGTTGTGGACGGTAATGCCGACCTCGTAGCCATGGCGCGGGGACTGTTGGCGGATCCCAACTTCCCCTATCACGCCGCCATCGAGCTGGGTCATCCGGAGCCGCACACCCTGCTGCCGGCAATGTACGGCATGGTCCTCAAACGCCGCAACTCCGGCTGAAGCACGCCACCCGGACGCCGACTCACTCGCGTCGCTGATACAGTCCAACATGCACGTAGGGTGCCGATGCCGGTGTCCCTGCGCGCACCCTGCGCGGCACGCGATGCTCAAGAGGCTCGATATTCTTCAGGTAGCGGGCAATGGCCAGCGCGTCTGACGCCCTCAGTCGTGCGTAGTTCTGCCAGGGCATGACAGGCAGGGCGCGGCCACCGTGTCGATCCATCCCGCCACGCAGCAGCCGCACCAGATCGTCCTCGGTCCAGGCGCCGATACCGGTCTCGTCATGCGGCGTGATATTGGGCGGATAGACAATCGCCGGATACCGATCGCGCATGGGATCGGAAATGGCGATCCCGACGCGGGACCCGGCAAGGGAGCGATCGCTGTCCGGGGCGCCGAGCAACGCACCGTCAGTGTGGCAACTGGCGCAACCGAGCAGGCTGACAAGGTATCGACCGCGCTTGACGTCAGGGTCATCGGCACTCTGCACAGCCTCTGGAACGTCTACGACCAGGGCGTTGTCGACCGGCAGATAATCGTCGAGGTAGCTTTCCGGGTCCTGGGCATGTGCGGAAGCGACAGGCAGCAGCAGAGCCAGCGCGGCGAGGGTTCTGAAGCAGGGGTGTTTGAGAATCATGGTGTGTCTCCGGCATCGACTCCTGATGACTGTAGCGTCTGCCACGCCGGAGTGCTAGCACCAGCGCTCTGTTCGGCGGTGTTCCGGCAATCTCGGCTGGCCAGTCCCGGACCGAGTCGCTAAGCTACGCGTCCCTGGAGCTTACCTATGAAACCTGTCCATATCTCTCACTGGCAGACCGGTGGTCGCCGTGCCTGACATTGTTGCACCACAACTGACTGGCGCCGACATACGCCGGGGTTTCTGGCGAATTCTGCCCATCTCCCTGTTTGTCTTCGTGTTCGGGCTGGCCTTTGGCGTCGCCGCCCTGCAAAGCAACATGGCCAACGTCGAAGTGATGCTGATGAGTATCACCGTCTTCGCCGGCACCGTGCAGTTCGCCGTGCTCGACATGTGGGGCGCGCAGGTGCCGATCCTGCCGTTACTGCTCACCACCCTCGCTATCAACAGCCGCATGCTGCTCATGGGCGCCAGCCTTTATCCCTGGCTGCGACTGCTGCCCGTGCGGCGCCGCTATGCATCGCTCATCACGCTCTCGGACGCCAACTGGGCCATGACGCTCAACGATCTGCAGCAGGGGCGCAACAACCTTGGCACCCTGGTCGGCGGTGGTATCGCGCTGTGGACCTGCTGGCAGGCGGGAACGCTGACGGGGCTGTTGCTCGGCTCGGGCATCAAAGACCCGAAAAGCATTGGCCTGGACATGGTGATGGGCTGCTTCATGCTGTCGATGGTCATGGTGGGCAAGCGCAACCTGCGCAAGAGCCTTGCCTGGGGTCTGAGTGCCATCGCCGCCTACGCGGCCTACCGCTGGCTGCCCCCGAACACCCATGTGATTGTTGGCGCACTCGCAGGAGGAACGGTGGGCATTTTCTGGCTGGAGACACCCAAGCAATGATGTCCACCGAAGGCTACGGCGTTTATCTGGTCATTGCGCTGATGGCACTGGTCATGCTGTTTACCCGCTTCGGCGGCGTATTCATCACCGGACTGCTGCCACTGCGGCCCCGGGTCATGAGCTTTATTGACGCCATGTCGGGCTCGGTGCTGGTGGCCGTGCTCGTGCCAATCGCGGTTGAAGCGGATATGGCCGGACGCCTGGGGATGCTGGCAACCGCCGGCGTCATGCTGCTTACCGCAAGACCCATGGCAGGCGTCAGCCTTGGCATACTGGTAACGGCCCTGATCCGCTTTGGAGGAATGTCCTGATGGCTTCGCGACTGCCCGCAACGGTTTACCTGCTCATGAGCCTGCAGGCCCTGTCCATGTGTATCGCGCCGCTGTATTTCCTGACCGGTGGCCTCGTCGGCAACGACATCGCCCCGCGTCCGGGCCTGGCCACCCTGCCCATTGCGATGGTGATTATCGGCACTGCGGTTTCCGTGGTCGGCGTCACGCGATTGATGGCGCGGGTCGGCAGACGTGCGGTCTTCGCGCTGGGTTCGCTGCTGGGTAGCGCCAGCGGCGTTGTGGCAGCCTGTGCGCTGGTGCTGGGGCATTTCGGTCTGTTCTGCACTGCGGGCCTGGTCGCCGGGATCAGCATCGCCGCAGCACAGCAGTACCGCTTCGCGGCGATTGAAACCGTCTCGCCCATGCTCGCCGGCAAGGCGGCATCGCGGGTCCTGCTGGCGGGCCTGGTCGCCGCCTATCTGGGGCCGGAACTGGTGGTCTGGGGCGGGTCTGTACCGGGACTGGAAGCGCTGACGCCGGCAATCGACAGCCATCGACCGTTTGTCGGCGCGTTTCTCCTGCTGTCCGGCATCAACCTCCTGGCCATGGCCATTGTACTCACCGGCTACCGCAACCGGCATGCGCAGGCCGGCGAGGAGACCGCAGAGGCACGGCCGCTGGCCACGATTCTGCGCCAGCGGCCCATCTGGCTGGCGATTATCGCTTCTGCCATGGGCTACGCCATGATGAGCTTCATGATGACGGGCACCCCGCTGAACATGCACGCGGTGAACGGACACAGCCTGCTCGACACGAAGTGGGTCATCCAGTCACATATTGTCGCGATGTATGCGCCGGCACTTTTCTCGGGCTGGCTGATCACCCGCCTGGGGCATCGGACGGTTATTGCGCTCGGCGGTGCCGCCTACCTCGTGTGCCTGGCCATCGCACTTTCCGGACAGCACCTGATGCATTACTGGTGGGCCATGGTGCTGCTGGGCATCGGCTGGAACTTCATGTTTGTCGGCGGCACCGCACTGCTGCCGCTCTGCCACCGACCCAGCGAGCGCTTCAGGGTTCAGAGCGCCAATGAGTTCGCCGTGTTCGGCTCACAGGCTGTCGCCGCCCTGAGCGCCGGCTGGGTGGTGAACCTGCATGGCTGGGATGCCATGGTGGGGCTGTCGTTTCTGAGTGTGCTCGCCGTCTGCCTTGTACTCTGGATCAACCGGCGTGGCCTGCCGCGGTCGGAGGCGGCGGTCGCCGGTTGACCGGTGGCCCTTTGGGCGGTCTCAGGCCCTGGTCTTGCGCAGGTAGGGGAAGATCGTCTCGAACTCGCCGAACTTCTCTTTTGCGTCGGCATCGGACACGCTCGGCGGAATGATCACGTCCTCACCTACCACCCAGTCTGCCGGCGTCGCCACACCGCGTTTCTCGGTGTACTGCAGCGCGTCGAGCGCGCGCATGATCTCGGAGAAATTGCGCCCCACAACCATGGGATAGGTCATGGACAGCTTGAGCTTCTTGTCTGGCCCGATGATGAACACGGAGCGCACGGTGGCGCTGTCCGCTGCCGTGCGCCCGTCGGGCAGATAGGCTTCTGCGGGCAGCATGTCGAAGGCCTTGGCAACCGCCAGATCCGTGTCTGCGATGATGGGAAAGCCGACCGTCGCACTGCAGTAGGACTCGATATCGCCAATCCACTTGCGGTGGTCGTCCACACCGTCAACAGACACGCCAATGGCCTTGGTGTTGCGCTTTGCAAACTCATCGGCAAGCTGCGCAACGGCACCGAATTCTGTGGTGCACACCGGCGTGAAATCCTTGGGGTGAGAAAAGAGAATCGCCCAGCTGTCACCAATCCAGTCATGAAAAGAGATGGAGCCTAGACTGGATTCGGCGGTGAAATCGGGTACTGTATCGTTGATTCGCAATGACATGGTGAATCTCCTGTATTTCGCGTATGCGGTGGTGTGGCGCACCACCAGGCAGCGCGAAGTATAGGCGCCATTGAGCCGGTTTTCGACCGTCCCCGCACAAGGGCTTCGGGTAGCGAGCGCAGTCCGATCCTACCCGGACTTTTTTCGACACGGCCAGGGAGTGCCGCCAGAATATGCTGACTGTTGAGCTGAGTTTCTACCCGCTCACCCGCGCCTACGAGCAGCGCGTGATCGACTTTATCCGCCGGCTGCGCGAGCACCCTGAATTGCGCCTGCAGACTGGCGGCATGAGCACGCTCATCAGCGGTGATCACGACACTGTCTTTGACCTTCTGCGTGACGCCACGCGTGATTTCAATGCCGGCGACGACACCTGTATTTTTGTCGCCAAATTTCTCAACAGGGATGCGTTTGATACACCGCGGATCGACTGATGCGACGCTGGAGATTGCAGCGGTCGGTTTCAGCATTGCCTTCACGCTGCTGTATCTGCGCGGCGCCGTGCCAGTGTGCTATGTGGCCGCTTTCTTTGGCTCGGTGCTGTTTGCAATCCTCTGCTGGCGAAAACACATCTTTGCCGAAAGCGCACTGCATGTGTTTTACGTCGGGATGGCCGTGTACGGCCTGCTTGCCACCGGCGACGACTGGCGCATTGTCAGCTGGCCGCTGGCCGAGCACCTCCCCTGGCTGCTGACGGGCGCCGTTGCGACGGCTGCTGTCGGTTACCTGCTGAGCCAGAACCCGCTTGCACACACGCCATGGCTGGACGCCTTCACGACTGTCTTCAGCCTGATAGCGACCTGGCTGATGCTTGCCTATGTCCACGAGAACTGGCTGTACTGGATGGTTATCGACAGTGCAGCCGTCGCGCTATACGCCCTGCGCCGACTCTATCTCAGCGCGGCCCTCTTCGTTCTCTATCTTGCCATGGCAGTCGACGGCTATTTTCCGCAGATCAGCTGGTTCTCCTAGAGGGCCACGGACGGCAGTGATACCTGCAGGTCAGGCACTCACCGGCGCGTAGGCTGTGCACCAGCCGGTTGCCTTGACCGCCTTGCCGGCAAAGATCGCACAGGGACCCCAGTCATCACCGTCCTTGCCCTGATACACCTGGCAGTTGGAGCACGCCTGACCTTCCTTGTAGCGGGGGTTCTTGCTCGGATCGACATCGCTTGCGATGTGCTTGTAGTTCAGTGACTTCGCCTGCGTATCGTCTTCACTCAGCTGCGGCAAACCGCCACTGTCGCCGGAGCCGCCAGCATCATTCTGTGCCATCTGCTCGCTCTCAGCAGCCGCCTGCTGGGTGGCAGCCTCGGGCTCTGCCGTCTCAGACATCGCTTCATTGGCGGTGTCGGCCGATGGCGTTGCCGGATCCGGTCGGGTGGCCGGTGCATCTTCAGCGCTGGCCGCGATCGTCGGTGCAGACGGCTCCTCGCTGGAGCAGGCAACGAGGCCCGCAAACGGCAGCATGACGGCACCGCCGCCCATCAGCGTAAGAAAACGACGGCGTTGCGTAATCGGTTGATCCTGCTTCATGGTGCTGTCTCCCCTGCAGTGAATGTCTGGATTAGGTGTGTCCGGACTGCATAGACACATGCTCGGTACGGTTATACCCGCCTTTCTGGACCATACCAAGAGAAAACTTGGCCTGCACTGCGCCGCCGATCAACCCTCGAACACAGCTTTCAACTCCAGCGACTCGTCCGCGAGCGCTGCCGGCGCCGGTCTGGAGCCGTCAAGGACAGCGCGTTTGGCAGCCATGAAATCCCGGGGCCGGTTAATGGCATCCGCGGCAACAAGCCGCCCGCCGGACAGGTAAAACAGGCTGAAACTGCGGCCCTGAGCGATATCTCCACGCACCACCACCTCATCGTAACCGGCAGAAAGCCCCGCAATCTGTAGCTTGATATCGTACTGATCCGACCAGAACCACGGGAGCGCGTGATAGGCGACAGGGTTGCCCGCCACAGTCTTCGCAGCGGTGCGCGCCTGCTCGTTGGCATTCTGGACAGATTCAAGACGTAGCCAGCGATCGTACACCGGATTGTAGTGACGCGTGCAGTCGCCCGCCGCCACGATGTGGGTATCCGAGGTTCGCGCGAATTCGTCGACGACGATGCCGTCATTGATCTCAAGGCCGGCGGCTTCCGCCAGCGACGTGTCGGGCACCACGCCGACACCGACAATCGCCAGGTCCGCCGCAAATTCACGGCCGTCGCTGCAGGTGACGCCGGTCAGGGTACCCTCCCCATGAAATGCGCTGACGGTCGTATCCGTCACGACAGTCACCCCCTCTTCCTCGTGTACCCGGGTGAAGAACGCGGAGACCTCCGGGGCGGTGACGCGCTGCAGGACCCGCGACATCGCCTCAAGCACGGTGACCTGCATCCCCGCCGAGCGCAGCGACGCTGCGGTTTCCAGGCCGATATATCCGCCACCGACGATCACCGCCGAGCTGCCTGGCTTCAACCCGGCCCTTATCGCATCGACGTCGCGCATGTCACGGAGATAATGCACGCCACTCAGGTCACTGCCGGGCAGGCTGATACGACGCGGCAGGGCGCCGGTCATCAGTGCGAGTCGCGTGTAGGCCAGGCTGCTGCCGTCGCTCAAGGCAACACGCTGCGCCTGCCGATCGATGCTCTCTGCCCGCACTCCCAGGCGCAGGACTATCCCCTGGGCGTCGTAGAAATCCCGCGGGCGAATGGCCAGCGAGGCTGCGTCCTTGTCACCGATCAGAGCGGCCTTCGAGAGGGGCGGGCGATGGTATGGGGGATGCGCCTCTTCTCCCACCATCGTGATAGAGCCCTCCCAGCCTTCCTGCCTGAGCGTCGCAGCCATACTGGCAGCCGCGTGACTGGCGCCGATAATGACGCAGTGTTGATCTGTCATGGAAACCCTCTGAGTTCTTCGGTTGACCCATCATGCACCCCCGTCGATGCCTCCGGCGGGTCGTCGGTGCCGCAAAACTGATAATCTAGCACACTGGGAAACGATCTCCGCAGAGGCACGTCAGTGACCAGCACACAAGGTCTGCAAGAGCGATGTCGATGACCACTCGCGGGCAGGCACAGGGTATACTCGCGCCATGACAGCCGCACTCGAAACACTGCGCGCCGTATTCGGCTACGAAACCTTCCGCGAGCCCCAGGATGCGATTATCGACGGCGTCATCAATGGCCGCGACGCGCTGGTAATCATGCCGACCGGCGGCGGAAAATCACTCTGCTACCAGATTCCCTCCCTGGTCCGCCGCGGCTGCGGGGTGGTCGTCTCGCCGCTGATTGCCCTCATGCAGGATCAGGTTGACGGCCTGCGCGAACTCGGTGTGAACGCCGCATTTCTCAATTCGAGCCTCGACAGCCAACAGGTCCGGGAGGTGGAGAGCGCCCTGCAGGGTGGCCAGCTCGATCTGCTGTACGTGGCGCCCGAGCGTCTCGTGCAGCCGCGCACCCTGGACCTGCTGTTGCGCTGCGATATCGCGCTGTTCGCAATAGATGAAGCACACTGTGTGTCACAGTGGGGGCACGACTTCCGCGCCGACTACCTGCAGCTGAACCTGCTGCACGAGCGCTTCCCCGATGTGCCACGCATCGCTCTCACCGCCACAGCGGACGCCCGCACACGTCGGGAGATAGCCATCCGGCTTGATCTGGAGGATGCCCGGCACTATATCGCCGGCTTCGACCGACCCAACATCCGCTACCGCATCGCGCTCAAGCAGAATCCGCGCCAGCAGCTGCTGGCCTTTCTGCGCAGCGAGCATGCCGGGGATGCCGGCATCGTTTACTGCCTGTCGCGGCGAAAAGTCGAGGAAACGGCGCGCTGGCTGCAGGAAGAGGGCATACCGGCACTGCCTTACCACGCCGGTCTGCCGGCGGCGGAACGTTCAGCAAACCAGTCACGCTTCCTGCGTGAGGAAGGTCTGGTCATTGTCGCCACCATCGCCTTCGGCATGGGAATCGACAAGCCCGACGTACGATTTGTCGCCCACCTTGACCTGCCGAAAACCGTGGAGGCCTACTACCAGGAAACCGGCCGCGCCGGTCGTGACGGCCTGCCCGCCAACGCCTGGCTGGTATACGGCCTGCAGGACATCATCAAGCTGCGCCAGATGATGGACAACTCCGCCGGCAGCGAAGAGCACAAGCGCGCGGAACAGCAGCGACTGAACGCCATGCTCGGGCTGTGCGAAATCACCAGCTGCCGGCGCCAGGCGCTGCTGCACTATTTCGGCGATACCCTTAGTGATCCCTGCGGCAACTGCGACACCTGCCTGCAGCCGGTGGAAACCTGGGATGGCACCGAGGCCGCCCAGAAGGCCCTCAGCGCCGTATACCGCACGGGGCAACGCTTTGGCGTCAGCCATGTGATCGACGTCCTGCGCGGCCTGGAAAACGAGCGGGTACTGCAGCTCGATCATCACCGGCTCGGTGTATTCGGCATCGGAGCCGACCTCGGGGCCAACCCGTGGCGTTCGGTCTTTCGCCAGCTCGTGGCGCGCGGCTACCTGAGTGTGGATATGGAGCGCTACGGCGCGCTCAGACTGCAGGAAAAAGCGCGTCCGCTGCTGAAGGGCGAGGAATCGCTCGCCCTGCGCAAGGACAGCAGCCCGGCGACGAACACACGCCAGAAAACCCGGCAGACGCTGCCGGAGGATATCGACATCACACTGTGGGAAGCGCTGCGCGAGTGCCGGCGTCAACTCGCCGAGGAACAGGGCATACCGCCGTACATCATATTCCACGACAGTACGCTGCAGGCCATGTGCCTGCAGCGTCCGCGATCCATGGCGGCCTTCGGGAAACTGCCAGGAGTGGGCACGCGCAAGCAGGAAAAATATGGCGACGCCTTTCTGCAGGTGATCAACGACGCCGCGACCTGATCCGCCAGCGTCACCGATTTCAACCGGCGGGCTGAACCTCGGGCAGCGGATCGCCAGCCTGGCGTTCGGCCGGCTCTGTCGGCGTTACAGCGTCGGTGACGGGCGCGCGCGATGCTATGGCACGGTAGGCTGCCGGCACCACGTACAGCGACAGAAACGACCCCAGCAACATGCCGCCAATCACCGCAAGACCCAGCGGCACCCGGCTCTGGGCACCCGCTCCCAGCGCAAGCGCAATCGGCAGGGTACCAAGCACCGTGGAGAGCGTCGTCATGAGAATGGGTCGGAATCGCGCCGCTGCCGCGTCCTCGACGGCCTCCGCGACGGACAATCCGGCTGCGCGACGCTGGTTGGCGAACTCGACGATAAGAATACCGTTCTTCGTGACCAGACCAATAAGCATGATAAGGCCGATCTGGGAGAAGATATTCAGCGTCTGGCCGAAATACCAGAGGGCAACGAGGCCCCCGGTTATCGCCATGGGAACGGTCAGCATGATTGCCAGTGGATCGCGGAAACTTTCAAACTGGGCACACAGCACCAGGTAGATCAGCAGCAGCGCAAGAACGAAGACAAACAGCAGGCTGCTGCCGGTATCGGCGAATTCCCGCGACTGCCCGGCCAGCTCCGTGTTGAAGGTGTCGTCCAGCACGTCGTCCGCGATTTCCTGCATCGCCCGAATGCCGTCACCAAGTGAGGTCCCATCCGAGAGGTTCGCCGAGAACGTGGCTGCGGAGAAGCGGTTGAAACGGAACAGCACCGGGGCCGATGTCTGTTCGCGCACGGTGACGAAGTTTTCGGCCGGCATGAGCGTGCCGTCGCCAGAGCGAACCTGCAGCCGCGACAGGTCGAGCGGATCGTTGCGCGCCTCGCGCAGGAACTGCCCGATGATTTCGAACTGTTCACCGTCGCGGAGAAAGTAGCCATAGCGCTGACCGCTCAGGGAGGCCTGCACGACATCGGCGATCTGGGCAACATCAACGCCAATGGCATCCGCCCGCTCACGATCGATATCCAGCACCAGCTCCGGCTGGTTGAACAGCATGTCAACGTCGACGAAGCTGAAGGCCGGATGCTCGCGCGCCCGGGCAAGAAAATCCGGAATGATCTTGCGCACTTTCTCAATATCAGTGCTCTGCACCACAAACTGCACCGGCAATCCACGCCCGCCCCCTGTATTGATGGTCTGGGGCTGGCGAACCGACGCCTGCACGGAGCTGACGTTGGCCAGTGCCCGCGCCACGATGCCCGCGAGTTCGTCCTGACTTTGTTCACGCTCGGCGGCAGGCTTGAGGATCACCCGGGAGAAACCGGTGTTCGTGGTTGTAGAGGCACCGAAGCCGGGCGATGTCACGGAAATGGAAGCGTCGAGGGCGTCGGGGATAGCGGCCTTTATCGCCGCATCCACTTCGTTCATCGCCTCATACATGTAATCGTACCCGGCGCCCTGCGGCCCCTTGGTCTGAACCACGAGCATATCGCGATCCTCAAGCGGTGCGAGTTCCTCAGGCAGGCTGCGATAGATGACCACCAGTATCGCCAGACAGCTCAGGAGAATCACCGGCGCCATCCAGCGCCGCGCCAGAAAGCCCTGCAGCGACCGGCGATAGACATTCGCCATATTCTGGAACATTGGCTCCGTTGCCCGGTAGAACGCCGGATGACGTGCCCGGTTCTTGAGAAAACGGCTGCACAGCATGGGTGCCAGCGTCAGCGCCACAAACGAGGAAATCACCACCGCTGCTGCCAGCGTGACGCCGAACTCCCGGAACAGGACGCCAGTGAGACCGCCGAGGAAAATCAGCGGTGCAAACACCGCCACCAACGACAGGGTGGTTGCAATGATGGCGAAGAAGATCTCCCTGACCCCGTCGACGCCTGCCTGGCGCGGCGACTCACCGCGCTCGATCCGCTTGTAGATGTTCTCGACCACGACAATCGCGTCATCCACGACCAGGCCGATGGCCAGCACCATCCCGAGCAGGGTGAGTACATTGATCGAGAAGCCGGCAACGTAAAGCACGAAGAACGTGCCGGTGAGGGCAATGGGAATGGTAACGATGGGGATCAGCGTGGTGCGCCACTCCCGCAGGAAGACAAAGATCGTCGCGCACACCAGCAGCAGCGCCACCAGCAGCGTCTGGATGACCTCGGTAATACTCGCTCGAATGAAAGTGCTGGTATCGAAGCCGATAGCGACATCGACATCCGCCGGCAGGTCGCGCTTGATCAACTCGAGACGGCGGTAGAACTCGTCGGCAATCGCGATCTGGTTCGCCCCGCTCTGGGGCCGCAACACCACGCCCACCATGGTCACGCCGTTGCGCCTGAGCACGGTGCGTTCATTCAGTGGCCCGAGCTCGGCGTAGCCGACGTCACGGAAACGCACCACACGATCGCCCTCGCGCTTGATCACGCGCTGATTGAACTCCTCGGGATCGGTACCCAGACGACTCAGGGTGCGGATATTCAGGTCGATGGTGTCGCCCTCGATACGCCCGGTTGGCAGCTCGACATTGGCACCGCGGAAGGCCTCGCGTACGTCGATCGCGGTGAGGCCGTGCGAGGCCAGCGCGTCCGGATTGAGCCAGAGGCGCATGGAGTATTCCTTGTAGCCCCAGATATCCACCTGGCCAACGCCGGATATCGTTTCGAGCCGGGACTTGAACAGGTTGTCGGCTATGGCGCTCAGATCCAGCAGGCTGCGCTGATCACTGCGGACATTCAGAAATATGATGGGGTCGCCGTCTGCGTCCGCCTTGGAGACAGTGGGCGCCTCGGCGTCTTCGGGCAGGCGGCGCACGGCTGCGGATACGCGATCGCGGACATCGTTGGCGGCGCGGTCGATATCGTCCCCCAGCTTGAACTCCACCGTGACCGTACTGCGCCCCTCGCGGCTGACAGAGGTCATGGTCCGGATGCCGGAGACGGAGTTGATTTCCTCCTCGAGTCGCTCGGTGATCTGGTTCTCGACCACCGTGGCGTTGGCGCCCGGGTAAGACGACTGCACAGAGACAATGGGCCGCTCGGCGAGGGGGAATTCCCGGATGGCGAGTTCGCGCATGCCGATAACGCCGAACACAATGATGATGATGGACATGACGACCGCGAGAACCGGCCGCTCGATGCTCAGTTCATGCAGGCGCATCAGCTGGTACCCGCCGCATTGCGAATATCAACCCGCTGCCCGTCACGCACGCTTTGTATGCCCTGCGTGATGACCTCGTCGCCAGCCTGCAGGCCCTGCAGTATCTGCACATGCGAGTCGCTGCGCACACCGGTTTTTACCTCTGTGCGTACAGCGACGCCGTCCTGGACAGTGAATACGGAGACGTCTTCCAGGCTTTGCAGCACGGCTACGCTGGGCACCAGCAGGGCCGCCTCTTCGCGATTTATCAGCTCTACCCTCGCATAGTTGCCCGGCAGCAACTTGCGCTCGCCGTTGGCCACATCCGCGCGCACCATAATGGTTCGCGTATTGATATCCACCCGCGGGCTTATCGCACGCACCCTCGCGCTGAACGGCTGATCATACCCCGACACCCATAAACTCAGTGACATGCCAACCTCCAGCAAGGCCTGATAGCGCTCCGGAACGCTGAAATCCACCTTCAGGTCTTCGATGGTCTGCAGAGTGGTTATCAGGGTATCGGCCTCGATAAGATCCCCGAGGCTGACCTCGCGTAAACCCAGGGTGCCGGAGAAGGGGGCGAGCAGCTGGGTTTTTTCCAGACGCACCGCCAGCCGCCGCTCTTCCGCCTTGAGCACCTCACGCCGGCTCACCGCATCATCGCGTTCACTCGCCGTCACGGAACCGGAAGCAAAGAGGTTCTGCAGGCGCTCGGCATTGGTTTCTGCCAGCGCCAGCTGCTCGCGGACGGAGCTGAGTTCGGCGGCGAGCTCGCCCGACTCGATGCTGACGATCAGTTCGCCCGCTTCGACTCGCTGACCATCCGTGAACGCAATGTTGTCGATCTTGCCGCGCAACTCGCTCTTGATGTCGATGGAGCTGTCTGCGATGAGGGTGCCGTTGAAGGTCAGCCGGCTCTCGAAGGGGGCGGCCTCAAGCCGCACTGTTTTGACCGCCGGCGCCCCATTGCGGGCACCATTGTCTGACGTATTCGTCGTCTCCCCGGACAGAAGCGGAGACACCTTGGGCCAGGCGACAACGCCAGCGACGGCGACGAGCACAACAGCAGCAATGGCTTTTTTCATTGTTTTCCCGGTCAGTTTTCCAATAGAACACATCTGCGGCGCGCTGGCCGCAGATCACAAGCCCGCAGTGTTGCGATACCGTTACGGCACGCGATGCAGATCAGACTCCTTGTGGAGAAAAGCGTTCCCCGGCAAGTGGCCTGAATCCGGCATTAGCTGCCTGCCGCGGCACTGCATCGTGCGGCTTCCTGTCTATTCTAGCGCGAACCGGCCGACAGCTCTGTGCGACCGACGACACTTGGCGAACACGATCGTCGAAAGGTCGCGCGACGACCCACCGGAAACTCAGCGCTGCAGCCAGTCGACATCCGCATAGGGGTTCTGGCCGCCATCGGCGATCCAGCGATCCAGCTCGCTTTCCAGCACGGACAGCGGCACCGAGCGCAGACCGAGAATCACATCGTGAAAATAGCGCTGGTCGAAGGCAGCACCAAGGGCCTCTTCTGCCTCGGCACGCTTGCGGCGAATCAGCATTTCCCCGAGCTTGTAGGCGAGGGCCTGGCCGGGCCAGGAGATATAGCGATCGACCTCTGTCGTGAGCTCATGCTCCGACAGCGCCGAGTGCCGACGCAGATAATCCTGCGCCTGCTCCCGTGACCATCCATAGTAATGAACGCCCGTATCGATCACCAGGCGGCAGGCCCGCCACATCTCGTAAGACAGACGCCCGAATTCCTCGTAAGGCGTCTGGTAAATGCCCAGCTGACTGCCCAGCCACTCGGTGTAGAGTCCCCAGCCTTCTCCGTAGCCGGAGAAGTAGTTGCGTGCCCGGAATTCGGGAATATCGCCGGGAGCTTCCCGGGAAATCGCCGCCTGCAGCGCGTGCCCGGGCGCGCACTCGTGCAACGTCAGCGCGGGAATGGTGTAGAGCGGCCGTGACGGCAGGTCATAGGTGTTCATCAGGCAGGAATTCAGCCCGCCGCGCCCACCGGTGTAGAACGGCGCAATCGCGTCCGGAACCGGCAACAGCGTAAAGCGTCTGCGCGGCAGAAAACCCAGCGTTTCGGCGAGTTTTCCGTCCATGCGCTTGGCGACGTACGACGAGACCCCCAGCAGTTCGGCCGGTGTCCTGGCGTAGAACTGCGGGTCATTACGCAGGAACTCGAAGAAGGCTGCCATATCGCCCTCGAACTCCACGTCATCGCGAACCGCCTGCATCTCGGCCCAGATTCTTTTTACCTCCGCGAGACCCTGTTCGTGAATCTGCTCCGGGGTCAGGTCCAGCGTTGTGTATTCGCGAATCTGGGCCAGGTAAAACGCCTCACCATCCGGCAGGCTTCTCGCTGCGAGGTCTTCCCGTGCCCCGGGCAGATACTCATCCCGCATGAACTCGAAGAGGGCGGTGTACGCGGATACCACAGCGGTCTGAATTGCCTCCAGCGCCTGCTTTCGCAACGCTGACTGCTGCGCTTCACTGATGCGCGAGGGCATTGCCTTGAGCGGCGCATAGAACGGGTTCTCTTCGCCCGCTGCCCGGTAAGGCAGAAGGGATTGCTCCCGCCCTTTCAGCGTCACAGCCGGAACGCTGTACCCGCGCGCAAGTCCTTCACGCATGTTTGCCGTGTGCTGCTGGAAATACCGCGGGAGGTCTTCAAGGCGCGCTATGTAGCGCTGGTAGGCCTGCGCATTGTCGAAGCCACCCATTCTCGGATGCAGCCCGGACCAGAAGAAGGTGTCAGAGTTCAGTGGCGCCTCATAGGTGCGAAAGCGGACATTCGATGCACGTGACGTGATGATCTGTTCGAAAACCTCGGCATTGATCAACGCCTTCGCGCTGAGCTGGTCCCTGGGTATACGGGCCAGTTGCTCAAGAGCCGCATTCCAGTATTCGAGGCGGCGTGCCTGTGCAGCGGCACTGACGTCGGGCCAGCGGCCGGCATCGACCCACTCGCCTCTCTCGTTTCTGATCTTGCCCATTTCATGCTGCCGCCAGGCAAACTCGGTTTCATAGAGCTCGCGCAGCTGTTCATCGGCGGAGCGCCTTTCCTGCGCCGCGACTTTGCTGCTGATGATGGTGCTGAGGAACCCACACACCAGGGTCATCGCGATCAACATCGCGCTGAAAGGGACTATTCGGCTGGCGTTCATGCTGTCTCCGATGCCTGTCTGGCCGTCGCGGCGCAGGTTCCGACGGTATTACAGGCAGGCCGTAGACTCAATCCCGGACCCAGACGCGCGAAGGGCACGCCATTGTTGCGAATGATTCCTATTTGCGATAGATTGTCCTGACTGCCTCATTTTTCTGGCCTGACACAGGAAGACCGCCCATGAAACTTCGCTTCCTTTGCCCCGAACGACGCCGGTGGCTCATGCAGGATGTGGATGCCGCCGCCTACACCCAGCAACAACTGCAGGACATTGCCGCCAGGGCGCTGTCCTCTGGCGACACCTCCAGTGCCATCCGACTGGCTGGCAGCAGCCTCGAATGCGCAGAGCTGCTGCTGCTGACTCACCGACAGGCGAATACCGGGACAGTCGCCGCTTTCCAGGCATCGTCCGGACTTCTGAGCCGGGCACTTGAGGCAAACGGGTCGCGGGTGCTGGCCTGCCAGGTGGTGGGGGGCAGCATTGCGACGTTGCAGGGAATCGACGCCGACAGTGAGACCGTCGAGCACATACGGCTTGCCTGCCTGACGCTCCTGTCGACACTGCACGATGGGGATCGCCAACCTCGAACTCACCTCACCGGACACCGCCAGGGCAGAAGCCTCGGAGCCAGTCAATGAGCCAACCGAGACAGCGCCATCAGAGGGCTGCCAACGATCCCTGCGACGCGGTTGACATCAACGCGCAGCGCCTGCAGATCGATGTGGATGTCGCGCTGCTGGAAGCCCTGCTCAGGGACAGACAGCTGACCGCCGATTGTATTCGTCCCTGCAACCCGCACAGCGCCGCGGCGCTCCGGCATGTACTCCTTGATTGCCTGCAAGGCCACACACGTCGTCCCTACTGATCAATCTGTGCCGCGCACCGCGACGGTGCAGACTGTGACCTTCAGGCCCCTGTTTCCCGGCAGAAACACCCCGTTCGCTTACGCAACCATACGCTATAAAAGGTAATTCGTCTGCCTGGCACAGTTTCTGCCAGGCCCTCAGTCAGAAGAAGTCCAGACCTCTTGCCGGCAAACCGGCCAGGTGCATCCTGCGCGGGAAAAGGTTCCGCGGGTTTCTTCAGCGCGCGTCAGATCTGACAACTTTTAGAGGGTACTGCCATGAAACGAACACTGATACACCTGACCGCAGCCGCCGCACTGAGCGGCGTTGCCTGCAGTATGGTCAACGCACAGGACGACGATCGACTGAGCATGGACGTCTCCATGAACCTGGACTCCTTCTTCGGTTTCAATCCGTTTGTCGGCGTCACCTACGACACGGAGAAGGACTACGACCTGACGTTCTACGGCATCGCCTGGGGCGCAGGCACCGGCGCGGACTGGGGACAGTGGACCGAGTTCGGCTTCGGCGTGGGTTTCGAAGCCATGGATGGCGCCCTGTATATCAACCCACAGCTCGGCTTCACCCAGGGTAACCTGCTGTCCTCAGGGACCGCTGACGACGGCATTGTGGGAGACGGCATCGTGCCGAACCTCACTGTCAATTACGACACGGAGGAGTGGGAGGGCGAATTCTACTTTGGCTGGTACAAGGACCTGAGAGACGAGGCTCCGGCAGGAGGCACGACCCTCGAATACATTCACTACTGGGGAAATTATGGCTACCGGTTCGCCGATTACTTCTCCGTGGGCCTGCACTTCGAGGAACTCGAACTGCGCGGTGGCTCCAACGCCAGCAGCCAGGATGGCTATCAGTGGCTGGGTCCGTATTTCCAGGTCGCAAAAGGCGATGCCGGCATGCGCTTTTCAGCGGGCTGGGATCTGACCAGCGATAACGATTCCTTTTCCACCAATGACTTCTACAAGCTGCAGTTTTTCTACAGCTTCTGATGTCCCGCAGCCGCAGAATGCGCCCGCGAGCGGCGCATTCTGCGGGTTGACCACAGTGCCGGGCGTTTGCACCTTCGCCGCACCTCATCTAGCATGACGGTTCTGACATCAGCGCGATACCGTTGTACCCGCCACAGCGCTCGGGATATAGTCACCTAAGGGATATCAGCACCATGTTTGAGCGCAAGAGTTCAAAAACGGGATTACCGCCCGAAGCGCCGCCAAAGGCCAGCGAAACGCCCCCCGTGGCTGAACGCAAGCCGGCTCCAACCCCACCCAAAGTCAGCGAGGCAACCGCCATGATTGGTGCAAAAGTCAAGGTCACAGGCGATATCGAGAGCAGCGAAGACCTGCTCATCGAAGGTGAGGTCAACGGCACCGTGAAGCTGGCTGACAATGAACTCGTCATCGGCAATTCCGGGCGCGTGCAGGCAAATATAGAGGCCAAGACCATTCGCATCGAGGGTGAAGTTCAGGGCGATATCGTGGGCCAGGAACGCGTCGTGATTACAACCACAGGGAACGTTCAGGGCAATGTCTCCTCGCCGCGCGTCATGCTCGAAGACGGCGGCCGGTTCAAGGGCAGCATCGATATGGGGGGGCCAGCCAAAGGCACCACGGCGCAGCCACGGCCGACGTCGTCTACGCCTGTCCAGCAGGAAACCAAACCCGCTGACCAGAAAGCGCCTGCGCACCAGGCAGGCGGGAAGGCCGGTTAGAACGGGCAGGCCCGATAGCGACGGTTATGGCGCTGGCCCTGCGAAAACGCCAGCCTGCGACACCCGACCTGCAGAGTCGACTGCTGCCCATGGTGCTGGGTGAAAATGCCTTATCGGCGGCGAGTCATCTTCGAATTCTTGATTTCGGCCGCGCCAATCGCGTCAGCCTGACGTTTTACAGCGAGCTATCGTGCCGCCTGCAGGTACTTGACGCCAGTGAAACCCTGATCGCCAAGGCGAAAGCCATTCGCGCTGCCGCGGAGGACGACACACCCGTCGAGGTAACGGCAGACGACTTCGATGCTGCATTCCCGGAGATTACACAACAGGGCTTCGACCTGGTTCTGCTGTGGGACATGATAAACCTGGTTCCGGCGCGCGCCCTGCCTGCTCTGTTCGGCTTCATCCAACGGCACGCCAACGATGGCTTTCGCGGCCACGGCTTCATGCTGCACAAGCGCAATGTCGAAAGCGCGGTACGACACCTGGGTATCACCAATGCCGCCACACTGCGTGTCGTCGGAACCGATCCGGCATCGCTATTCCTGCACTCCCGCAAATACGTCAACGACTGCATGGAACCCATGACCATCGACCACGGCGTTCTTCACAGTGATGGCCGGCTGGAATTCCTCTTCAGGGGCACGTCGGGAACATAGCAGTTAGAGCATTGAAGTCGCTCACGGCCCGACCTACGCGGCCCGACCTGCGCGGCCCGACCTACGCGGCGCGATCGTTGATGACGTCCGGGATACGGCTTTCCACGGTGTCCCCGGGACGCGCCGACACCTCCTTTTCCTCCGGGTGCAGAACCGAACCCACCGGGGAAACCGGCGTCTGCAGCACGAGGTGCGCCTTGTACTGCACCGGCAGGGCCGGAATGGTGATCACTCGATAGATGCTGACTATCGCCATGAGCAGCAGAATCCCGGACATCAGCAGGAAAAAGCTTTGCAGCCCGAACCACTGCAAGACATAGGAGACGGTGATAGGACCGGTCACACAGACAATCCCGGAGAGCATGACGATAGTACCGCTGGCCGGCGTCATCTCAGAGGGTCGCAGGTGATCGTGGATAGAGGACACCACCAGCGAATACTGTGACAGGCTGAAGCCGCCGAAAACCAGAGCACTGAGGTAAAGCGGCCAGCCGGCCTCCATCTGGGTACTGGCGTAAACACCGGCGGCAACGGCGATGAGGCTGGCGCCACCCATCACCCAGCGCCGGTCCACACGATCCGACAGCTGGCCAAGCGGCCACTGCACGATCATTGCGCCGCCCATGATCGCACCCATGAAAAGCGCGACCTCGTGAGCGCTCAATGCCAGCTTCGCCGCGTAAACGGCGCCCATGCCATACACCATGCTCGAGCACCACTGGATCAGCACAAGCCCTATCACTCCCATTTTTGCCCGCCGCCAGAGATGCAGAACACTCACGCGTTCGGAAGCCTCCAGTGCCGGCGTGCGCATCACCGTCATCAGAATGGGAATGGCGGCCACGCTGACCATGATCGAAACGAGCACGAACAGCGTGAGGCCCGCCGGATCGGCGACGTTGAGCATGAACTGTCCCGCGCAGGTACCACCGAGCAGAATGACCATGTAGACGGCGAGAATGCGTCCGCGGCTTTCGTTGGTGGCGGCCTCATTCAACCAGCTTTCGGTCACGACATAGATGCAGGAAAAGGCGAAACCGGTGACCAGGCGCATGGCCGACCAGGTCCAGGGCTCAATGAAGCTGGCGTGCACCAGAATGGTGACGGAGGCCAGTGCAGAAACGGCGGCAAAGGTGCGGATGTGACCCACCCGATCGATCAGCCGCGGCGCCAGCACCGAGCCGAGCAGGAAACCGGCAAAATACGCTGACATCAGCAGGCCGATCAGGGCATCGTCGAAGCCCTCGACCTCTGCCCGATAGCCCAGCAGCGTACCCTGAACGCCAGCGGCGAGGCCAACCAGGGAAAGGCCGAAGAACAGCGGCCAGAGTGAGACGACAGTGCGGGACGACATGATGAGAAAACCGGATTCAAGGTGACTGAGTTTACCGACGTCCGGGGAGAACGGACAAGACGAAAAAACACCAATTCCCGCGACGCTTCGGCAGCAAGAACGCCGCGGGAACAGGCCGGGGCACCGGCGCTTGGGAGCCGGCGTCGGGATGCGTATACTCCGGGGGCAAGCCTGATGACAGCCTGGCGGCCTCCCCTCCGCCCGGCCTGTTCCGGGCGATCACGCCCACCGGACTGCACACAGCGACTGAGGAGACCCCATGTCCAATGAAGAGCAGATTGCCTATTGGAATGGCGAAGCCGGCCGTAAATGGGCGCAGAAAGATGACATGATGTCTGCCATGCTGCAGCCGATTGCCGCGGACCTGCTGCGGCATATCAACCTCAGCGGCTGCCGTCGAGTGCTTGACGTGGGCTGTGGTGGCGGCAGCGAGACACTGATGCTGGCCGCAGCACTGCGCGATGGCGCCGACGTCGTCGGCGTTGACATATCAGAACCCCTGCTCGACGTGGCACAGGCGCGACTCGCCGCGGCGCCGACGCCGGGGAGACACATCGAGTTCATCCGGGCAGATGCTGCTACCCACCCTTTCGCACAGAGCGAGTTTGATGGTCTGTTCTCGCGTTTTGGCGTGATGTTCTTTGATGATCCGGTAGCGGCCTTCGGCAACCTGCACCGTGCACTGCGCGGCGGCGCGCCGGTCGCTTTCTGCTGCTGGCAGGCGCTCAAATACAACCCCTGGGTGGCTGTCCCCCTGTCTGCCGCACTGCAGCATCTGCCTGCACCTGAACGGACGGACCCGCAGGCACCCGGTCCCTTCGCCTTTGCGGATGCAGAGCGCGTGCGCCGCATGCTCGAGGACGCGGCGTTCAATACGGTGGACGTGCACCCTCACCCCGTGCAGATGTGCTGGACACCCGGACAGGATCTGGAGACCTCTGCGCGGGAAGTGATCAATATAGGGCCCGTTGGCCGCCTGCTGGCGGACGCCGACGAAGCCACCCGGGACCGCGTACACACGACAAGCCTGGAAGCCCTCGCACCCTATTACCGCGATCAGCAGCTGTGCCTTCCCGGCGCCGTATGGTTCGTTACCGCGCGCGCCTGACATGACCCGCACTCACTGATGCGCGAACAGACCGCTCTGCTGACGCTTGGGCGCCTGCCCAAGGCACTCGCACTGGCGCGCGCGCTGCACGCTGGCGGCTGGCGCGTGGTTGTTGCCGACCCCTTCCGCTGGCACCTGTGCCGGCCATCGCGCGCGGTGTCTGCCAGCTACCGGGTCACCGCGCCGAACAAGGACCGCGATTCCTACCGACGCGAGTTGGCTGACATCATCCGGCGTGAAAGGGTCACAACGGTATTTCCCGTGTCCGAAGAAGCCCTGCATGTGGCGTACATCGCCGACGCACTGCCCGGCGAAAGCCGACTGTTCTGCCCGACCTTCGACACGTTGCTGCACCTGCACGACAAGCTGGCGTTCGCCACACTCGCACAATCCCAGGGCTTGTCGGTACCGCCGACGTTTCCTGCTGCCAGCGAAGCGGGACGGGAACTCTGCAGCCGCAACGATGCGATCGCCAAGCCGGCCCACTCCTGCTCGGGCATTGGCATTCAGCGCCTGCAGCAGGGACAGCGACCATCAGGCGATGCGCCGGATCTGCTGGTGCAGCGCTTTATCGAAGGCAACGCCATCAGCACCCTCTCGCTGCTGCGCAATGGGCGTGAAGTGGGCCGCTCGCGCTACCGCGGAACGGTCTTCGCCGGAACCGTCGCGGTCTGCTTCGAGCGCGTTGATGTGCATGCCGCCATCGATGCCTGGCTGGACGCCTTTTTCCGGGCAAATCCCATGGAAAACGGGTTTATCGCCTTCGACTTCATCGTGGATGCGGATGGCTGTGCCTGGGCGATAGAGTGCAACCCCCGGGTGACCAGCGGCATTCACTTTTTTGATCCTGTCTCACTGGGTATGGCGCTGACCGCCGCTGCAGGCGCAACGGCTGCAGATGTCTCAGCAGCCACAGGCAGGCGCTACCAGTGGGCGTACAGTACATTGACCGAGGCCTACGGCGCGTTGTTTCAACCGGCGGAGTTCCGGCGTCGACTCCGGGAACTGCGCCGGGCCAGGGATGTGGTCTGGTCGCGGGACGATCCACTGCCCTTCCTGCTGATGACGCCGCTGTCCGCTGAAATACTCTGGCCAGCCATGACCAGCACGCTGACGCTCGGCGAAGCAACCCAGAGAGATATTGCCTGGTTTAACTGACCGGTGATTTTGTTTATCATCTGTTCAACTATATGCCTCGAAAACTTAACTCTGGACACTATGCATCCTGATCCCGAATTTGCCGACGTTGGCTGCAGGCAATGCGCCAGCGGCGAATTGCTCGGCTTTGACTTCAGCATGGCGCTGCAGCCCATCGTGCGCTTCAGCACCCGCGAAATTTATGCGCAGGAAGCGCTGGCGCGAGGTCTTGGTGGCGAGCCCGCCGGCGCCGTTTTTGCCAACGTCAACGACGGCAACCGCTATCGTTTCGACCAGACCTGCCGGGTGAAGGCAATCCGCCTGGCATCAGAGCTGAAAATCAGCAGCCTGCTCAGCATCAATTTTATGCCCAATGCCGTCTACAAGCCGGAGCTGTGCATACGCACGACGCTGAAGGCCGCCGCGGAGTATGAATTCCCACCCGAGCGCATCATTTTCGAGGTGACGGAAGGTGAGGAAATCGATAACCGGGATCACCTCAGGGGCATTGTGGAGCACTACCAGAAAACCGGCTTCACCACGGCCATCGACGATTTCGGTGCCGGTTATTCAGGGCTCAATCTTCTGGCCGATATGCAAACCGACCTTATCAAGCTGGACATGGCACTGATGCGCAACATCGACCAGGACCGCAATCGTCGCATTATCACGCGAGGCATTCTGCAGGTCTGTCGCGACCTGGGCATTGATGTTATCGCCGAAGGTATTGAAACCCGGGGGGAACTCAGTGCTCTGGTCGACCTGGGTATCGACCTGTTCCAGGGCTATCATTTTGCACGACCCGCTTTTGAAGCCATAGCCGAGGTTCCCGACAGCGCCTTTGTGCTGGCCTAGCGGGCCGCGCCGCTCTTCAACACCCAGTGTGGCTCACTAGCTGCCAAAGGCATATTCCCCCCCACGCTCCAGCGCGCGACGGTAGGCCGGGCGCGCATGGATACGATCGAGAAAGCCCTGCAATGCCGGAAACGGCTCCAGCGTGTACAGCAGCCGCGCCACCTGTGGCACGAAGGACAGCTGTATGTCCGCGGCACTGAAGCGGTTGCCGACAAACCAGTCTGCCTCCGACAGCGCGGTATTCATGTAGCCCAGGTGGTTGTTCAGCTCGCTGTCAATTCGCGGCTGCAGCGCCGCGCCACCGTCCGCCAGGCGCGCCGTGTACATTTTCAGCATCAGCGGCAGCATGGCGCTACCCTCGGAATAATGCAGCCACTGCAGGTACTGCTCGTGCTCCGTGGTGCCGGGTTCCGGCGCCAGGCGGCCACCCCCGTGACGACGCACGATATAATCGATAATCGCCCCGGATTCGATAACCGTCTCTTCCCCGTCGGTGAGCACGGGGGACTTGCCCAATCGGTGAACGGCCAGCAGTTCAGGCGGTGCCAGGCTGGTGTCGGCATCGCGCTGGTAGCGCTCCAGGCGGTAGTCGAGCTCAAGTTCCTCAAGAAGCCAGAGAACGCGCTGTGAACGCGAGTTGTTGAGGTGGTGGACAGTCAGCATGGCGCACTCCCGGTAGTTACTGCAGTGAGGTTAATCCGTGTCAACGCCTGGCCGGCTGGCACAGAATCTGGGTCGAAGGTCTGGTGGTGAGTCGTGCCGCCGGCCGCACCCGCTGCGGATCCTGCACGGTGAAAGTGAAGCGGCGCGCAAGCCGGGCGATGATAAGAAGACTTTCCGCGAGAGCAAAACCGGCCCCCACGCAGGTGTGAGGTCCATTGCCAAAGGGAATATAGGTGCCCGGCTGGATGCTGCTCTCGTTCTCCGGCAGAAAACGCTCGGGACGAAAGGCATGGGGCTCGTCCCAGTAGCCTGAATGCCGGTGCAGCGTCCAGGGAGAGATCATGACCAGCGCTCCGCGGCGCAGGCGACGCGGGCCCACGGTCGCCGCTTCCAGCGCCACCCGCGGCAGGAAGGTGATCGGCGGATACAGTCGCAGCGTCTCGCGGAAAACCGCTCGCACGTAGGGCAGCTGACGGATATGCTCAAAGGTGACATCGCCTTCGCCCACCACGGCGTCCACCTCCGCGCGCAGCTTCTCGAGCACCGCCGGCTGCATGGCAAGAATGTAGAACACCCAGGTGAGCACGCTCGCGGTGGTCTCGTGGCCCGCCAGGAAAAAGACGCCGAGCTGGTCAATCAGCTCCTCCCGGGTAAACGCCTCGCCGCTGTCCTCGTCGACAGCGGCGACAACCGCACTCGCAATATCGTTGTAGGCAGCATCAGGCTCCAGGTGCGTATCCACCAGCGTACCCAGATGGCCGCGGATACGGCGACACGCCGCCAGTACCTCCGGTGGCTGCGGCGGATCACTCCAGGCCGGTTCGGTAATCAGCCGACGGATATCCACCTGCGCCACGGAACGCTCGAACACGGTGAAATCCTCAAACACCTCGTGGGCAACGAGCGAATCCAGCGATGTGGAGAAAACTGTGCGGCAGATGATGTCGGCGGTGAGATGGCTCATGGCCAGATCGAGCGACAGGGGTTCGCCGCGCGCAACGACGCCGTCAAGATGGACTTCGTAATCGTCCACGGCGGCACGCATGGCCGCGAAGGCATGCCCGATACGCATCAGACTGAACGCGGGGTCGATCATCGATCGCTGCCGCCGCCAGCGCTCGCCGTCAGTGACGAATATCGACTGGCCGATCAGTGGCTCCAGGGCATTTACCATGAGATCACTTTTCGGGAAAATCCCCAACGGGTCTTTCAGGATTTCACGGATCAGGTCAGGGCGGTTGAACAGCACCGTGGAGCGGCGCGAATAGCCCAGATTGCCAACGTCAAAGCGGTAGGCAGCCGCGGGCAGCAGTTCCAGCAGATTGCCATCGCCGCGCCACAGGACCCGCAGCAGGGCTGCGACGGACCACAGGGAGTTGGGTTTTGGCGGGTAATAGGCTTTACTGTCGGGCATAATAGAACTGGCGGCAACGCGGGCGGTCAGTATCGGATGTAGGAATCTCGATGTCGAGTCACCAGCTGTTTGAACTTCTTGTTGCCATGCATATCGCCACGGGCAGCGTCGGTCTAGCCAGTTTCTGGGTGCCGATTGCCAGCCGCAAGGGCGGCAGAAAGCACGCCCGATGGGGTCGTCTGTTCACGTGCATGATGCTGATCACCGGCGCCCTGGCCATCGGCATTGCAGCAACAACGCTGAGCGACCCGGTGGGCACCCATCCGCAGCTCGCAACGCACCCCGACTTCGCCAATCCCGCGGTGATAGCCGGTATTTTCGGCTGGATGATGCTGTACCTGGCTACCCTCACGGTCAACCTCGCCTGGCAGGGCTGGCTGTGCATCAACAACCGTCGCGACCACAATGCCAACCGGGCCTGGCACAACCTGCTGCTGCAGGTTCTGCTCACTGCCGCTTCAGTCAACTGTCTGTGGCAGGGCTGGCTGATCCGGCAGCCGCTCATGATGGTAATTTCGCTGGTGGGGTTTGCGACCGTGGCCACCAACCTCTGGTTTCTCTACAAACCGCGCCCCCGGCCCGTCGATCGTCTCAAGGAGCACATCAAGTCACTGGTGGGTGCAGGGATTTCGGTATACACCGCATTCTTTGCCTTTGGCGCCGTGCGTTTCATTCCGGAGCTCGCCCTGACGCCGGCGCTGTGGTCGATACCGCTTATCACGGGGCTGTTTCTGATCATTTACCACCAGCGGGCCATCACGCGAAAAATGCAGCGATCTTCGGTAGCAGCGGCATGAACAGGGCACCGGTCATTGTTGTCGGTGCCGGTGTCGGTGGCCTGGCGGCGGCAATCGACCTGGCCCGCGCCGGTCGCGCGGTGACCGTGGTGGAGCGCGCCGCAGAACCCGGCGGAAAAATGCGCCAGGTGCCGGTGGCCGGACAGGGCATCGACGCCGGCCCCACGGTTTTCACCATGCGCTGGATCTTCGAGGACCTTTTCAGGTCCGCCGGAGCATCGCTGACCGACAGCCTCGGCCTGGTGCCGGCTGAACGCCTGGCGCGGCACGCCTGGCGCGACGGTGGTGAGCTCGACCTGTTTGCAGACACCGAGCGCAGCGCCGCGGCGATCGAGGCATTCTCGGATGCCAGCAACGCGCAGGGCTATCTGGATTTCTGCCGACGCAGTGAAGACATCTATCGCACGCTTCGCGACACCTTCATTGCCGACCAGCGACCCACGCCCGTCAGCCTGGTGCGACGGGTAGGCCTGTCGAACCTCGACGCCATGTGGCGCACCCAGCCCTTTCGAACCCTGTGGGGCGCGCTCGGCGATCATTTCAGCGACCCCCGTCTGCGCCAGCTGTTCGGGCGCTACTCTACCTATGTCGGCTCTTCACCCCTGCACACGCCGGCAACGCTGATGCTGGTGGCCCATGTCGAGCAGGACGGCGTGTGGCTGGTCGACGGCGGCATGCGCGCACTGGCGCTGGCGCTGCAGAGGCTGGGCGAATCCCTGGGCGTTACTTATCGCTTCAGCAGCGAGGTGAGCGCCATCGACATGGCCGGTGGCAGGGCAGCCGGCGTGACGCTGGCGAACGGCGAAAGTTTTTCGGCGAGCCATGTGGTGTTCAATGGCGATGTGTCGGCATTGGCCGGCGGCCTGCTCGGAACCGCCGCGCGGCGCGCCACCCGGGGGGTCACCGCGGACAAGCGCAGCCTGTCGGCGGTGACCTGGTGCATCCACGGTCGACCCCGGGGCTTTGCGCTGGATTACCACAACGTGTTCTTCGCCAGCGACTATCCACGCGAGTTCCAGAGTATTTTCCAGGAGCGCCGGGTGACCGAGGCGCCCACGGTTTATCTCTGCGCCCAGGATAGAATGCCAGGCGCTGACAGCACGTCTTCGAATGAGGATGCCGCCGAACGGCTGCTGCTGCTGATCAACGCGCCCGCCGACGGTGATCGCAGCCGCCTTTCCAACGCACAGATGGATAGCCTGCGCGAGCGCACCTTTGGCCTGTTGGACGCCTGCGGCCTGTCCCTGGATTTCGAAGAGGCACACTGTGTGGCAACCCGTCCGGAGGATTTCAATGCGCTGTTCCCCGCCTCCGGTGGCGCCATTTACGGACGCGCCTCCCACGGCATGATGGCGAGTTTCGCCCGCCCCGGCGCACGCAGCCGGGTACCGGGGCTGTATCTCGCCGGCGGCTCCGCGCATCCTGGACCGGGCGTGCCGATGGCGGCGATGTCCGGCCGGCTTGCCGCGCAGGCACTGCTTGACGACTCTTCAGGCTCAGGCCCCAGCGCGACCTGAGCCCTTGAAAAAAATTCCTTTGCCACTATCTCTGGAAATGCGGGCGCTCGATGAGGCCCGCAAACCACATATTGCTTCTCAATGGAGGATAGTGACATGCGTAATACCATCGATTTTTCACCGCTGTACCAATCGGCCATCGGCTTCGACCGCATGGCATCCCTGCTCGACAGCGTGGCACGGGACAGCAAGCCGAGCTTCCCGCCCTACAACATCGAGCTGGTCGAGGAAAACAAATACCGCATCACCATGGCAGTGGCGGGCTTCCGGGAAGACGAACTGGAGATTACCAGCGAGCAGAATACGCTGGTAATTACCGGCCGACAGGAATCCGCCGACAGTGAGCCGAATTTCCTGTACCAGGGCATTGCAGCGCGCAATTTCGAGCGCAAGTTCCAGCTCGCCGAGCACGTCAAGGTGAACGGGGCCCGACTCGAGAACGGTCTTCTGCACGTGGAACTTGAGCGGGAAATTCCCGAGACCATGAAACCTCGCCGCATCGAGATTGATGGCGGGCGCAGCAGCGAGCGACTGGAGCAGCAGAACGCTGCCTGATCCCGGGCGCTGCCGACAATACGTCGCACGACTGTCAGCCTCTGCCCGTGACGGGCGGAGGCTTTGGCGTCAGCACTGACTGCTGACCTGCTTCAACCCGGAGTTATCAGAGCATAACCGCGACGAGCACTCGCCACGGAAATGGGGATGACGGTTGCCGTCAGTCCGTGGCGCCCGCCGCGCTGCGTATCCGGGCCACCATCGCCCGCAGGCCGTTGCCGCGAGTGGGAGAAAGGTGCTGCAGCAGATCAAGCTGCTGGAAGTACTGTTCGACGTCGAAATCACGGATGGTCTGCGGCGTCTGGTGATTGTAGGCGGCGAGCACGACACCGAGCAGACCTTTGACAATGAAGGCATCGCTGTCCACGGCAAAATGCAGGTGGCCATCCTGCTCCCGGATGTCCATCCATACCTGGCTCTGGCAGCCCTTGACCAGCCGGTCAGCCGTGTGCAGTTCCTCGGGCATCGGCGGCAGTTCCTTGCCCAGGTCAATAATGTAGCGGTAGCGGTCTTCCCAGCTGTCGAAAAAGCCGAGCGTGTCGACGATGTCGTCACTGCTGATGCTTTGGCCGAAGGGATTGTCCAGGGCGGGATCTGTCATCAAAGAATACTCGCGATCAGAAAAACATGCCGGTTTCGAGCTGCGCCTCTTCGGACATCATGTCGCGATGCCAGGGCGGATCGAAAATCAGCTCGACACTCACATCGCGCACATGCGGAACCATACGAACGCGGTGTTCCACATCGCCCACCAGCACCGGCCCCATGCCGCAGCCGGGCGCCGTCAGCGTCATGGCGATCGCAACCCTGCCCGCTGGCTGATCAATATCCACGCGGTAAATCAGCCCCAGATTAACCAGATCGACCGGTATTTCCGGATCATATACCGTGTGCAGGGCTTCCCAGACCTGCGCTTCGCTGATGCTTCCATCGGCCGGTGGCGTAAAGGAGAGCTGGACAGGCTCCAGGCCCAGGGCATCTGCATCGGTGCCGTCGACGCGCACCATATTGCCGTTATAGACAACCGTGTAGTTGCCACCGAGTGACTGGGTCAGCGTTACGAAGGCGTGGGCCGGAATCGTGACCGGGTCGCCCACCGGCACCAGTCTGGCCGGGCAGTCGCGCCGCGTTGTGAGTACTGTGCGTTCCTGTGATGACATTCTCGCTTATCCGACGCTGAAGCTTTCGCCGCAGCCGCACTCGGCGACCACGTTGGGGTTCTGGAATTTCAGGGTACGGTTGATGCCGTCCCGGGTGTAGTCGATCTGGGTGCCGCGCATGAAATCCACGGCGTCGTGATCCAGATACAGGCGCACACCGTTGTCCAGGGCCAGCTCGACATCGCCCTCGTGGGCACTGTCCACCTCCTCCATCACGTACTTGAAGCCGGTGCAGCCGCTTTCCTGCACGCTGATGCGAACCGCCGGAAGGCCGTGCGCCGCCAGGCTGTTGCGGAAATGCTCTGCCGCCGCCGCTGTCACCGTGACCGGCTGCGACTGCATATCAAATGTCTCTACTGTCATTGCGAATCTCCCAGGGCTAGCCAAACAGGGCCTGCGCCTTGTGAATGCCGGCGAAAAGCCGCTCGACATCCTCCTCCGTGTTGTACATCGAAAACGATGCCCGCACCGTACCCGGAACGCCCATGCGCTCCATCAGCGGCTGCGTGCAGTGGTGCCCCGTGCGCACCGCGATTCCCTGCTGATCCAGCAGCATACCGATATCCGAGGGGTGACTGCCCTGCATCACGAAGCTGAAGATTCCCGCGTTGTGCGCGGGCCTGCCGACGCGCTGCAGACCGTCTATGGCGTCAGCCTGTGCGAGCGCCATGGCCAGCAGACGGTCCTCGTGCGCCGCCGCCGCGACGCGATCGATGCCGTCGAGGTAGTCGATGGCCGCCGCGAGGCCAACGGCGCCGGCGATGTGCGGGGTACCGGCCTCGAACTTGAACGGCAGCTGGTTGTAGGTAGTGCCGGAAAAGCTCACCGTCTCTATCATTTCACCGCCACCGAGAAACGGCGGCATCGCCTCCAGCAGTGCTTCACGCCCCCAGAGCACGCCGATTCCCGTGGGACCGAACAGCTTGTGACCGGAAAACGTATAGAAGTCACAGCCCAGGGCCTGCACGTCGACCGCAAAATGCCCCACCGCCTGAGCACCATCCACCAGCACCAGCGCGCCGGCGGCGTGAGCCATCGCCGTCATCTGCTGTACCGGGTTGATCGTGCCGAGAGCATTGGAAACCTGATTGACCGCAACCAGCCTGACGCGCTCATCCAGCAGCGCCTCGAAGGCAGCGAGATCAATCTCCCCCGCATCACTCACGGGAATGGGCACGACTTCAGCATCACAGGCGGCAGCCGCCATCTGCCAGGGCACGATATCGGCATGGTGCTCCAGCCAGGGCGTCAGGATACGGTCACCCGGGCGCAGGTTCTGCCGGGCCCAGCTGTAGGCCACCAGGTTGATGGCCTCCGTGGCGCCACGGGTCCAGATAACCTCGCGGGAATCGCGGCTGTTGATAAAGCCGGCTACCCGCTCCCGCGCCTGCTCGAAGCGATGGGTGGCGCGATCTGACAGGGTATGCACCCCGCGGTGCACATTGGCGTTGTCAGTGCGGTAATAATCGGAAATTGCCTGTATCACCGCCTCCGGCTTCTGTGTGGTCGCCGCGTTGTCGAGGTACACCAGCGGCTGGCCGTTCACCTGCTGCTGCAGGATCGGAAAATCCGCGCGCACGGCGAACGCATTGAAGTCGGGCGTCACTGCCTGAGTCTGTGCCTGCGCCGAAGTCATGCGTCGGCCTCCTGTGTCAGCGCCGCGCCATCGCGGGAAAAACGTGCAGCCAGCAGATGACGCAGGAACTCGCGCAGCGCTTCGCTGCGGACCGCATTCACCAGTTCGTTGACAAAACCAAAGCTGAGCAGCACCTGGGCTTCATCGCGCGAGATTCCGCGACTGCGCAGGTAGTGCACACTCAGCTCATCCAGCTGCGCGACGGTGGCGCCGTGGGCGCACTGCACATCGTCGGCGTAGATCTCAAGCTCAGGCTTGGTGTTGATCTGCGCCTCGGCACTGGTCAACAGGTTGCGGTTGTGAAGGATGGCGCTGGTTTTCTGCGCCTGCGGATGGATATGGATACGCCCATTGAATACAGCGCTGGCGGCATCCGCGATCACCCCGCGGAAGGTTTCACTGGAAGTGCAGCGCGGCACCGCGTGCTCCATGCAGGTGTGGTAATCAATATGTTCCCTGCCGCGCGGCAGATAGAGACCGTTCACTTCGGCATGGGCACCCTCGCCCGCGTGCTCGATTACGATATCGATACGCTTCAGGTCACTGCCCATGCCCAGGTGAAAGCTATTGAAGGTGGCGTCGCGATCGAGGTGCGCATGGACGCCGCCGATGTGCAGGGCTGACCCCGTCTCAAGCTGCAGGCGGTAATGGTTGAGCGTCGCGCCACGCTGCAGCACAAATTCAGAAACCCCGTTGGTGAAGCTCGCGGCTTCACCCTCGAAAGAGACAAAGGTCTCCACCACCGAGGCGGCGCTGTTGTCACCCGCCAGCACGAGCAGACGCTGGTTGACTGCAAACGCCTCTGTCTGCGCTGTCGTCAGCCAGATGACCTGAACCGGTGCATGCACCGTGGCGCCGGCATCCACCTGCAGGAACACGCCATCACTCAGGGCCGCGCTGTTCAGCGTGGCGAAAAGATGACGATCCATGCCGACCACCGACCCCAGATGCGCCTGAATCAGCGTCGCCTGGGACTCGTCGGCATCGGCGAAACGCGCCACGTGCAAGCCGGCGGCAGGGTCTGAAGAGGACAGCGCCGGGTCATAGTGCCCGTTGACAAAAACGAGCCTGGCCCCGCCACAGTCGGGTACCCGCGCATCGAGTGCTGCCGCATCCACGGAAACCGCCCGACCGGGAACAAACTCGCGATCGATGGCGCTGACATCCGTGTACTTCCATTGCTCGGTCTTGCGCGTGGGCAGGCTGGCCGCCTGCCAGCGCTCCCGGGCTTCGGCGTGCGCGGCTGCCAGCCAGTTCGGTGCGGCGGCGCTGGCTGCCGCCAGCGGCTGTTGCATCAGATTATTCGGCATCAGGCGACCTCGTCGTCCAGCCAGGCGTACCCGTGCTCCTCAAGGTGCAGCGCCAGTGAGGCGTCCCCGGAACGCACGATGCGTCCGTCTGCAAGCACGTGCACGTAATCCGGCTTGATGAAATTGAGCAGGCGCTGATAGTGCGTGACCAGCACAAAGCTGCGCGTATCGTTGCGCATGTTGTTGACACCTTCCGCCACTACCTGCAGCGCATCGATATCCAGACCGCTGTCGGTCTCGTCGAGAATCGCCAGCGACGGCTCGAGAAGCATCATCTGCAGCAGCTCGTTGCGCTTTTTCTCACCGCCGGAAAAGCCCTCGTTGACGCCGCGCTTGAGGAAGCTGTGATCCAGGTTGGCCAGGGTGCAGGCTTCACGCGCCCGCTTCATGAAGGTCACCGCGTCCAGCGCTTCCTCGCCGCGATGCTCGCGCAGAATATCCACCGAGGCCTTGAGAAACTCCATGTTGCTGACACCGGGTATTTCCACCGGGTACTGGAAGGCGAGAAAAATCCCCTGCCGTGCCCGCTCCTCGGTTTCCAGCGCCAGCACATCCTCGCCGTTATAGGTAATCGTGCCCGCAGTGACCTCGTAACCGGGTCGCCCCGAAAGGACGTGCCCGAGCGTACTTTTGCCCGAGCCGTTTGGGCCCATGATGGCATGAACCTCCCCCGGCTTTACCGTCAGGCTCAGCCCCTTGAGGATGTCTTCATCGCCGATACGGGCGTGCAGGTTTTCAATCACTAACATGAATCTGTTACTCCAACGTGTGCGCGGCTCTCGGTCCGCGCTGAAGGTTATCCGACCGAGCCTTCCAGGCTGACTTCGAGCAGTTTGCCGGCCTCGACTGCAAACTCCATCGGCAGCTCACGGAACACTTCCTTGCAGAAGCCGTTGACAATCATGGACACCGCCTTTTCGGCGTCCAGGCCCCGCTGCTGACAGAGGTAGAGCTGGTCATCGCTGACCTTGGAGGTAGTGGCCTCGTGCTCCACGACTGCCGACGGGTTGCGGCTTTCGATATAGGGAAAGGTATGTGCCGCACTGCGGTCACCGATCAACAGTGAATCGCACTGGGTGTAGTTACGTGCGCCCTCGGCGCGTGGACTCATGCGCACCAGGCCGCGATAGGCGTTGCTGCTGCGACCCGCAGAGATCCCCTTGGAGATAATGGTCGAGCGGCTGCGCTTGCCCAGGTGAATCATTTTCGTGCCGGTGTCCGCCTGCTGGCAGTTGTTGGTCAGGGCCACAGAGTAGAACTCACCCACGCTGTCATCACCGCGCAGGATGCAGCTGGGGTACTTCCAGGTCACTGCCGAACCGGTCTCGACCTGGGTCCAGGAAATCCGCGAGCGATTGTGCGCCACACCGCGCTTGGTGACAAAATTGTAGATGCCCCCGAGGCCATTGGCATCGCCGGGGTACCAGTTCTGTACCGTGGAATACTTGATCTGGGCATCGTCCAGCGCGACCAGCTCGACCACCGCCGCGTGCAGCTGGTTCTCGTCGCGCATCGGCGCCGTGCAGCCCTCAAGATAGCTGACATGGCTGCCCTCTTCGGCAATGATCAGCGTGCGCTCGAACTGCCCGGTCTTGGCCTCGTTGATGCGGAAGTAGGTGGACAGCTCCATCGGGCAGCGCACGCCCTTGGGGATGAACACGAAGGAACCGTCGGTGAACACGGCACTGTTGAGTGCCGCGTAATAATTGTCGCGACGCGGTACCACGCTGCCGAGGTACTTGCGCACCAGGTCGGGATACTCGTGCACCGCCTCGGAGATGGAGCAGAAAATCACGCCGGCCTCTGCCAGCTTGGCGCGGAAGGTGGTACCGATGGACACCGAGTCGAACACGGCATCCACGGCGACACCTGCGAGCATCTCCTGCTCGTGCAGGGGAATACCGAGCTTTTCATAGACTTCCAGCAGCTGCGGGTCCACCTCGTCGAGGCTCTGCGGGCGATCCTCAAAGCTCTTGGGCGAGCTGTAATACGAGATCTCGTTGTAATCGATCGGTTCATGATCCACATGTGCCCAGTGCGGGGTCGCCATCTCCAGCCAGCCGCGATAGGCCTCGAGGCGCCACTCCAGCAGCCACTCCGGCTCATCCTTCTTGGCCGAGATAAACCGGATCACGTCCTCGTTCAGTCCCGGCGGCAGCGTGTCGGATTCAATGTCGGAGACAAAACCCGCTGAATATTCCTTGCCGATGCGCTCGTCAATCAGTTCTTGAGACATGTGCTCTTACCTTATTCAGTACGTTTTAGCAGGGCAGGCAGCGATCAGACGCCGGTAACAAGGATACGGGAGTCGTCATGCCCTCGCTGTGCCACCCGATCTTTCTGGGCCCTGGAAATCTCGCGGATCTCGTTGCGGTCCACCAGGTCACCCAGGGAAATATCCTGCAGAAAATCGCGGATGCGGTCCGACAGATCCATCCACAGATGGTGCGTGAGACAGGTATCGCCTTCCTGGCAGTCGCCGGCCCCCCCGCAGCGCGTGGCGTCGGTATCCTCGTTGACCGCGGCTATCACCTCGGCAACGCTGATATCGCTGGCGTCGCGGTGCAGCTGATAGCCACCGCCGGGGCCGCGCACGCTCTTGACCAGTCCACAGCGGCGCAGATGGGCGAACAACTGCTCCAGGTAGGACAGCGAGATACCCTGTCGATCCGAAATGGCAGCCAGCCGTGTCGGCCCGGTGTCCTGGTTGATCGCCAGGTCGAGCATGGCCGTCACGGCATAGCGTCCCTTGGTCGTCAAACGCATGATCAGTCCTCACTGCGGCTGTTCAGTAATGGCTTTGGAGTATTCCATTCCCTAGTATTTTAGTCAAGTATAGGGCCAGGAGCGAGGCGGGGCCCGCGACGGACGTTGACAGGCGTGAACAGGACCGCGACAGGCCCCGCAGACCGGTATTCCCCGCAGGACTCGGCAAGGCTCGCGGGAGCAGAGCGTCAGTCGGGGCCGATTTCAAGGACGATGTCGCCGGTCGCGACCTGCGCGCCCGGCGTCACATGAATCGCGCGGACCGTGCCGGCGATGGCGGCGCTCAGCCGGTGCTCCATCTTCATGGCTTCCATCACCGCAACGGCAGCTCCCTGGGCCACCGGCTCTCCGACAGCGACCGACAGGGACACGACATGTCCGTGCATGGGCGCAATTACAGAACCCTCCCCGCTCCCTGCCTGGGCAGTGACCGCCAGCGCCAGGCGATTGACCAGCGTACAGCCATCCCCGCGCCACTGCAGATCGATACGCCCGTCAACGCCGCAGCAATAGTCCAGCGTCTCCTCGACGGCGTCGATCCGCAGGCGCACACGGCCCGGCGCCAGGCTGGCCAGCAGGGCGACGCCATGCTCAACCCCCTCCACTGACACCCGGAAGCACGATGTGTCCCGCTGGGTCACCTGCACACTGCGAGGCTCGCTGTCAGTACTGCCGTAGTCGTAGCCAGTGCTCACATCGCGGGTGCCGGTCCAGCCGACAAGGGATGGGCAGGCCCCGCTGCCGGCAGCGTACCGGCTCTGGTCAGCAAGAAACTGCAGCACCGCCGCACCGGCAAGCAGAGGTGCCGGCACCGCGGCGTCGGGCGCCGGCGGAAGCTCATCCAGCAGCGACGTGGTCGCCGCAGCCGCAACAAACGCGGAACTGTCGAGTACCCGACGCAGGTAGTCCCGATTGTGGGTGAGCCCGAACAGTACCGTGCTGTCCAGCGCCCGCCGCAGCCGGCGCAGCGCCGTGGCACGGTCGGGGCCGTGGGCCACCAGCTTCGCCAGCATCGGGTCGTACAGGGGGGAAATCACCTGCCCCTCGCGCAGACCGGCATCCACCCGGATGCCCGCGCCTTCGGGTGGCCGCCAGGTCTCGATGCGGCCCGTCGACGGCAGGAAGCCGGCTGCGGGATCCTCCGCGTACAGCCGCACCTCGATGGCATGACCGTCAAAGCGCACCTCTGCCTGCGTCAGGGGCAGCGGCTCTCCGGCGGCAACACGCAGCTGCAGATCGACCAGATCGAGGCCTGTCACCGCCTCGGTAACCGGATGCTCTACCTGAAGGCGCGTATTCATTTCCAGAAAATGGAACTGCCCGTTTTCCTCCAGCAGAAATTCCACCGTTCCGGCGCCCACGTAGTCAATGCTCTGCGCAGCGGCAATGGCAGCGTTCCCCATGGCCTTGCGCAGGGCATCGGAGAGGACCGGACAGGGCGCCTCCTCCACCACTTTCTGATGGCGTCGCTGTACCGAGCAGTCGCGCTCACCCAGATGCAGATGCCTGCCGTGCCTGTCGCTGAAGACCTGCACTTCCACATGACGGGGGTTCAGCAGTGCCTTCTCGAGAATCAGCGCATCGTCACCAAAGGCGCTCTTTGCCTCTGAACGCGCCGAGCGCAGCGCCTCGGGCAAGGCCGACAATGACTCGACCAGGCGCATGCCGCGGCCACCCCCACCCGCCGATGCCTTGACCATCAGCGGCACACCGATCTCTGCCGCCGCCGCGGTGAGCTGCGCGTCGGTGGCGGCATCCGCACTGAAGCCCGGCAGACAGGGGACGCCCACTGCCTGCATATGACGCTTCGCTGCAGATTTGCTGGCCATAAGCGCCATCGCCGCCGGCGGCGGACCGATCCAGACAAGACCGGCGGCCTCGACAGCCCGCGCGAACTCGGCATTTTCCGAGAGAAAGCCATAGCCGGGGTGAATCGCCCGCGCGCCAGTCAGCGCCGCTGCCTCGAGAATCCGCGCCGGATCGAGATAGGACTCGGCCGCTGGCCCCGGGCCGATCAGGACCGCCTGATCGGCGGCGGCCACGTGCGGGGCTGCGGCGTCCGCCTCGGAATAGACGGCGACGGTGCGGTGGCCAGCGGCCCGCGCACTGGCAAGGATGCGCAGGGCGATTTCCCCGCGATTGGCGACAAGTACACTGTCGAAGGGTGTCATGGGAGCCTCCTACAGGCGCGCGACGCCAAAGGTGTTGGGATTCAGCGTGCGCGCACGCGCCTCGCGACAGGTCTGCAGGGCCATGCCGAGCACCCGACGCGAATCCCGCGGATCGATCAGCCCATCATCCAGCAGGCGACCCGAGGTATAGAACGCGCTGGACTGCCGGTCGTAGAGATCGATCACGCGGGCCTCCTGGGCCGCGACCCGCGCCTCGTCAACTTCGACCCCCTTGCGCGCGGCACCGGCGCGCAGCACCTCGGACATGGTGCGCGCCGCCTGCTCACCGCCCATGACGCCGCTCTGGGTGCCTGGCCAGCTGAACAGGAAGTCGGGGTCATAGCCCTGACCGCACATGCCGTAGTTGCCGGCACCGAAGCTGGCACCGATCATCAGCGTGATGCGTGGCACCCGGGCATTGGTCACCGCCTGGATCATCTTGCTGCCGTGCTTGATCATCCCTGCCTGCTCATAGGTCGTACCTACCATGTAGCCGGTAATGTTCTGCAGGAACACCAGCGGGATGCCCGACTGGTCGCACAGCTGGATGAACTGGGCTGCCTTGGTCGCCCCCGCCGGATCTATCGGCCCATTATTGGCGATGACGCCGACCGCGATACCGTAGATCGCCGCCTGCAGGCACAGCGTGGTGACGCCGTGCGCCGGCTTGAATTCGAGAAAGTCGGAGCCATCCACCAGCCTGGCCACCACCTCACGGGCCTCACAGGGCTGGCGATAGTCCACCGACACGATGCCCGGCAGCTCGTCGGGACTGTAGCGAGGCTCGGCAAAGCCAGTCCTCTCCGGCAGCGCGAGCGCTCGATTCCAGTCGAGGCGCGCGACCACGTCGCGGCACAGCGCCAGGGCCTGCGCGTCGCTGTCAGCCAGGTAATCCACCAGACCGGTGGTGCCGGCGTGCATCGCTGCCCCGCCGAGCGACTCGTCATCGGCAATTTCGCCGGTCGCTGCCTTGAGCAGCGCCGGACCGGCGAGATAGGCCCTGCCGTTATCACGGACGCCGATCACGTAATCACTCAGGCCGGGCATGTAGGCGCCGCCCGCGGCAGACGCGCCGTGCAGTACCGTGAGCACAGGAATTCCGGCAGCCGACAGCCTTGCCAGTCGGGCAAATACCCCGCCGCCGCGCACCCACATTTCCACGCGATACTCCAGCAGGTTGGCGCCGGCGCTCTCCACCAGATGCAGGAAAGGCAGCTTCTGGGCCAGCGCAATATCCATGACACGCAGCAGTTTGTCCGTGGAGGTGGTGGTCATGGCGCCGGCGTTGATGCCAGCGTCATCCACCACCACCATGCAGCGCGCACCGGCAACGACACCGATGCCGGCAATGTAGGACGCGCCGGGCACAGAGGTATCGGGATCGTCCGAGTCCACCAGGTAGCCGGCCATGTTGGCGATCTCCAGGAACGGGCTGCCGCGGTCGAGCAGGCGAGCCAGGCGCTCCCGGGGCAGCAGCTGTCCGCGTTTTTCGAAGCGCGGACGCGCGGCATTTGACAGCGCCGCGGCCCGGGCCAGGGCAGACTGCAGTTGCTCGATCAGTGCCTGCTGCGCGGCTTCATTGGCCGCAAAATCCGCCGACGGCTTACGCACGCTGGAGACAAATCCGTTGCCCAGTGTCATTGGCTGGCATCCTCTCTGTGGGTGACGGTCAGGCCGTACCGGGAAGCCAGCGACGCCGGCACCGGGACGGCTAGCGCCAGCAGCACCTGCGCGTAGGCCTTGCCCTGGGCATCGAGTCGCAGGCTGGCGATGCCGCCACCGCCGAGCACGTTGTGCAGAAGAAAATTGAGCGAGCTGGTGCCTGGCAGGTAGAAACGCTCCACCGGTCGCGCCTGCCCCGGCGCCAGGAAGTGCGCGAAGCACTCGGCCACAGCCGCCTCCGTCAGGGCTGCCGCGATGTAGGGTAGAAATTCCGGCTTGCGCGCGATAACGCCGATATTGGCCTTGTCACCCTTGTCGCCGCTGCGCGCCCAGGCCAGCGCCTCCAGCGAAACCCTGACCCCCGACTCGTCCGCCGCGGCAGGCAGGGGCAGCTGCGGAGCCGGTGGCAGGGCCGGCGGCGACACGGCGGGCGACGGCACCAGCTCATGCTCACCGTCGTCCATTGCCACCACGGACGGAACACCGGCTGCGGGCACGGTAAACGAAAACAGGCGAACCACCGGTGATGGTCTGGCCCGCGCTCCGGCAAAGCTGCACAGCCCCGGCGGCGCCGCCAGCGCGTGACCGGTCATTTCCTTGAGAAACACGGCCACGCCCTCGGCAGTGGGATGCTTTACCGCAATTTTCACGTTGACCTCGCGCCGGGCTGACTGACGCGACAGCGGCGGAAACTGGGACTCGCCGCCGGGCAGCTCAATGCTGGTTTCGCTCAGCGGCGGCAGCCCGGCGGCCACCAGCGCCTGCTCGGTGCGCTTGAGTACGCCCCGCGCAAAGGCTCTCGCCTTGCCCTCCGCATTGCGCCCGACCAGCGTCCACAGGTGCCCGGCACGAAAGCCGTCGGCCCAGGTGGCACACACCTTGAGAGTTTCGGGCCGCCCGGCGCCACGGGCACCACTCACCCGCACCCGATCCTCGCCGACCTCGGCAAACTGCACCTCGCTGAAATCGCAGATAACGTCGGGCAGGATGTAGCGGCGCGGATCGCCGATCTCGTACAGCATCTGCTCCGCCACCGTGCCTACCGTCACCCGACCACCGGTGTCCGCTGGCCGGGTCACGACGAAATCACCGTCGGCTGCGATCTCCGCCAGCGGGTAGCCCGCAGCCCAGAGGCCCTCCGCCACAGCTTCCCAGTCGGTAAAATTGCCGCCCGTGGCCTGCGTGCCGCACTCCAGAAGATGCCCCGCAAGACTGCCCTGGGCGAGCCGGTCCAGGTCGTCCAGTGACCAGCGGAAATAGTGGAGACAGGCGCCAAGAGTCACGGCGCTGTCCACGCAGCGTCCGGTAATGACGATATCGGCACCGCGATCCAGCGCGGCAGCGATCCCGCTGGCGCCGAGGTAGGCATTCACGCTGGACACACGCTCAGGCGGCGGAAAACCCTCGCCGGTGAACATCTCCCGCACAGGCGCCTGACCGGCGTGCCCGGCAAACTCCGCCGTTCGCATAGCGAGATCGTCGCCTTTCACCACCGCCACTCTGAGAGCGAGCCCCTGTTCCCGCAGCAGGTCCCGCAGCGCCTGCGCGCAGGCATCCGGATTGACGCCGCCCGCGTTACTGATCACGCGAACGCCCTTCTGCGCAATGTGCTGCAGATTCGGCGCCATGGCGGAAGTGACGAAATCCGTTGCGTAACCGGCTTGCGGATCGGCGGCCCGGGCGCGGGCGAGAATCGACAGCGTTATCTCGGCCAGGTAATCATAGACCAGAAAATCCAGGCTCTCGTGAGCCAGCAACTGCGCGGTGGCTCCCGGTGCGTCTCCCCAGTAGCCGGAGGCGCCGCCAATGGTAAGAACCGATCCCGTCACCCGATAACCCCTGTTTGCTGTTCGCTTCACCCCAGATTATGCGTTGCTCGATTTTTATCAAGCACGACTTGATCACAAAGCACACCGCCATGGCCAGCATTCGCCGGCAGTTTACCCGCGGCCCTGCGCAGGCTATGTTGCCTCTTTATTTCGACGCATCGGGAACTGCCCCATGGCCGGCACAGCAAAAACCTCTACCCGTGAGCGCCTCGAGCGGCGTGAGCAGGACATACTGAGGGCCGCTACCGAGCTGTTTGCCAGCGCAGGGTTTCACAGCACGTCCACACGCCGCATCGCCGCGCAGGCAGGCGTTTCCGAGGGCACGGTATTTCACTATTTCGGCAGCAAGCATGAGCTGATGCTGGCGATACTCGACCGCTTCTACACACAGACACTGTGCAAGGGGGCAGAGGCCATCCTCGACGCCGAGATGGACACGCGGCAACGGCTGCAGGACCTGGCAATCCACCATGTGCGGTCTCTGGCGGCAGACCAGGCGCTGATGATGCGACTGCTGCAGGTGTATATCGGCATCGACATAGAGCAGCTCGACCCCGCCGCTCAGTCGCCCGTGCGAACCCTCAATCGCCGGTATGTCGCTTATCTCGATCGCATGCTTCGCGAGGGCATTGAACGCGGGGAAATCGGCGCCGGTACCGATCTTATCGCTTTCCGGGACCTGTTTTTCGGCGGTCTGGAATACGGCATGCGCACCTACCTGTATCGGCACAAGGGCTCGGCAGGAAGCGGTCTGGCCGCCCATGTCAAAGCGCTGGTGGACCCGCTGTGGGTGAGCCTGTCAACGGGCGCATCGTGCGCCGGATCACCAGCAGCAGGTGACAGCCCCGGGCGACTCGATGCGGTGGCGACGCGCCTGGAGGCTGCCGCGCAGCAGCTGGAACAAATGGTGACCGTGTCCCGGCGAGACGTTGATTAATCGGGCTGGCCGTCGGGGCTGACGCGTTTGCGGGTCGCCCGCCGGCGCGCCGGAGTGGTCTTGCGGGCACGGGCAGGCGTCTTCCTGCGCTTCGCCGGCGTTTTTACCCGCCGGGCCGCGGTCGTCCGCTTGCCGCTTTCCGGGGCAGTCTGCAGCGCCTCGCGCATGGCATCCAGCGCCTCGTCGAAGCAGACCATCAGCACATCGATATCCGGGGCAATTTCGCGGGTCGAAATGACGTTGAAACTCACCCGCCCGTTGTAGCTGGGGGTGGCGATAAACAGGCCCATGCCGTCCGCCAGCGGCGCCAGCCCGAAATTCCGCACGGCACAGGCACCGTTCATATACAGCGGTATCTGCGGACCCGGCACGTTGGAGATAAACACGTTGCAAAGGCGCGCTGCGAGGCCGGTCTGCAGCACCAGGCGGCTGGCCAGCACCTGCGTGGCGGCGGGCACATGCTGGGTCAGATCTGTCATCAGTCGTGCGGGGATGCCAGCGCGGGCTTCCTTGCTGCGCCGGGTAGACTGTGAAATCCGCCGCAGCCGCTCCACGGTGTCGGCCTCGTTTGTAAAGATGGGCGCGGTCATGGCCGATATCCGGTTGCCGGCAGCGCCACCGTCGGCATCAGCCCCGGCACGGGCGCGCGCATTGATGGGCACCCAGGCCACCAGGGAGTCTTCCGGCAGCTCATCGTGCCGCTGCAGATAGCGCCGTAGAGCATCGCTGCACACGGCGAGGATAACGTCGTTCACCGTCGCACCGGGCACGAGGACGCGCGCGGCCTGGAGGTCGGCAAGCGGTACAACCCGGGCGTCAAATACCTTGTGTGGTGATACTGCAACGTTGAAGCGCGTATGCGGCACCGGGTAACGGGGCCGCGGCGAACTGCCTTCTTTCCCTCTGGCCGCTTCCCGCGCCGTTTCCAGAAGGCCGGGCACCGTGCGCAGGAGGGCGTTGCCCAGGCGCAGCGGCGAACGCAGGTTGTTGAGCAGCGCACGCCGCGCCAGCGTCCCGAAAGCTGGCATCGGGTCACTGCCCGGCTCGACAGGCTGCAGGGGAATCGCCGGAGTGCCCTGCGGGTCGATATCCGACAGACTGGCAAAGAAGCGCGTGAGTGACGCGCCGTCACCCGCGGCATGGTGGATCTTGGTGGCAATGGCGTAGCAACCGGCGGGCAGCCCGTCGACGTGGTCCAGCCCCTCGACCACGTACATCTCCCAGGGGGGGCGACGCATGTCCAGGGAACGGGAATGATAGCGTGCCATGTGTATGCAGAACTGCCGCCAGTCGCCGGGTTCGGGCAGGCGACCGTGTGTGACGTGATACTCGAGGTCGAAGAACTCATCCTCGATCCAGTAGGGATAATCCAGCTCCAGCGGCAGACGCAGCAGGCGCCGCGTCAGCAGTGGATTGGCGGCAAGACGCCGCTCCACGTGGGCCAGAATATCCTTGAAACGCACGACGCCACCGCCCGGCACCGTGTGCGGATCGTAGACGGAAATGGAGGTGACGTGGGCAAGATTATGCGCCGTCTCCATATAGAGAAACTGTGCATCCTGCGAACTCAGCTGGTGCATGGGACATCCATCGGTCAGGGCAGGGCCTGGGCGCGAATCCGCTCCACGCGACGCTGGAGGGTGCGGAATTCCTGTGCCAGCTCCAGCCGCCGCGCTGCAAGATCAGCCTCTCCGCTGCCGGTCAGGTTGAAATTCGCCATCAGTTTGTAGCCGTTCTGGAACAGCAGCTTGCCGATGGACGCTTCGGAACTGATACGTCGCTGCAGGTAAGCCTGCTTGCCATAGGCCAGGGATTGCGCGATAGCGTCCTTCTCGTCGAGCGCCGCGCCCGCTTCCTGCCGCGCGAGCACATCCGCCACGATGCGATAGGCCTCGATGTAGGGCAGCATGACGCTGTGGGCCACCAATGGCACAAACTGACCCAGCACCACCGCCGCACCGCCCTTCTCATCCAGTGCCGTTTCCCAGTCCTCGCGATACTGGTTCAGCTCCTGGCGGATCTGCAGCCGGAATTCGTCCCGCGGCGCATAGAAAAACTCGAACTTGAACAGGTCGCGCAGGCGCTCGGCCTCGACCCAGAACGCCTCACTGCCCTCCAGCTTGCGAAACGCCATACGCATGAGCGCGAGCTCGGCGATCGACTTGATCACGAAGAAGTGCGCGATGGTGTTGCGGTAGTAGCCAGCAACGCCGTGGTTGTCAGCGGCAATGGCGTACACCCGCTCCGGACCGTCGTCATAGCGGGTGAGCAGGCCGTTGAGAACCATCTTGTCCGTCAACGCATCCATCTGTGCGTCGTCTTCGGTGAGCGCATGTCTCGTGATGCGAATACGACGCGCCTGAGCCCATTGCGTGAGCGCCTGCAGTTCCGCGCGCAGCTCGTCGGCGGTCAGCGCCCTGGGTGCCGAACCCAGCAAGACCATGCTGAGCAGGGAAGGCAGGGTGATGGGGGTCACCCGATTGACCTCCAGCCCCACCCGGAACGCCACTCGCTGCAGCTCACGCTCGTCTGCCACATCCGGGACCTCCGGCAGAATCACAGGCTCGCCGAAATCGAAGTAGATCTGCCCCATGGGCTGGCGCAGCCCGCGCAGGTAGCCGATAAACCAGCGCAGGCTCTCGGGCTGCTTGGTCGCACCGGCCTGTTCCACCGCGTAGTCGCGCACATCGCCAATAAGGTCATAGTTGATGGCAATCGGGATGATGTGCAGGTTGCGGGCATCCGTGGCGTGAGCCGATTCCATCACATATTTCAGCAGACCGTAGCGTGGCGGCATGAGCTTGCCGACGCGCGAACGCGTGCCCTCGAATGCCCAGCTCAGCGGGAAGCGCTTTTCCATGAGGTAGCCGATGTAGTGCCGCAGGACGAGCTTGTACAGCGGATCGTCGCGGAAGCTGCGGCGAATGAAGATGGCGCCGGCCCGGCGCGCGAGAAAGCCAAGTCCGGCAAACGCCATGTTCACACCGCCGAGAATATGCGGGTTGGGAAAATCGTTGTCGAACAGCATGGAATTCACGGCAAAGGCGTCGACATGGGTCTTGTGGGTCCACAGCAGGGCCGCCGGGTATTCCCGTGTCAGCTGGCGGATGCGCTCAAGACCCTCGCGATCGATGACGACATTGGAATCGTAACCCAGCGACATGATGAGATGATTGAGCTGCGCCATGACGTCCAGCCAGAACGGCGCCGGCCGGGCGATGAGTTCGCGCATGATGCCCTCGGCTTCGTGGCGCAGCTGCGGAACGCTCTTGCCGGTTTCGGCATTCAGCGCATTCAGCGCTTCCTTGAACCGCGCGCTGTTGAGGATATTCACGGCAACCCGGCGGGGCACCTTGTAGCGGCTGCCCTGCAGCCTGCGCTCGGCGATATCCAGCGCCAGCCCGGCCTGGGCGGCGATAAAATCTGCCAGACGCATGGGATCCGTTTCGCTTCCGGAGCGCTGCCGGAGCCTCTCTCGCAGCGCACCCAGCGTCGCCGGCTCGCCGGCAATGCACTCGGCGCGCTCCGGGTTCTGTGCCAGCATGCGCCTCGCCCGCCACGGACCGGGTCGACGCGGGTTACCGAACAGCAGGTCCCGGGCTCGGGGCCGGATGCTTTTTTCGTCCAGAGAACAATGCCACACCACTCGTATGGGCAGCACACAGGTGTCATCACCCGACTCCAGCGCCGCCAGCAACGGTGTGGCGTCCAGCTTTTCGGGGGTCCGCGCAATCGGAATCACGATGCGCACGGCGTCGCACTCGTCGAGCCCCTCGGAGGACAGGCAGTCCTGCAGCCAGTCCTCCAGCAGGCGCTGCTCTACTGCATGTGCCGCATCGATAATGATAATGCCAGGCCCCTTGCCGAGTGCCTGCCAGGGCTTGTTGCTCATCTTGTTATTTGACTCCCGCTGCCCGCTGCTACGATGGTATCACGAGAGACGGGCCTGTCATGCTGACGCGTCGTGGCGCGAACAGGGGGTTTTTGATTACCCTTACCGATCGACTGTACCGTCTTGAAGGAGGCGCGGATGGACGATCCGATCAGGGAACAGAAGCGCCTCGGGCTTGGCATGCAGGTGATGGCGTGGCTGGTTGTGCTGGCGCTGCTGACCTACTATTTCACTGGCGTGATTGAGCAGCGCCACAATCCCAATACCTCGGTGGCGACTGATATCACCCAGGATGGGGTACGCGAGGTGGAACTGGAGCGCAATCGTCAGGGCCACTACGTCGCCAGCGGCGAGATCAACGGCAAGCCCGTGGTATTTCTGCTGGATACGGGCGCCACAGGTATCGCTATCCCGGCGGACATCGCTGCGGAGCTGGAGATCCCGCGCGGCCGACCGTTCACAACACGCACCGCCAATGGCAACACCACCAGCTATGCCACACGACTGGCCAGCGTCAGCATCGGCAATATCGAGCTGACCAACGTCGAGGCCGGCATTACGCCGGGGCTGCAGATGCGCGAGATTCTGCTCGGCATGTCCTTCCTGCGGCATATCGAGTTCACCCAGCGCGGCAGCACACTGACCCTGCGCCAGTATCCGCAGGGCGCTCCGGCCGGCGCATGACCCGGATCCGGCAGTGTCAATGCTGCCAGTCCGGCAGGGGTTGGGCGGCTGTCGTCATCGGGATTTCCAGCGTGTTGTCGGCTGCCTGCCAGCGGTGTCCGATCATCTCGTCATAGGCACTGCGCTGCCGCAGAACACAGGCATCCACGCTCATCCCGGCGAAGTGCCGCTTCATCCCCGTCAGGTTGCGCTCCCGAAGCGGCTTGCCGGCGTCATCCACCACCAGATGCACCTCGTCATCGACCGTCGCCTCGGCGATATACAGGCTCAGGTCGACAGACTCGATCACCAGCTTCTGTACGTGGCGGGCACCCAGTTCACGGAGGGTGATTTTCATGGCGCGATCTCCTGATGACTTCACCCACATTATGCCGCAGGGTCAGGGAAGTGCTTCCCGGGACGCCGAGAAGACGGCGACACAACCTGGACGCCGCTGCCAACAAGCCCAGCTATCCTTCATCATCCCAAACATGCGTCCCAGACTGGAAACCGCCAGCCTGACACGGCTGGGAAAACCCATCGACCGGCTGCCGGATTGCGCCGGGATCTACCGCTTTCTGGGCGAGAATGATCAGCTCCTGTACGTCGGGAAAAGTATTGAACTGCGAACCCGGATACTCTCGCACTACACCGCAGCGCGGCAGCCGGGACGACAGCAGCGTATGATGCATGCGGTCGTGCGCGTGGATTGCGAGCCCTGCACCGGGGAATTCGGCGCCCTGCTGCGGGAAAATGCAGCGATCAAACGGGAAATCCCCCTGTACAACCGCCGGCAGCGACGTCGACGCCATCTCTGGACGCTGGCTCTGGTCGCAGGCCGCCACGGTTTTCTGCAGGCACAGCCGCGGCAGCTGGTGGAACGGCATGCGCTTGCAACTGACAGCTACGGCCTCTACCACAGCGCATCCCACGGTGAGGACACCCTGCGACAGCTGGCCCGCGATCGCGGCCTGTGCCTGCAGGTGCTGGGCCTCGAGCATGGCCGCGGACCCTGCTTTGCCTACCAGCTGCAGCGCTGCCTCGGCGCCTGTGCCGGCAGGGAAAGCGCGACGGAGCACGACGGCCGCCTGCGCAACGCACTGCTCGACCAGCGCATACTCGCCTGGCCCTTCCCCTCGGCCGTGCTCATGTGCGAAAGGGCAGCACGCAGCCAGCCGGGTCAGCCAGAAGAGGATTGGCATGTAGTGGATCAGTGGCGCTATATCGGCAGCTTTGCACAGCATCAACGCGCCGCAGCGGCCGCCCTGGCGCCGCCCGCCACGGATACCGACGACAGCCTGATTTTCGACCGCGATGCCTACGTCATCCTGCTGCGCGCACTGCGCAGCGACCGTGTCGACATTCATGGCGCGGACTCCCTGAAGCCACTGGAGAATCCGTTGCGGGGGGACCGCAGCGCAGCATGAGCATCAATGTTGTCTGGTTCAAGCGCGACCTGCGTCTGCAGGACCATGCGCCCCTGAACGCTGCCATCGACGACGGCAGGCCTCTGCTGTTGCTGTATTGCATGGAACCCGCGCTGCTTGCCGACCCGCATTACCGGACGCGCCACTGGCGTTTTATCTGGCAATCTTTGCAGGATATGCAGGCAACCCTGCGCCGCTACAATACCCGCCTCCTGATCACTCGCGGCGACGTGCTGCAGGTGCTCTTGACGCTGCACAGGGAGTTCGGCCTGCACTCCCTGTACTCCCATGAGGAAACGGGTCTGGCAGTGACCTACGAGCGTGACCGTGAGATTGCCGACTGGTGCAGCAGGGCGAACATCCCCTGGCACGAGTTCCCCTGCAATGGCGTGACTCGCGGCCGCCGCGACCGTCGCGGCTGGAATCGCGCCTGGGAGGCCACTATGTCTGCGCCGCTGGCTCAGCCATCGCTGGCGGCGGCCAGATGGGTCTGCGCCACCCGCGTCAGCGGGGTGACGCCCTTGTCGGCCGGAGAAATACCCACTCAGTGGCGGGATGATTCCGGGTTCCAGCGCGGCGGCGAGACGTCTGCCCGGGCGACGCTTGCCGACTTTCTCGGGCAACGCGGCGCACGCTACGCCGCCGACATCTCAAAACCGCAGGCCAGTCGCGAGAGCTGTTCGCGCCTGTCGCCCTATATTGCCTGGGGCAACCTCAGCGTCAGACAGGTCTACCAGGCCCTGAGGCAGCGACAGCGTCAGCCGGGATGGACACGCGCCCTGGCAGCCTTCGAGTCCCGCCTGCACTGGCACTGCCATTTCATACAGAAATTCGAGATGGAGTGCCGCATGCAATTCGAGGACATCAACCGCGGCTACCTTGCCCACCCCCGGGGCCACTCGGACGCCCTCATCACGGCGTGGCGCGACGGCATGACCGGCCTGCCCCTGATCGATGCCAGCATGCGCTGCCTGCGAGCCACCGGTTATATCAACTTTCGCTCCCGGGCCATGCTGGTGAGCTTCCTCTGCCACCACCTCTGGCAGGACTGGCGTGCGGGCGCTGCCTGGCTCGGTTCGCTGTTCCTCGATTTCGAACCCGGCATTCATTATCCGCAGATGCAGATGCAGGCCGGCGTCACCGGCATCAATACCATCCGTATCTACAACCCCCTGAAGCAGTCCCGGGATCACGACCCCGACGGCACCTTTATCCGTCAATGGGTGCCGGAACTCGCGGCCCTGCCGGACCCGCTGATTCACACGCCCTGGGAGCTGACACCCATGGAGCGGCTTATGTACGGCGGGGAACTGGACCGCTACCCGGAGCCGCTGGTGGACATTTCGGAAAGCTATCGATGCGCCCGCGATCGCCTGTGGGCACTGAAGTCAGACGCGCTGGTCGCACGGGAGCGAGAGCGGATTCTCTCGCGCCACGTCGAGCGTCGCGTGATTGACGCGGACGCCTGAGGACAAGGGCAGCGCCCTACTGTCAATGCGGCCCACGTTCCCGCGACAGAGGTTTTGCTCTAGGATGGTGCTACACATTCCGTTTCAGGTGCCATACATGGGACGTATTCTTCTTTATATTATTGCTATCCCCGTCTTGCTGGTGGTGCTGGCAGCATTACTGATACCGCTGCTGGTCAACGAGGAAAAGCTGATCAGCATCGCCGCCAGCCAGCTACAGGACAAGACCGGAGCGGAACTCACGGTGTCGGGACCCGTGTCGCTGTCGCTATTCCCCCGACTGGGGCTGGAGATGGCCGATGTTCGTATCGACGCTCCCGATAGCCGGGCGAGCCTGCAGGCGGGCGAGCTTGGCACCGGGCTGGCCGTCATGCCGCTGTTGCGTGGCAGCGTGGAGATAGACTCGGTGAACCTGCGCGACCTCACTATTACCACCGTAGCGCAAGCCGGGGCCGCAGCCGCCGGGATGTCGACTGCCGACCTGTCGGATGCCGAGCTCGACGCGCTTTACGCGAAGCGTCGCAGCGCGCGGGAAACAGGCAAGTCGGGCGCCGGCGCTGGTGCAGCGCTGGCACTGCCGCTGGCGCTGAACGTCGCGCGTCTGTCGATCGAGAATGCGCGGTTGCTGACCGTCGACGAAGACGGCAGCACACTCTCCACGGTGATACTCGAGAACCTTTCCGCCAGTGATCTCAATACTGCCGGGCGACCTGTGCCCATGACGGCGCTGGTGCGGCTGCCGGGCGCCGACAGCGGAGAGGACCTGGTCATGGATATCAACGGGGAATTCCGCCCCAACCTTGAGGCCGGCAGCGTCAGCGTGACACGCCTGGATATCGACACCACCGGGCTGACCCAACGACCGCTCAATGCTCATATCGAGGGCAGTGTGGACATCAACGCACAGGTAGCGGACCTGACCCTGGCTTTCACCGTGGACCAGATGCTGGGCAATGGCTCGCTGCGTTATGCCGCGTTCGAGAGCCCCCAGATAGATGCCGAACTCAGCGTCAACGAATTCAACCCGGCGCTGCTGGCCCTGGCCGGCCCGGACGCCGCGGCGCAGGCCGAGCCCTCTGCCGAGGCAGGTCCGATCACCCTGCCGTATGACGCCCTTCGCAGCATCGACACTGCCGCACGCCTGAGCCTGGATCGAGTGGTTATCGATCAACACGTTCTGAGTAACGTCACGGCGAGCCTGCGTGCGAAGGATGGCAAGCTGACACTGAAACCGGTAAAGGGCAAACTGCACGACGGCGACATAGACTTCAGCGCCGAGCTCAATGCGCGCTACAACCCCGCCACCCTGAGAACGCAGGGCAGCGTGGAAAACCTGGATATCGCCAGCGCAGTGCGCGCGTTGCGCACCCCGGTTGCGGCGAGCGGCCGTGCGGGACTCGACTGGGAGATCTCCGCCACCGGGGATTCGACCGATGCCCTGGTCGCCTCACTCACCGGCCCGATCCGCCTGCGGACCGATAGCGTTACCGTGGCGGGCGTCAATGCGCAGCGTCAGTTCTGCCAGGCCGTTGCGCTGGTGAACCAGGAGTCCCTGACAGCAACCTTCCAGCCAGACACCGTGTTCTCGGAACTCGAGGCCGACATCAATCTTGCCGATGGTCAGGCGCGGCTGGACCCCCTGTCCGCCTCGCTCCCGGCGCTGGGCCTGACCGGCAACGGCACGCTCGACCTCACGGCAAAGGATTTCAGCGCCAGCATTCGCGCGACTATCCGCGATACCGTGGGACTCGACCCCGCCTGCCGGGTGAATGAGCGGCTGGCGGACCTGCGCTGGCCGGTGGAGTGCGAGGGCAACCTCGCGGATGAGCCGGGGTCCTGGTGCCGGGTCGATACCCGCGAAATCCTGAAGGACCTGGCGGAGGGGGAAGTTCGTCGGACGGTAGAGAAAGAGGCCGGCAAGTTACTGCAGAAGATGCTCGGCGGCGACTCGAAAAGAGACAAGCAATAGTCTGGCCCGACTCGCGCTACCCGACGGAGGTCGGAAACGCCGCAGTCAGGGCGGCTATCAGTTCAGAACGCGGTAGCCGCGCCCTCTCAGACAGCGCTTGATGACCTGCATTTCCTCGCGCTCGCCTGCCGACATGCCGCGAGCGCCACCGGAAACCGCACCCACGCCGGCACCGCGGACGGCGCTGTCGGTGCTGTCGCCCACGATGGCGCCGATGGCCCCACCCACCGCGGCGCCGGAGCCGGCGCCGCGCGCAACCATTTCACCCTTGCGCACCTCTCGCGCATACTCCTTGCACTCCGCCAGATCCTGGCGGTAGCGGTTCATGTCAACACCTTTCTGGTCGATGATGACATTCCTGGTGGTGGTGCATCCCGTCACTAGCATGCAGACGCAGAGCAGGACGAGTGCTCCCGGAGACTGTGCGGAGGGCTGCAGTATCTTCACGCGACTATCCCTCCTCTATCCGATTGCGCCCAAGCTGCTTGGCCCTGTACAGGGCTGAATCGGCGCGACTGATAAAGCTGTCCACAGAGTCGTCGTCGCGCTTTTCCGTCAGGCCGATCGACACGGTGATTTCACCCAGCGACTGATCGTCGGATTTGCGCTTGAGGCGGACCTTTTCCATTTCGCATCGAATGTTTTCCGAAATGTCCCATGCCGTCCTCTTGTCTGTGTCGGGCATGACGATGACCAGCTCTTCACCGCCATAGCGCGCAACGTGATGATGGTCAGCGACATGTTTCTTTACCAGGGACGCCACGTATTTTATGACGCTGTCCCCCATGGGATGCCCCCAGGTATCGTTGACCTGCTTGAAAAAATCGATATCGAGGATTGCCAGCGTCACAGCCCCCCCTCCCTCGTGATCGATAATGTCGTCCATTACGTCCTGGAAAGCGTGGCGGTTGAGCAGACCGGTGAGGCCATCTGTTGTGGCGACTTTACGCACGCTGATCAGCTCGCCTCGGAGCTCTTCCATTTCCGCATTTGCGCGGGTCAGTTCGGCCTGCATCGCCTGGGTCGTCGCGGCGAGTGCGCGGGTCTCACGGATGATGTCGAGGATGATTGCCTGGTGATTGGCAACGTCGGAGGTGTTCTCGAGAAGCGTGGTTTTCTGTTCAAAGCCATCGCCGGCCTGCTCTGCCTGGCTGAAGGTCCTGTCAACCGCATCCGAGGCACGATTGAGGACCTGATGAATCTTTTCCTGGATGGTTTCAAACGACTCCAGCGAAGCACTGCAGACAAAAGAGGCGTAGAGCTCCTGGCTCTCCTTCATCTCCAGTGTCTTCTTCTCGGCCAGCAGGGCATCAATGGCCTTTTTTAATTCCGGGTTCTGGTCGGCGACGTAGTCGTAAAGCAGCGCATAATTGATGGGGTTGGCAGCGATCCTGTGCTGCGTGAACAACGGCAGAATTTTCTCGCGATAGGCGTCGTTCAGTGACAGCGAAAAGTCGTAGACGGGAAGAACTGACTTGCTCTGTGGCATTGTTGGGCCCGCGTCAGGAGGTAGCGTTGGTCGAAGTGGTGTTGTTAACCGTTGACTCTAACCGGAAATGACAAATGTGTATATCCTGCGCAACTTCCCTCCAGAACAACCGCCAGTCTGTCGTGTTTTCGTCCAGATTGTGTGGAAGTTCGGTGGCTCGTCTGTGTAGTGCAGCCGCACCTGACAAGTATAGGGTTGAGTCACATTGGCCGTATCCCGGCCAGCAACAACGCATCAACACAATAGCCTGTGCATTCACCGGGTGGCGTTAGAGGAAGCTGGCGTGTCTCGACAGCAGGAATTACCAGCCGGCAAAGAGCTCGCCTTTTTGCAGGGCATCTACAACTCGGCGGAGATCGGAATCTGTGTCACCGGCTCCGACCGTCGCTTTGTTCTCGTGAACGATGCCTACTGCCGCACCTACGGCTACCCGCGCGAGGAACTGGTGGGCGAACTATTTACCAAGGTGCTCCCGGAGGACCTCAGGGAATACGCCGCCCGCCTGCACGATACCTACCTGGCAGGCGGTGACGAAAGCCCCGGCGAGTGGCGCGTGCTGCACAAGGACGGACGCATCCGAAATGTACTGGTAACCGCTGGACGCGTCACTACCGAGGACGGCGGGTGTTTCAAGGTGACCACGGTGCAGGACGTCACGGAGCTCCGGGCGAAAGAGTCCCGACTTGAAAATCTGTCTCAGGTTGTCGCGCGCACACATCACGGCGTGATTTTTACCGACGCCAACGGCCTTCTGACCTGGGTGAACCGTGGGACCGAGCGCATTAGTGGCTACACCCTGGCGGAGATGCGCGGCCATAAACCCGGTCACCTCCTGCAGGGTGAAAAGTCGGACCCGGATACGGTGGCCCACATGCACCGACAGCTTCAGGCCGGCGAGGGCTTCCAGGTCGAAATCATCAACTACGCCAAAACAGGTCGTGAATACTGGACGCACATCGCCTGCTCGCCGGTCCTGGACCGGGACGGGCAACTGGAAGGCTTCATGGCCCTGCAGACCGACATCACCGAGCAAAAGCATTTCCAGGACCGCATTGAGCAGCTATCCTTCCGCGATGCGCTGACCGGACTGCCTAACCGGCGGCTGGTCGAGGACCAGCTGCGTTACCGCATGGCAGGTTCACAGCGTGGCCGGCTTTATAGCGCCCTGCTGTTCCTCGATCTGGACAACTTCAAGCTCATCAATGAAACCCTGGGGCACCGCCAGGGCGACGATCTGCTGATGAGAGTTGCGCAGACGCTGACGGAGACCCTGGGGGAGAACGATCTTGCGGCGAGACTTGGCGGGGACGAATTCGTCGTGGTTCTCGGCGACCTGTCCCGGGACCCGGTGGAAGCCGCCGAACAGGTTGAGCGTATCGCCGGAGAGATTCTGTCTGCGCTCGCCAGGCCCTTCGGACAGAAACAGCTTGAGCACAGGGTGACTGCCAGCATGGGGGCGCTGCTGTTTATCGGCCAGGAACTGTCGGTCGACGAGCTCATGCAGCAGTCGGATATTGCGATGTACCAGGCCAAATCGGCGGGCAAGAATACCTTCGCTTTCTTTGATCCTGCGGTGCAGTCGGCTCTGCTGCAGCGTCACCGGCTTGAAGTGGACCTGCGCGAGGCCATCCACACACATCAGCTGGTGCCGTTCTACCAGGGGCAGGTTGACGCGAATGGCCGGCTGGTCAGCACCGAACTGCTGATACGCTGGCAGCATCCTTCGCGCGGGCTTCTTTTGCCGGGAGAGTTCATTCAGATTGCCGAGGCAAGCGGCCTGATCGCGGATCTGGGGAACGAAGTCATGCGTCTCGCGGCCAGGCAGCTGTCACTGTGGGCTAAGAATAAACGCACGAGGGACCTGTCGATCTCGGTCAACATCAGCGCAAGACACTTCGAGAAACCCGACTTTGTGGAGAAAGTCGCGGCGGTACTGGCCGAGTACCCGCTGCGGCCGGCCGCACTGAAACTGGAAATCACCGAGAGTGCTCTGGCAGCGAACCTGCAAACCATCTGCGCGCGGATGACGGCACTGCTGGAGCTGGGGGTGAGCCTGTCGCTGGACGACTTCGGCACCGGCTATTCATCGCTCGCCTATCTCAAGCGCCTGCCGATTGGCCAGGTGAAGATCGACCAGGACTTTGTGCGGGATCTGCTGATCGACGACAACGACCGCGGCATTACCGAAGCCATCATTGCGCTGGCGCGGACACTGAAAATGGACGTGGTCGCCGAGGGCGTGGAAACCGCTGCACAGCGCGATCTGCTGCAAGAACTCGGCTGCCCGGTATTCCAGGGTTATTTTTTTGATCGGCCCGCGCCGCTGGCCGATTTTTCGCAGCGCTACCAGCTGATCTAGTGAGCAGCGCGCAGCGCGCGGCCCAGAGGCCGGGCACCCAGCGCATCGCCGAACTCCCCCTGGCACCAGACCGCTTCACCGCGAATGAAAACATGCTCGACAATACCCGGCGGACGATTGACCATCTGGTGGTGCTCGAAGAGATCGCGGTAGACGTACTCTCGTGTGTCGTTACAGTCCCAGTGGCGCAGGACGTCCGGGTCGATAATGACCAGGTCTGCCTGCGCACCGATGTCCAGCGTACCCGCGTCCAGGCCGAAGAACTCCGCCGGCTCGCGCGTCAGGCGCCGGACCATGCGGCCGACGGTTTCCAATCCCTGCTGCTGGGCCAGCTTGAGCGACATGAGGTTGGTATCGAAAAACGCCATGTTGGTGATGTGCGCACCGGAGTCGTTGAAGCCAGGCAGCGCGTGCTCGTGCAGTAGATAGTCGATGGTGGCAGCGTTGCCGATATTGCTCATGTCGGCCCAGAAGCGGAAACCCTTGTCGTACTCGCGCATCAAGTGCAGCATGAAATCGGCGTCGTCCCTGAGCGGTACCGGGAATCGGCTTAGGGCATCACGCTCGGCCTGCGAGCGTGCAGCCTGCTGCTCGCCGGCCTGGAAACGCAGCACCCGCTCGTAGACCTGCTGCATGGTCTCCCCGTCCCAGTCCGCCACAGGGGCGCCGTCGAAATTCAGCCGGTCGAGATCGCGGATGACCAGGTGATCCGGCATGCCCAGCCACGCCTTGAGACGCGCCAGGTTGCGCCCCCGGCGACCGTGATGCCACTCGCGTCGAAAGGCCTCGATAAATGCCGGGTCATCCAGCAGCGCCCGGCGGCCGGCAACATCATCGTATTCCTTTGCGATCAGCTGGCAGGTGGAATCGAGTTCCTCGAACAGCGGACTGACCATGCCGTCGGACCATACCCGGAAATTTGTGCCCAGCGCCTGGAAATGCAGCTGCCCACGAAAGAACCGGCTATTCATGAGACGGGCAAAGCCAAGGAAAGCGTGCGAGGCGCGAGGCGCCAGCACGAACTCCATAACCGACAGTGCTGAGGTTTTCAGGGTGCGGCCGAACAGGCGTCCACTGGTCAGCGTGAAATACAGCAGCGCCGTAACGCGATTTTCGAGGATAGGTGTGGTCTGCCAGACCCGGTTATGCTCACGCACCACCTTGAGCAGGCGCTTCAGTTCGCCGAAGCTCGCAAACTGCGTCGGAATGCGCTGGTCCTTGTGTGGCGCGTTTGCCAGGTAGTGAAACGGCAGGCCATCGGTACTCATGCCGACATAACCCTGCTGCATGGCCCGCTCCAGCAGCATCGCCATACGCTCGAGTTCTTCCGTCGTCGGTTCGCGGCTGATGCTGTCCTCAAGGCCCATCACCTCGATGCGCAGCATGGAGTGTGGAACGAATACGCCGACGTTTGGCCCCAGCGGCAGGGCATCAAGGTGGTCGAGGTAATCGCCCGTGTTATCCCAGTGAATGGCATCCACGCACTTGCGCAGCACGCTCTTCGGAATATTCTCGACGCGGGTGAAGCAGTCCACGATGGGGTCCTGGCCGTTATCGTCCTGGCGGCCGAAACAGGTGCCGAGGCTGCAGTTGCCCACCAGCACCGTGGTGGTGCCGTGGCGCACCACCTCCGGAAGACGCGGATCGAGATCTACCTCGAGGTCCAGATGAGTATGGATATCCAGCAGCCCGGGCATCAGCCACTTGCCGCTGGCATCGACGATCTCGGCCGCGTTGTTTTCCGGCAGGGCACTGCCCTTGGCGGCAATACGCCCCCGCCGCAGGGCCACGTCCAGCTGCCGGGGCGGGGCACCGCTGCCGTCGAAGACGGTGGCATTTCGAATCAGCGTATCCCAGGATTGTGCGGTAGTCATGGCGATGGCACTCGATCGATGGCAGCTCGGTAACCTGGCGGTCGGGGCGGCATTGGCGATAACCGCGCATGACCGCTAAGGTTAACCCTGCCCGCTAACGGAATCCAACAGCAATGCGGTGACCATCTGCCACCGCCAGAGGACAGCATGCCCACACTCGACAGCGTCATCCCCTTCGATAACAGCTATGCACGCCTGCCGCCGCGTCTTTACGCCGCGGTCAGCGCAACGCCGGTGGCCAGCCCCGAGCTGCTGCGGGTCAACGCCCCGCTGTGCGAGCAGCTGGGCATCGATGCCGACTGGCTGGCCTCGGACGCGGGCGTGGCGGTTCTTGCTGGCAACGCCGTTCCCAAGGGCGCCGCCTCCATCGCCACGGTGTATGCGGGACATCAGTTCGGACAGTTCAATCCGCAGCTGGGCGACGGCCGCGCGCTGCTGCTCGGCGAGGTTCTCGACCGCGAGGGCAGGCGTTTTGACATACAGCTCAAGGGCTCCGGACGCACCCCTTACTCCCGCTCCGGCGACGGTCGCTCACCGCTGGGGCCCGTCGTACGCGAGTATCTGGTCAGTGAGGCCATGCATGCGATGGGGGTTCCCAGCACCCGCGCCCTTGCCGCGGTGACCACCGGCGAGAAGGTCATCCGTAACCGGGTAGAGCCCGGGGCCATTCTCGCCCGGGTCGCCAGCAGCCATATCCGCATCGGGACCTTCCAGTTTTTCGCCGCGCGCGAGGACCTGGAGGCACTGCGGACACTGGTCGATCATGTCCTGGCGCGCCACTACCCGGAAGTTGCCGACCACGAGAATCCCGCGCTGGCGATGCTGGAAGCAGTGATTGCCCGCCAGGCGGCGCTGGTCGCGCACTGGCAGCACCTGGGCTTTGTCCACGGCGTCATGAATACGGACAACATGCTGCTCTGCGGCGAAACCGTCGACTATGGCCCCTGCGCCTTTATCGAAGGATTTCAACCGGATGCCGTGTTCAGCTCCATCGACTATGCCGGTCGCTACGCCTACCGCAATCAGCCCGGCATCGCCCACTGGAACCTGGCGCGACTGGCAGAGACCCTGGTGCCGCTCATTGCAGACGACAAGGAACGCGCGGTGGCGCTTGCGCGGGCAGCCATTGAGACCTTCCCGGGACTGTTCTCCGACGCCCATGCGAAAGGACTGGCGGCCAAGCTTGGCCTGTCTGCGATCGACGAGGATGACGCCACGCTGGTTGAGGACCTGTTCGACATCATGGCGCAGCACCGCCTTGACTTCACCCTGACGTTTCGCTACTTGAGCGGGCTGCCCGCGCCGGATGCGGAAACGCGGGCTCTGGAGCCGCTGTACCGTGCGCCCGCGGATCTCGACGACTGGCGCGAGCGCTGGATGGCGCGACTGGACCGTGAGAAAAATGATGCCGCCGCACTGCGGGATGCCATGCGACACCGTAATCCGCTGTTCATTCCGCGCAACCACCTGGTGCAGCGCGCCATTGATGCCGCCGAGAACGGGGATCACGCACCCTTCAACCGCTTCGCCGCGCGTTTCGTTGCGCCGTTCAGCTTCGATGCCCGCGACCTCGAGCTGGCGACGCCCGCAGCCCCGGAAGAGGCGGTGCAACAGACCTTCTGTGGCACCTGAAAGCCACCGCCGGGACCGCTGTGAAGCCGCGGGCAACGGTGGTAGCATCGCCGCCCGGAAGGACAACAACCCCGCCGTGATGGCACCGCGTGAGGCCCCGATGTATACCCGAGACAACCCCAGTCCAGAGTATCTGGAAATGGTGCGCATGTATGAAACCATGCACGAAGAGGGCGAACAGTCCGCCGGCAAGTCGGGGAAGGACACCTTCCCCGGCAAAATGCTGATCAACCACGCGGCGGACATCCGCGCGATGATCACGCACACTGGCGCACGCAGCATCCTCGATTATGGCGCCGGCAAGGGCCTCGCCTACCAGCAGAGCGATATCCGCGTCACACCACAGTTAACGGCAGACAGCATCCAGTCCTACTGGGGCGTCGATGACATTCGCTGCTACGACCCGGGCTACGAGCCTTTCAGCACACTGCCGGACCAGCAGTACGACGGCGTTATCAGCACCGATGTCCTCGAGCACATCACCGAGCCGGACGTGCCCTGGATCATCGAGGAAATGTTCAGCTACGCGCGCAGGTTCGTGTTCGCCAACGTTGCCTGCTTTCCCGCCGTCAAGAACCTGCCCAACGGGCAGAATGCCCACTGCACGCTACACCCCCCCGAGTGGTGGGCGGGGCTGGTACATGGCATTGCCATGCGTCATACCGATATTTCCTACCGGCTGGTCATGTCGACAAAAACCGGCGCGCGCAAGAAAATGGGGCTCAGTAAAAAGCGCCGCACGGTCTATCACACGGTGGAGCGCCTGCTGTGAAAGCGAATGTAAGCACTGACTTCTTCGGCAAGCGTCTTTCAGGGCTGTTTACTATTCCCTCGGGCGTCGTGACCACCGCAGGGCCGATCATCCAGTACGTGTTCGACCATATGCCCCAGGTCGGCGTGATCACCACCAAGAGCATTGGTCTGGAGCCGCGCACGGGCAACCGCGAGCCGGTCTACAGCCAGTACGCCCCGGGCTGCTTCGTCAATGCGGTGGGCCTCACCAATCCCGGTGCCGCGGCATCACTGGAGGTTCTCGGGGCATTGAAAGTGCCTGAGAATCGCTTCCTGCTGACCTCCATCTTTGGCGGCAGCGTCGAGGAATTCGTGGCCGTGGCGAAGCTGCTGGCGCCGGTGTCCGACGGTCTGGAGCTCAACCTGTCCTGTCCCCACGCCCAGGGCTACGGCATGGCGATGGGCCAGGACCCGGAACTGGTGGCCGAGATCGTGCGCGCGGTAAAAGCCGCTGTGGACATCCCGGTCATTCCCAAGCTGACGCCGAATACCCCGGATATCGCCGCCATTGCCCGCGCTGCCGAGGCGGCAGGCGCGGACGGCTTCTGCGCCATCAACACCGTCGGCCCCGGCTACACCTCCTCTCATGGCCACCCCGTGCTGAGCAATGGTGCCGGCGGCATGTCCGGCAAGGGCGTACTGCCCATCGCCCTCAAGTGCATTCGCGAAGTGCGCGCGGTGAGCGATCTGCCGATCATCGGCTGCGGCGGTATCAGCAGCGCGGAAGACGTGCGCGAAAGCCTCGCCGCCGGCGCCAGCATTGTCGGCGTGGGGTCGGCGCTGACCGGGATGGACACGCCGGAGATGGCCGCCTATTTCCGCACGCTGGAAAGCGACCTTGAATCCGGCCGCGACAGCGCCGAATCGCAGGTACAGTACGACACCGACATGCGCTTTAGGCCCGTGACCCTGGTGCGCAATGAGCGCGTCTGCACGGACATCGCCCTGCTCACCTTCGACCGCAGGGTCAACGTGCAGGCAGGCGAGTTTGTCTTCCTGTGGATACCCGGTCTTGGCGAGAAGCCTTTCTCCGTGCTCAGCGACGATCCGTTCACCCTGGTGGCCATCGATGTGGGCCAGTTCACCCACGCCCTGATGGACCTGCCCGCGGGGACGGAAGCCTATGTGCGCGGACCCCATGGTGTACCGGTCGAGCCCCCGGAGGATGCCCGTATCATGGCGGTCGCCGGCGGCACCGGCCTGGCGGCGGTCTACCAGATTGCGCGGGATTTCGGCAACGCCGAGATCTTCACCGGCGCACGCAGCGCGGAGCGCCTGTATTTTCTCGAGGAATGCCGGGACATTGCCACCGTGCACGTGTCGACCGACGACGGCAGCGCGGGCTTCCATGGCCGCGTGACCGAGCTGTTGCGCGAGCGCCTGGCTGGGATGTCCCGGGAAGAGCTGGCGGCACTGGTGTTCTACAACTGCGGCCCGGAGCCCATGGTCCACGCCGCCGTCGCCGTGCAGCGGGAATTCTGCGACGACAGCCAGATTTTCAGCGCCATCGACTACCTGACCAAGTGCGGCGTCGGCATCTGCGGCGCCTGCGCGGCGCCCGACGGCAGGCGCGGCTGCGTGGACGGTCCCTTCCTGTCTCTATAGCTGGTCGCTGCCGGCAAAGCTGCTACTCTGGTCTGAAAAACCCCGGATGAATGATCGAGCCGTGAAGACATCCCCAGACGATTACGGCGAGGAAAGCCTGCGCTTCCTGATGCAGTCACTGGCCCGGGTGTTGACGAGCATCGGTCAACCGCGGGTAGCCGACTGCCTGCCCTGGCAAACGCTGTGGCGCGAGCAGCCCCACGTACCGGTAGCGGAGCTGCCTGCGGACATCGCGGAGGACTGCCTGCAGGCCTTTTCCATTGCCTTTCAATTGCTCAACCTCGCCGAGGAAAACGCGGTGGTGCAGACCCGCCGCGCCACCGAGCGGCGCGGCGCCAAAGCCGGCGAGTCCGGTGCCTGGGAGCAGGCCTTCACGCAGGCGCTCGCCGCGGGACTCGACGGCCGCGCGATGGCAGAGATACTCGCGTCGCTGCGCATCGAGCCCGTACTGACAGCCCACCCCACCGAAGCCAAGCGCCAGACCGTTCTCGAGCACCACCGCCGGCTGTACCAGCTGCTGGTTGCGCGGGAAAACAGCATGTGGACCCCGGCCGAGCAGGCGGCGCTGGCGCGCGACACCGACGCCTGTCTGGAGCGCCTGTGGCGAACCGGCGAAATCTATCTGGAGAAGCCGCGGCTGGCCGATGAGCGACGGCTCATCATGCATTTTCTCGGGAGCGTGTTCCCTCAGGCGACCATGGCTTTCGACGCCCGGCTGCGTCAGGCGTGGACAGCGGCGGGCCTGAAGGAACCCGCCCCTGCCGGCGTCGACGCTCTGCCTCGGGTGGTCTTCGGCAGCTGGGTAGGTGGTGATCGCGACGGCCATCCTGGCGTTACCGGGGACATCACCGCGGAGACGCTCCAGCATCACCGGGAGGCCGCGCTGACACTGCTTGACCGCGACCTCGAGGACCTCGCCAGCAGACTGAGCATTTCTCTTAATGGCCAGCTACCGCCGCCATCACTGCGCGATGCCATTGCCGAACGCAGGCTTGTCCTCGGCGAGCGCGCGACGCCAGCGCTGGAACGCAATGCCGAGGAGCCGTTCCGTCAGTACGTGAATCTGTTGCGGGCAAGCCTGCCGCGGCGCGGAGAAAAAGCGCCGGGAGACTTCCTGCGTGCCGGCGAACTGGACAATGCCCTTGCCCCGCTTGAGCAGGCGTTGCACAGCCTCGGCGCAGCGCGGCTGGTAGACAGCGATATCCTGCCACTGCGCACCCGGCTGCGAAGATTCGGCTTTCACCTCGCTCGCCTCGACGTCCGCCAGAACAGCACGGTCCACGACAGCGCACTGGGGTCCCTGCTCTGCCACGCCGGTGTCGAAGACGGCGCCGCGTACGGCGACTGGTCAGCCGGGCGCAGGCGGCAGCTGCTGGAAAAAGAGCTGCGCAGCTCGCGGCCCTTCACCAGCCCTGCCCGTATTCCTTCCGGGGCGGCACAGACAGCGCTCGACCCCCTGCAGGTGCTGGCGACGCACCTGCGCGAGTGCGGCCCGGACGGCATCGGGGCGCTGATCGTGAGCATGACGCGCAGCGCCGAGGACCTGCTCGCGGTGTACCTGCTGGCGCGCGACGCGGGCCTGCTGGAGGACCTGGACGGCGTTATGGTGTGCCCGCTGGAGGTGGTGCCGTTGTTCGAGACGATAGACGATCTTGAGCGGGCACCCGATATTCTCGACGATTATCTTCGTCACCCGATGGTAGCCCGAAGTCTGCAATACCGGCAGCGCAGGGACGGGGAAACGCAGCCACAGCAGCAGGTCATGGTGGGCTACAGCGACTCGGGCAAGGACGGCGGTATCGTCGCCAGTCTGTGGACCCTGTATCGCGCCCAGCGGGCGCTGGCGGAGATCGGCGACCGTCACGGTGTGCGCGTGCGTTTCTTCCACGGCCGCGGCGGCACCATCGGCCGCGGCGCCGGGCCAACCCATCGCTTTATCCGTGCCCTGCCGCCACACACGGTGCGCGGCGACCTGCGGGTCACGGAACAGGGCGAGACCATCTCGCAGAAGTATGCCAATCAGGGCACGGCGTCTCACCACCTTGAACTGCTCGGCGCCGGCGCATTTGCGGCGGCCGCGTTCGACCGCCTCGGGCGCAACGACCCGCAGGACCTGCCCGCCATCATGGACCGCCTGGCGGCGGAAAGTCGCGCTGCCTACCGGAGGCTGCTGGAGGCCGAGGGCTTTATTGCCTTTTTCGGCCAGGCCACGCCCATTGATGTCCTTGAGGCCAGCCGCATCGGTTCGCGACCCCCGCGCCGCACGGGACAGCGCAGCCTCGCTGACCTCAGGGCCATCCCCTGGGTCTTTGCCTGGAACCAGTCGCGCTTTGTGCTGCCCGGCTGGTATGGCCTCGGCAGCGCCCTCGCGTCACTGCAGCGGGACGCGCCAGAACAGCTGGCGCGCATCATCGAGGCGAAGGCAGAGACGTCGGCGCGCTGGCCACCGCTGCACTACCTGCTCAGCAATATTGCCACTGCGTGGATGACCGCATCGCTGCCGGTGATGCGCGAATACGCAGGGCTGGTCGATGACGCCGGGCAGGGCTCGCGCATTCTCGCGCAAATCGAACAGGAGTACGCTCGCACCGGGGCAATGCTCGAGACGGTCTATGGTGCACCCCTGGCGCAGGCAAGACCGCGCATCCACAGCATTATCCGCCGCCGTACCGAGGCCCTGGCGCCACTGCATCGCCACCAGGTGGGGCTCCTCGCCCACTGGCGCGAGTTGCGGCGAGAGGGCAGGAACGCCGAAGCGGAGGCACTTCTGCCGCAGCTGCTGCTCAGCGTCAACGCCATCGCCGCCGGTCTCGGAGTAACCGGCTAGTCGATGATGCGGTCGGGGTGCGCGGCCATTGTCACGAAACCGTCACATGTCTCGTGCATTCTGTCGTGTCATTTTACGCGTCAGCATCCGTCACTGGCAGTATGGGTTTATGACCGCAAACGCAGAGATTCTCTCCTATACAGAGTCAAAACAGACGCAGTGGCGATCATGGCTGATTGTCGCTGCACTCGTGTATTTGCTGCTCGCCGCTGTCGGCGCCATCGGCGACGGCTTCAAGACTGCCACCGGGGGCAATGCGCGGGAACTGTTTGCGTTCGCCACCAACCCCGTCATCGCACTGATCGTCGGGGTGGTTGCCACGGCACTCATCCAGAGTTCAAGTACGGTCACATCGATTATTGTCGGCATGGTCGCCGGTGGACTGCCGCTGGGCATTGCAATCCCGCTGGCCATGGGCGCGAATATCGGCACCTCGCTGACCAGCACCATTGTCAGCCTCGGCCACGTTCGCAACGGTGAGGAGTTCCGCCGTGCCTTTTCCGCCGCCACGGTGCATGACAGCTTCAACCTGCTCGCCGTCGGTATTCTGCTGCCGCTGGAGCTGTTGTTTCACCCTCTTGAGATAGCTAGCCAGGCTGTCGCAGCCCTGCTGGTGGGCGATGCCAACCTGAGCATGAAAGACGTCAACTTCATGAAAGTGCTGCTGTCACCCGCCAACGATGTTCTTGCCGGTGCCGTGTCCTGGCTACCAACGCTCTGGTCCGGGGTGGCGCTGATTGTTATCGGCATTGCTGCGATCGTGTTTTCCGTCACGACCATCGGCAAGGTATTGCGCCGGGTCATGGTGGGGCGGGCCAAGGAGATAATGCACTCTGCCGTCGGCCGCGGACCGCTCTCGGGCATGCTCTCGGGCGGCATCATTACGGTGGCCGTACAGTCGTCGTCAACCACCACCGCGCTGATCGTTCCGCTTGCCGGCACCGGGGTGTTCACGCTGCGGCAGGTCTACCCGTTCACGCTCGGTGCGAATCTTGGCACCACGGTCACTGCATTGCTCGCCGCCACCGCAATCAGCGGACCCACCGCGGTACTGGCCCTGCAGATCGCGCTGATCCATCTGTCCTTCAATATTCTCGCCATTCTGATCATTTACGGACTGCCCTGGTTACGCCCACTGCCGATCGTCATCGCGGAAGGTCTGGCAGACCTGGCGCAGCGAAACCGACTGTTCGTCCTCGCCTACATTCTCGGCGTGTTCTTTGTGATTCCACTGCTGGCGCTGGCAGTGATCGAGCTGTTCTGAGATCGCCGTGCGAAGAGAATGACTGACATGGCACCTGAGGGAGAATGACGGTGAAACACAAGCACCTTGAAGACAAGACCGAGCATGTCGATGCGTTGAGCGAGGCTGTAGCGGAGCTGGATCAGCAGATACAGCTTAGCCTGGAAAACCAGCAGCATGACATGATCGATCACCTCGACGACTATTTCGATACCGTGGAAACAAGGCTCGCCAGTCTGCGCAATTTCTGCAGGTCGCTCCGGGAGCAGACTGGAAAGGAAAAAAAACCGCAATGAAACGGATCGCGGGGTTCCTGCCAGACGGCAGTCAAAGCGGGACCCTCATCGCGCGGATCGCCGGGATGGGCCTCGCTCTACTGGCCGCAGGGTGCAGCGGTGATCGCGAGACTCCCGAACGCCCCGTCACAGAGCGCACGATTGTCGCGAGTGGTTCCAGCACGGTCTACCCGGTAACGCTCGAGGCCGCGAGGCGCTTCCGGCGAGAGCGACGCGACGCGGATATCCGCGTAGCCTTTGCCGGCACCACCGGGGGTTTTCGGCAATTCTGTGAAGGCAGCATCGACATCGCAGATGCCTCCCGCGCGATCAATGCCGAGGAACAGCAGGCCTGCGCCGATGCCGACGTTGAGTACCTGGAATTCCCGGTAGCTGTGGACACCCTGGCCATCGTCACACACTTCAACAACGACTGGGTGGATTACCTGAGCACCGAGGAACTCAAGCGCATCTGGGAGCCGGCGGCAGAAGGCGCCGTGACACACTGGAACCAGGTGCGGCCGGAGTGGCCGGAACGCCCGCTGGCACTGTATGGCCGCGGCAGGGACTCGGGAACCTACGACTACTTCACGACCGTCATCACCGGCGAGACCCGGGCCAGTCGCGGGGATTATGCCGCCAGCGAAGACGAGGAGTGGCTGGCGGCGAAAATCGCAGAGGACAGCAACAGCCTCGGTTTTTTTGGCATCGGGGCTTATCACCGACACTGGGAGTCACTGCGCGTTATCCCTATCGACAGCGGGGATGGAGCAGTATATCCCTCTGTCGACACGGCAAGCAGCGGCCGCTATCAGCCGCTGTCCCGCCCGCTGTTTCTGTACGTGAATCGCGATGCGCTGCGCAGCAAACCCGATCTCCAGGCATTTCTCGACAGCTATTTCGCCAGCGCTCCCCGCTGGCTGCACCTGACCGGCTATCTGCCGCTGGACGCCAGGACCTATGCGGAGAATCGTGAACGCCTGACCCTACAGTAAAAGGATGGGGTCGGGCAGGCGCGCGCGGGGCGTGGCAGCCTTACTCCGATGTCGCGGGTGTTTATGTACTGCCCTGCCCGTTCTGCCGTCTGTCGTAAATCGCGAGCGCCGCGGTAACCACCGCTTCAACGTCTGCGCGCAGCCGGCCATCGAGACGCCCTTTCCTGCGACAGCTGTCCAGCCCGCGCTGCAGCGTGCGCCGGCTGCGGGCATCGAGTGATTCCAGCCAGTGATCGCTGGCCGGCGGCAGATCCAGCAGATCGCGCCCGGCATGATTGCGATGGCTGATATGCCACCAGTGATCGACGGCGCGGCCCAGAACAACGTAGCCGAACTGGCTGTCCTGCACGGGGCCGAAGGTTGCGGTTTTCAGACCGTCCCGCAGGGGTCCCCACTGCATGGCAGGCAGTGTGAAACGGTCCCCGAACAGATAGGCGCCGGTGCCTCCGACAATCCCGCCAGCCAGGGCGCCAAAGCCAAAGGATGAACCCAGCGTGAGTGCATCGAGACCCACCCCGCCAATGGCGCCGGCACCAAAGCCTGCGGTCGCCAGATAGCGCCTGCTCACGCCCCAGGCGCGACGGCTGTCCTCGCTGAACAGATCGTGATCGCTGTGCCACTCCAGCGCCGCTTCCTGTCGCCGCAGGTGCCGGTGCTGGTAGAGCTGCTCGATATCCCGGCGCAGCGCCTGCTCACGCTGACGCTGGTGCTCATACCAGCGCCGGCGCAGACGCTCCTCCACGACACCATCCTCGCCCTGCGCCAGCTGCGTTTCCGTGAGCGTACTTTGTTCGCGGTAGGTCATCATGTCTATCAGGGCATCAGCAATCAGCCTTGCAGCCTGTACCTGCCGCGAGTGACGCTGCTCTGACAGGAAGCGCACCGCGCGCTCGAGCGGTGCTTCCCACGCCGGCTCCAGCTGCCCGAAGGCGCGCAGCAGCGAGAGATGCTGGGCAAACGGCGCGCGCACCGCATCGAAACGCCGCACGACCTGGAAAAACTGCCCCAGAGCGGCCTTCCAGGCATCGCTGTAGTCATCAGGCCCAATGCTGTTGATCAGCGCAAGGCTCGGTCGCCCGGTCCAGCGCAGGATCGTCATCTCGATCTCGTCCTCCGGACTGTAGGGAACCGACCCGTCCACCACGTAGATGATACCGGCGCCCTCCACCAGCGGCGCAAGCAGCTCGCACTCGTCAGTAAAGCGCGCGTCATCCCGGTGCTCGCTGACAAACGCGGCGACGGTTTCGGCACGGTCCGTTGCCGAGGCGCTGTGCGCCTCCAGCCACTCCAGGGCGCGGCGCGGACGCTGGAAGCCCGGGGTGTCCTCAAGGACATACAGTACCTCACCATCGACCGATAACGGATAGCGGTGTCGCTTGCGCGTGGTCCCCGGCTCCAGTGCAATGGCGATAGCATCATTCTGGGACAGCGTAGCCACCACACTGGACTTGCCCTTGTTGGGATGACCGACGACAGCAAAAACCGGAACTTCAGGCATCGGGTTCACTTTCCGCGGCGTTTGCAGGGAAGGGGTCGATCAGGGCAACGCTGACAAAGCCAGCGGGAAAGCGCTCCTGAAGACGCAACCACTGGGTGAGCTGGTGTTTCGGAACGGGCACTGCAGAATCATGGGAAACGGGAACGACCGTCAGACGGGCCCGCGACGGCCATAGCGACTGCGCCGCCTCCAGGAAATCCTGGAGCTCGCCGGTAGGCGGCTCCCAGCCCCGCGTGACCAGCAGCACGTCATTGTCCCTGCCATTACTATCAGACAGTGTGTCAGCAATCTGCTGCAGGGTCTGACGGTCGGACTCCAGGGTCGCCCGACCACCCGCAGAACAGGTGAGCCTTACCCGCTCTCTGGTGGCGGCGGGCAGGCTGTCGGCCGCAACGCCTCCCCAGTACACCACGACACTGGCCTGTGGCAGCAGCCGCGGCGCCGCACCGTGGAACTCACCGGGCGTGTCCTCGGCATCGTTGTGACCATTGCCGGTGTCGAGGGTTGGCGTTTCCATACGGTACTGCAGCGCACGCCATCCCGGATGGGCATGCAGCGCGCGCCGTGCCCTCAGCACAATATGGCCTTGCGCCACCGCCAGCAGAATCCCACGGGGCAGAACGACGTAGGTCAGCCAGAGCATCATGATGAATGGCCACCAGTCCCCCCAGCGCGAGGGTGGAACATCGGACATTCCCGCTCCCGTGCGATAAAAGCGCGTTGCCTCCACCAGCGACAGGTCGGGCACAGCTGCCGGCCACAGCCCACGCCAGGGCCAGGCGAGCGACGCTGTCAGTCTGGTAAAGCCTGTCGGAGCCGCACTCAGTGTCGTGCTCCAGCCGAAAGCGAGGTCCTGAATCACCAGGGCCACCAGCAGCGTGATCAGTGCCGCAACGGAAAAGCATAGCCCCCCGAGATGCGCCGCGCGGGCCATCAGCAAGGGCTGCATTTGCCGCAGTACGCGAGTCGGCAGCTGCTTCTGGAATCGTGCCAGCAGCGGCCGCCAGGGCTGCCAGCCGAGCGACGCCTGCAGGGTTGTGAGCAAGGCAAGCAGCAGCTGGAGCAGAACAAACGCCATGAGGACGGTAACGTTGATGCGCTGTCCCCCCTCATAGACCAGCAGTCCGAGCATGGTAATAACACCGAACAAGCCCCCGGCGATGCCAAAGCCCGCGGCAATCCGTCGCCACTGCCGGGCAACCTGCACACCCCTGGACGCGCGCGCCCCGTCTCCGCTGAGACGATCGAGGTGATCGAGCCAGGCCCTCGCATCGACTGGCACGTCGCGCTCGGTGCAGGTCAGTGCAAAACGTCGGTCACGCCGGTGCAGGAACTCGGCAGACTGCGACGCCTCGCGCTGTACGCGGGCATCAAAGTCGAGCAATAGCTGTAGGGCGCTGTCGATCATCCGGTAATTGTACCTTACGGGGTCAGGTCCCAATGGGACCTGACCCCGATATACTCCCATCCTGTTGGCATTCCGGAGAATGCGTTGTCGCCGTCCCTGACCGAGAACCCGCAGTGTGTAGAGCCGCTGTACGCTATCATCGCCGACGCCCTGCGCCGCGATGGCTATGCCGTTTGCAGAGGCGCGCTACCGACGACGCACTCGCTCGCACTGCGCGAGCACCTGATGGGCATGGACAGCCGCCTGTATTATCCGGCAGGCATCGGTCGACAGCAGGATCACAGTCTGACACGCAGCGTACGCCAGGACGAGATCTGCTGGATAAACGGCCAATCCGACGCCGGAAGGCACTGGCTGCTGTGGGCCGCCGCGCTGCAGCGAGAGCTGAACCGCAGACTGCTGCTTGGCCTGTTTTCCTTTGAGAGCCATTTCGCCCACTACCGACCCGGGGCGTTTTACCGCCGCCACCTGGATGCCTTTCGCGGCGAGGCAAACCGGGTCCTGTCGCTGGTTGCCTACCTGAATCCAGGCTGGAAGCCAGAGGATGGCGGAGAACTTGTGCTCTATCCTGAAAACGGCGAACCGGTAACCGTGCTGCCCGAAATGGGCACGCTGGTCGTCTTTCTGAGCGAGGAGTTTGCGCATGAGGTGCTGCCCGCGCGGCGGGATCGCTACTCCATTGCCGGCTGGTTCCGGGTAAATACCTCAACGGGAGAGCGCGTTGACCCCCCCGCCTGAACGCGCCAATTGCGCATCATCCCGATAGACGACACCGCCCTTCATCACGAAATCGAGGGTACGCAGAGCACTGATGTCGTCGAGGGGATTAGCGGCTACGGCAACAATATCCGCGTATTTTCCTGGTTTGATAGAACCGATCTCATCCTCCGCATCAAGCATGCGGGCGGTCTGGATAGTCGCGGACTGCAACGTCTGCAAGGCTGTCATGCCCGCCTCAACGTAATATTCCGCCTCCCGCACCATCCACGTCGTGCCGTCACTGGGCTCCTGGGGGAGTCCATCGGTGCCGAGGGCAATATTGACGCCCTCTTCTATCGCCATGCGCAGGGCCTCCCAGTGCTGCCGACCCACGGACTCACGGCGCTGCAGGTACCACGGGGGGGAACCGATGCGCTCGAAGAAGGCAGTTGTCGCGGGCTGACTGACCACAATCGTAGGCACCAGCCAGGTGCCCGCACCCTGCATTTTACGCAGGACATCCCTGTCCAGAACGTAGCCATGTTCTATGCTGTCGACACCGGCATCAACTGCGACGCTGGTTGCCGCAGAAGAGCCGGAATGCGCTGCCACTCTCGCACCAAAGCGATGTGCCGCGTCCACCACGGCGTTGATTTCTTCTGGTGTCATCAGGGCATCGGCAATATCTCCTCCCTCCGTCGCGATGCCACCGGAGATCAGGATCTTGATCCAGGATGCGCCCAGACTGACCTGTCGACGCGCGGCCTTGACCAGCTCATAGGGTCCGTCGGCGTAGGTTTCGCCCGCCTCGGTGCGATGCCCACCCGTAATCACCACCGGCTCTCCTGCAGAGTAGATCCTCGGACCCGTGGACTCTCCCCTGCGAATGGACCGGTCAAGGGCCAGATCGGCATGCCGTTTGTCACCGGGTATGCGGATCGTTGTAATGCCCGCCTGCAGCATCCCGCGAACGGCGCTTGCCATACGCAGGGCGAGGGCCGCGTCTGTCTCATCCGCAAGCTCTGCAGTCAGCTTCCCGGGCAGCACCAGGCCGGGATGAACATGCATGTTCATCAGCCCGGGTATGAGCCACCTGCCGGAGACGTCGATCAGCCGCGCGCCCGCCGGGATAGCCACCTCGGCGCGTGAACCCACGCGGCTGATCCGCTCACCATCCAGCAGGATAACGGCGTCGTGCTGCACCGCTCCGCTCTCTACATCCACCAGGTGGCCGCCGAGCAGTGCGGTCACCTGCGCGCTCGCATTGACCGAAAAAACACAGCACAAAACGGCAACAAGCCCATGGCGCAGCGTCGACATTATGACTTTTCCTCGGTTCACGATTTGGCGCCTGTTGGGTTCAGGTCCCACTCGGACCTGAACCCAACAGGCGTGCCCGGATACTGCGCCCCTTGATTTTACCCCGGGTCATGTAAGCCATGGCATCACGCACACGCTCGCGCGCTATTGCGACGTAGCTGCTGCGATCGTGGATGTCGATCTTGCCAATCACGTCGCCGGCGAGGCCCGCATCGCCGGTGAGCGCGCCCAGAATATCGCCGGGGCGGAGCTTCTGTTTTCTGCCGGCATCGAGCTGAAGGGTGACCATGGGCGCCTGCAGCACATACCCTGCAACTCCTTTGGCGCGCGGCAGGGTCCGACAGCTTATACCGGTTCCCTGTTGTTCCTCGATGGCGCGCAAGCGCGGTGCATCCGCGGGCGCCACCAGGCTCGCCGCACGCCCGCTTTCGCCGGCACGCCCGGTGCGACCGATGCGGTGCAGGTAGATATCGGGGCTCCGCGGCAGCTCGTAATTGATCACCAGCGCCAGCGCACTGATGTCCAGACCTCTGGCGGCGACATCAGTGGCGACAAGCACTGCACAGCTGGCATTGGCAAACTGCACCAGGACCTGGTCACGATCACGCTGCTCGAGATCACCGTGAATCGCCAGCGCCTGAATATCATTTCCGCGCAGCCGTTGCGCCACTTCCTCGCACTGTTGCCGCGTCTGGCAGAACACTAGCGCATTTTCCGGTCGGTAATGAACAAACAGCGCCAGCAGGGCGCTGTCGCGCTGATCCCGCTCAACGTCATAGAAATGTTGCTCGATCACGTCCGAGGCATGCTCGCCTTCAACCGTTACCGCCGCAGGATCGCGCTGGATGGATTGGCTCATGCGCCGGATGGCATTCGGGAACGTCGCCGAAAACAGGAGCGTCTGCCGCGTCGCCGGCGTCTGGCCAATGATCGTTTCCACCGTTTCGGAAAACCCCATGTCCAGCATGCGATCAGCTTCGTCGAGCACCAGCAGTTTCAGGCCATCGAGCTGCAGTGTCTGCTTGCGCAGGTGATCATCGATGCGCCCTGGCGTGCCGACAACAATGTGCGCACCGTGCTCCAGTGAACCGATCTGCGGACCCAGGGGCTTGCCGCCACAGAGCAGCACCAGTTTGATATTGGGCATGCCCCGCGCCAGCCGCCGCATTTCGCCACCCACCTGGTCTGCCAGCTCGCGGGTGGGACACAGCACCAGGGCCTGCACGCCAAAAAAACGCGGATTGATGGACTGCAGGATACCGATGGCGAACGCCGCGGTCTTGCCGCTGCCTGTTCGCGCCTGGGCAATCACGTCGCGCCTGCCGAGAATCAGCGGCAGTGCCTCCGCCTGTACCGGCGTCATGCTGTGATAACCGAGAGCGTCTAGCGTCTGCAGCTGCGCCTCGGCCAGAGGCAGGGATCGGAAGCTGCTCATGATGCGGCCTTGGGGCCAGGTCCCGTTGGGACCTGGCCCCAGAAGAAAAGTGGTAGGACCAGGCGGATTCGAACCGCCGACCTCTACCATGTCAAGGTAGCGCTCTAACCAACTGAGCTATGGTCCTGAAGAACGCGGGATTGTAATACGCGAAACACGCCCGCTCAAGTAAAGCTGGCCGGCACAGCAAAAGGAATGTGTACCGATGACGTTCGGCAGGCCGGCTGATCAGACACATGACAGCATATTCACGAAAACGTCATGTCGCCGTAACCGGCATGTCATTTCACTTCCTTACTGTTCGCCATCCCCTGAGCAGGGGCTTCGCAACAGTACACGTTCACAGGGAGTGACACATGTCAGACATCCGCGCCTTCGCCGGCGAATCACCACGCAACGCTCGCCTTTCAGGTCGCGCCGCCTTGCTTGCCGCCATCACCTTCACACCCACGGTTGCCCTCGCCCAGCAGACCATGCTGGAGGAAATCACCGTTTACGCCCAGAAACGCGAGCAGAGCCTGCAGGACGTGGCAGCATCCGTTTCCACGATCAATGGCGAGGATTTCGACGTACTCAACATCGACAACCCCTTCGATTTCAGCGACCGTATCCCGGGCCTGGTGGCGACAGAAGTCCAGGGCTACCGACGCACCTTCGCCATCCGCGGCATCGGCAACGAAGTCCCCGATAACGCCGCCACCAAGCCGGGGGTTGCCTACCATATCGATGGCGTGTTCATGTCCAACGACTTCGCGCTTTTTCAGGACCTGGTAGACATTGAGCGGGTCGAAGTGATTCGCGGGCCGGACGGCACAATCTATGGCAACAGCTCCTCCGGTGGAGCCGTCAACGTGATTACGCGCAAGCCAGACGCGAGCGGCGCGTCGGGCTTTATCGGTGGCGAGATTGGCAGCTATTCCACGCAGAACGCCCGCGGCAGCTTCAACGTTCCGCTCTCCGATACGCTGGCCGTGCGCGTGAGCGCGTCACAGCGCACCCGGGACGGCTTTACCCGGAACATTCCCAACCCGCAGGCCAGCCCCGATAACGTGCTGGGCGCGTTCGATGACCTGGACGACGAAAACAACACCTCCATCAATGCGCAACTGCTGTGGAATGCCACAGACCGGTTTTCGGCGCTGGTCAGCCTGCAGAGCTTCGACATGGACATCAACGGGCCCGCGCTGAAGGGTGGCTTCGATCAGGTGTCGAGCGACCCGCGAACCGTCTCCCACGACACGACCGAATTCTTCAAGGTGGATAACCAGCACGCCTCGCTGATCCTCGAGTACGATGCGGACATCGCCAACGTTCGCGGCCTGTTCAGCTACCAGAATTACGAGATGAATCGACAGCTGGACGCGGACCGATCCTCTCTTACTGCCAACGATCCGGCACCCCTGCCCACGCCAGCCGGTGGGGAAATCACGCTGCTGGGACAATTACCCATACGCCAGCACGTCGGTGGCCTGACGCAGCGCGACGAGACCTACACCGCCGAGCTCAACGTGGTGTCCAACAACAGTTCGGGAAGTCCACTGGACTGGCAGTTCGGCCTGTTCCACCTGTCCACCGATGTCGACAGTGATACCCGCAACTACGTGGATAATGATCGCGACGGCCGGCCGGTGAATACCGCGCTGATCGGCTTTGGCAACCCGGATCGCGATTTCCAGAACTCCGACCGTCGCTCTTTCGAGTCGAGTGCCGCATTTGGCCAGGTCAGCTACCGCCTTACCGAGCAGCTCACTGCCACCGGCGGCGCCCGCTTTACCCGCAACAAATTCGAAGACATCCGCTGCAACATTTTCAGCGGCTGTCTGACGGCCGAGGGACGCACCGGCACGCCGGCCAGACCCAGCGAAAGCTCAGACAACCTGACCTACAAACTCGCGCTCGATTACGCACTCTCCGACAGCAACATGGTCTACGCCTCGGTCGCAACCGGTATCAAGCCCGCCGCCTCCAACAACGGCTTTGTCGAAGATCCCAACGGCACCGGCTTTTTTCCCGAGGTGTTTGAAGAGGAAGAGGTGACTGCCTGGGAGATCGGCTCGAAAAACACGCTCCTGGACCAGCGCCTGCAGCTGAACCTTTCTGCCTATTACTATGACATTGAAAACTACCTGTTCAACTCCGCGGGCCTCAGCCTGACAGGCAACGGCGTCAGCGGCGGCAGCAACCTGCCGGAATCCGAGGTCTACGGTGTTGAACTCGAGACTATTGCAAACCTGAGCGACCGGCTGCGGGTGGACTTTTCACTCGCTGCTGCACAATCGGAAATCCGCCAGGGGCGACCCGCGGTGGATCGCGCCGAGCAGGTCAACCAGACTGCCGGCCTGTCGGACCCCGCGGTCATCGAAGCCACTATCCGCGGACTGGCACAGGACCTGGACGGCAATGACCTGCCCAAGATCCCGGACCTGGTATCCAATCTGCGCCTGACCTACACACAGCCGGTGACCGGCGCCAGCCTGCAGGGCAATCTCGTGAGCAGCCTGACCTGGACCTATCGCGGCGACTATTACAACCGCGTGTTCAACTCACCACGTGACGAAGTGGATTCCTACAACCTGGTGCACCTCAACTTCCGCTTTCTGCCCAACGATGCCGACTGGGACCTGGAACTGAATATTCAGAATCTGCTGGATAATGACGCCGTGGCCTCGGTACACACCGATGACTTTTTCCAGGGTGTCACCAGTTTTCAGCTGTTGCCGCCGCGCCTTGTCACGCTGGGCGCCCGCTACCGTTTCTGAGCCAGGGAAGACACAATGCAGCAGGGTGGGATACGAGGAACAACCCATGAGTAGACAGCGAGAATCGCGGGGCGGCCTGTCACGCCGCCAGTTGCTGCGCGCTGGCCTGGGCGCTTCTGCGCTCGCCGGCGGCATGGCACCGGCGTTCGTGCGCGCCGCCGGCAATCGGGGCCAGACGCTGCCCGACGCCGGCAGCGGTGTACAGATCGGTGACCTGCGCGGCGACAGTGCGGTCATCTGGTCGCGCACCGACCGCGATGCCCGCATGCGGGTGCGCTGGTCGACGGCACCGGATTTTTCCACCATCGGGGGTGAGCATCAGCTGCACACGCTGCAGGATACCGACCACACCGGCAAGGTGCTGCTCAGCAATCTGCCGGCGGGGAGTGACATCCACTACGCGGTGGATTTCCTCGACCTGGCCGACTATCGCAGCCGCAGCGAACCGCTTCAGGGCAGCTTCCGCACACCGCCTGAGGCCGACCGCGACATTCGCTTCCTGTGGTCCGGCGACACCGTTGGCCAGGGCTGGGGCATCAACCCGGACATCGGCGGCATGCCCATCTATCAGCGCATGGCCGGATTACAGCCGGACTTCTTCATCCACTCGGGCGATGCGATCTACGCCGACAACCCGCTCTCCGCCCGCGTGGAGCTGGACGACGGGCAGGTCTGGCGCAACCTGGTCACGGAGCCTAAATCACGTGTGGCGGAGAGCCTGGACGATTATCGCGGGCAGTACCGCTACAACCTCATGGACGAGGGGCTGCGGGAGTTCTATCGCCATGTGCCGGTGATCGCGCAGTGGGACGATCACGAGGTCACCAACAACTGGTATTGGGAGATGCGCAAGAGCGAGGACCCACGCTACCGGGAGCCCTCGGTGGCGAAGCTGGCAGCGCGGGCCATGCGCGCTTTTCAGGAGTACACCCCGACACGCCGCCATCCGCTGGATCCGGAGCGCATCTACGACCGCTTCCCCTATGGTCCGGCGCTGGAGGTGTTTCGCATTGACCTGCGTTCCTACCGCGGACCCAACAGCGACGAACAGCCCACGACACTGTCTCCCGAGTCGCGGATCCTCGGCGCCGCGCAGCTGCGCTGGCTCAAGCGTGCGCTGGTGGAATCCACCGCCACCTGGAAGGTCATCGCCTCGGACATGCCGCTGGGCATCATTGTTTACGACGACTGGCAGGAACAGCGCGGTGCGGAGGCCATTGCGCTCAGGGACGGCCCGCCCGCGGGGCGTGAGCTGGAAATCGCCGACCTTCTCACGCACCTGCGGGACAACGCCGTGGAGAACCTTGTCTGGCTGACCGCCGATGTCCACTATACCGCGGCCCATTACTACGACCCCGCCAGGGCGGTGTACCGTGACTTTGCGCCCTTCTGGGAATTCGTCAGCGGCCCGCTGAACGCCGGCACCTTCGGCGGCAATCCCATGGACAACACCTTCGGGCCGCAGGTGGTCTACCAGCGTGGCGCGCCGGAGGGGACAGCGAATCTGTCGCCGCTGTCCGGCAGGCAGTTCTTCGGGCAGGTCGACATCGCCGCCGACACCCACACCATGACGGTAACCCTCAAGGACACCGCCGGCACCGCCCTGTTCACACAGGTTCTTAAGCCCGCCTGAGAACGGCCGGCTCCGGCCGGTCTCCTTCCCCGACCGCATTCTTTCCTGCATTACGATCCGGTCGCATTTTCCCGCAGTCTGACGCAGAATAAGAGAGTTCGCGGATTGTCCGGTCGCCACTCAAAAAAAGCGGCGAATACAAAATGAGGAATCGAACATGAACCTGAGCAACGTCAGAATCCTGTCAGCAGGAATTGGCTTTCTGCTGGCATTTACCGGCCTGGTCTCCACCGCAGGCGCGCAGACCGGTGATAGCCGGCCCGACAGCTACTCTGCCCTGACCGAACTGTTCACGGAATGGCGCGAGTTCGAGACGCCGCCGCTGCGCGATGGCGCGCCGGATTACACGGCCGAGCGCTTCGACAGCGCCTATCCCGAGTTCGAGGCACTGCGTGATCGCCTGGCTGCGATCGATACGTCCACCTGGCCCGTCGAGCAGCAGGTCGACTGGCACATGGTGCGTGCGGAAATGAACGGCTTTGAGTTTAACCACAAGGTCCTCAAGCCCTGGGTGCGCGACCCGGCTTTCTACCAGACTATCTGGGACCACAAGAGTGATGTCCCTGCGCACGAGGGACCGACCCACCACGCCATTCTGGAGCTGTGGACCTACGAGTTCCCGCTGTCCCAGGCTGAGGAGCAGCGAATGCTGTCAGAGCTGGCGGTCATTCCACCGCTCATGCAGCAGGCCAGGCAGAACCTGACCGGTAATGCACGCGATCTGTGGCGTGCCGGCATCCGCAACATCGAGGGCCAGGGCGATCTTCTTGACCAGATCCGGGAACAGATTGCCTCGCCCAGCGAAGCGATGACCGCCGCCCTCGACGAGGCCAGTGCCGCGACAGCGGAACTGGTCAGCTGGCTGAACGAAGAGCTGCCCTCCAAGGATGGTCCATCCGGCGTTGGCCGAGACAACTACAGCTGGCTTCTGCAGCAGGTTCACTATGTTCCGATGACCTGGATGGACGAAGTACGCCTGCTCGAGCGGGAAGTCGATCGGTCCTGGTCTTCACTCAAGCTCGAGGAGCACGCCAACCGCAAACTGCCGCCGGCACGCGCGGCAGACACGAAGGAAGAGCTTGACGCGCTGGCAGACCGCAAGGCCGGCGAATTCATCCGCTGGCTGATTGACGAGGATATCCTGCCCGAGAAGGACTACCTGGAGCCCGCACTGCGCGAACACCTGGTGGAATACGTGCCTGCGGAGACGCGCAACTTCTTCTCCATCGGTGCTCACATCGACCCGACGCCGCTGTACTCCCACTTCTACCACTGGTTTGACCTGGCACAGATGGAGTACGAGCCGCACCCGAGCCCGATCCGCCGCGGCCCTCTGCTCTACAACATCTTTGACAGCCGCAACGAGGGTACCGCCACCGGCGTGGAGGAGATGTTCATGCACGCCGGTCTGTACGCGGACAGCCCGCGCTCCCGGGAGCTCGTCTGGATCATGCTTGCGCAGCGCGCCGCGCGCGGCCTGGGTTCGCTGTATGCCCACGCCAACGAGATGGACATGGCCGAGGCCAGCCAGGTACACGTGAAGTGGACTCCCCGGGGCTGGATGGACAACGAGCCCGATCTGCTCCAGTTCGAGCAGCATCTCTATCTGCGACAGCCGGGCTATGGCACCAGCTACGTGACCGGCAAGTATCTGCTCGAGCGCCTGCTGGCACACCGTCACCGCCAGACCGAGAACCAGGACTATACGGTCAAGGACTTCTTCCGCGAATTGAACAGCGCGGGCAGCGTACCGACCTCTCTGGTGCACTGGCAGCTGACGGGAGATGACTCTGAGATCCGGCGGATCATGCAGAACGCCGGGAACAAGCCGTTCTGACAACCACCGCGGCCTGCCCCGCCTTAGCCAGGGAGAAAGCACGGTGACAGGAAACGGAACAAGACTGGCGCTGGCGGGGATACTGGCTGCCGCGGCACTGAGCGCCGCGGCACAGATCCATCTGGTCAGCGATACCGTCCGCCGCGAAGCGCTGGCGCAAGAGTCAGTCATAGAGCGCGCGCTGATGGTGCCCATGCGAGACGGCGTGCGCCTGGCCACCCGCGTCTACCTGCCGAAAGATGCAGACGGACCGCTGCCGGCCATCCTCTGGCGCTCGCCCTACAACTTCAGTGAAAAGATGGAGCCCACCCCGGGCTATTCCGATGCCAACCTGAAGTTTGCGCTGGATGCGGTCCGCCACGGCTACGCCTTTGTCATGCAGAACGAGCGCGGCAAGTTCTTCTCCGAGGGAGACTGGGAAATCCTCGGCCGCCCGCGTACCGACGGTCACGATTCACTGACGTGGATCGCCGAACAGGCGTGGTCGAACGGCAAGGTCGGCACCATCGGCTGCTCATCAACGGCGGAGTGGATCATGGGCCTGGGCAGTGAACCCCACCCCGCGCACGCGGCCGCCGTCCCCATGGGTATGGGCGCCGGTATCGGCCGTATGGGCTCCTACTACGAGCAGGGCAATTTCTACCGCGGCGGCGTCATCCAGCTACCCATGATGGCCTGGCTCTACAACGAGCAGAACCTGCTGCGGCCGCAGTTTCCCGCGGAGATGTCTGAGGAGGAACGCCTTCGCGCAGAGCGATACTATGACCTGGCGCCGACGATCCCCGGTCCCGACTGGCGCTCGGCGGCAAGTCACCTGCCGGTGGCAGAGATGATCACGGCAAACGGCGGTCCGCCCGGTGTTTTCGACGAGATGGTCAGGCGCGGCCCGAATCATCCGGACTGGTACCAGGGCGGTCTCTACCACGACGATGAGGATTTCACCGTGCCGGCACTGTGGGTGAACTCCTGGTTCGATCTCTCCGTAGCGCCCAATCTGGCCCTCTACAACCACGTGCGCGAGAACGCCAGCTCCGCTGAGGTGCGCGACGCGCAGTACATGATCGTCGCCCCTACCGAGCACTGCCACATGTACCGGCTGCGTCAGCCCCATGTGGTCGGCGAACGCAGCATGGGCGTGGTGGATTTCGGCCTTGACGAGATTGTCTACGAGTTCTTCGATCACTACATGAAGGGCGAGAACAACAGCTTCGCCCGCGGCGAGCAGCCCAAAGTCCGTTATTTTGCCATGGGCAGCAACACCTGGCGCAGCGCCGGGACCTGGCCGCCAGAGAACGCCACGACCCGCACCCTGTTCCTGTCCAGCAGCGGCAACGCCAACGGGCTGGCAGGGGACGGACGGCTGGCAAGTACAGCGCCGGAGGCCGCTGCGGCAGACCGCTTCCGCTACGATCCGCGCAATCCTGTTCCGTCCCTCGGCGGCAACGTCTGCTGTCTGGGTGACACGTTGGTCCCGGGCAGCTTTGACCAGCGTCCGATCGAGGCGCGGCAGGACGTGCTGGTCTACACCAGCGAGCCACTGCAGAAGGATCTGGAAGTGAGTGGTGCCGTCGAGGTGGTGCTGTATGTGTCATCGGATGCCAGCGACACCGACTTCACCGCCAAACTGGTGGATGTCGAGCCGGATGGCACAGCCTGGAATCTGGACGAGACCATTCAGCGGGCACGCTATCGCGAGGGCTACGATAAACCGGTATTCCTCAGTGACGGCGAGGTTGTCGAACTGCGGATCGGCCCCATGGCTACCAGCAACGTTTTCCGCGCTGGACACCGCATCCGCCTGGAAGTCTCCAGCAGCAGCTTTCCACGCTTCGCCCGCAACCTGAACACCGGCGGCGAGAACGCCATGGAAACGCAGCCCGTGACGGCGGTGAATGCCGTGCATCAGGGCCCTGAATTCCCCTCCCGCATTGTATTGACTGCTGTCCCCGCGGACGGCCCATAACGAGGATCCCCGAAAATGAAAACCCATAGTCTGATCGCAGGGCTGGCACTGCTGGGTGCCGGCATCGCTGCCAACGTGACTGCCGACGCCACGGCCTATGTCCACGCCAAAGGCGAAGCCCAGCGGCGCTGGGAGTTCATGAACCAGATTCGCGTGGAGAAGTTTGACCTGGTGCTGCCCGAGGTGATGCAGGAGAACGAGGTCGACATGTGGATTACCGTGAACCGCGAAGGCTTCGACGATCCGCTCACGGAAGACCTCGGCAAGGGCTATGTCGGCTCCTACGGCTACTACATTTTCACTGACCGCGGTGACGGGCGCATAGAGCGTGCCGTCCTTGGCGTGGGCACAGCCCTGGTGGAGGATAACGGCGCCTATGATATCTTCGGCAGCCCCGACGACCTGAAGGCCTTCGTCGAGGAGCGCGACCCGCAGACCATCGCCCTCAACATGGCCGAGCACATCGGCGCGGCCGACGGCCTCAGCCATACCAGCTACCAGAAACTCAGCGACGAGCTCGGCCCGCGCTATGCCGGGCGTTTTGTCTCGGCACAGAAGCTGGTGTCGGACTTCCGCTCCCGCCGCGTGGCCACGGAAATCGCCGGCTTTGCCCGCGCCGGCGAACTGTCGCGCAATATCGCCGAGCGCGCATTCTCCAACGAGGTCATCACGCCGGGACGCACCACCCTCGCGGATGTGGCCTGGTGGATGCGCGAACAGCAGTTCCAGAACAACCTGGGCACCTCATTCGGCATGCCCTCGGTATACGCCACCGGGCCTGACGGCATCGTCGCCACGTCCGACGATTACGTGATCCAGCGGGGTGACTTCCTGGCCATTGACTGGGGCGTCGGGTATCTCAATTTCTACACCGACATCAAGCGCCATGCCTACGTGCTGAAAGACGGCGAGACACACCTGCCCGACAGCATCCAGAAAGCCTTCGACAACGGCCGCCGCGTGCGCGATATCCTCAAGGCCAATATCAAGGCGGGACGCACGGCGGGAGACACCTACGAATTCCTCAAGACGCGGATCAACGAAAGCGGCTTCACCTACATGGAGTCCTTCAATAGTCCCGTCGACGATCCGGATGTGGTCGACGTGATCATTGGCTGTCACTCGGTCGGCAATCTCGGGCACGGCATCGGGCCCTCCATCGCATGGTTCAATCCGGAGCGCATGACCTACATGCTCAAGGAGAGCAATCTGCTGTCCATCGAACTGTTCGCCTATACCGCGATTCCCGAGTGGGGCGGCAAAAAGCTGCGCATACCGCTGGAAGATGACGCCGTTGTCACGTCGCGCGGCATCGAGTGGCTGTACCCGGTCAACCAGAAGGTGCGACTGATCCGCTAAGCTCCGGCGTTTTCCGGCGAACGTGACCGCCCTGTCCACCACAAACGGACAGGGCGGCATGAGGGATCACTGCGGCAGTGTCGCCTGCTGGCGCGGCACCAGGGTGATCTCTTTCTGGCGCCCATCCAGGTAGCGCACCGTCTCACCGTCCCAGTAGGCGTCTTCTTCCGTCATGAAGCGCACGACCTGGCCACCCCACTCGGGCACAGCCTTTTGCGCATTCAGCTCAATCGACCAGCCGGTGTTGTCACGCAGCTTATAATCGCCGCGCCCGCCGGCAATCGGCTTCTGGCTGTCCCAGGAGCCGAGCCAGGCGCCCGCGCCGTGGCCGTGAAAACCGATCGGGTGCGAATAGATCGTGCCGTCGATATTCTCACGCTCGATCGTGCTGCGCGCCGCCATGAAGATGTCATTGCCGCTGCGGCCCGTCTCAAAGGCGTCCAGGAGGGCGTCCTGGACCCGGTTGGCCGCGGCCAGTCCGTCGCGCAGCCCCAGCGGGGCTTCCGTCTCCCCTGGGCGGAGGACGTAGGCATGATGCTGCGTATCGGTGTTCAGACGCAGGTAGGTGATCCCGAAATCGACGTGCAGAAAGTCGCCGGGACGAATCACGTCACCCTCGTCGAGGCTCATGTTGGCAATGGAAAAGGCCCCTTGATCGGCACGCTGTACGTGCACGCTGGGGTGGAACCAGGTATCCAGTCCGAGATCGACCACGCGCTGACGCAGGCTCCAGCGCAGGTCGTTGGTGGTAGTCACTCCCGGCGTGATGGAGGCTTCCGAGAAGGTCTCGGCGATGATGGCATGGGCAATGCGCACAATATGCGGATAGGCCATCATCTCGGATTCCGTGCGGGTTTCCAGCCAGCCGATGGCGAGATCGTGGTTCTCGACCAGACGCCCGGCGTCATCGCCCAGCGCGTCGCGCAGCTTGCGTGACATGCCGACGCTGAGACCGTCAGCCAGCGGGAAATCCGGCGACGTATTCACGGCAACGGCTTCCGGATTGCGCTCGCGCACAATCTCCGCAACGCGCTGCCACTGGTCCGGCTGCGCTTCCGGATCCCAGGCGGCGGGGAACAGGTCGGCAACGGGGTAGCGCGCCACCGCCATGCGCTCCACGCCCTGCTCTTCCCCGCGGTCATGGAAAATCAGGATAGTGGTACGCCGCGCCGCCAGCCAGGTTGCCGGCAGCATGGTCTTCACCACCGGGTCCTCGTCGTATTCACCGGCGACAAGAATCCACATATCCACGCCCACTTCACGCATCAGTGGCGCCACCAGGGTATCGAGACGCTCTTTCAGCCACTGGTCGACGATGGCCGCCCGTTCCTTGACCGGGAGGATGTGCGGCACACGCGGATCTACAAGCTCGTGGACCTCGGCAGAAGCCAGGCTCGAAGTGGTCATTGCCACGGCCAGAGCCACGGGGGAAAGAACGTGTCGGAGTCGTGCTGTCATATCAGGGTTACCTTGTTGTTCAGCGCTGCCAGCCGTATTCCCTGGCCATGCGCGTATAGCGATCAATGTTGTACTGCACCTGTTCTTCCGTCTGTTCGTCGCAGGAGCCGATGATCGGCAGGTTGCGCAGAATCTCACTGCGAGGATCGATGATGACCCTGGCGCCCGCCGGGACAGCAATGCTGCCCGTCGCCTCGGCCATGGCAACACGAATGATCTCTCCGTCAATGCTGACGCTGACCGGCATCGGGAAGGGACGATCGCTGGGGGTGTTCCAGGTGAGCTCAATCCGCTCGTCGCTGCGTTCCACCTGCAGGTCCGGCATGCCCGCCTCGTACAGATAGGTCTCCACCAGCCAGGCCACGTCCTGTCCCGCCTCCTCACTCATGATGCGTGTGAAATCTTCGGTCGTGCGGTAGCGAGGCGCTATCGGGTAGGGCAGATCCCAGGGCTCCGAAGTACCGAACACCAGCCGGCGTGTGCCGGCCCAGAAGGCCTCCTCCCCGATATAGTTGCGCAGCGTATGCAACAGCCACGCACCCTTGGTGTAGATATCGCGATTATCAAAAGCTTCGCCGACATCCGCCACCGCGGGATTGACTACCGGCAGGCAGTGCTCATTGTTGGTGTAGGCGCCATACATGCGATCGAAGTAGCCCATATCACCGGTGGTTTCCTCGGCATACACTGATTGCATATAGGCACCGTAACCCTCGTGCAGCCAGGAATCCTGCGGTCGTGCGTGGGTCATCACATTGCCGAACCATTCATGGGCCAGTTCGTGGTGCAGCAGCTGGTCAAAACCGTGCTTGCCACGCTTGTAGCCTTCGCCGTAGCCGTTAATGGTCTGGTGCTCCATGCCCAGGTGAGGGGTTTCCACAAAGCCGACCTTCTCGTCCCCCCAGGGATAGGGACCGACCATGCGCTCGAAGAACTCGAGATCGGCAAACACCTCTGTCTCTACCAGCCTGCGCGCCTTGTCGGCGTTCGCGGCCAATGCCCAGAACTGGATCGGGTAGGTCGTGCCGTTGATGCCCGTGTAGGACTCCTCGATGACCTCGTAGGGGCCGCCGTTGATGGCTATCGCATAGCCGGTGTAGGGATGGCGCGACACCCAGCGCCAGGTATCAAAGCCGTCGTCGCCCTCCTCCACGCCATCAAGGGTTCCCACCGAGGCCACCTTCACGCCGCGGGGTGCGCTGATCGCAACCTCCACACCGTCATCCGGCTTGTCGGCGTAGGTGTCCTTGCAGGGCCACCAGAGATCACAGCCTTCGGTCTGCACGGCGGTCGCAAACCAGGGCGTGCCGTCCACCTCGGACCACACGAAGCCGCCGTGCCAGGGCGGGGCCAGCGCAATGTGCGGCTTGCCGCCGTAGTTGACGGTGACCGTGGCCGTCTCACCGGCCGCCACGGACGCCGGCAGGGTCACGGTAAAGCTGTCTTCGTTGCGGGCTACCTCAGCGGCCTGTCCTGCGACAGTCGCCCCATGCACGGACAGACCCGGATCGAGGTCCAGTTCAATGGCAGTCAGTGACTCGAGCGCCTCGAAGGTGACCGCCAGACTGCCGTCAATCGTCCTCGTCTCGGGCATGATGCGCAGGGACAGCGCATAATGCCTGACATCAAAGGCCTGCTGTAGCGAAGACAGTGCCTTGCCGGTCTTGGCGGTTTCAGGGTGCAGCGAATCCTCGAAGGCCTGGCCGCGGGCGGCAGCTTCCAGTGCTGCCACCACGGCAGGCGCCAGCGACTCTTCATCACCTTTCGACGCAGCAGGGGTTTCGGCCTGCGCGCTTTCCGCTGCCGAGGTCTGTGCGACTGCCGCGCTGCTGTCATTGTCGGCACCGCAGCCCGCCAGGGCTGCCATAACGCTCGCTATCACAAGTGCACCTGCACGGCGCGGGAGGTGTGGAAGATTCACGAACAGGCTCCTGATTTCAAGTGGCGATCGAAGTGCTCGATCAGTTTTCCAAAAAGAAAGCGGGCGTAGGGTAACTCACTGCGCCAGCCGTGGGTGGCTCCGGGCGCGATCGCAAAATCGAAATTGCGTCCCTCGCGGATAAATGCCTCTGCCAGCTGGGCCACCGTCCTGAAGGGCACCACCTGATCCTGCAGACCATGAATCAGCAGGAGATGATCTTCGAGGTTGCCTGCCAGCTCACTGGCGCGACGCGCAAAGATGGCGGGCTCGTCAGCGGGGCGGCGCACGATGGCGACATCGTCGGTGCCGAAATAGGCCGGATCCACCGCCGAGGCGGCGGCAACGCCGGCGCAGAACAGACCGGGCCGGGTGAGCAGGGTGTAAACCGTCAGCGTGCCGCCATAGCTGCTGCCCCAGATGCCGAGTCGCTCCGCGTCGACATAGGGCAGCGTGCGCACGTAATCCACGGCGCTGGCAATATCGTCAATGTCCTCGCCGGCAAAGTCCGCCAGAAACTCCTCGCGGAAGTCACGTCCGTAGCCGGTGCTGCCGCGCACATCCACCTGAACCACGATGTAGCCCTGCTGGACCAGCAGCTGCTGCGACTCGGTATACACGCCCGCCCAGCGATTGCGCACCGTGTTCGAGTACATGGGCCCGAACAGCACCGGGTAGCGACGATCGGGCTCGAGTTGCGCAGGCTCAAGGATGCGCGCATGCAGCGTGTAATCGTCGATGCCGCTGGGAAAGCTGACGTAGCGCGCACGGGCCCAGTCACGCCGATGGAACTCTGGCAGCGGCGAGGCGGTCACCTGCTGCAGATCCGTGCCAGCGGCATCCCCTATGTACAGCTCGGGTGGGCTGGTGTCGTCGCTGCTGACGATGGCGATGGCGCCTCCGTCGGGTGAAGGATAGCCGTCGTGGTGACCGGGGCGCTGACTGACGCGTACCGGCTCGCCACCGTCCAGCGTCGCCCGATAGATATGCCGTTCGTAGGGCAGCCCTCCCGTCGCCGGGTAGTACAGCTCACCGCTGTTTGTGGCCAGCCTCGGGGGCGCGAGGACATCCGCACCGGGGTCGCTGATGCGACGCGCGACCGGCTCTGGCGCGGTCGTATCCAGCGCATACAGGCCGTAATGGTCGGATTGGTCGCTGAGAAAGACAACCTCGCTGCCATCGGCACTCCAGACCGCGCCGAACTGCGTGTAAATGCGGCTGTCGCGGCGATGGTGCCAGATTTCGCGCAGCACGCCCTCCGCCGGCCTTACCGTATACAGCCAGCGATCAACCGACGTATCGGAGGCAGCGTCAATCAGCAGCACGCCGTTTGTCGACCAGGAGAACCCCACCACCTGGTTGGCCGTTGTATCCGCCATGTCCAGGAGCTGCAGCCTGCCGCTGTCCAGCGAGATGAAACCAACGCTGCGCGACTCGTTGGGATCACCGGGATAGCCCCGGCGCACGTAGTTCGGATCGGTATCGTCCGCCGCCAGGTAATCCGGGAAGGACACGCGGCGCATACCGCGCCGGTCAACGTGGTGCACGGCAATAGTGCGGCTATCCGGTGACCAGGCGTAGGTAGGGCCACCCCAGATACCGGGGCCGATTTCGCGATCCGGCCGCCGGTAGCGACCCTTATTCAGCGCAGAAATAGACGGCAGGCCGACATCCGTGAGTGCCCGGACCTCGCCGCTGTCCAGATCAAGCAGCCAGAGATCGCCCTCGCGCAGCCAGCTGACGTGCTTTCCATCTGGCGCAACAGCAAGGCTTGCTGCGCCATTCTGCGACGAGGCGAGTGAACGTTTGCTGCCGTCCAGGGTGGTCAGCCAGACGGCATCGCCCTGCAGGCTGACCAGTGTCTTGCCATCGGGCAGCCAGGCAATGTCCCGGACCGCGGCGGAATCTGCAGATGTTCCGCTATCCAGTCGCGACAGCCCGGAGCCATCGCGGCGTGCAATCCAGAGCTCTCGCTGCGTCTGCCCCGGTTCGCTCCAGAGAAAGGCGAGGTGCTCGCTGTCCGGTGACCATACGGGACGGGAGGGGGGCGTACCGAACAGGCTCGGCGTCTCGAATATCCGATCGAGGGTCAGGGGCGGCGGCTCTGCTGACACCGCGAGCACAGCTGGAAAAGTCAGCGCCAGTGCGGCGGCAGCGGCAGCCCGGCGCAGAACCGACGGGCAGCAGAAAGACCACTTGCCCACAAGAGAGGTCGCTTGCGGTAGCTTCATAGGGAAAGGCCTGTTTGTCGAGGTTTCAACCCGGTGAAAGAGACTCAGCCCACGGGCTTGTCGATACTCGGCGGCGGATCCGAGAAATAGCGCGGGCCGTCCGCCGTGATGTACAGACAATCTTCCAGGCGCACGCCGTAATCACCGGGGGCATACAGGCCGGGCTCGTTCGACAGACACATGCCTGGCTCCAGCGGAGCCGTCTCATTGCCCACGAAGTTGATCGGCTCATGCACATCCATGCCGATGCCGTGTCCGGTGCGATGCGACAAACCCGGCAGCTGATAGCCGGGACCGAAGCCTTCGGCCTCATAGAATTCCCGCACCGCAGCGTCCACCTTGCCGGCAGGCGTGCCCGGCTGAGCCGCGGCAAACGCGATTTCCTGCCCGCGGTGAACCAGATTCCACAGGCGCCGCTGGCGCGCGTCGGCCTCACCATAGACAAAGGTGCGCGAGATGTCGGAGCGGTAGCCCCCCACCGAACAGCCAAAGTCCATGAGCACGACCATGCCCTCGGCGACATACTCTGGCTCGCGTGAACCGTGCGGCAGTGCGCTGCCCTTGCCCACCTGCGTGCCGCCGGCGGGATCGTCGGCGCCCAGCCTCGCCTGCGCACTGTGCATCAGTGCACTGATATCGGGACCGGACATGCCCTTGTCGATCAGCGGATACACCGCACGATACGCCGCAACCGTTACATCGTTGGCAAGCTGCATCAGGGCAAGTTCCGTCGGCGACTTGATCATGCGACAGGCGTTGACCTCGGCCGCGGCAGAACGTACCTCCCACTCCGGGGCCGCCTCGGACAGGCGGTAGGCAATGAAGTGGCGCACCGCCTCATCCAGCGCGACCCGCTTCGGCCCTTGCCCGGAGGCTTTGAGCCAGTTCGCGAGAATGACGAAGGGGTCCTCGTCCTCCTCCCAGGTGAGCACCTCCACCGGAACGTCAACCAGCTCCCGGAGCCGGGACTCCTCGAAGGCGGGTGTGATGAAGGCCAGCCCACCTTCGGCAGTAATGAGCGCCGCGGTAATGCGCTCGCTGATCCACCACTCGACGCCGGTGAAGTAGCGCAGGCTCGAACCCGGCTCGATCAGCGCGGCGAAAACGCCGTTTTCACGCAGCAGTCGGCTGAGTTTGTCGCGTCGACTCTGCCGCTCGGCGCCGGTAATGAAGCGCGCCTCCGAGGTGATCGACGACAGACCTGTCAGTCCGGATACCGGTGGCGCCATAGAGGTGCCCGGGGCGGCGCCAGCCCGCGCCAGAAGGGGTGTGGCGACGGCAAATGCCGCCCCTGCGCGCAGGAATCCGCGGCGGGATGAGAACTTCATCGAACGTTCTCCCCACCCACGCGCCGCACCACGTAGTCCCAGTAGTCCATTTCACGGTAGAAGGATTGCAGCGGTATGCGCTCGTTGATGCCGTGGGCGCGACTGTCATCGGGCCGCACCAGCGCCAGGCTGCCGGCGCCATAGGCAGGAATGCCCGCCCGGCGATACTCGCGGCTCTCGGTGCCGCCGGAGGACATGGTTGGCTGCAGGGTAATGCCGGGGTAGTTGAGCGCCACACCGGCCTGCAGGATTTCTGTCACATCCTCGCGGATGGGTGAGGCGGGGCTCTCCACCGCCTCACGCGTCAGTGACATGCTGATGGCGTCATTGCCGATCGCACTGGCAAAGCGCTCGCGCACGTGATCAACGCCGCCGGTACCGGGCAGAATCCGACAGTTGACGGCGGCGCTCGCATCCTGGGGCAGCGCGTTTTCGGTGCGACCGGCCTCAAGCATGGTCGCAACGCAGGTCGTCCAGAGGATATTGGAATACTGCGGATATCGCTGCATCACGGCGATCGCCTGCGTATCCTCGGGATCCTTCAGCAGCGCTCTGAGCGCATCAGCCAGCTCACCCCCTTCGCGCTCGGCGATGTTTTCTGCCATCGAGCGGGTGATGTCGTTGAACTGCACCGGGAAACGCAGCTCCTCGATGGCGACCAGTGCGCGGGCGAGATCATAGATGGCGTTCTGTGGCTGGGGCACCGAGCTGTGTCCGCCGGTCCCTTTCACCTTGAGCATGAACGTGGCATAGGTTTTCTCTGCCGCCTGCATGCTGAAAGCCACCGGCGTGCCGTCAGCTTTCATGCTGCCACCACCGGCATCCGAGTTCAGCGCGTATTCCGCGTTTTTCACGTAGGGATGCTTGAGAATCTCGCGAGTGGTCTCCATTCCGGTCTCTTCATCCCCCGCAAAGGCAAGCACCAGGTCGCGGTTCGGTTCGAATCCTGCTTCGCGCAAATCGGCAAAGGTCGACACCAGCAGGGCAACGCCGAACTTGTTGTCCTGCGTACCGCGTCCGTAAAGGTAGCCGTCGATGGTGGTGGGGGTGAACGGATCTGTCTCCCAGTTCTCGGGGATAGCATCAACCACGTCCATATGGGCCATGAAGACAACCGGCGGCGCCTCGGGGATGCCCGCAGCGGGGTAGCGCACGATCAGGCCGCTGGTCATCTCACCATCAATCTCCAGCGGCACCCGCACGATGTCCTCGTCGCTGAAACCTGCCGCACCCAGTCGCTGCTCCAGCAGATCGATGAGCGCGGGGACCTGCCCATAGCCCTTTGCCGTGCGCAGAGGGATCATCGATTCCAGCAGCTCCCTTGCCTGCTCCTTGCTCTCCTGGGATACGGCGGCACGGCTGTCCGGTGCCAGCGTGGCCGACAGGCCGATACACAGTGCCAGGGACGTCGCCGCCAGAGACCTGTTTTTTTTCAGTACATACATCATTGCCTTCCTGTTCTCCCGCTCAGTAACGCCAGCTGGTCAGGTCGGCGCCCTCGGGGGCAGCCTCCTGGATTCGCTGTAGGATACGTGGCACATAGAGTGTGTTGTAGCGCAGGCGTGACACGGCGTTGGGGTTCTCGTGATCACCATTCCAGCAGTGCTCGGCGCGATCGCCATAGTCGACAACTCCCTGATAGGACGGCTGAGCGCTCTCCAGGAAGTCCTCCGTGAGGTATACCGCATTGTTCAGGTAGTAGTTGTCCATGTCGCCGACATAGAGATGAATCTTGCCCTGAAGCTTGGGTCCCAGTTCCTTCCAGTCGCGCTCCATGATGTAGCGCAGGTCGTAATTCTCGCGCCAGTACTCAGCCACCTCGGGGTCTATCTCGCCGCTACGCTTGTCCCAGATTGGCTTCGGATAACCGTCGTCTCCGTTGGGGGAGAACACCGCCTGCCAGATGTCGTACTGCTGGCCAGAGCGGGTGTTGTCGCCAAGGACCAGTTCCCAGCGGTTCTCCATTTCCATGAAGCGCGAGATATGGCCCAGATAATTGCGGCGCGACGGACGCTCGATCCGGCCGAAGGGACCTTCACGGTAATAGGCGTTGTCATCCTCGTAGATATTGACGGTGACGAACTGGCGGAAGTCGATCGGGTCGGGGCAGGCGGCGAAGGCGCCGTTGTACTCATCCGGATACTTCACCTGAACGGCCAGAGCCTCCCAGCCACCGGTGGAGCCACCGTAAACGAAGCGCGACCAGCCCTCGCCAATGCCGCGGAAAGCGTCTTCGATAGCGGGAACCAGCTCATAGGTAATGGCGTCGCCATAGGGGCCGATATTGTCGGAATTCACCGCATAGCTGTCGTCATAATAGGGGTTGCTGTGGTCGATTTCGGTAATCAGCATGCGCGGCGCGTCGTCCGAAATCCAGTACTGGTAGAAATCGTAAGCCTCCTGCTCCTGAATGCGGTTGTAGCAATCCAGGTCAAAGCGCTTGCTATAGACACACTCGGCCTCAGGGTCCGGTGGTGTCGTCTGGAAACCGCCAAAATCTGCCGGGAAATGGCCGTGAAAGATGGCCAGGGGAAAGCGTGCATCGGGCTGATCGTCGAAACCGTGGGGAACAAGAACGTGAGCGCGCAGATAAACGTCCGTACCCCAGAACTCGGACAGCAGTTCACTGCGGATCTTGATGTGCCGGACATATTCCGTATCCTCCGGCTCGTCGATCGGCGGATTGACTTCACTCAGGACAAGTCGCTCGACATCCTTGCTGTCCGGGCGGATGCTCAGCTTCACGGGCTTGCTGTAGAGGTTCCCCGGCTCCTTGCGCCAGTTCTGGCCAGCGCCCCTCGCGGCTGGCAGCTGCACCGTCTTGCCGTTACTCAGGTTGAAGGTGTCGTACTTGTGCAGCACTGCCTGCACGTAATACTCGCCCTCGGGCATATCCTTGATGCTGCGCGCCGGGAAACCGAGAACATCGCTGTCGATGAGCTCGCGACTGCCAGGCTGCCAGTCCTCGACATTGATGCCAAAAATCTGCGCCGCGTCATAGTCGGGGCTGACCTGGTCGAGCGGGTCTTTGTCGTCACTCGCAGCAATGATCAGGATGAGCCGGCCATCGTAGCTCTCTTCCGGTGATTCCCGCGGCAGTTCCACGTCGAAAATAACGGCTTGCGATCCCACTCCAGAAACAGCTAGGGCGATGGCCAGAGCCGCTTTGAAGGCGAGGCGTTTCGGTAGAGTCATGACTTTCCCCCGGACGTTAGTGACTGCGGAGCCCCCGCAAAATAGCAGCAATGCCTGTGCTGCCGACAAGAGACGGGATTCCATGGTTTTCAGGCGTCATCAACGCTATTCATATAACCACGCCGCTATCGTTGCAAACAAGTGTCAGCACTTGTGGGGTCAGGCCCCGCTGGGACCTGACCCCGATTGGGGACGCTACAGCGCCGCCCGCACGCCAGCGAAGAAGTTGCGACCCTGTGGGTCGTAAAGATTCACGTTGACGTTGAGGTCGCCGGCTGCCTGGAATGCCCAGACTGGCGGCTGCTTGTCAAACAGATTGTTGATACCGAAAAACACGTTGATCTTCTCGGTAATGTCCCAGCCACCGTTCAGGTTGACATAGACCACCGCATCCTGCGTGCCGCGCTCGTTTGGCGTCGAGTTTTCGGCCAGCTTCAGATCCCCGATGTAATTGACCTCGGGGCTCAGGCGCAGCGGGCCGGACCGGTAGTTAAAGCGCAGCAGGCTGCGGAAGTCCGGGTCCGGACGCACCGGGCCGCTGGAGCAGGTGCCGCTGTAGCGACCCGCACAATCAATCGGATCAAGGCTTTCCAGCACCTGGGTCTCGTTCGTGAACTGCCATGACGAGAAGGACTGGACGTCTAGCGTTGCACCGTGATTCGGCAGCGCCAGGAAGGCCGGCAGCGATTCAAATGCGTAGTTGATCGCCAGGTCCATGCCCTCCACCTCGCGACTCGCCAGGTTCAGCAGCGGAGCGTTGACCTCGAAGATGTTGCCATTCGAATCCCGCGTGATCGACTGGCAGGATGTGCCGTCGATGGCGCCGGTTGCGAAACAGTCGTTCAGCAGCAGCTGGCCATCCACCTGCGAGATCGCACCTTCCAGCTCGACTCGGTAGTAGTCCAACGACAGTGACAGGCCCGGCAGCATGGACGGCATCAGCACGAAGCCTGCGGTAAGGGTGTCCGCTTCTTCCTCTTCAAGGTTGGGATTGCCGCCGCTGATCAGGTCGTAGCCTGAGCGCGCACTGTCAACCAGCGTGTCGATAATGTTGGACGGTACGCCCTGCTGGACACAGAGCTGCTTGACGGCTGCCGACGGATTGTTCACCGCCAGACAGGGGTCGTTCACCGGACGGAAGCCAGCGCTCACCGGACGCAACAGCTCATCCAGGTTCGGTGCGCGGATGGCGCGGCTGTAGCCGGTGCGCAGCTTGACCTGTTCGTTGACGTCCACGTCCAGAGACCCGCTATAGGTGGACACCTTGCCAATGGTCGAGTAGTCGGCGTAGCGTGCCGCGCCTTCCACTGCCAGGCCCTGCAGCCCGAACTGGTCGTTGAGCAGCGGTATGCGCGTCTCCGCGAACACCTCGAAGATGTCGTACGCACCGTTCACGACTTCCGGGGCGATAGCCTGTGCCGCGAGGTCATTGGTCAGCTGCGCCTCGTTCGGCACAACGGAGATGGTTTCCTCGCGATATTCCGCGCCGAATGCGGCAGCGACCATGCCGGCCGGCAGTTCGAACAGGTCACCGGCGATGCTGGCGCCAGCCACTTCGCGCTCAAAGCGATTGTCGGTCACGCTCTCGCTCTGCAGGTAGGCGGCCATTTCCGGCGTCAGTGTGTCCGTGCCGAAGATGTTGACCGGAACACAGCCGCGCACCTGGGTGCGACAGCTGACGTTGCCACTGTCGTCGATGACCGCGTCAAGGCCCAGTGTGATGCCGGACTTCGACAGCAGACCGACGTTGGTCAGCGTGGTTTCATTCCTGGAGTACTGGTAGAAGGTGTCCCACGCCCAGTTGCGGTCACCAAACTCAAGGTCGCCTCGGAAGCCGCCGGTCAGCATGAACGAATCAATGTTGAACGAGAAGTTGCGCGGGCCGAATTCCTCGAATCGGCGACCGGTGTTGTTGACCACGTAATCGCCATCACCGTCGGCATCCCAGAATGCGGCGTTCTGCGCCCAGAAGCTCTGCAACTGCGGGCTGAACAGCGGGTTGGTGGCCGCCTGGGGAATCACGATCGTACCGCCGCCCTGGCCGAAGCTGGTGGGGGCCACAGATTCGGGCGCCATCTGGTAGGCCTGCTCGTACTTGTTGTAGAAGAACTGCGCGTAGGCTTCCACCTGGCTGTTGATCTGGTATCTGCCGAGGGTGCTGATCTGGTAGCGCTCCATCGGGCGCATCAGGAAGTTGTCCGCCGCGTAGTTGAACTGGTCTTCCGGCCGACAGAAGGGCACCGGCTGGCCGCCGGCGTCGAAGCGCACGCCCTGGATGGGTCCGGGGCAGGAACCGTCTGAATTGCTCAGATCGACGCCGTTGATGAGCGGGAACTGGGCCGGCTGCAGCGAAATGACCGTGCCGGGAATGTTGCCCGACCCGAAGGGCACGTATTCGCCGGTTGAACTGGTCACCAGCGGAATCGCCGAGAAGTCGCGCGCGTCACCCATGATGGTGCCGCGTTCCGAGTAGGACGCCGCGAACGTGACATTGCCGCGTCCATCGTCCGTGCCGGCGCCGAGCAGGAAGTCGAAGCGTTCCGTATCGCCGTCGCCTTCACTGGTCTCGCCACGCTGGTAGCGGAATTCGGCACCTTGGAAGTCATCGCGCAGGCGGAAGTTGATGGCACCCGCAATGGCGTCGGAACCATAGACCGCCGAGGCACCCCCGGTCACGATCTCGACACTTTCCACGAGCATATCCGGGATGGTCGCAAGGTCGGCGATACCGGTGTTTTCCGCAGGAATGTAGCGACGGCCATCAACGAGAACCAGCGTGCGCACTGCGCCCAGCCCCCGCAGGTTGGCGCTCATGGCGGCGCCACCGTACTGGTTGGTCGCACTGGTGGTATCCGGCACCAGCTGAGGCATGCGGTTGACCGTCTGCTCCAGCGTCAGGTTGCCCAGGCCCTGTATCTGCTCCATGTCCAACGTCGCGACCGGGCTCACCTCCACAAAATCGCGGTCACGGCGCAAGCGCGAACCCGTAATGACCACCTCTTCCAGTGCCGTGTCCTGTTGCGCGTACGCAGATCCGGCGAATCCTGCACCGGCACTGACCGTGCCTGCTATTACGGCGCCATGCACTGCCCGCGCCATCAAAGATCGACGATGATTCATAAGCTGACTCTCCCCGCTGTGGTTTCTTTTTTTACTGCCAACCGTAAATCTCGGCCATGATGGGGAACATGTCAACAAAATATGGTCGTATAAAGCACTTCAGGTCGCTAAGCGCACGAAATGGGCGGGAGGTAGGCGGGCCACCGCAGCGGTGGCCGAGTAACGCCGGCACTACGCGCGACAGGGGATGTCGCGTGTAGTGCCGGACAGGAAGCAAATCAGTCGAGGCCCAGGAGAGCCTCGGGCCGCAGCGCCGGTGGCTCGCGTCGCAGGGCTTCCACCTCATCAATTTCAATCGGAATGAAGCGGGTCAGCCACTCGTAGCCATCCTCTGTCACCAGTACATCATCCTCAAAGGCAACTCGCGTACCGTCAACCACCGCGCCCTGCTCGATGGCCAGCACCATGCCCGGCTGCAGCGGCTCCAGATAATCGCCGTGCTCATGCACTTCCATGCCGATAAAGTGACCTATACCGTAGGTATAGCTTTCATCCCAGCCACCGGCCTCTTTCAGCAGGCGCATGGTCATTTCCTGCAGCTCGTTCCAGGTCACGCCGGGCCGCACAGCCGCAATGACCGCCTTCTGCACATCCAGCACACCCTGATAGACCCTTCGCTGCTCGGCGGTGAAGCGACCATCGGCGGGCACCGTGCGCTGAATGTCCGCGGAGTAGTGGTTCATGCTGGCGCCAGTGTCAAAGTGCACCAGGGAGCCTTTCGTTATGCGGGCATCGCCCTTGCGCGCGGCCTCTTCTTCCGCCGTGGTCTCCCACTTCAGCGCCTCGTTCAGATTGCTCGCCGGTGACACGCCGGTGAGAAAGCCGAGACCGGCGCCATGCAGTCGATAGACGTAATCCACCGTGTGCATGACCTGCAGCGTAGTCAGTCCGGGGCTGGCCACTTTCATGCCCTCCATCAGCCCCTGTCCGGTGATCTCGATCGCGCGCAGCAGATTCTGCATGGCGAAATCGTCGAGAATCATGCGCATCGGGTCGAGCAGATCACCGGCATCGCGGACATCAAGCTCGGCGGTGGCTGCACGCAGACGGTCGACGAACGCGAGCCTGGGGTTGGCGGGTTCATTCAGATTGGTGAACCGCGGGTAATTCACGTAGAGCACCTTGGTCTGATCACCCCAGCCCAGGGCGTAATCCGACTCCACCTCCTTGAAGCGCAGCTGGGTGATGCGCAGGTTGCGATAGTCGGTCAGCGCGCTGCTCATGTGCTGCAGAAAACGCTCACGCGGGAACACGTGCTCTATACCCGACAGTCGACGCGCCTCAGCGGCGTCCATGTCCGTGTAAAGCACCTCCCGGTACTCGCTGCCACCCGGGTTCATGACCAGGATGTGCCCGGGCGGGTGCGAGTCGTAAATCCCGGTCAGAAACACGAAGTCCTTGTGCTCCGTGTCAGGCGTGTAGAACTCGTAAAGATTGGGCTGGGAGCGGTCCGCGCTGGTAATCACCGCGAGGCCCTCGCCCATGCGGCGCATGAAATCGCTGCGCCGGGCGATCGCCGCCTCGCGGTGACCCTCGCGATATTCGAGGGCAGCGAGTGAGGTATGCCCGGCGCCGTCCGCGGTCGCGGCGGGGGCAAGGCTGAACAGCAGGGGTATCGCAGCGATGACGGGAACGCAGAAGCGCATTCTCGCGGCGATCGACAGCATTGGTTTAAACACGGTCATGGTCTTGGGCACCTTTTGTTAACGGTAGTCGGGAATCAGGTTTTCCGCTGGCGCCTCGGGCAGCGAGTCAGCTGGCCAGGCGACGTCGGCCTGTTCGGCGCTGTCGCGCAACGCCGGCAGGGCCGTCTCCAGGAACGGCCTCAGTTCCGCGAGAACACGGCTCATGTCGCGGTGCGCCGCTTCGGTCAGCTCACGCTGTGCCGGGGTGGGAGCGCCGCTCCAGGACTCTGTTGTCATGTACAGACGCAGCGTGAGGTCGGCCAGGGGCAGTCGCGTTTCCTGCTGTGCATTGCCAAGCGCTTCGCCGCGCATCGCAATGTGCAGGCGCCGGGCTTCTTCCACCGCGGCCTGCGCCTGCTCCCGCAGTGCAGGATCAGCAGCGCTCTCGTCAAGGCTGCTCAGCAGCGCTTCTGTCTGCTCGACACCGGCATCGACGGCCTTGCCGGCGTGGTAAGCGGCCGTCAGCAGCTGCGCCTGCAGGGCCAGAACGGTCTCCCTGCCTCGACTGTCACGATCTGAGACGTCAACTGCGGGATCCCGGCGCACGCTCAGCGGCTGTGTATGAACCTGGTCACCGACGGTCAGGCGCACCTGATAGTCACCCGCAGGCACAAAACGACCCACAGGGGTGCGCCAGGATGACGTGCTGTCACTCGGCGGCGCCTCGTGCCGCAGGTCCCAAACAACACGCTGCGCACCGCGCTCGGCAGTGGACTCGGCGATGCGACGCAGCGTATTGCCACGACGATCCAGCACCTCGACCGTCACCGCCTCACCCTCGGCGGCTTCACCGATCCAGTAATCCAGAATGCTGCCGCGCGGCGGATTCTCCGCGCTCCAGTAGCTGTGGCCGAAATTCTTGCGCCCGCGGTTGACGTCACGGATCTGCGTTGCCGGCCGCGGCGTTGCCAGATAGCTGTGCCCGCCAACGACCTCAGGCGTCAGTGACTCCAGCAGGCTGAGCTCATCCAGCACCCAGAAGCCTCGGCCGTGGGTGCCGATCACCAGATCGTTCTCACGGGGGTGTACGACCATGCCCTGCACCGAGTTTGTCGGCAGGCCGGAGCGCAGCGCCAGCCAGTGGTCGCCGCCATCGCGCGACGCGTAGACACCGAATTCGGTGCCGACGAACAGAAGATCGCCATTACGCGGATGCACGGCAATGCTCCGGGTCGGGCCGAACTCCGGCAGATTACTGGTGATATTGCGCCATGTCCCGCCAAAGTCGTCGCTGCGCACGACGTGGGGCCGGAAGTCGTTGTCCTTGTGACCGTCGAACACGACAAACAAGGTGCCTTCTTCCGTCGCGGACCAGGCCAGCATGCCGACCTTCATCATCTCGGGCACGCCCGGGAAGGTATCGGAGCGCTGCCAGTTCCTGCCGCCATCGCGGCTGACCTGAACCAGTCCATCATCTGTTCCGGCGGCAAGCAGTCCGCGCCGCAGCGTCGACTCCGCCAGCGAATGCAGATTGCCGTACATGGCGGTGCTGGAATGCAGATCGATGGCGTCGGATGGCTGAACCCTGCCCTGCAGCGGCAGTTCGTCGCGACTGACCTGACGGGTCAGATCCGGGCTGATACGCTCCCAGCTGGTACCCCGATCCTTGCTGCGGAACACCACGTTGGCGCCGAAATACAGCGTTCTGGAGTCATGGGGGGAAATGACGAACGGCGAGCTCCAGTTCCAGCGGTAGGGCGGGAATTCGCCGTCCTGGGGCTGCCAGGGCTGAATGCGGCGCTGCTCGCCGCTCTTGCGGTCAGTGCGATACAGCACGCCGTACTGCGACTGGGAGTAAATGATATTGGCGTCGGTGGGATCGGCCACCGAATAGAAACCGTCACCGCCGGAGATGAACATCCAGTCTTCGTTGGTGATGCCGTCGGCGTAGCGGGTACCGATCGGCCCGCTCCAGGAGCCATTGTCCTGGGTACCGCCATAGACGTGGTAGAAAGGCTCCTGCATGTCGACTGACACGGTATAGAGCTGCATGACCGGCAGATTGCTGGTCCACTGCCAGGTGTCACCACCATCGCGCGAGGTGTAGACGCCGCCGTCATTGCCGGACATCAGATGCTCCGGATCGTCGGGATTCACCCACAGCGTGTGATGATCTGCGTGCACCATGGTCTGCGCAATGTTGTCGAAGGTCTCGCCACCGTCCTCGGACATGAGCAGTGGCGTCATGGGTGCATACACGCGATCGGGATTTTCCGGGTCGCAGACCAGTTCACCGTAGTACCAGTGACTCTGGACTTTCGCGTTACGACGCTCCCAGGAGTCGCCGCCATCCGTGGACCGGAACGTGCCGCCATCGGGGCCCACCGCCGTCGCGTAAAGGGTGTCCGGCTGGCTCGGGCAGAATGTCACGCCCACGCGACCCACGGCGTCCTCTGGGAAGCCGTTGCCCACCCGCCGCCAGGTGTCGCCACCATCATTGCTGCGAAACAGTCCGCCTTCATCGCCACCACCAACCATGCTCCACATGCGCCGCTCGCGCTGGAAGGTCGCGGCAAACAGCACGTCCGGGTTTTGCGGGTGCATCTGCACCTCGACAACGCCGGTGAACTCGCTGGGGCTGAGCAGTTGCGTCCAGGTGTCGCCACCGTCGGTTGTGCGATACAGGCCGCGCTCCGGGTTGGGGCCCCACAGCGACCCCATGGCCGCGACGTAAACGACATCGGGGTTGTCCGGGTGGATCAGGATGCGTCCGATGTGCCGACTGTCTTCCAGCCCCATGTGCTGCCAGGTCTTTCCCGCATCGTCAGAGCGGTACACACCATTGCCGAACTGCGAGCTGCGCACGCTGTTCTGCTCACCCGTGCCAACCCAGACGATATCCGGGTTGCTGGGCGCCAAGGCAACATCCCCCATGGATACACTGGATTGCTGCTCGAAAATGGGCTCCCAGGTGGTACCGGCGTTAACGGTTTTCCAGAGCCCCCCCGAGGCCGTCGCGGTATAGATGACCCTGACATCATCGGGGTGCACTGCGAAGCGGGTGATGCGGCCACTGGTTGCCGCCGTACCTACCTCTCGCCACTGCAGGGCACTCAGATCCGTTTCGCTAAGACCGTCAGGGGCGGCGGCAAGGGCTGCCGGCACGGGCAACAGTGCCGCGACGCCGAAAATGAAAAGAGAACGCGCGCAGCGGCGCAGGGCACTCACGGGAACAATGACTCGGGGCATGGTGGGGGAACCCTCCGGTTTTTTGATTATCGGGCGACTTGGCTGATCCTAACCCATCGCTCACTGGGGATTCCAGAGTTTTGCGAACACTTGTGCGTAGAGTGCAGCCATTCGTGGCAGCTAAGCCACTCGCGCCCACGTCAGGTTGCAAACCCTGTATGCTTGGGATTTCATGCGGGCTGCGAGACGGCCGCCATGCCACTCGATCATCATGAAAACTGATGTTGTTACAACGCTTTATCGAATACGCTTGCTTTCAGAGAGGTCGCCTTGACTGCAGCCACCCCCAACGCCTCGCGCCGCCGAAAACCCTCCCGGGGTGCCCGCGCCGTTACCAAAGGAATGTTTTACACCCACCTCTGGCTGGGCGTTATCGTTGCATTCCTGGTCATCATCATTGCGGTGACCGGGATCATGCTGAACCACAAACGGGCGCTTGGCTTCATGCCGGGGACGGACGCCCGGCAGCCCGGAGCCTTTGCCATGGCGCTGCCATTACCGGAGCTGGCTGAAAGGGCGGCGGCAGCGGTAGCCCCCGAGGTCGCGACCTCGGGCATCGACCGCATGGACGTCCGGCCCGACAAGGGCATCATCAAGGTGCGCTTCAACGACATTGGTATCACCGAAGTCACCCTGGCGCTGCATGATGGAGCCGTGCTTGTCACAGGACTGCGCAACGACAGTTTTCTCGAGCAACTGCATTCCGGGGATGTGTTCGGCGAGGAGGGCTATCTGCTCAGCGACCTGGCCGCCAGCGCACTGATCCTGCTGCTGCTGAGCGGTTTCTGGATGTGGCTCTACCCGCACACAAAGGTCCGATGAACAGTCTCGGTCTGATTCTCGGCGTTTTCGTCGTGCCGCTGGCAATGCTTGTGGCCTGTCACCGTTTCCGCAGGCTTTCCCGACAGCAGCGGCGGATTGTCTGGGGGCTGATCATCGGCTACGGCCTGGCACTGCTTCTGGTGCTGCCGGCTCTGTTCATACCGCCGGTCATGTGGGCCCCCGACCAGCCCGTTCGCACCTTCCTCGCGTATTGGGGCCTGTTTCTGATTCCGGTGACGGGCGCCCTTGCCGGACGCCTGCTGCCCCTGCGGCCCGACAAACTTCCCGAAAACCCCTGAAAGGCGCCCCATGGAAATCGAACGCACGCTACGCGAACTCACCGACCGCCAGGCCATCACTGACCTGATTCACGCCTACTGCGAGCGCTTTGATCGCAATGATCCCGAGGGGGTCGCGGCGCTGTTTACGCCCGACGCCGTGATCGACTACAACCCGGATACCCCGAACATTCTGGGCGCGGACATGGCGTCAACCATTGCCGTGGGGCTGCGCGATCTGTTCGCTGCCTCCAGTCATCATGTCAGCAACGTGATGATTACGCTCGAGGGCGAGGACGAGGCGCAGTCCCTGTGCTATATCGACGCCTGGCATCGCTACAGGGATGGCTCCCCGGACGGCTTTCTATGGGGCCGCTACCTGAATCGCTACCGGCGAACGGCGGATGGCTGGCGAATCACCCGCCTGCTGCTGCAGGGTGCGGGCACCATCGACTTTCACCGCGAGCGCATGCACGGCATCGGGCGCGCATAGGGCCACAGAAAGTGCCGCCCTCAGGTCAGAGGATAGCCGGCAGGCGGGCCCGGCTCACTGGTCGCCGGGGAACGGCTTGCCGACAACGTCTGCCCAGACGGCCCGGGCGCTGTCGTCCAGACCCGCCATTTCCCAGCGAATCAGCGTCACCGGGATAATGCCTCGGGACAGAAAGTCGTCGTGAAACTCACCCAGGTCGAAGTCGTCGCCGAGCTGGAACGCACGCTCTGAGATCAGCTGCTCGATCTGGGTCTTGCCCAGCAGGTACATGCTACCCAGCCCCGGGCGCCGCAGGTAACCCACCAGGTCGTAACGGCCTAGATCCTCTTCCATGTAAGGCACCCAGTCCATCATATAGGCGTTGGCCTCTTCCAGCGTCATCGTGCCGGTGTGCATGCCGATCTCGGCAAAGAAGCGGCTGCCGCGCTTGATCAGTGCCGCGTAGAACAGTTCGCGCACCCGCGGATTGTCCTTCGCGATACCGGCCTGGATCAGCGTTTCCTCGAGGTAGGTGGCCCAACCTTCGGCACGGGCACTCTCACCGTGGGTGCGCCGTATCGGGTTGGTCAATCTCTCGCGCAACCTGCTGTCGAAGCGGTGCCCCGGAATCGATGCATGTATGTGGTTGTTCAGTGCGTTGCGAAACTGGATCTCTTCCCAGAAATGGCGGTCGGTTTCCGCACGCGGGCTCCAGAAGACATCGGACTCAAACTCGTCGGGCATGTCGTCGGGGATGGTGAAGAGCTTCAGGTCCCGCACGAGCTTGCGGGTGTCCGCCTCGGCCTGACGGGTGCGCTGGCGGTGCTGCTCGGCGCTCCGGGTGAGTTCGAGCTCCTCCAGCGGAGCGTTGACGTGGCGGTCCAGCAGATAGTTGAAGCGGTAGCGGTGAAACTCCCGTTCGCCGATGCCGCGAAGGTCATCCACCGTCTGCGGCAGCAGGCGGACATGCTTCAGATACCAGTTGAAGTTGTCGGCGCCGATGGCCGCAGAGGCCTGCATGCTGTCAAGGTTGTCGGCCAGCCAGTCGTGATACTGCTGCGCGGCGGCCGTGGCCCGGCGACACGCGTCGACCAGGCTCCCGTTCTGCCCTTCCAGTCGGCCACAAAGATCCTTGAACCAGCCGATGGTTCCCTCCGGGGGCTCGTCGCGGTAGGGCTCGCCCTGGCCAACGCCATCGAAATTATCGAGCAGGAAAATAGCCAGCTCCGCCAGCTCGCCCGCGGGCTGCGTCAGGTTGACGATGGCACGGTCGACCATCGCCGGCACGGCCTTCAAGCGGTCCGCAAGCGCCGCCCGCTCCTCCGGCGTTGCCGGCACCTCGGCGTGCGGAATACCACGGAAGTGATACAGGTAGGTCAGCGGGTCACGCGACCAGGGCTGCATCACGCGGTGGTTGAACACAATGGCGTTCATCTTGGACCACACCAGCAGGTAGTCTATCTGTCGCGACACCTCCCACCCGGCGGTGTCGATCTCGCGCAGGCGCGCCTCGAAATCCTCCAGTGCCTCCCGCTGTGCCGCAATCGTGGCGGGACTCAGGTCCGGCACCCCCTCAATCACGGCAGGCTTGGCCAGCGCCAGAATCTCCTCGTTCATCTGCACCAGCCGCTCGTAGCTGCTCTGCGCAAAGGCACCGGCACAGAAGGCACAAGCCACTGATACCAGCAAAAGCCCCTTCAGGTTTTTCATGCTTGCAAACTCCGTTTAAAGATCTATCTGGCGGCACCGGCCTTCGCTGGCGGGCCAACAGGCACCGCCATCAGCGATGCCACTCGGGGCGGTACTCCCGCTCCAGCTCAACCATGAGCTGATCGCGGACCAGCTCCACCGGAATGAATCCGATGCGATAGACGCGGTCGTGGAAGTCCTTCAACGTGCCTTGCTGGTCTAGCTCGCGCATCTTGTTGAAGTAATCGTCGCGCAGCAGCATCCACTGGAAATAGCCGATGGTGGGCGCTGCGGTGTTGGTACCGCCGCCGGCAATACCGTCGATGTTGATCTCGGCGCCGCGGCGCACGAAACCGGTGCGCTCTGACTCCACCGTCACCGCTTCGTCCCAGGTCATCCGGCCGCCGTGCAGTCCGGAGTCGATGATCACCCGTCCCATGCGCCACAGCTTCAAGCGCAGGATCTCCAGCTCATAGCGGTCCTGCATCTCTTCGGGGAAGAAGCCGTATTCCGGCCGCGGTGTCAGCTCCCATTCCACATAGTAGCACCAGGCCTGATCGGAATAGCTGTACTCGTAGCGACGCAGGGGTCGGTCATTGCGGTGGCGGTAGAGGCGCATGAGGTGATGGCCCGGATAGGCCTCATGGGGTCCGATCGCGTAGTAGAAACTCCAGTCCTTTTCGGTGAGGTTTTCCTCGGCAACATCCGCGGGCCACTCGGGCTGTATGGGAATAATCGGCCAGGCCATCTTGGTGGACGGGTGTCCGGCGGGCAGATAGCCGGGGCCGAAGCCCCACCACTGGGACGCCGCCATGCTCGGGTCAGACGCCACCATCAGCATGTCATCGTCTTCCCAGGGAATGCTGACCAGGTCATTCTCGATAGTCCACTCCCGTGTCTTTCTCGACAGCACAATGCCTTCATAGACCAGCTGCTCATTGAACGGGTGCAGGCTCTTGGTCTCCCTGATGATCTCCTTCCACGTCTTGTCCGGGTCTATCGAAGCCGCCTTGCGCTCCAGGTGTCCCTCCACGATCTCGTACTGCTTCCAGCCCCAGTCATGGTAGTCCGGCATCCGGGTAAAGCCGCGCTCACCCCGCGAGATCTGCTCCAGGGCGCGATCGGCGGTGGGAATCTGGTGCCGGTGCTCGTGCAGGTAGTTGTACAGATCCGCGCCAATACGGAAGTCACCCTCGGGACGCTCGGTCCAGTCCTCGTTCACGAAACGGCGGAAGCGTCCCAGCGCCTCCACCGTCTGCTCGGCCTCCCTGATCAGCGCGTCGCGCAGGTCGGGTGACAGGCGTGAGGCAAACTTGCGCAGGTGTTCCTGCATCACGATGACCGTGCCGTCGATGCGGGCGTTGGCGTAGGGCAGCCAGTTCGGAATGAATTCGGTGAGATTGGTTTCGGCATTGACCAGGCGTGCGCGCAGGGTCTGCAGTTCGGCAACCAGGTCGCGGCCCCGCTCGTCGGGGTGGCGGTGATCCGCCTCGATCTTGAAGATCAGGCCATTGGTGAACACGTACTGGCGCGGGTCCTGCCGCCAGCGCTGCACGTCGCTCTCGGCGCGGATGTTGGCCTTGAGAATGCCACGCAGAAAGCGCCAGTCGATGTCCTGCTCGAGGGTCAGGGTGCCGCGATCAACCGCCTCGAGATCCTCGAGAATCGCCGACTGTGCGGCGATACGCTGCTGGAAGCTATCGGCGCTCATGTCCCCTGGCAGACTGCAGCCAACGCCGCGCACCTCGCACAGGTAACGCTCGATCAGGGTCTCGAACGCCGGAGCGAGCTCGCGGGCGCTTCCCGGCGGATCGCCGGGTCCGGCCAGCGCCGTCATAACGAAGGGTGCGATGAGAAAAACGGGAAAGCGTGCCAGAATTGCGCGGGGCTGCCTGCCAGCCGCGGGATATTGCCGAGTGACCATGATCAGGCCTCCTGAAGTTGGCTTCCCGGCTGACGGGACGCCCTTGCAGGGCATGGCAAAGCACGCTCGCGCTGCCCCGTTATTTTTGTATGCCGCATAATCTACCCCACTGCCATCGGCTCAGGCAACGCAACCCGAAAACGGGCGTCACGCGGAGTCACTTTTCAGGGTTTCTCCGCCTGACTGCCTGGTGCGTCGCCGGCTTGCCAAGCAAAATCACTCTTTGGTGTTCGCCTTACGACCAGGCGTTCACGAGATTCTCCGCAGACGCCACATGACTGTTTTATGGCAAAGCCTCGGTGAATACCGTGAATTTTTTACAAAAACCCCGAGTTTTGACGACATCGAGCCTTGATTCAGTATGATGCGCTCGCGCTTGATAGTAATAATGTCGACGCAAGCCGCACAGCTCAACCGCGAGTTATGCGCACGATTGGACGCATAGTAGCGTCCAGCCAAGTCATCAGGAGGAAGTGCATGTTCAAGAAAAAGCGAATTAACCTGGCGGTTACTTCGGCAATGGGTGCTACCGCAGCATTCATGGCCGCGCCGAATGTGTCTGCACAGGGACAGCAGATTGTCGAGGAAGTGGTAGTCACGGGTTCACGTATTGCACGTGCCGACTTCACCTCCAACAGCCCGGTCGCCACGGTCGGCGCCGAGCAGTTCCAGTTGACCGGTACTATCAACACGGAAAACCTGATGAACACCCTGCCGCAGGCGGTTCCGGGTTTCGACAGTTCATCCAACAACCCCGGTGATGGTACGGCTACCGTGAACCTGCGCGGTCTGGGCGCCTTCCGTACCCTGGTCATGATGGATGGCGTCCGCGTCACGCCATCCAGCGCGCAGGGTATTGTCGACTTGAACAACATTCCCTCCGCCATGATCGAGCGCGTGGAAGTGGTCACCGGCGGTGCATCGGCGGTTTACGGTTCTGACGCTATCGCGGGCGTTGTCAACTTCATTATGAAGAAAGACTTCGAGGGCGTCGATGTCTCCTTCGGCAACCAGATCACCCAGGAAGGCGATGCCGAGAACAAGGTCTTCAACTTCACCCTCGGCGGTAACTTTGCCGACGGACGCGGCAACGCCGTTATGGCGCTGAGCTACAACGATCGCGATCCGCTGTTCGCGGGAGAGCGCGACTTTTCGCGTGTCGCAAACTTCGACAACGTGGCCGAAGGCCGGTTTGACGCCGGCGGCTCCTCATCGATTCCCGGCACAGCTATCCTGACGGGCAGCCGCAAATTCGAGCCAGACGGCAGTATTTCCCCGTTCGTCACGCCTGATGACCTTTACAACTATGCCCCGGTCAACTACCTGCAGTTGCCCCAGGAGCGCTTCCAGGTGTCCACCTTCGGCCGCTTTGACCTGACCGAAAACCACGAGCTGTATGCTCGCGGCACCTTCGCACGCAGCCAGGTTGACCAGCAGCTGGCGCCGACACCCTTCGGTTTTGACGGCCCGCTGGCGATCACCGTAGAAGGCAACCCGTTCATCACGCCAGGGGCACAGCAGATCCTGCGTGACAACTACAACACCGCGACCGATGCGAACGGCAACGAGATTCCGAATACCGTCGCCATCCAGTCACGCGGCCGGGTAACCCGCCCCCGTCGCGCCATCAACACCCGTGACATGCTGCAGTTCGTATTCGGCGCGCGCGGTGACCTCACGGACAACCTCAGCTACGACGTGTACTTCTCGGAAGGTCGCTTTGAAAGCAACCTGACCCAGGAAGGCAACATCAGCCTGTCCAAGCTCAACCAAGGTCTGCTGCTGGATACCTCGGATCCCGACAACATCACCTGCCAGGATACATCCGGCGGCTGTGTGCCTCTCAACATCTATGGCCCGGGTAATCTGACGCCGGAGATGGAGGATTTTATCGGCGTAAGGGTCAACGCGGCCACTGACATCACGCAGCGCGTGTTCCACGCATCGCTTGCCGGTGATACCGGATCCTTCCAGCTCCCAGGTGGCGCCATCGGCTTTGCGGCGGGTTACGACTTTGTGCTGAATGACGTCGACTACCGTCCATCCCAGGCGCTGGCCGTAGGCGACTCCGCTGGCTTCAACGCCACACCGCCACTGTCCGGTGGCTACCACTCGAAAGAACTGTTTGCGGAATTCTATGCGCCAATTCTGAGCGGTGCGAAGTTTGCCGAAGTCCTCGCGGTCGAGGGTGCATACCGCTCATCTGACTACACCACGGTCGGTCGCGTTGACGCCTGGAAAATCGCCGGTGAGTGGGCGCCGATTCAGGACGTACGTTTCCGCGCCTCGTTCAACACCGCGGTACGCGCACCTAACATCAACGAGCTGTTCCGGGCGCAGGCATTCGCGGCTCCCTCCGCGGTTGACCCCTGTTCCGCGGTGGCACTGGACAACGGCCTCGCCAACCCCGAAGCAGTGCGCGCTACCTGTGTAGCCACCGGCGTCCCAGCGGGATCCGTTTTCACGGCAGACATCAACGCGCCGGCAAGCCAGGTGCGCGGTCTGTTCGGTGGCAACCCCGACCTGAAGGAAGAAGAAGCTGAAACCACCACCTTCGGCGTGGTCGTCACACCGTCTGCTGTACCCGGCCTGACATTCAGCCTGGACTACTTCCAGGTTGAAATCGAAGACCGTATCGCCAGCTTTGGCGGTGGCGTCGCGAACATTCTGGATCTTTGCTATACGGACCAGTCTGCAGGCGGTGTGGGCTCGCCCTTCTGCAACGCGGTCAATCGTTTCGGCGACGGCTCCATCCAGTTCGTTTCGGCAAACGACCAGAACATCGCGTCCTCCACCCTCAAGGGCTTCGACCTGATGGCGGAGTATGGCTGGGAGAACCGTCTCGGTACCTGGGACGTGGCCTACATGGGCACGATCACGGATGAGAACAGCTTCGAAGCCTTCCCGGGCGCAGAGTCTGTGGATTGCGCCGGCAAGTTCGGTAACCAGTGCCGTGGCATTATCGGCTCACTGGATGCGGACTACCGTCATCGCACCACGCTGCGCTGGAGCAACAGCACCAACCTGACGGCTCAGCTGGTATGGCAGTACATTGGCGAGACCAGTGACACGGCAGAATCCGGGTTTGTGACGCTGGACGTTGACGCGCAGAGCTACTTTGACGGCTCTGTGTCCTACACGTTCAACGACACCTACCGGGCGACCTTCGGTGTCAACAACATCCTGGACGACGAACCGCCGCTGTTCGGCTTCAACTCAGAACAGTCAAACACCTACCCCAGCGTGTTTGACCCCTACGGCCGCATGTTCTTCCTGAACGTGGGCGCAACGTTCTGATAGCGCCGTCATGGCCGGCCTCTGCCCCAGGCAGACAGAGCCGGCCAGCCAGACTGGCGGTGGGCTCATGCCAACTGCCAGATGGATTGCAACGGGTGGGCCCTTGGCCCACCCGTTTTTCGTTGTGAACCGGCAATAGCCGGCGCAACGTTCCTCTACACAGGCCCACGCTTGCACAAGCGGGGGCAGCGGAGCATTCTGGCCTCATCATGGAAACACTGAACCGACAGCTGCAGCAGGCACTGGCCCTGTATCAGCAGCGCGACTACGCCAACGCCGGCGAGTCCATACGCAAAACGCTCACCGCTTACCCGGATGCTGCCGATGCCTGGTGCATGGCGGGCAGAATTGCCCGCGCCGTGGGCGATCCACAGGCCGAAGCCTGCCTGCGCCACGCGCTGACCCTGCAGCCAGCGCATCTGGACAGCCTGAATGCCCTCGGTGGGCTGCTCTACGACCAGCGCCGCCTGCGAGAGGCCGAAGACTGCTATTACCGGGCGCTGGCACAGGCCCCCGGGCATACCGCCGTGCGCCAGAACCTGTGCCGGCTGCTGCTGACAGAGGGACATACCGAGCCAGTCCTGACGCTGACGCGCGGCCTCGCCGCGAGCCAGGATGCTCCGCTGTGGCGCCAGCGCGGCGAGGCCCTGATGCGTGTCGGCCAGCCGCAGGCAGCGCTGGAAGCCTTTGATACCAGCGCACGCCTCGCACCGAATGACAGCCGCAGCCACCATGGCCGGCTGCGTGCCCTGCTGGAACTGGGCCGTTTTGACCAGGTACACCGGGAAATCAGCGGCCACCCCATGCCGGATCTGTCCTTTGCCACCCTGCTTATCAAGGCGCTGGCGGGCATGGATCGCTGGCAGGAGGCCGTCGATGGCGCGCTGGATCTGGCGCGCCAGCAACCCCAGCTGCCGGACGCCGTGTTTATCGCCGCGCAGATGTGCTGGACGCAGGGCGAGGAAGCTGCGGTGGAAGCCCTGCTTGGGCAGGTGCTGGCTGCCCGGGCGGGGCCCGGCAGCGACGTCATGTGCGCCGCCATACAGCGCGGCATGGCGGCGAACGACCGTGCCCTGGCGACCCTGGCCCAGGCAGAGAAGCGTTACGGGCCGCAGGGCAGTATCGCCGGTGCCGTCGTGGATGTCGCGCTGGAAACCGGCGACACAGCCCTGGCGCTGAACGCCGGCAACACGGCCTTCACGCTGGATCCCCAGGGCACGGGCAGCCGCCTGGCCTGGGTGCAATCCCTGCTGGTGAACGGTCGCGCCGCCGAGGCGCTGCCGCTGATCGAGGAAACGCCAATATCGCGGACCAATCAGCACTGGTTGGCGCTGTGGGGTGACGCGCTGCGTCAGCTGGGCGATGCGCGCTATCGCTGGCTACTCAACCACCAGGACATGGCGCGGGTTTTCAGGCTCTCGCCACCCGCCGGCTATACCTCCATCGAGGCGTTCAACCGCGTGCTCGCCGCGCGCCTGAAGATTCTGCACAAACTGCAGGTACACCCGCTGGACCAGTCGCTCAAGGGCGGCACCCAGACAGCGGTGGATCTGCGCTTTGTCAGGGAGCCGGTCATCGCGGCCTTTCGCGACAGTATTCAGGAGGCGATTGCGCGCTACACCGCGGAGCTGCCGCAGGATGACAGCCACCCGCTGTACCGTCGACGCAGCGCCACGGCTGCGCCGAGCGGTATGTGGTCAGTGCAGTTGAAGCCCGGCGGCAACCACGTCAATCACGTGCACCCGGAGGGCTGGCTGAGTTCGGCCTACTACGTGGAAGTGCCGCCGGAAGACGCCGATGCGCCCGATGCCGGCGCACTGCAGCTGGGCCTGCCGCGCTACGCCACACCGGGTGCCACTGTGGAGCGCACCATTCCGGCGGAGGCGGGCAATCTCGTACTGTTTCCCTCGTACATGTGGCACGGCACCGTACCGGCAAAAACCGGCAGCCGCCTGAGCATTGCCTTTGACGTCACGCCGCAGGACGAGTGGCAGTGAGCTTCCAGGCGAGGGGCTGACCCTCCACCTCGATCACCCCGGCATCACAGTGCTGCAGGCCCTGTGACGTCCAGTCTGACAGCAACTGCTCCGTATCCGCTGCGTCGCGGGCGGCCTGCAGCATGCCCTGCATGCGCTGTCGATAAGACACCAGCTCCGCATGCATGCCATCGAGCCACGGCATGACGTCAGCCGTGGCGTAGGCGCCGGCGCGCGTGTACAGGCGGGCAAGATCCGCGTGCATGCGGCCCGCCAGCTGCCGCGCCGGGCACTGGGGAGATTGCTGTAACAGGGACTCCATGGCGCTGATGGGTTCGCGCAGTTTTTCCGCGGCCTGGGAGCGCGCCAGCGGCCGCTGCCTGCCGCTGGCGCGCTGCTCGAACCAGTGCCGCATCGCCTCCAGCGCACCACAGGCCAGCACGGCTTCGACGATGTCCCGGTTGGCACTGCAGCTGGCAGCAACCGGACCGTCCGCATGGTGCACCAGCAGCAGCAACTCTCCCGCCGGCGCGAGAAGACGCGCCGCGCCTGACAGGGCCTCCTGGCCGGCATACTCGAGACCGAACTGGCTCAGGACCACGTTCATGCTGCCATCGGCAAACGGCGGTCGCGCCGCGTCGCCGACTACCAGCTGGGATGGCGTTGCGGCGCCCTTGCGCAGCTGCTCCAGGGCAGGTGCCGCGATGTCCAGGCCGAATAATTCCCACTCCAGTGACGGCGCCTGGCTCGCGGCTTCGAGGTGGCGCAGCGCAAAGCCGCCGCCGCAGGCCAGATCGACGATGCGCGCGCGGCCTGCGCGTGAGGCCAGCTCTGCCGCATAGCCGCGCCAGACCTCGGCCAGTGCGCGGGTACCCGGGTTGTCGTCGGGCAGCGCGTGCTCGGTGTCACCCTCGCGCCAGTAATCACTCCAGGCGCCGCGCGCGTCGGGACCGGCCGCGTCGTTGCGCAGGTCGTCAGCGCTCACCGGCGCAGCGCCTCAGCCGTCATGCGAAGCGCCCGGCGACGCTTCACAGGCACCCTCAACCTGACCCGGGGGAAGGTGTCGGGTGAAGAAGTCGAGCATCCTGCTGTAGGCAAAGCGGGTCTGTGCCGGGCTGTCGGCCATCCATCCGTGCGATCCGCCGGGCAGCGTCACCAGCTCAGCGGTCTTGTTCTGCGCGATCAGGCGTTCGAGCAACGCCAGAGTATCGCTGTAGAGCACAATCGGGTCGGTCGTTCCGTGGATGATCATCAGCGGATCGGCAAGGCCGGCGCTCTGGAACAGCGGCGACTGGCGCTCGTAGCGGGCGGGAAAATCGTCCCCTGCCGGCTCGCCCATGACCCACATCTGGCTCGGGTAGGCATGGGCCACGTTGGTCGCCGGCGCACCGGCAATCCCCGCGGCGTAAAGGCCGGGCTTGCGGAACAGCGACATCACGGTCATCAGGCCACCGTAGCTGTTGCCCCAGATTCCCACACGGTCGGCATCCACCGTGCCATCCGCAATCAGGCCGCGCACCACCGTCTCGATATCATCGATATCGATACCGCCATAGTCATGGAACAGACCACCGCTGAAGACACGACCCTGGCCGCGGCTACCGCGGACGTTCACTTTCAGCACCAGGTAGCCCTGGGACACCAGATACTGGTCCAGCGCCCAGTTGGGACGGCGGGTCAGGCGCGCCCACTGGTTGACCACGGTATCCGAGTAGATGGAGCCGACGATCAGTGGATAGCAGCCCTGGGGATCGAAATCCGGCGGCACCTGCAGGCGACCGAGCACGGACTGTCCGTCGCGGTCACTCGGATAGGCGATATAGTCGGCTTCGGCCCAGGTGTACTCGTCGAAGGCGGGCGTGGGTGAGTGGGTGATGCGCGCCGCCTCAGATGCGCCGGAAAGCAACAGGGCATACAGATCCGGCGGCAGGGTATCGCTGGAGTAGGTAAGCGCAACCCGGGAGAAATCCCCGGCAAACTGCGGGTCCCAGTGCCCGGCGGCTGATGTCAGTCGCTCAACCTCGCCGCCGCTGACGGGTACGCGATAGAGATGGCGCTCGGCCGTGTGGTCGCGGTTGGCAACGAAATAGAGAAGACCGTTCGCGCTGTCCACGTCGAAGGACCAGATTTCCCACTCACCGGCGGTGATGGCTCTGGGCTCGGCGCCCGCCTCGGGTACATGGTAGAGGTGATAGTAACCGTCACGATCCGTCAGGATTATCAGGCCCTCATCATCAGGCGCCCAGGCGGCGCGCCAGCCTGGCACGACATTGCCCGGGTCCTGGCGCTGATAAAAGACCTCCCGATCACCGCTGTCGACCGTGTGAACATACACTTTGGGGTGCTTGACCAGTGAATCGCTGGTCAGGGTGAACAGCTGTGAGCCGTCGGCGGACAGTCCGAAGTCCCAGACGGGATATTCCGGATCATCCAGTTGCAGCCAGCGCGGCTCGCCGCCGCCGGTCACATCCAGCACCCCCAGGCGACGCCGCGTGACCGGCTCACCGGGGAAGGCGCGGGCCACCCGGTCGACTTTCAGCTCACCGTCGAGATGATAGTGGATCTCGCGCTCGCGCACGGGACTGTTATCCGCTTCAAGCAGCGCAATGCGGCTGCCGTCACCAGACCATTCGTAGCGCTCTACCGCCACTTTCGGATCGGCGTTGCCGTGCAGCTGTACGCTGGGGCTGCCGGCCGGCGCATCCGTATCGCGCAGCCACAGGCTGCCGTCGCCCATGAACGCATGCTGGTAGCGGGTTGCCGGGCCACCGCTGGTGAACGCCAGCCGGCGGCCATCGGGGGACACCTGCAGATTGCGCAGCTGCGCAATACGCGACTCCAGCTCGCGCAACTGCGCGCTGCCCAGATCATAGGACCAGAGCGCGCCGTCGATAACCAGCGCGATACGCCGCGCATCAATCCAGTCGAGCTCGGTGACGCCGGCACCACCCGTCTCGCCCTCCGACAGCTGAGTCAGGCGCCGGGCATCGCCCTCACCCGGAATATGCAGCCAGAGGTCGCGGGTAGCGCCGCCGCGGTCATTCCAGGCAAACGCCAGTGCGCTGCCGTCGGCGTTCCAGGCCCTGGCGCCCGGGGCGACACCGATAATTGGCGGCTGCACCAGCAGCGCGTCAAGATTGTCGGGCAGGCGGGCGAGTGCGGGATCGACAACACCGACCAGAAAAAACAGGCTGCATAGCAGCCTGTAGGGTTTCCGTGACAACATGGTTGCGCCTCCGCTGCGCGTACCCGGGGGTTCAGGCCATCAACGGCCGCCCGGGCGCTGCCCGGGCGTCCAGGGCGCATCAGCCTCGGCCAGTGCACGCTCAATCGCGGCCAGTTCACCGTCGCGAAGGTCCGTGACCTGCACCTCGACAGCAGTGAGGGCCTCGCTGCCCATGCGCAGGTTCTCGCGCTCTGTCTGCGTCGGTGCCATACGGGTCTCCATGACGCCGCGCGCGGCGCGGATGCGGCCGGCGACACCGGGCTCCGTCCACTCGCTCATTGCCCGCTGCGCGGGGTTGCCGTCCAGGATCGTGCGAAGATCCGCCAGCTGTGTCTCGAACGCGTCGACACGGCGGTGCAGCTCAAGATCCGCCGCCGGCGTTTCATCCATGGCCTTGCGCAGGTAGCGAACGCGCTTTTCCATCAGCTTCAGCGTACCGGTAACCGCGTCGAGGCGTCGGGCGGCCCGTACATAGGCTTCCTGGAACTCCGACGCTGCCTCCATGCTGGCGCCGGAGGGCAGGTTGTCCACGGCGCGCAGGCGGAATTCCTGTGGGGAGCCGAGCGCCGTGACGCCCTCCGGCCCCACTCGCATCAGCCGCGCCCGATAAGTGCCGGGCGGCTGCATGGCACCCTGTGGCTCGCCCCACCAGGGGGGTCTGAAGCCGCCTGTCTCGATGCTTACGGCATCCGGCGGCGCGCCACGCATATCCCAGGCCATGCGATGCGCTCCGGTGGTCGCAGGTACCGGCAGGCGACGTACCGTGGCACCCGCGCTGTTCAGAATTTCCAGATAGTGCCGATACCCATCGGGTCGTCGCTCCTGCACCAGCGTTTCCCAACCGGGGAATGCTACGTCATCCCCGCTCGCCGCAAGATTGCGCTCGCGCTCGCGGCGCGCCTCCTTGGCGGTCTTTGGCACTTCATTGATGTGCAGCGTAAACACCGCGCCGTGGGGCGGGTTCGGTGCGCGCCAGGACGCGCTGCCCTCTTCCGGCAATCCGGGCGCCTGTCCTGTGGTCGCCGGGATGTAAGACCAGGCATCGCGCAGACCAAACAGCGTGGCATCCGCCTCTGCCAGTGCCTCGCCATTCTGGCGCAGGCTCGCCGCCATTTGGCGCAGCGGGGTGTAGTCGTGGAGGATGTAGATGCCGCGGCCGAAAGAGGCCCCCGCCACGTCAAGGTCGCGACGCTGCAGTTCCACGTCGCGGAAGGAGATGGTCGGCGTGCCGGCAAGCCGATCCCAGCGCTCGCCGCCGTTCAGGCTGACATACAGGCCTTTCTCGGTGCCGAGGAACAGCAGGCCCGGCTCTGCGTCGTCCTGCTGAATGGCCCAGGTAATGATGTCGTCGGGCAGGTTGCCGCTGATGTCACGCCAGCTGCGGCCACCGTTGTCCGTGGCAAACACGTAGGGGCGGAAGTCCCCGGCCTTGTGGTTGTCTGCGACCACGAAAGCTGCGTCTTTGGCGTGCTGGGATGCCTTCACGTCGTTGACGTAGGCGCGCTCGGGCAGTCCCTTCACCGTCGCCCGCTGCCAGCTGTCACCGCCATCGGCAGTGGTGTGCACGAGGCCATCGTCGCTGGCCGTCCACAGCCGCTGACTGTCCAGCACCGACTCGGAAATGGCCGTCAGGGTGGAATAGCGCGACATCGCGCCGACGTCGATCAGCGAATCCACGCTGCGCACGCGCCCGGCCATGGGCAGCGTGAAGCGGTTGGTATCGGTGGTCAGGTCGCCGCTGATGGGCGTCCAGCTGTCGCCGCGGTCATCGCTGCGCCAGACGCGCTGGGAACCGAAGTAGATGCGGCCTTCCAGTGTCTGGCTGACTTCCAGTGCGGCATCCCAGTTCCAGCGCTCGGCCGGATCGCCCTCGGCGGGCTGCGGGCGGATTACCACGTTCTCGTAGCTGGGGGCGTGGTGACGGGCAATGTTGCCGTTCTGCCACATGTGGTAATTCAGGTCGTCATCAAAGGGATCAAAGGCTGCACCGTGCCCATCGGCTCCGTAGGGCACATGCCAGTCCCGGTTGCGCACGCCCTCGTTGTTAAGCGTTCTCACGGGGCCGCGAAGCGTGCCGAGGTCCTGGGTGCCACCCACCACATCGTAAAAAGGAACGTGGTTGGACAGCGCAATCTTGTAGAACTGGCTCACCGGCAGGTTGGCGAAGAAGCGCCAGGTGATGCCGGCATCAAAGCTCTCGTAAAGACCGCCGTCATTGCCGACGATCAGGTGCTCCTGATCCGTAGGGTCAATCCACAGCGCGTGGTTGTCCGTGTGTGACTGCACGCCATCGCCGACCATGTTGAAGCTGCGGCCGCCGTCGCGTGTCTCGTGCAGGAAGACGTCCATCTGGTAGACGCGGTCAGCATCGACCGGTGAGGCGACGATTTCCTGGTAGTAATGCGGGCCGGTACCGCCGGAGATGTAGGTACTGCGTCGTTCCCAGCGCTCACCGCGGTCGTTACTGACATAAAAGCCCTGCTCGTCGTCGCTCGCTTCTATGGTGGCGTAGACACGATCCGGATCCGCGGGTGTCACCGCGAGGCCGATCTTGCCAATCGCCACGTCGCTCTTCGCGCTGGGCAGGCCATTACTGACTTCCCGCCAGCTGCGACCGCCATCGTCGGACTTGTAGATGCCGGAACCGGCGCCACCGGCCATGAAGGACCAGGGGCTGCGCCGACGCTCGTAGGTGGCAGCGTAGACAATAGACGGATCGGCGGGGTGGAACAGCACGTCGGTAGCGCCAGTGTCGTCGTTGACATGCAGTACCCGTTCCCAGCTCTCGCCGCCATTCTCGGTGCGGTAGACGCCGCGGTCACCGCCGGCGGACCACAGCGGTCCCTCTGCCGCGACCAGCACGACATCCGAGTTGTCGGGATGCACGATGATGCGGCCGATGTGCTGCGAATCCTTGAGCCCGAGGTTTGTCCAGCTGTGGCCGCCATCGCTGCTGCGATAAACGCCGTCACCCCAGCCCACATGCCGGCCGCTGACATTTTCACCGGTACCGACCCAGACCACCTCCGGATTGCCGGGGTCGATAGCCAGTGCGCCAATGGAGAATGAGCCCTGCTCATCGAACACCGGCTTGAAGGTGGTGCCGGCATTCGTGGTTTTCCACACGCCGCCGGAACCCGCGGCGACATACCAGGTGCGGTAATCCGGGTGCACGGCGATATCGGCGATGCGCCCGCCCATGAAGGCGGGGCCGATGCTGCGCATGGGCATGCCCTTCAGGACTGCATCGATCGCATCGCCCGTGTCGGATTGTGCCATTCCGGGGACGGCGTAAAGCGTCGCGCAGAGACAGACCAGAAGGAAGCGCGCCGAGCGCCGGGTGAAATCGAAAGGAATGAAGGCCATGAACAGGGGTTCTCCGGATGCCGTTAGTGTTGTTGTCCGAGCGTTGCCACCGTGTCCTGCGGGACAGCGTCCGCCACGACGGCGCCCGACAGGCCATTTGCCGCGGAACACGATGCAACGTGGACGGCGCAGGTGTTGACACCCGTCGTCCGTACACGTGTTCGTTTGAGTATACCCTTCCTGTTCGCGGCAGGGCCACCCCGTGTGTATGCACCAGCGAACTGGCGAGGCTCCCGCGCACAACTGTGCGCCAGTCTGGTCACAGCTTCGCGCAATGGGTTAAGCTGATCCCGATTTTCTGATAACGGACAATAATCCCATGCCCCAGCCTATGCACCCTCGTCTTGTCATGAATTCTCGCCCTGTGGCGTTCGCGCTACTGCTGTTGCTGCTTGTCGCCGCCGGCGCGTTGCCGGGCCCGTCGGCGCAGGCCGCGGATGACGCTGCCTCAGCCGACGCCGCGCTGGTTTCGGCAGCAGAACGCTTTTTCGCCGTCAGCACGCCCGAGCGCGCCGAGGCGGAGTATCAGGCGGCCCTCGACGAGTACAAAGCCGTGCGGACGGCGCTGGAGGCCATCGATGAGGATGCGCTGTCGCTGGACGATCAGGTCGACCACGCCCTGCTCATGGCTGAGGTCCGGAGCCGGATTTTCGAGATCGAGACAGTCAGGCTGTATACCCTGCACCCGGCATCCTATTTCGCCCTGGGCAGAACCAATCGCCTGTTTGTGCGGCCCGGGGCCATTCCGGATGCCGGCGTGCGGGACGCGGTGGCAGAGCTGAAGCGCCTGCCGACCATCCTGGAAAATGCCGAGCGCAATCTGGAGCGACCGGCCCGGGTCTGGACGGAAAATGCCCTTTATGAGGCCTATTATGCCCATATGCTGCTGCGCGATACCGTGCCCGATGCCCCGGTAGACGATCCTGCCCTGAAAGAGGAACTGCTCGCCGCGGCGAAGACCGCGGATGACGCAGTCTCGCGCTACGAGCGCTTCCTGGAGGAGGAACTGCTGCCTCGCTCCGATCGCTCGCCCGCCTGGGATCCCGACTGGATCGAGTACCTGCAGTTCACCAAGGAGGAGCTCACCGACTGGCCGATCACACGCATGCTCGAGTTTGCCGATCGGGACATCAAGGAGACGCGCGCAGCCATGGAAGCCCTGGCGAAACGCATCCATCCCTCAGGCGATCTGCGCACCGTGTGGGACGTTATGCTGGAAGAGGCCCCCGCCTGGCCCGAAGTGCTGCCCATGGCCCAGCGCTACGTCGATATCGCCTCCGACTGGCTGCGGGATGAGGGCCGCCACGTCATCACCATTCCCGATTACATCGACTACGGCGCGCGCATCAGCCCGCCCATGTCGCGCCGCATCCTGTCCTTTGGTGGCGCCACCCGGGGCCCGGACGTCGCCGGCCGCCAATCCGGCTACTACATCATCACGCCCCTGGAAGACCGGCTCACCGAGGAAGAGGCGGCCAGCCGCATCCGCTCCTACAACCCCTACTGGACCCACGTGATCTCCTACCACGAGTGGCTGGGCCACAACGTGCAGATCGCCGCAGCCCGCGAGCACGTCGACAGCCGCATTCGCCGCGGCCTGTCCACCGGCTACTTCAGCCAGGCCTGGTCGTTCTACCTGGAGAAGCTGCTGGAAGACGAGGGCTACTTCGAGGACCGCTTCAGCCACGTCGCCGCGCTCAAGCACCGCATGGGCCGCCTGCAGATGCGCCAGTGGCGCAACGTGCGCATCACCACCAAGCTGCGCATGGCCCAGGGCGAAATGAGCTTTGACGAGGCAGTCGATGTCTATATCAACGAGATCGGCATGGAGCCGACCAACGCGTTCATCGAAGTTCAGCGGGATTCACAGACGCCACACCCCCCCGGAAAGGAAATCATCGGCGAGCAGAAGGTGCTGGAACTGCGTGAGGAATACCGGCGCCGCATGGGTGAGCACTACCAGCTGCGCAACTTCAACGACACGCTGCTCACCTACGGTGACCTGACCTTCAAGCAGATCCGGCGTCTGATGTTCCGCGACTAGCCGGGCGTATCCACGAGGTCAGGGGGCATCCGCTAGATCAGGGGAGCCTCCAGCGACAGCGTCAGGCCACGGCCTGGCGCGTCAAGGCCAGAGCCGTGTTCGCGGTAGCGCTTGTCGAGCAGGTTGTCCACGCCGACCAGCACTTCCCAGCGCTCGCCCAGGCTGCGACGTGCGCGCACGTTAAGCAGGCCCCAGCCCGATGTCCCCGTCGGATCAATCCGCGGGTCGCGCACATCCCGGGAGCTCAGGCGGGTCTGCGCCGCCGCGCCACTGAGGGTAGTCACAAGCTCCCAGGGCCCGGCGTCGCGCCAGGCCAGCTGCAGCCGTCCGTTCAATGGCGGAATGCGGTCGCCCGGCTCGGTGAACCCCTCCTCGGGCTGGTCTTCCGCCCACACCCAGTTCAGCGTGCCGCGCAGCTGCCACTGGTCGCCCAGATCCCGGCTGAAACCCAGCTCAAAGCCGTACAGCATCGAACTGCCAAGATTCTCGCTGGTAAAGATTTCCCGGCCGTCCGCCGTGAACTCCCCCGTGGCGAGACTGCTGATGCGATCGCTGTAATCCATGTAGAACATATAGGCCTGCAAACTGCCGCGTTCCGTGACCCAGTCGAGACCGGCGTCATAACTGCTCACCGTCTCTGCGGCGAGGTTGCGATTGGGCGCGTTGAAGCGGTTGCCGGGGCGCGGCCCAAGCGCAGAGAGATCGAACACATTCGGGGCGCGGTACGCCTCGCCCGCATTGACCAGCAAGGACAGCCCATTACCCAGCGACTGACGCAAGCCCAACTGCAGCGTCGTCTTGCGCGGCTCCAGCGATGCGGCGGGAAGCGCCTGCGTCGCCGGGAGATCAATCCGGTAGCGACTGAAGCGAGCGCCGAGCTCGAACTCGGTGCCCGGACGCGGGGTAAAATGCTGCTGCAGAAAAACGCCGAGGGTGTCCATCGAGGCACCGTCGGGAAAGCGGGCGGCAGTGGGCTGAAAAGCCTGATCACCCACGCGCTCTGCCCGCGTGCTGCTGACTCTGTCGGTGGCGACATCCAGCCCGTACTGCGTGCGTGCACGCGGCGACCAGCGCTTGTTGAATACCGCCGCCAGCGTATACAGATCGCTGCTGTTGCGCTCCCGGGTCAGCACGTCAGACCCGAACGGGCGGGTCGCCCGGTCATCGCGTATGCGTTGCCAGCCAAGTTGAATGCGCCCGGAGTCGGCCCAGCCAACGTCCATGGCCGGGTCCCAGGCAAGGCCGATAAAGTCACGCTGATTGGGCGCAAAATCAAAGCGCGCCGACGACGGTTCAGTCTGACCGAAGCCCGGCACCAGTTCATCGATACGCGGGGTACTCGGCTGCCGCATGTGCTGCACGAAAACATGCAGTTCATGGCCCGACGCCGATTCATGGCGCGTGCGCAGGCTCAGCCCGTGGCTGCGATAGCCGCTGTTGGCAATGCGATCGCCACCACCCACGCGGCGCGACCCGATGTCACTGGCCATGATGCTCAGTTCGCCAGCGTCAGCCGAGCCGCCCCAGGCCAGTCCGAGCTCGCTCAGGGTTGCCGCGCTGTTTCCCATCCACGCCAGGCGCCCGAACGGCGTCAGTGAACGGTCGAAGGCCGGCTCCAGACTCAGCTGCTGAACCGCCCCTCCCATGGCATCGCTGCCGTAGGCCACCGAGGCCGCGCCCCGAACCAGTTCCATGCGCTGCGGACCGGCGGTCGGCACCAGCGCCATGTACTGATTGGGTGCGCTGCGATAGATCGCGTTATTCAGGCGAAAACCATCCACCAGGTGCAGGACCTGCGAGCCGCGCAGACCGCGAACGATCGGTGTGCTCTGCCCCGGAGTGGTCTGCTGCACGAAGGCGCCGGGCACGCCGCGCAGCATGTCCGCCGACAGCAGCGGCACCGACTCGGTCGCATTCCGCTCGCTGACCGAACTCAGCGCCGCCGTGGTTTCACCAGCCGCTGTCGGCAGACGCTGCCCGGTCACCACCACCGTTTCCAGCACCGGCTGGGAAGCCGACGGCTGGGCGGCCACTGGCGGAACCGGCAGACAGAAGCCGACGGCCACCGACAGCTGAAAAAAGAAAACGGCGCGTGGGCAGGCCCGACGCGCCGCGAAGGCTATGGACATGATCAGTCCTCTGGCAAGTCAGTCCTCAGGTATTGTCTGTCCCCGTCCCCAGGGTGCGCCACGCTCCAGCAGCGCCTCCCGCAGCTCGGGCAGATCTTCCGTGAGAATGCTGTTCAGCCGATCGCGGATTGGGGCAAAGGCCTCCGCCGCATACTGCAGGCTTCGCTCATGTGCGGGCGTGGGGCCATAGGTCGAACCGGCGACCCCCGCCGTTGCGTGCATCAGCCAGTTGCCGACCCGGTGAATCTCGTAGTCGCCAACCTCCTGCTTCGACCGGTGCCCGGAGAGTGCCTGATCCAGGTCGTAAAGCTCCTGCCGCAGCGTGTGCAGACGCTCGTCCAGCTCGCCCGGTACCCGGGCCGTAGCCGCCAGCATGGACTGCATGACCTCCACGTCTTCAACGGCATCTTCCAGCGCGTAGCGAGCCGCGCTGAAGCGACCGGACAGCGCCGACAGCGCTTTCCAGAAGGCGTCAACCTCCTCCAGCGCCGCACCCTGCAGTGCACCTTCATGCAGGCGCCTGACGGTGACGGTCACCGGATCTGCCAGGCTGCGCGTCCTGCCGTCCCTGAGCAACACCAGCTCCGCGGTGTAATCGCCCGGCATGGCGAGGAAGCCTCTGGGTGGCTGGCCCTGCCAGTTCGGCGGTGTCTCCACGGCACCGCTGTAAGGATGACGGAGATCCCAGGCCACTCGCTGGAAGCCCTTTTCCGCAGGGGCATCGACACGGCGGATGACCTGGTCGTTGGCATCGCGGATGACCAGCTTCAGCGCCGGTGCCGCTTCACGCCGTTCGGCCTCTACCGCGTCCCAGCCGACAAAACCGACGTTCTGACCCTTATCGAGACGTGCTTTCTCATCCTGCTGTCGCTGTGCTTCAAGGGTGCTGAAGCCCTCCGCGAGGTGATAGGTAAATACCGCGCCAAACGGTGGGTTGTCCGCGGCATAGAGACCGTCGCCCTGACTTCCCAGCCGACGGGCCCCCATGACGCTGCGTTCCACGTACCACCAGGCATCGCGCGGCTCGAACAGGCTGGCTTCGGCGGCCAGGGTTTCGGCGTCCAGATCGCGCAGCGCACTGTAGTCGTCGAGAACGTAGATACCGCGACCAAAGGTGCCGGCAACCAGGTCATTCTCGCGTCGCTGGATCTGCAGATCTCGCACCCCGATGGTCGGTGCATTGCTCCAGAGCTTGTGCCAGCTGTCGCCGGCGTCCAGGGTGAAGAAGACGCCGAACTCGGTGCCGGCAAACAGCAGGTCGGCGCGCTCGTGGTCCTGCACCATGCGCCAGACCAGGTGCCGGTCCGGCAGCCCGTCGCCAATGTTCTTCCAGCTGCGACCGCGATTGCGGCTCACCAGCAGGTAAGGCTTGAAGTCACCGTACTTGTGGTTGTCGAGCGCGACATAGACGGTATCCGCATCGTGCAGATCGGCGCGGATGTCGTTCACGAACGCAGTTGCCGGGACACCGGGCAGCTTGCCCACTTCCAGCGCGCGCCAGCTGTCTCCGCCATTCTCGGACACCTGGATCATGCCATCGTCGGTGCCGGCATACAGGAGACCTTCCACGAGAGGAGACTCTGCCAGCGAGGTGATGGTGTTGTAGTCGGACATGGCATACATGTCCCAGGGTGCATCCCAGCTCCACTGGCGGTCCATCAGGGGCAGGCGCATACGATCCTGGTTGCGCGTGAGATCCCCGGAAATTGCCGTCCAGTCATTGCCGCGGTCCTCGGAGCGCCAGACGCGCTGTGAGGCAAAATACAGGCGGGTCGGGTTGTGCGGGCTGACCAGTATCGGCGAGTCCCAGTTGTAGCGCTCTGCCGGGTCGCCGGGGGCAGGCTGCGGCTTGATGTAGACCGACTCGCCGGTCGTGAGATCCAGGCGCGTCAGGTTGCCCTGCTGCCACTGGGCGTAGGCAATGTCGGGATTGCCCGGTTCCGTGGCCGGCTGGTGGCCATCGCCACCGAGCACCACGCGCCAGTCGGAATTCAGAATGCCGTGGACATTGTCCGTACGTGATGGGCCACGCTGCGTGCTGTTGTCCTGGGTTCCGCCGTAAATGTTGTAGAAGGGCTCGGCATCATCCAGCGCCAGCTTGTAGAACTGCGTGATCGGAAGGTTGGCCATGTAGCGCCACTTTTCGCCGAGATCGAAGCTCTCGTACAGGCCACCGTCCGTGCCCATCATGAGGTAGTCGGGATCTGTCGGGTGGAAGTTGATGGAGTGCATGTCGCCGTGCTGGAACGGCGTGATCTGGGGAGTGAAGGTCTTGCCGCCATCCTTGGACACCTGCACGTTGGGTCCGACCAGATACAGCCAGTCGTGATGATGGGGGCTGGCGTAAAGCTCCTGGTAATAATGCGGCCCGGTGCCGCCACCGACGGCATCGGCGCCGCGCTCCCAGGACGCACCGCGATTCGCCGAGCGGAACACGGCACCCTCGCGGCGGTTCAGCTCCAGTGCGGCGTAGACCACGTCGGGATCGGTCGCGGAAATGGCCAGGCCGATCTTGCCGATATTGCCGTCGGGGAGGCCGTTCTCGAGTTTCTGCCAACTGCGGCCGCCGTCCAGGGAGCGGTGGACGCCCGACTCGGGACCACCACCCATGTAGGCAGCCACCGTGCGATGATGCTGCCACGTTGCGGCGTAGAGCACGTCCGGGTCGCGCGGATCCATGATCACATCGGTGACCCCGGTCCACTCGTCGTCACCCAGCGTTTTCTCCCAGGTCTCGCCGCCATCGGTGCTCAGGAAAAGCCCGCGGTCACCCCCCTTGCTCCAGAGCGGTCCCTGCGAGGCGACCCAGACGGTGTTCGAATCTTCGGGGTGAACGATGACCTTCGAGATGTGCTCGGAATTCTTCAGGCCCATGTTGGTCCAGCTGTGGCCGCCGTCGTCCGAACGGTATACGCCGTCACCGTAGGCGACGTGGCGGCCACCGACATTCTCGCCGGTACCCACCCAGACGATTTCCGGGTTGGAGGGATCCAGGGTCACGGAGCCGATGGAATAGGAGGTCTGCTGGTCGAAGATGGGCGTCCAGGTGACACCGGCGTTGACCGTTTTCCAGACGCCGCCGGAGCCGACGGCAACGTACCAGACGCTGTTGTCATCCGGATGCCAGGCAACATCCGCAATGCGGCCGGACATGAAGGCCGGGCCGATGTTGCGCCACTCCAGACCGCTGAAATCGGGACCCTCCGCAGACTCATCGGCGATAACCGCCCGACCACCGAACCCCAGGCCGGCGAACAGCAGCACAGCCGCCATACAGGACATCCATCGTTGCATCTGGCACCTCGTTGTCAGTCTTCGAAAATCGTTACTGAGGCCGGAGTGTACGCAATTTTTCCCGTGTGGTCAGGTCCCGCCGGGACCTGACCCCGGCGGTGGTACACTCCAAGCCTCCACGTTCAGGAAAGTGACAACCAAGCCCATGCGTCTACCCACGTTTGCCGCCCTTCTTTGTCTTTTCGTCGCGCACGCCGCCACGGGCGACCCGACCCGGGAGCAGATCGCCCTGCGCAGCATCGGCCCGGCGGGGATGAGTGGCCGCATTACCGCCATCGATGTCGTCCCGTCCGACAAGACTGTCTGGTACATCGGCGCGGCATCCGGCGGCCTGTGGAAAACGACCAATGCCGGCATCACCTTCGAGCCGGTTTTCGACCGGCAGCCGACGCAGGCCATCGGCGCGGTCGCCGTGGCGCCTTCCAACCCCGACGTGGTGTATGTCGGCAGCGGCGAGGGCAATCCACGCAACTCGCAGTCCAGTGGCAACGGCATTTACAAAAGCACAGATGGCGGCAGCACGTGGCGACACCTGGGCCTGGAGCAGAGCCGCAACGTCTACCGGATGATCGTGCACCCGAAAAATGAACAGATCGTCTGGGCCGGCATACTCGGCGACCCCTTCCGCGATAGTGAGATACGCGGGTTGTACAAGTCCACCGACGGCGGCGAGAGCTGGACGAGAGTGCTCTACAGCAATGCCAGCAGCGGTATCGCCGAGCTGGTCATGGACCCGGAAAACCCCGACAGACTCATGGCCGCGCTGTGGGAGTTCCGTCGCAGCCCCTGGGACTTTGTCTCGGGGGGTGAGGGCTCGGGGCTCTTTATCAGCGACGATGGCGGTGACACCTGGAAGGAGCTTGACGACGCCATCGGCCTGCCGGAGAAGCCCTATGGCAGGATCGGGCTGGCCATCGCGCCGTCCAATACCCAGCGCCTCTATGCGCTGATCGAATCCGCAAAAAACGCCCTGTACCGCTCGGAGGACGGCGGCGAAAGCTGGGAAAGCATAAACACCGACACCATCGGCAGCCGACCCTTCTATTTTTCCCAGATCCATGTCGACAGCCACAACGCAGACCGGGTCTACAATCTGTATTCCCGGCTCGCGCGATCCGAGAACGCCGGCGAGGACTTCGAGGTTATTGAAGACTGGGGCCGCAAGGTCCACGCCGACCACCACGCTTTCTGGATCGACCCGGACGATCCCGACTTCATCATCGACGGTACCGATGGTGGCCTGTACTGGACCCGGGACCGGGGCGAGAACTGGCGCTTTGCCGAGAACCTGCCCCTGGGGCAGTTCTACCACATCACCCTCGATGATGCGCTGCCTTACAACGTGTACGGTGGCCTGCAGGACAACGGCACCTGGTATGGGCCCAGCGAGGTCTGGAACCGCTCGGGAATCCGCAACAGCTACTGGCGTGAACTGGCCTTCAACGACGGCTTCGACGTCGTGCTGGATCAGGCTGAGAGCGATATCGTCTACGCGCTCTGGCAGGGCGGCATGCTGGTGCGGGTTAACAAACGCAGCGGACAGCGCAAGACCATCATGCCGGTCGAGCCGGACCGGGAGCTGCGCTTCAACTGGAACAGCGCCATCGCTGCCGACCCCTTTCAGCCCGGCACTCTGTATATCGGCAGCCAGTTCGTTCACAGAAGCGACGATCGCGGCAACACCTGGCGCATCATCAGCCCGGACCTGACCACCAACAATCCGGACAAGCAGCAACAGCTCCTGTCCGGCGGGCTCTCCGTCGACGCCACCACCGCCGAGAATCACACAACCCTCACCGTTATCGCACCGAGCCACATGGAAGAGGGCGTGATCTGGGTGGGCTCGGACGATGGCCGCCTGCACCTGACGCGGGACGGTGGCAATAGCTGGCAGGACCTCACCGTCAATCTCGCCGACGCCCCGGCACAGGGGTGGATCAGGCGCATTGTTCCGTCGGCGCAGGATGCCGAGAGCGCCTTCGTGGTAATCGACAATCACCTGCAGGGCGACTGGTCCCCCTATGTGTTCCAGACCACCAACGCCGGGCGCACCTGGACCAACCTCCTCGCCGATCAGGGCATCCCGTCCTACGCGCTGTCATTTGTCCAGGACCCGACGGAGCCGAAGCTGATGTTTGTCGGCACCGAATTCGGCCTGTACTACTCCCTGGACGCCGGCGACAGCTGGTCTCAGTGGACCCGCGGCTACCCGTCTGTCTCGACCATGGATATGCAGATCCAGGCCCGGGAACGCGATCTGGTGCTGGGCACTTTCGGCCGCAGCATCTGGGTGCTGGATGACCTGCAGCCCTGGCGGGCACTGGCCGCAGATCCGTCGCTGCGCAGTGAGGCGCTGCACGTATTTCCGCCCGCCGACACCGTTCAGCCGGTGATTGACCAGGCGCCCGGGCAACGCCTGTCCCCGGACCACCTGTTTGCCGGCGACAACAATGCGCGACAGGCGCTGATCAGCTTCTGGGTGAACGACCCGACGGTGGAAAGCGTCACGATCCGGGTGGAGGTGGCCGGCAGGACGCTACGCGAGTGGCGGGCGCCCGCCACACAGGGTATGAACCGGACCCACTGGGATCTGCAGCTGGACGGCGAGGAAATCTATGGCCCGCTGATGAGCCCTGATCTGGAGATGCCGCTGGCTGCACCGGGCGACTACCGCGTCATTGTCAGTGCCGGCGATAGCGAGGTACGGACGGGACTGACCCTGCTGTCGGATCCGCGTGTGGCCTACGACCCTGATGTCTATGCCAGGAACCTGGCGTTCCGACAGAGCCTGGAGTCGCTGCAGCAGCAAATGAAGGATGTGGAGGCGTCGCTGGACTGCATTGAGGCGCAGCTTCCCGAAGCCGGCAATGCCTTCCCGCCAGGCCGGATCGCAGCTTTCGGCAAAGCCATCGACGACGTCTGGGCACTCATCGGGTTCCGCGACACCCAGGGTGCGATCAGCAGTTCTCCGCGCTTGTCCCACCAGCTGGCAAAGGCGTTCTATTTCACGCATTCTCCGTACGAGGCACTGACCAAGAACGACAGGTCGCTGCTGAGAGCGCTGCAGGACCAGACCCGGGATCTGGTCGACACATTCAATCGCCGGATAAGAACACCATTCCTGGACGAGTCAGATATGTCTGACAGCTGCCCGCGGCGGGCAAACGACTGACGGAGGCAGCATGACAACTCCCGTGATTGGCCCCGATATCGAGAAACAGCTGCGCTGGGCCGACGTCCTCGACGCCCTGGAGGCGGGGCACCGGATGCCCAGGGCAGAAATTGCGGACAGCTTCCTGTATCGCGGCGCAGACACCCTGCTGTCGCGGGCGGCGTGGATCAATGGCATGGGCTCGCTGGTCAAGACGGCCCTGGTTTTTCGCGACAACCGGGCCCGGGGATTGCCGAATGTGAATGGCGGAGTCTCGCTGTTTTCCGATCAGAGCGGCCTGCTGGAAGCGCTGGTCGACTTTCACCTGGTCACGAAATGGAAAACCGCCGGTGACAGTCTGCTGGCCACGAGCCGGCTCGCGCGGCCGGACAGCCGCGCGATCACGCTGGTCGGTGCAGGCGCCGTGGCTCGCAGCATGCATGCCGCCTACCGCTCACTGTTTCCCGACGCACGCTTCACTGTCTGGAACCGCAGCCCCGACCCGGCCCAGGCAATGGCCCGGGAGCTTCCGAACTGCTCCGCAGCGACGGACCTGCAGGCAGCTGTGACGGACGCCGACATCATCTGCACCGCCACCATGAGCAAGACGCCCATTCTGCAGGGAGACTGGCTGCGCCCGGGGCAGCACATCGATCTGATCGGCGCCTACCGTCCCGACATGCGCGAGGCTGATGACGTCGCCCTGACCCGCGCCGCGCTTTTTGTCGACAGCATCGACACCACGCTGGACCATATCGGCGAACTGAAAGACCCTCTGGCGCGTGGCGTGATCCAGCGGCAGGACATACGCGCCGATTTTTACGGTATCGCGGATGACAGCTTTTCCCGGCCTGCACCCGACGCCATAACGCTGTGCAAGAACGGCGGCGGCGCGCACCTGGATCTGATGGTGAGTCGATACATTCTGGACAAGTGGAGAGCGTCACAGGGCTGAAGCGCGTCTCCCGGATCTCTCCGCCGTCGCAGCGCATTGACGATCGGAAGGCCGCGCCACGATACTCGCTCTGGCCATACAGACGCGCCACGGCCCCTTACCTATTGAACCTCTGACACTGTACGATATAGTAATTATTGTGCGCCAAGTGAACACGGCAGATAACAACCTACCCACGGCAAAAGGACCCCGATAATGAGCCAACTCGATGTGGCAGCCAGCACCTTTCCCTTTCTCTATTCGCACAGCGGTCTGGAGGCTCTCAAGCACCTGCGCGGCCTGGGTTACGACCAGTTCGAACTGCTGATATTTCCGCCCCACTGCTGGCCCCGTGAGCTTAGCGCCGATCAGCGACGCGAATACGTGTCATGGCTGGACGGCGAAGGCGTCAAGGTCACCTCTTTCTGTTATCCCCTGCTAGACAACAATCCCAATGGCGTTGACCGCCTGATGCGCGAGTACACCCTCGATCGCTACCGGGAAGCCATCGACATGGCGGCGGAGTTCAAGTGCCCCTATGTGATCGCGATTCCCGGCCCGGTGAACAGCCTGATCAACCCGCCTCACGAGTGGATGCTGGAGTGGTTCGTCGAGGGCATGAAGGATCTGGTGCAGCACGCCAAAGGCACCGGCGTGCAGCTGCTGCTGGAAAACGTGCCCTTTGCCTTCCTGCCGACCTGCCAGGAACTGAAGGACACGGCGGCACTGATCGGACCGGAAGTCGGTATCAACTTCGACGTGTGCAACAGTGCGTTCATCCGTGAAGACGTACCGGGAATGATTCACCTGCTCGGCGACATGATCAAGAATGTGCACATGTCGGACAGCGGCTACGAGGAATTCAAGCACGACCGGCTGGGCACGGGCATGGTCGAGACGGCGCCGGCGGGCAAGGCGCTGCAGGAGATTGGCTACACGGGTACGACGGTGCTGGAGATCATTACCGACGTGCTGGCGCCAGGCGCCGATCCCGATGCCGATATTGTCGACAGTCATGCGATTCTGGCCGAGAGCAGCTGGAAGGCGCTGAAAGGTTGAGCTCATAAGCTCTCTGGCTCAGCGTCGTAGCCCGGTCGGCGATCTGCGTGGCCCGTTAGTTGCCGAGACCCGCCTCAACCGGCACCACGATGCCGGTTATGCCGGCGGAGGCGTCTGACGCCAGCCAGAGGGCGGCGTTTGCCACCTGCTGGGGCGTGGCGATGGCGCCCAGGGCGGTTTCGGCATCCAGGGTGGCGAGCGCGGTTTCCAGATCGGGACCGCCCTCGGCCTGGCGTCCGACGATGCGCTGCTGAAGTGCCTCGGTGGCGATCGCACCGGGTGCGAGAGCGTTGACACGGATTCCGTGGTGACCGAGGTCCAGTGCTGCGGCGCGCATGATGCCAATAGCCGCGTGCTTCGAGGCGGAGTAGAGAACCTGGCGGGGGTGCGCCTTGTAGCCGTTGATGGAGGCCATCACTACCGCCGAGCCGCGGCCGGAGGCTGCCAGCGCCTCGGCGAAGCCGCCGAGAGTAGCGGCAACCCCCCAGGTATTGATGTTCATGACCCGCTGCCATTCGTCGGCGTCGAGCTCGCCAACCCTGCGCCAGGCTGGCACAACTCCGGCATTGGCAACCACAACATCGACCGACCCTAGATCCGCGGCGAGCCGGCGCTGCGCGTCGAGGCTGTCAGCGGCGCCCAGATCCATCGCCACGGGGTGCCAGGCGGCAGGCAGACCCGCAACCTCGAGAGCCTGCGCAAGATCGATTACCGTAAGGGTCGCCCCGGCAGCCGCCAGGTTCTGTGCGATGGCGAGACCGAGGCCCCGGGCACCGCCGGTGACAACCGCGTGCCGGCCTGTCAGATTCTGTAAGTTTTGCATGGGGTGAGCCCTTTTCTGGAGCGTTGAATGTCTGTATTTTGCAGTACGCTTGTGCGTTATGAGAACAAATGATGTCTGATCCTGTCACTTTTTTCTTCGAGGGCGAAGCGCTGTCAGCGCGAAACGGCCAGTCGCTGGCCGCCGCACTGACGGATGCGGGCCAGCGGGTGTTCCGGCATACCGGCAAGGGCTCACCCCGTGGCGTGTTCTGCGGCATGGGCGTCTGTCAGGACTGCCTGGTAAGCGTTGATGGCCAGCCAAACCAGCGCGCCTGCATGACCCTCGCACGGGACGGGGCCCTGGTGCAGCGCCAGGTTGCGCGGCCGGAACTGGAGAGCAAGGCGGACTTCGACGGGAAGCCGGCACAACCACTTGCCGCGCGCGAACTGACGCCGGATGTGCTGGTGATTGGCGGTGGCGCTGGAGGCCTGAATGCGGCTGCCGTTGCCGCCAGCGCCGGGGCGTCCGTGCTGGTGCTGGATGAGCGCAAGGTTGCCGGTGGGCAGTACTTCAAACAGCCTGCGGCAGACGCCCCGCTGCTCGATGCCCAGCAATCCGACGGTGCGGACCTGCTGGCTGCCGCAAGGGAAGCCGGGGCCGAGTTGCTCGGCGGCGTGGAGATCTGGGGCGCCTTTGCGGGACCGCTGCTTTACGCGGTGGCGCCCGATGGCACCCCTCTGGTCCTGCGCCCGAAACAGCTGATCGTGGCCACAGGCGCCTATGAGCGTCCATGCATGGTGCCCGGCTGGACCCTGCCCGGCGTCATGACCACCGGCGCGGCGCAAACGCTCTGGCGCAGCTATCGCAGCCTGCCGGGCAGGCGGGTCGCCGTCTGCGGTTCCGGACCGCTCAATCTGCAGGTGGCGCTTGAGCTGGCGCGCGGCGGGGCGGAGGTGCGCCTGGTCGCAGAATCCGCTCCCTCACCCCTGAAAAGACCGGCGTCCGCCATGGCGCTGCTGCTGGCGGGGCCGAAGCTGGCTCTTGCGGGCAGCGGTATGCTTCTCGGACTTCGCCGCGCCGGGGTTCCGGTACACTACGATACCGGACTGGCTGCCATCGCAGCCAATACGGATGGCAGTCTGCGCGCCACCTTTCGCCGCAACGGCAGGGAAGAAACCACGGAGCTGGATGCGCTGTGCATGAACGATGGCTTCGAACCCCAGAACGAGATACTGCGCCTGCTTGGGGCCGATATGCACTATGACCCCGCTTTCGGTCACCTGCGCTGCACCCGCACGGACTCCCTGTCGACGTCCGTCGACGGCGTCTACGCCGTGGGCGACTGCTGCGGCCTCGGCGGTGCGCCGGCGGCCGCTGCCGAGGGCAGGATTGCCGGCGCCGCAGCGGCCGCCGCCTGTGGCTTTGCGACCCACGAGGACCTGTGGTCAAGCCGCCAGGCGCTGGCGGGGGCGAGGCGCTTCCAGAAACGGCTCTGGGCACTGCACGACCCGGCGCCGCGCAACCTGGATACCCTGCCCGATGACACGCTTATCTGCCGCTGCGAGGAAGTGACGCTGGGCCAGTTCCGCAATGGCATGGCGGACGACGCAGACCACATCGGCACGGTGAAGCGCGTGACCCGGGTGGGCATGGGCTGCTGCCAGGGGCGCTACTGCGGTCCGGTTGCCGCGCGGCTGGTGGCCAATGCGACCGGCAGGTCACTCACCGACCACAGCTATTTCGCCCCGCGCGTGCCGATCAAGCCCGTCAGCATCGGCACACTCATGGCAACCCAGGAGGCCCTCGATGCCAAAGCCTGAGCTGCTGATCGTCGGCGGCGGCATTACCGGACTGTGCGCCGCCATCAGCGCGGCGCAGCAGGGCGCCCGGGTGACCCTGGTCGACGCCGCGGTGAACGCCGGGACCACCGCCAATGCCGGCAGCCTGCACGTGCAGCTGCAGAGCCGCTTCATGCGGCTGTATCCCGAGCAGGCGCCGAATGTCGAGGCGTCCCTGCCGCTGTATCTCCGGGCCGTTCGGGAATGGGATGCGCTCGAGGCCACCCACGGTCCTTTTGAAATGGTGCGCAAGGGCGGGCTCATGCTTGCCGAAGACGCAGAGCAGCTGGCGTTTCTCGAAACCAAGGCCCGGCGTGAAGCCGACAAGGGTCTGGACGTCGAGATTCTTGACCGCGCGGCGCTGGAGCGCATCGCGCCCTGGCTGGGACCGCAGATAATCGGCGCCGAGCTGTGTCGCGACGAGGGCAAGCTGAACCCACTGGCAGCCAACATCCGCCTGCAAGCGGTGGCACGCAGCCTCGGTGTCAGCCTCGTGCGCGATCGCATTACGTCTCTCTTGATCGGCAGCGACGTGCAGCTGCGGGGTGAAACCGACAGCTACCGGGCAGACCAGGTCATTATCGCCGCGGCCTGGGGCGCCGGAGACCTGGTGAGCGGACTGGGCCTGGCCCTGCCCAGCCGGGCAGAACCCCTGCACATGAATATTACTGAGCCCGCTGCCGCCGGCATCGAACACCTGATCCAGCACGCCGAGCGCTCGATCACCCTGAAGCAGCTGCAATCCGGCCAGATCGTGATCGGCGGCGGCTGGCCGGCGCAGTCACGCGGCAACCATGCGGTGCCAGAAGTGCTGGCAACATCAATGCTGGGCAACGTCGCCCTCGCCGGCAGGCTGGTGCCCGGCATCACCGGGCTGCGGGTCATCCGCACCTGGGCCGGCATGAATACCACGATCGACGGCAAGACAGCCCTGGGAAGGCTGGCGGGGGCGGAGCGCGTGATTGTCGCCGTGCCCGGGGACGCCGGCTACACCCTGGGCCCGCTGGTCGGACGGCTCGCCGCGGAACTCGCCGGCGATGTGCCCGGCGATGTGGATATCGCGCCCTTTTCCCTGGCACGCTTCGCGGCATGACGGCAGAACGGCGCGCCGGGCTTGGGTCGCGCCAGCATTTGTGTTAGTTTCGCACAATAATTCGCACTGTGAACATTCTCCGCTTACGGCGCCTATCCTGCATGCACAATCATCACGACATCGGTGGGGCACACTCACGCCGGACCCTGCTGAAAGCTCTGGTCGCCGGCGCTGCGATCGGCAGTCTGCCGTTGCGGACGCGGGCCCAGCGGGCAGAATTGCGCTGGTGGACACCCCAGGGGGCACCGGCCCAGCTGGATGCCTATCGCTTCCAGATCGCCGCATTTGAGGCGCTGCATCCCGGCGTGACCGTGGTTCTTGAGCCCCTGTCCGACGAGGGCTACGCACCCCAGCTGGCGGCCGCCTTCTCCAGCGGGCAGGTGCCGGACGTGGTGACGCACCTGCCCTCCTTCTCGGTACAGAGCTATTACGCCAAGGGACTGGTGGAGCCCTTCGACGACGTCATCGAGGCCATCGGCCCGGATGACTTCTACCCCGGCGCCAATGACGTTTTCCGGGCGGCGGATGGCCGGCATGTGGCCTGTGGCATCGGCAACTCCGCCGTGAACATTCTCTGGCTGCGCACGGACATCATGCAGCGCGTTGGCCTTGAGCGCGCACCGGAGACCTGGGACGAATTCCGCGATGCGCTGCAGAAGCTCCAGGGGCGTGGCATCTACGGTACGGCCCTGCCCTACGGGCGCAACACGGCGACATCGCTGGTGTTCATCGGCTTCATCCATGGCGCAGGGGGCCAGGTATTCACCCCCGACCTGGAGGTCGCCATCGACAGCGAGGCGACCCGCAACGCACTGGAGTTCTACCGCGAGATCCGTGATTTCAGCCCCATCGGCGCCACCAACTACAGCTGGGGTGAGGGTCTGACCGCCTTCGTCAGCGGCGCCACCGCCACCGGACTGTATACCGGTCGCGTGCTCGCCAACGTCAACGACCAGAACCCCCGTCTCAGCGACCACATTACCTGCGCTCTGTGGCCGACGATGACCCGGGATATCCCGCCCTGGACCTTCAACGATTTCCCCAGCGTGTTCATTCCCGCGCAGTCAGGGAACAAGGATCTCGCCAGGCGACTGGCGGCCTTCCTGTTTGAACCCGAGGGCTACATCCGACAGCTGCATGCCGCACCGGGCCACGTGCTGCCCGTGCTGCAGTCCATCGGCGAGGATCCGCGCTACCGGGATAACGCCATTATCCGCAAATACCGCAAGGAAACGGATCTGATGGCGCAGGCCGCGGCCAACGGCTTCAATCTGGGCTATGAGTCCAGCGCGCACCGCTCCAACGAGAAAGCCGGTGAGGTCATCGCCTCCGGCGCCATTGCCGACATGGTGCAGCGGGTGGTGCTCAACCGGGAAAATGTTGATCGGGTACTGGCCGACACCACCCGCGCAATTGCCGCTGTGATGGCGCGCTGATGGACAGCCGATGCCCCGTCGGCGCCACGCTGCACCACTGATACGACGTTGAACAACGTCAACAGGAGGCCACGCATGTCACGCTCGCCACAGGCTCTGCTGGAGCGCCGCTACGCCCGACTCGGACTGCTGCTGATTGCGCCGACAATCGTCGTTTTCTGCGCGGTGATCGTCTATCCGCTGCTGGCGGCGATCTACCTCAGCCTGTTCCAGCTCTACACCCCGACCCTGGAGGGCAGCTTTGTCGGTATCAGCAATTACCGCGACCTGCTGGCCCGTGGCGAGTTCTGGATATCCTTGCGCAATACACTGGTGTGGACGGTGGGCACCCTCAGCCTGCAGATTGTCCTGGGCATCGGCATGGCACTGATGCTGCACCAGGCCGTGTGGTTCCGCAGCCTTGCGCGCAGCCTGATCCTGTTTCCCTACTTTGTGTCTACCGTGGTTGCCGTTCTGGTATGGCGCTGGCTGTTCAATGACCTCTACGGCATTCTCAACCACATGCTGATCGGCTCGGGCGTGGTCGACATGCCCGTGGATTATCTTGGCAGCATGCCCAATGCCATGATTTCCATGATTCTGGTCGGTGCCTGGAAGTACTTTCCATTTGTCGTGATCGCAGTTCTGGCGCGCCTGCAGACCATTCCCGACGCCCTGTACGAGGCCGCGCGCATCGACGGGGCCGGGCCCATCGCCCGCTTCTTCGACGTCACCCTGCCGCAGCTGCGCGACGTCCTGGTGGTCATCATCCTGCTGCGCGCCATCTGGGATTTCAAGGAGTTCGACCTGATCTTCCTGTTGACCGGCGGCGGTCCGGTGATCAGCACGCAGACACTGCCGCTACTGGTCTACAAGGAAGCCTTCGCCCTCAACCAGATGGGCATGGCCGCGGCCTATGCGGTGGTCATGATGGCGATCATGCTGGTCTTCATGATCGTGTACATCCGCCAGACGCGGGAGAAAGAAGCCTCATGATGCGCCGACTGTTGTTCAACCTCATGGTCTGGAGCGCGGTGCTGATTGTGGCGTTTCCGCTGTTCTGGATGGTCGTGACATCCCTCAAGCCGCAGCTGGAGCTGTGGGCGAGGCCGCCCGCCTTTCTGCCCATTGAGCCCACCGTCGAGCACTACGTGACGCTGCTGCAGGACACCAACTTCCTGGTGTACTTCCGCAACTCCATCTTTCTGTCGACAGCCACTACCCTGGTGGTCATCGGCGTGGCAACGCTGGGTGCCTACAGCCTGGTGCGCTTTACCTACCGGGGTCGCGAGAGCCTGGCGATGCTGGTGCTGTTCACCTACCTGCTACCGTCTGTCGTGCTGATTCTGCCCCTGTACCTGATGATGGTGAAACTCGGGCTGGCCAACACGCTGTTCAGTCTGGTGCTGGCCTATACCACCTTCGCGCTGCCCTATGCCCTGTGGCTGCTGCGATCCTTCATGGCGGGTATTCCGGAGGATCTGGAGTCCGCGGCCCTGGTGGATGGCGCCAGCCGCATGGGCGCGTTCCGCGATGTCATTTTCCCGCAGCTGCTGCCCGGCATTATTTCCACGGCCCTGTTCACCTTCATTCTTTCGTGGAACGAGTATCTGTTTGCGCTGGTGCTGGTGAACTCGGACGCGTCACGGCCGCTCACCACCGGCGTCATGAACATGCTGATCTCCTCGTTCAATATCGAGTGGTCGCTGCTGATGGCGGCGTCAGTCATGATGAGTGTGCCGCTGATCATCGCTTTCGCTTTCCTGCAGAAATACCTGACGCGCGGCTTCGGTGCCGGCGCAGTAAAAGGATAGGTCCTTATGGCGGGTGTCACGTTTTCCAGGGTTCGCAAGGAGTTTGCCGGGTTTCTCGCTGTCGAGGGGCTCGATCTCACCATAGAAGAAGGCGAATTCGTCTCACTGCTGGGGCCCTCGGGCTGCGGCAAAACCACCACGCTGCGCATGCTGGCGGGGCTCGAGTTCCCGACCAGCGGCGAAATCCGCATCGGCGACCGGCTGGTCAACGACGTGCCGCCGGGGCAGCGCGATATCGCCATGGTGTTTCAGTCCTACGCGCTCTACCCGCACATGACCGTGGGTCGCAACATGGAGTACCCGCTGAAAAAACGCGGTCTGCCGAAAGCCGAGCGCAAGGCCAAGGTCGCGAAAGCGGCAGACATGCTGCAGCTCACCGAACTGCTGGACCGTAAGCCGAGCCAGCTCTCCGGAGGGCAGCAGCAGCGGGTGGCACTGGGTAGGGCGCTGGTCCGCGATCCCCAGGTCTTCCTGCTGGACGAGCCGCTGTCCAATCTGGACGCCAAGCTGCGCGGCTACATGCGCGCCGAGCTGGTGGAGCTGCACGCGCGCCTCGGGCGAACCATGGTTTACGTGACCCACGATCAGCTCGAAGCCATGACCATGTCCAACCGCATTGCCATCATGCTGGCCGGCGACCTGCAGCAGTTTGCGCCGCCGCAGGAGGTCTACCGCAGGCCGGCGAACCGCTTTGTCGCCAGCTTTATCGGCACCCCCTCCATGAATCTGATTGACGGCCAGCTGTCGCGCAGCGACGCGGGCTGGCATTTCACCTCACCCGGCCTGACACTGCCCGTGCCCGCACTGAGGGATAGCGCAAAGGCGGGTGATGCCTGCCTCGGCGTGCGGCCCGAGCATGTGCATCTGGGTCATGGCGACCTGCAGGCAAAGGTGCAGCTGGTGGAACAGACGGGGCACGAGAATATCGTCGTGCTGGACGTCGCGGGCGGCAACCGTCTCACCGGGCGCACCCCGTCGTCCCAGGTGCCGCAGATGAGCGAAGCGATCAATTACCGTATCGACAGTGACCAGGTCCATGTTTTCGGTCCCGGCGACACGGGAGCACGGCTCAACGCCGACGGCTGAACCGACCTCGACCCCGATAAACCACAGCAGCCACAGGAGACCCACCTTGAACCGAGACTCAGTGAACTGGCACGGCCCCATGCCAGCGGTCACCACGCCCTTTCGCGACGATCTGTCGCTGGATGAGGAGGCCTTCTTCGCCAATGTCGGGCGCCTGTACGACGCCGGCGCCACCGGCATGGTGGCCGGGGGCTGCACCGGTGAATTCTGGGCGCTGACCCTGCCCGAGCGCGCCAGGCTGGCGCAGTGGGTGGCGACGGCCAGCGCCGGTCGCGGTCCTGCAATCATCGGCACCGGCGCTATCCGGGCGGAGGAAGTTATCGAGCAGATCCACGCGGCGCGCCAGGCGGGCTGCGATGGCGTTCTGGTCATGCCGGCGTTTTTCGCGCACCTTACCGAAGGCGAGATAATCGCGCACTACGAGACCATCGATGCCGCCAGCGTACTGCCGATCATTCTCTACAACATTCCGGGCAATGCCGGCAACGCACTGACGCCGGCCATCGTCGACCGTCTGGCGGACCTCGACAAGGTCGTCGCCGTGAAGGAAAGCTCCGGCAGCTGGACCAATTTCCACGACACCCTCCTGCGGGTGCAGGATCGTATCCGCGTCTTCTGCGGCCCTTCGTCAGTGTACGGCACCGCCGCGGTGCTGGCGGGCGCCGATGGCCTGATCGACTGCTTTCCCAACGTCTGGGCGCCCGGCTGTCTGGACCTGTGGCACACGACAAAAGCCGGTCGCATGGAGCAAGCGTGGGCCCTGCAGCACACCGGCATCCGTCTCACGGAACTGTTCACCGCAGAGGGCCGCACCCTGTATCCCTCGACCAAGGCGATCATGGATATGCTCGGCCTACCCGGGGGAGGCCTGCCACGACCACCGCTGCGCGCGCTGCAAGGCGCCCAGCTCACCTCGCTGCAGGAAGGCTTCCGCTCGATCATGGCCGACACGGGGTCTGACCCTACAGGAGTCTGACCGCCCGGTAGGGTCAGAAGCTTTACCAACCACCACAAGGAGAATTCACATGGATCTGGGAATCAAGGGCAGAAGTGCCATCGTATCGGCCGCCAGTCGCGGTCTCGGCCTCGCCTGCGCGCGCTCGCTGGCGGAAGCCGGTGTCTCACTGACACTCAACGCACGCTCGCCGGAAGCCCTGGAAGAGGCCGGTGCCGCGATTCGTGCCGACTTCGGCGTGGACGTGACCTGCGTTGCCGCGGATTTCAACAGCGCTGAAGGCCGCGCCGCCATTCTTGAAGCCGCCGGCGGCAGCTGCGACATTCTGGTGAACAACCCGGGCAAGCGTCAGGTGCCAACGCCCTACAAGGACATCACATCGGCGGACTGGCGACAGTGGCTGGACGATCACTTCCTGTCCTCCATCGAGATGATCCAGGCCGTTGCGCCGGGCATGCAGGAGCGAGGATTCGGCCGTATCGTCAACATGTCGGTCAGCTTCATCAAGTTCCCGCAGGTCGGCTTTGCCCACAGCCATTCTGCGCGCCTGGCCCTCTCCGGCGCATCGGCGGCCATGGCCCGGGAACTGATCCCGCACAATGTCACCATCAATACCGTCTGCCCCGGCCTGTTTGATACTGACGCCCTGCACACCAACCTGCACGGCCACGCCGAACGCGGCAACACCACCTACGAGGCCATCGTCGAGGACCGCAAGAAGGGCTGCCCGGCAGGTCGCTTTGCCGACCCCAGCGAATGCGGCGATCTGGTGGCCTATATCTGCTCGGCGCAGGCGGGCTTCATGACCGGCCAGAACATCGTCAACGATGGCGGCGTGCACCAGGGACTGTTCTGATGCGCGTTGCCATGATCTCCGGCGCCAGCCGCGGCGTTGGCGCCGCCATCGCGCAGCGCCTGCTGGACGATGGCTGGTCCGTATCGCTGGGGCTTCGGGATACGGCGGCTGCGGCGCAGTTTGCACCGCAGGATCGGGTATTCGCCGCGCATTTCGACGCCAACGAACCGCCGACGGCGGCGGCCTGGGTGGACGCCACGGTCGAGCAATTCGGCCACATTGACGCGCTGATCAACAACGCCGCCATCCTGCGCATGCTGACCCTGGAGGACGGCGATGAGTCCGAGCTGGACGAGCTGTGGGCGGTAAACGTCAAGGCACCCCTGCGCCTGATCCGCGCGGCCCTCCCGCACCTGCGCAAGACCGGCCACGGCCGCGTGATCAACATGGCTTCCACCGATGCCAAGCGCGTGCGCCCCGGCGCGCCCCTGGGATACGTGATGACCAAGCACGCCCTGCACGCCATGACCCAGGCGGTTCGCCTTGAAGCACATGCCGACGGTGTTCGCGCCACGGCGATCTGTCCGGGAGCGATCGATACCGAGATGATTGCGAATCTGCCGGGGGTTACCCCCAAGGAAGAGCGTCTGCAGCCGGAGACCATTGCCAGTATGGTGGCGTTTATTCTGACCCTGCCAAATCAGGCGAATGTGGCGGAGTTTGTGGCCAATACGCGGCTGGAGAGTACGCTTTAGGTCTTCGTGCTTCGCACATCGGCCGCTTGCCGGCGGGAGGGGTTTCGAGACTCGCCGTGAAGCCATCCTTGGCGGCTCGGCGGCGACATCCATGTCGCCGACGGTCTCGAAACCCCTCCCGCCGGCAAGCGGCCTGACTTTGAAGCGGCGTCTGACGCGATCATTGCATGAGTCTATACTGATATAGAGCGGGCGTAGCTGTTACCCCGGTTTTGTGTTTCTTCAATTGAGTGCTGTCCATGAACTATTCTCATCTCCGCCTACGTCCCGGGTTGTCCGGCACCGTCCTGCCGTTTGTCCTGGCGCTTGCCCTTGTGGCCGCGGGATGTTCCGACAATGCGCCCGATGCGCCCCGCCCGGAAGCCGCGAATTCCGAGCCCTCGGCGGCGACGGGCGCGCCGCAGGGAACCGACGTCTGGCTCCTGGACCTGGTGCGGGAAGACGATGCGCTGCGCGCCGTAGAGCCGCGCAATCTGACCAACCGGCCCGGCTACGACAATCAGCCCTTCTTCACGCCGGCGGGGGATCTTCTCTTCGTGCAGATGGAGGGTGCACGCACGGACCTCTGGCGATGGAGTCCCGACACGGAAACGTCGACCCGCCTCACGGCGACACCAGAGCAAAGCGAGTTTTCCCCCACGCCCATTCCCGGGAGCGCGGGCGGGATTAGCTACATCAGATCACCGACCGATACCAGCGGGCGCCTCTGGCAGATGCCACAGGAGGGCGCCGCCGCAGAGGTTGTCTTTCCCGACATCGGCCCGGTGGGCTATCACGCGTGGTTCGACGCCGATAACGTTGCGCTCTGGCTGCTGCAGGAGCCGTCGGCCCTTCAGCTTGTCGGGGTCGATACGAAGGCAGCACGGACGCTCGCCACGGGCGTGGGGCGCTCACCCCAGTCTGTACCGAACCGCCGCGCGGTGAGCTTCACGCGCGAGACCGATGATGGCAGGGCAGTCGAATTATACGATCTCGATCTGGAGCGTACCGAGGTGGTGGTTCTCCTGCCCGAGGCTGGCGATTTCCACGCCTGGACGCCCGATGGGGTGCTTCTCGCCTCCGCCGGATCGCGGGTAGTCGCCTGGCGCGATGGCGCCTGGCAGGAAGTCGTCGATCTCGCTCACCTGGGACTGGCGCTGACCCGGCTCGCCGTGTCTCCTGACGGCACCCATCTTGCGCTGGTTGGTGAGCCCGCAGGGTGATCCACTGGGTAAACCCGAAACTGCGTTGATCGAAGTCGGGGTAACGTTGCACCAACTGTTGCCCTACGCTGCCGGGTGCGGCCCAGCCGTCAGGATCTGCGTAGTCCAGGATTTTGTCCGCATCCCTCACGAGTCATTTTTGGATGCAAGTCAACATGTGGTGGCCTGGCAGTCAATCGTATAGTGTTCAAGCCTCTTTAAACATTGAAGGTATAGGCGGCGACCATGCGAAATCACCTCAGAGCACTATTCCTCGGCATTACTTCCAGCGTCTGCTGCGCTACGTTGACTCTTGCGGAGCCCCTGCCGGTCGATGAGATTCGCGAGCGGGTGGACGCCCACTATCGCGGATCGCTGGAGCTCTACCGTGAGTTCCTGAGTCTGCCAAACGATGCCAACCACCCCGACGATATCCTCAAGCTTGTCGAGTGGATGGAGTCGGCGTTTGGCGCGCGAGGTTTTGAAACTCAGCGTATTCCCACGCCGGGCAGTCCGCTTCTGTTGGCCGAGCGCAAACGCGAGGGGTCAGATCGAACTGTGCTTGTCTACCTTCAGTCCGACGGACAGCCTGTCGATCCCGATGCCTGGTTTCAGGATGACCCGTATCAGCCGACGCTCAAACAACGGCACGATGACGGCAATTGGGAAGAAATTCCGTGGCAAAGCCTCGACGCGGAGATCGATCCTGACTGGCGCGTGTTCGCCCGCTCGGCGTCTGACTCCAAGGGGCCCATGGCGCAATTCCTGGTGGCCATGGATATCCTCAACGATGCAGGGCAGGAACTCGACTTCAACCTGAAAGTCATTATCGATACGGAAGAGGAGATGAGCTCTCCTAACCTGCCTCAGGCGGTGATCGACAATCGCGACCTGCTCTCTGCCGACCTGCTGCTGATCTTCGACGGGCCGCCTCACGCCTCGAATCAACCGACGGTGAAATTTGGCGCCCGCGGTATTGCGAAGATTACTCTGGACACCTACGGTCCGCGTTTCCCCCAGCACAGCGGTCACTACGGTAACTACGCACCCAACCCGGCATTTCACATGTCGCGGATTTTGAGCTCAATGAAACGGGAAGATGGTCGTGTCCTGATTCCCGGTTTCTACGATGGCATCACCTTGAGTGACGAATTACGAGCAGTACTCGCCGCGGTGCCCGACGACGAAGACAGGATTCGCGCCGATCTCGGTATCGCCGCGCCGGATTCAATCGGCGCCAATCTCCAGGAATCCGTGCAATATCCCTCCCTGAATATTCGCGGCCTGTCATCGGGCTGGGTGGGCGACGAGGCCCGCACCATTGTGCCGGCGACGGCCACCGCCGAGATCGATATTCGCCTCGTGAAGGAATCCGACCCGGATACGCTCATAGGGCTGGTTCGTGACCATATCCAGGGCATGGGTTACCACGTGATCGACCACCCTCCGACGGATGAGGAACGCCGCAAGCACCCTCGCATTGTCCGCTTCAGCAGCAGCTACAGCTACCTGGCCTATCGCTCTGGTTTCGACGAGGCCGCCGGCCGCCTGGCCCGCGCCGGACTCCGGCACCTCTATGGCGAGGAACCCATTCTGATCCGCACCAGCGGCGGCTCGATCCCGATCTCGCCCTTTGTCGACACCCTGGACATCCCCGCCGCAAGCGTGCCGACGGTGAACATCGACAATAACCAGCACAGCCCGAACGAGAACATTCGCCTGGGCAATTTCAAGGAGGGTATTGCCATGCTGGTGGCGGTGCTCAGCCAGACGCTGGATTGAGGCTATGCTCTGCAATGGTAACCGTCGAGGCTTTGCGTGCCAGCGCCAGTCGCGAGAAACGCGTTAACGTCCATGATGCGTGAAAGTCGCGCACGCTGCGTCTAGGCTGGTGCGATGGCCGTCGCCATGGCCGCAGCGGCGCGCTCTATATCCGCTTCGTCATTGTAGATGTGTGGGCAAAGACGCAGCGCGCCGGGAAAGGCAGAGCCGGACACAGCAAACTGTTCGTAGGCTCTTGCTTGGGCCGCCCCAGACTCACCGTGTGTTACCGCCGTCACCACTACGCCCAGGCGATACGCAGGATTTTCCGGTGTCAGGAACCTGGCTGACGGTGCCTTATGGCGTATCTCGGCCATTAACAGATCAGTCAGTGACCTGACGCGCGCTTCCACGCGCGAGGGCCCTATCGCCAGATGCAGGGCGGCGGCCTGGCCGAGCGCATCGATGGCGCCGTCATCGCGCTGGCCCAGCATCTCAAAAGCCCTCGCACCCGTGTCGCCGCCCGCGAGCGGATAGCTGACGATAAGGGGGTTCAGCAGTTCCTGCCGGTCCTTGCGGACATACAGCATGCCCGCCTCTCTGGGGCCGCACATCCACTTCTGGCCGCTACAGGTCATGAAATCGCAGCCCAGTGCCTTCACATCGAGCGCCATTGCACCAACAGTCTGTGCGCCGTCAATCATCGACAGGGCACCCGCATCGGCAGTCAGCTTGCAAAGGGCTGCGGCCGGAAGTTCGGTGCCACTCGAATTTGAAACGTGACTGAAAGAGACCAGCCGTGTGCTCGGTCCGATCGCTTCGCGAAAGGGTGCGATAAGGTCCTCCGCACTTTCTGGCTGCTTCGGCGTGGCCACCCGGATGATCTTGAACCCCTCGCGCTGCGCCCTGACCTCCCAGGACAGCTCATTGGAGCGATGATTCTCCTCCCAGAGCACGATTTCATCGCCGGGACCAAGCGCCAGTCCCTGAACGATAAGGTTGTTACCTTCTGAGGTGTTGCGCGTTATCGCGATTTCGTCGAGTGCCGCGCCAATCAACTCTGCGAGAGCGGCGCGTGTTGCTTCGTGCCGCTGCTGGTATTTTGCTCGGTTCTCAAAGGAAGGATCGCGGTCAATATCCGTCGTGGCTGCCTCCAGCGCCGCCCGCGCGCCGGCGCAGGGAGGTGACATGTTGGCCGCGTTCATGGCTGTGATGTTTAGCGACCCCCTGAATTCCTCCCTCACGGCTCGCCACAACAGCTGGTCTGTCAGCTGCGGCAGGGGTGTCAGATTCCGCCTGTCGAGTGCTGTTGCCGCCAGGCTGGTCCCCATCAAACCGGCAACGGGCAAGCCCATCAGGAATGTGCGTCTTGTTGTTCCCGCAATCGTGTGTTTATCCATGTTGCTCGCACCGTTGTTGTCCAGCTCAGAGTAGCCGATATTGCGCAGGGTGGCCGAACAAAAGTCTCGCGCATGTTGCGGCGACTATCTACTTGCGATCATCTGCATTGATTCTTTCATCGTCTGCTATGAGTACAAAGTGACTGTACAAAGATATCGAATACTGCCTTTTTCATTGCTCGTGGTGTCTCTCATGCATGCCAGTGTATACGCGTCAGAGGAAGCGCAGGAGAGCGCGGTCCGGCGGTGGCGGCACGCCATTAGGCCGTTGCGGTTGCCTGGTTTACGGCAAAAGAGGAATCACCGAGAGTTCAGCTAGCCGTGTCGTCAGACAGTGGTGAGACCTTTTCTTCGCCAACGCTGGTAGCCGGCCCGGACACGAATGGCCGTGTCGATGCGCTGATTCTCGACAATGGCGAAATCGTCGTCAGCTGGATAGCCCTGACTGATTGCCGAGCGAACCTTATGCTGTCACGCTTCCGTGCCGACGGGGAATTTACGGATACGCTTGCAGCAACAGCGTTTAATCCATCCCGCCGCCGCGGGTTTCCGGCTCAACCTCGCCATCCAGCGTGTACTGCTGGTACCAGGACAGCATGTACAGCATTGTACGAATGTTGTTCGATGGTCGTGTCCCCGTGCCGTGATACTGGTCATTGAAGCGCAGCAATCTCGCTGGCACTCCCAGCATCTTGAGTGCCGCGTAGTACTCTTCTGACTGCGGCATCGGCGTACGCAGGTCCTGCTCCCCCGTCATGATAATTGTGGGTGTTTTCACGTTTCCGACGTACATCAGGGAAGACTGCTCAAGCCATTTGCCAGGGTCTTCCCAGAACGGCTTCTCAAAGAACGAGAACGTAAACGACGGAATGTCCGTGGTGCCGGCCATGCTCATCCAGTTCGTGACCGGGCAGCGCACTGCGGCAGCGGCAAAGCGGTCGGTGTGACCGATAACCCAGCTGGACAGCACGCCGCCGCCACTGCAGCCACCCACATACAGGCGCTTCTCATCGATGAAGCCTTCGGCGATCGCGGCATCCACGCCACCCATCAGGTCCAGGTAATCGACCCCTGGATAGGCAAAATCAATGGCCTTGGAATACTGCTCGCCATATCCGGTGCTGCCTCGTGGGTTGGTGAACAGAACCACAAAATCATTGGCTGCGAAAAACTGGTAGTTGAATACGAAGCGACCCTGGTACATGGCAAAGGGGCCGCCATGGATCTCCATGATCAGTGGATACTCTTTCCCGGGATCAAACCCCGGCGGCTTGATGATCCACCCGTGCGCCCTGTTGCCGTCCTCGGCCTCATACCAGATCTCCTCGGTGTCGCCGAGCTCCTTGCCCGCCAGCAGATCCGCGTTCACAGCGGTCAGCTGCTTTGGATCGCCTCGTCCATTGAGCGGAAAACTCACGACATCACCGGGCTCGTGAAAAGACGCGCCAATCCCAACACCCGTGTCGCCCGACCGTGAAGAGAGTGACACGACATGCTTCCCCGTCGTGACAGGGCGGACGCTGCCAGAAAGGGCCATGTGGAAAACGTTGATATAGCCCTCGTCCTGGGCTGTGAAGAATACGCCACGGTCATCGTCGTCCCAGACCAGCTTGCTTGCCGGGCGGTCAAAGTCGGCGCTGAGCCTGCGCCTGTTGCTGCCGTCAGAGGACATGCTGTATAGGCGCGGCATCGCGTAGGTAGCCGTCGTTGCCGGATACCCCGTGAATGCGATTTGCTGACCATCGCCAGAGGCGACGGGAGCGGACCAGAAGCCAGGAGTATCCGTCAGCTGAGTGATGCCGCGGGATTCCATATCGATGGCATAAATGTGAGAGCGCCGGTAAGCGAGGTCACCATCCGGCTCATTCCAGCCATCGAACAGGATCGTTTTGCTGTCCGGCATCCAGCTGATTCCCGCTCCCTCAAACAGTCCATCAAACTGCGCACCGACGTGCCACTCTCCCTCGGTCAGCTCTTTGGCCGTGCCAGACGAAGCGGGCACGACGAACAGGTGAGAAAAGCCGGGTTCTGTATAGCCGACGCGGTCCTGGCGATAGTGCAAACGATCCAGAACCATGGGTGGTGTGGTCCATTCGGCGCCCTCGGGCACTTTCGGCATGTCGATTTTCCAGGGATCCTCAGCCGGCACAATGGCCACGAACGCGATATGCTCGCCGTCGGGCGACCAGTGTGGGGAAGAGGGCGTAACCGTCACCCGCGTAACCTGGGAGACGGCGCCGTCTCCGTCCATCCAGCGCACGAAAAGCTGTGGCTTGTCGTTCTTGTCCTTGCCGATAAAGAGAATGCGGTCTCCCGATGGAGACCAACGGGGATTTGACCCCACCTGCAGGAAACGGTGGCGTGAGCCATCGGCGTCCATGATCCACAGGGCAGATTCCCAGCGATCTTGCATGACATCGACGCTTCGACGCGTGTAAATGATGTGCCTGCCATCGGGAGAAACCTGCGGATCCGTAACCTGCTCAAACTCCAGGTAATCCTCGGCGCTAAGTCGAGCGTCCTGTGCCTGCACGATGGCAACGAACGGCGCCAGTAACAGGATGAACAGAGCTGTAACTACAGTGGATCGTTTTTTCATCGGATGCCTCTCTGTCGTGTTCCCGTAAACTACGGAGACTGCGCATTTTGGCCCAGCCCGTCAAACGATGACGAGCCTCATAACATTGGCAATGACCAGTCCAACGTAGTTGCCAAGCGCTGTGCCCAGCAAACCCACGGCAATACCCGGCAAAATCAAATGCGGAACGCCCCTTGCCCCTGCTATCGCCATTGCAGACGAGGCGCCTCCAACATTCGCCTGCGACGCAATAGCAATCACGGTGGCATCTATTTTAAGCATCATGCCCACAGCAAAAATAATGACGCCGTGGATCAGCACGGTTCCCAGGGCAAAGTAGAATATTACGGGGCCTATCTCGATAATCCTGGCCACAACAGAGATCGCACCATTGGTTGCCAGAAACAGCAGCAACAAGTAATTACCCAGCACGAGACCGCCCGAAATTCTCTTGATCACCGGGAATTGTGCAAGGATCAATACCAGCGTGGTAAGCCAGATGATCATGGGGACAAGGGGTACCAGAGTACTGATAACGCGTGACAGCCAGAGGCAGCTCATGACAATTGACAGCAGCAGAGCCAGGTCCCAGAGCGTGATTGGCTTTCCACTGGAATTGAGCAGGTTGCCAACACGGGACTTCTGCAGCACGTCGACGTCGGCCACAGCATTCGCGGGTACACCTTGTGGGTCCACGTCTTTCTTGCCGAAAAACTCGGGGATCGTGATGCAGGCAATCAACCAGATAGCCGTTACGATAACGTCGGCGGCAACGCCCGCAGTAAAGTATTCGCCGGATGTGTCCAGTTCCTGTCCGACGGCCGCAAAGTTCACCCCGCCGCCAATATAGGTTGCGGCAAACTGTCCTGACAGCTTCCACGTCTCGGGACCGATGGCATCGGCAAAAACAAGACCCATGACGGCACCCCCCAACGCCGCCCCGCAGGCCCCGAGCAAAAACGCTTTCAGCATTGGACCGCCCGCTCGTCTGATGGAGTCCAGATCTACCGTCAGGAGAAACAGGGTGATGCCGGCCAGCACCCCTGGCCCGCGGAAGAAATCATAAACCACGGACTCCCCCGGAATAACACCGATATTGGACAGCAGCATCCCGATGATGATGCTGAGCGCGGCGGCGCCTATTTTTCTGAAGGCGGGTATGTTCTTTTCCATCCAGATGGCACTGAGAACGGTCAGCGCCAGTATAAGCGTGATTGCCGTCGTCTCTGTGGCCGGGTCAAACATGGATTAAGCACCCGCTGTGCTGAGGATCACACAACATTGATCAGCGGCTTGCCCGCCAGGTAGCGTTTCAGGTTCTGACAGAACAGATCGGTTATCAAGCGGTTCTCATTGTTTGTCGTACTGGCTGAGTGAGGGCTCACAATGACATTGGGCATGTGCCAGAACGGGCTGTGCCCGGGTAGTGGCTCCGTTTCAAAAACGTCCAGCCCTGCGCCACGAAGATGCCCATTCTGCAGGGCCGCTACCAGAGCCGGCTCATCCACAAGGGCGCCTCTGCCAATGTTGATAAGAACGGCGCCCTGGGGCATCAGGGAAAACTGTTTCTCCCCCATCATTTTTTCTGTTTCCGCCGTGTGTGGGGCGATCAACACCAGGAATTCGGCCATGGGCAGAACATGATCCAGATCCCCGGCGCCATAAAGCGCGTCAACGTTCAACGCACTCAGATCGGCATTTTTTATTGCTTGCTTCACACCGATGACGTTCATCCTGAACTGTTTCGCGAGGCGAGCGACTTCCTGGCCGACCTTGCCGAGGCCCACGATGACCAGCGTCCTGTTGCTTAAATCAAGGCCCGCATAGCGCTCCCAGCGCCTGGCTTTCTGGTCTTCCAGAACGCTGAGGACATTCTTGTTGAACATCGTCATGACCATGAAGCAGAACTCGGCCAGTGGCTGGGCGTGTATGCCGGCGGCATTGGTAAAGACCGTGTCTGGCATGCGCCTGTCATAACCGTGCTCGACGATAAATCGTGCAACCCCGGAACTGGTAGTCTGCAACCATCTGGCGCGCCCGGCGAGCTCTGGCAGGTCGTCGAGATGGGTCTGGTCGAAGTCAAAGATCACCTCCGCCTGCCCGAGGTATTGTCTCCAGCGTTCTTCTTCCCCGGCCGACCGGATGAAGGCCTCACCCTTGTGATCAGCAACGTAACGGGGCCTGGCAACGAGGGAAGGTTCATAAATCACGTCGAGGCGGGAATCCACCTGACGAATTTGCTCCACGTACTCAGGTTCAAGGTAACTGGCGATAAGCACGCGGATTGTCATGGGCCACAGCGTCACGCGCGCCGAAAAAGTCGCCGCAGCACGAGAAGCAAGATCACGAGCAGCGCCGAGATCACGGTACCGATCACCGCGACCGCCGGCACCAAGGGTGAATAATTCGTGGCTGTGCGTGAAAACAGCCATACCGGCAGCGGCGTGTCCGCCCCACTGGTGAATATCGACAGCGGCAGGTTCGACCAGGACAGCAGGAAGGCGAACAGGGCCCCGGAGAAGATGCCCGGCCAGAGGGCGGGAAACGTGACCTCCCTTGCCACCTGCCAGCGGCTGGCGCCGAGATCAAAGGCCGCCTCTTCCTGGGCGACGTCGTAGCCGAACAGGCGGATAGAAATCACCAGCGTTACGATGGGCACGATCCACACTGCGTGGGCGATAACGGCGGTTTTCCAGCCGGGGGTAATGCCCAGTGCCGAGAACGACAGCAGCAGCGCCAGCCCCAGCACCGGCTGCGGGAAAAAGATCGGCAGCACGATCAGGCGCTGGAAGACACTTCGGCCATGCCAGTCGTAGCGGGCAAACGCCATCGCCCCCAGCGTCCCGAGCACCACCGCCATGATCACCACGCACAGGGCCATCTGCAGGGACACCAGGTGGATGCTCCAGGTGGTGAATGAGTCAACCGCCTCCCGATACGCGTCGAGGCTCCAGACCCGGTGCGGGAAGCGCATGTAGCGGGTGTTGGCCAGCGATACCAGCACCACGGACACGATGGGAATGTACAGCAGCAGGATGATGGTGCCGATCCAGACGGCTTTCAGATAGCGCACGTGGCGATCGCGGATCATCGCTGGATAATCCGGTTCAGGTCGACGCGACGCAGCACGGGCCAGACGACCGCCGCGGTCACCAGAATCACGATTACGGTGAGCGCAGCCCCCATGGGCCAGTCCTGCGCGTAGCTGAAGCGCTGTTCGATGGCCGCGGAGATCACGGTCACTGCCCTTCCGCCGAGAATTGCCGCCTCGGCATTGGCGCCCAGGCACAGCACGAAGGTCAGCAGCGCGCCGATCATCAGGCCGGGAGCCGCCAGTGGCAGCTCGATCTCGCGGAACAGGGCCCAGCGTCCGGCACCGAGATCGCGCGCAGCCTCCAGCCGATCTTCCGGGATCAGCGAGACGCCAAGCAGCAGCGGAAACAGCATGAAGGGAAAATACACGTAGATCATGCCGAGCAGCGCGGCGAGGCGTGTGTTCAGGATGGAACCGATCTGGATATCGAACCAGGCGTTGAGGGAGCCAGCGAGAATGCCGCCCCGCGGCAACAGGAACATGGAGAAACCAAACAATCGCACGCTTTCGGAGATGAAAATGGGCAGGGCGATCAGTGCGGTAATGATGCTCGCGGCGCGGCCGGCGTGGGCATGCAGGATCTTTGCCGTTGGCCAGGCCATGAGGGCGCAGATCAGGGTGGTCAGGGTGGCGCCCAGCATCGACCAGAGGAGAGGCTTTTCATAACCATCCGAGAAGGCGGCAGCGTAGTTGGCGAGTGTCGGCGCGCCCAGCATGGAAAAGGTGCGCGGCGGCATCAGGCTGTACCAGCTGACGATCAGCAGCGGCATGGCGAAAAAAGCCAGCAGGAACAGCGCCGTCGGCGCGGCCAGCCAGGGTCCGGGACGGGTTCTCATTCGGCGACCCAGGCGATATCGTCGGGGTCAAAGCTGAAGCGCGTGCGCTGACCGGGCTCCATCAGGTTGCCGACGCCGGCGCCGATTTCCGCGATCAGCGCCAGATCACCCACCCGCAGGTGATACTGCGTTCGCGATCCGAGCATGAGTCGCTGAACGATATCGGCGTCAAAGCGGACGCTGCCACCGTCTCCCGCCTGCAATGCCTCCGGACGCAGCACGGCGTAAGCACCGGCAACCTCAGGCGCGGGCAGGTCGAGACCCGCAAACCGCGCGCTTTCCCCTCTGCCGCGGATCTCCAGAATGTTGACTTCACCCATGAAGCCGGCCACGAAGCGGTTGCGCGGCCGCTGGTAGATATCCTGTGGCGTGCCGACCTGCACAAAGCGCCCGTCCTGCATGATGGCAATGCGGTCTGACATCACCATGGCCTCTTCCAGGCTGTGGGTGATGTAGATGAAGGTCTTGCCCGTTCGCTGGTGCAGCTCCTTCAGCTCCACTTCCAGGGTTTTGCGCAGCCGGTAGTCGAGCGCGGACAGTGGCTCGTCAAAAAACAGGATCTCCGGGTCGGACGCCAGCGCCCGCGCCATGGCCACCCGCTGACGCTCGCCACCGGAGCACTGGGTGACCGCGCGGTCGTAGTAATCCCGGGGCAGTCGCAATAGTGACAGCAGTTCCAGCGCACGCTCGCGCCGGGCCGGCGGCGCCACGCCCTTCATCTTCATGGCAAACTCAATGTTCTGCCCCACGCTGCGATGATCAAACAGCGCCAGTGACTGAAAGACCATAGCCGTGGGACGCTGGTTTGCCGGCTGCCGGGTAATGTCCTCTCCACGCAGCAGCAGTGTTCCGGCGGTCGGCACCTCAAGACCTGCGAGCAGCCGCACCAGCGTCGACTTGCCGCTGCCCGATGGACCCACGATGGTGAAGAACTCGCCCTCGGCGATATCCAGCGTTACCGCGTCGACTGCCGTCAGCGCACCGAAGCGGCGGGTGATTTCCTGCAATGACAGTGCCGGCACGGCCGTGCCGCCCTCGGGCGTTACCGTGGCCATGCGCTAGCCCCGCGCGCGCATGGCAGCGGAATATATGTCGTACAGCCTGTCGTAGTCGGGCACCACATCGAACTCCACGGCATTGCCAATGCGCTCGTCGAACTCGTCCCACTGAATCGCCGCAAGCTCATCGCGGGAGAAGCGGCGCATCAGTTCCGGCTGGGCCATCTGGCTGACCGGCTGCAGATTACCGTTCCCCCGCGCGATGATTTCGGCGGCATCCGGGGTGGTGATGAACTCCAGAAAGTCCAGCGCCCTGTCATGCGGGTTCGGATTCGCCACCGCAGAGTTGATTTCAATCCAGTTGATGCCGCCCTTGCCATCTGCGGGGCCGTGGTTCGGCGTGATGGCGTGGAGCTCGGCAATACCCTCGAGGCGCGCAGCGGCGGTGGTGTAAGTGCCGCCGGTGAAATACAGGTCGATTTCACGGTTCATCAGCGCCAGATTCAGCTGCACGAAATCTGTCGTGATGAACGCCGCGTTATCGATCCAGCGCCGACAGGTCTCGGCGAACTTCGCAACCTCTGCTTCGGTCTTGACCTTGAAGGGGTGAATCCCGGCGCCCATGCAGATATCCATGACGTTCCAGTCCTCGTAGGCGAGAATCCCGTAACGCCGGGCGAAATCCGGGTTGTTGAACAGGTCCCAACCCTCGTCCTTTGCCAGCTGTGGCGAAATCACATCGGAATTCACGACGAAGTCGAAGGTCTCATAGCGCTGCACAATGCCGAGCAGGTCCTCGCCGTCCTCACTCATCGCCCACTTGTAGGGCATCTGGAACTTGTCCGCCATCTGCGAGTACAGCGGCTCGAAGCGGTCTCGCGGCAGTGAGCGGATCAGCCCCGCAGGCCACAGTTCGTTGCGCGCCCAGGGATTGTTCACGTTGATGAAATCCCAGATGGAGGTCTCGCCGGCGCGCAGACGGTTCACCGACGTCGGATCGGATATATGAATTTCGTAGCGGATGTCGCCACCACCCTGCTCTTTCCAGAGCCTGTGCAGGCGCGAGTCGGCGTAGGCATCCCAGGTGAGCAGCGACAGCGGGCGGGAGGGTTGCGCGAGCAACTCCAGCGGCAGGGTCGCGGCGGCCCCGCCGGCGGCCATCGCCTGCAGGAAGCGACGTCGGCCGGCAGAGTGCTGCATGGCACCCTGCACCGGGTTGCGCGCGGCGAGAGTGTGCAAAAACGAATCGTCGGGCATAGCTACCTCGTGCCGTGGTTCATGGATGCGCCGGTTCCTGCTTCCAGCGGGTGGACGCCGTGTCCGGCGCCCTGCAAAGCGCGCACATTATTGCAGACCTTCGGATTTTCTCAATGCATTGCGCGGCGGCGCACGGCGCGGGCGCCGCTCGTACCCCACTAGACATTATGTAGTGACCTACCCGTCCTCAAATATCGTGGGTTAAGCTGAGGACGGTGATCCAAGCTCAGAGCCAAAAGTGAGGAGGGTAGGC
>NZ_SLWX01000002.1 GCF_004340525.1 Chromatocurvus halotolerans | reverse complement strand
GTGACTTGCGGGAAATCGTTGCAACCGTCCGTGCGTTGGTACCGCCCAAGGCAAAATAGTCACGCTGGCAACGACGTCTTGGAATGACCGGTTACTCAGCGACCTTATCGTTGGCCTGACGATCGTGGCGCTGGGCACCTCGTTGCCGGAAATGGCCGCCTCTGTCATCGCGGCGCGCAAAGGTGAGCACGACATTGCCATCGGCAACGTCGTGGGCTCCAACATGTTCAACCTGTTGGCGGTGGTTGGCATTGCCGGCAGCATTTCCCCCATGCCTACCCTGTCCCCCGATATCATAGGCCGCGACTGGCCCGTGATGATGACTTTCACGGCTGGACTACTTTTGATGGCTTATGGCTTTCGCAGCCCAGGACGGATCAATCGCATGGAGGGTGTTGTGCTGTTACTGGCCTTTGCCGCCTACAACATCTGGCTCGTCACAACCGTTGTCCAGAGTTCATAGTGTCCGTTCTCGATTCAGGCAGAGGCTCTCGCTATCACGGTGGCTATCCACCCTTGACCGTACTTGAATGAGACCACCCGAACCAATCTCCCGCATCACATTGCCCGCCAGCCGCGCAAAGTTGCTCGCCTTTGCGGCACTGTTTATCATCCTCAGCGCTGTCGTTCCGCTGACGATCCATCAGGAACTCGATGGTCAAGTCGATCATTTATGGCGAGAACTGCTCAAACCGCGACTTGTCGTTTCGGCTGTGGCGTTGCTGTGCGTGTTTTACCTGAGCGACGCCCTGCGATTATGGTTCACATTGCGCGCGCTCGGCGAACATCCTCCCTTCCGAGTGATGCTGCCGCTCGTATTTATCAACGTGTTGTTTTCGGGTGTCACGCCCATGGCCACCGGCGGCGGCGTAATGCAGATCTGGCATCTCCACCGGCATGGTATTCGTATCGGAGCGGCCACGGCCGCCACTACCCTGCGCACATTGCTTTCCACGCTGATGATTTTCCTGCCAGCACCGCTGGTACTGATCAGTCTCGATGAACTCGTTGGCAGCTCTTTCGCCGGCCAGTGGAGCCCCTGGCTGGGCCTATTCGCCGCGCTCTATCTCGCTTTTTTCGTGCTTCTGCTCTGGCGACTGCGCTGGTTTATCCACGCTGCCACCGCGATGCTGGCTCTGGCTCACCGGATGCATCTGATCGGCTCGTCACGCCAGCGACGCTGGCGGTTCCGTCTGCGCCGGGAAATGATCCGCTTTGGCTACAGCTTCCGCGCGTTTTTCAAGGGAAGACCCGCTGACCAGCTGCTGGCGCTCGTGTCGACGGCCATCTTCCTACTTTCTCTGTTTTCTTTTCCCGCGCTACTGCTCTGGGCGCTGGGCTACCGCATAGACTACTCTCTGGTTCTGGCGGCCATGCTCGTCAACACGTTTGCAATGTACTTCGCGCCCACACCTGGAGCCGCCGGTGTCGCTGAGGGGATTTTCGCGGTTCTCTTCGCCTCGCTCGTGGGATCCGGGGACCTTCTGATCCTCACCCTGGGCTGGCGCTTTCTCACTGTCCACCTAGGGATGCTGATCGGCGTACCCGTGACCCTGTACGAAATCGGACGACGGCGTCGTCATGCGAAGTAAGGCCCTTCGCTGGCTCTACTGGCTCAGCCTAGCCCTCGCGAGCACGTTAGTGATTTACAAAATCTACCTCAACTTCTTTGAGGTGGATTTCGCCGCCGAGCACGCCGTTCAGGTGGAGAACCTGGAAGCCGTCCTTGAGGGGCGTCAAGCCTTTAGTTTTGCGGTCGTCGGCAATATCAGTAACTCCGTCGGCATATTCGAACGCAAGATCATCCCCCGGCTGAACCAGAGTGGATACGACTTTGTGGTGTCTGCCGGAAACGCCGTATCCAGCGGCGGCGAGGATAAATACCGCGCTGTCTACCGCACATTGGCACGACTCGATATGCCCTATGTACTGACCTTCGGCCCTCAGGAAGAAAGTCGGCTGGGCGGCTTTCGATTCTACGACCACTTTGGTCCCTTGCACTTCAGCTTTGCGGCGGGCAATAGTCGATTCGTCTTCATTGACAGCACCGGCACTACGGATTTCGGCTGGCAACAACGCTGGCTGGAGGAAGAACTGGCGGCCGCAGACGAAACCAATGTGTTTCTTTTCAGCGCACATCCACTCTATCCGGTCGAGCGATCCGGCTTGTTCGATCCGCCGACCGAATATCTGTTCGAAGAAGCTGAGCGCAAGCCCTTCAGAGATATGATCGAAGGCTCCGGGGTGCGCGCAGTATTCTCAGCTACCTTGCCGCAGTACGATCAGCAACATCATGGCGGTACTGCCTATATTGTCACCGGTGGCGCCGGCGGGCTGGTCATTAATAACGAGCGCAGCCACTACCATTTTGTATCAATCCACGTCGAGGGTGATCAGTTCTTCATCCGGGAGCAGCGACTTCAGTTCGGCCAGCATCCGTTATGGCTGACCCTGGAAAGCTTCTGGTTCTTCATCCATTCATTGTTCTACGTGGGCTACCTGAATTTTATCCTGCTGGTCAGCCTGCTCATCGCCCTGGCGCTTTGGCTGCACAGTCGGATCTTTACGGACACAGACTATTATCCCGACTTTGATGTCGATCCCGATGAATTTAAAGACGCCACCTTGCGTGTCGCCATGTTTACCAATAACTACCTTCCCTTCGTTGGCGGCGTCCCCATATCCATACAACGATTGCATCGGGGACTGGTGCAACTCGGACACAGTGTACTGATTATTGCGCCCCGCTACCCCGGTGCTGATACAGAGAACTCCAAGGTGCTTCGTGTGCGAGCACTTCTTCCCCTGGGCAGGCACAGGGAGTTTCGTCTGGCCAATGTTTTCTCAGTCAGCATGTACTGGCAAATTTACCGCTTTCGTCCCGATATTATCCACGTTCACCATCCATTCTGGCTCGGCAGCGCCGGCCTGTTCATAGGGCGACGCCTGGGTATTCCCGTGGTGTACACGTACCACACACGACTGGAGCATTACGCCCACTACGTACCCCTGCCGGGCCCGCTGTTCCGCAACCTGGTGTCGCACGCTGTTGTTCGCCGTTTCGCCAATCGCTGTGATGGCGTTATTGTACCGACGGAATCTGCAGAGGAGTATCTGCGCACCATTGGGGTCAGGCGCAGGGTGCTGGTGCAACCCACCGGCATCGATATCGACCGATTGCGTAGCGTTCAGAAAGATGCCGTTGAGGAACTGCGGAACAAGTACGCACCGAACGGTGAACGTATCCTTGTCAGCATTTCCCGATTGAGCAAGGAAAAGAATATCGACTTTCTGCTCGACGCCATCAGAAAACTGAAGAACGACAGCAATCACGCGTTTCGATTGCTGGTTATCGGCGATGGCCCGGAAAGGAACCGGATCGAAAGCAGAATCCGCCAGCAGGGTTTGCAGGACGCTGTGATCTTACTTGGCACTATCGCACCCGACGAGATGCCGCTCTACTGCCGGGCAGGTGAGGTGTTCCTGTTCGCCTCGCGCTCCGAAACCCAGGGCATGGTGATAATCGAAGCCATGGCGGCAGGAATGCCAGTGGTGGCAGTGCGGTCAAGCGGCATAGATGACATCGTCGAAGACGGGGTCAACGGCTTCAAGACGCCACTGGATATCGCCCGATGGTGCGCTCGGATTGAGCAGATACTTGAAGATCCGCGCCTGTACAAGCGACTCTCTGCGACCGCCGTGACCACAGCAGAGACCTACAGCATCGCCCGTTTCAGCGACAGCGTAAGGCGATTTTATGCCACCATTATCGCCACTCGGCAATTTACTGGTCGCCACGCCGACGAACGGCCTGCAAACAAAAACACCAGATATCGTGCAAAGGAATGACGCATCGACCAACAGACCGTCTATCCCGCTGACGCCTGTCTAAGCGTCTTCCAGCCACTCAATAATAGCGCGCGCCCCACGCTCTGTCGCCGGCACGTCGGCCTCGTCGAACGTCGATCGCAACAGTTCACGTTGCACTGAGCAGTAGATACGCTGATGTTTGTCAGCCGCGCTGGCAAGAGCCTCGGGAAGGTCCTGAAGGCTGCCAATAACCTCCCCCATGCGCTGGTGCACGCGGTTTGCCGGATCTTCACTCGCGCCGGCATCTATGAAAATACACGGTCTTTCACAGCGTACAAATTCATAGACCTGGGAGCTGACATCACCCAGATAGATATCGGCCGCTCTGGTATACGTCATATCAAAGCTGGCGGTGCTTCCCGTGTCGACATGTAGACGGGGATGACCGAAAAATCGCCTGAGGGAGCGCGCCCCGTGACGCAGACCTCGGGCGTAAAGCAACACATGCGGCGCAAAGATCAGATTATATTCATCCTGGTCCGCAAAGAATTCCAGCACCTGCATACCAAACTGGCGCCACGACGATTCCCGGTTGCTGAAGTGCGGATTGTAGAGAACCACCGGCTTGTCGTCCTTGAAAAACTGCTGCCCAACGTCAAGCTGATCCACCACATCGAATTTGGGGTAGCCAGTAACCGCCAAACGATTCACAGGAATGCCGAGTTCTCCTGCCAACCGATCCCTGATCTTGGAGCCGGGGCATAGTATGAGATCAAACTCCTTGTGCCTCTCATCAAAGCCGATACTCCGGTCTCCAGCTCCGTGATGAGTATAGACAAGTTTGAGATTGGAAAGCTCCGGGAAACCTCTCAGCTTGAGGCTGTTGGCCTCAGGGACCACCACCACGTCAAACTTGCGGAAAAGGCGCCGACTGAACCACCGGATCGCATCTTTCTCGGCCAGCTTGACCGGGCGCATTGCCGACGTTACCACGCGAACCAACCACGGCACATGGGCCCGCGCGAAAGAAACCCGGTGCCCCGGATAGAGGCGGGCTATCCGATGGACGGTCTCTTCAATCGCCAGCGAAGCGCTGATGATCACCACCCTCAAATGTGGTGCCATCAGCGATAACTGAAAAGCCAGGGGAGCGCCGTGATAGACCTGATGGGCCGCTACATGATTGAAGAAGAAAGCGATGCGGGTCGTCGACCTCAAGGGGTTTCCTGGCTGATAAGTAGCAGCGATGTCGGAATGATAGCGGACGGTACCCACGGCGTGCCTTCATTGCAACCAACCACCTGTTCTGAACCTAAAGTCCCGGCCTGTCACGGATGAAGAACGAAGCGCTATGCGCAAACATTTGAACCAACCTCGGCCCAACGATTGAATCGCATCGGAACGCAATACTTTTACAATGTGCAGAACGAAAGCGCTTTCACACGTGAGCTATCTATCTAAGTGGTCTTCGGCTGCCCAACCAGTTCTTTTAGGGCATGATAGCGCAATAAGCCAGCGCTGAGCATGACGTGAATCGATACATTAATTTGCGCTGCATCTAAGGCGCGGTAGCTGAAGAAAGCCTCCAGCCGTCGGACAGCACAGGATTAAGGTCGACATTGAGGCCTTGCCGTCAGAGGCTACTCCGCACCTCCCCCGCAAAGTGCGAACTCATGGCCCCCCTCCCCGACAACGCCTCACCAGCGCCTTAAGATAGCCAGCCCGGACCTCATCCGCCATCCAGGCATCTGTCCACTTATCGATGACGAGATAAGCATCCGCTGGATCGAGATAGCTGAGCAGGCGCAGCGCCCTTTTCTTTATATCTTTCTGCAACCAGTCGGGGGATCGTAAGTACTCGCCCGCAGCGCGTTATTTGACCTGCCGCTGTGTGGTAGTCGGTGTGGTTGTTGTAGTTGTTAATGAGTGAAAGTCTGTAGTAGGTAATGTTTCCAGATTTGCCGGACGCGGCGTGCCGTATCCGGCGTGACCGCTTCCGGCAAAGCCGTATGCGGTACCTCGGAAACGATGTAGGTTCGGTCGCGCATGCGTCCGCGGGAAGCCCGTGTGGGCTCGAAGGACACGTAGCCGTCAGCGCGCAGTTACCGCAACAGCTTGTAGCAGCCGTCGCGCCTGAGATCACCGCGTTTCTTCAGGTCATTGACCCGCACGCGCTAGTCATCGGGACGCGACAGCAGGTAGGCCAGCAGCCCGCGTGCCGCCCAGGACAGGCGCCTGTCCTCAATGTTACAGGACTAACACAACCTAGCCTGATCTCGCCGGTTCAAAAAGCTGTTAGCGGGCCAGTGCTTCAACAAGGACCATTCCGCTGCGCGAATCAGCAAAAGCACTATTTATTTATTGGTAGGCAGGTTGGTAGGTTGGTAGGTTGGTAGGTTGGTAGGTTGGTGGCTTTTTGTATCGTAGGTTATTGTTTTTATTGAGGTAATGGCGGTGAGGGAGGCCACCAGATAGTGATCCTAACGTTCTGTTTCTATTAGCTTTTTTATCTCATATATCTGACTTGAAAGCATTTTTTTGTTTCGCGCCTGTTTCATATTGTCGCTCTTCGTCGCATCCAATGCTATTATTTTTGGTAGGCAGGTTGATAGGTTGGATCGGCGCACCGAGTTCGGATCCTGCTTCGCACAAATCGCATAGAGCGTCTCCGATTAATCACTACCCAACGCCGAATATATGTAACTACGTCGGGAAAGCAAGTTAACGAGGAACGGGCATGCCGCGTAGAGCGAGAGCGTTGAGTGCTACCGAAGTTCGACGCCTTGGGCCCGGTGTCGGAGGCGATGGCAATCCCTACAAATCCATGCACCCTGTCGGTGGCGTTCCAGGTCTGCTGATACAGGTCACCCCAAGTGGCAGCAAGTCCTGGCTTCTGCGGACGCTGATCGGTGGCAGGCGGAGGCATATTGGCCTGGGTCCCTACCCTGCCGTAAGTTTGGCGGACGCACGCAGGAAGGCTCAGGAAGCGCGTGACACAATCTCGCTGGGGGTGAACCCCATCGACTCCAGGAAGGAAGCCAGGAAAGCACTGCTTGAGGTCCAGCGGACCACGGTCACCTTCGCTGAGGCAGCCGACCGATTCATCGCTATCAAGGAAAAGGAATTCCGTAACGCTCGCCAGTCCAAGCAATGGCGATCCAGCCTGGAAACCTATGCGAATCCCCATATGGGTACGGTGCCTGTGCGTGCAATTACTCGCGAAGACATTCTTGCGGTGCTGCGTCCCATCTGGGAAGAAAAGACTGAGACTGCAACCCGCGTTCGCGCTCGCATGGAAAATATTCTCGACAGGTGCGCCAGGGAAGGCTACAGGGATGGCACCAATCCAGCGAGCTGGAAAGAGTCTCTGAGGGGCGCTCTTCCGGAGGCTGGGAGGATCCGCACGCGCCGGCACTTCAGGGCGCTCCCCGTCCGTGAGGTGCCAGCGTTCGTCGCAAAACTCCGTGATCGCAAAGGTGAGGCAGCCCCTGCCCTTGAGTTCATGCTCCTTACTGCTGCCCGGTCATCCGAGGTCATTGGTGATAAACGGCTTGGAAAGCTTGGCGTGACCTGGAAGGAGCTCGATCTGGAAGAAAAGCTCTGGCGTATTCCTGCCGAAAAAATGAAGTCGGGGAAAGCTCACACGGTTCCCCTGCCCCCGCGGGCGTTAGAAATAATAGGCGCGGCGCAAAGGGGTCATGAGGCAGTTTTCACACAGCGGGGTGAAATTCCTTCCGACAACTTTCTACGGTCACTTGTAAAACGCATGGGCTATGACTTTGACCCCCATGGTCTGCGGTCCAGCTTTAAGGACTGGGCAAGGGAACACACGACGTATGCTGATGAGGTTTCCGAGCTGGCGTTGGCGCACGTCAATAGTGATGCGACTCGCGCAGCCTACGCCCGCTCCGAACTCGTGGAAAAGCGAAGAGAACTCATGATCGACTGGCAGCGATACTGCGATGCTGTGACGTCCGCCGGCAAAGATTCGGCCGCTGATGAATAAGGAGAATCAGGCATTACATTTTAACACTGCCCTGTTCAGTCGGGCTTAACGCGGATAGTTCCGGCGTACATGCACACCTCTTGACGCCAGTTTTCGGTGTCAGAATATATTCGGCAAATTATATGCCGAGATGGATCGGGTTTTAACTTGCCGTTTTTATCCAACCTCGAGCTCCTTGAACGTGAGCAGCGTAAAAATCGCGACGCAGGGAGCCGTGTTTTAATGGCGAATCTGACGCACGTTCAATGCAACATCCAACGGCCTGCATAACTTATTAGGACGACACGTCATGCCAGAAACCGTAACTCCGATCCGGCTGGTCAAGGACAGGACTTTGGCCGTCGCACTCGATGTTGATCGCTCGACAATCTGGCGCTGGGTTCGCGAGGGCACGCTGCCGCCGCCAATGCGTATAGGGCCGAACTCAACAAGATTCGATCTTCGCGCATGCCTCGATGCTATACAGAGAGGCGAGCGCGAGGCCGCCAAGCCATAATCTCCATGCCCTCGACCTGGCGTAGATCTCTTGCCATTTTCTAACACCTGATAGGTATAGGAATTTGTGCACAGACCGTGCGCGTCTTATTAGCGCCATTTTTAAAAGTCTGTTACGTGCACCAATCATCATTACCGATATTTCATATCCGAGCTCCTGGCAAGAGTGCCGGCTTTGAAACAAAACCGCTTGAGGAGAATGAATCCAGCCTTTCTCGATTTGACCAATCCCAATGGGTGTAAAGTCCGCTACCGGCTACCCGCCATCAGCGCGGGCACAGCGTGCGTTCCGTTATAGGCTCCTCAGTGGTCGCGGAATCTCACGATGAAAGACTTTCCCGGGGAACTACAGGTGGCCCTCACACAGCGAGCAGCGAACGACGACCGGAAAGAAACTCCCTGAATTGGACGTCCGACATGGGTTTTCCAAGCCAGTAACCCTGAATAATCTGGCAGCCGAGTCTCGCCAGGCAGTCAGACTGCGCCCGGGTTTCGACGCCCTCCGCGATCGTGCCCAGACCCAGGTTCCGCGCCAGGCCGATGATCGCCCGAACGGAGGACGCCTGAACGTTGTCCTGCGGTAGTCCCTGAACGAACGACCGATCGATTTTGAGATTGTTCACCGGAAGGAGGTTCAGGTAGCTGAGGGACGAATAGCCAGTGCCGAAGTCGTCGAGGGCGATTGTCACACCCATGGAAACCAGCGCCTGCATCTGGCTGGCGACTGATTCCCGAGCGCTGATGGCGACGCTCTCCGTGATTTCCAGCTCCAGCTGCGAAGGCGACAAACCTGAGTCAGACAGGACGCGTTCAACGGTCAGCAGCAGATTGCTGTGCAGCATCTGCCGCGCCGAGACATTCACAGAGACTGCCAGCGGCCGGCCGTAATACTGCGACCATCGCGTGCACTCCCGACAGGCCTGGAGCATGACCCACGCACCGATCTCAACTACCAGGCCGTCATCCTCGGCGACGGGAATGAAGTCCGCGGGCGACACCTGCCCCAGCTCCTCGTGCTGCCATCGTACCAGGGCTTCCGCCCCGGTTATCAATCCGCTTTCCAGGTGCATCTGCGGCTGGTAGAAAACACGAAGCTCGGACCTGGCCAGCGCGTTCTTGAGTCCCTTCTTCAAGGTTTGGCGGTATTGGTGTCGCAGCTCGAGGTCGCGGTCAAATACCACAATGCCATCACCACCCAGATGCTTGGCCTCGTTCATTGCAAGGTCAGCCCGACGCAGGATTTCATCAATCGCGTAGGTATCGACATCGCTGGCAACAACGGGCTCGGTGATCCCTGTGCTGAGTGAAAGGTACAGTTCATGCCCGTTGGCGTGGCAGGGCTCCTTCATCGCGGCTGATAGCCTCTCGGGTACTCCAGGTTTCTCTGCGTGGTCATGGTAGACGAGAGCCAGGAGATTGGCATCGAATCGGTACAGGGTCGCCTGTGCGTCTGGCACTGCGGCAATGGCATCCGTCAGTCGCTCGACGACCGATTGTACGGCGGCATCGCCAAGACTGTGCCCGCCGCGGTTGATCACTTCCTGGAAATGGTTGATTTTCAGGGTGGCAATCCGGATCCCGCGGCCGGCATGGGCGACTCGTCGCTGGACATCCCGCTCGAATGCCGCCCGATTCGGAACGCCTGTCAGCCCGTCATGGAAGGCCAGATACTGCAGCTTCTGTAACGCGAGCTCCCGCTCGGTAATGTCCTCCAGAAAGACGTGATGCTCCTGCCATCGCTCCAGCCAGTGCAGACCAATATGAATACAGCGGTCCGCCAGTCGATAATCCGCGGTGACAAACTCACCTGTGGACCTTGCCCTGGCAATCAGACCCGCCAGGTCGGGAGGCAGTATGCGGCTAGCGCTCGTGCGGAAGATGTCGTTGGCCATTCGGGTAGTGCTGGTGTTGGTGTAGCTCACCGAGCCGTCGCTGTCGAGTGCAAGTACCGGGCGCGGGTTCTGCTCGGGGAAGCTTGCGAGCCTGTGCTGTTCCTCCATCGCCGCAAGGCGACGGGCATTCGTCCACACCATCACCCCGGCAGCGATCAACGAGGCCAGCCCCAGTGCGGATATCAGAAGCAGGGTTCTCTCGATTTTTTGCAGGGATTCCCGGGAGGCGGCGGTGATTCGTCCACCGATCCAGCTGCCCAGACGAAGACTATCCTCATCCAGCTGCCTGACCACCGGATCCATCTCATCGAGGATCTCCCTCGCCAGGTCCCAGTCGATGGGCGTCTGCCGCATAACAGCGTCGAGCCTTGTCGAGATCGTGAGCAATGAATCAACCAGAGCTCCGATCGAGCCGAGGCCGGGCGCACGCGGGATTTCCGCTTCGATGGCTCTGTAGGTATCGGACAAAGCGCCGAATTCCAGTGGGAACTGCTCGGCGAACAGGGCACTGTCCGCCGTCAGATAGTAGTTGTAAAGGGTCATCTGCGCCTTGAGCATCTTCACGTTGAGCTGCTGTATGCTGACCAGCAGGGGAAGGTCTTCGTCCGCAAGGTACATGACGTTGTCGCGACTTTGCTGCACTGTTCTGTGGCTGAGCAGTGCCAGGACCACCAGCACACACAATGCCATGCCTACCGCAAGCCAGCCTCGGGTCCTGAGCTTTGGTAATCTGCTTTTGCGCATACTCAGACCCGCCTCCCGGCTTTACCTAGATTGACACGGCCCAGTCCGGCAGCCAGGTGAGCGCCCATGACTCCAGAGCCTTGTCCCAGCCGGTCAGTACGAGAACCGCCAGCAGCAGGAGCATGCCACCGAGGATGTGCTTGCCACGGCTGGCACCGGAGAGCAGGCCCGGGCGCCAGCGCTGCAGCAGGCGCGCCGAACCGATACCGGCAAGAAGCAGGGCAGACGCCGTACCAAGACCAAAAAGAAACATCACGGCGAACGCGGCGAGCATGTCCTGCCCCAAAGACGCCAGCGCGATCGCGGCTCCGAGCGTGGGACCCACGCAGGGCAACCAGACCAGTCCCACCAGCATGCCGACTCCGAACTGCCCAGCACCGGAAGATGGTGTATCGGCATTCGGGGAAAACCCGGCCATCAGCTTCGACAGCTGCAGCGTGACCCAATCCCCAAGGGGCTGGTATAGCAGAGGCAGGGCGACTATGAGCAGCATCACGGCGGCAAATTCCCGCAGGATTTCCAGACCCAACCCCAGGTTCAGAAGCACAAAGGACAATATCGAGCCGGCCAAAGCGAACGACAGACTGAGCCCCAGAGCCAGGAACAGCGGGCCATAGCGACTCCTCGTGCCGGCCGAACTCATGACGACCGGTACCAGGGGCCACACGCAGGGGGAAAGAATGCTGAGCACACCCGCGATGTAGGCGAGCGGGTAAGACGCCAACTCGATATTCACTGCGCCGCGGCGTCCAGGCGACTGAAGATTTTGTCGGGATCAGTTTCTGCGACACTGAACCAGAGCTGCTCATTGCCGCGGTAGAGCAGAAACGTCGATTGCCGCGGGGCGCGGAAGTGTCGGACCCACTCTTTCTGGTCATCAAAATCGATGACGAGTATCTTCAGCTCGGACTCCGGTCTTTCTTCCTGATAGCGAGCGAGAATCTTCTCCTGCCGCGCACAGGTGGGACACCACTTCGCCCAGACATCGAGGAGGATCAACGCCTCTTCAGCCTGCAGCGCCTCAAAGCGCTCCTTCGTAAATGGCTCACGTTCAACCGCAGCAAGGGCCGCTGAGGACAACGCGAGGACAACGAGCAGTATAGACCGGAAACCGTTTCTCATTGAGAGCACTCCTCTGTGTGGATGGCACAGAAGAGATGCCGCATGCCGCGGAATGTTACAGATTACACGGCGATTTCAGACGGGCACCTCACGCCGGGATACGCGCGTGTCACTGTCGCAGTCACCGCTGACCGGAAATCCAGTATCCCAGCAAGCCGCGAGAGGCCGACGTCGCCTCTCCGATTTCAAGATGTGTTGCGCCCCGATCCAGCAGGTCGCGCTGAAGCTGCGAAAGTCTGGCGTCATCCAGCGCGGCATCCACCATTGCCTGCAGCCGCAGCGCCTGCGCCTCGAGCCGCGCCTCCAGATCGGACGCCTGCTTCAGCAAATCGGACAGGGAATACTTCAGGCGCCCTGCCGGGATCTGCCGAACGGCGAGGAAAAGACGCGTTACAAGGTCCGTGTCTTTCTCATTGGCGAAGTGCTCTTCCAGGCGAGTCAGCGTATCCGAGAAACGATCGATCTCGGTTCTTGCCAACTGAAGGGCGGCATCGGCAGCGGCCGAGCCGGTGGCCTCCAATGTCTGAGCGTGCATCATCGCCGGCAGCAGGCGCCGCAGATCCTGAAAGAGCGGGCTTTCCAGCAGTGTCTGTGCCTGCCTCTGCTGCAGTACATTGCGTGCTTCCAGAGTTCCGCCTGATGCATGGACAAGAAAGCGGAAGCGGCCGTCAACTTTGAGTGCCCGCAGAACCTCAGCCACGCTGCGCCGCATGTCTGAATATTCAAGCGCGTACTGGCCCACAACGGCGTCAAAACAGTCATCGCCAAACGGAAGCTGTTCCATGGCAACACCGGGATGGAAGGTAATCGACTGAAGCCCCTCTTCGGAACTCACAAACGTCGTCGGATCTATCTCGGCGACGTCAACCCCATGGACTTCTGCAAATGAACCAAGGGCCTCCCGGGCGAGCAGGGCCAGCGCACCGTTTCCGGTCCCGATATCCAGAACAGCGGCGTCTGCTGGCAATTGACCGAAAAAACCTCGCCATGCCTCATCGAGTGAGGAGCCACCGGAGACCGGATAGACCGGCGCACAGGCGCGCAGATTGTCAGCCTGCCAGAACAGGCTCCACGCCCAGTCCGCGTGCTTTTTTCGCCCCTCACGCACTGGCGGCTTGCATAGGCTTCTTGTCCTTCGGGTGTGCGAATCGCGGCACGTCGACATGCCCCGCCCCGACAAGCTCGCCGGCTTCCCATACGCACCAGTCGCCGGGCGCGAAGGTTCGCCAGCCCTCGTCGTAGGTGAGCGGCGACGTCGCCACCACGGATACAACGTCATGCGGCGTGGTTTCTGAGCGGAAATCCACCTTGATATCGCCGTCACGCAGGGTCGCCGGCCGAAACGGTGCCCGACGGGTAATACAGGCCAGTTTGGTACTGCAGAAGCTGAACAGCCACAGCCCGTTCGAAAGAATGATGTTGAAGACGCCAGTCTGCGCGTGCTGTGCGCAAAACCCGACAATGCGCTGCACCAACTGCTCCCGGTCAAGCGCATCTACCCCCTCCTCCAGCATTTCGTTGAGCAGGCAGCAGAACAACGCTTCGCTGTCGGTCTGGCCAACGGGTCGGTAACGCTGTGCCATGCCGCAATCCGGCAGGTGAAAACCGGGCAACTGACCGTTATGCGCGAAACTCCAGTAGCGCCCGCCGAACTCGCGAACAAAGGGATGGGTATTCTCCAGCGCGACACTGCCGACGTTGGCCTGGCGAATGTGGCACATGGCCACCGTGCTCTTGATCGGGTAGCGCGCGAGCAGGTTGGCAACTTCGGAACTGACACTGGCGCCAGGGTCGTGAAAACTGCGAATGCCGATACCTTCGTAGAAGATCACGCCCCAGCCGTCCTTGTGTGGGCCCGTGCCGCCGCCGCGCTGGCGCAGGCCGGTAAAGCTGAAACACAGATCGGTTGGCACATTGGCGCTCATGCCCAACAGTTCGCACATGCAGACCTCCTGCGCAGTGGCCGCTATCACGGGAATCATAGCAGATCGGCTCCTGTATCATGCCGCTCCGCCACACGACCGAATAAATGATTGCAATCCCGCAACTGCACTAAGCCGGCATCACGACATTATCAAGGCGCTTTCGGCTGTGATAGCCTGCTGCGGATATCTGGCCAGGGTCACCTCATGCTCGCCTACGCGCTGCGCCGCCTTCTGTCGACGATTCCGGTTATGGCTATCGTAGCCCTGCTGGTATTTTCCCTGTTGTACCTCACACCGGGAGATCCCGCCGTGGTACTTGCGGGTGAGCAGGCTTCCGAGACGGATATCGCGCGATTGCGTACCGCCATGGCGCTGGACAAACCCTACGCTGAGCGCTTCCTTATCTGGGTGGGCGGTGCCGTACGCGGTGATCTCGGTGTCTCCGTCTTCTCCAACCGGCCGGTCATCGAGCTTATCGTGCAGCGACTGGAACCGACTGTTGCACTCACCCTGGGCTCCCTGCTGATTGCCATTGTCCTCGCCGTGCCTCTAGGCACGCTGGCGGCGTGGCGCTCCGGCGGCGCGCTGGATCGTATTGTCATGGGCTTTGCCGTGTTCGGCTTCTCGATCCCCGTGTTCGTGCTTGGCTATCTGCTGATCATCCTGTTCTCCGTGCACTGGGATCTGCTGCCCGTTCAGGGTTACCGGCCAATAGCCTATGGCGTAGGGCCGTTTCTCGAGCACCTGGCGTTGCCGGCGCTCTCCCTGGGCATCGTCAACGCGGCACTGATCGCACGCATCACGCGCGCATCGATGCTCGACGTGCTCAATCAGGACTACATGCGCACGGCGAGGGCGAAAGGCCTCTCCACATCGCGCATATTGATCCGACACGGCCTGCGCAACGCCGCAGTACCCATCGTGACCATCATCGGTATCGGCTTTGCCATGCTCATCAGTGGCGTCGTGGTCACCGAGACCGTGTTCAATATCCCGGGCCTCGGTCGCCTCACGGTGGACGCCATTCTGCGTCGGGACTATCCGGTGATCCAGGGCGTGATCCTGGTGTTTTCACTGACCTATGTTGTGGTCAATCTGCTGGTTGATCTGAGCTACGGGCTTTTCGACCCGAGGATACGCTATTGAGTGCACCCATAGCCGTCAGTGCGATAGCGCCTGAGAAGAGTCTGCTCCGGGACAGCGCCCGCGATCATCCCGGTCTGTTCGCCGGGGCTGTCCTGTTGCTGCTGGTCATTGTCGCGGCGCTGGCGGCACCCTGGCTGGGCACCGTCGACCCGCAGGCCATCGCCGTGCTCGACCGGCTGGAGACGCCAGGCCGCGAGTACTGGTTCGGCGCGGATCTTATCGGTCGCGACGTCTACAGCAGGACTCTCTATGGCGCCCGCGTGTCACTACAGGTTGGCCTCGGCGTCGCAGCCCTGGCGCTTTCCATCGGGCTTCTCATCGGCCTGATCTCCGGCTTCTCAAAGGCCGCCGACACCGTACTCATGCGGGTCATGGATGGCCTGATGTCCATTCCGTCCGTACTGCTGGCGGTGGCCCTGATCGCTCTGACCGGCGCCAGTCTCGGCAACGTGATCATCGCGCTGGCCATTGCCGAAGTGCCGCGGGTCGCCCGTCTCGTGCGCAGCGTCGTGGTGTCGCTACGCGGGCAGCCCTTTGTCGAGGCAGCGATTACCGCCGGCACGCGTTTCCATCTCATTCTCTGGCGGCATATCCTGCCCAACACCATCGCCCCACTGCTTGTGCAGGGAACCTATATTTTTGCCTCTGCCGTCCTGACGGAGTCCATACTCAGCTTTATCGGCGCCGGCACGCCACCCGCCATTCCCAGCTGGGGAAACATCATTGCGGAAGGCCGCACGGTGTTCCAGTTTGCTCCTCATATTGTGCTGTTCCCGGGTATTGCACTGTCATTGACGGTACTGGCGGTCAACCTCGTGGGCGACGGCCTGCGCGATGCGCTGGACCCACGTTTTGTACAGCGAGGCTGAGATGACCGCAAACCCCCCGTTGCTTGCCGTTGAGCAGTTGACCGTCAGCTTTCGCTCGGGACGCCGGGAGTCACCTGCCGTGGAGGATGTCAGCTTCACCCTTGACGCCGGCGAGACGCTGGCGATTGTCGGGGAATCCGGGTCTGGCAAGAGCGTGACCAGCCTTGCGGTCATGCGCCTGATTCCGGACCCGCCAGGGCGGATCAATGCCGGTCGTATTCTCCTGAACGGCAAGGATCTGCTGGCGCTGAACGACAGCGACATGCAGCGCATACGCGGCAACGACATTGCCATGATCTTCCAGGAACCCATGACCAGCCTCAACCCGGTCATGACCGTCGGCACCCAGATCGCCGAATCAGTGCGGCTGCACCAGGGCAGGAACACCGCGGAGGCGCGACAGCACGCCCTCGACATGCTCAGACGGGTTCAGATGCCGAGCCCCGAGCAGCGCCTGGATCAGTATCCACATGAGCTTTCCGGCGGCATGCGTCAGCGTATCGTCATTGCCATGGCGCTGGCCTGCAACCCGATGCTGCTGATTGCGGATGAGCCGACAACCGCGCTGGATGTGACGGTGCAGGCCCAGGTCCTCGACCTGATGCGCACGATACGATCCGAACTGGACGCGGGGGTCCTGCTGGTCACCCACGACCTCGGTGTCGTCGCGGAAATGGCCGATCGCGTGCTGGTCTTCTATGCCGGGCGTGTCGTTGAATCGGCACCCGTGAGGTCACTGATGCGAAGGCCCAGGCACCCCTACACTCTCGGACTGCTCGGAGCCATGCCACGCCTGTCCACGCGCGGCGGCACCCGGCATGAGCGCCTGCTGGAAATTCCCGGCAACGTCCCGCCGCCAGGGTCACGCGGACCGGGCTGCTATTTCGCACCGCGCTGCGCCTATGCGACGCAGGAGTGTCGGGACGCACAGCCGCCGTTGGAGGAGAAACACGCCGGACACCTCGCTGCCTGCTGGCACAGTGACGAACTGGAGGAGCCCGCGTGAGTTCACTCCTCGAAGTCCGAGGCCTGTCCCGTCATTTCCGCGCGAAAGCGGGGATTGTCGGCAGATTGACCGGGCAACGGGATGACCTGCTGCGCGCCGTGGACGGCGTCGATCTCGATATTGCCGCCGGGGAGACCCTTGGGCTGGTTGGCGAAAGCGGCTGCGGCAAGTCCACGGTGGGCCGCTGCATCCTGCGCCTGGAGCGTCCCGATGCGGGAACCGTCGTGCTGGATGGACGCGACCTGGCCGGTCTCAGTGACGGCCAGATGCGCAGCCTGCGCAAGGATGTCCAGATTGTCTTCCAGGACCCCATGGCGTCATTGAATCCACGGCGCTCGGTGGGCAGTGCCGTCGCCGAACCACTGATGAATTTCGGCATGACAGGCACTCGCCTGCGCGAGGCGGTCGCCGACCTTTTCGCGCGCGTGGGATTGGGCCGCGACCAGATCGATCGCTTTCCTCACGAGTTTTCCGGTGGCCAGCGCCAGCGTCTCGGGATTGCCCGCGCGCTGGGTCTACGACCGCGCCTGATCGTGCTGGACGAGCCCGTGTCGGCACTGGACGTGTCCGTGCAGGCGCAGATCATCAACCTCCTGATCGACCTGCAGCAGGAATTTGGCATCGCCTATCTGTTCATCGCCCACGACCTTGCCGTGGTGGAACATATCAGCCACCGGGTGGCGGTCATGTATCTGGGCAAGGTGGTGGAAACTGCGCCAACTGCGACGCTGTACCGCGCGCCGCAGCACCCCTATACCAAGGCGCTACTCGCCGCCGTGCCCGTTGACGATCCCGATGACAGCCGCAACCGCGTGATCCTGCAGGGTGACCTGCCAAGCCCGAGCAATCCGCCCTCGGGGTGCCGCTTCCGCACACGCTGTCCGCTGGCGGACCCATACTGCGCGGAAAAGGAACCTCCTCTCGTCGCAGCCGACGAGGAACAGCACGCCGTGGCCTGCCACTACGCCTCGACCGGGCCGCTTCCGCAAAACACCAGCGCTTAAGGCATCGCCGTGGGCGACTTGCTGATATTCCAGAACACCACGGTACCGGGGACTTCGAGCACACCCTCCAGCCGCGGACTGTAGGCCACCGGCAGGTACCATTGGCCCATGGGGACATAGGGCACCAGTTCATAGGCGCTGCGCTGTATCTCAACCGACAGTTCCAGACGTTCTTCGTCCATCAGCGCCGCGGGGAAGCGCTCGATCAGGGCCTGATGCTCATCGTCACAGGGCCAGCCAGGCCAGGCATCGCCGCAGCTTGCGTGCATGGGCAAATTGCCCACCGGATCCGAGACATCGCCACCCGGCCAGTAGGTCATGCCGAGGTGCCACCCGCCCTCCTCCGGCGGTGACCGGTTGCTGCGGCGCGCCGCCATCGAACCGAAATCCATGGCCTGCAGGTCGACGTTGACGCCGATTCGCTCAAGCTGCTGGGCAAACACCAGCGTCGCGATATTCACGTACTGGATGTCGGTCGGATGAAGCAGGACCAGGGGCTCCCCACCATAGCCTGCCTCGGCGAACAACTGCCTGGCCCGTTCCGGCCTCTCGCCCATCCCTTCTGGTGCGCCGGCCGTGCTGGCCAGCGGGGAACCGCAGGTGAAGAAGGCGGCGCACTCTCGCACCAGGCTGTCATTGCCAAACATCGCCTGCAGGATCTCGCCCTGATCCAGGACAAACAGAAGAGCGCGCCGCGCCCGGGGATCGTCGAACGGCGGATGCAGGTGGTTCATGCGCATCATGCCCTGCATTCCCAGCGGATCCTTGCGTTCGACAATCATGCCGGCGCTCTCCAGCATGGGCAGAAAATCCACGGCAGGATTCTCCAGGTAGTCGATCTCGCCACCTGACAGCGCAAACACTGCCGACTGGGCGTCGCGGATGTTCAGCCACTCTACGCGGTCCACATGCACCACCTTGCCACCAGCGGCACCCGAGGCCGGCTCGCTGCGCGGCAGATAGTCCGGATTGCGCAGGTAAACGACCTTGCTACCGGGTATCCACTCTTCCTCCGAAAACATGAAGGGGCCGGAACCCACCACCTCACGCACTGGAACAGAGGGGTCCGTCTGTGCCAGACGCTCCGGCATGATGACGGGGATGGGGCCGCCGGTCTTGGACAGGGCGTGCAGCATCAGACCGTAGGGCTCACTCAACCGCCAGGTAAACCTGTTATCGGAATCCGCCGCGAGGTCAATCGTGCGCGCCAGCAGCTGTCGACCGAACGGATCACGCGCGCCCCAGCGTCGCAACGACGCAACGACATCCCGCGCTGTCACCGGCTGTCCATCGTGGAACAGCAGCCCCTCGCGTAGCCGGAACGACCAGACAAGCCCGTCCTCAGACATCGACCAGGTTTCGATCATCTGCGGCTGCGGCCGTTGTTGCGCGTCCCTGGCAAACAGTACGTCATAGACCATCAGCGCATGACGCTGGACGATACCCACGGTGGTAACGATTGGATCCAGCGACTGCAGATCGGCATGCGCAACCACCGTTAGGGTATTGCTGTCATCCGGTGGCGTGCACGCGCCGAGCAGTGCGTACAGGAGCACCGATGCCCAACGCCGGAGACGGCGGATTCTCCTACTCCACATCAGCCCGGCGCTGGCAGCACGAGGATACCGGAATGCCCGGCCCTGCGCTGCCAGCGAGAGCCTGCCCTCACAGCCTGAAGGAAGCGCCGAGGAAGAGCTCCGTACCGAATGGATCATAGGTATCCGGGAAAGTATTGGCGCGACGCTGGTTGGCACCGAGGAGCGGCGGATCATTGTCCAGTAGATTGTTGACACCACCCCATACGGATATACGCTCGCCGACGTCGTAGTTGAAGGACAGATCAAGGTAATGCTGATCGCTGAACTCCGCAACCGGTATGCTCGCCGGATCCACGCCGCGCAAGGCAACGATATCCAGGTCAACTTCATCCAGCCAGCGGTGCGTCAGGCCCACGGTCAGATTGCCCGTGTACCAGCGCAGCTGTGAGCGGGTCTTGAACTCGGGTCGGGGTTCACCGCAGGTACCGCTGCCAAAAGCACCGGCACAGGCATTCTGGTTGTCGCTCTGGTCCTGAAGCGGCGTGAGCGTAAACTCATCCAGCCAGGTCACGTTGACCGACAGGTCAAAGCTGCTGGTGTCGCTGAACAGGCCGAAGTCCGCGTCGAAGCCATAGCTTGCTTGGAAGTCTATACCGCTCGTTTCGATAGCGCCGATATTCTCGTTCAAGGCAGTCACCGCGAACGGGAACTGGATCGCACCGCTATCATCACGCCCGACCGACTGGCAGGCTACACTGTTGATATCCTGCAACTGGTTGAAGCACAGGTTGAGAACGTTGCCGACGCTGCCGCCGAAGGGGGCGATCGCATCCTCCACTTCGATATCGAAGTAGTCGACCGTGACGCGAAGCCCGGGCAGGGCCTCGGGTGTGAGTATCAGGCTTACCGTGTAGGTATCAGACTCCTCAGCGTCAAGATCCGGATTTCCACCAAAGATGCCAGGCACTTCCTGGTTCGGCTGCACCGCGGGCGTACCGACATTGGCCGCCGGAACACCACTGGCAATACACAGGTCGCGCACAGTCGGGTCAGACGCGGCGCCTGGCGTCGCGCAGGGATCCGTTGCCTGAATCGCAAACTGGCGTTGCCCACCAAAGGCCTCACCCACGCTGGGGGCCCGGATTGCGCGCTGGAACTGCACGCCGAACGCCACCTGATCGTTAAGGGCCCAGTCAAGGCCGGTAAAGTAAGTCCATTTTGTACCTACCTGGTCGAGGTCATAGTCGGAGTAACGGAATGCCCCTTTTGCGGTAAGCTCTTCCACCATGGGCGCCCCGGCAATCAGCGGAACCTGTACCTCACCAAACACCTCCCAGACCTCGATGCTGCCGCTTGCGGGTGTAATCGGGTTGAACCCCGCGATGTCACCGTCGGCCAGCAGCTGGTCGGGCTGGAAATCCAGCGAACTGTCGCGGTATTCAAAACCGACTGACACGCCCAGATCACCGGCGGGCAAGGAGGCTATGTTGCCGCCGATCGTCCCGGCCAGGACCTCCAGCTCGGTAACATCGGAGTTGACACTGGTCACCGCAATCGCGTCGACGCCGGCTGGCGAGATATTGTTACCAAAGGGATTAACCAGCGGCTGGCCGTCCGGGCCGGTTCCGTTGAGTATGTTCTCGGCAAAACGGGATATCGACGCATTGCCGATCTGGGTCTGGGTGTTGTCAGAACGGGCAAAGGAGTAATAGACATCCCAGGACAGGCCACTGACAAAGGTATTGGGGCTGTCATTGAAGTCTCCTTTGAGCCCCAGCAGAATGCGCCAGGCGTCGCGTTCATCGATGTTTCGCCGCGGCCCCAGTTCGGTCAACCGTCTTCCCACTTGCAGGTTGGTCAGGCCATCGCCGGCCCCCGGACCCGGCTCCGTCTCGTCCAGGATTCGCAGGACGTCCTGCATCTCAGTCGAGACAAAGGGATTATCGACGTTGAATGGCAATGAAGCGTTTATGAAACTCGAGGCGAATCGCACTTCTGTTTCATTGTAGGTGTAGGACGCCTCGGTGTAGGCACGCACGTTGTCCGTCAGGTCGTAGTGCGCCAGCGCGGTAATCGCATAGCGCTCCTGAGGCAGTCTGAGGAAGTTGTCCTGAGCGTAGTTGAATCTGTCTGCAGGGTCCTGGAACGGGCGGACGTCGGGACCATCACCCACTGTCGTGAAGCCTAGTCCGCCGACGCCACCGAGACCGGCCGCGTTCAGCGCCTCTGTCAGGCCAAGACGGGAGGACGGGTTGGCTGGGAGCCCGGAAAAGCGCCCACTCGGGATAAAGCTGCTGCCACCGCGCACGAGCGCGGGCTCACCATTGACCGTGCCATTGGCGAGGACGAACTCCGAGAACCCGCGCTCCTCCACGCCAATTTCCTCACGGTCCGCGTAGTTCAGGGAAACCACGGCATTGCCGCGGCCGTTGTCAAAATTGCCGCCGAATGTCAGGGTGGTATCCGTCGTCCACCCGTTACCGCGGATATCGTTATTGGCCTGGGTCTGAAGCTCGATGCCCTCGAAGTCATCCATGAGGATAAAGTTGGTGACCCCGGCGATCGCGTCAGAACCATACACAGCCGATGCGCCGCCTGTCACGACTTCGACGCGTTTCACCAGCGAAGTCGGAATGGTATTGATGTTGGTGACCTGTGTTCCGTCAAAGAACACGTAACGACGGCCATTCACGAGCACCAGGTTGCGCTGCGCCCCAAGGCCACGAAGGTCCAGCGTCGCCGCACCAGTGCCGGTCGCGCTCGCCAGGCTGTTGGAAGCGGAGGTGGTTCCTGCGACGAATTGCGGCATCTGGTTCAGTGCTGTCTCGAGATTGACGGCGCCCGTGAGGCGAATCTGCTCCAGGTCAATCGGCTGCACCGGAACAGCCGCCGAACGCGAGGATCGTGCAAGGCGTGAGCCGGTGACAACCACCTCCTCCAGTACATCCGCGGCCGGAGCTGCCGCCTGCTGCGCCAGAGTGATACCGCTCATACCAAAAAGTGCGGAAGACACAGCGACACTCAGAATCTTTCTACGACCTATCATGCGACTATCTCCTGAATTGTTGGTTTTTTGAAGAATCTTCGTAATGGATACTCAAGGAATGCTGAACATCGTGCTGTACGCGTGGGCGACACCCAACTCCCGGCGCGTCACCATCATGCTGGAAGAACTCGGTGTGCCTTACCGCATACATCCCATCAACATTCGGGCCGGGGAGCAGTTCGAACCTCCCATGAGCACGCTGAATCCCTTCGGGAAAGTACCGGTGCTCACCTGGTCCGAGTGCGAGGAGACGCGTGTATTGACCGAGTCCGGCGCGATTCTTGTTGCCCTCGCGGAGCGCTATACCCGCCTGCTGCCTTCCGAAGACGGTCCGCGGGATGCGGTCCTGCAGTGGTTGATGGTCGGTCTCACTGCGCTGGCACCGGCGACTGGCCAGGCGCATCACTGGCGCAGCCTCGCCATGGAGCGCTGCGACGTCGCGATCGACCATGCGGTGACTGCGGTTCGGCGCGTATATGATCTTCTGGAGGAACACCTCGGCCGGCAGGCCTTCCTCGCCGGGGACTACTCCATCGCAGACATCGCGGCCTACCCCTGGATTGAGCGCTGCGAATGGGCGGGTCTTGTACTTCACGAATACCCCTCTATAGAACGTTGGCACGGCGAAATCTCAAAGCGTGATGCCGTGCGTCGTGGTATGGCACAGCCAGCAGGCGCAACTCTGGATTGACCCAGCGACAAACGACGGCACCACACCTTTTAGACCGGCAATTCTAATAAGATGCGCCGCAGGACGATTTGTTACAGCCGGGTGGCCTGAAGTACAGCAATCGCAGGGACGTCTTCTGCGCATCACCTTTACCGAGATGTCGTCCGCGGTTGGTTTCTGGCGGTTTTCAAACCGTCAAATCAATGCCATGTTATCCTCAGTCTCCGTAGTGCTTATCCACAACTGGCGAGGATGACAGTCTACCCATCCCTCAAGGAAAGGATTATGGAGGTTAGGGAAAAAACCAACTTCATGGATAATGCAACATTACACAGACTGAAGGCCGGCGATCAGAGCCTGTTCGCCGAGCTCGTGCGGGACAATCATCGTGCACTGATCGCCCTCGCCGTACCCATCGTTGGTCAATCGGAAGCGGAAGAGGTTGTACAGAATGCCTGGCTCAAGGCTCACCAGGCGATTGCAACGTTCGAGGGTCGCGCGCAACTTCGTACCTGGCTCGGCAGAATTGTCATCAACGAAGCCAAAATGCAACTCAGAAAACGCGGAAGAGAGCTCTTGTTCAGTGACTGGCAATCAGATGAACAATCAGGTGACGCGCTGGCTGACCGTTTCAATCGCAGCGGCCGCTGGCAGTCACCCCCTGCAGATTGGGAAACGGACACTCCAGAGGACCTTCTGATGCGCGAGGACCTGGCCAGTTGCCTCGAAGAGCTGCTTGACGCCATGCCCGTCAACCAGCGTACCGTGCTTGAATTGCGCGACACCACGGGGTTTTCATTTGAAGACATCTGTAACGAACTGTCGCTCTCTGCATCCAATGTGCGAGTCATATTGCACAGAGCGAGAAGTCAATTGTACAAACTTGTGGATCATTACGAGGAGACCGGCGAGTGCTGACCTGTCGAGAGGTTGTCAATAGCGCTGACCACCTGATCGAGCGGGAGCTGAGCCGGCGCCAGCAATTGGCAATGAAAGTGCACCTGCTGATGTGCCGGCACTGCCGCCGCTATGTAAGGCAGTTACGCGCCCTGCTGCAGGCCATTCCGTTCATGCACAGCAAGGCCAGTGACAGTGAAGTTCGTGACGTGATGGAGCATATCCAAAGCCACCAGTCTGAGTCTCGTTAACAGCAAGACTGCCAATCTCACCCGAAGGAGAGGGAACCCCCAATGCCACAGCATCCGAGGAACCTCGACGCTCGCATCGTTTTTCTCGACGTGGTGGAAACGGTCTTTTCCCTGGCGCCGCTGGAAGAAAAAATGACAGCCCTCAATCTGCCGGAGGGAACGGACCGGGTATTCTTCGCGCAGTTACTCAGGGATGCCTTCGCTCTTTCAGCTAGTGGCGTTTTCCATACCTTTCCGGAAATCGCCAGGGGCACGCTGACAGTTTTGCTGCACAGCATTGGTCACGAAGCCGATGAAACCACCCTGAAAGATATCCTGGCGGCATTCTCCCAGCTCCCCGCCCACGAGGATGTCAGACCCGCGCTTGAGAAACTGAAGCCTTTTGACTGCCAGGCTGTCCTGCTAACCAATGGCTCCCGCGCCAACACAGAGAAACTGGTGCGCGACAACGACCTAGAACAGCTGGTTGACGATATTGTGTCGGTGGATGATTTCCAGATCTGGAAACCGCAGACAGCACTCTACCAACAGGCAGCCCGCGAATATTCATGTGCCCCCGCAAATGCATTGCTGGTTGCCGCCCACGCCTGGGATGTTCACGGGGCGCTCCGTGCGGGGTTTCACGGTGTCTGGATTCAACGCCAGGATTCGATCTATCACCCCCTGATGGGAAACCCTGACCATCAGGTTGCGAGCCTGGTCGACGCAGTGGATCTGGCAGTCAAACAGCTCAAATGCACGGGTAAGGCGTAAGGTACAGCCGCTGGATTAACAGAAGGAACCATCAAAGCGTATCAAGACCGCTCCAGTGACGCGATCAGAGGACACCGCACAGGGTCCGACGTCGCGACGCACTCAGCGACCAACCCGACGAGTACTGTTTCAATGCGCTTGAGATCGGCGCACCGGGCCCTTACGTCAGCAAGTTTCTGCTCCGCCTGCAAGCGCGCCTCGCGGCAGCCCGCGCCATCATCAAGCACTAGCAATTCGCCGATCTCGTCAAGGGAAAACCCCAGCCGCTGTACCGACTTGATGAAGCGTACCCGGGTCACCTCCGCGCGGCCGTAACGGCGTATGCTTCCGTAAGGCTTGACGGGCTCTGTTAGCAGCTTCTTGCGTTGATAGAAACGGATGGTCTCTACATTGACGCCGGCAGCACGGGCGAACGCACCAATCGTCAGATTTTCCAGCGAACTGTCCATATCACTTGCCTCCGTACTCAGGTACGGCACTAAGATTACACCCATCGTTCCGTTGCCGTAAGACGCTCAGGAGACTTCCCGATGAAACAGTTCACACAGTGGCTTACGCGCGGTGGTGACAAGATGGGTTCGCTAGGTGCCCTGGTCTCTGCCATGGGGTGCGCCATGTGCTTCCCGGCAATCGCCAGTCTCGGTGCCGCGGTTGGCCTCGCTTTTCTGGCCCGATGGGAAGGCCTGTTCATCAATACGCTGTTACCGTTTTTCGCGTGGCTTGTCTTGATCATGAACGCGGTTGGCTGGTTCAGCCACCGTCAGTGGCATCGCAGTGTACTGGGGATGGTCGGCCCGACGTTACTGCTGCTGTCACTCTACCCCTGGTTCCGATATGCCTGGAGCACCGAAATTACCTACACCGCGCTGGGAATGATGGCTGCCGTGTCGGTATGGGACCTCGTCTCGCCAGCAAACCGGCGCTGTGCCCGGGACGGGAACGCGATATCGTCTAATCCACGCTAAAGATCTGACCGGGTCAAGAACTCAAAGGGTACGCGCCGATGACCACAAACAACACCAATGCCGAAATGCACATAGCCATTATCGGCGGCGGCAGCGCCGCATTCGCCGCCGCCATTCGCGCGGTAGAGGCCGGTGCCAGGGTGACCCTGATAGAGAGCCACACACTTGGCGGCACCTGCGTCAATGTCGGCTGCGTGCCATCGAAGATCATGATAGCCGCTGCAACGGTCGTTCACGTGCGCGCTGGCAGCCCTTTCGACACAGGTATTTCCGTGCGCGTGCCCGATATCAATCGAGAAGCCCTCCTCGCCCAGCAGCAGGCGCGCGTGGATGAACTGCGCCAGTCGAAATACCAGTTCATCCTCGACTCCCACAAAGGGATAACGCTGCTCCGCGTCAAAGCGCAATTTGTCGATGACCGCACGCTGGCTATTGAAAACGGTTCCAGCGTCCCGCAACGCCTTGGATTTGACCGATGTCTGATAGCCACCGGCGCCAGCCCTGCAATACCGCCCATCCCGGGCCTGTCTGACACACCTTTCTGGACCTCGACCGACGCCGTGGAGAGCGATACGATTCCGTCACGGCTGGCCATCATCGGGTCCTCAGTGGTGGCAGTCGAACTAGCACAGGCCTTCGCGAGACTTGGAAGCCACGTCACGCTTCTCGCTCGCCATAGGCTACTCTCCCGCGAAGATCCGGCTATCGGCGCGTCGCTCACCGCGATCTTCCGCGACGAGGGCATTGACGTGCTGGAATACACCGAGGCCAGCCGAGTCGACTACGATGACGACGTGTTTCACCTCACAACGCCGCGCGGTGAACTGGAGGCGGATCGGCTGCTGATGGCCACCGGTCGCACAGCCAACACGCGAGAGCTCAATCTGCCCAGGGTGGACGTTGACACCGACGCGAGTGGCGCCATCATCGTCGATGACCACATGCGCACCAGTGCGACTCATCTTTACGCCGCCGGCGACTGCACCAGCCAGCCGCAGTTTGTCTACGTGGCTGCGGCGGCCGGCACACGGGCGGCCGTCAACATGACCGGTGGCGAGGCAGCACTGGATCTGCGCGTCCTGCCTGCGGTCATATTCACCGACCCGCAGGTCGCCACGGTAGGTTTGTCCGAGGGCGAAGCAACGCGCCAGGGAATCAGAGTCGAATCCCACACGTTGAAGCTGGAAAACGTGCCCCGGGCCTTGGCAAACTTCGACACCCGTGGTTTCATAAAACTGGTTGCCGAGGCAGATTCAAACCAACTGGTCGGCGTGCAGACGGTGGCTGCCACCGCCGGCGAGTTGATCCAAACCGGTGCTCTGGCCGTGCATCACCGGATGACGGTCGCGGAGCTGGCCGACGGTCTGTTCCCCTACCTTACGATGGTCGAAGGCCTTAAGCTCGCGGCGCTGTCTTTCGATAAGGATGTTACGCAGCTCTCCTGTTGCGCTGGCTGATATCTCGATCCCGGAGAGAAATCCAGGAATACCGAACTGTTTCCACACCGCAGCGTCGCGGCATTCCCGAACACCTGGCTTCACGGTCAGCTTCGGTGTTCCGGATTTTCATAATCGAACCGGCACCCGGCCGACCACGCCTTGCGATCATTGCCGTGATTGGGAAGGCCGCCGGCGTCCTTCAGCATCCGCGCTGCATGGAGGAGATTCCAGGTCATGATTGTCGTGTTGCGCTGCGTGAATTCATTGTCGAGACCCGCGCCATCGTCACCATAGCTCGGCCCCGGTCCGGCTTCGCCAAGCCAGCCGCAGTCGGCTTGTGGCGGGATCAGGTAACCCAGATGCGAGAGTGAATAGAGTACATTCATCGCGACATGCTTTGCTCCATCCTCGTTGCCGGTAACCACGACACCCCCGCTCCTGCCGTAAAAGATGGACTGTCCTTTCTCGTTCAGAAGTCCCGACATGGCGTACAGGCGTTCAATCAGCAGCCGGCAGACCGAGGATTGCTCCCCCAGCCAGATCGGCGTGCCGATCACCAGGATATCGGCGGCCTGGATACGCTGCCACAGGTCGGGCCAGTCGTCGTGTTCCCAGCCATGTTTCCGCATGTCGGGCTGTACGCCGAAGGCGATGCGGTAGGCGGTACCGCGGATGTCGTCGACGGCAACGCCGTTGCGGCGCATGATCTCGGCAGACGCGCCCATCAGCAACGCGGTATGCGATTCCTGATCGGGATGTTGCAGAGTGCAATTGAAGAAAACAGCCTTGAGGTCCGAAAAATCGGTGCCGTTCTGGTCACAAAGCGCGGTTTGTCGTTCATTCAAGTCCATCGGCGTGCCTCCGTCAGATAGGGTTTCGAAATAGGGTTTTACTTTTTTGGGCCTTCACCAAATCGAGTGGGTAGATTAGCCTTGTGTGCATGAAAGATACACAGCTCTACAGCCAGATACTCGGCATCCAGAAGCCTTGGAAGGTGTCCTCGGTAAACGTCTCGCTCGCAGACGATGAAGTCGAGGTGGAAGTGGACTATGCCGGGGACAAACTCCGTTGCCCCAAGTGCGGAACCGCATGCCCGAGGTATGACAAGCGGCGGCGACGTTGGCGACACCTGGATACCTGTCAGTTGAAAACCCTATTGGTGGCCGACGTGCCGCGGGTGGAGTGCCAGGAGCATGGCGTTGTGACAGTCGATGTGCCCTGGGCAGAGCCCGGTAGTGGGTTCACCGCCCTGTTTGAGGCATTTGTCATCGATTGGCTGAAGACCGCAGCGGTCAGTGCGGTAGCTGAGCGCCTGCGCCTCAGCTGGAATGCGGTGGACGGCATTATGCAACGGGCCGTCAGGCGCGGTCTGTCGCGTCGCGAGGCCATGGCACCGAAGCGATTGAGCGTTGACGAGACCTCCTATCGCAAGGGCCACGATTACATCACGGTGGTGACAGATCAGGAGTCCGGCACCGTTCTGCACGTCGCCGAAGATCGCATAACAGCGAGCCTTGGTAGCTTTTACGAGCAACTGGATGAGGAGCAGCGCAACGGGATCGAGGCTGTCTGCATGGACATGTGGCCGGCCTACATCAAGGCGACGCGAGCGGCGATTCCTGATGCCGACCAGAAGATTGCGTTTGATCGCTTTCACGTCGCGCAGTATCTGGGCAGAGGCGTCGATCAGGTCCGCCGTGATGAGCATCGCAAGCTGGTCAGAGGTGGCGATCAGCAGCTGAAGGGCACGAAGTACCAGTGGCTGCGAAACCGCGGCAACATGAGCTGGCATCAGCAACGGGCGTTCACCACGCTGCGCCAGTCCAGTTTGAAAACCGCCCGAGCCTGGGCCATGAAGGAGTTTGCGGCACAGTTATGGCATTACCAGCACCGCACCTGGGCGGCAAAGGGCTGGACGCGGCTGATCAACTGGATGGTTCGAAGCCGTCTTGCGCCCATGAAGAAAGTGGCTGGCACGCTCAAGAAGTACCTGTGGGGCATTATCAACGCGGTGATCCTGAAAGCTGACAACAGCTTTGCGGAGAGCATCAACAGTCGCATCAAGACGGTGAAGGTGCGTGCCCGCGGATTCCGGAACAAACGACGATTCCGCAATGCCATTTACTTCCACCTGGGTGGGCTTGAGCTTTATCCCGCCGGAACGGCGCGATGATTACCCACCATGATTGGGGAAGACCCACTTTTTTTCGTTGCCCGAAAATCTCGCGTACCTTGAGTCTGTGAGAGATTGATAGTCGGCGACATGACCATCCGTCCAGCGAGTTCCTTCTTTCGGGATTTCGTAACGCATCACTAACAAAACGCTTCTTGCAACCGTGCCAGGCCTTTGGCAAATGTATCGCTGTCGGCAGCGAAGGACAAGCGCATATGGCCGGGGGCACCAAAGCCCGAGCCTGGAACCATGGCCACGCCGAGTTCGTCGAGCAGCCAGTCGCCCATTTGCTGGTCATCGTCCTCCTCATCGAGCGATTCGATGACCCGCGAAAAGTCCGGCAGGCAATAGAAGCTACCTTAAAAGGTATTCGGCTTACCGCCCATATTTGTAGACGAACTCAGACCGAGTGAGAGCGGTGTCGACATTCAGTTATTTGCGATCAGATTTCGAGATTCTTTTTTAACTCGCCCAGCAGACTGACGTAGATTCCATGGCAGAATTGTTCCGCTTCTTCACCCTTGCCATTCCAGCTTGAATACCACTCCACAAAGGCGCCGCCATCACCCTCCGTTACTGGCCGAACAAGAATGCGCCCCTCGTAGTCGCTGACTTCATCTTTTGAAACCGGCGAAGGGCCATCGTCAATGCTGTACCTGAGGCTGTATTCTTCATCGTCAAGATCAGTCAATGTCTCATGAAAAGCCTCGTTGAGAATACGTTTGGCTCCTAGTTGATCGCCTTTTTTGTCACCGACTGCTTCAACGCTGGAAACGACATCAGGAGCCCAGCTCAAGTCGTGAAAATTACGAAGCTTCGACCAAACTTTGCCCGCTGGCGCATTGATTACGACAGATTGATAGGTTTTGCTCATATTTAGCTCCAGACTTTGAGTTGAGTGAGTTTGCTGCATCATCAGAAGGATTCTCTGCAAATCGCAATGTTTCAAGCCACCCAGCTTAGAGTGACCGGTCTCCAGAATGTTACAGATACCGTCAGATTTATGGTTATGGATTTCCAACGGCATCAGCGCCAAATTCCTGGAGGAGCATCACGAAGCACCCCGTATCATTATGGGCCACAGTCTGGGAGGAGCTGCCGTATTGGCGGTTGCCCAGCACATGGAATCCATTGAGGCGGTTGCCACTATCGGCGCGCCGTCCACAGCCAAATCATGTTCACCACCTGTTTGACAGTAAGTCCACTGAAATTCACGAGGCCGACACGGCGGAAGTGACGCTGGCTGACCGGCGTTTCAACATGAAGTCACAAGTGCTGGAAGATCTGGAGCGTCGGAGTCGACGGCACAGCCATCTTGGCGGGGTCAATCCCGGGGCCTTTAAACGGGCCTCATTGTGAGTCTGGGAACGCTCCATAGACCGTGGGAAGTCCAAAAGAATAGGTCAGAAACCTCCTTTAACCAGGGGGACTCCATTGCTGTTTATTCATTCCCCAAAATCTCGTGTACCCTGGCCATGCCGGAATAATCCTGTGCGAGATTGCTGGTCGGCGGCATGGTCAACGCAGCGCATCGACGGCGTCCTTCGTGGTCAGGGCCTTGCTGGCAATGAACTTGAAGTTGACCACCGCTGCCTGATACCCATCTCCAAGCTCCGGATCGATGGCGGCTGCGGTGGCGTCGGTGACAACGAACACTTCGAAGCCCTGTTCAACCAGATCACGCATATGCGACTCGACGCACAGGTTCGCCGACATTCCGGCCAGAACGACCTTGCTGATACCGTGTTTGCGAAGATTGAGCACCAGGTCGTTGTTCTGGGGGCCGTAGACCTTGTGCGGGCTGACCACGATGGTGTTGCTATCCGTCAGCAGCGGCTTGAGACGTTCCAGCCAGTCAGCGCCGGATCCCTCGAATCCGGAGAGGTCCAGCGGACCACTGCGGGCGAACATGCCGATCTCGTGCATCCTGAGCTCGAGCGTGCCGCCGAACTGCCACTCTTTGTCGGCCGGATAATAATAGTGTGGAGACACGAAAGTACGGTAGCCACCGTCGCGGGCGGCGGTCAACAGGGCCTCGAGGTTGGCGATGGTGTTGTTTTCGCGGACGCTGTCGCCAACCAGGCCCCAGGCGGCGCCATCTTCGCTCAGGAAATCGTTCTGGGGGTCAGTCACGACCAGTGCGGTGGTTTTGGTGTCGATGTTCATTATGGGTTCCCTGCGTTCTGAGAGTGGGGATTACCCTGCCGGGCCGGCGTCACGCCCTCAGCTGTCTTTCGCGCGACAGAAACATAGACCAGGCCCAGCACCGCGCCGTAGACGATATGGGCAAAGATTGGGATCCAGCCACGTGCCTTGGCAAACCATGGGAATATCGTGGTCATGCCGTAGAAACTGACCAGGTACACGACGATGCCGAAAACGACGCCCAGCCCAATCGCCATACCAATGGCACGGCCTCGGGCGATGAACGCGAACAGGAACGCGAGGAATACGGACAGCCCGAAGTGAATCAGCATCGCAACCAGCATGATGACGGCATCAAAGGTCGGGGGCGGCGGTAAAACCCCTTTTCCCATAGCGATGGCGGCGATCATGCGTGGGGGGGCCCAAGGGCTGCCCCCCATGAAAACGGGCACCATGAGCATTTCCAGCATCATGAATACGGCGCCGGCGATGAAGGCGGCCCAGAGTGTTGCCTTGACGTCGATTCCTGTAGCAACTCCAGTATTGTCAGACATGTCCGTCTCCCTGATTGTGAAAAGCAGTCGATGCCACCTTGTTTAAGAGGAGGTCGAAATACGATTTTTTCGGCACTACTATCTGTTCAGCGCCCATCTGCAGGCGCGCCAATACAGCAACTTCACGAGTCTGAGGAATGTTGATCGTCGCGTCGGTGCGTTGCCGTACCGAGCCACGCCAGCTTCTACGGCTGCATCCGCTTTGCCTGGTCGCCCGCCAGCAGCTTCACTGGGGGTTGCTCCCGGCGCTTACCGGTTGCCGGAACCACCGCACGCTTCAAGGGTGTGGTGAAACAGATCCGCTAGGGCCTCCCGGCAAAACAGCCGACAATGCGGAAATGAAGGCTCTCTTCACAGATCCGGGAGGCAATCTGTTGGTGTTGCCGGTGACACCCAGGAAAGGCGAAGGTCCGATGCTCTCTCCCAGAAACCGCCGTCAAACTGCCCAATGGGGAAACCACAACCCTTTATCCACATCATGTATAAGCGAGATAGAGTGACCAAATAGCTGACAACCCTCCTCAATGCTTGACCACGAAGTCCTGATCCAGCGTAAAGAAGCTCTCGCAGCCGTTGTCCGTGACATGAATCGTGTCGCTGATGCCCACGGTCTTGTCCCCATCGACCCCCCACATCCACGGGATAAGATGCAGGGTCATGCCCTCCCTCAATATCTGGGGGCTGCCCTGCTGGAGGCTCAGCATGTAGCCCTCGTCCCAGCTCGGCGTGAAGGCGATGCCGATGGAATAACCGGACCGCGTAATCAGCCGCGCCCCGACCTCGTTATCGCCGATCATCGTGCGGGCCAGATTGTCCAGGTCCGAGACCGTCAGGCCGGGCCGGATCATCCGCTTCATCTCCAGCAACGTGTGTTTCATCAGCTCCTGGGCATGCCGCATGGACGGGCTCAGCTCCCCCATCACGACGGTGCGCATCATCGCCGTGTGATAGCGCCGATAGCACCCGCCCACTTCCAGGAACACGTGCTCTCCGGGCTGAATGACGCGACCCTCGAAGCTGGCGTGGGCGATCATAGTCCTGGGTCCGGAGGTGACATAAGGCATCACCGCGGGGTTTTCGCCCCCGGCCCGGAACATGGCGCTGGCAATGGCCGCGCCCACGTCGTTTTCGGTGGCGCCGGGGACACAGGCTTCCCAGCCGGCCTGCATGCCGGCCTCCGTCGCCCTGGCCGCCTTGGCCATGGCATCCAACTCGAGCTTCGACTTGCAGATCCGGCCCTCCTCCACGATGCCAAAGCAGTCCCGCAGCTCGGTGTCCAGCATTGTGGTACGGATGGTGTCCTGGTCATAGGCGGGGAAGAAATAGCTGTTGCGCTCGTAGCCGATGCGCTTGCCGGTCAGGCCGAACTCGTGCAGTGCGCTCACCAGCGTCTGGATGGGGTCTCCTGAATCCGGGTAGGTGCGCGTTTTCTCCACCCAGGTGCGGCCGCAGACGTTGGATTCCTCCAGCATTCGGGTGACCATGAACGGTTCGTCCTCCCGCGGGATGACCAGCGCCTGGAAGTGGGTGTAGCCGGTGGTCTGGTAGTCCGTCAGATAAATGTGGTTCGCCGGATCCGTGATCACCACCGCATCCAGCAAGCGCTCTTTCATCCTGGTGCGAAGCTCGGTGAGCCGACCCATGTACTCCTTGAAAGGAAAGGTCATGTCATCGCGTTGGTTCATGCCTTGGCCTCCAGGGCATTGATCTCGGTGCGGCCCATGAACTGTATCCGCTGATCCATTACCCGGGATTCAAGAATGGTCTGCGGGAACTTCCGCATGAAGTCGCGCCTGGGGACCGTATGCATGCCCAGGCTGTGGACAGAGGCATCTTTCCTGATGAACTCGATAGGTGGGTCCTTCATGCTTTCGTAGTTATGACCGACATTCAGGCCGCTGACTGTTCAAGACACAGCCACAGGAGAGCCAGTGCATCGACTGGCTCAATGTTGAGGAATGACAACAGTCACGTCCGTGCGTTAACAGACAAAGGAATAGCGGGACGATTATGCCTTGCCATCAGAGGTGTCAGAAATGGAGACCTCCGCGACGAGCTGATTGATGCCCTCGGCAATAATTTCCGGATGATCCTCGGGCGTGAAATGTTTTCCGCCCTCAATCCGCTGCAGCGGCGCAGAGAGATCGCTCGCGAAGCGTTCGCCGTAGTCGATTTTCTGAAACGTGTCCGCGACGCCCCAGACGATGCGGGCAGGTATTCCCAGACTGGGCAGGTCTCCTGCGATTGAGAGTGTGTCCTGTACGTCCAGTGATTTCACCTGCCGGACAAAGGCGGCCGCACCGCCATGGTCCCTGTAATTGGGCCAGTGCGCGTCGATGGCTTCCTCGGCCCGTACACTGTCGTCATGCCCACGCTTTATGAAATTCTGAAAGACCTGCTTGAATACAGAATCGGGCAGATGCCGAACCAGCCCTCCGGCCATGCGCATGGCCTTCACGCTCGGGATCGGCCAGGAATCGTAACCAATCGCATTGGTCAGAAAGAGGCCACGGCACAAGCCGGGGTTACGCACGGCTGCGATCTGGGCGACTCCCCCGCCGAGATCATGCCCGACGAAAATAGCTTGCTCGACCCCCAGATGTTTCAGCCAGCTTGCGAGATAATCAGCCTGGCGCCCTATGGATATGTCACGATCATGACCCTCTGGGATGGACGCTCCATACCCAACCATTTCCCAGGCAAGGCAGCGCGCCCCGGAAATCCGGGGCACGACGTGTCGCCATAGCGCGGGAGATGCCGGGATTCCGTGGATCAGGATGACGGGCATGCCGTCACCTGCCTCTTCCCATCTCATGGTAATCCCGTCAACCACTGTCGTATTGCTGTTCATGGGTTGTCCCCGGTATCGCCATGTGGCTGAAACTGCAAGGTTCGGTCTGCTTTAGCGTTCATCAGCCAGTACCACGTGCGGGGTAGTCTTTTTCCTGGATAACCCCCACGCCCATCTTGATCATTTCCAGATCCGGCCGACAGAAAGGCGCGCTGGAAATCTCGGCAAAATGCAGCCCGCCATCGGGTCGAATAAAGAAAAGGCCCGGTTCGGCGAAAGGCTGGTCCGCCTCTGCGTCGCTGAGTGGGGTGGAAATGTACAGGCCCAGCGCCCGCGCCTGGTCGATACCCAGACCATAAGCAACCTCGAAATCCAGGCCCGCATCGGCTGCAAATTTACTCGCCTTGTCCTCAGGGTCAGTGGACACCGCGACAATCTGGACGTGCAATTTCTCGAAGTCGTCTTTCATGTCGTTAAGCTGCCGCAGATACTTCTTGCAGATTGGACAATGCAGTCCGCGGTAGATGACCAGCAGTTGCCACTTTCTCTCGGGTGGTTGACCGAGCGCTACGGTCTCGCCACTGAGCGCTTGCAACGTGATCTGTGGAAACGGCTTGTCGATTTTTACCTGTGTTGTCATGATCTGACTCCTTGATGAACTTTATTGATCCTTGGTCTGTATTGTGACTGTACTCCGATGGGACCCGCAGTAAGTTCGGTAACGCTCAGACGCGTTACGAGCGCCATGGGCGGAGCGCGCGCAGGAACGGCCGACCTGGGGCATTCAAACGATCGACGGTCAAACTCTTTCCACAGCCGCGTGCTCTGCATTCTGCTCACTCCTCACCCACGACCGTCTGTTCCCGCATTTCCTCCGGCCACCGAGCAATGACTGTGTCCACTGAGCCATAACGCGACATCGCTCCGTCAAACTGATTCATGTAGGTCAAGCCGAGATTGATTCCGTCAACGACGATATTGCGCACCACCCAGCGGCGCTCGTCATCGCGGCGCATGGCGTACGACAGGGAGTAGCTCTCGCCATCTGCGGTGGTCGCCTGCATGCGAACTGTGGCTTTAGCCGCTGTTTCCGCGTCAAAATCGACGGGCATATCGAGAACACGGGCTTCCTTGATCTCGAAGGTTCTGAAGCTCCTTGCATACAGCGACACCAGGCTCTCCCGGAACACGCTGGCAAACTCTTGAACCTGCTTGTCAGATGCGGCTCCAGCGTGTTTTCCCATGACGCCCCGGGCAATGGACTCGAAATCCACCACAGCCTCGAGAGTCGAGAGCAACTCGTCGGCGAGTGCTGACACTGAGACCGCCTCCCCTGTCTCAGTGTGCGATTCGAGAACCTGCAATACCCTGTCCGTCGATTGCTCAATGAGAACCGCGGGGTTGTTGTTCTCTTCCTGCGCGATGGAGAATCCCGGAAGATATGAAACTAACGCCGCCAGCGCGAAAAATACGATTTGCCTGTGTTTCATGATGAACCTGCTTGTCTATCGAGAGTTGTGTTGTGGAGCGCCCGCGCATTGCAGCTATCACGCCGCTGGTATACCAGCACCAGAAGGCTCGGCAACAGTGCAAGATTGGCCAGCAGTGCCAGTACCATGGCCAAGGCCGTCATGAGTCCAAAGTAGACCGTCGGCATGAAATTGGAAAAGCCCAGGACGGAGAAACCGATAACTACCGTAATGGAGGTGTAGTAGATCGCGTTGCCAATACTTGCATGGCTGTTTTGAACGGCGGCTTTTGCGTTACCCGTTCGCGCATATTCCTCGCGGAATCGATGCAGGTAGTGGATGGCGTCATCGACGCCGATGCCGATAATGATGGCAGCGATAGTGATCGTCATGATGTCGAGGGGAATACCCGCGAATCCCATGATGCCGAGCGCAGTTGCCGCCGCCAGCAGGTTGGGAAGCAATCCCAGAAGAGCCAGGCGCACTGAGCGCAGCAGCACCAGAAACATCAAGAGAGTCGCAATCACCACGAACATGAGCGTCGATGTCTGGGAATTGAACAGGTGCTTGAGCATGCCATTGAACAGCACGGCCATGCCGGTAACCCTGACACGGTTCTGGGAAAGGCCCATCTCCGTGGTCGCGAACGCCTCGATATCGCGAATAAGAGTATCCAGCTGATAATCTACATCCGCTTCATGCAGCCGGACCGCGACCCGCAAACGCCCGCTTTCCGGCATTGCGTAAGGCGCGATGAGCTCACTCCGAAGATGCTCCGGCATGGCATCGAGCGCCGCCACCAGCTCCACCGCGCCGAGAGGCCTGCCGTCATTGAAGTCCCGGGCGATCAACTCAAGGTTATACAGGGACAGGACCTTGCCAACGGCGCGCTGCGCCTCGAGAAATCCGTGCAGCTCCTCCAGATACTCGATCTTCGCCGGCGTGAACCAGTATCGCTCCGGGTAGTCATCCACTTCATCCGTAAAGAAATCACTGCTTTCGTCCAGATCCTGACCCTCGAATGGATCGAAGCGCAGGATGATATCCATCGGCACAGTGCCACCCAGATGGCGGTCAATGAAAGCGAGCCCCTCGTGAATCTCCGTATCGGCACGGAAGTAGTCGACAAACCTGTTCTCCAGACTGAGGCGATTGATACCCGCTGCCGCAAAAAGAAAAAGAAACAGCATTACAGCCAGCAGGACAGGGGCTCTTGTGACGGCAATGCCACTGAGCCATCGCGTCAGTGCCGGTTCGTGATGCAGCGTAGGGCTCGATTCGCCTTTTGGTAGGAGCAGCAGTACGGCGGCAAAAAAACTGTAGCTCACGAGAAAGGATATGACGATGCCAACGCTCATGATCCAGCCAAAATCCATGACCGGCACAATGTCACTGGTTATCAGCGAGGCAAACGCCACCACAGTCGTCAGTGCCGTATAGAAGCAGGGCGCCAGCTTGTCCATCATGGTGCGGAATACGAGATCGACGTGCCGGTCACCAGGGTGCTCGCTGCGCAGTTCCCGATAACGCGATATCAGGTGGATGCTGAAGGAAATCGTGATAATGACCAGTAAGGAAATGAAGTTGGACGAAACTACCGTGGTCGGCTGTCGCAGATACCCAAGCACACCTATCGTCAGGAATACGGAAACGCCGGTACTGGCCAGCGGAACAACGACCCATCGAATGCGCCGGAAAAGTATGAACAGCATGATCGTCACAAGCAGCAAGACCAGCGCACCGAAGGTCATGACGTCCTGCTTCACGTAATCCACCATGTCAGCTGCGATCATGGGCACGCCGCCGAGATGGGCTACTACATCGTCGCCAAGATCGTCGCGAATGGCTCGCACCTCTGCCAGTAAGTTATCCCTCTGCACCAGGCTGTTTTCCTGAGCTTCGCGATATCGGGCCTCGGCCTGTTCAAGCTGCTGGCGCTGCGAAGCCCCCGGCTCCGCAATCGATTGCAGTCGGTCCCGCTCATGCCTCGCTGCCTGCAGTTCGCTGTCTGTCTCGAGCGTGATACGCAGCGCGGTCGCTGAACCATCGTCCGAAATCAGCAGGTCCTTAAAGACCGGGCTGTTGGTCAGCTCTTTCTTCGCCATTGCGTAATCCACATCCTGCGACTGCAGCGTGCGATAATTCGTCGCCAGTTCACTCAGCGACAGGGGTGGGCTCTGCAACAGCGGAGCGTCGAGTATGGAGTCCACGGACTTAACGCCCTCAACCCGCTCGAGCCGGGTGACAAGCCTGTCGAGATCGCCCAGCACCGCGTCACTCAGGAGCTCCTGATTGCGCGGCATGTACGTCATGACGAGAAATCCCTCGCCCCCGAACTGACCGCTGACCTCGCGATAATAAATGAGATCCGGATCGCCTTCGGCGACCAGCGTGTCTTCCGATGCATCAAAGCGAAACCCGTCGACATGCATGAACGCCAGGACCACCAGCCCCAGAAAGATCAGTAGGATTAGCACCGGATAATCGAGGCACTCCCGGTACCGCCCCGACATGAACCCACCGAACCTGCCACGAATAGTTGATGTCTTCATTCGGACGTTTCTCCGCTGGTGGAATCCGTCATTTTTCCGCGTGTCATTCATCCAGGAAGGGATCCGACTCGTCGGCTTCTCCATCACGGATCAGGTCTGCCCGGCGCTGCAGGTACGCGTCGCGTATGAAAAGATAGCGATCACCGCCAACAAGTTTCTCGACCTCCAGCAGTTGCGCCCGCAGGTCTATGAATTCGGTGACAAATGCCGAAAAGCGAAACTCGTCTTCCGCGTAAGTCGGTGGATAGGTAAAAAGCCCCGCGATGTCGCCCGCTCCGTCCCTGAAACCGGAGGCCCCGATAAAGGGCACCACGAGGTAGGGCCCTGAAGGCACGCCCCAAACGGCGAGTGTCTGGCCAAAGTCCTCGACGTCCTTCTCCAGGCCAGAACGGCTGGCAACGTCAAAAATACCCAGCACTCCGACCGTCGAGTTAATCACGAATCGCCCAATATCACGCATCCCCTCGCCCGGTTTGCCTTGCAGAAACTGATTGATAATCGTCGTCGGCGTCCGAAGATTATCGAACACATTACCCACACTGTTACGCACGGGTGTCGGCAGGACGTTGACGTAACCTTTTGCCAGTGGCTTCAGGATTGCGCCGTCGACTGTATCGTTGAAGGCGAACATCTGACGGTTGAACGGCTCGAGCGGATCCTGCCGCCTTTCCGCTTGTGCACAACCCCCGAGAAGGATGCTGCCGATGAGAACGATTGGTGCCGTCCATCGACCACGAAACCCCTGCAACATCCCTTTCACGCCACCCTCCAGATTGATCGATCAGTTGTTTGGCCTGCCACGGCACGCTACTTTGAGGCGTGAGGAGGCATAATGTTACAAATGTCGACCACACGGAGATGGAGAAACCACCATGAAGAATCGAATCCGCAAGAGTATTTCGCTGGCGTTTGCCATCACGAGCGTGGCCGTGGCAGCCGATGTCACCGACACTGACGTTGAACGCCTGGAGGCTGTTCTCCCCGATCAGACGGAGGATCACAAGGCCAGACATTCCAGCCGTAACCCGGCAGGCACCCTGGCCTTTTTCGGCATAACACCGGGCATGACGGTGGTAGAAGTATTGCCGGGTGGTGGCTGGTATTCCCGCGTGCTGGCCGACAACGTGGCCGGAACAGGCCCGCGACGGGCACGGCGATAAAGGCCCTCGCATTATCGGCCAGCGGATCGGCTCGATTGGGGAGCACTACAATGGATCCGCAGGTGCCGTTCTCTTCATTCGCGCACTGCAAAACCTCAACCGTTTGCAGAATCGAGGGGGCTTTCGTTCTGCCGCAATTGCCTGGTCAGTGCTCAAACCCGGCGGCGTGGTTGGCGTCGTACAGCACATGGCGCCTCCGGGCCGCTCGGCCGAATGGGCAGATGGCTCACGCGGCTACATGAATCGCAACGTTGTCATCCGCTACTTCGAGAACGTGGGTTTTGAACTGGTGGCGGAGAGCGACATCAACCGCAATCCGGACGATCAACCTGGCATGGACGACATTGTCTGGCGCCTGCCGCCCAGTCTGCGTACCAGTCAGGATGATCCGGCGCTGTGGGTCCACTATGAGGAAATCGGCGAGTCTAACCGCATGACGCTGCTGTTTCGCAAGCCCGAGGCGTCCTGAGATGCTATGTGCCACACCAGCTTCAGGGGCGGGTGGGGTTGCGCCAGCATCAGCCATCAGGTGAATGGCCACAAGTAACCTTGTTGCAGTCGGTGCGCTCTACGCGCTGTCGCTCGGAGAAAAACCCATCCCGCGGGCGAAATCCAGGTAGGGTTGGGCGCATTCGCGGGTTTCCTGCTGCCGGGACCGCGAAGCCCCGAGATGCGCGTCACTGGTCATGACGCCACAGCCCTCGACAATGCGGTTCATGCAATTGAAAAGCGCAAAGACGTTGTAAGCGGCGAGGAGTTCACGCTCGGCAATCGTCCAGTCGGACTCGCCGTGCAGCACAATGTCATGGAACTCCGTGAGCGGCCACACACCTCGACCAAAGGGTTTGAGCACATCGCTAAGGTGTGGCGCTTCACGTACGGAGGGAAATCGGGACCTCTTATCAGTCTCCTTTACACGAGTCGGGTTCCGCCTCGCCGGAAAGTGCTCCTGTAACACTACCACTCGATTCGCATCCAACAGGATGCATGATTGCAATTGGATTCCACACGATTTTTAACATGGATATCCTGGACCCGGCGATCAGAGGGACTGTACCTGGATGAAAAAGGACACCAGAAATCTCGTGATCCTCGGCGGCGGCTTCGCCGGAACACGCCTGGCTGCGGACATTGAACGAAAATTGCCCAAAGACTGGGATATTTACCTGCTGAACCGCACAAATGAACCCGGAGAACTGCGTTTCGATCAGCTGGTATTGGCCACGGGTGTTGAAGCCAATACCAGCCTGCTGCCGGGAATGCATGAACATGCGCTGCCGCTCAAGACCGTCGGCGATGCACTTCGCCTACGCAATATCGCCATAGAACGCCTTGAGCAGGCGACCATTCACCCGCAGAGCGATCGGCGCCGTCAACTGCTGCACTTCACCGTGATCGGTGGCGGTTTCTCCGGGGTAGAGATCGCAGGCGAGCTGGAAGACTTCCTCAAGTCCGCAACCCGGTATTACAAGAACGTAGATCCCGATGATGTGCACATTACGCTGCTGCACGGCACCGACACCCTGCTGCCGGAGCTTTCGCGGAAGCTCGGAAAGAAAACCCAGTTATTGTTTGAAAAACGAAGAATCGATGTTCGACTGAATACCCGTGCAGCGCGAATCGAACCAGGTGAAGTGATTTTGGCTTCCGGCGAGAGAATTGGCAGTGGCACCATTATCTGTACGATAGGCACAGCACCCACGACCTATAATCAGGTGGCCTGACCTGCCATTGGAGCGGGGTCGAATTCGCGTCAATGGCGATATGTCTGTCACGGGTGTCTGGGCACTGGGTGATTGCGCGCTGGTCCCCAACGCCCGCAGCGGAGAACTGTCGCCGCCGACAGCTCAATTTGCTGATCGTCAGGCGCGACTGCTTGTCAGCAATATTGTTGCCGACCTGAAGGGCAAACCGACCCGTCTTTTTGCCTACAAACCTGCGGGCATGCTCGCCTCTATCGGTCGTAACAACTCTGTTGCCCAGATCTATGGCCTGCGCTTTTCCGGGCTGATCGCATTCATGCTCTGGCGCGGCATATATCTGTTGAAGGTACCGACACTCTCGCGCAAGCTGCGGCTCTTCCTGGAATGGAACTACGCAATGGTGACACCACCGGACCTTGTGCATCTGGGCTTCAAGAATACCGGCGATAGCGACTGACTCGGATGCACTGCCCGGAACGTCACCCGGCGCGCCGGAAACCACCCTCCGGACCGACAAAATAACGTTCGCCGTCGGCGTCAATGATCGCCGACGTCGCTTCGGACTGGCCGCGCCGCCGAAACCGGCGCTCCGATACGGGTATCAGCAAGCGCTTCCTGTTGCCCATGACGGTAAACAGCTGATTGCCCTCGCTTAGTACCTGCAGCGTGCGGCCGCTACTGCCGTCGCCGAAACGCCAGGTTTGAGGCAGATATCTGCCCTGAAGTGCCTCAATCTCTCGCTGTCCCAGATAATGGATTTCAGGTTCCGCCACGGCCGGCAATTCCCTCGTCAGGTAGGACTCGACATCACGGCGCATGGCATTCAGCACATCGGCGTTGAACGCATTTACTACAAGGAAGTAACCGCTATGATTACGCTTTGTGTAGCCGTAGCGCGAGAGGTAGCCGTCCGCATCGCCGCCATGACCATGAAACCGCGTGCCCCCATGCATCCAGCTGTAAGCCCCCGCCCCATAACCGGATGCCACGCCGGCAGAAGCGACGAGGCCTGTTGTCGGTTGCCGGGTTCGGCGAATGACCGTCTCAGGAAAGACCTGCACACCCTCCAACTCTCCATCCTGCATCAACATGCGCAGGAACCTGCTCATGTCATTGACTGTGGTGTTCAGGCCGCCGAAAGGGCGGTAGACCATATTCCAGTAGGGTATGTGGGTTTCGCCGTCGGTATCATAGCCGGTAACCAGACGGCGCCGCTGATGCTCCGACAGGAAGAAACCGCTATCGTTCATCTGCAAGGGTCCAAACAGCTCTCGTTGCAGATAGTCCTCGTAGTCAGAGCCTGCAATGACCTCAATGGCTCGTCCGGCGAAGGCGTATCCGAGATTGGAGTAGGAAGCAAAAAGGCCTGGCTGCCAGGCAGTATTATGCTTCGATCGATACCGCGTCAGCGTTGACGATAATGGAATGGCATCGGAATCGTTGAACTCGAATTCGGATTTCGAAATATCCGTGAAGCCTGCAGTGTGTTCCAGCAGCTGTGCCAATGTCACAGGCGCTTCAGCGGCCCAGTCGTTACTAAAAAGATCGGAACCAGCCACGTCAAGCACCGGTGCATCAAGGTCGACATCCTGTGTTCTAGCAAGGTCAACGAGCGCCAGCGCCGTGAATGACTTCGTGATCGATCCGATACGAAACAGGGATTCCCCCGTTACCGGCCCGGAGCCGTCGTGATCCATGATGCCAAGACCGCCGCTGAATACCACCTTGCCTTCTTCCACCAGAGCGAGGCCGACAGCGGAAATACGGTTGATCCTCCTATGACGGTCCAATCGGTCCAGCAATGCCACCAAATCCTTACCGATGTCTGCCGACTTTTCCTGTAGCTGGATCTCAAGCTGCTCAAGGGCTCCTCCGTACTCAGGAAAGCCCGGGCGCTCGCGAAATTCACGCAAAAGACCGGAAAACAGCGGTTCTCCCGCAATTCGATCGAACTCCTCTACCAGACCGGCCACTCGGGTGTGACGCTCCCGACAACAGGCGACGTAGGCACGAAGCAGGTTCGACAAGCCACCGCCACTGCCTTGCCTGAGTGCCGTATCCGCCAGCAGAAAGTAAACCGCTCCTCCCCAATAGTAGGTAGGGTAGGCGCCGGCACGTCGCAGCTCGCGGGATGCAGCTGCGAGGGGGATATCGGGGAGACGGTATGACAACCTCGCTCGCGCCATTCGCTCACGATAGGCTCCGGTGATGCCCGCCGCATCCATCTCACCCATATGACGCATAACCTGATACTGCAGGTAACTGGCGAAGCCCTCGGCAAACCAGCTATCGGCCTCCCCGAGGTAGGGTATCAGCAGATGGCTCAACTCGTGCGACGCCGTCCAGTCAGCATAAAACGCCTTGCGCGGGAATGCCGGGTCGACGTGAAAATTCACCCCCTGCCTGCGACCGCGTCGGGTATTGGCCCACGGCACGGGCTCGCCACGGTCGGCCAGGCGATAGAAATGGATGTCAATATCGAAGGGCAACGGCGCGACGAGGCTCTCCAGCGCAGACAGCGTATGTGTGATCCAGGATTTCAGCATGGCCTGTTCGTTATTGGAAAACTTGTCCTCCCAGTGCCAGGCGATTTCGGCGCGAGCGGCGCCTGCCGCAAGCCCCGTCAATAGCCAGAGGGCGAGCAGGGTTTTGACCATCCTGAACTTCATGCCTTTGTATTCCCTCAGGAGTGAGACATAACGTGATGTTCGCGACACGAGGCGCTAACCTCAGGATCCACGGGCCTCGCGGCAACATGCATTATGGCAGTGAGGGCAGCAAGACCGTAAGGCACGAAACGCAGGGGCGAAAAAAAATGTAACAAAACCGCTACCCCAACATCCAACCCTTGCAAGTCACATTAACAGCGAGGAGACAACCATGAACAGCAAAGCAAACACGACAAGCAACGCAATCCGGACAGCCCTGGGTATTGCCTTCATATCCAGCTCAATGGCAGCACCCCTGTCCGCAGTCGCAGAAAACCCCTTTGTCGCCAATGATCTCGGCAGCGGCTACCAGCTGGCCAGCAATCATGCCGAGGGTAAGTGCGGCGAAGGCAAGTGTGGCGGTGACGGCGAGAAGTCGGCCGAAGGCAAGTGCGGTGAAGGCAAGTGCGGCGGTGACGGTGAGAAGTCGGCCGAAGGCAAGTGCGGTGAAGGCAAGTGCGGCGGTGACGGTGAGAAGTCGGCCGAAGGCAAATGCGGTGAAGGCAAGTGCGGCGGTGACGGTGAGAAGTCGGCCGAGGGCAAATGCGGTGAAGGCAAGTGCGGCGCATAAATTCGCGCACATCTATCACTCATGAAAACCAGTGAAGCACAGACTCCTGCCCTCTCGGGGGCAGGACTCGGACTGCGACGGGCCCTCACCGGCCCGCTGCTTTCAGTTGACAATGACCGACCTGATTTTCTCGAGGTCGCACCGGAGAACTGGATTAGGGCGGGCGGACGCTGTAGGCGCGACCTCGATGCACTCGCCGAGCGTTATTCCCTGGCCAGCCACGGCCTGTCGCTGTCCATTGGCAGCCCGGATCCGCTGGACGCCGACCTGCTGGACAGCCTCCGTCAGTTCATTGACCGATACAACATCCGCTACTACACCGAGCACCTGAGCTACTGCAGCGAAGCCGGCCATCTGTACGACCTGCTCCCAATGCCCTTCTGTGAGGAAGCAGTCTATTATGTTGCTGCCCGTATCCGCCAGGTTCAGGAACATCTTGGACAGCGTATCGGCATGGAGAACATCTCCTACTACGCTGATTTTGGCGACGGCATGTCGGAGTCGGATTTCATATCCGCGGTGGCCAATGAGGCTGACTGCGACATTCTGCTGGACGTCAACAACGTCTACGTCAATTCGATCAATCACCGCTACGACCCCCGTGCCTTTATCGACAGCCTGCCGCTGTCGCGAGTGAAGTACCTGCACGTGGCGGGCCACTACGATGAAGACGCTGACCTCAAGATCGATACTCACGGCGCCGCCGTGATCGACCCGGTCTGGGAGCTTCTGGAATATACCTACCGCATGACCGGCCCACTGCCGACGCTTCTGGAGCGGGATTTTAATCTGCCACCGCTGGGGGAGCTGATGCAGGAGGTGTCGCGGGTACGCAGTGCGCAGTCCGACGCGCGTGCAACGGTGCGAATGGCCAGTTCCCAATGAGCCAGGATTTTCACGAGGTGCAGCGAAAGGTGGCAAATTACTTACGCGATCCCGCGTCCAACCCACCGCCCGGTGCGATAGAGCAGCGCAGGCTGAAGGTTTACCAGGATCTTTTCTATAACAACATGGAGGGATTCCTGCGCCAGGGATTTCCCGTGCTGCACCGGATCCTCGACGTTGCAGGCACCTGGCATCCGCTGGTGCGCAGGTTTTTTGCGACGCATGCCTGCGAGACGCCCTACTTCACCGACATATCCGCGGAATTTGTCAGCTGGCTGCAAGCCGGTGGCGCCCCGCCAGAGTACCCGGCCTACGCAGCGGAGCTCGCCCACTATGAATGGATGGAGCTTGTGCTGGCGCTGCAGGACGCGCCGACACCCCCGGCAGGACTGCGCACCACCGGTGATGTCATGTCACTCTGCCCGGTGCTCAACCCTGTGTTGCGGACACTGCGCTATCACTGGCCAGTGGCGACCCTGGGACCGGACAATCCGGACGCCGAGCTGTTGCCTGAGCTCATGCACCTGCTCATGTACCGCGATCACAAAGACGTCGTGCGATTCATGGCGATCAATCAGCCCACGGCTGAACTGCTTGAGCAGTTGAGGTCAGGCGCTGAAACGCCCCGCACTGGGTGTTACCACCTGCAGCGCCTGGCCGAGAGCATGCCAGGGATGGAACCCGGGCGCGTCCTGGCATTTGGCCAGTCGCTCCTCGAGGACTTTATCGAACGCGGAATCCTGATTGGACTGCTTCCCTGCGACCCGGAATCCACACAATCTAACGACTGAATATGGGAAAGCCACATGATCACGACGAGTATGACCCGCCTGCACGACTGGTTGAATATGACGCGGCAGCTGGATTTTCTGGCGCCGCTCCTGCTCCGGCTGTACCTGGGTCCGGTCTTTATCTCCGCAGGTATCAACAAGCTGGTCGCCTGGGACAATACCGTCGCCTGGTTCGGCAACGCCGACTGGGGGCTGGGCCTGCCACTGCCAGGCCTGATGGCTTTTCTCGCCGTCAGTGCGGAACTGGTTGGCGGTTTCCTGCTGATCCTGGGCCTGGCGACACGTTACATCGCCATACCCCTTATGATCACAATGCTGGTGGCGGCATTTTCGGTGCATTGGGAGAATGGCTGGTTTGCCATCGCACCTTCCGATCCTTCCACCAGCATGGCGAAGCCACTGGCCGGTGCGGGCATACCGGGGGCGCAGGCAAGCCTGGAGAATAGCGAGGAGGTCGGTCGACGTCTGGACGCGGCGCGCAGCCTGCTGCGCGAACACGGCAACTATGGCTGGCTGACCGGCAGGGGTACTTTCGTGGTGCTGAACAACGGCATTGAATTCGCCGCCACCTATTTCATCATGCTGCTGTCGCTGTTCTTTACCGGCGCCGGGCGCTACGTCAGTCTGGACTACTGGTTTGCAGCACGGTTTCTCCGTAACCGGTAAAGACACGATGGGGACAATTCTGCGGCTCGTCGTGATCCTGGTGCTGACTGCCGGACGGATACAGGAATCTTCTGCGGGCGACTGCGTTGGCATACGCGTTCAGGTCCTGGGTTCCGGCGGCCCCGAAATTGATGATGGAAGAAGCAGCAGTTCCTACCTGCTGTGGCAGGGTGATTCGGCGCGGCTGTTGTTGGATGCAGGCTCAGGCAGTAGCCTCGGCTTTGGCAGCGCAGGCGCGCGCTTCGCTGACCTTGATGCCATTCTGCTGAGCCACCTTCACACGGACCACTCCGTAGACATTCCAGCATTCATCAAGGGTTCATTCTTCACGGACCGCAATACTAATCTTGTCATTGCCGGCCCCGCGGGCAATGATCGAATGCCTCGCACGAGCACGTTCATGAAAAGGCTGATCGGCCCGGATGGTGCCTTCCGCTATCTCAGCAGCTACCTTGAGGATGGCACAGAGGCCTACACGCTGAGCACTCTCGACATGCCCGCGCAAAGCGTGGGGCACCTGAGCGGCGAGGGGTGGCACGCGAGCTCACTGCCCGTGCGACACGGACCCATACCAGCCCTGGCCTGGCGTGCAGACCTCGGCGGCTGTGTCGTGGTCTATGCGGGTGATATGTCTGGTGCGCCCGAGACATTTACGGCCTTCGCACGCAACGCGGACCTTTTGATTCTGCACGCCGCAGTTCCCGAAAACGCCGGAGCTACAGCCAGACGACTGCATATGATCCCGAGTGAACTGGTGTCCCTGGCTAACCAGCTGACACCAGAGCGGATTCTGCTATCGCACTTCATGAAGCGCAGCGAGCAGGAAGCGCCCGAGAGCTTCCAGAGAATGGTCGCACCGGTGGTGCTTGCTCGCGATGGGTTGAGTCTCGATCTCTAATAGACCCTTCAATCGATTATCAGGGATTTACTGTAACGGTCGCCAGCGATCACGGGGCCAACCCTGTAACAAAGCCGCTCCCTTTGAATCCAAGCGAGGGCATATTCCTGACTGTCACGCCTGGAGGTTCCACATGCAGATCTTTATTCACGTGTTTCTCGCCCTGTCATTAGCGCTATTGGGAGGAGCCCCAGTGAATGCAAATGACATCGCCATCGAGGGCTACAGCCCTGTCTCCTATTTCACCAAAGACCGGGCAGAGAAAGGCCATCCACGTTTCGCCGCAATTCACAACGGTAAAATCTACTACCTCAGATCCAGTGAGCAGATGGCGACTTTCAACCAGAACCCCGAAAAATACGTCCCGGCGCTGGGTGCCCACTGCCCCTACAGCCTGGCATTGGGACGGGACGTGGCCGTCGACCCGGAGCGATTCAAGTTGATCGACGGTCGACTATACCTGTTTCACAAATCTGAAGAGCTTGACGCCCTGCGCGACTGGAACAACGCTGAGAACCAGCAGGAACTGCTTGAGCGCGCCGAAGGGCGCTTCGAGCTATTCAATTTCTAGTGGCACACAAATTCTTAACATTGCAGAGCGCGTGGGGCGCCCGCCGAGGACCAGAACCGTGCCGCGGCGACATCATTCGCGGGACCCATTGACATGATTGCGGGCGTTACCGGCAACGCGCTTCTACTCTTCGGGCTGGCTTTCCTGGGCATCGCGCTGGGGAGGACCCTGCGCCTTGAAATGACCCTTGCCTGCCTTCTCACCGGTCTCGCAGCGGGACAGCTCCTGGCGCCTCTCGGACTTGATACAGGTGTTCGGGCGCACAATATTGAAGATCTCGTCTTCTTTATCCTACTGCCACCACTCCTGTTTCAAGCCGCCTGGCACATCAGGCTGACTGAACTCCGACAGTGGTTACTGCCGATCATCACGCTGTCGACCGTTGGCGTTGCCCTGAGCGCCCTCGCGACCGCTTTACTGACCTACTTCGTTATCGATCACCCCGGATTTCCCTGGCTGGCAGCCATGCTCGCCGGCGCCATTCTTGCTGCTATCGACCCCGTCGCCGTTGTGACTCGCCTGAAGGACGAGCGTGCGGCAGAGGACGTGACCACGCTGATTGAAGGTGAAAGCCTGCTGAACGATGCCACCGCCGCCATACTTTTCGGACTGGTTCTCGCCTGCGCGCTTGACGCGGACGGAACGCTGAACGTCGTGTCAACCGGTGCCCTGGTGCTGCGAAATCTCCTGATCGCGCCACTTGTCGGTGCAACCCTGGGGCTATTGCTCCACTTCCTGATCCGCTACCTGTCCAGCGCGACGACGACGCACGGTTTGCTGGTATTTGCAGCTTTCAGCAGCTTTTTCATCGCCGAGTCGCTCCTGCACGTTTCGGGCATTATCTCCGTGGTTGCAACGGGCATGTGCATGCGCTGGCTGTTCTCACAGCACGACGCCGTTCCCGCTGCCGACCTGGACGTCACCTGGAACTGGCTGGGTGGAACATGGATAGCCTTCACCTACATGCTCATGGGACTGGTCATCGTGCCGTCGATGTTCCTTGATCAGTGGCTCGCAGCGCTTCTTGCTGTTCCCGTCGCCCTTGTCAGTCGAGGCATTGCCGTTTACGGGTCAACATGGCCCGCGACTGTCCTTGGGGCAAAGCAGGCTGTACCCAATGCCTGGCGGCCACTGTTGATATGGGGGGGATTGCGCGGCGCGATCGCTATCGCACTGGTTCTGTCACTGCCCACGGAACTGCCCTACTGGTATACCGTGCAGGCAATGGTATTCAGCGTCGTCCTTTTCAGCAGCCTGATTCAGGGTACAACCACAGGGTGGCTGATAAGACGTCTCGGCCTCGCCGGTCAGCCAGCAACCCCTCGCAGAGAGCGTTCATGAAACTACTACGGTTGGCCACACTGCTCACATGCCTGACGTTCACCTCCGGTGCAGGCGCCTTCGATCACAGCGAATGGAATCGGCTGCTGGGCCGCTTCGTGTCGGCCACGGAAAACGGCGACAGCACCACCATCGACTACGCCGGTGTTCAGGGGCAGCGGGGCAGACTGCGCAGCTATCTGGATCGGCTCTCTGATGTGGAGGCGGAGACATTCGCAGCATGGCGCGAGTCGGAACGCCTCGCCTTCCTGATCAACGCCTACAACGCCTGGACAGTCGAGCTGATCCTCGGCGAGTATCCCGATATCGCGTCCATAAGAGACATTGGTGGCTGGTTCGGCTCCCCCTGGAAAAAGTCCATTGCCCCACTCCTGGGCGAGAAACGCACGCTGGACGAAATCGAGCATAAAATGATTCGCGGCTCAGGTGAATCTGACGAACCGCGGATTCATTTTGCCGTGAACTGCGCGAGCATCGGCTGTCCCGCGCTCCGGTCAGAGGCGTACGTCGCGGACAAACTGGACGCACAGCTGGAAGCGCAGACACGGGATTTTCTCAAGGATCGAAGTCGCAACCGGTGGCGCGACGGCAGGCTGTATGTTTCGCCAATCTTCAAATGGTACCGGGAAGACTTCGAGACAGGGTGGCGAGGTACCCACTCGCTCGCGGGTTTCCTAGTCCGCTATGCAGATGCACTGAAACTGTCTGCGGATCAGACAGAAGCGCTGCACGCGGGCAGCGTGGAGATCCGCTACACAGACTATGACTGGCGCCTGAATGACAGCAGGCCCCCGGACGAGTAGTTATGCGTTCCCGTTCAATACAGCGGCCGCTCATTCAGAGTCTGTTGCTGCTTACACTGGCCGGCTGCATCGGCAGCCCGGACAAGCCTGACCTTGCGCGACTCTATGAATCGGCGAAGGGCCAGGCAGAGCAGCCGCCGCTTATTCTGATTCCGGGGGTCCTCGGTTCGCGACTGAAACGCGAGGATGGCACCGAGGCATGGCCGGGGAGTATCGGAAAACTGCTGGTATCCCGATACCAGGACCTGGCGATGCCCATCGACGAGGACACGCTTCAGCCGCACCCCGGCAGTCTGGAACCGGGCGCGCTCTTTGACAAGGCGGCTGGACGTGAATATTACAGCCGCATCATCAAGCTACTTGAGGGGCCCGGCGGATACCGGCGCGGCGCCGCGGGAGTCGCGCCCGATGACAGCGCGCCGCGCTACTACGTCATGACCTACGACTGGCGCCAGGACGCCGTGCAAAGCGCTCGCGAACTGGACCGACTCATCCGGACGATTCGCAGCGACCACGCGAGCCCTGACCTCCGGGTGGATATTATCGGCCATTCCATGGGTGGGTTGATCGCACGCTACTACAGTCGCTATGGGACCGCAGACGTACTGAACAACAACCAGTTTGACGCAGACGATCCAGGGGCCAGTCGCCTGCGCCGGCTGGTTCTGGTCGGCACCCCAAACCTCGGTTCTATCGGTGCCATTCGCTCACTGATCAACGGTGAGCATCTTGGTCTGCGCCGGTCACCACCAGAGGTCCTGATGACAATGCCTGCGATCTACCAGCTCTTCCCGCATGCCCTGGATAACTGGCTGTACACCTTATCCGGGGATCCGCTACAGCGGGACCAGTTTGATGCGGCTATCTGGCAGCGCTTCAGAATGGGGCCCTGGGATCCCGCGGTGAAGGAAAGACTGATACGTCGCTACGGGACAACTGCCGCAGAGATACGTATCGCCACATTGCGCGAATACTTCGACAAACAGCTTGAGCGTGCGCGCCGCTTCACCTGGTCACTCAGCCTGGAAACCGCCGCCGAATCAGCCGAATCACTCGTATTCGGCGGGGATTGCAGCCTGACGCCGGCGAATCTCGTCGTCGAGGAGGTAAAGGGAGAATCCGTGCTGAGACTGTGGCCGGAGAATATACAACACCCTACCGCGGGAATTGATTATTCGAGACTCATGCTGGAACCCGGCGACGGCACGGTAACAAAAGCATCCTTGCTCGGGCGTGAGGAGCTGGACCCAACCGCTCCAAGGCACAAATACCTGCACTTTGCACCCCGCAACGTGTTCTTCTTCTGCGAGCGACATGAAGTGCTGACAGGCAATATCACCTTTCAGGACAACCTGCTACATGCACTGCTGCGGGTCGACTGATGGAGAACGTTGCTACCAATCGAATGTGAATGCTGGGCTCGCTGGCACTCTAGGCTGGCGGTAACGCCCTACGTGAGCCATCTGGCTTACCCAATATAAGGTCCAGGTCCGCAGTCGGGTCAACCTCATCGCCAGATTGATTAAAAAACGGGAAATTGGCACCCAGCGATGCGTAAACAGGTGAAAGGCGCCATCACGCTCAATACCCGGGCCAATGGCTTTTAGGCGTTCGCCGAATCGACGCTAAACTACGTCTCGCGGCAGAAAGCGCGCGACAATACAAGCGAGTGTCGCGCCAATGGGGTAAAACAAAAGAAACCAGTAGAAGTCCCTGTCAGAGGCCGAAGAGTGCTCAGCGAGCAAGGGTCATGAGAGCGGCGCCCGGTAAATACGGCGCTGTGACGATCACGTAGATGACAAAATAAGCCGCGGGCACAAAAACCGGATATCGTGCCAGCTGCCCGGCAAAGAATTCGAGGCTGTCGCTGGACCACGCTAGTATCAGGTATTCATCCAGTTCAAGGATGAAAAGCGCGGCAAGCAGCTCCCCGAGCGCAGCAGCCATTAGCAGTTTCTTTTTCACGAGTCGCCCTGCTTCGCTTACCGAACACAAATAATTGAAGGTGCGTCATACACAAGACGATCCTGTATATATGCGGCTCGTGATGGTCCGTTACCGAAATTCTTCAGGCAATATACCAGCGCGTATAAAATGCCCGCTCATACAAAAGCCCGGAAGCCGAATAGGTTAGACCCTGTAACAACTGCGGTGGTGCCGCATCCAAATCAAAAGCATCTGACAGCGGCTCGATAGGCGAGTGCTTAGGAGAGGTTCGTGAGATTACAAAGTATATTGAATGATCGAACTAAAAGACGCGAGCGCGAAAGGCCTTTCAAGAACAGACACCGCTCCCCTGTTCTCGTGATTTTAATAGTGCTGGCCGCAAAGTCAGGCATCCTGCTTGCCCAGTCGGGCCCTCAGGCTCTTGAGGAAGTTATCGTCACCGCGCAGAAGCAGGAGCAATCGCTGCAGGACGTTACGTTATCTATTGACGTTCTAAGAGGGCGTGAGCTGGCTATGATAAGGGCGTCTGCGCAGGATGTGCTGTTCCTGGCGGCCCGCTCTCCAAGTGTTTATGCAGAGTCGTCCTCGGGGCGAACATTCCCCCGCTTCTACATTCGCGGCCTCGGAAACACGGACTTTGATCTGAACGCAGGGCAGCCGGTTTCTCTGGTCTACGACGATGTTGTTCTGGAAAATTCTATTTTGAAGGGTTTTCCTGTTTTTGATACCGACCGCATCGAGATCGTGAGAGGCCCACAAGGCACGCTGTACGGGCGCAATACACCCGCAGGGGTCATAAGGTTTGAGTCGGCAAAGCCCTCGTCAGACCGGGAAGGCTACCTGCGAGGCGCTTTCGGGCGTTTCAACACCGTGGATATCGAAGGAGCATTCAACGCACCGTTGGACAGCGAGGTGATCAGCATCAGGGCATCTGGCCTCTATCAACGGCGCGACGATTTTGTAGATAACCGATTCCCCGGTGGTGAGGACGGATTTGAAGAATTCGAGGAGTACGCGGCCCGCGTACAGGTTCTGTATCAGCCAGCCCATAATTTCTCAGCGCTACTGAATATTCATGGTCGTCAACTCGATGGGGGTTCCAGACTGTTCAGAGCCAACATCATCGAACCCGGAACAGATGATCTGGTGAATGACTTTCGTCTTACCGAGACAGCCCAGGACGCCACTCAAATACTCGAGGTGGATAATTTTGGCACCAGCCTCAAGTTGGACTGGCAACTCCCTGTGGGCACGCTCACTTCCATCTCCGCGTATGAAACAGTGAGAGCAAACGCCCGTGGTGACGTCGACGGCGGCTTTGGCGCGGACTTTGCGCCGCCGGTAGGCCCGGGATCAATTCCGTTTTCAGCGGAAACAGCAGACAACATTACCGGACACAAACAAATTACACAGGAATTACGCTTGGCCACTAGCGTGTCACGAGACGTGGGCGCGACTCTGGGCGTGTTCGTCTTCTACGAAAACCTGGAAATTGAGAATCTGAGTTTCGATACGCTGTCAGACGGCTTACTCAATGGGCTTGCGATTCAGGATCAGGAAACTCAAGCCTGGGCAATTTTTGCTTCGACCCGATGGCAGATTACACAACCACTTGAAATCAATGCAGGGTTGCGTCTATCGGGCGAGGAAAAAGAGCTCGTCGCGTCTCGCCTGGTCGCCCCCTTTGGAGCGCCTGCCCTCGGCCCCGTGCGGCGAGATATCGATGACACCGTCCTGTCTGGCGATATGAGTGTGCGCTATGCTCTCACCAAGCAACACAGCATTTATGGTCGCTATGCCCGCAGCTTCAGGGCGCCCAATCTTCAAGGCCGTATTGTCTTTGGCGACTCTGTCACTGTAGCGGGTACCGAGATTATCGACTCAGTTGAGTTTGGTCTTCGCTCCGAATTCATTGGCGGACGAGCGCGGCTAAACGCAACCACGTTCTACTTCCGGACGGACGACCAGCAACTGACAGCGGTCGGTGGCGCCGGCAATTTCAACCAACTACTCAACGCGGATTCGGTGAATGGTTATGGCGTTGAGATTGATCTATCGATGCAGCTGATTGAAGGTATATTGCTACAGGCTGGATACAGCTTGAACCACACGGAAATTGAAGATCCAGGTCTCGAGGTCGCGGTGTGCGCCGTCGAATGTACGATTCTGGATCCTGTTAACCCGGAGACGGGTAATGCCCTAATTGATGGAAATTCGCTTCCTCAGGCACCGGAACATATTGCCAATGCCAGCCTGCTCTACGAAGCTCTGCTGCCCGGAGATTGGGGAAAAATGTCACTATCTGGCGATGTGTCCTACCGCAGCAGGGTAAACTTCTTCCTCTACGACAGCGTCGAGTTCCGCGGCGATGATGAAACGGTAGTTGGGGTTCGGGCCGCGTTTGTACCCAGCGGAACGACGTATGAGTTCGCCATATTTGGCCGTAACATCTTTGACGATCGCTCGGTAAAAGGAGGCATTGATTTTAACAATTTCTCCGGATTTGTGAGTGAACCCCGAACCTGGGGCGTTGAGGCGAGAGTGATGTTTTGATGTGTGATCGCCCCTGACGACTGTGGCCTAAAACCGGATACGGAAGGCGCACTGTAAATCATGCACCCGCAGTTGCGGCAATCACCCATATTCGCACAGGAATATAACCGACGCTTACGCAAACTGTCTGGTCGCGGCCGGCAACGAGTCACCCCTAAGCCGGGCCACTAAGAAATTGTAACAAGAAGTCTCGCTCTGCATCCAGAATAGGTGAGTCTTATTGAGGAGAGCGCAATGCAAACGAAGCGACCACTTGTACTGATAATATTGTTGCTTCTCATCCTGCAATCGGCATACGCGATTACCAAAAACGGCTTTGACCTGGAGGGCGCGACAATCCCTCCGAACGAGATCAAATCGGGCGGGCCGCCGCGGGATGGCATTCCTGCCATCAACGAACCGATTTTCATTCCTGCCAAAGAGGCACGGTTTGTTGACAGCGACGACCGAGTCATGGGCGTTGTTATCAACGGTCGCCCCCGGGCCTACCCCATTGCGATCCTCAACTGGCACGAACTGGTCAACGACAAGATCGGAAACCAGCACTTCACCGTCAGTTATTGTCCCCTGTGCGGAACGGGAATGGTTTTTGCGACCAACGTAGAGAATGAGGCACTGATCTTCGGCGTATCCGGGCTCCTTTATAACAGCGACATGCTCCTCTATGATCGCAATACGATGTCGCTCTGGTCACAGATTCTCGGTGAGGCGATCAGTGGCCCGCTCGTTGGCACCAGCCTGCCGCAGCTGTCGGCCAGGCACACGAGCTGGGAACAATGGCAGAGCGAGCACCCCGAAACAGAAGTACTGAGTCGTGACACCGGGTTTCGTCGGGACTACGGGCGCAGCCCCTACCGGGGTTACGAGAAATCGCCTCGTCTGTTCTTCGAAGTCGCCAACAATGCCCCCGGTACCTACCAACGCAAGGCGCTGGTGATGGGTGTCTCCGTGGACGGGACCCACAAAGCCTACCCCTTCGAGGAACTCACCCGCAACGGGCAGGCGCGCTTCATCGATACCGTCAACGGAGAACGCCTGGAGATCCACTGGGATGAAGCTTCCCAGAGCGCATGGGCTGTCTCGGAGGCCGGCAGTGATTACCCGACGACAACGGGGTTCTGGTTTGCCTGGTACGCGTTCTTTCCGGAAACCCAGGTGTATACCGCTGGGCAGGACAATTGATTCAACCCCGTGCAACAGGATATCCGCACACTACGGCGCACGCATTAGGTTCAAAGCCCTGGAGCAACAGAAATGCTTGACCGTTACGCCCGTCAGCTGATCGATCCACCGTTGAACCGTATGGGTCGCGCTCTGGCGGCGAGCGGCTTTACAGCGGACAGCGTAACCGTGACCGGTCTGGCTCTGGGGCTGCTGTCTGCCCTGTTGATCGCGATGGGCGTACCCGGGTGGGCGCTTGTCCCATTGCTGGCCAGTCGACTTGCGGATGGTCTGGATGGCGCGGTGGCCCGGGCGACGCGAAAAACCGATTTCGGCGGCTATCTGGATATCGCCGTGGACTTTCTGTTCTACGGAGCGATCCCGGCGGCCTTTGTGATTCACGATCCGGCGAGCAACGGCGCTGCAGGCGCTTTTCTGCTGGCATCGTTCTATTTCAATGGGACGAGTTTTCTGGGCTATGCCATTCTGGCTGAAAAGCATGGGCAGATGACCGACGCCCAGGGCCAGAAAACCCTTTTCTATTCCGACGGCCTTCTGGAAGGCACCGAGACCATCCTGTTCCTTGTGGCACTGTGTTTGCTGCCCGCCTATTTTTCACCGCTGGCATGGGTCTTTGGTGTCCTTTGCTTTGCGACGGCTATACTGAGAATTTATGCCGCAAAACGTATATTCACGACGTAGAGGAGCACGCCTGTGAAATATCTTGCTGTAGTGGCTGCACTTCTGGCCACGCTGCCTGCGCTTGCCGACCCTGACGCTGGCAAATGGGATGCGGTCACCGGCAGGGCCGATGGTCAGACCGTCTATTGGAATGCCTGGGGTGGCTCAACCAACACGAATGACTTTATTGCATGGGTCAGTCGCCGTGTAAGGGAAGACTACGGTGTCACACTGGAGCATGTGAAGCTGGCTGATACCGCCGATGCCGTCACCCGTGTACTGGCGGAGAAGCAGGCGGGCGTGGACGAAGACGGTGCGATCGACCTGGTCTGGATCAACGGTGCTAACTTTGCCGCGATGAAAAAGGCTAACCTGCTGTTCGGCCCCTATGCCGAGCAACTGCCAAACTGGGCTTTTGTCGATGTCGATGGCAAGACTGTGCGGACAGACTTCACCATACCCACCGAAGGCTATGAAAGCCCCTGGGCCATGGCGCAGGTTGTGTTCATTCACGACACTGCCGATCTCGCGGAACCGCTGGGATCGATGGATGAGATCCTCGCGTGGTCTACTGCCAACCCTGGTCGTTTCACCTACCCGCAGCCACCGGATTTTCTGGGGACAACGTTCCTCAAGCAGGCGTTGGTCGATCTGCTGGACGACCCATCCGTGCTCGCCGATCCCGCAACCGATGACAACTTTGAAGCGGTTACCGCCCCGCTCTGGGCCTTTCTGAGTGACCTGACGCCAACACTCTGGCGGGGGGGCCGGGCTTATCCCGCCACAGGCCCGGCGCAGTTACAGCTGATGGCTGACGGCGAAGTGGATCTTGCAATTTCCTTCAGCCCGGCCGAGGCAACCGCGGCAATTGCCAATTATCAGTTGCCGCCAACCGCCCGCACCTTCGTACTGGACAATGGCACCATCGGCAATGCGTCATTCGTGGCGATACCCTACAACTCGGGTTCAAAAGCCGGTGCCATGGTTGTCGCCAACTTCCTGATCTCGCCCGAGGCGCAGCTGCGCGCCCAGAACCCGCAGGTTCTGGGCTACGGCACCGTGTTGGATATGGATGCGCTATCGGCAGAGGATCGTGCGGCGTTTGACGCACTGGACCTGGGCGTAGCGACCCTGTCGCCCGCGGAACTGGGTCAGGTGCAGGCAGAGCCACACCCGAGCTGGATGACCGGTATTGCGGATCACTGGATAAGCCGCTACGGGGTAGCCGAGTAAGCATGCCGGGTTGTTTTTGAAGCACCGTCTTCTGCCGATCCTGCCTGCCTTGACCCTGCTTGCGATGCTGGGGCCGGTCGTGGCTGGCTTGTTAGGCACGCTGCTGCCCGCCTTCGGTCATCTTCCGGTGGCCGGTCTGACGGGCCCAACGCTGACAGCGTTTTACGACCTGTTTGAGTGGGGCGGACTACCGCGCGCGATGATGCTGTCCATCTCGACAGGCTTGCTTGCCACGTCGATCTCGCTCCTCATCGTCATGCTGGTGACCGCCGGCTGGTCCGGAACCTGGGCGTTTCGCACGCTGGAACGCTTGCTCTCACCGCTCCTGTCAGTGCCCCATGCGGCGGCCGCCTTTGGCCTTGCGTTCCTGATCGCACCCTCGGGGTGGCTGGCCCGGCTCGCCTCTCCGGTCGTGACCGGATGGGTCCGTCCACCCGATCTGTTAATCGTGCAGGACACATGGGGCCTGACCATGACCGCCGGACTCATCATGAAGGAAATTCCATTTCTGCTGCTTCTCACCCTGGCCGCACTGGGTCAGGCCGAGTCGCAGCGGAGTGTCACTGTTGCTCAGGCACTGGGCTATGGGCGTGTCACCGGCTGGCTCAAGACCGTGTTTCCGCGCATTTATGCCCAGATCAGGCCACCGGTTTACGTGGTACTGGCTTATTCGATGTCGGTTGTTGATGTGGCCATCATCCTGGGTCCAAACACACCACCGTCCCTGTCGGTGCAGATCGTCAAGTGGATGTCAGACCCTGATCTTGCGATGCGTCTGGTAGCGGCGGCGGGGGCGCTTTTGCAGCTGGGTCTTGTGCTCGGTGCGCTGCTGTTCTGGCGCATGGGTGAGGTGCTTGCCGCTGCGCTTGGCCAGCGCTGGATCGCCCGTGGGAGCCGCGGCGGTTGGGACACTGTCATCGCGCGGGTGAGCCTGATGGCAGGGGGCGGTTCGGCGCTGCTTGTGCTGTTGGGGCTGGCAGTTCTCGCAATCTGGTCTTTTGCGGGTTTCTGGGGGTTCCCGGACGCTTTTCCTGATGCATTTACGCTGTACAACTGGGCGCGCTTCGGTCCCGGTACCCTTGATGCGCTAGGCGAGACTGCCCTGATCGCTGGCGTTGTGACCTCTGCCGCATTGATTCTGACCATAGGCTGCCTGGAGGCGGAATACCGCTATGACCTGTCGTTAACCCGGCGCACGGTGTGGCTACTGTACCTGCCCCTGTTGATTCCGCAGACGGCATTCCTGCCCGGATTGCAGACCTTGATGCTTGCATTAGGCGCTGATGTAGGGCGGCTGCCGGTCATTCTCGCGCATCTGGTATTTGTGTTGCCCTATGTCTTTCTTTCACTGGCAGATCCATTTCGGGCCTGGGACAAGCGGATGAGCACGATTGCGACGGCTCTGCTAGCCAGCCCGGACGGGGTACTGTGGCGCGTTCGCTTGCCGATGCTGTTACGCCCGATCCTGACTGCCCTGGCGGTCGGCCTGGCCGTATCTGTCGGGCAATATCTGCCGACATTGCTGATCGGGGGTGGCCGCGTGGCAACGCTGACGACCGAGGCGGTGTCCCTGGCGTCCGGTGGGGACCGCCGGGCAATTGCGGTCTATGGTCTGATGCAGACGGGCGCGGCCCTGGTACCCTTCGCGCTAGCGCTGCTCCTGCCTACGCTGGTCTGGCGCAACAGAAAGGGACTGCAGCATGGATAAGGGGCTGTCGCTCAGACAGGTGGTGATTGCGAAAGGGGGCAAGACACTCCTGTCACTGTCGCATGACATCAGACCCGGTGAGGTACTGACGGTCATGGGACCTTCTGGAATCGGAAAATCGACCTTGCTGGCGTTCATCACCGGGACACTGGCACCTGTGTTCAGCGCGACGGGGGAGGCCTGGCTCGATGGTCGCGACATTACTCATGCCCCCCCGCACCAGCGGCGGGTGGGTATCCTGTTTCAGGATGACCTGCTGTTTCCACATCTGTCCGTCGGCGCCAACCTGGCCTTTGGCATGCAGCCCGGCGGTACCGCCGGGGAGCGAAAGGCAAGAATCGCGAACGCCCTGGCAGAGGTGGGTCTGAGCGGTTTTGCAGACCGCGATCCGGCCACGCTCTCTGGCGGGCAGAAGGCGCGTGTATCCCTCATGCGGATGCTTCTGTCGGAGCCATCTGCGTTGTTGCTGGATGAACCCTTTTCGCGGCTGGATGCATCGCGCCGGACGCAGGTCCGCGATCTGGTGTTTGACCGCGCACGGGCCAGGCATTTGCCTGTGTTGATGGTGACGCATGATGCAGATGACGCGCAGACTGCGGGTGGTGTGATTTTGACTTTGGGTCAGTGAGCGTTTCCCGGACGGCCCAGCGGCACAGCCGTCTGGTAGCACGATGCCATCTCACTCGGCAGAAAATCCCAATGAGCGCGCAAAAGCCTGGTAGGGCTCCGCGCTGTCGCGCACCTCCTCATGACGCGCGCGCGTCGCTTCAAGGGCCGATGCCGTGCCTGTCACACCGACACCTTCCACGATCCGATTCATGAAGTTGAACAGCGCGCAGATAGTGATCGCGTCAAACAGACCCTGCTCGCTGACACCTGCGGCGAAGACCGCCGCCGCGTCGGCATCGGTGATCCTCGCAGGCTCCCGTGTGAGCTTACCGATGTAGGTCAGCACCGCCGCCAGGTCAGGCGCTAGCGCTGCTGATTCCGGATCCGCAATAACGTCGTCGAACAGCGCGGGGTCAATGCCCTGTATCTCTGCGATCTGCCTATGGGCACCATGGCAGAAGCCGCATGCGTTGACAGCGGAAACGTAGGCCGCCATCAGTTCGCGGTCGGCGACACTCCAATCTGACTGGCCCCGCAGCACCTCGTCATGGAAGGTCATCAGCGGCCAGATTCCGCGCCCAAACTGTTTCAGGGCATCACTGAGCTGCGGTGGGGACGGCAATGAGGGAAATCGCGACATATCTTTTCTCCGGAAAGTGAGAGATTCAGTCCAAGGTGCTTAATCGAGAGTCCATCGCGTATCCATGTCCCGCAGGATATACAGCGCGTAGCAGGCCGCCAGCATGGGCCAGGCAGCAAAAAACAACAGATTGTTGAAGCCATCCAGATACTGCTGCCAGGAAGAAAGCGTCGATACCGCATGCAGCAGAAAAACGGCGCCGTAGGTGAAGCGTTTCTTGAAACCGGCGATAAAAGCCAGCACCAACACGAGCTGCAACGCACCGAGCACCATAAACAGTCCTGTGCCCATATTGCTCAGGCCGTAGAAATTATCAAACACCGCAGCGCTGTGCTGCGGGTTTACGAACTTGTCCAGCGTCCACATAAGCATGACGATGAAGACGCCAAGGCGGAGTGTGAACAGTGCATTGGCGATACGCGTGTCTGACATACGAAAATCCCTTTTATGCGTTAGTGTCTGATGTGCTGCTCGCGCTCCCGTCGATGCGGCTTTTCAGCCTGCAGCCGCCTCCAGAGGAATGTCCAGCGTATTGAGGAACCGGTTAAGCGAGGTGAACAACTCCATGACGGCGAGCGCCTCGATGATTTCAAGGTCATTCGCACCCGTCCTGCGCGCAAGGTTCAGGGTCTCGACTGAAGCGCCGTGGGGATCGCCGTTGGCCTGCCGAGCAAGTACAAGAAGGGCGCGTTCTTTCGGCGTGAAGTTGCCCGCCAGCGGGTCTGCAAGCAATCGCGCTATTTCTGCTCGGTCCATACCGAGAGACGCGAGGTTTCTCGAGTGATGCTCGACGCAGTAATTGCAGTGATTATCGTGAGAGATGACGACGGCGATCGCTTCCTTCAGGGTCGAAGGTAGTGTCCCTTGCAGCATGACGCTTTTGACACGCTCCCAGGTGGCGGAGAGTATGGCGGGGTGTCTCGCGTAGGCCCGGAACATATTGGACACGGAGCCCATGGCCGTTCTAATCTCATCGAAGATTGCCTCGACTTCGTCACTACCGCCCTCTTCCTCGCGGCCTCCCGAACCCTGTATCAGGTGCAGGCGCGGTCGCGTCGGATTCTTTGCTTGACTATCGAGGCGATCAAAAACCGCTGATTCGATGCGCCGCAGCATAGCGTCGTCTGCCACCGCAGCGGGCGGCGTCGTGCGCTGCAGCAACTCGCGAGTACTCTGTAAATTCGACGCCAGGGCGCGGCAGGCCGCGCAGCCGGTCAAATGAGTTTCCAAGGAAGCGATATCCAGTACAGCGTCATCCGATTCCTGCAGTGCATCAAGACGTTCCGCCACGTCGCGACAATTCAGCATTCTCCCGTCTCCATAAAATGATCGACCATGGCAAATATTCTGTGTCGTGCACGATGCAGCAACACACGAAGATTAGAGTGGCTCAACTGCAGAATGTTACAGATATCCTCGACCGGCATTTGCTGAATGTCGCGCAGGGCCAGCACACTGCGCTGGTCCTCGCTCAGTGCAGCGATGTGCTTCTCCAGACACTGCTGAAGACTATCGCGCTCGAGCAGGCTTTCAACAGCGTGCTCTGCCCATGCTGTGGGTGGTACAAGCCAGGCGCCGCCGGAGGTAAATCGCTCCTCCATTGGCGATGCGGAGGCGGAATCGAGGTCCATGGGAATCTCGCGCCGGGATTTCCGCAATCGCTGCCGTGCCTCGTTTACGGCAATGCTGCAGAGCCAGGTTTTCAGCGTCGCCCTTGCCTCAAAGCCGTGTATGGCTTCGATGACCCGAAGCCAGCTCTCCTGAACGACGTCCTCGGCGGTCGCTGGATCACAGAGCCCCCAGACTGCCGCCAGCATGGACGGGGTATAGCAGCGAACGGCTTGCGAAAAAGCAGCTTCGTCGCCTGCGCGCATAGCGTCAACCAGCGCGGCTTGAGACATGTCGTCCTGCAAGGCACCATCCTTTCATTGCTCAAAAAGAAGATGCGTCACGCTACCATTGAGTTCAGCGGGCCACAATGCGAGCAACCAGGTGTGTACACACTTTAGATTGCACCGCTCCCGGCGGTCGAGAAGCCAGGAGACGATCGAGCGAGCGAGAATCAACAAGAATCCGAGCAGCCTGATATGCCTGCTCAGGACTGCACCGCAAACATCCGGGGAGAAGGCACCGATCGGCGCGTACCCGGTGCTGATTACACTGTAATAAGCACCGGACGCGTCACGATCGGTCCCCCACCAGCTGTCAAATGTCGTAGCGCGCACCACGCGACCAGCCTTTGCCACGGCCTGTGCCAGGGCATCCTGGCGCTGGTCCTGCTCCGCCGGTACGCCGCCCGTGTCACTAGCGAGCGAAGCGGGGTAGTGACACGGGCGGCAACGCCAGTAACCGCGCGGCCTGCGGGCGGAATTTCGAAGTGACGGGCGAGTGATCTGCAACTATTCTGCTTGCCACAACGTCCGAACAACCCGTGGCCACTGCGGCTCAGTGGCAAAGGGTCGCCCACCCTCGACAGCACGTCGAAACGGGCATGCGCTCTCGGACCAGAATTAGCGCGGGGGTCGAAAGATTCCGGTCCACATTCAACGCACCGACCCCAAGGTCGACTTCTAACCCGGGCACCCGCCCATGGCTCCAACCTAGCACACACCGATGGCCGCAATGGTATCGATGCGATTCCCATCAACACGACGAAGCTTTTTTCGTCTTACTCAACGGAGGTAATGCCTAACCGCAAGTCCTTTCTTTAACCCAGCACATCCATAAGGAGGTGATGCAGCGTCAATGCGGCCCATAGAGGGTCAGTTGGTTTGCGCCGGAACCATCCCCAACAGGGGAGAGCCGGTGTTGCCTGAGTTCAGGCACTTTCAGGTTGAACGGGAGTGGTGTCCCGAGACCCAGGCCGGATTTCGGATCTGGTTGGCTGCGGCCCACCGGATGGTCAGAAACACTTACCAGAGCGTGCTTACACCTTGAGAAACCAGAACCACCAACTGAACAACTGCACTGAGGAGTGAATCTAGTCGGCTTAACGAGCCGCCCCATTGATTCAAGATCGGGTCCCGGTCGACTTCCGGCATGTGCTTCCCTATGCTCGTGTTGTCGGAGGGAGGAACCGTATGCTGCGCAAGACCGTCGGCCTGCACGAATTGTACGCGAGCGATCCGGAGCGCGCAGACTGGCAACTCCTTGGCAGGCGGAGTAATTCGCTGTCGCGCCGCGGGTTCCTGAGCGGCGCATCGCGTGTTGCCGCCGTGCTGGGCTCCGAGGTCGTATTCAGCCAGTATATGCCAGCGGGCATGATTCCCGCGGCGCTGGCGGATAGTGTCATTGCCAACGCGCTGCGATTGAGAGTGGTCAACCTGGAGGAAGCCGGTTAGACAGGAACGAGGCGCTCTCCTCGAACCGTATTTCCAGGAATTCAGGTCAAACAGACCGGCAAGGGCGCAGTCGCCGCAGCGTGGTCGGCTGACAGACCCTCTGCCGTTGCCGCTATGTTGAAGACGATCTCTTCATTGGCAGTGCAGAAAACTAGCGATCATTGTCAACCAGGGAATGGCCCTGCACTGCATGACGCGGGCTCATGGTCCCGTCCCGACAGCACTTTACCAGCGCGTTCAGGTAACCAAGTTCTGATACCCGGATCTCACCCGCCGCCCAGGCACCTGTCCACTCGTCGATGACGAGCTGAGCAGCCGCCGAATCAAAACCGCTGAGCAGACGCAGCGCTTTGATCTTAATGTCTTCCTGCAACCAGTCGGGGAATTGCAGGCACTCGCCCATCGCGCCTTCTTTGACCTGTCGCTGTGTGGTAGTCGGTGTAGTTATTGTAGTAGTTAATGAGTGAAAGTCTGTAGTAGGTAATGCTCCCGGATCTGCCGGACGCGGCGATGCCGTATCCGGCGTGACCGCTTCCGGCAAAGCCGTATGCGGTACTTCTGAGACAATGTAGGTTCCTCCGCGCGTGCGCCCGCGGCAATCCCGCGTGGGTTCGAAGGACACGTAGCCGGCGGTGCGCAGTTCCCGCAACAGTTTATAGATGCCGTCACGTCTGAGGTCGCCGCGCTTCTTCAGGTCGTTTACAAGCACGCGCCAGTCATTGGGTCGCGACAGCAGGTACGCCAGCAGTCCGCGCGCCGCCCAGGACAGGCGGACGTCCTCAACGGCGCGCGGATCGACAATAACGTACTGGTGGCGCCGCGCAGCCCGCCGGATGGTCTGCGTCACTCGTCGTCCGCGACGCTGATGATGCGGGCGACCTCGATCGCGGGGTAGTAGACGCGCCGGCCGATCCGGCAGCCGCAGGCCTTGAGGGCCCGAGTGCGGGCATCGCTTGGAGAGCACAGGCTGTAGCGCAGTCCACCGGTACTGCGTCCGAGCAGTTCAGCAAGCTGCTTTTGCGTAAGCAGGAGGCCGAAACGCTCCGTGAGTTGTGCCGCGAAGTCACCCTGCGCGGAGTTGTGTTTGCCTTCCATGGCCTTTCCTGATTGGCTCTCATGAGCGTAGGCAGAAGGTAACCTCGCGACGCCTTAGTGAACCCGTGATAACCGAGTCCAGCCCGGGCACAGTTTCGGGCATTACTGCAGGACTAACGTAACCTGGTCTGGTTTCGCCGGTTCAAAAAGTTGTCGGTGGGCCAGTGGCTCCAACAAAGATCATTTTTTTGCGCGAATCAGCGAAAGTACTATTTATTTATTGGTAGGCAGTTTGGTAGGCTGGAAATTTTATATATTGTAACTTATTGATTTTATTGAAGTAATGGCGGTGAGGGAGAGATTCGAACTCTCGAACGGTTGCCCGTTACACACTTTCCAGGCGTGCGCCTTCGACCACTCGGCCACCTCACCGTAGGGCGCGAATCATAGCACAACATGGGGTGTCCGCGTCTATTGCCGATTGAGCCGAAAACGTGGGGCGGCGCCGCCTTCGGTGCTGCGCCAGGGGCAGATATCGAGACCACCGCGACGGGTATACAGCGCGTGCACAGAAAGTGCCTCCGGCGACAGTGCAGCGCGGATATCGCAGAAAATCCGCTCCACGCACTGCTCGTGGAATTCCTGGTGGCGCCTGAACGCCACGACATACTGAAGCAGTGACGCCGGGTCCAGCAGAGGACCCGTGTATTTGACGACCAATGTCGCCCAGTCCGGCTGCGCCGTCACCGGGCACAGGGACCGCAGCAGATGTGAATGCAGTACCTGCGTGACGATGCTCTCCGGGGTAGAGCGCAGCAACAGGCTCGCGCTGGGCTCACCCTCCGGCGCTGAGAACGCAGCACCATCGATGCATTCCCCCGGCGCCTGGATGCCCGCAAGGTTTGGATCGTCGCAGGACAGCAGCTCCAGTTCTACAGCAGCGCCGACTGCCGCCGAAATATCGTCTGCCAGCGTCCTTTGCAGAGCGGTTTCATCGCGAAACACCGTATTATTGACCGAGTTCAGATACAGCTTGAGCGACTTCGACTCCACAAGGTTGGGGGAAAACGCGGGAATGACCAGCCGAGCCGCTGCAACGCGGGGCCTGCCGCCGGGATCGAGCCAGGACAGCTCGTAAGCGTGCCAGACATCCTCGCCGTAGAAACTCAGGGCACCACTCTCCAGGCCAAGAGCCGCTCGGCCCTGCTGCCTCGGGATCGGCTGCAACAGCTGCGGCGTGTACACATCCGTGTACTCGACCTGTCTTCCGAGCAGCAGCTCCCCTCGCGCTTCCGGTGTGCCCGACACGCTACTGTCTCAGCCGTTTCCCGCTATTGAGCAGGTGCAGGCTGTAGAAGAACGCGATTACCGTAAAGCCACCGATCATCAGAAACGCAAAACCGACGCTGACATCGGACACCCCAAGCACGCCGTAACGAAAAGCGTTGACGACATACACCAGCGGATTCAGCTGGGAGACACCGGCCCAGAAGTCGGACAGCATATCGAGAGAATAGAAAACGCCACCAAGATAGGTAAGCGGCGTCAGCACGAAGGTCGGCACGATACTGATATCGTCAAAGTTGTTGGCAAACACCCCGTTGATAAAACCCGCCAGCGCGAACAGCGTGGAGGTGAAGATAACCACGCCAATCACAATCCCCACACTGTAGATCGGCAAACGCGTGAAGAACATCGACACGCAGGTAACGATGAACGCCACCAGCAGCCCCCGCGTGATGCCACCCAGTATGAAGCCGAGCAAAATGATGTAGTTGGGAGTGGGCGACACCAACAGTTCTTCAATGCTGTGGTTGAACTTGGACCCGAAAAAAGAAGACACCACGTTGGCGTAGGAGTTGGTGACAATCGCCATCATGATCAGGCCGGGAACGACAAATTCCATGTAGTCGAAACCACCCATCTCGCCGATGCGCGCACCGATCAGTGACCCGAAAATGACAAAATAAAGGGACATGGTGATAGCCGATGGCAGCAGGGTCTGCGGCCAGATACGCAGGAAGCGCCGCACTTCCTTGCGCAGAAGCGTCATCAGGGCGACAAACTGCTCGGCGTAACTCATGCCGCCGCCTCCACCAGATTGACAAACATCTCCTCTAACCTGTTAGCCCGATTGCGCATGCTGGTTACACGAATACCCGCCAGATCGAGACCGGCAAAAACGTCGTTGATGTGCTGTCCCTTCTCGACTTCGATTTCAAGTGTGCTGTCGTCCACCCGCCGCACATAGAAACCCTCGACTTCGACAAGCTCGGGCAAGGCCTCGGCAGTATCAAAAATGAAAACCTCGCGATGCAGGCGCCGCAGCAGGTCCCTGATGGACGTATGCTCGACTATATCCCCATTATTGATGATGGCGATATTCCGGCATAGCGCCTCGGCTTCCTCCAGGTAATGCGTCGTGAGAATAATGGTGGTTCCTGCCTCGTTGATCTTCTTAAGGAAGTCCCACATGCTGCGGCGCATCTCGATATCCACACCCGCCGTGGGCTCGTCCAGGATCAGCAGTCGCGGCTCATGGACCAGGGCGCGGGCGATCATCAGGCGCCGCTTCATGCCGCCGGAGAGCATCCGGGACGGCGAGTCGCGTTTTTCCCACAGGCCGAGTTCCCGCAGGTATTTCTCGGCACGCTCAGCGGCCAGTGCGCGGGGCAGCCCGTAATAACCAGCCTGATTCACCAGGATATCGCCGACTTTCTCGAACATGTTGAAATTGAATTCCTGCGGCACAACGCCGAGGTTCTTTTTCGCGCCGGGGAAATCCTTGTCGATGTCAACGCCGTAAACCGATACGCTACCGGCGCTTTTGCTGACCAGGGAGCAGATGATGCCGATGGTGGTGGACTTGCCAGCACCGTTGGGGCCGAGCAGCGCGAAGAAGTCGCCCTGCTTCACTTCCATGCTGATTCCCTTCAGGGCTTCAAAACCATCACCGTAGACTTTGCGCAGGTTTTCGATGTTGAGCGCCGCGACCATGGAAAATCCTTTGTAGACTGCAAAGGGCATCATTGTACCCGCAAAGCCACGGGGTAACGACAGTGCCCGCCACTGACAACGAGGAGCCTATGAACGATAGCGACTACAGAGAATACTGCCTGGGCCTGCTGTCCAGCTTTGCTGACGATTTCACCACCAGGACACGGGAGCTACCCGCGAACGACAGCCTGCGGGAGCTGGCGATGGATTTTGCCGCGATCGCCGGCGGGGAACGCGACAGGTATCTCGAGGGTCCGGCCCTGGTGTCGCGACTGTTCACTACCTACCCGGACTTTGCGCCCACTTTTCCACGAGAGCTGCTGTGGTTTTTCGGCGGGGAATGCCTGCATTACATGCCGGATGAAGAAATTGCAGAATTTGAACAACGTTTCGCCGATAACGCTTGACCAGACCCGACGCCTTTTCTACAATGCGCCGCTCTTGAAAGAGACCTTTGCGTCCCCTTCGTCTAGTGGCCTAGGACACCGCCCTTTCACGGCGGTAACAGGGGTTCGAACCCCCTAGGGGACGCCACTCTTTTCGCGGGAACACGTCAGCGGGAATAGCTCAGTTGGTAGAGCGCAACCTTGCCAAGGTTGTGGGGGGGGCGCCCAGCCTCGCCGGGTACCGGCGACCACGCAGACATAGGCAACAACGCAGTTCAGCGGGAATAGCTCAGTTGGTAGAGCGCAACCTTGCCAAGGTTGAGGTCGCCGGTTCGAACCCGGTTTCCCGCTCCATCATCCGCACTCACCCGTCTCTAACCGCACGTCTATCCAGCCCCATCCTCGATGATCACCCCAAGCGATGTCACCAGTCGGCGCTGGTTGTTATTGAATCGCCGCCCATCGACCGCACTGCCGGCGAGCTCCCTGCGCTGCCGGTAAGAGCGACGCAGCGAGTCAAACGCCCGGCCCTTCGACTCTGCGGATTGCGCCGCATGCATTGCCTCGCGCAAAAGCCTGTCATCCTCCGCAACACGATAGCGCTGGGACAGCAGCGCACGGACAAACCCTGCGCTATCCGTGTGCCCGGCAGCAACGTCCAGGGCCGGCGCCGCTTCTGACTGAGATACCGGCGGCGTGATCGACAGCGCAGCGGCCATTTCCGCCAGCAACATACGCGTCGCCAGCAGCTTGCCATCCCAGCTGTAGCCCGCAATGTGCGCACTGCCAAAGCGCAGCCTCGCCAGCAGATCCGTATCGGGCATCGGCTCGTTCTCCCAGACATCCAGCACGGCAAGCGGCGCATCCACGGCATCCAGCCGCCCGCGTAGCGCTATATTATCCACGACCGCGCCTCGGCTGGCGTTGATCAGCAGTGTGCGGCTGGAGAGACACGCAAGGGTGCGCCGGTTCAGCAGGTGACAACTCGGAAAGGGCATCGCCTCTGTAAGCTCGGTGTGCAGGGTAACGACATCGGCTGACAGGACGTGCGCAAGCGGTGCCGCGTTCGGTATTCCCGCCGGCTCCTTCCACGGATCGCTGACGCTCCAGTCAATGCCCAGGCCGTCGAGGCAGCGCCCGAGGCGCTGCCCGATGTTTCCGTAGCCAACAATACCCACCCGACCACCGGCAAACAGGCGTTCGAGAAAGTCGTCGGTCTCGGCGATGGCGGCCAGCACATACTCGATCACCGATCGTGCGTTCGAGCCGGGAGCATGGGCAAAGGCAATACCACGATCCATCAGCCGTTGCCGATCAATGTGATCATGGCCGCTGGTTGCGGTACCGACAAAGCGCAGTCGGGGGGCACTGTCGATCAGGCCCGCGTCAACCCGTGTCACGGAGCGAATCAGCAGTGCATCGGCATTATGCACCTCAGTCGCAGTGATGCTGCGCCCTGGAAGGCGCCGCAGGTCTGCAGAGACGCTTGCGGCGAGGCCCTCGAGACCGGGAATATTCTCATCGGCAACAATTCTCACAGAATACGCTGCAAGCTGAACGCCATGCTTTCCCGTGGTTCAGTTTGCCCGATGTCTTTTCGCACTGCGGCACAGAAACGGTCCGCGCGCGGCGGCAGGCCGACGGCGAGAAAGGTCTCGGCCTGGCGTACGACCTCACCGGCAAAGCGCAGCCGGTCCGCCGGGTCAACGTCACCGGAGAGATTATCCAGGCTGAGGGCAAACGGAACACCGCAGCACTGGGAAAATACCCACTCAAGTGCCTGTGGCCGGGCCTCCACACGCTCAAAGTCCCACTGTTCCTGACGAGAGCGTCCGTCCGGCGAGTACCAGTAGCCGTAGTCCACCTGCCTGCGTCGGGCCGCGCCGGCAATGCACCAGTGCGCGACTTCATGCAGAGCGCTGGAGACGAAGTCGTCGCGGTAGTTGATCTGCGCGGGAGCATCGGCGCACGCAGGCTCATACAGTGGCTCCTTCGCACCACCGCGCAGAACCGTATTGCAGGTGGTGGCAAATACGTTATCGAACAGGAATTCCAGCCGGGCGGCGTTCACGCGTTTCCTTGCTTGCGCACCCGATAGCGATAGGTGCCATCAACTTCTTCCTCGTCCAGCAGTTCGTGACCGAGAAAGCGGCAGAAATCCGGAATATCGCGCCGGGTAGACGGATCCGTGGCCAGCACCAGAAGAATATCGTCCACCGACAAATCCCGCATGCGATTGTGCATCAGCATCACGGGTTCGGGACACAGTAGACCGGTAGCATCCAGCAGGTGGTCGTGGGTTTCTTGCAGGGGTCGGTTCATTTGTCGTCTGCCAGCAATTCACGGGCGCGGTCCCTGTGCACCAGATCCCAATGCTCGCTGTCCACGTCGTAGAGTAGCTGTAGATCGCCGGCGGAGAGACGTGACAGCAGTTGGTCACGCTTCTCCTCCAGGCTGATATCGTAGTGCCCGTAGTCGGTGCCGTCGCGGCTCGCATACTCTTCCAGCAATGCCGTCAGCGTCTCCGGCGGGAGACGCTCCGGGGGCACGCGCACAAAGTCGGCCAACAACTACTCCGCCGCAGGCTTGGTGAACTTCAGGGTCATACGATCACTTTCACCGATCGCCAGATAACGCTCACGGTCTTCGTCACCCAGGGTCAGTGATGGTGGCAGTGTCCATACGCCGTTTTCGTAGTCCGCTGTATCCTTTGGATTCGCGTTGACTTCGGAGCGATCGGCAAGGGTGAACCCGGCCGCCTCGACTGCAGAAATCACATAATCTTCAGTAACATAGGCGGTGTTCTTCATGTCGTCAATACTGTTGCCCTCGGGACCCCGGTGCTGGACGACGCCAAACACGCCGCCGGGCTTGAGTGCCGCAAAGACGCTTTCCAGAACCTCGTCGAGCACGCCGGCACGCATCCAGGTGTGGATATTGCGAAATGCCAGAACCAGGTCTGCGCTACCCTCGGGGGCTATTGCCATGGCGTTGGGCGGGCTGAGTTCCGATACCATGACGCGACCGTAGGTATCGTCATCCTCGCCCAGCTTGACCAGGTAGGAACCCAGCGAGCGACGCGCGTAGGCCCCCCCGTTGACGCTGCCGTGAGCCGCATAATAGCGCCCGTTGTCCGCCATCAGCGGCGCGAGCACCTCGGTGTACCAGCCACCGCCCGGTGAAAGCTCCACTACGGTCATGCCTTCACGCAGCCCGAAAAACTCGAGGGTTTCACGGGGATGCCGATACTCGTCACGCGCGGCGTTTTTCTCGCTGCGATGCTCTCCGCTCAAGGCGGCATCCCAGTCGAGTGCGGCCTGCGCGGGCACGGCCAGCGCAAGTGATAGGGCAATCAAACCTGTTTTCAACATAACGGACACCTTGTGAAGTTGATGAATTCCACGCCTGAATATACGTTCTTGCGCGTTCAATGTGGAGCGGCAGCACTGCAATTCCTGCAGACGTTCGACTTTCGTCCCGAATGATCGTTCCGGGCCGCCGCCGGCACGAGGTCCATACGGATGCCGTATGACAGCGCGGGACACTGTCTACCCCACCGTACACCGCCTGTGATGGTGGTACTCAATCCTGTTCGCGCCGTCGACGCAGGAGCTGCCGGATACCCAGGAAGAGCAACGCACAGAGAGCGGCCAGCAGCACGACGAGGCCCATCGCGGCCAGCGTTGCGAGAAAGTACTCCTTCAGCACGTCCGCCGGTACGTTGAAACGGTACACCGAGGCCCACAGCAATATGCCCATGGCGCAGAGACCGAGAAACACGGTACGCCCATGGCTGCGCCGCTTGCGACGGAAAAGCATCAGGTCGAACTCCCCGCCGGTGAGGCAGGCAACACAGGGGTTTTCGAGTCGACACCCGCATTCTGTGCCCGATGGCGCATCAGGTGGTCAATCAGGACCAGTGCCAGCATGGCCTCTGCAATGGGTGTCGCCCGAATCCCGACACAGGGATCGTGGCGGCCTCGCGTGACCACCTCGATGGGATTGCCAGCGGTATCGACACTGGCGCCCGGCAGTCGGATACTCGATGTGGGCTTGAGCGCGAGGCTGACCAGAATATCCTGGCCACTGGAGATGCCGCCCAGGACGCCGCCGGCATGATTGCTGAGAAAGCCCTGCGGCGTCATTTCATCCCGGTGCTCGCTGCCCTGCTGTTCGACGCTGGCAAATCCAGCTCCTATTTCCACACCCTTGACCGCGTTGATGCTCATCATGGCGGCGGCAATATCAGCATCCAGGCGGTCGAATACCGGCTCGCCGAGGCCGGGCATCATGCCGGTCGCCACGACATTGATGCGCGCGCCAACAGAATCGCCGCGCTTGTTGAGCGCCGCCATGTAGGCCTCCATATCCGCCACCCGATCCGGGTCGGGACAGAAAAACGGGTTGCCCTCCACGCTGTCCCAGTCGAGTCTCTTTGCAACAATGGGGCCGAGCTGCTTCAGATAGCCGCGCACGCGAATGCCGCAGTGCTCCGCAAGATACTTCTTCGCAATGGCTCCCGCGGCAACACGCATCGCCGTTTCCCGCGCCGATGAACGACCACCGCCACGATAGTCGCGAAACCCGTACTTCTGCTGATAGGTATAGTCCGCATGTGCCGGCCGGAAGGTATCGCGGATATCCGAGTAGTCTTTCGAGCGCTGATCGGTGTTTTCGATCAGCAGGCCAATCGGAGTGCCCGTGGTCCGGCCGTCAAACACCCCTGACAGAATGCGAACCTCATCCTGTTCCCGTCGCTGGGTGGTGAAACGCGACGTTCCGGGCTTGCGCCGGTCGAGGTCAGACTGCAGGTCGGAACTGTCCAGCGCCATGCCGGGAGGACAGCCATCCACGACGCAGCCCAGGGCGGGACCATGGCTCTCCCCGAAGGTGGTAACGCTAAACAGCTTGCCAAAGGTATTTCCAGACATGCAGTGCCTCTATTAACTAGCCTCTGGGCCAGTATACGCGAGCAATGGCGCTGACTGTCGCAGCTCCTGCGCCTGCATCGCCAGTACGCCGTGGCCACCCGACTCGAGCTCCACCCAGGTGAACGCCACGTGCGGAAACGCGGCCTCAAGTGCAAGCCAGCTGTTACCGACTTCCAGCAGCAGCAGCCCGTCGGGATTCAGATGCGCAGCCGCGGCGTCGAGAACCTGCCGCGCCAGGTCCAGCCCGTCGTCCCCCGCACCGAGCCCGATCGGAGGCTCCCGACGATATTCCGGGGGCATCGCCGCAAGATCGTCGGCATCGACGTAGGGCGGATTACAGAGAATGATATCGAAGCGCTCGCCCGACAGACCCGCGAAAAGATTACCCTGGACACATTGCACTCTGTCAGCCACTTCATGCTGGCGCACGTTCTCCGCGGCCAGCGCCAGGGCGTCTGCATCAATATCACTGAGCACCACGCGGGCCTCTGGAAAACAGACGGCACTGGCGATCCCGATCGCGCCGCCACCGCAACACAGGTCGAGTATCGATGTGGGCTCGCTGCCGGCGTACCAGGGCTGGAAGCCCGACAGCACCAGCTCCGCGATTGGCGAGCGAGGCACCAGGGCACGATGATCACAGGTGAACCGCAGTCCTGCAAACCAGGCCTCCCCGGTAAGATAGGGCAAGGGTATCCGTTCATCAATCCGCCGCTGCAGCAGGCCGCCAATACGTCGGCGATCAGCGGGAGTGAGCGTCTGTCCACCGATACTCGCGGGTGAATCGGGGGGCAGGCCCAGGGCATGGAGGACCAGCTGAACGGATTCGTCCCAAGTATTGTCAGTGCCATGACCACAGCAAACACTGGCAGAATCGAGGGCGCCAGCACAGGTCCTTATGGCATCGATCACACACGCCGCCCCGTCCAATTCAAACCGTTGTTGCAGGTCATGATTCATCACATCATGGTATCATTTTGCTCACGGGTCTTCGGGAGATTTTTTTATGCGGGAACACTGGGCAGGGATTATCAAGGCAGTCGGGGAAGATCTCTCCCGGCCCGGTCTCGCCGATACACCAGAGCGCGCAGCAAAGGCATTTGAGTTCCTGACTCATGGCTACCGGCAGTCGGTGGACGAAGTCGTCAATGGCGCGCTGTTTCCATCGGAGTCCAGCGAGATGGTTCTGGTGCAGGACATTGAGCTGTATTCCCTGTGCGAGCACCACCTGCTGCCGTTTATCGGAAAATGCCACGTCGCCTATATTCCCACGGGACAGGTTATTGGCCTGTCCAAAGTCGCGCGTATCGTCGACGTGTTTGCCCGCCGCCTGCAGATACAGGAATCACTGACAACACAGATTGCAGAGACCCTCATGTCGGTTACCAACGCCGCAGGCGTGGGCGTGATTATCGAGGCGCGACACATGTGCATGATGATGCGTGGCGTCGAAAAGCAGAATTCGGTCATGAAGACCTCGTCCATGCTGGGCAACTTCCGCCACGATCAGAAAACCCGTGACGAGTTTCTGGCACTGCTGCAGATGAGGGTCTGACCGGGCTCCCGGTCAGTGAGTCACGGTTCGAGGATGACAATCTCCGTATGCAGATACTGCCGCTTGGACGTTCGCGCAGCGGCATACACGGCAACCCGATAGCCTGACTCACCCTCGGCCCCCAGCGCATACACGCTGTAATGCTGCGACGCTTCCGTGCCGTAAAGAATGCGCTGGCCAAACACCATGTTGGCCCACTGCACACTGGCACCACAGGCGCGACCGCTGCAGGCAAACAGCGCGCGGGCATCATCCCGCGCCTCAATGCCAGCAACGGCTTCGTCGAACATATCGGCAGAACTCTCTCCATCCGTAATCCGCCAGGTTGACGACACCAGCCTGCCATTGACTCGCTCGACTTTTTCTGGGCTCCAGTCTCCGCGCACCTTCTTGATACGCCCAAGACCGATCAGGTGGGCACGAACCGGCTCATCAACCTGATTGACCCGCTCCGCATAGGGGGATGTATCGATCCATTCAAACAGGGTCAGGGGATCTTCCTGGGAATGCGCCACGCCTGCTCCTGCCATCAACGACAACCCGGTCGCGAGGCAAACCATCGCATGTTTAACGCTACCAAACGGCACTATGAACTCCTGTTACACCCGGTATCCGGCGGTGTTAGTTTGACGCAAACGGGCGCCTGTTCAAACCTGATAGTCCGGTGGCGCCGACCACCACAGCAGCGTGGCACACCCGGGTGCAACCAGCGGTGTCGATAGCACTGCGTAGGCACCGGGTGCGAGTGCCGGCACCTCCCCCCGGGTTCCCAGGCAGCGATCGATCAGCGCAGTGACCAGTGGCTGATGGGACACCAGCACGATATGCGCTTGCATACCCGCATGATCAACCAGCGCATCATCGACGCCGGCAGCGTCGCTGTCGGGGATCAGCGCCTCCAGCCTGTCGGAGGCAACGCCCGGCAACGCGCGGCAAAGGCCTTCCGCTGTCTGCGTGGTTCGCAGCCAGCGGCTGAACAGCACCAGCGAGGGAAGCGGCAGACCGGCACGCTGCAGTCCGGCAACAAATGCCGGGCCGCCACGCTCTATATCCAGCGTCCCCTGTTCCGTCAGGGTGCGCGATTGGTCTGGCGATCCTGGGCCGGCCTCACCATGACGCCATATCGTGAGCAGCAAGCGCCTATCCCGCCGCGGACATTTTCAGCAGCAGCTTGTTGAGGCGCTCGACATAGGCCGCAGGATCCTTCAACTGCCCGCCCTCGGCGAGCAGCGCCTGTTCGAACACAACGTGCGCCAGATCGGCAAAGCGCTCTTCGTCCTGCTCCCGATCCAGCAGGCTGATCAGCGGATGTCCCGGATTGATTTCCAGCGTCGGCTTGCTCTCGGGTACCGGCTGGCCTGCGGCTTCCATGATGCGTCGCATCTGGGCGCCCATATCGAACTCGCCGACCACAAGGCAGGCAGGAGAATCTGTCAGGCGCGCCGTCGCCCTCACATCAGCAACCTCGTCCGAAAGCGATTGCTTCATTCGCTCCACCAGCGCCTGACTTTCCTCCTGCAGCTTCTCACGCTCTGCCTTTTCTTCCTCAGAGGCGTCTTCCATATCCAGTTCGCCGCGCGCCACATCCTGGAACTTCTTGCCCTCGAACTCCTGCAGATGGCTCATCAGCCAGTCGTCCACACGGTCTGACAGCAGAAGCACCTCGATACCACGCTTGCGGAATACCTCCAGATGGGGGCTGCGCCGTGCCGTGTTGAAGTTCTCGGCCACCACATAGTAGATCTTGTCCTGCCCTTCCTGAAGACGGCCCAAATAGTCATCGAGCGACTGATCCTGCGTTTCACTGTCCATGTGCGTTGTGGCAAAACGCAGAAGCCGGGCAATCTTCTCCTTGTTGGCAAAATCCTCAGCCGGGCCTTCCTTCAGCACCTGACCAAACTCCCGCCAGAACGTGGCGTACTTGTCCGCGTCAGATTTCGCGAGCTTCGCCAGCATATCCAGGGCACGTTTGGTCAGGGCGCTGCGCATGCTGTCCACGGAGGGATGCTGCTGCAGGATTTCCCGCGACACGTTAAGCGGCAGATCATTGGAATCCACCACGCCGCGAATGAAACGCAGGTACAGCGGCAGGAACTGCTCCGCCTCATCCATGATGAAGGTTCGCTGAACGTAAAGCTTCAGGCCCTTTGACGCATCACGGTTCCAGAGATCAAACGGCGCCCGGCCCGGCACATACAGCAGACTGGTGTACTCCAGCTTGCCCTCGACACGATTGTGACTCCAGGTCAGCGGCTCATCGAAGTCGTGTGACACGTGCTGATAAAACGCCTTGTATTCGTCGTCGCTGATGTCCGAGCGGCTGCGGGTCCACAGGGCCGTGGCCTCGTTCACCGTCTCCCAGGTCGGGGCTTCCGGCTTCGCTTCGTCATCGGACTCGTCGTGCTCACCCGGCGCTTCCTGCTTGAGCATCAGAACCGGCACCGAGATATGATCCGAATACTTCTTGATAACGCTGCGTACGCGCCAGTCGTCCGCAAATTCGGTGCAGTCAGACTTGAGGAACAGGCGAATGCTGGTTCCGCGCTCGTCCCGAGGCAGTTCGCCAATGGAAAACTCCGATTCCCCCTGAGACTCCCACAGAACGCCGGCTTCCTTCGGCTCGCCGGCTTTGCGGGTGTGCACTTCCACGCGCTCTGCCACGATGAACGCTGAATAGAATCCCACGCCAAACTGTCCGATCAGCTGTGAATCCTTTTTCTGGTCGCCGGTCAGCGATGCCAGAAACGCGGCGGTGCCGGATTTTGCAATGGTACCGAGATTATCGATCACTTCTTCCCGGTTCATACCGATACCGTTATCGGTGATCGTGACAGTCGCGGCTTCCTTGTCCACCTCTACGCGTATCTGGTAGTCGCTCTGTCCCTCGAGGATCTTGTCGTCTGCAAGCGCGGCAAAGCGCAGCTTGTCGATTGCATCAGAGGCGTTGGAGATAAGCTCCCGCAGAAAGATCTCCCGGTTGCTGTACAGGGAGTGAATCATCAGGTGCAGGAGTTGCTTGGCTTCTGTCTGAAACCCCAGGGTTTCCTTTTTCACGTCCGCGGTCATGTTGTCCTCGCTGTCTGTGGTACGAATACGCCATTACAGCACCCAGAGGTGGGGACTCAGCAGGGACATTTCAAGGGCCGCGCGCCACGCGGCCGGTAGCGACCAGGATCCAAAGGTCGGTCGCCGCCTGATACTGCGCGCCGTAACCGTCGGCAGACACAAAAAAGCCCCGACCGCAGGGACGGGGCTCTGTGGCCGTGCGCGCCGACCCTGCGGCCCGCGCGGCATCACCAGCCGGTGATGTCCGCCAGCCCCGCGCCGATATCCGCCAGGGAACGTACGGTTTTCACGCCGGCGTCCTCCAGGGCCGCAAACTTTTCATCGGCCGTGCCCTTTCCGCCGGAGATAATGGCTCCCGCATGGCCCATCCGCTTGCCCTTGGGGGCGGTGACACCGGCAATATACGACACCACCGGTTTGCTGACGTTTGCCTTGATGTAGGCCGCCGCCTCCTCCTCCGCTGTGCCGCCGATTTCACCGATCATGACAATCGCCTCGGTGCCGGGGTCCTGCTCGAACATCGCCAGGATATCAATGAAGCTGGATCCCGGGATCGGATCGCCACCAATGCCGACGCAGGTTGACTGACCAAAGCCGGCGTCCGTGGTCTGCTTTACCGCCTCATAGGTGAGGGTGCCGGAACGCGATACGATGCCAACCTTGCCGGGCAGATGGATATGTCCCGGCATGATGCCGATCTTGCACTCACCTGGCGTGATAACGCCGGGACAATTCGGGCCGATCAGGCGAACACCCAGTTCATCGCACTTGACCTTGGCCTCCAGCATGTCGAGCGTCGGGATGCCTTCGGTGATGCACACCACGAGGCGAATGCCCGAATTGGCAGCTTCAAGAATGGAATCCTTGCAGAAGGGCGCGGGCACATAGATCACCGAGGCCTCGGCGCCGGTCGACTCAACGGCCTCTGCCACCGTGTTGAAGACCGGCAGGCCCAGGTGCTCCTGGCCGCCCTTGCCTGGCGTGACGCCACCGACCATCTTTGTGCCGTACTCGATAGCCTGCTCGGAATGGAAGGTGCCCTGGGAGCCGGTAAAGCCCTGGCAGATGACGCGGGTTTCCTTGTCAATCAGAATACTCATCAGGCGTTTCCTCCGGCGGCCTTGACCGCCTGCTGGGCGGCATCTGTCAGGCTTGTTGCTGCGATAATGTTGAGTCCACTGTCGGCCAGGACCTTGCGGCCGAGCTCGGCGTTGTTGCCCTCGAGGCGGACCACCACGGGCACTTCAACCCCAATTTCCTGAACGGCACCGATCACGCCCTCGGCGATAAGATCACAGCGCACGATCCCGCCAAAAATGTTGATAAGCACCGCCTTGACGTTGCTGTCAGAGAGAATGATCTTGAACGCCTCGGAGACGCGCTCCTTGGTTGCACCACCGCCGACGTCGAGGAAGTTTGCCGGTGCGCCACCGTGCAGCTTGACGATATCCATGGTGCCCATCGCCAGACCGGCACCATTGACCATGCAGCCGATGTTGCCATCCAGCGCCACATAGTTGAGCTCCCATTGCGCGGCGTGCGCTTCGCGTGAGTCCTCCTGGCTGGGATCGTGCATGTCGCGCAGGGCGTTCTGGCGATACAGTGCATTGCCGTCAACGCCGATTTTGGCGTCCAGGCAGTGCAGATTGCCCTGATCGGTAATTACCAGCGGGTTGATTTCTATGAGCGCCAGGTCTTTTTCCTTGAACAGCCGGGCCAGACCCAGAAAGATCTTCACGAACTGCTTGATCTGCTCGCCGGAGAGCCCCAGCTTGAACGCCATCTCGCGGCCCTGGTAAGGCTGCGCACCCACGAGAGGGTCAATCGCCACGCGCAGGATCTTTTCGGGTGTTTCCTCAGCCACCTTTTCAATTTCGACGCCACCTTCGGTGGACGCCATGAACACAATGCGTCGCGAGGAACGATCGACAACCGCACCGAGATACAGCTCTTCCGCGATGTCGGTGCAGGTCTCCACCAGAATTTTCGACACCGGCTGGCCGCCCTCGTCGGTCTGGTAGGTCACCAGATTCCGGCCCAGCCAATGCGACGCAAAGTCGGCAATTTCCTGCTTGCTCTTGACCAGCTTGACGCCGCCCGCCTTGCCCCGACCGCCGGCGTGAACCTGGGCCTTGACCACCCACATGTCACCGCCGATCAGATCGGCTGCTTCCTCGGCCTCCCGGGGGGAATCCACCGCGTAGCCCTGGGATACCGGAAGGCCGTACTCGGCAAATAACTGCTTACCCTGATACTCATGAAGATTCATGTTGGTTTCCGTTCATGTATTGTAGGAAATGTCGCCAGTCCCGGGCGTGGATTTGTTCTTGTTTTCAGCACGCTACCGGGAGGCATTTACTTGCGCTTGCGGTTCGCCACGTGAATGGCGTGACCGTCTACTGCGAGTGCGGCTTCATGCACCGCCTCACTCAGCGTCGGATGCCCGAACACCATCAGCGCCAGATCCTCCGCACTGGAGCCGAACTCCATCGCAATCACGACCTGCTGCACAAGATCTGCAGCGGATGGCCCAACGACATGACAACCCAGAATCCGATCTGTCTCTGCATCGGCGATGATCTTGACCATGCCCTCGCTGTCGTCCGCCGCCAGTGCCCGACCGCTGGCAGCAAACGGAAATACACCCACCTTGTAGTCAACGCCGTCTGTCTTGAGCTCCTGCTCTGTCCTGCCTACCGCGGCAATTTCCGGATGTGTGTAGATAATGGAGGGAATGCAGTCATAATTGACCTGGACTTTCTTGCCGGCTATCCGCTCGGCAACCATCACACCCTCTTCCGAGCCCTTATGGGCCAGCATCGGTCCACGCACCACGTCGCCGACCGCATAGACATGCGGCGCCTCGGTCGCGCAGAAGTCATTGACGTAAATAAAGCCACGCTCGTCCAGCGTCACGCCGCTGTCGCTGGCGAGCAGCTCCTCGCTGCGCGGTCGGCGGCCCACGGAAACGATCAGCTTGTCGAACACTTCGGTCTGCGTCCCGTCGGCTGACTCATACGTGACCTCGACCTTGTCATTCTTGATCTCGGTAGCCGTGACCCGGGATCCGAGCCGGATATCCAGGTCCTGCTTCTTGAAGATCTTGGCGGATTCCTTGCTGATCTGCGCATCCATCATGGGCAGAAAGGTATCCAGCGCCTCGAGCAGAATGACTTCGGAACCCAGACGGCCCCAGACGCTACCCAGCTCCAGCCCGATAACGCCGGCACCGATCACGCCCAGACGGCCGGGAACCTCGGTGAATTCGAGGGCGCCGGTGGAATCGACGATGTACTTGTCATCCACCGGGGCCGGCGGGATTTTCACAGGCTCGGAACCGGCTGCGATAATCACATCCGTGGCGTCGACCACTTTCACTTTGCCCTTGCTGTCGGTGACTTCCACCTTGGCGCCGGCGAGAACCTTGCCCCGCCCTTCGATAACCGTAACGCCATTGTGTTTGAACAGCCCGGCAATACCGCCTGTCAGCTGCTCAACGATGGTCTGCTTGCGCTTCTGCATCGCCGCCACATCAATGGTCGGTGATTTTATGCCGATACCGTGGGTCGACAGGCGATCACGCGCATCGGCAAATTTCTGGCTGCTGTCGAGCAGGGCCTTGGAAGGGATACACCCGGTATTCAGGCAGGTGCCACCCAGAATCGACTTGTTCTTGTCGCCGGTCCACAGTTCGACCACCGCGGTCTTAAGCCCCAGCTGTGCTGCGCGTATCGCGCCGACGTAGCCCGCGGGGCCCGCGCCAATCACTACGACATCGTATTTCTCTGACATGATGAATTCCTGTGCCTGCGTTTAAAGTTGGAGCAGTATGCGCGCCGGATCCTCAATAAGGTCCTTCACCGCCACGAGGAACTGCACTGCCGTCTTGCCATCGATCAGCCGATGGTCGTAGGAGAGCGCGAGATACATCATCGGCTGAATCACGACCTGGCCGTCAACCGCCATGGGGCGCTCCTGTATCTTGTGCATGCCAAGAATTCCGGTCTGCGGCGGATTCAGGATGGGGGTGGACAGGAGCGAACCAAACACGCCGCCATTGGTGACGGTAAAGGTTCCCCCGGTCATGTCATCAATGCTCAGCTTGTTGTCCCGAGCGCGCTTGCCGAGATCGGAAACCGCGGCCTCAATGTCCGCGAGGCTCATGAAGTCGGCGTCGCGCAGCACCGGCACCACCAGCCCGCCGGGCGTGGACACGGCGACCCCGATATCCTGGTAGCCGTGATACACCACGTCATTGCCGTCGATAGAGGCGTTCACCTCGGGAAAACGCTTCAGCGCCTCGCAGGCGGCCTTGACGAAAAAGCCCATAAAGCCCAGCCGCGTGCCGTTGTGGGTCTTCTCAAACTGCTCTTTGTAGCGGTTGCGCAGCGCCATGACCGGCGCCATGTTGACCTCGTTGAACGTGGTCAGCATGGCAGTCTGCTGGCTCGCTTCAAGCAGGCGTTCGGCGATGCGCGCCCGCATGCGCGTCATGGGAACCCGCTTCTCCACACGCTCTGCGCTATGGCCGGAGGGGAGATCCATTTCCGCCGGCACAGATGCCGCCTTTGCCGGTGCTGCAGAAGCCGCGGACGTTTCTGCGTCGCGCATGTGTGCGACCACATCTTCCTTGGTAATGCGCCCACCCTTGCCGGAACCGGCAATTTTTTTCGGGTCGAGCTGATGCTCGTCAACCAGCTGTCGCGCGGCGGGGCCCATTGCCTGGGACGCAGAGGCCGGCTCCCCGGCTGACTCGCTTGCCGCGGCGGCCTGCTGTGGCTTCCCGGCCCCGCTGCTGTCACTGCCGCTGTCTGTATCCGGTTTTTTGGATGCTGCACCCGCTTTCAGCGTGCCGAGAAGGGCTCCGCTGTCGATCGTGGTGCCCTCCGGCGCATCAATGCTTACGAGCACACCGTCCTCGGGCGCAACAACCTCCATGACGACCTTGTCGGTTTCGATTTCCACCAGCAGTTCATCGCGGCTGACCGCATCGCCTTCCTGTTTGTGCCAAGTGGCCACCTCACCGTCTGCGACAGATTCAGGAAAAGCGGGTGCCTTGATTTCGATTGCCATTTCGGTTCCTTAAAAATACCGGGATCACGCCACTGACGCTGGTAGCGTGAGGGCTTCGTTGATGAATCGCTCCTGCTGCTCGAGATGCAGCGCCATGTAGCCCGCCGCAGGCGCGGCCGAGGCATCGCGTCCGACATAGCCCAGATAGACGCGCTTCAGGTGTGCGTACATGGCTCGGCGCATATGGTGCTGACTCGAATACCAGGCGCCCTGGTTCATCGGCTCTTCCTGGCACCACACGGCATCCTGAAGGTTTGGGTACTGTTTCAGCACCTCCAGCAGCTCCGACTCCGGGAAGGGATAGAGCTGCTCGAGACGAATGATGGCGATGTCCTCGATACCGCGCTCACGCCGCTGGGCGCGCAGATCGTAGAACACCTTGCCGGCACACATGACAATGCGCTTTACCGCCGACTTGTCGAGATCGTCAGTCTCATCGAGGACGTTGTAGTAGCGGCCACCCGCCAGGTCCTCCAGCGTCGATACCGCTTCCTTGTGTCGCAGCAGGCTCTTCGGTGACATGACAACCAGCGGCTTGCGCAGCGGCCGGATCGTCTGGCGGCGCAGCATGTGGTAAACCTGCGCCGGGGTGGTGGGCACGCACACCTGTATGTTGTGCTCGGCACAAAGCTGCATGAAGCGTTCCAGCCGGGCCGAGGAGTGCTCCGGCCCCTGGCCCTCGTAGCCATGCGGCAGGAGCATAGTAAGGCCGCACAGTCTGCTCCACTTGTGCTCGCCCGAGGTAATGAACTGGTCAATCACCACCTGGGCGCCATTGGCGAAGTCGCCAAACTGCGCCTCCCAGATGACGAGGCCAGTCGGAGCTGTTGTTGCATAGCCGTATTCGAAGGCGACCACCGCCTCTTCAGAAAGCAGGGAATCGTAGATATCAAACTTGCCCTGGGATTCGCTGATATGCTGGAGCGGTATGTAGGTACCCTCCTCCTTCTGGTTGTGCAGCACCGCGTGGCGGTGGGAGAAGGTACCGCGGCCCACGTCCTGACCCGTCAGTCGCACGGGGTAACCGGCCTCAAGCAGAGTCGCGTAGGCAAGCGTCTCCGCGAAACCCCAGTTGAGCGGCATCGCGCCCGCCGCCATCTTGCGGCGGTCCTCGAGAATTTTCCCCACCTGGCGCTGCAGCGGGAAGCTCTCCGGCGCCTGGTTGGTCCGCTGGGCGAGGGCTTGCAGATGTTGCAGGTCAATACCGGTGTCGCACTCCAGCGTCCAGGGATGGCCAAGATACGGGGTCCAGTCGACGAACAGCTCCTTGTTCGGTTCCGTGACCAGCGAACTGACCAGCGGCTCACCGCGGTCGAGCGATTCGCGGTAGCCCTCGACCAGAGAGGCGTCTTCTTCTGCCGTAACCACACCCGCCGCAATCAGATGCTCGGCGTACAGATCCCGGGTGCTCTTGTGCTTGCGGATCGCTTCGTACATGAGCGGCTGCGTGACCGAGGGCTCATCCGCTTCATTATGACCGCGGCGGCGGTAACAGATAAGGTCGATCACCACATCGCGCTTGAACTCGTTGCGAAAGTCGATTGCCAGCTGGGTGACGAACAGCACGGCTTCAGGGTCGTCTGCGTTGACATGGAATATCGGCGACTGGACCATTTTCGCGACGTCGGTACAGTACTCCGTGGAACGCGCATCCTCGCGTTTGTGTGTGGTAAAGCCCACCTGGTTATTGAGAACGATATGGACCGTGCCGCCGGTCTTGTAGGCGCGGGTCTGGGACATCTGGAAGGTCTCCATGACCACGCCCTGACCGGCGAACGCCGCATCGCCATGCACCACGATCGGCACGACAGAATCCCCGAGCGGATCCTGGCGACGATCCTGCCTGGCGCGGACCGAACCTTCCACCACCGGCGCGACAATCTCCAGGTGGGACGGGTTGAACGCCAGCGCCAGGTGCACCTCGCCGCCGGGCGTCATGACGTTGGAGGAAAAGCCCTGGTGATACTTGACGTCGCCGGAGCTCTCATAGCGCGCGCGCCCCTCGAACTCGGCAAACAGCTCGAGTGGCTTCTTGCCGAAAATATTGACCAGGACATTGAGACGACCGCGGTGGGCGAGACCGATAACGATTTCCTTCGCACCGTAGGATCCGATGCGCTGCACCATTTCAGCCATCATCGGAATCAGGCTTTCACCACCCTCCAGACCGAAGCGCTTGGTGCCGGGATACTTGGACGCCAATGACTTCTCCAGACCCTCTGCCTTGATCAGCCGGCGCAGGAGCTGCCGCTGAACATCGGGGCCGTAGGCAGGTGCCGAGCGCACGGACTCCATGCGGGTCATGATCCAGTGGCGCTGTCCGGTGTCCACGATGTGCATGAATTCGGCACCCACCGTGTGGCAGTAGGTGCGCTCCAGTGCATTGACGATTTCGCCAAGCGTGGCATCCTCGCTGCCGATATGCAGACTGCCGACCTGGAAGACCGTGTCGAGATCCGCTTCGGAGAGTGAGTGAAAGCCCAGCTCCAGATCTGCCACATGCTCACGTGCGGCGAGACCCAGGGGATCGAGCTTTGCCTTCTGATGTCCGCGCTGGCGATAGGCCGAGATAAGCTGGACCACGCGCACCTGTTTGCGCTCGTGCTCCGTGGCCTGCGAGTCATGGGCCACGGTTGCCTCTGTTCGCACACGCATCTTGCTGATGCGAGCAAAGCGGTCACGCACGGCGGAATGGGGGATATCATTAAGCTGCGATACGCTCGACTCCACAAGCGGCAGCTTGTCAAAATAATCGCGCCACTGCTCGGGCACCGCGTTGGGGTCTTTCAGATAGGCTTCGTAGAGGTCTTCAACGTAGGCAGCATTACCGCCGGCGATGTGGGACGAACGCCAGAGGCGCTCCATTGTGCTCTGCTGCATCCTGACCTTCCGATGAGTCGATTGTGCCGGGTTTGCAGCGCGCGGGGGCGCACGCTGCCGCGCACATATTATGCCAGCAACTTGCGGTCGTTAGAAGGGAAAGCGCGCCTTCAGGCGGCGCGCGATAACAGCATGTTGCGTATGTGACCGATGGCCCGCGTAGGATTCAGCCCCTTCGGGCACACATTGACGCAATTCTGGATGCCGTGGCAGCGGAAAACACTGAACGGATCATCCAGCCGGGACAGCCGCTCCTCGGTGGCCGTATCCCGACTGTCGGCGAGGAAGCGGTAGGACTGCAACAGCCCTGCCGGGCCGATGAAGCGATCCGGATTCCACCAGAACGATGGACAGCTGCTTGAACAGCAGGCGCACAGAATACACTCGTACAGACCGTCCAGCTTTTCCCGATCCTCCGGGGACTGCAGTCGCTCAATCGCCGGTGCAGGCGTATTGTTCTGCAGATAAGGCTGTACTTTCTCGTACTGGGCATAGAACAGGCTCATGTCGACAACCAGGTCTCGGACCACGGGCAGCCCCGGCAGCGGCCGAATGACAAGTTTGTTGTCCCGAACAGTTTCCGACAGTGGCGTGATGCAGCCGAGGCCGTTCTTGCCGTTGATATTCAGGCCATCAGAACCGCACACGCCCTCGCGACAGGAGCGCCGATAGGTCACCGTGCTGTCCTGCTGCGCCTTGATCTGTTCAAGAACATCGAGAACCATGACATCCTTGCCACCGGTGTCGACCTGGAAATCCTGCATGCGCGGCTCTGCATCAGTCTCCGGGTTGTAGCGATAGATACTGACTTGCAACATGGATCTGCCTCTTAGTAAGTCCGAGCCTTGGGCTCAAAAGTAGCGACTGTTTTCGGCGTGAAATTGACATCGCGCTTGCCAACGCGCTTGTCGCCCGGGTAATACATGGAGTGGCACAACCAGTTGACGTCGTCGCGCTCCTTGAAGTCATCCCGGGCGTGAGCGCCACGGCTTTCATTGCGCGCCTCTGCGGCAATCGCGGTTGCCTCGGCCACCTCAAACAGGTTCTGCAGTTCCAGGCACTCGATTCTGGCGGTGTTGAACGCCTGCGACTTGTCCTCAAGATGGACATTGGCGATGCGTCCACGCAGGTCATCAAGCTTGCGCACACCCTCCTGCATGAATTCACCCGTGCGGAACACGCCGAAATAATTCTGCATGGTGTTCTGAAGCTCCTTGCGCAGGTCTGAGACCTTTTCACCGCCGCTGGACGCGTTCAGGCGCGCCAGCATCTGGTTCGCCTGGTCGATATCATCGGCGGAGGCATCGCGCATCTCGATCCCCTCGCGCAGGGCATTCTCGATGAACAGCCCGGAAGCGCGGCCAAAGACCACGAGGTCGAGCAGCGAGTTGCCGCCGAGGCGGTTGGCACCGTGAACCGACACACAGGCCACCTCCCCGCAGGCGTAGAGACCCGGGATGATATGGTCATTGCCGTCGGCATCCACCGTGATGGCCTGGCCATTCACGTTGGTCGGGATACCCCCCATCATGTAGTGGCAGGTAGGTACCACCGGAATGGGCTCTTTCACCGGATCCGCATGCGCGAAGGTGCGCGACAGCTCACAGATACCCGGGAGTCGGCTTTCCAGCACCTCCTCTCCCAGATGATCGAGCTTCAGGAACACGTGGTCGCCTTCCGGACCGCAGCCGCGCCCCTCAAGGATTTCGAGAACCATGGAACGTGCCACCACGTCTCGACCCGCAAGGTCCTTGGCGTTGGGCGCATAACGTTCCATAAAGCGCTCGCCATCCTTGTTGATCAGATAGCCACCCTCGCCGCGGCAGCCCTCGGTCACCAGCGTGCCGGCCCCATAAATACCGGTCGGGTGGAACTGCCACATTTCCATGTCCTGGACAGGGAAGCCGGCGCGCAGGGCCATGCCGATGCCGTCGCCGGTATTGATATGGGCGTTGGTCGTGGACGCGTATATCCGCCCTGCACCGCCGGTCGCAAATACGGTTGCCCGGGATTTGACGTACACCGTCTCACCAGTCTCAATGCAGATGGCCATTACACCGACAACAGCACCATCGCTGTTTTTCACCAGGTCTGTGGCAAACCACTCGTTAAAGAAGACCGTGTTGTTCTTCATATTGTTCTGGTAGAGCGTATGCAGCAGGGCATGCCCCGTGCGATCCGCTGCGGCACAGGTACGCGCCGCCTGGCCGCCCTCACCAAAATTCTTCGACTGGCCACCGAATGGCCGCTGATAAATGCGCCCTTCTTCGGTACGGGAGAACGGCAGCCCCATGTGCTCTAGCTCGAATATGGCTTCCGGGCCAACGCTGGTCATGTACTCGATTGCGTCCTGGTCGCCGATATAGTCGGAGCCCTTGACGGTGTCATACATGTGCCAGCGCCAGTCATCATTCGGATCGTCACTGGCGATGGCGCAGGTGATGCCGCCCTGTGCAGACACCGTGTGCGAGCGGGTGGGGAACACCTTTGTGATCACTGCCGTCTTGTAGCCGGACTGGGCGAGCTGGAGCGCGGCACGCATGCCAGCGCCGCCGCCGCCGACAATCACGCCGTCAAATGAAATGGTTCGTATCGTTGACATAAATCGAGTCCTAGTAACCCCAGAGAATCTGGACACCCCAGACGACGTAGACAAACAGCGCCAGTGTCGTAAGTAACTGGGCTAGAATGCGCAGCACGTTACCCTTGCTGCCAAGCATGCGCTCTGTGAGGTAGTCAGTAAGAACCGACCACATTCCAATCCACGCATGCGCTCCCAGCGACAGCAGCGCCATCAGGCTGAAGACACGCATCCAGGTCGCCTCAAACAGGCCTTTCCATTCCGTGTATGACACGCCTGCGAGCAATACCCAGGCAACGAACAGGAAATAGGCCAGAAGGATAACGGCACTGACGCGCTGCACCAACCAGTCGGAAACTCCGGAACGGCCGAAACTCGTCACGACCTTCACCATAACCAGACCCCCAGAATCAGCGACAGGACAAACGTGGATGCGATCACCAGGCGGGCCCCAAGCACCCCCCCGGCCATGGATTCACCGATCCCGGCATCCATGATGAGGTGGCGCACACCGGCAATCGAGTGATAGAGCAGGCCGGTGGCGACCAGCCAGAGCACCAGCCTGACGGCGCCACCCGAGAGCACCTCCGCAAGACGGGCAAAACTCTCCGGTGATCGCAGGCTCCGGTCCAGTGCCCACAGCATCAGTACGCTGGCGACAAACAGGAACACGCCGGAAGCGCGGTGAGTGATTGAGGCCCATGCGGTAATCGGAAGACGCATGGAACCGATGTCAAGGTTGACGGGGCGGTTATCCTTCACAGCGAGAGTCCATTTTGACGGGTGAAAAGAGGCGGTCACGGCAATGTCTGCATGAACCGCTGAAAGCGCGCCGCATTATAGTCCCACGCCGCATTCATGACAATTCGCAGCATCGTTGCCCCGCGCAGGAAAATCCCGGCGAACGTGGCAAAGCCGGCTTAAAACGCCTGCGAAAACCCTTTCTTTTGCGGATCGGCGTCGAAATCCGCTGCGTCACAGCGCGTTGACAAAACGACGTTACTCTCTATAGTTGGGCACCCAACGCTGGAGACGATCAGGACCCCCCCTATGACCGACATGAAAGCCACCCTCAAAGTAGACGGCATCGACGAAGCGATCGATCTGCCGGTGTACTCGGGCACCGTGGGGCCGCAGGTCATCGATGTCGGTGCTCTCACGGCAAAGGGCCTGTTCACCTATGACCCCGGCTTTGTTTCCACCGCGGCCTGCGAGTCCCAGATCACGTATATCGATGGTGCCGCCGGCATGTTGCTGCATCGCGGTTATCCCATTGACCAGCTGGCGGAGAACTCCAACTACCTCGAAACCTGCTACCTGCTTTTATACGGCGAGCTGCCGTCACCCGAACAGCGCGAGAAATTTGTCAGCACCGTGCACAACCATACAATGGTGCACGAACAGATCCGCACCTTCTTCAACGGTTTCCGGCGCGACGCGCATCCCATGGCCATCATGTGCGGCGTAGTTGGCGCCCTGTCGGCGTTCTATCACGATTCGCTCGATATCTCGGATGAGCATCACCGACAGGTAGCGGCGTTCCGCCTGATTGCAAAAATGCCCACCCTTGCCGCCATGAGCTACAAGTTCTCTATCGGCCAGCCCTTCATGTATCCGGACAACAGCCTTGCCTACGCGGAGAACTTTCTGCACATGATGTTCGGCACCCCCTGTGCGCCGAGCAACATATCCCCTGTACTGGCCAAGGCCATGGACCGTATCTTCCTGCTGCATGCCGATCACGAGCAGAACGCATCCACCTCCACCGTCCGGCTGGCGGGATCCTCCGGCGCCAACCCCTTTGCCTGCATCGCTGCCGGCATCGCGGCACTCTGGGGTCCCTCACACGGAGGCGCCAACGAGGCAGTCCTCGATATGCTCGAGGAAATCGGTGATGTTTCGCGAATTGACGAATTCGTGGCCCGCGCCAAGGACAAGAATGATCCGTTCAGGCTCATGGGCTTTGGCCACCGGGTCTACAAGAATTTCGACCCCCGGGCCAAGGTGATGAAAGAGGCAGCCGACGAGGTCCTGGCGGAACTGGGAATCGAGAACGATCCCCTGCTGGCTATCGCCAAACGGCTGGAGCAGATTGCACTCGAGGACGACTATTTCATCGACAAGAAGCTGTATCCGAACGTCGACTTCTACTCCGGGATTATCCTCAAGGCCATCGGCATCCCCACCAGCATGTTCACAGTGATCTTCGCAGTGGGTCGCACCGTGGGCTGGATCGCCCACTGGAATGAAATGATATCCGGGAGTTATCGCATCGGTCGACCGCGGCAGCTCTACACGGGTCACCCCAAGCGCGACTATGTTCCGCTGGAGCAGCGCTGACATCCTGATTCGAGGCGGCCTGGACAGCAGCGCATCATGAAAGATGTAGTCATTTCGGGGACCGGGTTGTACACCCCTGCCGAATCCATCTCCAACGCGGAGCTGGTGACAGCGTTCAACGCCTGGGCGGACCGCTTCAACGCGGAGAATGCCGATCAGATTGCCCGCGGGGAAATCACGCCGCAGGCGCACAGTTCGGTAGCCTTCATCGAGAAGGCATCGGGTATCAAGTCACGCTACGTCATCAACAAATCCGGGATACTCGACCCGGAGCGAATGACGCCGGACATCCCGGAGCGCGGCAATGACGAACCCTCCATTATGTGTGAGATGGCCGTCTCGGCTGCCCGTGATGCCATGGCGAGCGCGGGTATCGGACCCGACGACATCAATGGCGTGATTGTGGCCGCATCCAACATGCAGCGCCCCTATCCCGCCATTGCCGTCGAAGTGCAGGCGGCCCTGGGCATTGCCGGCCACGCTTTCGACATGAATGTGGCCTGCTCTTCGGCCACCTTCGGAATTCAGCAGGCCGCAGACAGCATCCGCAGCGGCAGCGCGGACTGCATCCTGATGGTCAACCCGGAGATATGCACCGGACATCTGAATTTCCGCGATCGCGATTCACACTTCATTTTTGGTGATGTGTGCACAGCCGTTGTTCTGCAGCGCGCAGACCACGCCCGATCGACCATGCAGTTCACGCTGCTGGACAGCCGGCTGCAAACCCTTTTCTCCAACAACATCCGCAACAACTTCGGCTTCCTGAACCGGGCCGACGAAAGCGGCATCGGCAACCGTGACAAACTGTTCGTGCAGGAAGGCCGCAAGGTGTTCAAGGAAGTCTGCCCCGCCGTGGTGGCCCAGATCAGCGAGCAGCTCGAACGATTGTCCATACCGACAGCCGCAGTGAAGCGCCTCTGGCTGCACCAGGCCAACCTGAACATGAATCAGCTGATCGCGCGACGGGTCCTGGGACACGATCCCGACGAGCAACAGGCTCCGGTCATACTTGACGAATACGCCAATACCAGCTCGGCAGGGTCGATCATCGCACTGCACAAGTACCATGCTGATTTTGAGCCCGGGGATACCGGCGTACTGTGCTCCTTCGGGGCCGGCTACAGTATTGGCAGCGTTATTCTGCAGCGGCGCTGAGCCCTACCGTACTTACCGCGTGGCCCACCAGGGACGCACTCGCGGGATGGCGAACAAGCCATCAGGACAATTCTTTCAGCACGCCAAGAAGCGTTGCGCACTCCTCTTCCGAGCCAATGCTGATACGCAGAAAGCGATCTATTCGTGGCCGGGAGAAATGTCTCACAAGGATGCCGCGCTCACGCAGCCGGCCGAACAGCGCGGCCGCATCACCCCCCGGCGGAGATACCAGGAGAAAGTTTGCGGCCGACGGCAGTACGTCGTAGCCGAGGTCTGACAGGGCAAGTGCCAGCTGCTCCCGCGACGCGATGACTCGGGCCCGACACTCCTGAAAATAGGCCTCATCCTGGTATGCGGCCACAGCGCCGCGCTGGGCGAAGACATCCAGGGGGTAGGAATTGAAGGAATTCTTGACCCGCAGCAGGGCCTCGACGAGCTCCGCCTGGGCGAAGGCAAAGCCGACGCGCAGTCCCGCCAGGGATCGTGCTTTGGACAGGGTCTGCACCACAACCAGGTTCGGGAAATCCCGAATCAGCGGGATGGCGGATTCCGCGCCGAAATCGACATAGGCTTCATCAACGACAACGACCGAGTCGGGGTGACCGAGCAGGACGCGACGGATTTCCGCCAGCGGCAGTGGGCAGCCCGTCGGGGCATTCGGGTTCGGGAAGATGATTCCACCGTTGTCCCGCGGAATCGCACCGACATCGATACGGAAATCCTCTGTCAACGGCAGAGTCTCGTAGTCGATGTCGTAAAGCGCGCACCATACGGGATAGAAGCTGTAGGTGATATCGGGAAACACCAGGGGTCGCTGCTGCTTCAGCAAGCCCTGAAAAATGTGCGCCAGAACCTCGTCAGAGCCATTGCCGGGAAACACCTGGGAAGGTTCAATTCGGTGATAGTCCGCGACAGCACACCGCAAGGCATCGGACTCGGGATTCGGATAGCGCCGCAGTTCGTCACCACCAACCTCCTGTATTGCCCGCATGACCCGGGGCGACGGCGGATAAGGGCACTCATTGGTGTTCAACTTGATCAGGGTTTCGCGCGGCTGCTCGCCCGGCACGTAGGGCACAAGCCTGCGCGCAGTGTCACTCCAGAAGCGGCTCATTCCGTGTCCCGATCCTCCGGGTTGCGGTTGCCCTGAATGTGGGCTCTCAACTCGGTGGGCTCCATGTGACGCACATCCAGACCCCGGGCCAGATAGATCACCTGCTCTGCCACATTGCTGGCGTGATCACCAACGCGCTCGAGGGCACGCAGTGCCCACATCTCATTCAGCACCGGACCGATGTTGTGCGGATCCTCCATCATGAAAGTCACAAGGCTGCGCATCGCCGAGGCATACTCGGAATCCACGGTATCGTCATCCACCACAACGTCCACGGCGGTGATTTCATCCTGCCGGGCAAAGGAATCCAGCGCGCTGCGAAGCATGAGCCCCACGTGGCGTCCGATCTGACGGACCTCCGCAGAGCCACTGCGCGACTGCGCCTGCTCGGAGAGCGTGATGGCCTGCCGTGCAATCTTGGTCGCCTCGTCACCGATACGCTCCAGATCCGTGGTGACCTTGGCCACTGCGATCACCAGCCTGAGGTCACTTGCCGCGGGCTGGCGCCTGGCGAGAATGTGCGAGCACTCCTCGTCTATCTTGACCTGCATGATGTTGACTTCTTCGTCGCCCGCGATCACATCGGCTGCCTGCCCGCTGTCGCGCGCCAGGAGCGCCTCTACGGCAAGGGCGACCTGGGACTCTACGCGTCCACCCATCTCCAGCAGATGATTCTTGACCGCCTCGAGCTCAGCATTGAACTGGCCCGAGATGTGTTGTTTGAACGAGTCTCTCTGCACCGCGCCTTTTCCCCCGGTCGTCTCCGACCTGTGACCACCTTTTTCTGATAAATCCACCAAGCCATCGATCAGTCTATACCCTTTCCGGAATTTACCCAATGCACGGCACCGGGATTCAGCGGAATTATCGCGTCCGCCTCTCAAAACGCCGAAAACGACAGAGAGAAGGTACTGCCCTTGCCCGGTTGGCTCTGGATATCCAGGGCAGCGCCATGTGACGCCGCGACGTGCTTGACGATGGCAAGACCGAGCCCGGTTCCGCCTGTCTGCGACGAACGGCTTTCATCCACCCGGTAGAAACGCTCGGTGAGCCTGGGAATGTGGGCCTCCTGGATGCCGACGCCACGATCACTCACCGAAAGTGTCACGCTATCGCCATCGTTTGCCCAGCGCACCGTAACGACGGTGTCGTCCGGACTGTACTTTATCGCGTTCAACACCAGATTGGAGACCGCGCTGTGCAGTTCCTGATAATCACCGTAGACGGCATCCCGGCACGCGATTTCCAGCGCAACGCTGCGCTGCGGGTGGGATTGCGACAATTCCTCCTGCAGTTCTTCCAGCAGGGACACCATATCGACCTTGACTGTCTTTTTCTGGCTGCGCTCACTCTCGATCCGGGACAGCCACAGCAGATCGTGCAGCAGACTTTCCATGCGCCGTATCTGCAGATCCATCTGCAGCAGGGGCCGGTGGAAACGCTCGTCGATGCGATCGCGATTGTCGAGCATTGTGTCCAGATACCCCTTGAACACGGTCAGCGGTGTCCGGAGCTCATGCGACACGTTGCCGACGAAATCCCGGCGCATCTGCTCGGTCTCCTGCAATCGCGTGATATCCCGGACGAACAGGAGGAAATCACCGTCGGCGAAGGGCGTGATCTCCATCTGCAGGTGCCTGACTCTGCCGCCTTTCATCCGCACCTGCAGTGGCTCGTGGAAGTCCCGGGCGAGGAAGTAATCGTGAAATTCCGGGAGCCTGACGAGGTTGAGAATGAGCTGGCCACGATCCCGCGGGTATTCAAGCTGCAGCAGCCGGTGCGCCGCGGTGTTGCTCCATTCAATGGCACCGCGGTGGGTGAGAATCACGACGCCATCGCGCATCGAGGCAAAGGACTCCTGCAGGTAATCCACTGTCGACTGCAGTCGCAGCCTGGCCTCGCGGTTCTCCCTCTGCAGGCGATAAATCGTTGAATAGATCACGCCCCACAGCCCGGAGCTTTCCGGCGGCAGCTGATCCGGGTGTTCGAGCCAGCGGCGCATTCGCCAGATCTGCAGCAGCCAGAACAGGCTGACGAGGCCGAAGCCTACGGCCAGAGACGCCAGCGGGAACCCCAGCACCCAGCCGACAAGCACGGAGCCCAGCAACAGCAGCAGCAGCTTGCGAAGTTCACTGCGCCAGCTACGATCGAGATTCACCCGGTGGGAGCCCCCCTCGACGAAAAGCGATAGCCGGTGCCGCGAACCGTCTGTATGAGCCCGCTGTAGTCCATATCGCTCGTCTGCAGCGCCTTTCGCAGGCGTCTGATATGCACGTCTACCGTGCGCTCTTCGACATACACATTGGCACCCCAGACCTGGTCCAGAAGCTGGTTTCTTGTGTAGGCCCGCTCCGGGTGCGACATGAAAAACTGCAGCAGATTGAATTCCGTGGGGCCCATGTCCAGCGGTGCCTCGTCGAGATAGACACGACGGCTCTTGCCGTCGAGAACCAGCAGTGACACCTGCATGCGATCCGTATTCTCGGCACTCGACGAGCGCCGCAGCAGCGCCCGGATACGCGCGATGAGTTCGCGCGGCGCAAACGGCTTGGTGATGTAATCGTCGGCCCCCACGTCGAGGCCCTGAATCACGTTATCCTCCGCGGTTTTTGCAGTCAGCATGATGACCGGCAGTTCCCGGGTTGCCTCTTCCCGCTTGAGCCGGCGCAGCAGCTCCAGACCGCTGCCGCCGGGCAGCATCCAGTCGAGCAGGATGATGTCGGGGCGCTGGTCCACAACAATCGCATGGGCATCGAGGATATTGTCCGCTTCGAGGCACTTGAAATCGACAATTTCCAGCGCCATTCGCAGCATGTCGCGAATAGCAAACTCATCGTCAACCACCAAAACCGTTCGTTCAGTCATGCGCAATTCGTCCGACAGCCCCAAAGTGGCAGATGTTGCAGACAGTTTGTGACAATAGCATGACATTACCGCGAAACGGCAGGGATTATCCGCTAAAACCAGCCGAACAGGCCGCGCCGCCTGCGCAGTGAAGACTCGCAGGACGCCAGCTGGCCACGATACATCGCTGCGCGATCGGCGACTTTCCTCGCGACGGACTGCAGCCAGCTCTTGTTGCGGTAGGTACCGCGATTGTAGCCACCGTGTCCTTCGTGATACGCCAGATAGAGGCGATAGGCATCCGTTTTCGGAATTCTGCTGCGCACAAACGACTGATGATTATACCAGCCAACGAAATCCACGGCGTCGTCAAAGTGAGCGCGATTCGCGCGGTACCTGCCCGCACTGCGTTTGTAGGCTTCCCAGGTAGACCCCAGAGCCTGACTGTAGCCATAGGAATCGGAGGGACGCGGGCCGGGGATGACCCAGAGGATTTTCCGGCGCGGCGGCTTCGCGCGGGCAACGAAGCGGGATTCCTGGTGCATGAAGGCCATGGAGATGGCGATATCGCCACCCCAGGTCTTTTGCGCGTCACGCGCGTCGGCATACCAGCCTTTCTTCTCACGAAATATGGCACAGACATTGTCGAGATCACGCGGCGGGGCCGTGGTACAGCCAGTGACGCTGAGCGTGAGGAGAAACAGGACACACCTTACGGGGGCGGCAGTCAGCAAGCCACCCCCTCATCGCGCAGCCGGGACAGCAGGGCAGACTCATCAATCACCATCACCCCGAGCGTCTCGGCACGTGCCAACTTGCTGCCTGCCCCCGGACCGGCCACCAGCACCGAGGTCTTCGCCGACACGCTGCCCGAGACACGGGCGCCCAGCGACTGCAAAGCAGCGGTGGCCTCATCGCGGGTCAGGCGTTCCAGCTTGCCGGTGACAACCCATGTCTGCCCCGAGAGAGGGCCCGCCTCAGCCGCGTCCGCACGGCTGACTGCCGCGTGTTCAGGCCAGTGCACACCCGCCTGTCGAAGCTGCGAAACCACCATCATGGCGGACGGCGAATCAAAAAACTGCCGCAGGTGATCTGCCACCACAGGACCAACGTCGTCCACCTCCCTAAGGCGCTCCTCGTCGGCCGCTGACAGGTCCTGCCAGTTACCAAAATGGCTTGCCAGACTTCTCGCGGTGGCCTCGCCCACCTCACGCACACCCAGAGCAAACAGAAACCGCGCCAGCGTGGTGGCCTTGCTGGCCTCGAGAGCAGCGAGCAGATTGTCAGCGCTCTTTTCCCCCATGCGGTCCAGCGCGAGCAGCTGTTCCCGGCGCAGGCCATACAGGTCGGCGACGGTATTCAGCAGGCCGGCATCGACCAGCTGATCGACGAGGCGCTCACCCAGACCGTCAATATCCATGGCCCGCCGCGAGGCGAAATGTCGGATTGCGGCCTTGCGCTGTGCCGGGCACACCAGCCCGCCAAGGCAACGCAAAATCGCGCCACCCTCCTCTCGCTCCACCGGAGACTCACAGGCAGGACAGGCATCCGGCAGAACCACTTCAACACCGGCACCCTCAGGCGCCTTCTCGCGCACCGATACCACCTGGGGTATCACATCCCCCGCGCGACGGACGATGACAATATCGCCTATCTGCACATTGAGGCGAGTGATTTCATTGAAGTTGTGAAGTGTGGCGTTGCTCACGGTCACCCCGCCGACAAAGACAGGCGCCAGCCGCGCAACCGGCGTGATAGCGCCGGTACGGCCCACCTGGAATTCCACGTCCAGCAGGCGCGTGATCGCTTCCTGGGCAGGAAACTTGCGGGCAATGGCCCAGCGCGGCGCCCGGGAAACAAAGCCCAGTGTGTCACGAAGTGCCAGATCGTTGACCTTGTAGACAATGCCGTCAATGTCGTAGGGCAGGCCATCGCGGCGCGCCGCAAGTTCGCGATAATAGGCCAGACAGCCCTCGATGCCCCTGACGGTGGCAGACTCCGTACTGACGCGAAGACCCCAGTCGGCCAGCCTGCGCATGATTTTTTCGTGGGTATCGGGCAGCGCGCCATTGTCCACATGCCCGACGCCATAACAGCACATCTGCAGCGGTCGGGTTGCCGTTACTCTCGGGTCGAGCTGTCGCAGGCTGCCCGCCGCGGCGTTGCGCGGATTGACAAAGGGCTTGTCCCCGCGCGCCCGGGCCAATGCGTTGAGCGACTCGAAGCTGCTGTGCAGCATGTAGATCTCCCCCCTCACCTCGAGTCTTCCCGGGTATCCGTCCCCGCGCAGACGCAGGGGAACGGAGCGTACGGTACGCACGTTCAGCGTGATGTCTTCACCGGTGCTGCCATCGCCACGGGTTGCCGCACGAACGAGGCTGCCATTCTCATACAGCACGCTGACCGCGACGCCATCCAGCTTGGGTTCACAGACATACTCGATGTCGGGGTCGTCTGCCCCGAGTCGTTCGATCACCCGGGCGTGAAAGCGCGCGAGCTCCTCGTCATCGAAGGCGTTTTCCAGCGACAGCATGGGCATGTCATGGCGCACTTCGGCAAACGCGGTAAGCGGCGCGCCCCCGACGCGCTGGGTGGGGGAATCGGGACGCTGCAGTTCCGGGTGGTCGGCTTCCAGCTCCTGCAGTTCCCGCAGGGCCCCATCGTATTCAGCGTCGGTGACGGTTGGCTGATCGAGAACGTAATACTCGTGGTTCCATTGCTCCAGCCGTTGGCGAAGGGCCTCTGCCCGCGCCGGGGCCTCGGTAGCGCGACTCACTGCGGAATCAGCGGCCGCGCGCCAGCATCCGCCTTTCAAGTTCGCGGATCTGCTGACGGCTGTGTTCCAGGGTCTGGGGGGTGACCACACTGCGGCTTTCGTCCAGCACGCTGCCACCGAGATTGCGCGCCACGGCCTGCGCCGTTTCCAGCATGTAGTCGAAAGCCTTCATCATGTCTTCCGGGCCCGGCAGCGTGACGAAGAACAGTAGCCCCTGCGTATTGAGCTCGGCCATGCGATCGATATCAAATACCCCGGGCTGCATCATGTTCGCCACGCTGAACTGTATCGGGCCGCGGCCCGCCGCCTGCTCGTGCCGATGGAAGAAGTCCATGTCGCCAAAGCGCAGGTCACAGGCGAGGAGAATGTGCATGATGTCCTCACCCCTGAAGCCGGCGGGGTTATTGGCGACAACGTGCAGCATGAACACCTCGGGATCGGGATCCCTCGGCAGGCGACCTTCATCATCGGGCTCGTCATCTGCCGACTCCGGAGGCAGGTCCTCAAGCCAGTCGAGGTTCGCCGGCTCCTGCCGGTCACCGCGCAGGCCGCTGACCAGACCATCGTCATGAGCCTGTTGTGCCGCCGGCTCCGGCTCAGGGCGCGACACTTTTGCGCTGACAGGGGGGACTTTCCTGGCGTCGGCCTCGCCCGCGGCGCTTCGCCGCCGAGAGGCGGGGCCCGCAGTGCTGCGCTCTTTCCCATCAGCTTCGCGGGGTTCCTCGACATCTGCCCGCGCCACCTCTTCGGAGTGCTCGCGTGCTGCCCGCATGAGATCCTCGCGTCGAACGACGCGGGCACCACCGTTGGGCAGTTCGCGCTGAACTGAGGGGTGCTCATTTGGCTCGCCATCGGGTTCGTCATCGGTGCGTGCAATCTTTACCCGGACCCGCTCGCTTCGCTCACTGCGGACGCGGCGCCAGGCATCCACAAGTACCGCGGCGATGAGCACAACGCCGATGATGACCATCCAGTCCCGAATTGTTAGATCCATCATTCCGCGTCCGGTTCGTGTCAGCTCGCCGCCAGTTCAGCGGCTTCTTCAACATCCACGGAGACAAGGCGCGACACGCCGGGTTCGTGCATGGTGACACCCAGTAGCTGGTCCGCCATTTCCATGGTGATCTTGTTGTGCGTGATGAAAATGAACTGCACCTTGTCCGACATCTCCTTCACCATCCGAGCATAACGCCCTGTGTTGGCATCATCCAGTGGCGCGTCAACCTCATCGAGCATACAGAAAGGTGCCGGGTTGAGCTGGAATATCGAGAACACCAGGGCGATCGCCGTCAGGGCCTTTTCGCCGCCGGAGAGCAGATGGATGGTGCTGTTCTTCTTGCCCGGCGGCCTCGCCATGATGGAAATACCGGTGTCGAGCAGGTCATCACCGGTCATTTCCAGGGACGCGCTGCCGCCCCCGAAAACCCGGGGAAACAGATCCTGCAAACCGGCGTTCACCTTCTCGAAGGTGTCCTGAAAGCGACTGCGGGTTTCCCGGTCAATCTTGCGTATTGCCGATTCCAGCGTATCCAGCGCGCTGACCAGGTCTTCATTCTGTGCATCAAGGTACTGCTTGCGCTCCGATTGCTGGCTGTATTCATCGATCGCCGCAAGGTTGATCGATCCCAGCCGCACGATTCTCGCAGCCACTTTCTCCAGCTGCTGTTGCCACAGGTCGCTGCTGGCATCTGTCGGCGTGCTCTCGAGAACCTCCTGCGGCGTGCGCTCCAGCTCGCCAAGCTGGCGCTCCACAACCTGCTGCTGCACCTGCAGTGTCTGACGCTGCAGGCGCTCCTGCTCGAGGGTCGCCCGGGCACTGGCGGCACGCTGCTCGATAGCCGCCCGCTGCTGCTCGGACTCGCGCAGCTGGTGCTCGACTTCTGTCACCTGCTGCCGCGCCGTGCCGAGATCCGCCTCAGAGGCCAGCCGGAGCTCGAGCTGCCGCTCCAGCTCCTCACGCAGCGCCTGGACCGGTGACTCAGACTCACCCAGCCCGGCATCGAGCTGCGCCTGCCTCTCACTCAGTTGTGCAACCTGGGCCTCGGTACGGTCGATAGAGCTGCGGATGGTTTCGATCTGGGTCTGCAGTCCACGCCGACGCATGGCAGCCTGATTCGCGGCATCGCGGTCGTGGCGCGCCTGCTGCCGGGCATGGTCGAGCTGCGTTCTGGTGGTATCGCGCGCCGACAGCAGTGTCTCGCGCTCGCCGGAATCCGCCTCAAGCTGCTCGATCGCCTCGGCCAGAATCTGCCGGGCCTCGGCCAGGGAAGCCTGCTCGGCGGCAAACTGCGCACGTGCATCATTGATATCGCGAGCGATACCGTCGCGCCGGGCCTGTATCTGTTCCTGGCGCGCCTCCTGAGCCTTCAGTCGCGCGGCGATATCGGCACTGCGACGCGTCGCCGCCTGAAGTTCGCGCTGCACATCCTGACGCTGCGTCTCCACCAGGCGCAGCGCCTCCTCCTGCGATGCGAGGCCCTCGGTCAGCGATCGCGCGCGTGCTTCCAGCGCGTCAATGGAAGCGGTAAGGGTCTCGAGCTCCTGCTGTCGTCGCAGCACGCCACTCGCCGGATCGTCGCCCCGGGACAGGGACAACCAGTTGGCACCCATCCACAGGCCATCCGGCGTGATGACGGATTCATGCGCTGCAAGTGATCCGCGCATCGCGTGCGCGGCATCAGCATCCGCCGCGGTGCGGACATGCAGCAACAGGCTCCCGAGCCAGCCACTGCTGCTGACCCGGGATGCCAGGCTGCCTGCAGGGCCAGCCCTGTCATCACCACTTTCCACCAGCGCAAGGGAGCCCTGCTCGAAGCCCGCCGTCGCACCCGCCAGTGACTGGATACTGTCCACGCAGACAGCCTGCAGGTAATTGCCCAGCACGGTCTCCACGGCGGGCTGCCACGCGTCCTCGACGGTCATGCGTGACAGCAGACGGGGAGCATCCTGCAGACCGTTTCGGGACAGCCAGGCGGAAAACCCGTCACTGCTGTCCTCGACCGCCGCCTGCTGCAGCGCCTCCAGCGAGGCGCAGCGGCCGCGCAGCTGCTGCAGTTCGGATCGTGCCTCGTCGAGCTGGCTTGCCTGCGCCGTGCTCTGCTCACGGGTCTGCGCGACACTCTCGGCAAGGGTTTCGGCCTGCTCCTCGTATTCACCGATAATCAGTTCGGCCTCTGCCAGCTCTTCACGCATCAGGCCCGGATCGTCGTCGCCTTCCTGCGGGGCCAGATTCTGCTGTTCTGCAGCAAGCTGCTCAACGCGGCTCTGCAGGCGCTTGAGCGCGTGCTCCAGATGCTGGATCCGGGACTGCTGGACTTCCGCGCGCTGACGCGGCTCCGCGGCACGCTGGTTGAACTCGTCCCAGCGCTGCTGCCAGGTCTGCATGCCCTCTTCGGCGACGGCCAGAGCCTCGGCTGATTCCTCGTCCTTTGCCGCGAGCAGTTCCGACTCCGGCACCAGCGCCGCCAGCTCCTCTTCCCAGGCTTCCAGGCGAGTGCGGTCCTCGGCGAGGTGCGAAAGCGCCTGCTCGAGATTGATCGCCGTCTGCGCTCGATCCTCGCGCAGCTGGCGGCTTCGCTCCTGCTGGTGCTGAATGCTCTGCTCGATGCGGGAAACCTCCGCGCCCAGCGCATAATAGCGGCCCTGCACCTCATTGAGGACATCGCTGCGCTCCACCTGGGTCTGACGATGCTGCTCGATGGCGGTAGCCAGCTGCTGATGCTCCGCGAGCACCGCCTCCAGCTGGACTTCAAGCTCACCCACGCGATGCGCGCTGTCCTGCAGCTGTTCTGTCAGCTTGCGCCATTCCAGTGCCTGAAGCTCGGCCTTGAGACGCCGCTCCTCTGCCCGATACTCGCGGTATTTTTCGGCCGCCTGCGCCTGCCGCTGCAGATGCTGTAGCTGGCGTTCCAGTTCATCACGCAGATCCGTAAGGCGCTCGAGGTTCTCCAGCGTCCGGCGCATGCGTGATTCGGTCTCGCGACGGCGCTCCTTGTACTTGGAAATGCCCGCGGCCTCCTCGATGAAGACCCGCAGCTCCTCGGGCTTGGACTCGATCAGGCGCGAAATCATGCCCTGCTCGATAATGGCATAGCTGCGTGGACCCAGGCCCGTGCCAAGGAAAATATCGGTGATATCACGGCGACGGCAGCGTGTCCCGTTGAGGAAATACTCGGACTGCCCTTCACGGGTGACCAGGCGTCGCGTGGAAATCTCGGCGTAGCTGGCGTATTCGCCGCCAACGCCACCGTCGCTGTTGTCAAACACCAGCTCGATGGATGCCTGCCCCACCGGCTGTCGATTCACCGAGCCGTTGAAAATGACGTCGGTCATGGACTCGCCGCGGAGATTCTTGGCGGAACTCTCGCCCATCACCCAGCGCACGGCGTCGATCACGTTGGATTTGCCGCAACCGTTGGGGCCGACAACTGCACACATATTGCTGGGCAGGCTGACAGTCGTCGGATCGACAAAGGATTTAAAGCCGGCGAGCTTGATGGACTTCAATCGCATAGGACGTTAGCTATACTTCCCAACTCATTGTTTTTCATTGCATTTATGCGTCGAATGCGAGAGGTGACGCGCGCAGGGCGTAGTGTATCCCGTTTCACCGGGGAGCACTACGCCAGCGCGGAAGAAAGCCGGGCCAGTCGACCCGGTGTCGAGCGTTGATCAGCGCCCGGTCGGTGACAGCTCGATAGCAATGACGGCGCCGTCGTCGCCAGCCGTCACCGGCTCTGACACGCCGGTAAAGCTGGCGTTTTCCGCACCCGGCGCGCCGTTGGGCGATACCTGAACGAACACACGCAGACTGCCGGCGTCGGCCAGGGTCTGGCCGGCCATGGAGTTGCTGTCATCAAGCCGCACCGTCGCAGGCAGATCAGCGCCGCGTAAACGCTGCACGGCAATCGGCATGCGCGACTGGGATTCCGCCCCCCGGGCGAGGACGAACACCGTGTCTGAATCCGCGATTTCACCACCGCCGGGTCGCTCGATGCGCACCAGCAACGCCACACCACTGTCCTGCTCCGCTGTGTTCGCGCCTGGGACGCCATCTGGCCCTGCCGAAGGAGCGGCTGGCTGACCGCCATCCTCGCCGAGGCGGCTTCGCGCCGTGGCGATAACGTCGTCCAGCATCTCGGCTCCGGGCGATCCGGGATCCTCCAGCTCACGCAGCCGCTGCCAGTAGTTGATGGCGGCACGAAACTGCGATTGCTCGAATGCCGCCATACCGAGCAGACCGAGTGCCGTGCGCTGCATGGGATCAATGGACAAGGCGCGCTCGGCCAGGAGCTGAGCGTCCGGAGTGAGCCTGCGTCCCGCAGTCAGGTAGCTTGCCTGCGCCGCCATCGCCGCAGCGCGCGCATCCGAGGGCGCCTTTTCCGCCAGTGTGCGGTACGCCTGCTCCGCCGCCGGGTAATTCTCACGGGTCATGTGGTAGCGTCCAAGCAGCGCCAGGTAACCCTGATTATCGGGACGCGCTTCCAGTCGGGATTCGATGGACGCCATCAGTGCGTCGATATCGACATCGGCGGTGTTCTCGTCAAGCGCTGTGAGGCGCTGGCTGATAGCAACATCGCCCGCAGAGCCCAGCTGCCAGTAAAGTACCGTCGCGGTGACGACAACGGGGACCCACAGTAAAAGAAGAGGCAGGCGACGTACCGGCGCAGTGCCATGGTCAGCCCGCGACGGAGGCTGCTGTTCCTCCGATGGCATATCCTCAAGCATGCGCAATCGCGCATCCTCCACCAGGGTATCGTCGCCGTCGGTCTCGAGTTCGCGCAGGCGAAGTGCGTACCAGTCCATGTTCGCCTCGGAAACCTCACGCACGCGACCGCGACGACCCGGACGAAGAACAAAAAGCGCTGCCAGCGCCAGGAGAATGGCGCATCCGACAAGAAACAGGGTCATTGCTGCTGATCCGTTCGCGATGCCAGCATGCTCTCCAGGCGCGCACGCTCGCTTTCCGTCATATGGTCATCCCGACCCTGGTTGCGACCGCGCAACGCTAGAAACGCGAACAGTCCACCCAGCACCAGGAACGCCAGAGGTCCCAGCCACAGGACTGCAGTCTTCGCATCGAAGGATGGCCGATAGCGGACAAATTCCCCGTAACGGCCGACCATATCGTCAAGAATCTCCCGGTCGCTGGCGCCCGCTTCGAGTTGACGGTAGAGCAGCTTGCGGAGATCTTCGGAAATCGGGGCGTTGGAATCCGCAATGTTCTGGTTCTGGCACTTGGGACAGCGCAGTTCCTGACTGAGCTCGTGATAACGCGCCTCCAGTTCAGGATCACTGAACTCATAGGTCTCGATCACGGCGAGCGCCGGCCAGGCGAGAAGCAGCAATACACCCAGATAACAACGACGCAGCATCATGGCGCTGTCTCCCCGCGCATTTCACGGTAAATGGGCTCCAGCCGGCCTTTCCACAACCGCTCATCAATGACACCGACATGGCGGTAGCGAACCACACCCTCGGCATCGACAAAGTAAGTCTCCGGTGCACCATAGACACCCAGATCCAGTCCAAGGGTGCCCTCACGATCGACGATATTGACGCGGTAGGGATCACCCAGATCCCGCAACCACTGCTGCGCGGCCGCGGAATCGTCCTTGTAGTTGATGCCGTAGATGGCCACGCCCTCCTCTGCCAGCTGCTGCAGATACGGGTGCTCGACCCGACAGGCAACACACCAGGTTGCCCAGACATTGAACAGGGCCGGCTCACCGGTAACGTCGGCCGGGCGCAAGGTGCGCTCCTCGCCCAGCGCAGGCAGGGAAAACGTCGGCAGCGGGCGGTTGATCAGTGCCGATGGCAGCTCCTGGGGGTCCAGGGACAGGCCGCGAAACAGCAGCAGTGACAGAATGAAAAACAACCCCAGCGGGATGAAAAGTTTCAGCCTACGCGGCATATCCCGCTCCCGGCACGTTACTGGTCGCCGTTACACGCTGGCGGCGATAGCGTCGGTCCGCCACCGTGGCAAATCCACCTACCCCCATGAAAATGGCACCCAGCCAGATCCAGCGGATCATGGGCTTGTAGTGGAGACGAATCGCCCAGCCACCACCGTCGCCAACAGGCTCGCCCATCGCGATAAACAGGTCGCGGAACAATCCGTCATCAATCGCGGCTTCGGTCATGACCGATCCGCTCGCAAGGTAGCGACGCTTCTGGGGTGCCATGCTGGCGATCACCTTCTCGCCCTCAAGCACCGTGAAACGCGCCTCATCGGCCACGTAGTTGGGGCCACGCACCCGAGCCATATCCTCGAAACGGAAGGTATAGCCCGCCAGTACCTGTACATCTCCCGGCTGCATCCTGATATCGCGCTCCTCGGTGTACTGGGTAGTGGCAACCACACCAACCACCGTCATCGCAAAGCCAAGATGAGCGAGAAACATCCCGCAGTAGCTGGGTGTCAGGCGCCGGAAACCACGGCCGACGCTGGCAGCCGTGCGCACGCGGTTATAAAGGTCACGCAGCATACCCAGCACAATCCAGGCCGCTAGCACGATCGCCAGCGCCACCCAGACGTTGTAGTCGCCGCCGGCGAACAGCGGCAGCACGATGCCCAGTGCAAGCGCCGCAAGCGCCGGGACTAGCAGCTCCGCCCGCCAGCGCGCCGCGCTATCTTTTTTCCAGCGCGACAGCGGACCAATCCCCATGAACGGGATCAGGACCGCCATCAGCGGCACGAAAATCGCATTGAAGTAGGGTGGCCCCACGGAATACTTGCCCTGGCCCAGGGCATCCATGATCAGGGGAAACAGCGTGCCAAACAGTACCGACACGGTGGCAACCACGAACACCACGTTATTCACCAGCAGCAGCGTCTCCCGCGACAGCCAGGCAAAGCTGATGCGGCTGCCCACCGAGGGCGCACGCAGTGCATACAGCGTTAGTGAGCCACCGACAACCAGTCCCAGGAAGATCAGGATGAACAGGCCACGGGCCGGATCGGTCGCAAAGGCATGCACCGACGTAAGAACGCCCGAGCGCACCAGAAAGGTTCCCAGCAGGCTCAGCGAGAACGCGAAGATGGCGAGCAATACCGTCCAGCTCTTGAACAGACCGCGTTTTTCCGTCACCGCCAGCGAGTGAATGAGGGCCGTGCCGGCCAGCCAGGGCAGAAACGAGGCATTCTCCACCGGATCCCAGAACCACCAGCCGCCCCAGCCAAGCTCATAGTATGCCCACCAGCTGCCGAGCATGATACCAAGCGACAGAAAAGCCCATGCGACGTTGGTCCAGGGCCTTGACCAGCGCGCCCACGCGGCATCCAGACGTCCGCCCAGGAGAGCGGCGATGGCAAACGCAAAGGCGACGCTGAAGCCGACGTAGCCCATGTATAGCAGCGGCGGGTGAATAATAAGCCCCGGGTCCTGCAGCAGCGGATTAAGGTCGTTGCCATCGGCGGGTATTCCGGGCAACAGACGCTCGAAAGGATTGGATGTGAACAGGGAGAAAGACAGGAAGCCCACCGCAACAAGCCCCATCACGGAGAGCACCCTCGCCAGCACGACAGTTGGCAACTGGGCGCTGAACACCGCCACCGCAGCCATCCAGCCACTGAGAATCAGCACCCACAATAGCAGCGAGCCCTCGTGGTTGCCCCATACCGCAGAAAACTTGTAGATCGGGGGCAGCAGGCTGTTGCTGTTGGAGGCGACGACCTTCACCGAGAAGTCATCCTGCAAAAACGCGGTGGCGAGGCAGGCAAAACTGATGGCGCTGAACACCAGCACGCCCATGGCAAGAGAGGGGGCCAGCGCCATCGACGGCGTATGGCCCCGCTGCGCGCCCCACAGCGGGATGGTGCCCAGCATTACCGCCAGGCACATTGCCAGAATCAGCGCCATATGACCGAGTTCGGGTATCACAGTGATGCCTCCTGTTTGCGCCGGGCGGATGCCTCGAGTGCGTCAGCCACCTCTGGTGGCATGTAGTTTTCATCATGCTTGGCAAGGACTTCGGTTGCCTGCAGCACACCGTCCGCGTTCAGGGTTCCGGCCGCGACTGCACCCTCCCCCTCAGCAAACAGATCGGGAAGAATGCCGACATACACGACGGGTACGACCGCCTCGTAATCTGTCACCAAAAAACGCACTTCGAGAGTTTCACTGCTGCGCTCCACGCTGCCATCAACCACCATTCCACCAACCCGGATAGGGCGATCCACGGGTGCGAGCCCCGCCATTACGTCAACCGGCGGGTAGAACAGGTTGATGTTGCCACGCAAGGCGTAGGCAGCCAGCCCGATCGCGATGGAGGAAAACACAACGACGCTGCCGACGATAATCAGGCGCTGTTTACGCACGGGGTGCATTCAATGACTCCTTTTCGCTGGACAGGCTGCCAGCGGCAGGCTGTGGTGTGCGACGGGCAGCGGCGGCCGCTTCCCGTTGCTGACCCGCCCGTATAGCGGACAGAAGTCGCCTGCGCCGACGGAACGGCGCCACCACCAGAAGAGCGATGACTAACAGCGAAATACCGTATGCCGACCACACATAGAAACCGTGACCGTCCATCTCAAGCAGGGCGCGGAGACTGTCAAAATACATCAGTGGTTCTCACTGGCCAGTCGCTGTACCCAGCCGGTTCTGCGTTCACGCTGGAGAATCTCGGCCCGCATGTTCGCCAGCAGGCAGCAGGTGAACAGTGCGTAGAAGGCGATGATGCTCAGCAGCAACGGGTAGAGCATGCTCGGATCAATTGTACTTTCACCGGTGAACTTGATGGACGCCGGCTGGTGCAGACTGTACCACCAGTCCACGGACTTGTAGATGATGGGTATGTTGACCGTACCCACAAGACTGAGAATCGCACAGGCCCTGGCCGCGGCCGCCTTGTTGTCGAAGGCCTCGTAGAGAGCCATCACCCCGAGATACAGGAACAGCAGGATGAGCATGGAGGTGATGCGCGCATCCCACACCCACCAGGTGCCCCAGGTCGGCTTGCCCCAGACAGCGCCGGTCAACAGGGCAATGAACGTGAGTGCCGCGCCCACCGGTGCCGCCGCGTGCATGGCGACATCGGCCATCTTCATTTTCCAGATCAGGCTGATGCCGCCGGCAATCGCCATCACGTAATAGCCTGCCAGTGCAACCACTGCCGCGGGAACGTGTATGTAGATAATCCGGTAGCTGTTGCCCTGGCGAAAATCTGGTGCCGTGAACAGCAACCCCCAGCCAACACCCATCGCCAGCGCCAGCAGCGAGATCGGCAACAGCCAACGCAGAATGCTCCCGGAGAGCCTGTACAGCCAGGGGGGCGAGCCGAACTTGTGAAAGAGAGTCCACATCAGGCCGGGATTATACTACGTGGGTGCCTGCGAAAAAATTGACCTCGCGCCAAAATCGTCAAAATATCAGGCATCGACGCTGATCCTGAGCCCCGCACTGATTGCCAGCGGCGCGAGCGCAATAGACAGGCACAGCATCGACCCCAGCAACGCCAGAAACGGCTGCACCGGGGCACCGTCCAGCGCAGCCTGCACAGTCGCTGTACCGAAGATCAGCACCGGCATGTAGAAAGGCAGAATCAGCAGCGAAATCAGCATGCCACCGCGCCGCAGACCCACCGTCAGTGCGGCGCCGATACCGCCCACCAGACTCATGACACCCGATCCGAGAAAGAGACCGGCAGCAAGTGACGGCCATGCCACCACCGGCAAATCGAGCATGGCCGCAAACAGCGGGGATACCAGCGCCAGCAGCACCCCGGTTACCAGCCAGTGTGCCGCCACGTAGGCAAGGACCGACAGATACAGCGGCTGTGGGGCCAGCAGCAGCTGCTCCAGGCTGCCGTCATCAAAGTCACTCCGGAAAATCCCATCCGCGGACAGCAGATTCGACAGCAGTGCCACAATCCAGAGAATGCCAGGCGCGAAGCCCGCGAGGGTCTCCGGTGCTGGTCCGATACCCAGTGGAAAGAGCGCGACCACCATGGCAAAGAACAGCAGCGGATTGCCCACGGCCACCGGTCGCCGGATGGCCAGCGTCAGCTGTCGGCGCAGCAAGCGCAGGCAGAAGGAAACCGCGCCCGGCGCGGTCGTTTCGGTCACAGATCGCCCCCCGCTCGCAGCATCAATCGCGTCAGCGGATACTCCATGCGCAGGGGCTGGTGCGACGTCAGCACGACAGCACCGCCACGCTTCGCGTGACTGACGAACAGATGTTCCAGCGAGGCAACACCATCGCGGTCGATCGCGGTGAACGGCTCGTCCAGCAACCACAGCGGCTGTCTGGACAGGTGCAGGCGCGCGAGATTGACACGCCGGTGCTGACCTGCCGACAACTGGTGGGATGGCACATCCTCGTAGCCTGCGAGGCCAACCTTTGCCAGTGCAGCGCAGACGTCGCTATCCCGGTAATCGGCGTGACCATCGACATGCCATGCGAGGTTTTCCCGCGGAGTCAGCAGTTCCTTGACGGCACTCAGATGGCCGATGTAAAGCAGTGGAACGGGCCTGGTTATCTCACCCTCATAACCATAGCGCGCCAGGCCTGCAAGCACGCGCAGCAGGCTTGTCTTGCCTGCGCCGTTCTCGCCCTCTACCTGCAGGACTTCGCCCGGCCGCAGCGACACATCGAGACCCGAGAACAGTTCCCGCTCCCCGCGGACCAGCGTCAGCGCGCTGCACTGCAACAACAGGCCGTCGCACCCGCTGGTGATGCTCACTTATACCGAAACCAGACGGATGTCGCCGGGGGGCGGCGCTGCCTGTTCCAGCCCGGCAAAGTCGAACAGCTCGCGGTCGCCCAGCTGGGAGGGCGCGACATTGCAGATGCTGCGGAACAGGGTCTCCGTGCGACCGGGATAGCGCTTTTCCCAGTCCGCCAGCATCCGCTTGACCTCGACGCGCTGAAGATTCTCCTGAGAGCCGCACAGATTGCAGGGAATGATAGGAAATTCCCGGTAGCGCGCGTAGGCCGTGAGGTCCTTTTCCTTGCAATAGGCCATGGGGCGTATCACCACGTTGCGGCCATCGTCTGACAGCAGCTTGGGCGGCATGGCCTTCAGCGTGCCGCCAAAAAACATGTTCAGGAACAGGGTCTCCACGATGTCATCGCGGTGGTGGCCAAGCGCAATGCGCGTAGCACCGATGGATTCGGCGAAACCGTAGAGGCTGCCGCGGCGCAGCCGGGAGCATAGACCACAGGTGGTCTTGCCCTCCGGGATAATCGATTTGACAACGCTGTACGTGTCCTTCTCAAGGATATGGTAGGGCACACCCTGAGCCTGGAGCCAGGCTGGCAGTACCTCTTCGGGAAACCCGGGCTGCTTCTGATCCATGTTCACAGCGACCAGTTCGAAGTTCACCGGTGCGCTCTTCTGCAGTCGCAGCAGGATATCCAGCATGGCGTAGGAATCCTTGCCGCCGGACACACACACCATGACGCGATCGCCCTCGCCGATCATACGGTAATCGAGAATGGCATGTGACACCTGGCGACGCAGCCGCTTCTGCAACTTGTTGTATTCGAGGCGCTGCTTGCGGGTCAATTCCTGCACGGCGGTCATCGTTTCCTGTAAGCGTTGAGCGCAGGATTCTACCGCCGGCAGGCGCAGGGCGTCCACCGGCGTGCGACTCCACGAGTCTGCCGTGGCGATGGCAGGGCACTGTGGCGGCGTCTTGTGTTTTCCCCGCATTCACCGGAAAATGGCGGGTTAAAACACTGTATTCTTGGCAATGGAAAAAGGAAGCACCATGAAATCACCTGTCAGAGTCACCGTTACCGGCGCCGCCGGTCAGATCGGGTATTCCCTGCTCTTTCGCATCGCCTCGGGGGATATGCTGGGCAACGACCAGCCGGTGATTCTTCAGCTGCTGGACATCACGCCAGCCATGGAGGCGCTCGAGGGAGTGCGCATGGAACTCGACGATTGCGCCTTCCCGCTCCTCGCAGGCGTTACCTGCACGGATGACCCGAACGCGGGATTCAAGGATGCCGACTACGCCCTGCTGGTCGGCGCACGGGCTCGCGGACCCGGAATGGAGCGCAAGGATCTACTCGAGGCCAACGCGCAGATATTCTCCGTCCAGGGCAAGGCGATCAACGACCATGCCAGCCGCAACGTCAAGGTGCTGGTTGTCGGCAACCCCGCCAATACCAATGCCCTGATCGCCCAGCGCAATGCACCGGATATTGACCCGCGCAACTTCACCGCAATGATGCGACTCGATCACAATCGCGCGATGACCCAGCTCGCCCAGAAAACCGGCAGCAGCATCAACGATATCAGCCACATGACGGTCTGGGGCAACCACTCGGCCACGCAATATCCCGACCTGTTCAACACGCATGTGGGGGGCAAACCGGCCATGGATCAGGTAGACCAGGAGTGGTATGAAACTATCTTCATACCCACGGTTCAGCAACGCGGTGCGGCCATCATCAAGGCGCGCGGAGCATCGTCCGCCGCTTCCGCGGCCAATGCCGCCATCGATCACATCCGAAGCTGGGCGCTGGGAACGCCGGCGGACGAGTGGGTGTCCATGGGCGTTTACTCGGACGGCTCCTACGGCATTGCTGAGGGCCTGATCTACTCCTTCCCCTGCCGCTGCGCCAATGGGGACTGGGAAATTGTTCAGGGACTGGACGTCGGCGATTTCAGCCGCGAAAGAATGCGCGCCACGGAACAGGAGCTCAGCGAAGAGCGCGACGCCGTCAAGCACCTGTTGCCCTGACGGACGCCGGACGTGGCCGTCTCGTCAGCAAAGGCACGCAATTACCATCACGGTAATCTGCGCGCCGAACTGCTGGCATCCGCCATTGCACAGCTGGCGAGCAGCGACACCGAAAATCTCAGCTTACGGGCACTGGCGCGCAGTCTTGGCGTGTCACAGACAGCTCCTTATCGCCACTTTGCCGACAAGGAATCCCTGCTGGCAGCCATGGCCGCCGAGGGCTATCGACAACTTCTTCTGGCGCTGCAGAGAGCTCAGCATGACGCAGGCGGCTCGCCGGATGACCAGCTTGCGGCACTGGCGCGTACCTACGTCGCCTACGCCGAGCAGAATACCTCACTGTTCAAGCTGATGTTCGGCCCTGTTGTGCAACCCGCCGAGAAATACCCGGAGCTGCGGGCGGCGAGCCGGGAAACCGCTGCCGCCGTACAGCAGATACTGCAGCGCGGCATTGACGAAGGTCTGTTCATGCAGACGGAGGACGTGCGCTACCTCACCAACGTTGCCTGGGCGAGTATTCACGGCATGGCCATGCTGCGGGTGGACGCCCCCTACCTGTTTCAGCGTCATATTGACAGCGAGCGTCAGGTGACGCTGGGCGTTCAGACCTTCATCCGCGGCATCAGCCGGGACTGCGACCATTAGCCGGAAAGCCCCGGCGGCTAATCCGGTTCCCGCAGCACCTGCAGCGGCGGTGTACTCACCGACGAGCGGCAGCTTATGACACCGAGCGCACCGATGAGTATCACCGCGCCGCCAATACCGATGGGCCACAGCCACGGGCTGGGACGGTAGGCCAGCTCCAGGACCCAGACCTGAAGCGCAAAGGCGGACAGCTCGGCGCCTGCCACGGCCAGCAGTCCGGCAAAGAAACCGAGGCTGGAGAACTCTATCGCCAGAGCACCCAGCACCAGACCGCGGCGGGCGCCGAGCGCCCGCAGCAGGGCGCTTTCCCGACGGCGACTGTCCACGCTGGCCTGCACGCCCGCCACCAGCACCAGCGCGCCCGCAAGCAGGATGATCGCCAGCACCAGCTCCACCGCGGCCGACACCTGGTTGACAATGCCGCGAAGCTGCGCAATCACCACATCCATTTCAAACACCGAGACCGTCGGGAACTCGCGGATAAAGGGATTGAGAAAGGCCTTTTTCTTGTCCCCCAGGTGAAAGCTGGTCATGAAGGTGGCCGAGAAGTCTGCAAGCAGCGCCGGCGGAAATACCATGAAGAAATTCGGCTGCATGGACTGCCAGTCGAGGGACCGGATGCTGGCGACGGTGACATCCAGCGGGCGGGAACCGACCAGCAGGCCCAGCTGATCGCCAACCGCAAGCTGCAGCCGTTCGGCGAAGCCTTCTTCAAGTGACACCAGGGCAGCATCCGTTTCCGGAGGCCACCAGCTACCGGCAACGAGGTCGTTGCCCGCCGGAATCTCCCGCGACCAGGTGAAATTGGCCTCGCGCTGACGCCGGTCATCCTCCTGCGCATCGCGGGAGGGCAGCTCCTCACCGTTCACGCGCATGATGCGTCCGCGGATCATCGGGTACAGCGGTGCACTTTCCACACCCGACTGCCGCAGTTTCTGTTCCACCCCCTGCACTTCATCCGGGGCGATATTGACCACGAAGTGATCCGGTGCGTCCTCGGGCACCTGCGTCTCCCAGCTGTCGATCAGCGTTGTGCGGATGATCGTGAGCACCAGGAGCAACAATATGGCCATGGAGAAGATCACGACCTGCAGCGCATTGGCGCTGCCCCGACGCTGCAGGCTGGCCAGCGCCAGGCGCCAGATGCTGCCCGCCCGCATGCCGGCAAGTCGTCCGCCGCGCAGCAGCGTCAGCGCCAGCAGGAAGCCCAGCGTCACGCTGGCAGCGAGGCCGGCAAGCACCGCCAGCGTCAACAGTGCATCGCCGCTGTACCACCACATCAGGCCGCTGACGGCTGTCAGGCCGATGGCGTAATCCCACAGGCTGCGGCGGCCTTCCTCGGGCATGTCGCGTCGCAGCACCCGCAGGGGGCTGGCGAGACCGAGCCGCCGCAGCGGCGGCCAGGCGAACGACAGCAGGCAGACCAGCGCCGTTGCGGCACCCATGGCAAAAGGACGCACGCCCGCCGCCCCGGGCTGCAGCGGCAGGCTGTCGGCAAACAGGCGGAAGGCAAGGTACTGCAGGAAGGCGCCGAGCAGGCATCCAAGGAGCGTTGCCAACACGCCCAGGGCCACCAGACTCGATCCGTAGAGCCGATTGATGTCCCGCGAGGTCGCCCCCAGGCTCTTCAGTATCGCCACGTAGTTTGCATGGCGTTCGCTGAATCGCCGCGCCGCCAGCGCGATGGCGACCCCCGCCAGCACCACGCCGAGACTGCCGGCGAGGAGCAGAAAACTTTCCGCGCGAGACAGTGCGGCACCGACGCCCGGCTGCCCTTCGCTGACATCGATCAGGCGATGCCCCACGTCCAGTCTCGGCTCCAGCCATTGCGCAAAAGCCTCTACCGATGGCGGGTCTCCGGCGAACAGCTGACGATAGCTGACGCGACTGCCCGGCTGCAGCACATGGGTTGCCGGGATATCGTCCACGTGCATCAGGACGCGCGGGCCGACATCCACGAACGACACGGATCGATCCGGCTCGGAGCGCACGGCACCGGTAACCTGCAACGTAGCGTCACCGACGTTCAGCATCGCACCGGGCTCGACATCCAGGAGGGCAAACAGGCGCGAGTCGACCCACACCTCACCCTGTGGCGGTCCACTGATGGCAACGACAGCGTCGCCGAAAGGTGCAGCGCTCATCTTCAGCTCGCCGCGCAGCGGATACTCTGGGCTGACGGCCTTTATCGAGGCGAGTGACGACGCATCGGTATCGCTGTAGACCATTGAGGTGAAACTCAGTACCCTGGCCGTGGCAAGCCCGCGGGTGCCGGCTTCCCGCTGCCAGTCCTCGGGCATGGGTTCGCGGCTGCGCACCACCAGATCAGCGGCGAGAAAGCGGTTGCTTTCCTGTTCCAGTGCGACCTGCAGACGGGTTGTGAAGGCACTGATCCCCGCGACCACGGCCACCGCCAGCACGAGCGCTGACAGCAGCACCCCGAGTTCGCCGCCGCGCCAGTCTCTCGCCAGCATGCGCGAGGCGGTTATCGCCCAGCGACTCACGCCTCGGTCAACTCGCCGGCGGACATTTCGAGCCGGCGATCGCAGCGTGACGCCAGGGCCGCATCGTGCGTCACAAGCACCAGCGTCGTGCCCTCCTCCCGATTGAGCTCGAACAACAGATCGATGACGCGCTCGCCGGTCGCCGTATCCAGATTGCCCGTCGGCTCATCGGCAAACAATATGCGCGGCTGCGCGGCGAAGGCGCGGGCAATGGCAACCCGCTGCTGTTCACCCCCCGACAGCTGCAGGGGGTAGTGACCGGTGCGGGCGGAGAGCCCCACGCGATCGAGGAAACGGGCGGCCTGCTCCCCGGCGTCGTCCTGCCCTCTCAATTCCAGAGGCAGCATGACATTTTCGAGAGCAGTCAGCGCCGGTAACAGCTGAAACGACTGGAACACAAAGCCCACCTCCCGCGCCCTGAGCTGCGCTCGACCGTCTTCGTCAAGCGCACTGAGCTCCGTTTCACCGATGTGGATCGTGCCACCGCTGGCGTCATCGAGTCCCGCCAGCAGACCCAGAAGCGTGGACTTGCCCGAACCAGATGCCCCGATGATCGCAACGCTCTGCCCCGACTTGATTTCGAGGTCGATCCCTTTCAGTATCTCCAGCTCGTCGCCCGCAACGGGGACGCTTTTACGGAGATTGTGCGTCTTGATCATGTTCTCTTTTCCCTCGCGGCAGAAACGCCAACGGTATTCGTTACGTGCGCTGCTGCGCAGCGGATTCCTGGCCTGCGCCCTCCTCGTCCTGTTCGCGACGGCGGTTTCGGCATCACCCAGATTACTGGTGATCGGCGATAGTATCAGCGCTGCCTACGGTATGTCGCTGCAGGAAGGCTGGGTGGCCCTGCTGGAACAGCGCCTTGCCAGCGACGGCACCCCGGTGGAAATGATCAACGCGAGCATCAGCGGCGAAACCACGGATGGCGGACGCAGACGTCTCCCCGCGCTCCTCGAACAACACGAACCCGACGCCGTGATCATTGAGCTCGGCGGCAATGACGGCCTGCGCGGCTACCCGGTGGACCGGATGCGCAGCAACCTTATCAGCATGGCCAAGGCAGCGCAGGAAGCCGGCGCCCGTGTACTGATCCTGCCCATGGAGATACCCCCCAACTACGGAAGCCGCTACGCAGCCGAATTTCGCAGCAGCTTTCCGGCAGCGGCGGAAAGAACCGGGGCCCGCCTCGGCCCATTCTTGCTCGAGGGCATTGCGACGGAATCGCGTCTCATGCAGGACGATGGGATACACCCCACACCAGACGCCCAGTCAATGATTGTCGACAGGCTGCTGGCGGACATCCAGGGCCTGCTGCGGGAATGAGCGGGCGGGAGCAGACTGCGCTGCAAAAGCGTCTCTACCGGGTCATTTTCGGCACCGGCACGCCGTCGGGAAAGTGGTTTGATCTGACCCTTATCGGCGCCATCCTGCTCAGCGTGACGGTCATCATTGCCGACTCCATCGACACCTACCACGAACGCTACGGGGATCTCTTCCAGGGTATTGAATGGGGCTTCACGCTGATCTTCACCATAGAATATCTGCTGCGCATCTGGATCGCGCAGAACCGTCGCGCCTATATTCTCAGCGTTTACGGCGTTATCGATCTGCTGTCGATACTGCCCACCTACATCGCCTTTTTCCTGCCCGAGGCGGCGCCGCTACTGATCATTCGCCTACTGCGGGTGCTCCGTGTCTTCCGCATACTGCGCATGCTGAGTTTTCTCAACGAGGCGAACCTGCTCGCGGGCGCCCTGCGACAGTCCGCGCGCCAGATCTTCATCTTCTTCCTGATGGTCATGACGACCATGGTCATCTTCGGTTGTCTGATGTACGTGATCGAAGGACCGAAGAACGGATTCGACAATATCCCGGTGAGCGTGTACTGGGCCATCGTCACCATCACGACGGTGGGCTACGGCGACTACGTGCCCATCTCTGCGGCAGGCAGGGCAGTCGCAGCGGTGGGCATGATGATTGGCTACGCCATCATTGCCGTACCTACCGGTATCTTCACGTCCAAGCTAATGGCCCATACGCAGCACAAGCTGACGCTGAACTGCCCGCAATGCGCGCGCGCCGGACATGAGCCGGACGCCAGGCACTGCAAGTTCTGCGGTGCAGCGCTGCACGACGAAACGGATGACGAGGACAGAAAGGTGGCAGAAGAGGAAAGACAACGCCCCGACTGATTCGTCGCAGTCTTTACGCTATACTGGCGTGTTATCAAGTCGACCTCTGGATTGTCATGCCCCGCAATATCTTCAGCCATCGCCGCTACTGGGCCGAATGCTTCGGTACCGCTCCCGAACTTCCCATGTCGCGGGAAGAAATGGACGCCCTGGGATGGGACAGCTGCGACATCATCATTGTTACCGGTGATGCCTACGTCGATCACCCGAGCTTCGGCATGGCGGTCATCGGCCGCCTGCTCGAGGCACAGGGCTTCCGCGTCGGCATCATCGCCCAACCGGACTGGACCAGCGCCGAGCCGTTCACGGTGCTCGGCAGGCCGAACCTGTTTTTCGGCATTGCCGCCGGCAACATGGATTCCATGATCAACCGCTACACCGCCGACCGGAAACGCCGCAACGATGATGCCTATACACCGGGAAACGAGGGCGGCAAGCGGCCCGACCGCGCGGTCGTGGTCTACAGTCAGCGGGTGCGTGAGGCGTTCCGGGACGTGCCGCTGGTGATCGGCAGCATCGAGGCGAGCCTGCGCCGCATTGCCCACTACGACTACTGGAGCGACAAGGTACGCCGCTCCATTCTTCTGGACAGCCGCGCCGATCTGCTGCTTTACGGCAACGCCGAGCGCGCCATCGTCGACGTTGCGCACCGCCTCGCCGCTGGCGAGAACATCCGCGATATCCGCGACCTGCGCGGTACGGCCTTTGTCTGCAAGCAGCCTCCGGGCGACTACCGGGTGATCGACTCCACCCACATCGACATCATCGGCCCGGTGAGTGAACCGATCAATCCCTATATCGATACGCGCACGGAGGCCTGCAGCACCGAGGGCGCCGCGCCGGACAGCGCGCAGACTGAGATCAGCACAGTGCGCCTGCTCGACCGGGAGGACGATTCGCGCCCGGCGGTGATCCGCATTCCCGCCTACGAGCAGGTCAAGGAAGACCGGGCGCTGTATGCCCATGCATCGCGCATCCTGCACAAGGAAACCAATCCGCATAACGCCCGTCCCCTGGTGCAGCGGCATGGCGATCGCGATGTCTGGCTGAATGCGCCGCCGATACCGCTCAGCACCGATGAACTCGACGGCGTGTTCGAACTGCCATATACGCGCAGGCCACATAGCGCCTACGGCGACGCCGTGATCCCCGCCTTCGACATGATCCGGCATTCGGTCAACATCATGCGCGGCTGCTTTGGCGGCTGCACCTTCTGCTCCATCACCGAGCACGAAGGCCGTATCATCCAGAACCGCTCCGAGGACTCCATCGTACGTGAGGTGGAGGCCATCCGTGACAGCTCACCGGGCTTTACCGGCGTGATTTCCGATCTGGGCGGGCCCACGGCAAACATGTGGCGGCTCGCCTGCAAGAGCAGCGAGGTCGAGGCAGCCTGTCGCAAACTGAGCTGCGTGTATCCGGGTATCTGCAAGAACCTCAACACGGACCAGACCCCCCTGATACAGCTTTACCGCCGGGTACGGGAGCTTCCCGGTATCAAGAAAGTGCTTATCGCATCCGGTCTTCGCTACGACATCGCCGTGGAAACGCCGGCGTATGTCGAGGAGCTCGTTACCCATCACGTGGGCGGCTACCTGAAAATTGCGCCGGAGCACACCGAAGATGGCCCCCTGTCAAAAATGATGAAGCCGGGAATCGGCAGCTATGACCGCTTCAAGGAGATGTTCGAAAAGTACTCGAAAAAGGCGGGCAAGAAACAGTATCTCATTCCCTATTTCATCGCCGCACACCCCGGAACACGGGATGAGGACATGCTGAACCTGGCGCTGTGGCTGAAACGCAACAACTTCCGCGCTGACCAGGTACAGACCTTCTACCCATCCCCCATGGCCACCGCCACCGCGATGTACCACAGTGAGAAGAATCCGCTCAAGCGCGTGACCCGCGACAGTGAGAGCGTCTCCGCCGTGGCGGGGCTGAGCCAGCGCCGGCTGCACAAGGCCTTCCTGCGCTACCACGACCCGGACAACTGGCCGGCGCTGCGCACCGCGCTGAAAAAAATGGGAAAGGCCCGGCTGATCGGCAACGGCAAGATGCATCTGGTGCCGGCACGACAGCCGGCGAAGCGGCACCCCAAGGTGCCACCCGGCACCCGGCCTTTTGCGACTCAGCACAATGGCCTGCCACGAACACCGGGGCGGGCTGCACGCCGGGCGAAATAGGCAGCCCGCGGGACTGGCCGGCGGCCCTGGTGGCCCACTAGCGTTCAGGCAACCTGGCGCTGTGCCTCCCGAATAAATGCGCCCAGCTGCCGGAATTCCATCTGCCTCGGGGTGTTGCGACGCCACATGAGACCGACCGTGCGGGTAATGCCCGTCTCCGAAAACCGCGAGACCTGAACCTCCGTCCCGAGAAGCACGTTGGCGTCCAGTGCCATCTTCGGCAGCAGGGTCACGCCGATACCGTTTGCCACCATCTGCACAATGGTATTCAGACTGGTTGCCTGATACGGCACGCTGACGTCAGAGTCCCTCAGTTTGCACGCCTCCAGCGCATGTTCCCGCAAACAGTGGCCGTCCTCGAGCAACAGAAGATCGGCCCCCTTCAGGTCCTCCGTCGTCAGGCGCTTCAGCGATACCAGCGGGTGCCCCTTGGGACAGGCAAGCAGGAACTCATCCTCAAACAGCGGAAATTCGTCCACGCCCTGCACCGGGTACGGCAGCGCCAGGAGGAGCACGTCGAGCTCTCCCCGGCTCAGTGCCTCAGTCAGGTTTTCACTGAGATCCTCGCGGATAAACAGGCGAAAATCGGGGTGTTCGTCACGCAGCCGCTTCAACAGGCCCGGCAGGATGAACGGCGCTATCGTCGGAATCACGCCGATGCGCATCGCCCCGTTGAAGGGCTCGGCGGCGGCCCGGCAGCAGGCCACGATATCCTCGACAGAGAGCATCACGTTCTTGCCACGCTGTACCACCTCCTCACCGAGCAACGTGAGAATGACCCGCCGGTTGTTGCGCTCTACCAGCGGCGCGCCGAGGACATCCTCGAGCTCCAGAATACCCGCGCTCAGCGTGGACTGCGACACGTGGCAGGCGCGCGCCGCGTGTCCGAAGTGCCCATGCTCCGCCAGGGAAATCAGGTAGCGCAGCTGCTTGAGGGTTGGCTGGCGGCTCATGACGCTCTTCCGTTCAGATGATGTCATCGAAAATACCGATAGATAATACCAATAGTTTTCGAACCCGTGAAAGACGCAGCGGCCTGCCTCACGTAAAATGACCGGGCAAGAAGAGGCGCCGGCAAGCGGTGGCGCCATAACCGACTGGACATCGCACTACCATGGAACTGATTGTTTTCGACCTCGACGGGACCCTGCTCGACAAGTCCTCACAGATAAGCGCATTCACGCGCGACACTCTGGCGCTTCTGCGTGAGCGCGATGTCGCCTACACGGTAGCGACCGGCCGTACGCTGCACGGCGCGCGCGACCTGCTGGAGGGCCACGGCTTTTCGCTGCCCCAGATCTTCAAGAACGGGGTTGTGATCTGGAACCCTGATCAGCAGGGTTACAGCCACCGTTTTCTGCTGACGCAGGCAGAAATCCAGCACGTGCTTGAGGGTTTTATCCGGGAGGGGGTCGCGCCCTTCCTGTTCACGCTGGAGCCCGGTGATCGCCACGCCATTTATCACCCGCCCACCCTCAACGCCGCCGAATCCCGACTCGCGCGGATGCTGGGCAGGGACGGGCCTCTGCCGCTGGAGCACCTGTCGAAACTGCCGGCGACGGCGGATATCACCAATGTCAGCGCGATCGGTCCTGAACCGGCCATACGGCGCGTGGTGGACAGCATCGCAGACGAGGAGGGTCTGGTGGCCTATATGGGAAGCGCCATCGAAGGCAGTGATCTGTTCTGGGTAGATATTCACCACCGCGGTGGCAGCAAGGGTGATGCGGTCACCACGCTGAAAGAAGAGCTTGGCCTGAAACGGGTTATCTGCTTTGGCGACAGCGACAATGACCTGAGCATGTTCCAGCTCGCCGACGAGGCCTATGCGCCGGACAACGCCAAGACCGACGTCAAGTCTGCGGCCACCGCAGTGATCGGACACCACGATGCAGACGGTATCGCCCACTTTTTACGCGAGCGCTTCAATCTGTAGTCAGCAGACTGCTGCTCTAGCAGACGAACCCGGCGATGCGCAGGCCGAGGCATCGGCAACTGCGCAGGAGGATCGGGCGGGGTTACTGTTGCGGGCGTATCAGGTACTTCTCGCCGGTTGCCTGACGGCCGTAGCCCCCCATGGCCTCGAGGGTGAGCGCCTCGGCCAGTGACACTTCGCGGCTGTAGTGACTGGCAAAGGTCGTGCTGATTTCGTCGGCCACGCGCTGACGCATACGCAGCATGCGCTCCGTGCCGGCCCGCTGCAGGAAATTCGGCAACAGCCAGCCACCCACACCCCAGGCAAAGCCGAAACTTCGCTGCAGCGTGGTCGGCGCGACATCCAGAGCTCCGTAAATATACACCTGCTTGTGCACCGCAGAGCCATAGCGGCTGTATTCGCTCATGTTTGACACGGCCACGCTTTCCATTGCCGACAGGATATGACTCACCAGTCTGCCACCACCGATCGCATCAAAAGCGAGGGTCGCACCAGTCGTCTGCAGGGCGGCGGTGAGTGCGGCCATGAAATCGTCCGCTGACGAATTCACCACATGTGCCGCCCCCAGGTCCGCCAGAATTTTTTCCTGCTCTGGCTTGCGCACAATATTTACCAGAGGCACGCCGTCTGCAAGGCAGATGCGGTTGAGCATCTGCCCCAGGTTCGAGGCGGCGGCTGTATGCACCAGCGCGGTATGTTCCTCCATGCGCATGGTCTCCACCATGCCGAGCGCCGTCATCGGATTGACAAAGCAGGACGCCCCCTGCACCGCTGTCGTCCCCTCATGCAGCGGCAGGCACTGCATCACATTGGCGCGGCGATACTGGCTGTACATTTCGCCACCGAAAATGCCGACGGTCCTTCCGAGCAATGCCTGCGCCGCATCGGACTCACCAGCGGCAACGACCACGCCAGCACCCTCGTTGCCCACGGCGAGAGCCTGCCCGACCCGGCCGGCCATCATGCGCATCCCGTTTTCGGGGACCGTCGCCGTGATGACCGGACGATCGGCATCGCCACCAACGGTCGCGGTACTCATGTCGGCGGCACCGAACAGCAGCCCGAGGTCCGACGGGTTGATCGGCGCTGCATCGACGCGCACCACCACGTCGTCGGCCCCGGGGCTCGGGACCGGCACTTCCACAAGGGCGATTTCCAGCGTGTTGTCTTCTTTCAGCAGTGACTGGATCTGCAGATTCGTTTCGCTCATGGCGTTGATGTCCCGACAATGAATAGCCGCCCACTCTAGCGGAAATACCGGGCGGGTAGAAGATGGCCGTCGCTGCAGGGAGAGCGGCAAGTGGATATACTCGCCCCACGTTTCCGGTCCGTGAACCTCCATGGCAAACAATCCCATATTCCGCAGTGACAATGCGCCGCTGGACGACCCCGAGGCGCGGCGGCGACACATTCGCCGTGCGCTGGCCGCGAAGCCGATGGGAGGGTGGGAACTGGAAATGCTGTACCGATTGGTGCAGGCCTGGTTCAAGCCTCAGGTATTCGGAGCGGACAGAATCCCAGAGCGACCCTGCCTGTTCGTCGGCAACCACGGCCTGTTTGCCGTTGATGGTCTGATCGTGCTGCCGGTCATGCTGCACGACTACACACGATTCCTGAGGCCGATGGGCGACAAGTTCCTGTTCACCGATCCGCATATCGCATCCGCTCTGCTGAAATACGGCGCGACCATGGGCCACCCGGATGTCTGCCGCGCGCTCATGTCCAGAGGCCACGATCTGCTGGTTTTCCCGGGCGGCGCCCACGAGGCGGTCAAGGCGGCGCGGGAGAACTATCGGCTGCAGTGGAAGGATCGCGACGGCTTTGTCCGTCTTGCGGCGGAGCAGGGTTACACGATCGTCCCTTTTGGCCTGGTGGGACCTGACGATTTCTACCAGCATCTGATTGAGGGCGAGGACCTGCCGGACACGCTCCTGGGTCGCGGATTCACCCGGGTGGGGCTGCTCGACCCGGACATGCGTCGCGACCTTATCCCACCGCTGGCGAGAGGCATGCTCGGCTCGCTGCTACCGCGGCCCGAACCCTGTTATCTCGGCTTTGGCGAGGCGGTCGATCTCTCGCAACACCGCGGGCGCCGGCTTGCCGCGAAAACACGCAGCGCTATCCGCGAACGCATTGCCGGGGAAATCGACAGTCAGCTCGACCAGCTGTTGCGGCTACGGCAAAACGAGCGCGGACGTCAGGGCATCCTGCGGCGACTGCTCACTCTCTAGTGTGCCATTACCCGCGCGAGCCGCTCCGGCTGTCGCCAGCGGCCCGAAAACACTCTGCCGGCGAATATCACCGCGTTCAGACCCAGGGTGGCCACAAACACCGACCAGCTGACAAGGGGACCCTGCTCGAGAACCAGGATAACCACAAGCTGCACGAGCAGCATGACAACATGGATCGCGATGGAGGCGATCATCAGCCAGCGGGTATCACCGGCGCCGCGTAATGTCCCGCTGCAGACAAGAATCACGGCATCCGCCATGACATAGCAGGCCATACCAATCATCATTTTAGAGCCGATGTCGCGAATGGCGGAAAAATCCTCGCCGGGGCTGGCGAACACCTCGAGAAGATCGACCCGGAAGAGAAAAAAACAGATAGCCAGCACGCCCGAATAGGTCAGTCCGATCACACAGCCTGAGCTGATCACCTGGGTCGCACGGGACATGTCGCCAGCACCTACATGCCTACCGATAAGACTCATAATGGCAATGCTGAGACCCATCATGGGGACGAATGACAACATGTCCCAATTGAAGACAATTGCCATGGCCGCACCCTCGCTGATGCCATAGGACTGGTACAGCAGCATGAAAATATTGAAAGTTGCCATGCTGATGAAAAATTCAAGCCCGGACGGGAAACCCAGCCTGAGGTAACGTCGCATGATGCTGCGGTCGAAGCGGAAAGACTCCCGCACCTTGAACTGTTCTACATGAATCCGGTTGAAGTAGAACAGCGCATAGATACCAATCGTCAGTATGCCGGCAATAACCGTCCCGAGCGCCGCCCCGACAATCCCAAGGGCGGGCAATCCCAGCTTGCCGAAAATCAGCGCGTAACTGAGGGGAATGTTCAGCAGGACACCGATGACGTCGCTGATCATTACCACCCGGGTACGGCCGATGCCCGTGAAATAGGACGCCAGCCCGTTCTTGACCAGGAAGAAAAAGGAGCCGGCCATCAGCACCTGAAAATAGGGCTTTTCGAGCGCCACCAGCGACGGATCGTGACCGATAGCTGAGAACGACTGCGCCACCAGGAGGGTCACCAGCAGCAGCACGGGCTGGCTGGCCAGCGCAATGAATACCGCCTGAGTGACTACCCGGGGACAGAATTCAAGCGTGCGCCTGCCATAGTACTGGGCAACGAGTGCGTTGCCGTAAGACACAATGCCGGTAAAAAAGCAGATAGAAACGAAGAACGTGACGCCTCCGCCGAGGGATGCCGCGACGTGCACGGAATCGATTCGAGACAGAAAGAAGCGGTCCGCGAACATCATCAGGGCGAATGCGCCCTGCGACACCACCATTGGCAGTGCCAGGCGAAACAATTCTTTCAGTGTAAACAGGGAGAACACAGTCTGTTGCGCCAACGGGAAAGGCGCGTATTCTACCCTCTCGGGCCTATCAGACCACGATCAATGCCGGGGTTTTTTTGCGGGCCCGACCAAAACCCTGGCCACCGCCGCGGACGACGGGAGCCGCCCGCGGCGGTGGCACTTGGGCATGTCGCGTGAATCAGTGTCGCGCGGACTGGCGGCGCGCGGACTAGCGGCGCGACACGCCCAGTTCGCCCAGGTTGGCGATCATGTCTTCCGCCGACGTGCTCGGGCGGACCGACCGGTCAATGCGGGTGATGATGCCGTCGGCGTCGATGTAAAAAGTGTGGCGCTTTGCAAAACCGTTGGTGTAGACACCGTAGGCCCTGGCCGCCTCGCCCTCAGGGTCGCTCAGCAAGGGGAAGTCCGCCTCCGTATCGGCGGCAAACTCGACATTCTTCTCGACGGAGTCCGTGCTGGCCATGAAATAACTCACGTCGAACTCACGTATTCGATCGCCGTTCTGGGCCAGTGACTTGCACTCTACTGTGCAGCCAGAGGTGAAGGCGCGCGGAAACCAGGCCAGAACGACCGCCTGCTTGCCGCGGAAATCGGACAGGCGATAGGTATTGCCATCTGATGCCGCCATTTCGAAATCCGGCGCGGTATCGCCCACGGACAGCGAGGTCTGCGCCTGCAGCGGCAGCGCGAACAGGAAGGAAATCGCCAGGGCGATCGCAAAAGGGAAAGACGTCATACGCATGCCAGGGCACTCCGTAGCAGTAAACTGGGAAAAGACTCCACTATATACGTTGGAGTGTGGTGGTGGATCATGCGCAGTGTCACCGACAGGCAGCAGCAGCCGGGGTTGCCGCGGACAAAAGCCCGGCAGGCGCGGTTTCGCAGGTTTACGTGCACCGCCTACGGCGATAGCCTATGATAACGAGAAGCAACAAGGCTCTCGCTGATGACAGCGGCCACTGTTGCAGACAATGGAATCTCAGACGACCTAACGAGGAATTTCACGTGGAAGCGAAACACATTCTGGGCGCCGCCCTCGTAGCTGTACTGGCTACCGCGCTGGCCGGCTGCAGCAAGGACGACGCTGAAGATGCCGGTCAGAACGCCATGGATTCAGTCGAACGCGCGGGCAGCGCGGCGGAGCGCTCAATGAAAGATGCCGCAGACTGGGCTGAGGACACGGCGGAAGATGCAGCCGACGCCATGGACGATGCGGTCGACAGCGCCTCCAGTGCCATGGACGACATGGGTGATCGCGCACGCCGCATGATGGAAGACGGTGAGGATGCCGCCAGTGAGGCCATGCGCGGTGCAGAGGACATGGCCAGTGACGCCGCCGACCAGGCCGAGAGCATGGCCCGGGATGGCCAGGAAAAAGCCGAGGATGCCGCTGAAGCCATGCGCAAGAAAATGGAGGAGTGATCACAGTGCGGCGGAGCATGCCGCCGCATTGGCCGCAGACGTGCCCGCTGCTGCACTGCGGGCCCCGGCGGCCTGAACGCGAACCCTCGGGCCCGACGGCATGAGCCCCCGCCGCAAACCTGCCCCTGCTCCGAATACGCCGGGAGCCAACGCCATCGGACCGATGAGTATTCTGCACCTGCTGCCGGTCATCGGCGAGGTGCTGGGGGAGGACGCACGCAGTCACGTTCTTGCGCGGTCCGGAGTGACGCAGTTGCCAGAAGCGGAGGTCTTCTGCGACGAAGCACCCGCCGCGGCGATTCATCAGGCACTGCGCCAGGCGTTTCCCGACATGGCAGAACAGATCACGCGACATGCCGGTGGCCGCACCGGCGACTGGATTCTGGCGACGCGGATGCCACCAGTGGCCAGCATGACGCTGTCGCGCATGCCGGCATGGCTGGCCGCGCCCGTTCTTTGTGGACTCATCGAGAAGCATGCCTGGACCTTTGCCGGTTCGGGCGAGTTTCGGGTAGCCAATCGCAGCCGGCCGGTCTTTGAACTGGAAAACAATCCCGTTGTTCGCGGCGAAATCGCGACACATCCGCTTTGCAGCTGGCATGCGGCCGTGTTCGAGCGTCTGTTTCGCTCGCTGATAGACCCGGACATGGCGTGCGTTGAAACCCACTGCTCCGCCTGTGGAGACCGTGCCTGCCGTTTCGAAATCACCTGAACCGGGCTTGCATTACACGACAGTCGACGTATGCTCACTGTGACAGGCTATCGCCATGGAGAGAGAGGCGTGCCACCAACCCGCAACAACGATCCCTGGCCCTTCCGCTGGGACCTGCTACTTCGCTACCGCTTCATCGAGATTATCAGTCTCTGGGAAGGTCGACTCACCACGCGCCATCTCTGCGATACCTTCGGCATTGGACGACAACAGGCGAGCAAAGACATAAACGCTTACCTTCGCGGCGTGGGCAAGGGCAACCTGAGATACGACAAGTATCTCAAGGGTTACCGCCCGACGCCGGATTTCGAGCCCCGGCTGACCAGCGGCATCGCCGACGAGTATCTGCACCTCGCCGCACGCAACGCGGAGCTGAGTCACGTCTTCGACTCGCTGTCCATTGAACTTCGCAATATCGAGGTACTTTCAATCCCCGTTCGCGATGTGCGCCCCGCCGTACTCAGGCCATTGCTGCAGGCGGCGCGCACGGCCCAGCGCCTCGAGGTAGACTACGTCTCGATCAGCAACCCCGATCGCGAGGGCCGTATCATCGTGCCGCATACCCTGGTATTCACCGGCCTGCGCTGGCATGTGCGGGCCTGGTGCGAAAAGAACCAGGGCTATCGCGACTTTGTCCTGAGCCGCTTCCGTGGCGAACCCGAGTTACTGGGTCACAGCGACAGGACCGGCGCTGACGATGCTGACTGGCACGCCCAGGTGACCCTTGAGCTGATTCCCGATCCGCGTCTCACGCCAGCCCAGCAGGACGTGGTCATGCAGGACTACGGCATGCACCATGGCGTTCTCGCCATCCCGACGCGGGGAACGCTGGTGCCCTATGTACTCCAGCGCCTGAATGTCGATGTCAACGGTGACCAGGCGGCACCGGAATCACAGCAGCTGGCACTTTGCCACCGCGACACTGTAGCGAAGTGGCTGTTCCCGCGCTGAGGCGCGTACAGCCGGACTCTTATGACCCGCCCCTCACTCAAACAGCTGGAGTACATTCTCGCCGTGGCGCGGTATGGCAGTTTCCGCCGCGCGGCGGACAAGCTCGCCATCAGCCAGCCAACACTCACGGCACAGATCGCGAGAGCGGAAAAGGCGCTCAACGTCACGCTGTTCGAGCGCACGCGCTCCGGCGCCGCACTGACGCCTGCGGGACGCAAACTGGAAGGCAACATCCGCCACATTATCGATGCGCTGGAGAACCTCGTTGAAAACGCTGACAACGCGCGCGCCGGCGGCAGAGGCGTATACCGTCTCGGCGTTGCTGCCACGCTTGGCCCCTTTGTGCTGCCACAGATTCTCCCCGGCCTGCACGCCATCTACGCAGACCTCAAGCTGTATATCCGGGAGGACTCACCGCGACAGCTGGAATACGGGCTTGAGCGAGGAGACTACGATCTCATTCTGACTGCGCTGCCCATCAACTCCTCGCAGTTGGTGTCGGAAAATCTCATGCGTGAGAGCGTAAAACTGGTAGTGCCGCGAGATCATCCCCTCGCCGTCAAAGCGCAGATTCTGGCCGCCGATCTTGCGGGGACCCAGATTCTGACCACGGAAGAAGGTCTGCTGTTCTCACGCCAGGTCGAGCAGGTATGTGCGCGTCTGGGAGCAGAAGTGCTGCGTGACTACCAGGGCACCAGCCTCGACGCGCTCCGCGTCATGGTGGTCATGGGGATGGGGCTGGCCTTCCTGCCGGCACTGTACATCGAATCCGAGATCAACGCCGATACGGCGCTGTCTGTCCGCCAGATAGAGGATGAGAGCATCGCCCGCATACATGCGCTAGCCTGGCGCCCCACATCACCAGCACGGGTTTTCTATCGACATCTCGCGGAAGACATGCGCGATCTGCTGCGGGCAAGCGTGGGCAGCGTCGTCGACGTCCTGGACAACTGACGCGTCCCCGCAGGACATTGCGGTACGATCGCAGGCAGACACCCAGCGATAGTTTTTATCTATAGCGAAGCCTCACTATTTATGTCGTAGAATATCAGCCTTATCCGTATGCTTTGAACTCAGCAGCCCGGCCGGTGGTGACAGCCAGCGGCGGGATGTGAGTAAGACCCTCCCCAGGGCGCTACCCCTCCCCCCCCCCTCTTGGGTAGCGCCCTTTTTTCCACTGATCGCGAGCTCGATACCGGTCACAGCACTGTGCCGCTGTTTTTTGTGTAGACTCTTCGAGGTTTTTGCAAAACAGAGGTAGGCATGGCGCACCTGGGATTTTTCTTCTTCCACGGCCTGATATTTGCCGGTCTGTATTCTGCAGGCCTTGAATCCCTGTGGGCATGGCTGCTCTTTCTGCTGGCACTTGGCACGCTCGGTCTGGGGCTCTACGACATGCTGCAGACACGGCACACCCTGCGACGCAATTTTCCGCTCCTGGGCCGTGCACGCTGGGCGATGGAGCACCTGAGGCCGTTTATCCGTCAATACCTGCTGGAATCGGATACCGATGGCGCACCCGTGAACCGCATGTTCCGCTCAATTGTCTACCAGCGCGCCAAGGGCGACCTGGCCAGCGTGCCCTTCGGCACGCGCATTGATACCGGGAGCGACGGTTACGAGTGGATCGGCCACTCCATCGGCGCACTGAACGCGAGGGACATCGACAGTGACCCACGCGTGCGCATCGGCGGCGCAGACTGCCAACATCCCTACGATGCCTCTTTGCTGAATGTGTCGGCGATGAGTTTTGGAGCGCTCAGCGCCAACGCCATACGGGCGCTGAACCGCGGTGCAGCCATTGGCGGTTTCTACCACAATACCGGCGAGGGAGGCCTGTCGCCCTTCCACCGCGAGCACGGGGGTGACCTGGTGTGGCAGATAGGCACGGGTTACTTTGGCTGTCGCAACGTCGATGGCACGTTTTCCGCACAGAAGTTCCGCGACACGGCGACTCTGGAATGCGTGCGCATGATCGAGATCAAGCTCTCCCAGGGGGCCAAGCCCGGCCATGGCGGCATTCTGCCCGCGAGCAAGAACGATGATCTCATCGCCGCCATTCGCGGGGTGGAGCCACACACGGAAGTCGTCTCACCTTCTTCCCACAGCGCGTTTTCATCGCCACGGGAACTGCTCGACTTCATTCACCACCTGCGGCAGCTGTCAGGCGGCAAACCGGTGGGCTTCAAGCTGTGCGTCGGGCGGGAGAGCGAGTTCATCGCCATCTGCAAGGCGATGGTCGAAACGGGCATCCGGCCGGACTTCATCACGGTTGACGGCGGCGAAGGCGGCACCGGCGCAGCCCCTCTCGAGTACAGCAATTCCGTGGGCATGCCATTGCGGGACGGACTGGCCTTCGTGGTCGACTGCCTGATCGGCTTCGATCTGCGTGATGATATTCGCGTCATCGCCGCCGGCAAGCTGTTCACCGCCTTTCATATTGCCAGGGCCCTCGCGCTTGGCGCCGACCTGTGCAACAGCGCTCGCGGCATGATGCTCGCCATGGGCTGCGTGCAGTCACTGGTATGCAATACCAACCGCTGCCCGACCGGCATTACCACGCAGGACCCACGTCTTACCCGGGGTCTCGATGTCAGCGACAAGGGTATCCGCGTGGCGCGCTACCAGCGGGAAACCATTCACGCACTGGTCGACATCGTCTCCTCCGCCGGCCTGCACAGTCCCTGCGAGATTACCCGCTCGCACGTTTACCGCCGGGTGGACCAGCAACATGTGGCCCGCTATGACCAGATGTATCCCTACCCCGCCACGGGTTCGTTCCAGGCCAGCCCGCCACAGGGGCCTTACGCGGACGACATCCGCGAAGCAAGCAGCGAGAGCTTCCTGCCCCGACGCTATGTCTTTGCCGGCAACACACCGCGCAGCGAGCAGTTATCAGCATGAACGTGAGGCAGATCAATAGGCGCAGCCGCCGGATGTGTCATGGTTCAGTGAAGATGCAGCAGATGGATGACACGCCATGAAAAGACCACACAGCACCGCGGCCCTGGTGGCCATACTCGGAGCATCAGCGTGTTTTGCCGCACCCGATCGGCAAGCGACGGAGGCCGAGGCGAAGCGCATCGTCGCAAGCTTTGTCGGCGAAGTGAAGCCGATGCTGCAGGGCTACATGAAGGCTCGCGGTCCTGTCGGCGCCGTGGAAGGCTGCGCCGTGGATGCGCCTGCAATTGCGGACCGCATCAGCGAAAGCACGGGCTGGGAGGTCGGCCGCGTCAGCCTGAAGCCGCGCAACGTCGACCGGGGAACGCCCGATGCCTGGGAAACCGCAACACTGCGGCAGCTGGAGAAAAAGCGTAATGATGGTGCAGATGCCAGTGAACTGAACCACGGTGAATGGGTCGAGGGCCGCTATCGCTACATGCAGGCGCAGATTGTTGAAGGCGTTTGCCTGAACTGCCATGGCGAGGCACTGGATCCTGCAGTGCAGTCCATTATTGCCGAGTACTACCCAGAGGACAGCGCCACCGGTTTCAGTCTTGGCGACATTCGCGGTGCCGTTACGCTGGCATCACCACCCGGCGACTGATACGGCTCGCCACCCCCGGCGTCGGCCTGTGTAATCATTGCCACCCGGGACGCATCATCGTACTGTAGCGCCTTTCCTACCGTGCCGCAGTCCGATGTTGAACCGCCCCGATGTCACTAGCCGTCCCGCCGCGCCAGCCGGCATTCCGCGGGTCCGGGGACGCTTCACGGCAGGCGCCATCGCCCGCAAGCTGCTCTGCTGCGTCGCGCTGGTGACTTTCCTTTGCACCTCAGACTTATCCCATGGCGCAACGTCGAGCCCCGTCGATCTGGCGACATCAGCCTCGCCCATACGCCTCGCGGCTCACCTTGACAGCTGGCGGGAAGACCCTGCGAAAAGCACAGCGGCGGCGCAGCTTCCACCCAGGAGTGCCGATTGGCAGCGAGGAGTTACCCCTCTGGAAGTCGGCGCGGGGCAGCCCGTCTGGCTACGCCTGCGCCTCAGACTCGCAGACAATCAGAGCGGTGACTGGCTGCTCACCTTGCCCACAACCGCCGTGGAAAGTGCACTTTTCCTCGGTCCGTTCGATGTCGGTGGCCGGCCACAGGCAGCCCCCGTTCGCTCCGGTCTGGATCAGCCTTTTGCCAGCCGCCCCCTGGGTAATGAACGACTGATATTTCCCATAAGCCTGGTGAAGCCCGGCATCTATACGGTTTTTCTCCGGCTCGACTCCAGCATTCGTCTCAGCATAGAGCCGGAGCTGTGGCGACCTGCGGACTATCTGGCAGAGCGTAAACACAAGACGATCTTTGACGGTATCTGCTACGGCATTCTCATCACTCTTCTGCTGTACAACCTGGTCCTCGCGGGCGCGTTCCGCAGCCGTGCCTACCTGCTTTACGTCCTCACCTGTGCGTCTGCCCTCCTCACCCTCTCAACCTACAATGGCCACGCAGCGCACTATCTCTGGCCCGATAACCCCTGGCTGATACGGCACAGTTACACCTTCGCTCCCGGCCTATGGGTGCTTTTCTCGGCACTTTTTGCCCGCACCTTCCTGTCGCTCAGGGAGACAATGCGGATTGCCGATCGTATCGTGCTGGGCGTGGTGTTCTGCGCCATTGCCGTACTGGCAGTCGGACTCTCGGGCTATAGAGAGCTTGCGCAGACACTCACCGAGATAATGGCATTCAGCGGTGCGCTGCTCATGTCTGCCATCGCTTTCCTGCTCTGGCGCAAAGGTTCACCCGGAGCCCTATGGTACCTGGGCGCACAGGGCACGCTTTTTCTCGCGGCTGTACTGGTGGTATCCATCAACTGGGGAATCATCGTGTCGCCCTTCCTGCTCGCCAACGCGCTGCAGCTAGGCGTATCCGCGGAGATGGTCGTGTTTGCCATGGCGCTCAGCGCCCGCATCAATCGGGTGCAGTCCGAGAAGGCAGCGCTCGACCTGCGCGCGACACACCTCGCGCTGGCGGCCTCGACCGACCCACTGACCGGCGTCGCCAACCGCAACGGTCTCGCGCATGCGGCGGAGCGATTGCTGAAAGCACCGCAGAAGAGTGCGCTGCTGCTGATCGATCTCGACCGCTTCAAGGCAATCAATGACGATTATGGACATGAAGCCGGCGACCTTGCCCTTGTCGAAACCGCGAGGCGGCTGGAAGTGCACCTTCGGGGCTCGGACATCATCGCGCGAACAGGCGGCGATGAATTCATCATATTGCTGGCGGATCGACCTGATCCAGGTCGACTGGACACATTGCTGGGCCGGCTATCGGAAGCACTCACCCAGCCTCTCTACTACCGGGACTGCGCACTGGCAATCTCGGCGAGTATCGGTGCCGCCCGCTTCCCCGAGGACGGTGAGACGATCGAGGACCTGCAACGAGCGGCTGACCGAGCCATGTACCGGGCCAAACAGGACGGGGTTGCCTTCCGCCACGCGTCAAGTGACAGCCATAGTTCGTTACCGACAGCCTAATGCGTTTCGGCAGACGCTCTCATGTCGGGCATCGACGCACTCACCGCGTCACTGAACCGCAGGAATGCCTGCCGGCTTTCAGCAAAGTCTGGAACGCTGACCCGCGGATGGCTATCGGCAAGCGTTATCGCCCGGCGCATGAGTTGCTCATAGCCAGCGAGGTTCCCCTGCACCAGGCGGACCTCGGCAAGGCCAGCCAGCGTTGCAATAGAGTCTGGATGCTCATAGTCCAAAGCCGACTCTCTGGCTGACAGGATAGACAGGTAGAGTGCACCCGCGGCCTCGTGCTCATCACGTGCCAGCAGCAGATCCGCCATTTCCTGCGCCGCTATCAGGGTTGTCGGATGCGTTTCCCCGAGGGTATCGCGCTGCCGGGTCAGTGTGTCCTTCATCAGCGGCAAGGCACGATCATGGTCACCGATCTGGCGGAACAGTCGCGCCAGCTTCATCTGTGTCTGCAGCGTTTCAACATGGGCATCCCCCAGCGCCTCGCGGCGCCGTTCCAGCGTCTTCTGGAACAGATCCCCCGCTTCTGCGATGCGACCCAGACCGCGGTACACATCCGCGAGATTATGCATCGAGCGCAGTGTCTCGGGGTGATCATCCCCCAGCACATCGCGAGCCTGCGCCAGGTGCTGTCGGATAATCGGCTCCGCTTCCACATACCGACCCGTGGTCTCCAGAACAGACCCCAGGTTGCTCAGGCATCCCAGCGTCAGGGAATGCCTCTCGCCCATCACGTCCCTAGCCAGCGCCACACAATCCCGATAATGTTGCTCCGCCCTTGTATAGTGACCCAGCCAGTGATGGATGATACCGACCGAGCGCAGCGCCCGGATGGTTAACGGATGCCGTTCACCCAGCCTGGCGACCTGTCGACGATAGATTTCCTCGAATATCGTCATGGCCAGCGTCAGATTGCCCGTCATGTGGTGCTTGACGCCAAGGGAGTTGAGGGCGGCGATGGTTAGCGGGTGATTGTCACCCAGCACACGGGAACTGATTGCAAAGGATTCCTCGGACACGGCTTTCGCCTGCTCGTGCTCGAAACGCAGCCCGAGCAGGATGTCTTTGGCCGCCAACGCCCGCACGTAATCTTCCGTCTCAGTCTGTCCCTCGCGGCGCAGTGTGGCCAGGGCAAACTCAATGTGCGGTTCGGCGGTATCGAGCAGGCCCAGAGACAGATAGACATCAGCGATGGTGCGGCGGATCGTCGCCGCTACCAGCGGGTTGTCCGCAAAGGAATTATCCAGAGAGTCGGTCAGCGACTCGCCGGCCGAATCGAGAACGGCGCGCACCGTGATGTCGCGGCCCTGAGCCACATCCGGAGTTGCCTGCGCGAACATGTCGGCGAGGAACCCAGTCACCGCCTGGGCCTTGTCGCGCTCGAAGGCCGCGACATCCCGCTGAGCGGCAACCTGCCGATTGCGCTCCGCCAGCGTCGCGGTAAACGCCAAGGCCGACAACAGGAGCACAGTGGTCGCCATGCTGGCAACACGATTGCGGCGAACCAGCTTCCGCAGGCGATAGTGCCAGTTGCCCGCCCTCGCCATGACCGGGCGCAGCGCAAGATAGTCGGTGACATCTTCCGAGAAGCGCGCCACTGACTCATAGCGATCTGTGGTTTCCTTCTGCAGAGACTTCATGAGAATACTGTCCAGATCCCCGCGCAACTGCCGCGCGCGGACAGGCGTCGCTACCCGGCTGGGCAGCCGGGGTATCTGCTCGAGAATTGCCTGCATGACCGCCGCCTGGTCGTCTGCAGCGACGTCGTGCGGCCACATTCCCGTCAGAAGTTCGTACAGAATCACGCCCAGGACATAGCCATCCGTCGCGGTTCTCGGCACATCACCGCGCACCTGCTCGGGACTGGCGTAGCGCAGCGTCAATCGCCGGGGACGACTGCCCTCTGACGCGGCTTCCTCGCCACCGGCATTGCTCAGCAGCCTCGATACCCCGAAATCCACCAGTCGCGGTTCGCCGTCATCCGCCACCAGGATATTGGACATTTTAAGATCGCAGTGAATAACCAGCTGCTGATGAGCGTAATGGACCGCGCCGCAGATTTTCACAAACAGCTCGAGCCGCTCGCGAACCCCCAGCGCCCGTCTGTCGCAGTACTCATCCAGCGGCAAGCCCTGCACATACTCCATGACCAGGTAGGGACTGCCATCATCGGTGGAGCCGCCATCGAGGAGTCGGGCGATGTTGGCATGCTCCAGGGCCGCGAGTATCTGTCGCTCGCTCATGAAACGCTGGCGCAATTCGTCGCTCACCAGCGCGGTGTTGACCAGCTTTATCGCGACGCGCTTGACATACAGGTTGTCGGCACGCTCGGCGCTGTACACAACGCCCATGCCACCCTCTCCGATGCGGGTCAGCAGCCGGTAGGCGCCGACCACGCTGCCGTCCCTTGCGGGCGGCACGGCGAGGTGACACGCTGCGTCGCCGACAATCCGCGTGAAACCTGAGGCCTGCGCATCGTGTCGGAGCAGTAACAGCACCTGATCACGGATGTCCGGCGATGTGCTGCAGGACTGCTCGACAAAGGCTGTGCGCTCATCCGCCGGCAGCTCCAGCGCCGCATGGAACAGCGCTTCCACCTCACCCCAGCTACTGCTGTCAGAGGCGTGACTCATCGATCAGACTGACGGCGTCGCAAGCCGGGATCTCAGCCAGGCGCGCGCGAAGCGCAGGTCCCGATCGAGCGTGCTCTCGGAAAGACCGGTCACCACCCCCATCTCACGAAAGCTCAGTCCGCCGAAGACCTGCATTTCCACCAGCTCTGCCTTGCGTTTGTCCAGCGTTGCCAACTGCTGCAAGGCCTGGTCAAGGCTGATCAGGTCTTCCGTCTCGGTCTGGCGATGCTGCGCTTCGCTGGCATTTTCGACAATACCGGTCTCATCGAGGGAAACTATCAGCATGTTGCCGCCCCGCTTTGTCGCTCTCCCGGCCTTGGCGTGATCGACGAGAATATGACGCATGATTCTCGAGCACAGCGCATAGAAGTGCGCGCGATCCTGCCAGTCGACCTCAACATCCACGAGGCGTCCATACAGCTCATTTACCAGCGCCGTTGGCTGCAGCGTGTGGCCAGCCGACTCACCGCTGAACAGATAGCCTGCCCGCTTGCGGAGCTCCTCGTAAACCAGAGGCGTGAGCTGCTCAAGTGCGCTCTCCTCTCCCACGCGCCAGGCCTGCAGAAGCGCGGTGACGGGATGCTTGTCGCTCATTCGGGATCGCCAAAAAATGCGAGCTGGTTCTTGCCCGAATTCTTGGCGCGATACATCGCCTGGTCCGCCTCGCGCACAAGCTGCTCCGGCTGCAGCTCGTGATTGCTGTCACGCGGGTACAGGGAAACACCGATACTCACTGAGACCTGAACCGTGACGCCTCTGATGACCAGCGGGGTGGAAGCGGCAATGAGCAGCCGGTCGAAAAGTGGCTCAACCACGGCGAGGTGGTCGAAGTCAGAAAAAATCGCCACGAACTCATCACCGCCGAGGCGCGCTATTGTATCCTCGGCACGCAACTCCGCCTTGAGGCGTCCGGCGATTTCAATCAGCACCTCATCTCCCATGTCATGACCATGGGCATCATTCACCTCCTTGAAACCGTCGAGATCCATGAAGGCGACGGCCAGCTTTCGACGGTGCCGGGTAACCTGCGCCATGGCCTGCTGCAGTCGATCAATACACAGAACCCGATTCGGCAACCCCGTCAGAGGATCGTAATGGACCAGTCGCTGCAGCTCATCCTGCTGCTTCTTCTGCAGGGAAATATCGGAAAAAAGGGCAATATGATTGACGATATTTCCGGCGCTGTCGCGAATAACGGTGAGGTTGAGATGCTGCGGATACACATCCCCGTTCTTGCGGCGGTTCCAGATCTCGCCCTCCCATACACCATCACGCTGTATGTTCTCCCACATCTCGCGATAGAACGAGGGTCCCTGCCGACCTGAGCGGAACAGACGCGGATCGGCGCCGAGCACTTCGCTCTTCGTATAGCCGGATATGCGCTCGAACGCGGGGTTCACATCCATGATCCGATTCTCGGCATCGGTGACAATAATGCCCTCCCGCGCGTAGTCGAATACCATGCTCGCCTGCTTCAGGCTCGCCTGGTTGCGTCCACGCTGAATCAGGCGCCAGATTTCGTTGGCGAAAAGCTGGACGGTCTCGACATCCCGATCAACGTAGTCCTCCGGCTTGTTGCCGACACCAATCAGCATGACCACGGCACCAAAATCCGTCAGCGGAACCGAGACAAAGCGCAGCATGTCCGAGTGTCCCTCGGGGAGCCCCTTGCGCTTCTCTGCCTGCGCATAGTCATTCACGACCACCGGACTTCGGGTGCGCACGCCATCAGCCCAGATGCCGGCTTCGGACAGCCGGTAGTGGGAGGCAAAGTCAACGACGTTGCAGTAGCGCTCTTTCGTCCGTCGGGACCAGGCAATGAGTTCGACTTCCCTGATGTCTTCATTGACGAAATGCAAAAAGGACACACAGCTGCCGGTAAGGTCCTCAAGTCGCTGCAGTGCCGCCTGTGCAAAATCATGCTCGGACCGGCTTTCCCTTAAATTGGCCAATAGCAGCAACACTCTGTCGCGCCGGGCGATAAAGTTGATCTGATCACTGCGGGCTTTTTCACGCGTGATATCGGTGTGAGTGCCGCGCATCAACAGCGGCTGACCATCGCGACCCCACTCCACAACCTGACCCACATCATGAATCCAGACCCAGTGACCGTCCCTGTGCAACAGACGCACTTCAACCTGGTAACGATCATCGTGGCCGTTGATGTGCCGCTGGAAGGCCTCGTCGAAACGCTTGACGTCATCGGGGTGGAGAAGCCGGTTCCAGGCACCGATATCGCGTTCGATATCATCGCTTTCATAGCCCACCATCGAGGCCCAGCGCTCATCCACGCGAATGCGGCCACTGGGCACATGCCATTCCCATGTGCCCATGTCAGAGGCGTCGATAATGGATTGCAGCCTTGCGTTCGCCGCCGCCAGACGAAGGCTGGTGGTCATGAACCAGGCCACGCCTGCAATTAGCGCCAGCAACAGGAGAGCCAGGACGGCGACCAATGCTGTGTGCTCTGCCAGCAGACCCGACCACGCCGCCTGAAGGGGGCCCTGCGTGACTGCGGACGCCTCTGTCTGGGCCACGACGAGAGGAAGCGGGTGAAGCACGAAAAAAACCACCGCGATCAGATAACCGGTGATGCGTGGCGTCGTGGCCGAATACCGGGCACGGTGCGCACTGGAGTCACCACGAGGATGGATTTTGCTTGCAATGACACAACGCACGCGGTGTTCCAAGTCTTGTAGAGCTCCGTACATTACCGCGCCCGCGGCCTGTGGCCAAGTCCGTCACGCAGACAGGAGAAGCCGGCCAGAATATCCGGCGGTTAAAATTGCCAGACAGCCACCATACGTGACTGGCCTGCGCTACACTGCCCGTTATAACAATGCTCTGTTTGGAGACTGCAAATGCGTCGAATCGACCTGACCAGCGCCGGCTTTCTGATGCTGGAAAAACGTGAAACACCCATGCACGTTGGCGGGGTGAACCTGTTCACTCTCCCCGAGGGGGTCAATGAGCGCCGCTTTCTGGAGGACCTGCGCGAGATGCTGCAGGCGACGAAAGAATTCCGCCGACCGTTTGCCGAGTACCCCGTTACCGGACGCACCGGCCTGTTCTGGGAAAAAGACGAAAACATGGACATGGACTACCACGTCCGGCACAGCGCACTCCCCGCCCCCGGTCGCTACCGGGAACTCTTTGCCCTGGCCTCGCGTCTGCACACCACGCTGCTCGACCGGACCCGCCCGCTCTGGGAGCTGCACTTGATCGAAGGCCTGCAGAACCGCCAGTTCGCTGTCTACAACAAGATTCACCATGCCGCCATTGATGGTGTCGGCGCCATGCACATCACCCGCAGCATGTGCACAACAGACCCCGAGGCACGCGTGGGCTACGCCCCCTATTCACTGGAAGCCTACGAGCGCTACAAGCAGCTGCGCTTCGGGCAGAGCCAGCGCCCGAAAACGCCACCTCGTCAGAGAGAGCTGAGAAATGTACTGGAAGCGCTGAAGCATCAGTACGATTCCGGTGTGAACCTGGTAACCGCGATGCGACGCTTTGGCGGCGCCTTTTTCGGTCGCAGCGGCAACCTGGCCGTGCCCTGGCACAATGTTCCCAAGACCTCTATCAACACACAGGTCTGCGGTGCGCGACGCTTTGTGGCCCAGTCCTTCGCGTTCAGTCGCGTGCGTGGGGTCGGCAAGGTGATGGGCGCTACCGTCAATGACGTCGTGCTTGCCATGTGTGCCGGAGCCCTGCGACGCTACCTGCTGTCCCGGGATGAACTGCCCCTGCATTCGTTGAAAGCCATGGCGCCGGTTTCCCTGCGTGCAGAGGGCGACCTCGAGTCCACCAACGCCGTGGGCTTCATCACTGCGGATATGGCGACCAACGTGCACGACCCGGAGAAGCGCCTGCGCCGTATTCAGAGCTCCATGCAGGCCGGCAAGGACCTGTTGAGTGAACTCAGCCCCGCCGAGGCCAACCTGTTCATGCAGCTGACACAGCTGCCCGCGCTGGTCACTTTTCTTCTGGGGCTGTCCTCGCGTCTGCCGGCCTTCTCCACCGTGGTCTCGAATGTACCGGGACCGCGGGAAAAGCTGTACTGGAACGGCGCCACCCTGGACGGCATTTACCCGGCATCCATTGTCTTTGACGGCTTTGCCATGAACATTACGCTGGTGAGCTACCACGACCATCTCGACTTCGGGGTTGTCGCCTGCCGCCGATCGCTGCCGCAGATTCAGCGCATCATCGATCACCTGGAGGAATCGCTGCAGGAGCTCGAAGAGGTGGCGGGGCTCGCGCAGCCTGCGGCGAAGAAGCGAGCGACGCGGCGGGCCGGCACTGCGGCGACGGCGAAAACCACGACGAAGGCAGCAGGAGCCTCCGGAACAAAGAGAAGCGCGAAGGCAGCGCCGAAGACCCGTGCCACCCCCAGAACCAAAGCCAAAGCCAGGAGCAAGGCGAAACCCCGGGCAAAAACCGCGGCGTCCGCGGCAGGCACAGAAAACCCGTAGCGGTAGCAGCACAGACAGGGAGCAGAACACAGTGTCAGACCCAATCCTGATCGGTGGAAATGACAGCGGCCAGGTGTTCCTGCACCCGCGCTTCGCGAATCGGCACGGGCTGGTGGCCGGCGCTACCGGTACCGGAAAGACGGTGACCCTTCAGTGCCTCGCAGAGGGTTTCTCAGAGCTTGGCGTACCGGTCTTCCTGGCCGACGTGAAGGGCGACCTCGCAGGGCTGAGCCAGCCGGGAGCGCCACACCCCAAGATTGACGAGCGCGTTGCGAAGATCAACATCCCGCACTATACACAGACCGGCTATCCGGTCGCGTTCTGGGATGTATTCGGGAAGTCGGGCACGCCTGCGCGCACCAGCATTTCGGAAATGGGACCTCGCTTACTCGCGCGACTGCTAGACCTCAACGACACCCAGGAGGGGGTTCTGACGCTGGTATTCGAGTTCGCCGACGCGGAGGGCATGCTGCTGGTGGATCTGAATGACCTTCGGACCTCACTCCTGTTCGTCGCCGAACACAGCAAGGAACTGCCGGCCGGCATTGGCGTCGCACGCGCGTCGGTGGACGCCATTCTGCGGCGCCTGCTGATGCTCGAGCGCGAAGGTGGTGATCGCTTCTTTGGCGAGCCCGCCCTGCAGCTTGCCGACTTCATGCAGCGTGACCGCCAGGGTCATGGCGTGATCAATATCCTCGCCGCAGATACCCTGATCCGGAGTCAGCGGGTCTATGCCACGCTCCTGCTCTGGATGCTGTCAGAGCTGTTCGAGAACCTGCCGGAGCTCGGCGACCCCGCACAGCCCGAGCTGGTGTTCTTTTTCGATGAAGCGCACCTGCTGTTCAAGGACGCGCCAAAGGCGCTGATCGACAAGGTAGAACAGGTAGTGCGGCTGATCCGCTCGAAGGGTGTCGGCGTGTACTTTGTCACCCAGTCTCCTGCGGACGTTCCGGACAGCGTTCTGGGGCAGCTTGGCAATCGCGTACAGCATGCCCTGCGTGCCTATACGCCGCGAGAGCAGAAGGCGGTCCGGGTGGCGGCACAGTCTTTCCGTGACAATCCGGCGCTGGATACGGTCACGGCGATCAGCGAACTGGGGGTCGGTGAAGCGCTGGTATCCACGCTGCAGGACAAGGGCGTGCCCAGTCCCGTACAGCGCGTCCTGGTGCGTCCGCCGCAGTCCCGCATGGGCCCGATCACCGGGGAGCAGCGAGAGGCAGTGCTCCGCAACGATCCCAACCAGCGCCGTTACCTGGAGCCCTTCGATCCACACTCCGCCCATGAGATATTGCTGGAGCGAACCGCAAACCTGCAGAAGGAAGCAGACGCCGCGCGCCTCGCAAAACAGGAGGAGCGCGCAAATGGCGCAACCCGCACCGGCAGTCGCACGCGACAGGGAAATACCGAGGTATTCATAAAGAGCATGGCGCGCAGCCTGGGCAGCGCCGCCGGCAGCTCACTGGGTCGCAAACTGTTTCGCGGTATTCTGGGGTCGCTACTCAAATAGCGCTGTCATCGCGCCTTGTTCGTGGCAGCGAACAACCTGCTACCCAGATTGACGAGTCCGAGCACCAGCAGGCCGCTGACCAGACCGACACCGCCAGCCAGCGCGGTAGACGCCAGGACTTCAAGCGCGCCCTCCTGCATGGGACCCAGGACCCATTGAAACGCCCTGTGAATAACGGGGACACCGTGCTCAAGAATGCCGCCACCCACCAGAAACATCGCCGCTGTGCCGACAATGGAAAGCGCATGCATGAGCCAAGGCGCAAATGCCAGCAGCGCACGACCGACAAGGCGCCCGGGTCGCGCAAGAATGCCTGCAGCATCCCGCTCCACCAGGTGCAGCCCCAGGTCATCCAGCTTGACGATGGCAGCGACCAGTCCATAAACACCGACCGTCATCAGCAGCGCAATCGCGATCAGCACGCCCGCTCGTGTGGCGAGAGGCTCACCCGCCACAACTCCCAGCGTAATCACGATAATCTCGCCGGACAGGATGAAATCGGTGCGTATGGCGCCGCGTATTTTTGCCTTCTCGAGCTCACGAGGATCTACATCAGGCTCTGCCAGGGCAGCCAGTCTCTTGTGTCGCTCGGCATCGCGTTCCGCCCGTGAGTGGAACAGCACGTGCCAGACTTTCTCGGCGCCCTCGAAACACAGGTAGAGTCCGCCAAGAATCAGTAGTGGCGTGATCACCCAGGGTGCAAAGGCCGCTATCAGCAATGCCACGGGCACCAGAATACACTTGTTCAGCAGCGACCCCCTCGCTACCGCCCAGACTACCGGCAGCTCACGCTCCGCCCTGACGCCAGTGACCTTCTCGGCATTCACCGCCAGATCATCCCCCAGGACACCGGCGGTTTTTCTGGCGGCGACCTTGGACATTACCGCGACGTCATCGAGCAACGCGGCAATGTCGTCAATCAGCAGTAGAAGACTTCCGCCTGCCATACCCTGCGCCCCTATGAGCTTACTTAATTGTGATCAGGCCTTGCCCGGCTTCTGACGCTGAATCGCCTTCTTCATGTTCGAGCGTGGATAGCGCGGCAGTTTGCCGGTTTCAAGGTAGCGGAGGATCGTCTCCTGGGAGCGGATGCTCGCGGCCTTCTTGCGCCGCTTGACCATGGTGTTGAGCTGCGCAGGATCCAGAATACGCGCGCGCTCATTATCATGCCACTGCTGGTCCAGTATGTCCTGCAGGAGGGTTTTTGCGTCGGGGTCACGTACCGGACACAGGACTTCAACCCGGTAGTCCAGGTTGCGGGTCATCAGGTCGGCGGAACCGATCAGGTAGCTCGGGTCGCCACCGTTGTAGAACACATACAGACGCGGATGCTCGAGATAGCGATCAACAATACTGATTGCCTTGATGTTGTCGGACGTTCCGGGCACCCCCGGCAGCAGGGAGCACATGCCGCGTACAATAAGACGGACTTCCACCCCGGCGGCGCTGGCCTCATACAGTTTCAGGGACAGCTGCTTGTCGACCAGATTATTGCACTTGAGGGTCATCGCCGCACGACGACCGGCGTGGGCATGCGCTATTTCCCGGTCAATCATCCTGATCAGCGCCGGCCGGGTGGAGTGCGGCGATACCAGGAGTTGCCGGTAATCCGGGCGCTTGTAGGTAAACTTGAGGAAGTCAAAAACGTTGGCAACGTCCTCACCGATGACCTGATCGTAGGTCAGCAAGGTGAAATCCGTATACAGCTGTGCCGTCTTTTCGTTGAAGTTGCCAGTGCCGATGTGACTGTAGTAAGCCAGTCCCTGCGTTTCCCGACGCTCGATCAACAGCAGTTTGCTGTGCACTTTCAGCCCCGGAATGCCGAAAATCACCTCGATGCCGCCCTCGGTCAGCTTTTGCGCCCAGCGGATGTTCGCCGATTCATCAAAGCGCGCGGCGAGCTCCACCACTGCACGCACGCGCTTGCCGTTGGCTACCGCGTTCACCAGGGCGTCAACCACGCGCGACTCGCGGGCCACGCGATACAGGCAGATCTTGATGGACTCCACCTGCGGATCCAGCGCCGCCGTTTTCAGCAGGTCGATAATGTAATCGAAAGGGTGATAGGGATAGTAGAGCAGGATATCCCGCTCGCGGATCTCCGAGAAAATACTGCGGGAGTCGTCCAGACTGGGAATGCGCACCGGCTCCATGGGCTGTAGCTCGAGGTACTTTGGACCCACCCTCGGAAAATCCATGAAATCCTTGGAGTTGTGATAGCGCCCGCCCGGGATCAGGCTGTCGTAGCGGCCAAGGTCAAAGCGCGTGATCAGAAAATCCAGCAGTCGCTTTGGCATATCAGCATCGTAGACGAAGCGCACCGGGTCGGCTCGCTGGCGCTGCTTGAGGCTGTGCGCCATTTTCTCAATCAGGCTTTCCGTAATACCGGCATCAAGCTCGATCTCGGCATCGCGGGAAAACTTGAAGCAGAACGCCGACGCCTTCTCGATGGGCAGGATGCCGCGGAACATCTGCGGGAGGCAGAAGCGGATCACATTGTCCAGCGCGATAAAGACACGTCCGGACTTGCCCTTGCGCCGCGGGATCTCGACAAAGCGATTCATGCGGTCGGTCGGCACCTCGACCAGCGCATAGGTGTGCTTGCCATCGGACAGCATGTCGACAGCCAGGTACAGGGATTCGTCATTGAGCGCCGGTATCGGCTGACCCTCGTAGAACAGCACCGGATCCAGCTCCGGCAGCACCGTCGCCGTGAAAAAGGCCTGCACATAATCCGCCTGATTGGGCTCCAGCTGACGCTCATTGATCATGTAGATGCGCCGTCGCTGGAGCGCCTGCATGACATCGTTGTACACCTTCTCAAACTCTTCCTGCGACTCGAAGACCCGCGCCTGGATGGCCGCCAGCAGATCCTTCGCCTGCTGCCGTGTGCTGCCGGAAGAGACGGAAATAAGACGGCGCACCTCGGCCACGCGCACCCGGAAAAACTCATCGAGGTTATTGGAGAATATCCCGAGAAAGCGCAGCCGCTGGATTTCCGGCACGCTTTCGTCCGCCGCCTCCTGTAGCACACGGGCGTTGAAGGACAGCCAGCTCAGCTCCCGCGGCATAAACAGGTTTTCATCAAGATCGGCCAGCCGTGGCTGAATGGGGTTAGTCGTCATTGTCGTATCCGCTGCAGGGCCTTTTCCGGCGATGTGTCAATTGCGTGTGCACACCACATTAGGTGATCGGGACGCCGGGGAGTAGCCCTGCGGGAAATTGTCATATTTCTGTCATTTTTCCACCGGTGGACGCACGGCAAGCACATCGGTGGACAGGCTCTGCAGCACCGATTCCGCCGTGTTGCCAAGCAGCTTCGCGCGTAAACCGCGGCGACCGACTGTGCCAATCACCACCAGCTGCGCGTCCAGCTTTGCCACTTCACGGGAAATCACGTCCGCGGTCGCCCCCCGCCGGCAACGAAACACCGTTGTCGGCAGCGAGAACGCGTCGGCGAGCTCAGTGATATGAGGCTGCATATCGCGCTTCATCCGACGGGTGAAATCGTTCGGGTCCAGCACATCGAGATCCGTCAGCAGATGCGGAATTTCCATGGCACTGATACAGGACAGCGACACGCCAAGTGCTTCGGCCAGCCTGTTGGCGTGCCCGAGAACCACCCTGTTGAGCGCCCGCTTGCTCTTTGACCGCGTGGCAAGGTCGAGCGCCACCAGCAAGGGGCGCTGACGATGCCAGCGCTTTCCCGCCACGATGAGCACCGGGGCCGCACTCTCGCGCAGCAGCTGCCAGTCCGTGGACGTGTAGGACACCGAGGCACTGTGGTGCGCCGTTTTCACAACATAGTCGTACTCTCTCGACTCGGTTCGCTGTATCACCCAGGGGGCGATATCCTTCATCCACACAACGCGCAGGCCTACGCGTGTGCCGGCTGGCGCTTCCCGATCAATCTGCTCGCGCAGCACCTGCTCGCGGCGGTCGAGCATTCCGCGCTTCACACCGGCCTGCTCATCGCGTGGAATACCGAGACGCCGCAGCGACGCATACGTGAATGCCACGATTTCTACCGAGCAACCCAAAGCCTCTGCCAGCGCAAGACCGCGCGCCGTCGCCACGCAAGGTCCCTTGCGATCCGCAATCACCATTATCCTGCCCATGTTCTCTCCATTCTGACGCCCCGTGGGCGTATCCATACAGTCACTGTTGCGGGCTGCGCAGGCCCCAGATCAGTCTTCGTGCCGTTGCAGATACCCGAGAATATGCGCCGCCGTCGACCGGGGATGCTCCAGCGGAAACAGATGACCGCCGGGCACGGTATGCAGTTCCGCCTGTGGCTGCGCACGCCCCCAGCGCCGGAATGCAGACGCCGACAGCGTTTGCGAGTCGCTGCCACGCAGGCCGAGAACCGGAAGCGAAACGCGCTTCAGGGTCGGCCATATCCATGGCGCAGAGCCATAAATCCCGGCCTCCCAGGCCGGCGGGAATAGCAGCTTGATGCCGTCGTCATTCGCCGGAGCGGTACTTGCGCCAACGTAATCACGCAGCGCGTCATCACTGAATCCACTGAAGGCGCGCTTGCCGCGATAAAAGTCGAATGCTGCCTGCGCGTCGGGAAACTGATCGGGGCGGGCCAGCGCGCGGCGGATCATCGGCATCCGTTGCAATCGGGAACGCGGCGTCAACGCCACGCCGACGACGAATCGCGTCGGCAGAAAAACGGGGTCCAGCAGGACCAGCCCCCGGAAAAGCGCCGGCTCACGAGCCGCCGCCAGCACTCCCACCACAGCACCGAGAGAGTGGCCGAGCAACCACACGGGGGCGTCGTGATGCGCCTTGAGCGTGTCAATCAGATCGTTGGCAAAGAGCTGCCAGCGCAGGCGAAGCGGGGGATGCGGCTCTCCCCAGAGTGGGCGGTGCCGAACGGCAGCAACACTGTAGCGCTCACCCAGCGGCTGCAGAAGCTGCCGGTAACTGCCGGGGGGATAACCGTTGGCATGTGCGAAAACCAGCGGATCTCCCGAGCCGCCGAAGGCTTCCCAACGCTCCTGCATTTGCTGTCCTTTTTCTCTGGTTACACCCTGCGCAGAGTAAAGCAAAAGCATCGATCTGCCCATGCCCGCGACCCCTTGCCTGGCCCTCGCGAGGGAGTGACAGACAGGTATACTGTGCGATGAGACATCTCCACAAAGAGGCTTCCATGACGCTTGAGGAAATCAGCAGAACCCGCTGTTTTGACGGCCAGCAACTCAGGTTCCGCCACCGCTCAGGGACACTGGGCTGCGACATGCAGTTTTCGGTATACCTGCCGCCGCAGGCATCGCGGGCCAAGGTGCCCGCGATATGGTTTCTCTCCGGCCTGACCTGCACGGATGAAAACGTCATGACCAAGGCCGGCGCACAGCGCTACGCCGCGGAACAGGGCGTCGCACTGATTGCACCGGATACCAGCCCGCGGGGTGAGGACGTGCCGGATGATCCGGACGGTGCCTGGGATTTTGGCCTCGGCGCCGGCTTTTATGTCAACGCCACGCAGGAACCCTGGTCCACCCATTATCGGATGTACGACTATATTCAGGACGAGCTGACAACGTTGATCGCAGAGGAGCTACCCATCAACCCGCTCAGAGCCGGGCTGATGGGGCACTCCATGGGTGGGCACGGCGCCCTCGTCATCGGCCTGCGCAATCCCGAGAAGTGGGCGAGCCTTTCCGCCTTTGCGCCGATCGTGGCACCGAGTCAGTGCCCCTGGGGGGAGAAAGCACTGGGCCATTATCTCGGCGACGATCGCGACGCCTGGAAAGCCTGGGATGCCACCGAACTGGTGCGTGCCGGCGCGGCGCAGAAACCGCTGCGGATCGACCAGGGTGAGGACGACAACTTTCTCGCAGAGCAGCTGAAAACCCCGCTTTTCGAACATGCCTGCGCGGACACCGGATACGAGGCATCAATCCACTATCACCCGGGCTATGACCACAGCTATTACTTTATTGCCACCTTCATTGGCGAACACATCGCGTTTCACGCGGCGCACCTGCGCGGTTCAGACTGAGTCGCAGGATCAATCCGCTGCGGCGGGGTAAACTAGCGCAGTCCAGTGACGCCGCTCGAACGGCTGCCAGCCGTCGGCAGGCTGCGCCAGCCGCTCGGCGAGCAGGAACCACACCGACGGGTTCAGCGTCATGCCGCAGTGGCTGCCGCGAACCTCGATGCTCTGCGCACGCGCGTGGCCGAATTCCGGATGCTGCCGTGCGGTTCGCCAGTTGACGATGCCATCTCCCCGGGAATAGATCGCGGTGGTGGGCACCGGCGGCGCATTTGGGAGGAGATCCTCGGCGACCGGTATCTCCTCGGGAGGGTTCAGACTGGAGAACAGTCTAGAGGGATAGGACCCTGTCCAGCGCCCCTCACCAAAGGGGCTACCCAGGGAAATGACCTGTCTGACCCGCTCCGGTGCCTCACGCGCCAGTTCCCTGGCAAAAATACCGCCGAGACTGTGACCGATCAGCGACACGGCGCACTGGTAGCGGTCACCGAGAAACTCGATGCGCTCCAGCAAGCCCTCAAGCACCCCCTCTCGGGGACCCAGATTACGGCCCAGGCCCCAGCCATGAACGGCATACCCCTGCCGCGTGAGGTAGCGACGCAGCGATGCCGTGTAACCATCAGAGCCGAGAAAACCTGGCAGGACCATCACCGGATGACCATCGCCCCGCGGCGCCCGATCGAGAAAGCGTGAGGCCAGAGACAGCGATGCCGCCTCGATCACGACCCGGTGTACCTCGGTCAGAGCCAATAGCGGATGGGGTGGCGGCATGTCGACTGACATGGCCACCGGCGGCGGCAGCGGTCCTTCATCCACTGCTGCCAGACCTGAATGATCCAATGTTTACCTCCGGCGCTGAATGCGCTGCGCTTCCTGCGAACAGCGGTTTCCTTATCGTCGGACCGGAGCATAGCGCAGATTCATCAGTTGCTGAAAGTGGCGGACCAGCGCCGGTCAGGCGCGGCTTTACAGCCGCGAGAATTCCCTGTTAAGCGCATATTGCCGGGAAGTGACGTAAGTCTCCATACGCTGCACCCGCGCGCTGGCCGCATCGAGCCGCTCCTGGGCCTTGCGCAGACGCTGGCTCGCGCTGTCACTGTAGCGGAACGCCTTGCGCGGTCGGAAATCATGCCGATCCTCGTCGTATTCCATGGCGGCACCGGCACTTCCCCCTCCTCCGGCGACCCATGCTGCACCAGCATCTTCCGCCTCCGCCATGCGTTCGCGTCGCGGCGCCAGCAGCAGCCACCCTGCCAGATAGGCCCAGAGGGACAGCGTGCCGGTAAAGAGAAACGCGGCGACCCACAGCAGTCGCACCACCCAGTGCGCGACATCCCAGTAATCGGCGATGCCAGCCGCAACCCCGGCGATTTTGCCACTTCGCGTGTTGCGGTATAGCCCCAGATCCCAGCCCCGACGCTTGCGCGCGCGAAAGGTGTCCAGTGTCTCGCGCGGCCCGCCCTGGCGGTTTCGATCGTATTGGTCATGCGTCATAGCGTGGCTCCTGTGTGGCCTGTGGCTTTTCGCCGCGCTGGCGACCCGCCTGTCCGCGCCAGTCCCGGTGATCTCCATCGAGTATGGATTCCAGCGTTTCAATGCGGTCGGTGAGGCGATCCACCGTCACCAGCATCTGCTCTATGCGCTCCAGGTCCTCCCGGTTGAGGCTGCGACTGGATCGGTTCACGCTACGGTAGTGCATGATGATCCAGATCGGCGCCACGACAACGGCGAACAGGATCGACGGGATACTCATGAATTGCCAGAATTCCATGGTTGCGTCCTCTCCCCTCGGCCATCAGGCCTGATCCTGTTTCCCGTGTTCCGGCTGCCCGCCTGTCACTTCGGCACGCAGCCGCTCCAGTTCGCGGTTGATGCGCTCGTCTTCCTGCAGCGCGTCGATTTCCGCCGCCAGCCCCGGCGATACATCGCGACCGATATCCATGACCTCGAGCTGGCTTTCCAGATTATCCATCCGCCGCTCAAACTGCGCAAAGCGATCGAAGGCATCATCCAGCGCTTCGCGGTTGACCTGCCTCTTCACCTTGATGCGCGACTCGACGGTGGCCGTGCGCATTACCAGAGCTTTCTGCTTGGCCTTGGCGTCGCTCAGCTTCTGCTGCAGCTGGGCGATCTCCGTATTCAGGTGCGCAACATGCTCGTCGGTGGCCGCCATCTCCTCCTCCACGGCCCGGACATCGCTCTCCAGTTCACGCTTTTCCTGAAGCGCGGCCCGCGCCAGATCGTCGCGACCCTTGCTGATGGCAAGGCGTGCTTTCTCCTCCCAGTTGGCGGCCTCCTCGCGCACCTGCTCAAGACGGCGCGCTGCCTGCCGGCGATCGGCTATCACCCGGGCCGAGGAACTGCGCACCTCGACCAGCGTGTCTTCCATTTCCTGAATGATCAGGCGAATCATCTTTTCCGGGTCCTCGGCGCTGTCGAGCAAGGCGTTGAGGTTGGAATTGATGATATCGGTCATGCGCGAAAAAATACCCATGAGACTGCTCCTTCTGTTGCCCCGCGGTGGGGCTCTCTGTGCTGCGTTAGGCCGCTGGAGCCCATACGATGCTCCCTGGCTTTCCTCTCACAGCTTTGCAGATTACATGCCAATACTCGTTTATCGTTAATTTACAATACCTTGCCACTTATAACTTGAATCTTTCTTCAGTATAACGATCAAAAAGCGTATTTTTTACCGGCTTTAAAGGTATTTTTCACCTTTTAGCGCTATATTGACAGTATGCGCACCCAGGAAAGCATCATCGGCCAATCCCCCGCCCTCGCTGCGGCACTGGATCGTCTCTCAGATCTCGCGGCGATCAACCGGCCGGTACTGATCGTTGGCGAGCGCGGCACGGGCAAGGAGCTCGCCGCAGAACGACTGCACTTTCTTTCACCGCGCTGGGAGGCCCCCTACGTCAAGGTGAACTGCGCCGCCATGGCAGAGTCGCTGCTGGAGTCGGAGCTGTTTGGTCACGAATCCGGCGCATTCACCGGTGCCAGCCAGCGCCGACGCGGCCGCTTTGAGCGGGCGGACGGCGGCACGCTGTTTCTGGACGAGCTCGCCACCACCTCCCCACGCCTGCAGGAAAAGCTTCTGAGGCTGGTGGAGTACGGGGAATTCGAGCGACTGGGCGGCCAGGAAACCCTGCAGGTGGATGTTCGCATCATCGCCGCCACACACGCCGATCTGCCCAGGCTGGCCGCGGAAAACCGCTTCCGTCACGACCTGCTGGATCGGCTGAGCTTTGACGTTCTGCATCTTCCCGCGCTGCGCCAGCGCCAGGAGGACATTGAGGAGCTGGCGCAGCACTTTGCGGTACAAATGAGTGCAGAGCTCGGCTGGCCGCTGTTTCCCGGCTTCTCGCAGCGGGCCCTGGCCACCCTGCTGTCGCACGCCTGGCTGGGCAATATCCGGGAACTGAAAAACGCGGTGGAGCGGTCGGTCTATCGCTGGGGACAACCGGACGAACCGGTCGACGCTGTCGTGCTCGATCCCTTCCGCTCCCCCTTTGCCGAATCGCCGCCTGCAGCCACCGCGAACCCCCTGGGAGTCGCGCCGTCGTCGCCAGCTGAAGACACCGGGGCTGTCGCCGCTGTGACATTGCCCGTTGACCTGCGTCACTACCTGCATGAAGAGGAGAGTCGCCTGGTGGAGGCAAGCCTCGCGGAGAACAGTTACAATCAGAAGATGGCTGCCGCGTCACTCGGGATCAGCTATGACGCCCTGCGTGGACTGGTCCGCAAGCACGGCCTGCGGACCCGGGGTCCACGTCGGCGACCCTGAGCACACGGCGGATGACAGCTTGATCGACACTGGCAACGAGGAACGCAGCATGGCACTCAGCCTGACAGATTCTTCCCTCCTGCAGACCGGCGTCTACATCGACGGCAGCTGGTCCGATGCCGACAGCGGCGAGACCTTTGCCGTTACCAACCCGGTAAACGGTGACACGATCGCCGAAGTGGCAAAGGGCGGCGTCGCGGATACGCGTCGCGCCATACAGGCCGCAGATGCCGCAATGGGCGCCTGGCGATCACGGCCGGCCAAGGAGCGGTCCGACATTCTCCGCGCATGGTTCGACCTGCTGATGGCAAATCAGGAAGACCTGGCCATGATCATGACCGCCGAGCAGGGCAAGCCCCTGGCGGAGTCCCGCGGCGAAATCGCCTACGGCGCCTCCTATGTGGAATGGTTTGCAGAGCAGGCGAAACGCATCAACGGCGACGTGATTCCGGGACCGGCGGCAGACCGGCGTATTGTCTGTATTCGCCAGCCGGTGGGCGTGGTCGCTGCAATCACACCGTGGAATTTCCCGAACGCCATGATTGCGCGAAAGGCGGCACCCGCGCTCGCCGCAGGCTGCAGCATCGTTATCAAGCCGGCCACCGAAACCCCCCTGTCCGCGTTCGCCATGTGCGAACTGGCAACCAGGGCCGGCGTACCCGCCGGCGTGATCAACGTGGTCGCCGGCAGCGCCCGGGATATCGGCGGCGAACTCACCGCCAATCCCCTGGTTCGTAAGCTGACCTTTACCGGCTCCACGCCCGTGGGCAAGACGCTTATCGAACAGTGTGCCGGAACCGTAAAGAAAACCTCGATGGAGCTCGGCGGCAATGCACCGTTCATCGTCTTCGAGGACGCCGATCTCGACGCTGCTGTAGAAGGCGCAATGGTGTCGAAATACCGCAATGCGGGACAGACCTGCGTCTGCTCCAACCGACTGATCGTCCAGGACAGCGTTTACGATGCGTTTGTGGAAAAACTGGTCCGCGCCACCGCAGCGCTGAAGGTTGGCAACGGCATGGAGGACGGCGTCAACATCGGCCCCCTGATCAACCAGCAGGCGGCCTCTGACGTAAGCAAGCTGGTGGATGACAGCGTTGCCGCCGGCGCAAGCGTCGCCCTTGGCGGCGGCATGCATGACCTGGGTGGCTACTTCTATCAACCCACGGTTCTCACCGATGTCACCGCCGACATGCCGGTGTTCCGCAACGAAATTTTCGGACCTGTTGCGCCGGTCACGCGGTTTGCCGACGAAGACGAGGCGATTGCCCTGGCCAACGATACCGAGTTCGGCCTTGCGTCTTATTTCTACACCCGGGATATCGGTCGCGTCTGGCGCGTTGGGGAAGCCCTCGAGTACGGCATTGTCGGCATCAACGAAGGCATTATCTCCAATGCCATGGCGCCATTCGGCGGCATCAAGGAATCCGGCTCGGGCCGCGAGGGATCCATCTACGGTATCGATGATTACGTCGAGATCAAGTACATGCTGATGGGCGGCCTGTCACGTTGACCGCTGAGGACACGGCGCCGGGGTTATCGCGACCCCGGCAGCACCCGTCCACCGGAGCCCCCGAATGACAAGCCTGCTGCTGCTTTTTTTTCTCGTCGCGATTGTCACCTCTTTCCTTTGCTCCCTGTGGGAGGCCGTGCTGTTGAGCATTTCTCCCGCCTATGCGCGGCTCGCCGCCGAGGAGGGCCGTGCCACCGGGCGACACCTGCAATCCTTCAAGGAAAACATTGACCGCCCGCTGGCGGCGATACTCACGCTCAACACCATCGCGCATACCGTGGGTGCCATCGGGGTCGGCCAGCAGGCAACGCTGATCTGGGCCGACGCCAACCCGCTGATTACCGGCCTCGTGGTCCCGGCGGTCATGACGCTGGCAGTCCTGATCCTGTCGGAAATCATCCCGAAAACCATTGGCGCGAACCAGTGGCAGCGACTGGCGCCCTTCACGGTCATGTCGCTGCGCGTCATTATCGTGCTGCTGTATCCTCTGGTGTGGGCCTGCCAGTTCATCACCCGGCGCATGAATCACGGCGACAGCGCCAGCGTGCTGACCCGGTCCGAGTTCATGACGCTGGCAGAAATCGGGGAGAAAGATGGGGTATTCGAAGCCGGTGAGACCTCCATTATCCAGAACCTGCTGCGCTTTCGGGACATTACCGCGCATGACGTCATGACCCCGCGCATGGTGGTGAAAACCGCCGTGCAGGAAGACACTGTCGATGAATTCCTCGCCGCAAACGCCGATGACAAATTGCGATTCTCGCGCATTCCCGTCTACCGGCGCGCCAGCCGCGAGGACATTACCGGCTACGTGCTGCGCAATGAGATTCTCGAACTGAAAACCCGGGACGCCGGGGAGACCCCTCTCATTGACATACGACGCCCCCTGCGAGCCGTCGACGAGACCAGCGCGCTGCCAGAGCTGTTTGACTGGTTTGTCACCAACCGTGAGCACATTGCCCTGGTCATGGACAGCTACGGTGGCATGTCCGGCGTCGTCACGATGGAAGACGTGATCGAAACGCTGCTCGGCCTCGAGATTGTCGACGAATCCGACAGCGTGACCGACATGCAGGTTCTCGCCAGACGCAACTGGGAAAAACGCGCCAAAGCCCTCGGCCTTCTCGCCGACGACGGCTCCACCGAACCAGCTACCAGACCACCGCCCGGCACCCCTGAACAGGCCCCCACAAAGGACAGCGCGACTCCCGGTGCGGTTCAGGACTGAAGCTGGCCCCACACGCCGACCCTCGCAACCCGATATCCTGCCGCGAACTCCGGATGAAGGGCGGCCTCGCGGAACCGCGCTGTCGAGACCGTCTGCGGCCAGGACGGCCGCAGCCGAGCCCTCATGGATGAGTTCACGGCATGTCTCGACAGCGGGATTCCGCGAGGCCGACCGGACTACGAAGCCCCCACCCCTTCAGGCCAGCGTCCGCTCCAGCGCCGTCCGCCAGGAATCCTGCCGCCGGCGCCGCGCCTGCGCAGACAGCGTTACCCGGAACTCGTCCCCTGCCTGCCAGATACGCCGGATATCCCGCGTTCCACGCCAGATGCCGGCACCCACCCCGGCGAGATAGCAGGCTCCCGCCACCGTGGTCTCGATCAGCTGCGGACGAATCAGCTTGCGCCCCAGGACATCGGCCTGGATCTGCATCAGCAGATTGTTAGCGGAGGCCCCGCCATCCACCCGCAGCGGTCGCATGCGGCGGCCCAGGTCTTTCTCCATGGCCAGCAGGATATCCGCGTTCTGCAGCGCCATGGCGTCCAACGTCGCCCGCGCAATATGGCCACGCTGGCTGCCCCGGGTGAGCCCGCAGATCAGGCCGCGCGCGTCAGGCGCCCAGTGCGGTGCACCCAGACCCGTGAGAGCCGGCACGAACTCGACCCCACCGTGGTCCTTCACCTCACGCGCCAGCGCCTCAACCTCCCGGGCATGGCGGATCATCTTCAGACCGTCGCGAAGGAACTGCACCGCCGCACCGCAGATGAAGGCCCCGCCCTCAAGGGCGTACACGGGTTTGCCACCCTCCCCGAGCTGCCAGGCCACGGTAGTGAGCAGGCCCGAGTGTGACTGCAGCCGCTCTGATCCGGTGTTCATGACGATAAACGATCCGGTACCGAAGGTGCACTTGGCGTCGCCGACGCCAAAACAGGCCTGGCCAAACAGCGCGGCCTGCTGGTCTCCGGCCGAACCGGTGATGGGAATACCGTCCGGCAGACCCGGAACGTTGCGGGTGCGACCCAGATCGCCGGCGCAGGGACGTATCGTCGGCAGGATATCGGCGGGCACCTCGAACAAGTCCAGCAGCCGACTGTCCCAGGAGAGATCCTTGAGATTCATCAGGGATGTGCGAGCCGCGTTGGAGACATCGGTCACGTGGTTCTCGCCACCACTGAGCTGCCAGATCAGGTAACTGTCCACCGTGCCCGCCGCCACCCGGCCGGCCTTGAGTTTCGCCGCGATACGCGGTGTGTGCTGCAGCAACCAGCGGAACTTGCTGGCCGAAAAATAGGGATCAAGAACGAGTCCGGATTTTCCCTGCACAAGTTTCTCGTGGCCAGCCGCTTTCAGGGATTCACAGAATTCCGTGGTGCGCCGACACTGCCAGACAACGGCGTCATTCAGCGCCTCGCCGGTCTGCCGGTCCCACAGCAGCGAGGTCTCGCGCTGATTGGTAATGCCAATAGCGACAATATCGCTACCCCGGCAAGCGGCACGGCGCAGCACGCCGCGAATGCCTTTGAGCACCGACCGCCAGATATCGTCAACGCGGTGGCTGACCCAGCCGGGTCGAGGGTACAGCTGCTCGAACTCATTGTTGACGCTGGCGCACAGAGTCCCGTCGGTTGTCATCAGCGCGACTGTTGTTCCCGTCGTGCCCTGGTCAATTGCGAGAATATAGCCAGCCATATCAGGTCCCGTAACCTTCCACCGCCTTGATCTCAAGGAAATCCGCGAAACCGTGCGCACCCCATTCACGGCCATTACCGGACTGCTTGAAGCCACCGAAAGGAACGTCGTACCCGCCCGAGGCACCGTTGATGTGAATATTACCGGCGCGGATCCGTGACGCCACCCGGCGCGCATGGTCGATATCACCGCTCTGCACGTAGCCGGCAAGGCCGTAGGGCGTGTCATTGGCGATGCGGATGGCCTCCTCTTCCCCCGTGTAGGGAATCATGACCAGCACCGGCCCGAAAATTTCCTCCCGGGCAATCGTCATGTCATTGTTCACGTCGGAGAAAACCGTCGGCCGGACAAAGTAGCCCGTCTCATGGCCTTCGGGCTTGCCGGGACCGCCGACCACGAGCTTCGCACCCTCTTCGATGCCCTGTTCGATCAGTGCCTGTATGCGATCGTACTGCAGCTGCGATACCACGGGACCCATATGGGTGCCGGGGTCTGCCGGATCGCCGAGAACCACTTTCTCTGCCACCTCACGCGCAATCGCCTCGGCCTCGGCAAGCCTGGCCGCCGGCACCAGCATACGCGATGGTGCGTTACAGGATTGGCCGGTGTTGGCGAACATGCTGCGCACACCCTGCTTGACGGCGGAAGCAAGATCCGCGTCCTCGAGGATGATATTCGGTGACTTACCGCCGAGTTCCTGCGTCACGCGCTTGACCGACGGCGCGGCATTCTGCGCCACCAGCGTACCCGCCCGGGTGGAGCCGGTGAACGACATCATGTCGATATCCGGATGCCGGGACAGCAGCGTGCCGACACCGGGGCCATCGCCGTTGACCAGATTGAACACACCGGCAGGGACACCGGCCTCGTGCATGACCTCAGCCCAGAGCCGCGCTGACAGCGGCGCAATTTCGCTGGGCTTCAGAATCACCGTGCAGCCAACCGCCAATGCCGGAGCGACCTTGCAGCCGATCTGGTTCATCGGCCAGTTCCAGGGCGTGATCAACCCGCAGACACCGATCGGTTCCTTGAATACGCGGTGGGCCCCGAGGTTCTCCTCGAAAGAGAACTCCTTGAGAACCCGGGCCGCCTCCTGCAGGTGGCCGAGCCCGGTGTGCGCCTGTGCTTTCTCGGCGAAGGTGATCGGGGCGCCCATCTCTTCGCTGATCGCCGCGGCGATATCCCGGTAACGCTTCTCGTAGACCGCAGCGCAGGCTTCGAGTAATTCGACCCGTTCCTGCCGTGAGGTCTGCGAGTAGGTATCGAACGCCTTGCGGGCCGCGGCCACAGCGCGATTGACATCGGCCTCGCCGCCGAGGGAAATCCTGGCGCAAACGGCTTCTGTCGCCGGGTTGATCACGTCAAATGGGTTCGGGGTGGCCGGGTCGACCCACTGACCGTCTATGTAGAATTGTGTGTAGTCGCGCATGAGTATCTCCAGAGGTAATGACGCTGGTTGCTGCACAGGAGTGTAGCACCCGAGGCGTGGCTGGACAGCCGTTGCCCCCGACGCGACCGGGCGGCGCGATGGCTGCACGCGATCATTACCTTCGGACAGGTCGGGGGCTGGTTGCGCCGGGTCCTCGATTGCCACACAATTTCAGCACCGCAATGACAGATCCGGGAGTCGGGCACTATGACAATGGACATCGGCAGCGATGAGATGACCCTGTTTCGTGACATGGCGCGCCGCGCTTTCGAGCACGAGATTGCACCGCACTACGACGCCTGGGAAGAGGACCGCATGGTCCCGCGTTCCCTCTGGAACACGCTGGGGGCGGCGGGACTTCTCTGCCCGGACGTCGACGAGGCCTACGGCGGCGCCGGTACCTCACCGCAGGTAACGCTGGCGATGATCGAAGAGCTGTCCTACATGGGCTTTGGCGGTTTTGCCAGCGGTTATGGCATCCATTCCAATATTGTCGCCCCCTACCTTATTCACCACGGCAGCGAAGCGCAGAAGCAGCAGTGGCTACCGCGCATGGTCACCGGCGAAGCGGTGGGCGCGCTGGCGATGACCGAGCCCGGCGCCGGCTCCGACGTCCAGGCGATTCGCACGAACGCCGTCAGGGATGGCGACGAGTGGGTGCTCAATGGCTCGAAGATCTTTATCACCAACGGCATCCATGCGGACCTAGTGCTCGTTGCCGCCATCACCGACCCCGGCAAGGGCGCCAAGGGCACCTCGCTGTTCCTGGTCGATGCGCACCTGCCGGGCTTCGAGAAGAGCCGCAAGATCGACAAGATAGGCCAGCACGCCTCCGATACGGCACAGCTGTTTTTCCAGGATGTCCGCCTGCCCGCTGATGCGCTGCTCGGCGAGCTCAACCGCGGCTTTATCATCATGATGCAGGAACTCCCCCGGGAGCGCCTCGGCATCGCTGCCCAGGCTGTCGCCGCGGCCGAGGGCGCGCTGGCCCTGACGGTGGACTACGTCGGCGAGCGCAAGGCCTTTGGCCAGGCGATCAGCAGCTTCCAGAATACGCGCTTCAAGCTGGCCGACGTGAAAACGGAGATCGCCCTCAATCGCGCCCTTTACGAGCAGTGCGCGACCGAGTACAGCCGCGGTGAACTGACGGCAGACAAGGCTGCGATGCTGAAGCTTGCCTCCTGTGAGATGCAGTGCAGCACCATCGATGAATGCCTGCAGCTGTTCGGCGGCTACGGTTACACGAGTGAATACCCGATATCGCGCTTCTACACCGATGCGCGCATACAGCGTATCTACGGGGGGACATCGGAGATCATGCGCGAACTGGTCGCGCGCAGCCTGCTCGGTCGCTGAGCCACTGGCGGGGCGGGCACCTCGACCGGGGGCGCTTTCGTGCGATTCAGGTGATCACGCCCTCGGCACGGAGCCCGGCCAGATCCTCCTCAGAGAGTGACAGCAAGCCCTGCAGGATCTCCTCGTTGTGACTGCCGATGCTCCCCCCAGGCCATTCGGTGCGCCCGGGGGTGTTTTCCAGCCGCGGCATAATCGCCGGAATCTTCAGCGGCTTGCCGTCTATCTCCACCCGCTCGAACAGCCCCCGCGCCTGATAGTGGGGGTCCGCCAGCATATCCGCCACGCTGTAAATCGGCCCCACCGGCACCCTCGCCGCTTCCAGCTGCGCGATCACTTCGGCGGCGGCATGCCGCTGACACCAGTCAGACAGCGCCGCATCGATTTCTGCCTGGTGCACAATGCGTCCCGGGTTCTGCGCCATGGCCGGGTTCTCGGCCATGTCCGGCCGGCCGGCGACGGTCATCAGCCGCCGGAAAATAGAGTCCCCGTTTCCGCCGATGATGACATGCTTGCCATCGCGACAGGTGTAGGTATTGGTCGGCACGATACCGGTTATCGTCGTGCCCGCCGGTTCGCGTACCACGCCGGCACCGTCGAACTCCGGCACCATGCCCTCCATCAGGTTGAAGACCGATTCGTACAGCGCCACGTCAATGGTCTGGCCACTGTCGTCGCGGTGGCGCTGTATCACCGCCAGTGCAACGCCGAGCGCTGCATGAATGGCCGACAGGGTGTCGCCGAGTGAAATATTCGGACGCACAGGCGGCTTTCCAGGCTCGCCATTGATATAGCGGAAGCCGCCAAACCCCTCGGTGACCGATGCATAGCCCGGCTTGTCCGAGTAGGGGCCGTTCTGGCCGTAACCGGAAATCCGGGTATAGATAAGCCGCGGGTTGCGCTGCCTGACGACATCCGGTCCCATGCCCCAGGCCTCCATGGCGCCCGGACGAAAGTTCTCGACCAGCACATCGGCATCATCGAGCAGACGCAGGGCGAGTTCGCGGCCACGGGGGGATTTCAGATCCAGGGTCACACTTTTCTTGTTGCGCCCAAGACTGCGGTACCACAGCGAGGTGCCGTCGCGAACCTCTCGCCAGCCGCGAATCGGATCGCCCCCCGGTGGCTCCACCTTGATCACCTCGGCGCCGAAATAGCCGAGAATGGTTGTCGTGAAAGGACCAGCCAGCAGTTGGCCAAGCTCTATCACCCGAAGACCGTCCAATGGCCTCGCCGAATGGGTCACCCGCAGTCTCCCTGTTTCGCAAAGACTGCAGTGTAGCGCGCGGCCGCAGCAGGAATCGAGCGGGATCAGTGCATTGCCATGGCAGCCCTCATGCGAATCCACGGGTCGACAGGCGTCGTCAGTCTGCTAGAGTTATGTCACCCAACAAACACCCGGGAGTAGATATCCATGTTTCACGTCACCAAACAGCACTGTCGCGTCGCCATTCTCGCGACGATCATGGCCAGCGCACCCGCCGTTCTCGCGCATTCGGTGAAAGATGAGCCGCTGCAATCCTATCGTCAGTCCATTTTCGCACTCATCGGCGCAAACTTCGGCCCGATCGCAGCCATGGTCAAGGGCGACACCGCCTGGGACCAGGACGCCATGGAGGGCTATGCGGATGACCTCGAGGACATCGTCGATCTTGACCTGCTGCGCGGCTTTGCGCCCGGGTCGGAAAAGGGGACGACGCGCGCCAAACCGGAAATCTGGGACAACATGGACGACTTCGAGGCCAAGCTCGAAGACCTTCGAGACGCCGCAGAGGCGCTTGAGGAAGCCGCAGGCAGCGGGGACCGCAAGGCCATCGCCAGCGCCGTCAGAGACACCGGTGGCGCCTGCAAGGCCTGTCACGATGAGTACAAGGCGAAAGACTACCTGTACTGAGTGGCAACGGGACCCACAGCCAGCACGAACCCACGATCGTGAACCATCGCGTACTGGTCGCGGGTGCCAGCGGCTACATTGGGCGGCAGCTCGTTGCAGAGCTCCTCACCCGCGGCTGCGAGGTCACCTGCCTCCTTCGAACGTCGCCCGACGCTGGCACGCTGCCCGAACTGGCGGGCGCCGTTCTCAGGGTGGTGGACTTTACCAGCAGCGACAGCATCAGCCGCCAGGGGATTGACGGCGACGCCTTTGACGCCGTTTATTCCTGCCTCGCAACCCGCGGCGGCGGTATCCGGGATGCCTGGCACGTGGAATACCAGTGCAATCATCATCTTCTCACCGCGGCGCGCGCCGCGGACATTCCCCACTTTGTCCTGCTCTCGGCTATCTGCGTGCAGACACCGAAGCTGGCCTTCCAGCACGCGAAGCTGGCGTTCGAACAGGAATTGCTATCTAGCGGTCTGCGCTACAGCATCGTCCGTCCCACCGCGTTCTTCAAATCCCTCTCGGGGCAGATCCGGCGCATCCAGCAAGGCAAGTCGTTTCTCGTATTTGGCGATGGCGAGCAGACCGCCTGCAAACCGATCAGCGAACGCGATCTTGCCATGTTTCTCGCCAATTGCCTGCAGGACGACGGCGCCCACAATGCCATCCTCCCTGTCGGTGGTCCCGGGCCGGCGATTACCCCGCTGCAGCAGGGGGAGATGCTGTTTCGCATCTATGAGAAAGCACCGCGCTATACACACGTACCGGTACAGCTTTTCAGCGTTGTCGGCGCTGTGCTGTGGCCGTTTGCAAAGCTGTCATCGGCGGCGGCAGACAAGGCGGAATTTGCGCGTATCGGACGTTTCTACGCCACGGAATCCATGCTGAGCATAGACCCCGAGACAGGCCGTCACTCTGCCGAGGCGACGCCGAGCTTTGGCGGTGACACGCTGGAAGCGTTTTATCAGCGCACGCGACACCAGGGACTCGCCGGTCAGGAACTCGGCGAGCACGCTCTGTTCTGACAGCGCTGCCTGTGCAGCAAACCAACAGGGGTTCTCGCTGTTACCAGTAGGACACCGGCGCCGGCGCCAGCTGGATCGCCCCCCAGAGCATGGCGGCAAACAGCCCGGCAATCAGCGTCGCCCACCACCACGGCCGAGCCGGTCCGGTGCCGTGTCGACCCTCGACAGAACCGCGCCACATGGGTCCGAGCAGGCGCTCGCGGGCAATGAACTGGTAGTAGGCAACCGCTGCCAGGTGCAGGGCAATCAGTCCGAGCAGAACGTCGAAGGCCGTTTCATGAATGCTGCCCAGATAATCGGTCACGGAGGAATCCGCCGCATGGTAGAACGGTCCGTCAAACAGAATGCCATCGCTGTTGAACAGGCCGCTGCCCGCCTGGGACAGCAGCACCAGCCACAGCGCCACGGATGACCAGCCGCCCAGCGGATTGTGGCCCGGCGTTTCCCACGGCGCTCCCCGGAGGTAAGCCCAGACCGCCCGGGGACCCCGCAGAAAGTCACTGAAGCGGGCCTGGGGGCTACCGACAAAGCCCCACACGATTCGCGTCGCCACCAGCACCAGCACGGTATAGCCTATCCATGAGTGCTGCTCCATGTAGCCCTGGTCAGCCGTCCACCATGCGGCAGGCACGCAGGCGGCAAGCGCCCAGTGGATAACGCGGACCGGGATATCCCAGAGCACAGGCTCCGATGTCACATTTTTCATGCCAGACATGTCGGCACTGCCTAGCGCTGCATTGACATCGAAATGTCGAAACCGAGGCCGCTCGCGCGGCGCTGCGCCGCATCCCGGGCATCGGCAGAGCGCGTGCTGATCCACAGATTGCTCGAGCGCGTGCCACTGCGACAGAACGCAAAGACAGGTCGGGAATCATCGTTGAACAGGGCCGCCATCGCCTCCGTGTCGTCGCCGGGATAATTCATGGCATTCAACGGATAGTAATGATACTCCAGCCCTGCAGCCGTGGCCGCGGCGGCGAGTTCCTCACTTCGCGGCTGGTCCGGTGCCTCGCCATCCGGGCGATTGTTGATCACGACCTTGTAGCCCGCCTCGGCGATGGCGGGCATGTCCGCGGGCTGAACCTGACCCGCAACGCCGACACTGTCCGTGAGACTGATGATCTGCATGTTCTCTCTCCTATGGGGTCATTCCGTGGCAGGGCTTACCCACACCGTGGCGTTTCAACCGGCGCGGCGTTTCAACCGGCGGCTATCGAGCTGGCAGTCCACCCCAGGCCAAGACCGTCCGCGATGAGCTTGATGCCCACCAGCACGAGGAAGACTGCGATGATCCGGTAGTATACGGCGGGCTGCGAGTGCAGCACCAGCCAGTGCCCGATGCGCACGCCTACCGGCGCCAGTGGCATCAGCACAAGCGAATACAGCAGATTGTCCGTATCGAACTGGCCCAGCAGATAATAGGGGTAAAGCTTGAGCGCATTGACGGCGGCGAAGAAGACCCCGGCCGTACCGACAAACACCAACGGCGGCAGCGACTTCGGCAGCAGATACATGGTGAGCGGCGGCCCACCGGCATGGATGCTGAAACTCGTGTAGCCCGACAGCGTACCGAAGAACAGCGCGGTCCCCGCATGGTGCTCGCGACCGGTCACCGCCTGCAGGCCGAGCAGTGTCAGCAGCCCGAAGGTGATGGCCACGATACCGACAAGCAGCCGCAGCGCGTTTTCATCCAGCAGGCCAACGCTGTAGTAGCCGAGAGAAATTCCCAGAACCGCCCCGGGAAGCAGACGACGCAGCGCGCGCCAGTCAAAGTGCCCCCAGAACGTGCGCACCACCACGGCATCCATCACCACCAGAATGGGCAGCAGAATCGCCGCAGCCTGAACCGGCGACATGACCAGCGCCATCAGTGGCACCGCAAGAATCGCCACGGCCCCGCCGAAGCCACCCTTGCCGATGCCGAACAGCAGAACGGCGGGGATGCTGACAAGCCAGAAAAAGGGATCTCCGAGCACAGGAAGGTTCAGTCAACCAGGCGGAAGGCGTCGCCGCCGAGAACGTCCAGAATGTCGCGACGCGGGTCATCCGATCGCGGCAGCGCCTCACCGGTAATCCGCTCGGCAAGACCGGTGTAAGTGGCAGACACTTCGTCAAACAGCGCGCGGGGCAACACGGTATCCCGCGCCAGGACCTGGCGCTCGGGCATGCGATCCTTGTCGAGGAGGACTGCGGGATCCTCGACCCGCGCCAGCAGGGATTGCCGGAACGTCTCTTTCGAACTCTCAACGACGCGACCTTCGCGATAGGCCGCGGCGTCCCAGAGACGCGAGGAATCGGGGGTACCCACCTCATCCATGTAGATCAGCCGGTCCGCTCCGTCCTCGGCGGACACATAGCCAAACTCGAACTTGGTATCCACCAGCAGCAGCCCCTTCTCGGCGAGCTGCGCCGAGATCAGGGAAAACCCTTCCCGGAGCAGGCGGTCGCAGGTGTCGACATCGTCCGGCGACGCGAACTGAAAGCGATCCGCGTGCTCGCGGATCTGTGCGGAGCTGACGTTGACATCATCCGCTGCGGGCACACCCGGAATGCCGGTCAGAATGCCTTTTGTGGATGGCGTTACCAGCAGCTCCGGGAGTCGCTGGTCGCGCCGCAGGCCCGCGGGCAGCTGAATGCCGCAGAACTCACGTTCGCCGCGCTCGTACGCACGCCACATGGAACCCGTGATGTACTGCCGCGCAATCGCCTCAATGGCAACTGGCCGCGCACGCTGCACGATCCAGACCAGCGGATGCGGAACCTCGAGTATGTGATTGGGCGCCAGCCCCGCGTCAGTGAAGCATCGGAACCAGTAGCTGGCTATCGCGTTCAGTGCGGCGCCCTTGCCCGGCACGCCGTGCAGTCCGCCTTCCGCGTGCCAGATGCAGTCAAACGCCGAAAGGCGATCCGAAATCACCATGATACCGAGCCGCGCACCAGGGCCTGCCGGATATCCACGCTGCGCCACCAGGCGCGCACTGTCTGCCTCAGTCAGCCAGTACACGGAACGGACCTTGCCACTGTGCACCGGCGAGGAGGTGCGGATGGGCAGCGTATCATTAACGGCCAGCACCTCGGAAACGGGCGACATGCAGAACTCTCTTTCAGGGTCGAAGAGCGTGCATGATAGCAAACAGCGTGCGCACTGGGGGACCGGGCGCGGTCTTGCGCAATCCGCCGGGGTATACCGAAACGGCCATAGGCCCGGTGCGCGGCGACTTGGGGCCTGCACCGGCGCGCTGTTACACTCTCCCATCATTGCTACCGGGAGATCCCAATGCCATTCGCGCCCTGGCGCTCTGCCGCCCTGCCCCTGATGCTCTCATTGAGCGCAACGGCCGTCGCCGATCCGCCGCCGCGGCTTGAGGAAGTGTTCGTCAGCGCAAGCCGCAGCGCCGAAAAAGCCCTCGAGCTCCCCGTTGGCTGGTCCACCATCCGCGGTGATGAGATCGACACCACCGCAGCGGTGCACATCAATGAACTGATGCAGCGCGTTCCGGGTGCCTGGATCAGCCGCGGTAACGGACAGGAAAGCCTTACCGCACTGCGCTCGCCCGTGTTGACCGGCGCCGGCGGCTGTGGACCTTTCTTCATGGGCTGGGACAACATCAGCCTGCGCGCGCCGGGCTTTTGCAACGTCAACCAGCTGTTTGACGCCAATGCGGAGCAGGCGGACCGGGTCGAAGTCATTCGCGGTCCGGGCACCTCGGTGTATGGCTCCAATGCCATGCACGGCGTAATCAACATTCTCACCGCGGAACCGACCGCAGAGCGCGAGCAGCGTGCCACCCTGGAGACCGGCCCGTTCGATTATTACCGGGCGAAATACCGCTACAGCGAGAGCCGGGGCCGACACGGCATCAGCCTGCGCGGCAATGCCGCCACCGACGGCGGCTTCAAGGATGACTCCGGTTTTGATCAGCAGAAGCTGACGCTGCGACACGATTATGCCGGCGATATCTGGCAGGTGACGTCCGCGCTGGAGGCGACCAACCTGAACCAGGAGACTTCCGGCTTCATACAGGGTTTCAGGGCCTACAAGGATGGCAGTCTGCGAAGACGCAACCCCAATCCCGAGGCCTACCGCGATACCTGGTCGCTGCGCGCCTATAGCCGCTGGCAGCGGGAGCTGGCTCCGGACACCTCCCTCACGGTAACACCGTACCTGCGCCGCAACCGCATGGAGTTTCTGCAGCACTTCCTGCCCTGGCAGCCAGTGGAAACCAACGGCCATGAGAGCGCAGGACTCAACGTGGTACTGACGGTGGACGAGGGTAATCTGGAGTGGATTCGCGGCATCGACCTCGAGCGCACCAACGGGTATCTGAGCGAGATACAGGCCAACGACTTCAGTCCGAACCAGCCGCGCGGCGTGCACTACGATTACACCGTTGACGCCTCGGTTGCCGCGGCCTACACGCAGCTTAACTGGCAGCCGGCCACGGACTGGACACTGCAGGCGGGCGGGCGCTTCGAGCACCGACGCTACGACTATGACAACCGCACCGGCGATGGCTCGGCCTGCGCCCCCGAGGCCAGCGCCTGTCGCTTCTTCCGCCCTGCCGATCGCGAGGACCGCTTCAGCGATGCCTCGTTTAATCTCGGGGCAAGCTACGGCGGCTTGGGCAACAATGTGGTCTACACGCGACTGGCTCGCGGGTTCCGTGCACCGCAGACCGCCGAACTGTATCGGCTGCAGTCGGGGCAGACCATCGCCGAACTGGACTCCGAGCGCATCGACAGCGTGGAAGTGGGCTGGCGCGGCGATTTCGATGCCCGACTTAGCTGGGACCTGACCCTGTATGCGATGAACAAGACCGACGTCATTTTCCAGGACGCTGACCGCCAGAATGTCAGCGGCGCGGAAACCAGCCATCGCGGCCTGGAAGTCACCCTCGACTATCGCGCTGACGGCGGCTGGTATGCAGGCCTTGATGCGAGTGCCGCCAGACACCGCTACGAAGGGCAGACGCCGCTTCTCGGCTCGGGCAGCGATATCAGCGGCAATGACATCACCACCGCGCCGCGCCTGTTCGGCAGCGCCCGCATCGGTCGCGAGATGTCACTGCTCGGCCCGGGTCATGCGGAACTGGAATGGGTCTACATGGACAGCTATTACCTGGATCCGGACAACAACCACGAATACGACGGCCACAGCCTGCTCAATCTGCGGCTGCGCAGTGCGATCTCTGCGAACTGGGAGGCCGGCCTGCGCGTCACCAACCTGCTTAACCGGGATTACGCCGAGCGCGCCGACTTCGGCTTCGGCCAGTATCGCTACTTTGTCGGCCAGCCGCGAGGAGTGTACGCGGAGGTATCTTGGTATCCCGGCGGGCGTTAGCGCCCGCCCATGCTGGAGATGCCGACAGCATCACGCACCCGCTGCATGAGCGGAACACTGTACTCACGGGCTCGCTGCGCGCCCTTTTGCAGCACCGATTCGATGTGCCCGGGATCATCCATGAGTTCCATGTAATACCCGCGTGCCGGCGCCAGATGATCGTTCACCAGCTCAAAGAGCTGCTTCTTCGCTTCGCCCCAGGCGATGCCGTCGGCAAAGGCCTGGCGCATGCGCGATGTTTCGCTATCGTCGGCAAAGGCCGCCCATATCTGGAACAGCGTTGAGTTATCGGTGGCTTTGGGCTCGCCGGGCTCCAGCAGATTGGTCTTGATGCGGTTAATCGATTTCCGCAGCTTCTTCTCCGACTCGAACAGCGGGATGGTGTTGTTGTAGCTCTTGCTCATCTTGCGCCCATCCAGCCCCTGCAGCACGGCGCCATTGTCCTCGACAACCGCCTCGGGCAGAGTGAAGACGTCGGCAAAATTGTGGTTGAAACGCTGGGCAATATCCCGCGCCATCTCCACGTGCTGTATCTGGTCGCGCCCTACAGGAATGCGCTGGGCACCGAACATGAGAATGTCCGCCGCCATCAATACCGGGTAGCAGAACAGACCCATGGTAATGCCAAAGTCGGGATCTTCACCGGCCTCCTCGTTCGCCTGTACCGCGGCCTTGTAGGCATGGGCGCGGTTCATCAGGCCCTTGGCGGCGCTGCAGTTGAGAATCCAGGTGAGTTCCGGAATCTCGGGGATATCGGATTGCCGGTAGAAAATCGCGCGGTCGGTATCCAGCCCGAAGGCCAGCCAGGTGGCGGCGATCTCGAGGCTCGAGCGGCGTATCTGCTCGGGATCCTGGCACTTGATCAGCGCGTGGTAGTCGGCAAGAAAAAAGAAACTCTGCTGGTCCGGCTGTGTCGCGGCCGCGATTGCCGGGCGGATCGCGCCGACATAGTTGCCAAGGTGCGGCGTGCCGGTGGTGGTGATGCCGGTGAGAACCCGTTGCTCGCTCATGCTGTTTCGACCCGTACGCAAAAGCCCGTCATGATACGGATTCCTGTCGGTAAATCTATCCGCTACCCGAGCCTGCTGTCGCAGGTGAACGCGACAGGGTGGCAGAACTCGCCGCGTCGATGCGTGGACAGCACGCCCATGTCTGGCATTATTGCCGCTCCATTCGGCGCCGGGATACCACGCAAGCCATGCAATGCGCGGACTCGCCGACGGCGGAATCGACTGTCCGGAATATCCGAACGTTTCATCCACGAAAGCGGAGCACTGAACAACACGCATGAATTCCCTGTTGCATCGTATCGGAACGCGACTCGCAGAGTTTCTTAGCAAACCCCGGGGCAAGGGCGAAGACTTCCGGGGCCCCGGCGTCGAAGCACTTCTCAATGCGCTGGAACCCGGCGACGTCCTGCTGGTGGAGGGCACCTCCCGCATCAGCACGGCCATTCGCTACCTGACCCAGTCCACCTGGTCGCACGCGGCGCTGTACATCGGGTTCGGTCACGACCGGGGCGACATACCCGATGCGCACTGCTTCATCGAGGCGGACACCCGCGCTGGCGTTCGCACGACCGGGATAAGCGAATACGCAGGATTCAACACTCGCATCTGCAGGCCCGTGGGCGTCAGCAACGAAGACCGGCGACGCGTGATTGATCACGCTCTGGGCCGTCTCGGACATCAGTACGACCTGCGCAACATTACCGACCTGGCACGCTACCTTCTGCCAACGCCACCCGTACCGTCACAGTTTCGGCGCCGAATGATCAGTCTCGGTAGCGGGGACCCAACGAGAGCTATCTGCTCTACGCTGATTGCGGAGGCATTCCAGTCGATCCGCTATCCCATTCTGCCCTTTATCGGGCAGGACAGCGTCGATGATGGCAGGACCCTGGAGGTACTACTGTACAGACGCCACCACACCCTGTTCGTGCCCCGGGATTTCGACCTCTCGCCCTACTTCGACATCATCAAGCCCACCCTGCACGAGAACTTCAATTTCCGTCGGCTGAAGTGGGTGGAATCGGAACTTCCGGAAAAGGAACGGCAAGCCCTATGACCCAGCCAATCATTCTGCACCACTATGAAAACTCACCGTACGCGGAAAAAGTGCGCCTGATGTTCGGTCTGGGCAACAGCCACTGGCAGTCCCTACTCTCTCCGCCCTTGCCGCCACGACCGAACGTCGACCCGCTGGCCGGCGGCTACCGCCGGATTCCCGTGGCACAGATCGGCGCCGACATCCTCTGTGATACTGACCTTATTGCCCGAGAGGTGGCAGCGATGGCAGACCTGCCCGCGCTCAATCCTGCGAACCTACTTGGCGATGCGCGCTCGCTGATGCAGACTGCCGAAAAGGAGGTCTTTTTCGCCGCCATTGTTGCAGTACCCGCGCCCAGGCTGCTGGGCACACTGCTGCAGTTACTTGGTCCCATCGGCGCCTACCGGTTCGTGAAAGACCGCTCCCGCCTGCTCCAGGGTGGCAAGGCCAGACCGCCGAAAGCCGCCGAGGCAAGAGCCACGCTGCAATCCTTCCTCGACACCCTTCAGAACGCGCTGGCAGACAGCGAGTGGCTCAGTGGCGAGGCACCGACGGTGGCGGATTTTTCGGTCTATCACCCGCTGTGGCTGCACGTGACAACCCGTCGCAAGCCGCTTGATGCCTCACCAGAGGTCATGCGCTGGTACCAGCGCGTGGCCGCCATCGGTCACGGCAGACGCGAGGAGATCGGCCAGGAGCAGGCCTTCGCCGTCGCCCGGGACGCCAAACCCAGACCTCTCCCGGACAGCGTCGAACAGCCCCCCGTGGCACTCGGTGAAAGCGTGGCAGTGGCGCCCGAGGACTACGGCGTCGTGCCCGTGACCGGAACGCTGGTGGCGCTCACCGATGACAGGATTATCGTCGCGCGGGAAACGGACGGCTTCGACACCGTGCACGTGCACTTTCCGCGCGCGGGCTATGCACTTTCGGCGGAGCATTGATAGGTATCGGCAGGCCCAGGGAACCGGCTGCGCGAGCCCGTTCACTCAACACGGGGCGCGCTTGCCCTCGGATACGCATAGAAACGGCGCAATACCCGCCACAGGTTGAAGGCATCCTCGCTGCCGGCAAGTTCGCGCACGCTGTGCATGGCCAGTGTCGGCACACCGATATCCAGCGTACGCACACCGAGCTCAGCCGCGGTCAGGGGACCGATCGTGCTGCCGCAGCCCATGTCGGTGCGCACCACGAAAGACTGCACGGGCACGTCTTCCTTCTCAGCCAGCAGGCGGTAAAGCCCCGCCGTCTCGCTACTTGTGGCGTAGCGCTGGTTGGCGTTGTGCTTGATGACCGGCCCGGCGTTGAGGTGGGGGCCGTGTCGCTCGTCGTGGCGGTCGGCGTAGTTGGGATGCACGGCGTGGGCGTTGTCGGCCGAAATCATCACCGAGCGATCGAGCATGTGCGCGTAGGCCGGCTCGTTGCCCGCCAGCTGCATCAACAGCGATCGCAGCATCGGACCCTGTGCACCCACGGCGGAAGTGCTGCCGACCTCCTCGTGGTCATTGCACACCAGCAATGAGGACTGCGCCGGGTCCGCCGCCAGCAGCGCCTGCAGGCCGACATAGCAGGACAGCAGGTTATCCAGGCGCGCCGAGGCAATGAACTCCTGCTTCAGACCCACCACTGCCGGCGGCTGCACGTCGTAGAAACACAGCTCGTAGTCAAGCACCCGGCCGACGGCGTGGCCCTGCTCGCGGAGCTTGGTGGCGAGAAGCTCCCGCAGGGCCGGCTCCTCGCCCTCTTTGGCGAGGGCAAGCAGGGGCAGGATGTCGGTCTGCGGATTTACGCTGCGGTTGCTGTTCGCCTCGCGGTCGAGGTGGATCGCGAGACTCGGGATAATGGCCAGCGGCCTGCGGAAATCTACCAGGCCCGTGGCCAGCGCCCCAGCGTCGTCGGCATAGCTGACCCGCCCGGCGAGAGACAGGTCGCGATCGAACCAGGGGTTCAGCAGCGCGCCGCCGTAAACCTCCACCCCGAGCTGGAAACAGCCCTGGCGAAGCCGCTCGGGGTTGGGCTTGACCATCAGGCAGGGACTGTCGGTGTGCGCGCCAACCATGTGCAGGCCGTCCCCGGGCGCGTGTTCCGTGCCGTGGGTGAAGGCAATCAGGCTGCTGTCGTTGCGGGTGAGGTAGTAGCGGCCTCCCGGCTGCGTCGACGCGCCTTTCTCCGTTTCATCGAGGGACTCAAACCCGGCCTCGCGCAGGGTGGCGGCCATGGCCGCCACCGCATGAAATGGCGTGGTGGCGCGGGACAGAAAATCACACAATCCGTGATTGAAATCGGTGCTGTTCATGAGGTTCCGCTCCCGCTTTCCGCCATCTGCGCCCGCATGCGCGCGAACAGGCTCGAGGTATCCCAGCGGCCGCCGCCCAACTCCTGCACCTCGGCGTAGAAGGCGTCGACCAGCGACGTGACGGGCAATTCCAGATCGCGCTGCGCGGCCTCCTCCAGCACCATTCCCAGGTCCTTGCGCATCCAGTCCACCGCAAAGCCGTGCTCATACTCCCCGGCCAGCATGGTCTGGTAGCGGTTGACCATCTGCCAGGACTGCGCTGCGCCCTGGGAGATAACCTCGATCACGGCAGCGCTGTCGAGGCCCGCGCGCTCGGAGAACGCCAGGCCCTCGGCAAGTCCCTGCACCACACCAGCGATACAGATCTGGTTGACCATCTTCGCCAGCTGCCCGCTGCCGCTGGGACCCAGCAGGCGCACACAGCGTGCATAGGCCGACAGGACCGGCTCGGCGCGGGCAAAAGGATCGTCGTCGCCGCCGACCATGATGGTGAGTGCAGCGTTCTCGGCGCCCGCCTGTCCACCCGACACGGGAGCATCGAGAAAACCGACGCCGACCGCGCCGGCGGCCACGTGAAGTTCACGGGCCAGTGCCGCGGACGCCGTCGTGTGGTCTACCAGCAGCGAACCCGTGGCCATGGCCGCCAACGCACCGTCATCCCCGAGCAGTACCTGACGCACGTCGTCATCGTTGCCGACGCAGCAGCACACGATCTCGGCACCGGCGGCAGCCGCCGCCGGCGTGTCGGCAACACTGCCGCCGTGCTGTTGCTGCCAGGCCAATGCCCGCTGCCGCGTACGATTGAACACGGTCACCTCGTGTCCTGCGGCCCGCAGATGCCCCGCCATGGGAAAGCCCATGACGCCAAGGCCGATAAACGCGATCTTCATGCTGTTCCTCCAAATAGCTGGCGCCGCATTATGCCAACCAGAGCGCGGCGAGAACCAGCGCCAGGGCGACGCGGTAGTAAACAAAGGGCATCAGCCCAATGCGATCGATCAGGCGCAGAAAGGCCGCAATGCAGGCGTAGGCGGTGGTGCCCGCCAGCAGCGCGGCCAGCAGCAGCTGCAGCCAGGGCACGGGCGTTTCAAGCAGCAGCAGGTCGCGCCCCTTGAGCAGCCCGGCGCCGGCGATGACAGGAATCGACAGTAAAAACGAAAAGCGCGCCGCGCGCTGATGCCCGAGACCGAGGAGAAGACCCGCGGTAATGGTCACGCCGGAGCGCGAGACACCGGGTACCGGTGCTATCGCCTGGGCAATGCCCACGGCCAGGGCGATGGGCAGTGTGAGGTCGCGCTGTATACCGTCCCGTGCCGACCGGTCGGCAAGCCCCAGGACCAGGCCGAAGACCAGCGTGGTGGCGGCAATCACGGGCAGCGTGCGCAAATGCCCCTCGATCACGTCGTTGAGCAGGAAACCCGTGATCACCACGGGCAAGGTGGCTACAACAAGGAACATGACCTGGCGGCAGCCGTCGTTCACCCTGCGCTCCCGCGTGCCCGACACGAGTGCCAGCAGCAGCGCGATCAGGTCGCGGCGGAAATATATCACCACCGCGCTCAGCGTGCCGACGTGAACCGCCACATCAAAAGCCAGGCCCTGATCTTTCCAGCCGAGCATCAGTGAGGGAATTACCAGGTGGGCCGAGCTGGAAATCGGCAGAAATTCCGTGAGTCCCTGAAGCAAGGCCAGGATGATAGCCTGCCACCAGTCGATCACGCGCGCGGCCCCTGCTCTGCCAGCTTCTTCCAGCGTGTTGCATCCTGAACATAGACTGGCGAGACGTCTGCCGCAGACTGCGTGGCACCCGACGCCAGCGCGGTCCGCGCCATCGACAGCAGATCGCGTGCCTGAGGCAGCACGTCAGCATAGCCGCGGTGCACGGGCAGCCCGGGAATACGGTAAAGCAGCGCGGTTCCCGAGCCCACGACACAGAGCGGCGACGCCTCCGGCAGCTGCGCCGTGATCGCGGCGGCCGGCAGCGCTTCAGGCGTGCATACGGCGGGCGGCATCAGCTCAACCACTCCCTCGGGCGTAGCGCGGTAGAGCGCCCAGTAAACCTGCCCGATATTGGCGTCCAGCGTACTCAGTATCACTGCACTCTCCGGCACGTCGTGCTCGCGCCGCGCCGTGGCTGCCTGACAGGCCAGCGTGGAGACCGGCACGACCGGCAGGTTAAGACTGAAAGCGAGCCCCTGAGCGGCACTGGCCGCAATGCGCAAGCCAGTGAAGGAACCTGGGCCGCAGCCGTAGACAATGGCGTCAAGCGTCAGGGAAGCCGGCGGGCGATTCCCCAGCAGGTCAGCGAGCATAGGAAAAAGCCGGCGACTGTGCTGGCGCGGCTGGCACTCATGGCGCTGCGCCGTTTTACCGTCAAGGCACAGGGCGACCGAGCAGGCATCGGTTGCAGTCTCAATGCCCAGCAGTCGTTGACTGCGCCCTTCGCCTGAAGCCATGTGATTTTCACCCGCCCGAATGATGTGCGTAAATCGCGAAATTATCCCACAATCCGTCCCATGCACCCAGTCAGCCGCTTATCGATCGATCCCCTCGCCCCACAGCATCGCGTGGCGACCACAGGTCTGATTCTTGCGGGCGGCGCCGGGCGGCGCATGCAGAACCGGGACAAGGGGCTGATTCCCTGGCAGGGAGAGCCGCTGGTGGCACATGCTGCGCGCAACCTGCGGCCGCTGGTCAGCCGGCTGCTGATCAGCTGCAACCGCAACCTGGACCATTACTGCGACTTCGCCGACCGCGTGATAGCCGACGATCGCGGGGGTTACCAGGGACCCCTTGCGGGACTGGAAGCGGCCAGCGGGCAGGTGTCGACGCCGCTTCTGCTGGTGTCGCCCTGCGATATGCCCGGCGTTTCGCCGGCTGTTTTCACACGCCTGCGCGATACTCTCGCACAAGGAGGCGCGCGGGGGCTTGATGCGGCTTACCTGAGCAGCGGCGGGCGCGAGCACTATCTGTGCCTCGCAGTGCGCCGGGAGGCTCTGGCGGGACTGGCGGGGTATCTGGACAGCGGGGAGCGCAGCGTGCGGGGATGGCTGGCGACCCTGCATACCCAGGGTCTGTTCGTAGATCTGCCGCCGGGGGCCTTGCGCAATATCAACCAGCCTCGCGCGGACCGCTAACTCACGCCAAGAGCGGCAAAGACGCGATCGCGGATGTCCTCGACATCGCCCACCCCCATAATGCGGTGATACTCCGGGGCGGCATCGCTGGTGAGAGACCGGTAGAAACCCACCAGAGGCGCTGTCTGCTCGTGGTACACCGCAAGACGCTTGCGCACCACTTCCTCGCGATCGTCATCCCGGGCGACCAGCGCTTCGCCGGTGACGTCGTCAACGCCCTCAACCCGCGGTGGGTTGTGCTCGGTGTGGTATATGCGACCCGAGGCGGGGTGCACGCGGCGACCTGACATGCGCCCGACAATCTCCTCGTCATCCACGGCAATTTCTACCACGTGGTCAATCACCACGCCGGAATCCAGCAGCGCCTGAGCCTGCGGAATGGTCCGCGGAAAACCGTCGAACAGAAAGCCGTGGGCGCAGTCCGGTTCCTTGATACGCTCCTCCACCAGGCCGATGATGATATCGTCGGAGACCAGACCGCCCGCGTCCATGACGTCCTTTGCGCGTTTGCCAAGTTCTGTCTCCGCCTTGACCGCAGCGCGCAGCATGTCGCCGGTAGAAATTTGCGGGATATTCAGGTGCTCGGTAATAAACTGGGCCTGAGTGCCTTTTCCGGCACCCGGGGCGCCCAGAAGAATTAAACGCATGCAGCTGTTCCTTGGCAGTAGCTTTTATCCATGCGGCGCACGTGGCAACGCCGACCCCGGTCAGAAGAAGCGCAACCTTACACAGCCCACGGAACGAGTACAAGGGCTCCTCCGGGGCCGTTTCACGGCGCTAGACGTCCGCTTTTGCGGCCTGCCAGAGCTCGTCCAGCGCAATCGGGTCGAGGGAATCCAGTGTCGCACCGCGGGCGCCTGCCAGTTCTTCCACGCGGCGGAAGCGACGCTCGAACTTGCCCGACGCCCGCCGCAGGGCACGCTCTGCATCGAGCTTCAGCCAGCGGGCCAGGTTCACACAGGTGAACAGCACGTCTCCCATTTCGTCCTCGACCGCGTCGCTCTCACCGCTGTGCATGGCAGCGCGCAACTCGGCAATCTCCTCCTCCAGTTTGTCCAGCACGCCATCACTGTCCGACCAGTCGAAGCCCGCATGGGCGGCGCGTTTCTGTAGCTTCTGCGAACGCTGCAGTGCCGGCAGTGCCACCGGCACATCGGCGAGTGCATGATGCTGGTCGCGGGCGCGACGCTCCTCGCGCTTGATCGCTTCCCACTGCGCCTTGACGTCGGCCTCGTCCAGGGCCCCGGGGTCCACGCGCCGCTCAAGGTCGCCAGGGACAAAGACGTGGGGATGCCGCCGCACCAGCTTGTCCGCCAGCGTGTGCACAATGGCGTGAAAATCGAACAGCGCCCGCTCACTGCCGAGCTGGGCGTAGAAGATCACCTGGAAAAGAACATCTCCCAGTTCCTCGGCAACATGCGGGTAGTCCTCCTGCTCTATTGCCTCTGCCAGTTCATAGCACTCCTCGATAGTGGAGGGCACGATGCTCTGAAAATCCTGTTTCAGGTCCCAGGGACAGCCGCCGTCAGGGTCGCGCAGACGCTGCATGATGCGCAGAAGATCGTTCAGGTCATAGCGGGTATCGGTCACGGCTTTACCTCAGCTGTTGATCCGCTTTGCGGATATCACGTTTTTCAGTCGGTTCAGTCGCTCCAGCAGCTTGGCGAGTGACTCGAGGTCGGCAATTTCAACGGTCAGACGCATGGTGGCGGAATGCGACTGGCGGATGGACTGTGTCGTGATGGCGAGCACATTGATCCGTGCAGTGGCGAACATCGCGGTGACATCCCGCAGCAGCCCCTGGCGATCGTAGGCCTCGATGGCGATGTCGACCTCGAACTTCTCGTCAGCGTCCGAGCCCCACTCCACCTCGATAATGCGCTCCGGCGAGCTGTCCTGGCACTGGACGACCCGGCGGCAGTCCGCACGGTGCACGCTGACGCCGCGGCCCTGGGTGATAAAACCGACGATGTTGTCGCCCGGGAGCGGCTTGCAGCAGCCCGCCATGTGCGTCAGCAGATTGCCCACGCCCTGAACATCGACATGACCGCTGCGACGCCCCTTGCCGTGCGCCACACGCAATTGCGGCTGCGGCCTGTCACCGACCAGGCTCTCCGCGGCATTGACTACCTGTGAGGACGACAGGTCTCCCGCTCCCACCGCCGCGAACATGTCCTCTACCGTGGACAGCTGCACCCTGGCGGCAATGCGCTTGTAGTCGACGCTGGTCAGCGCCATGCGCCGGAACTCCCGCTCCAGGAGGTGCCGGCCCGCGTCAATGTTCTCCTCCCGCGCCTGGCTCTTGAACCACTGCTGAACCTTGGCACGGGCGCGACTGGTCCTGAGGTAGCCCAGCGCCGGCTGCAGCCAGTCGCGCTTCGGCTGGCCCTGCTTCGCGGTGAGTATTTCCACACGCTCACCCGTCTTGAGTTCATAGGTCAGCGGCACGATCTGCCCATTGACCTTGGCGCCGCGGCAGCAGTGACCCACCTCGGTGTGCACGTGATAGGCAAAATCCAGGGGGGTGGCACCGCTGGCGAGGTTCACCACGTCGCCGGAGGGGGTAAACACATACACGCGATCCTGGGCGACATTGAAGCTGAGCTGTTCCGCAACGCTGCCGGCATCGCCGGTTTCCTCATGCCAATCCAGGACCTGGCGCAGCCACGCGATCTTTTCTTCATAGGTGCTGCCAAGACGCGCCTCGCGGTCCGAGCCCTTGTAGCGCCAGTGGGCGCAGACGCCCAGTTCCGCCTCCTCATGCATGGCACGGGTGCGTATCTGTACCTCGAGAATCTTGCCCTCCGGGCCAATAACCGCCGTGTGCAGCGAGCGATAGCCGTTTTCCTTGGGGTTGGCGATGTAATCGTCGAATTCGTTGGGGATATTGCGCCATAGCCCGTGGACCAGACCCAGGGTCGCGTAGCAGTCCTTGACGTCAGGAACGAGAATGCGCAGCGCGCGGATGTCATACACCTGTGAGAAACCGATTCCCTTGCGCTGCATTTTCCGCCAGATGCTGTAGATATGCTTGGCGCGACCATTGAGCTCAAAGTCGATATTCGCGCTGCTCAACACCACATCAAGCTGCGATGACACCTGCTGGATAAAGCGGTCGCGCTCCCGGCGCTTGCCGTCCAGCAGGCGCGCGATCTTGCTGTAGGCGTCCGGGTGCAAATAGCGGAACGACAGATCCTCCAGCTCCCACTTCAGGTGTCCGATGCCGAGACGGTGAGCCAGCGGCGCGTAGACGTCCGCGACCTCCCGGGCGATGGGTTCGCGCCGCTCGGCGTCGTTCTTGACCGCCCGGATCGCGCAGGTACGCTCCGCGAGCTTGATCAGCGCGACCCGGACATCATCCACAATCGCTACCAGCATCTTGCGAATGTTCTCGCGCTGCGCATCAGCCTGCCCGAGAACGCGCGCGTCGCCGGTATTGCGCAGATCGCCAATGGCCGCCATGCGCAGCACGCCGTCAAGGAGGTTTCCCGTGCCGGGACCGAAACGGTCTGCCACGCTGGCAACGTCGAGCCGGCCCTCGCGCACCGCGCGGTACAGCAAACCCGCCAGCAGGCAATCCACGCTCACCTGCAGCTCGGCAAGTATCTGCGCGGTCTCGACACCGGCCAGAAGACAGTCCGAGTGGGCGCTCCAGTCGCTGGCATCGACGCCCGGCCGCTGCCGCGCCTCGCTGGCCATCTGTGCGGCGTCGGCGAGGCGCTGGCGATCCGCCGCCTCAAGCGCCATCGGCACGTGGGCGAGCCAGCGGCTGACGTCCACCTGGCCATCGGCACTGACGTGGTACTGATCGCGGACCTGAACCATGGGCTGCGCCGCTCAGTCGCGCGGTGCGAACACGCCAGTGGACAGATAGCGATCTCCGCGATCACAAATGATCGACACGATGGTCGCGTTTTCGACTTCCTGCGACAGTCGCAGCGCTCCCGCCACCGAGCCACCGGCCGACACGCCGCAGAATATGCCCTCCTGCGCAGCGAGCCGGCGCATGGTGTCCTCGGACTCCTCCTGGGAAATATCCATCACCCTATCCACTCTCGCGGCCTCGAAGATCTTTGGCAGATAGGCCTGCGGCCACCGGCGAATACCGGGAATGCTTGCGCCGTCCGCCGGCTGCAGTCCGATAATCTGTATCGCCGGATTCATTTCCTTGAGAAAGGCCGAACAGCCCATGGCGGTACCCGTCGTGCCCATGGAGGTGACCAGGTGTGTGATCTCGCCCGCCGTCTGCTGCCACAGCTCCGGGCCCGTACCGCGATAATGCGCCAGGGGATTATCCGGATTGGCGAACTGGTCAAGCACGCGGCCACGACCCTCCCTCGCCATGCCGTCTGCCATGTCGCGCGCGCCCTCCATACCGTCTTTCGCCGACACCTCGATCAGCTCGGCACCATAGGCCTGCATGGCCTGCTTGCGCTCACGGCTGGCGCTTTCCGGCATGATCAGGACGAGTCGGTAGCCGCGGATCGCCGCCGCCATGGCCAGGGCGATGCCCGTATTGCCGCTCGTGGCCTCGATCAGGGTGTCGCCGGGCTTGATGTCGCCCCGGGCCTCGGCCTCGGCGATCATGCTGAGTGCGGGCCGATCCTTGACCGACCCCGCCGGGTTGTTGCCCTCAAGCTTGGCCAGCAGGGTGTTGCCTGTGGGCCCGGGCAGACGCTGCAACCTGACCAGTGGCGTCTGACCGATGCAGCTTTCTATTGTGGGATATGTGGGCATGGGGGAACAAACCTTCGCTGCGAGTGGCGCGGTGCAGTATAACGCCTGAAGCTGGACCTGAGCAGGGTCCGGTGCGGGTCAGCGCTCAGCCGCTGTCACGGGCCCGCTCACGATGTTGCAGAAACAGCTCCCGACTGCGCAAGGGACGTCCGCCAAGCAGGTCTGCGAGCGCTGATCGTGCCAGTCGCTTGGCAGTCTGCCCGGCGGAGCCGCGATAGTCGCCCCGGGCTACCGCCAGCAGATCGGATCCGCGGTACAGCCCTTTGGGCGCCTCTGCCACAGCGGCGTTCGCCTGTGGAATCAGTCCCGTACCGGGCCGATAGGTGTAGAAAGCCTCATCGGCGATAGCGCCGCCGTCTGCCCCATTCACCACCAGCTCAACACGGTAGCCCAGCGCGTCGAGCAGGTTGAACTCAAAGGCGCGCAGCGCGTCCTCAATAGCGCCGCCGTCCGCCAAGGCAGCCAGCGCTACCGCATAGGCGGCAAAGATGTCCGGTTGCGGATCATCACGATGCAGCAGGCGCACCGCCAGCTCATTCAGATAAAAACCGCTGAGCAGGGCATCACCGCGCAACGGAGCGATACCGCCACCGGCCTCGATAGCGGTCAGCGTTTTCAGGTCGCCGCCACCTGAAAAAGAAAGCAGAAGGGGAGCGAATGGCTGCAGCAGCGAGCCACTGGAACCACCGCGCGACTTGCGGCGCACGCCGCGGGCCACCAGACCAAGGCGGCCATATTCCGCAGTCAGAACCTCCAGCAGCTGGCTACTGTCGCGAAACGGTCGTCGGTGAAGCAGATAGGCCGGCTGCAGGGTAATGCGCATTCATTCCGCCCGGTAACTCGCGCTAACCGCGATCGTCGTAGCCAAGACTTTTCAGGGCCCGATCGTCATCCGACCAGCCGGACTTGATCTTCACCCAGAGCCGCAGCATGACCTTGTTATCAAACAGTTTTTCCATATCGCGCCGCGCTTCACTGCCAATGGAACGCAGGCGCGAGCCGCCCTCGCCAATGAGAATCAGCTTCTGGCCACGCCGCTCCACCAGTATCAGCGCAGAGATGTTCAGGATGCCCTTGTCCTCGACAAACTCCTCGATCTCCACCGCCGTAGCGTAGGGCAGCTCATCACCCAGCTGGCGCATGATTTTCTCGCGCACGATCTCCGCGGCGAGAAAGCGCATGCTCTTGTCGGTAATCTGGTCCTCGGGGAAGAGAGGCTCACGCTCGGGCAGGCGCGCGACAATCTCACGCTCAAGGGCATCCATGTTCTGCCTGCGAAGGGCTGACAGCGGCACAATAGCGGCAAAGTCCGCCTTTTGCTCGAGGCTTTCGAGGTGCGGCAGAAGCTCGGTCTTGTCGCGGACCAGGTCGACCTTGTTCACCACCAGAATCACCGGCGCCTCGCAGTTCGCGAGGTGACTCAGCACGCGCTCGTCGTTCTCGGTCCACGCGGTACGGTCCACCACCATCAGGACCACGTCGACATCCACCAGGGAGGAGCTGGCAGCGCGGTTCATCATGCGATTGATGGCGCGCGGGGCGTCCACGTGCATGCCCGGCGTATCGACGAACAGAATCTGATAATCGTCGCCGGTCTTGATCCCGAGTATCTGATGCCGTGTGGTCTGTGGCTTGCGCGAGGTAATGCTCAGCTTCTGGCCCACCAGATAGTTGAGCAGGGTCGACTTGCCGGTATTGGGTCGGCCAATAATGGCGACGTGCCCACAGCGGTGCACTACGGGGTCATCCACGGTTGAGAAGCCCCAATGCGGTTTTTGCGGCAGCCTGTTCGGCGCGACGGATGCTGCGACCGGTTCCCTCGGCTGCGGATTTCGGCTTTGCGAGCCGGCAGGTCACGCGGAATTCCTGGTCGTGATCGCTGCCGCTGACATCCAGCAGCTGATACTCTGGGAGTGGCAGCCCCCTGGACTGAAGGTACTCCTGCAGCCGCGTTTTCGGGTCCTTGTCGAGCTCGACATCCTGCAACGCCCCCAGACGGTCACCCAGCACCTGCATGACAAAGCGCCGGCACGCCTCCAGCCCTCCGTCAATAAGGATGGCGCCGGTCAGCGCCTCCAGCGCATCGGCGAGGATGGAATCACGGCGATGACCCCCGCTTTTGAGTTCACCCGGGCCGAGGGCGAGGTAGTCGCCAAGATTGAGCTCGCGAGCCACTGCCGCCAGGGTCTCGCCCTTGACGATTTCCGCGCGCATGCGGCTCAACGAGCCCTCGCGAGCGCGCGGAAAGGCGCCGTACAGATGCTCGGCGACGAGATGATTGAGAATGGAGTCGCCCAGAAACTCCAGCCGCTCGTTGTTGTGACGACCCACGCTGCGGTGGGACAGCGCCTGTGACAGGAGGGCGCGCTGGGAAAACACATAGCCGATGGCACGCTCAAGGTTTGCAGGCTGGCTTGTCGCATTCATTGCGGCTCGGCACGCCCGGCCTCGAATAACAGGTCATCGAACTTGACCACGGCATCGATGCGCCAGATCATCGGAACGCGAGCCTCATAGCGGGCATCAATCCAGGTTCTGCCGTCTTCACGATAGACTTCAATATCCTTGTAATCGATGTCGTAGACCTGGTTGGTATTCAGCGTGGTTGCCAGTTTGCGGCGCACGTCGGAAATCGTGTCTTCATCGCGATTGAATTCACTGGCAACGCGTTCGACCACTTCCTTGACCGTGAGGTACTCAATGTATTTTGGCGCGATACGAATGGCGGCCGTGACAAAAAAGCCCACCATCATTGCGATTACCAGCAGGCCCGGCAGTGACATGCCGCGCTGTGAACCCTGTAACGTCATAGTCGCTATCCCGTTATGTGCGTGCCGCGCGCAACCGGCACTGTTTCCCAGGCTGGATCTGCGTTAGCGAATCCTTCCCACCCGACTGAAGCTGGGCACGCTGAACAGCGAGTCCCAGTGCATCCACACGGCAAAGGCCTTGCCGACAATGTCCTTCTCGGCCACCTGACCCCATACCCGGCTGTCACTGCTGTTGTCCCGATTGTCGCCCATCATGAAATAATGGCCCGGTCGCACCACCACGGAAAAATCCCGTGTTGGCCGCGAAACGTCTTCCTGAAGCAGATGACCCTCGTCACCGAAATCCGCGCGACTGATCTGGTAGCGTGAGCGCCCCTCGGGAATGACCGCGAGGCTCTCTGTGTCGACCAGCTCGCCATTCACGTACAGACGCCGATTGCGGTGCGTGACCGTGTCCCCGGGGATACCGATGACGCGCTTGATATAGTAAGTCTTGTTCATGTGCGGCGGAAAGAACACCATCACATCGCCACGCTCCGGTTCGTTCATGTCCAGCACCTTGGTGCGCACCACCGGTAATCGCAGTCCATAGGTAAACTTGTTGACCAGGATGTAGTCACCTACTTCCAGTGTCGGCACCATGGAGGAAGACGGTATCTGAAACGGTTCCACAATGAAGGAGCGCAGCACGAAAACCACAAAGAGCACGGGGAAAAATGACTTCGAGTACTCCACGAGGACGGGTTCGGCTGCCGGCTTGTCATCGGCATTCCTGCGCCGGGCCGGCGCCAGCAGCAGCGCATCAACGAGCCAGACGCCGCCGGTAAAAAATACCGCCAGCACCAGTATGAGGGGGAAGTCTATGGTCATCGGGGTCCGTCCCTATCAGTCTACCTGCAGGACGGCGAGGAACGCCGACTGCGGAATTTCAACACGGCCAACCTGCTTCATGCGCTTCTTGCCGGCCTTCTGTTTATCGAGCAGTTTGCGCTTGCGCGACACATCGCCGCCGTAGCACTTTGCCGTCACGTTCTTGCGCAGTGCCTTGACGGTCTGGCGCGCCACAATCTTGCCGCCAACCGCCGCCTGTATCGCCACGTCAAACATCTGCCGGGGGATCAACTCTTTCATTTTTTCAGTCAGCACACGACCCCGGTGCTGGATGTGGTCGCGGTGCACGATCACTGCTAGCGCATCCACCCGGTCACCGTTGATCAGTACATCCAGACGCGCGAGATTCGCCGGCTGGAAGCGATCGAAGCCGTATTCAAGCGAGGCGTAGCCGCGGCTGACTGACTTCAGCCGGTCAAAGAAGTCGAGCACGACCTCCGCCAGTGGAATGTCGTAGCTCAGGGACACCTGGGAACCAAGGAACTGCATGTCTATCTGCTCACCGCGCTTCTCGACGCACAGCGTAATCACGTTGCCAAGGTAATCCTGCGGCACGAGAATGCTGCAGCGGGCAATAGGCTCACGCATTTCCTCAATATCGCCGACATCCGGCAGCGATGAGGGATTGTCTATGCTGATGACATCACCGGTCTTGGTCAGTACCTCGTAGATCACCGACGGTGCGGTCGTAATCAGGTCAAGGTCGTACTCACGCTCCAGGCGCTCCTGAATGATTTCCATGTGCAGCATGCCGAGGAAACCGCAGCGAAAGCCGAAGCCCAGGGCATCGGAGGTTTCAGGCTCGTAGAACAGAGAGGCGTCGTTCAGGGTCAGCTTGGCCAGCGCGTCGCGAAAGTCCTCATAGTCATCCGTGGACACGGTGAAAATACCGGCATAGACCTGTGGCCGCACCTTCTTGAACCCCGGCAGCGCCGGAACATCCGTGTGTTGCGCCGGCACCAGCGTATCGCCCACCGGGGCACCGTTGATCTCCTTGATGCCCGCAATCACGTAACCGACCTCGCCCGCACGCAGGCAGCCAGTTTCCTTGCGCTTGGGCGTGAAAATACCCACGCCATCTACCTGATGCTGCTTGCCGGTGGATTTGGTGACGATCTTGTCACGTTTGCTCAGCGTGCCCTGCTTGACCCGCACCAGCGATACCACGCCGAGGTAATTGTCGAACCAGGAGTCGATAATGAGCGCCTGCAGCGGCGCATCCCGGTCACCCTCTGGCGGCGGTACCTTTGCCACCAGCTGCTCAAGCACATCTTCGATACCCATGCCTGACTTGGCGCTGACCAGACAGGCGTCGGTTGCATCAATGCCGATGATCTCCTCGATCTCAATGCGCACTTTGTCGGGATCCGCCTGCGGCAGGTCCATTTTGTTGAGCACCGGCAGTACCTCAAGGCCCTGCTCGATGGCGGTGTAGCAGTTGGCCACGGACTGCGCCTCCACGCCCTGACCGGCATCCACCACCAGCAGGGCGCCCTCGCAGGCAAACAGGGACCGCGAAACCTCGTAGGAAAAATCGACGTGGCCGGGGGTATCAATGAAATTGAGCTGGTAGACCTCACCGTCCCTCGCCCGATAATCGAGGGTAACGCTCTGGGCCTTGATGGTAATGCCACGCTCGCGCTCGATATCCATGGAATCGAGCACCTGCTCGCTCATCTCGCGATCGCTCAGGCCGCCGCAGTGCTGTATGAAGCGGTCTGCCAGCGTGGACTTTCCGTGGTCAATATGGGCAATAATGGAGAAATTGCGGATGTGCTTGAGATCACTCACTCGGTATGACTCTACGCCTCGGGGTGCCGGGATTGCGTGCGATAGGGATGTGCACTCGGCCAACTGATGATACGCGGGGCGTACCATCGCTCGGAAGGCGCGATTGTAACGCAGCGGAGGCGCGCCCGCCACGCACGCGTGAAAGGCGGGCGGGCGGCGCTGCGTGAGTGACGGTATCAGCCAGGTACGCGCAGGCCGATGAACAGTGGTGCACCGCGGCGGATCAGTCGCACTGGCACGGATGCGCCTGCGCGCAGCGATGCCGTGACGTCGCGCAGGGTATCGAGATCCTGCACCGGCTGGTTGGCGAGCATGGTAATCACGTCACCCGCACGGATGCCCGCATCTGCGGCGGGTGATCCCGGCTCAACGTTGCGGACGAGAACGCCGCCTGACAGTCCCCAGCGCTCAAGGACATCCGGCGCGGCATTCTCGCAGAGGATGCCGAGCTTGCCCTCGTCGCCACTGGCGGCGCCGCTGGCCGCAGCGGCCAGGTCATCCCCGGCGTCAAGGCCGCCGACCGTGACGCTGATGGTGCGGCGCTTGCCCTCGCGCACAATCACGGCATCGACTTCCGTACCGGGTCGCAGCAGTCCCACCACGTGCGGCAGATCAGCGGAGGTTTCGACAGGCTGGCCGGCGAATTCGATAATCACGTCTCCCGGCTCAAAGCCCGCTCCCTCGGCCGGACCCCCCGGCGCGAGCTGCGCGATCAGCGCGCCCATCGGACGGTCGAGCTCAAAGGATTCGGCCAGGTTGCGGTCGACGTCCTGAATTGTCACGCCAAGCCAGCCCCGTGAAACAGAGCCGCTTTCCTTCAGCTGCTCAACCACGCTGCGCACGACACTCACCGGAATCGCGAAAGACAGACCGATAGAACCGCCGCTGCGGGTGAAGATCTGGGAATTGACACCCACCACCTCACCGTCGAGGTTGAACAGCGGCCCTCCGGAATTGCCGGGGTTGATGGCAACATCCGTTTGAATAAAGGGCACATAGTTTTCGTTGCGCTCGGTGGGCAGGCTGCGACCCTTGGCGCTGACGATGCCGGCAGTGACCGAGTAATCGAGGCCAAAGGGCGAGCCGACCGCGAGCACCCATTCGCCGACATCCAGCCGATCGGTGGTGTCCAGCCGGGCGACCGGCAGATCCTCGCCCTCGATTCTGAGCAGAGCAAGATCAGACCGCTCATCAAGGCCGATGACCTCCGCATCGTACTCGCGGCGGTCACTGAGGCGGACAACGACGCTGCTGGCCCTTTCCACCACGTGGTTGTTGGTCACGATGTACCCGTCATCGGAAATGATGAACCCTGAGCCCATCGACATTCTCTGTCGCGGTCCCGGCGGCGCACCGCGGTCCTCGAAAAAGCGCCTCAGGTATTCCGGGATTTCATCGGAGTCAAAACCGGGGTGAGCAGGAGCTCCCGCTTCCTGTTCCACCAGAATCTTGACGACGGCTGCCGAATTGTCGGCGACAATATCCCGAAAGTCCGGCAGGCCCTGTGCGTGCAAACCTGTCGCCAGCAGCGCGGCTGACAGCAGCAGCCACTGGGCGAGGGATCGTGGAGTTGGCATAGGTCAGTTCCCCATCACTCGAAAAAAGTAAGTGTAGCGTTTATTTCAGATCGCCGTGTTCACGACATGGCAGCGACGGTGATGCCGGCATCCAAATCAGCCGGCAGTCGTCGCTGCAGTACCGGCTGGATCCGCGGATCGTCGCGGTGAGAGAAGGCATGCCAGCGGACCAGGCCGAGGCCTGCCGCGAAGCCAGCCAAGGCCGCTGTGACGCTGGCGGCGTCGCCAGCGTCGGTGCTCAGGCCCGAAACCAGCGCCACAGCCAGGATCATGCTGATGATCGGTACGGCATAGACAATGGTTGACCCGCGCAGAATGACTTCCTCTGGCAGCGCAATCTCAACGCGATCATTGACGCGACAGTCTGCCGCCTTCAGTGCGTCACCCGACAACGCGCGAACGAGTCCCCGCCCACCGCCCTCGTGTCGATTCAGCAGGCGTTGACCGCATCCGGCACGGGCAGCACAACTGCCACAGGTTGAGCGGCGCAGGGTCTCCACCCAGACAACGTCCGGCTCCACCGCCACAACCCTGCCTGATTCCAGCAGCATGCGCTACCTCAGCCTGACCGAATCAGCGACGATCCGCGCGGTATTCACCGGCACTTCGCCGATGACCGTGACCAGCACCATGGAGTCCGCGAGGCGCAGCCCCCGTGTGTAGGCAAGTGTACTGCCTTCGCGCACAGCGCCTTCACCAGGCTGCATGCTAATGCTGCCCGGCTCGAGAAACACAGAGAAGCTGGCCATGCCGTCGGTATAGGTCTGGCGGTTGCCGTTTTCTATCGCCCGGGTCGGGAGAAATCCGTCGGGCACCCACTCTGGTTTCCACTCCATGCCAGCTTCCTGCGGTGATCCCGTTTGCGGCACCGCTGCCGAGGTGCCGGAAGACGTCGCGGCATCAGCACCCTCAACGTCGTTACCGGGATGCGCGGCAGCGTGACTGCTGGCGACCCCGGGCGAGGTGTCGGCGTCTGCGGTATCAGCACCGGTTTCGCGCTCGGTGTCCCGTGTGTCTTCGAGCGCAAGGCTGGCGTACTGGAACTGCTCCAGAGGGCGACCGTCAGCTGTCAGCGTCGTCACCTTGAGCAGTTGCGCGGTTTCCTCATCAATCTCAAGCACATGGGCATAGCGATACATGTCGCGCGGCTGAGCAATAATTCGCTGTGTCATGCGGCCGGCGACACGGTCACCCGATTCCATGGCGAGCCGGTAATACGCGGCTACACCACAGACGCTTCCCTGCCCCTGCTGCAGGCGAAGCAGCGTGTGCCCTGGGTGAACACAGCTTTCTGGATGTGCAGAGCGCACAACCTGCGCCGTCTGACCGGTCAGCAAGGTAAGGGTCTCTGTCGTCGCATCACCCTCGGTGTTCCGGCGAATCTTCAGGACGCGCATATCGCCGTCGCGCTGCAGTGTCGCCATGCCCTGATGATTTACCATCGTCCCCGCGCGGGACATGCGCTCAAGCAACTGAAGTGCGCCGGTGCTGGAATCCTCACAGTCGGACGTCGCCCAGACGACTGTGGGCAGCAGGCAGGCGCCGTAGACAAGCGCACGAATCGGGTGCAGCCGAGAGCGATGCATGCGGACGTTACTGTGACTGGATGTCCTGAACGCGGGCAAACGGCACGAGGCCCTGTGGCGTGTTCAGCGCTGCCTGTTCCGCGTGAGCCTGGCTGTACTTGCGCAGCCGCTGTCGCGCGAGTTCCTGGTAGCCCGCCCCTGTAGCGGGTTGCAGCACCATGGACGGCTGTTCCGTGCGTGAGCCGAAGCTGGCACGGACGGGAACCGCACCGCCGGAATTGACCAGACCCGGTGATCCGACACCTGCCGGCGTGATGCTGTCGGGCGATGTCAGAAACTGCTGTCCGCCGAATACGACCACGGCAGTGACCGAGGCCGCCACGGCAAAACTTACCAGCGACCGGCGCATTCCACCGCCGGCGACCTTGTCGGCCACGGGTGCGAAATCGATCTTCGCAACCGACTCACTGACCGCTCGGGAAATATCCATCCGGGTTATCACCGCGGTTCCGCGCAGAATATCGCTGTTGCGGTGCATGCCGGACCAGGCGGCCCGAAGTTCATCGTCATCGGTACTGGCGAGAATGCGGTGCAGTTCTATCTCGCTCGCTTCTCCATCCATCAATGCAGACAAGGATTCGCGCATGGACTCGTTCATATGGCCTTCCGTTTGCGTACTGTGGGTCATTCGTTACCTCTGGTTGCCGCCGCATGCTGCGACGCCCTTGCTAGCTGCCATCAATCTGGGCGGTGACTTTGGCATCAATAGCCTCGCGTGCCCGGAAAATGCGTGAACGCACGGTGCCTACCGGGCAATCCATGACATCCGCGATGTCCTCATAACTGAGACCATCAAATTCCCGCAAAGTTACCGCAGTGCGCAAATCATCAGGCAGATCTGCAATGGCGGCTTCGACAACCGCTTTCAATTCTTCACCAAAAAGCGCATTTTCCGGGTTTTCCAGATCGCGCAGGGCACCGCCCCCATCATAATACTCCGCGTCCTCAACCTCGACATCACTGCCGGGGGGGCGGCGGGAGCGCGCCACAATGTGATTTTTGGCCGTGTTGATCGCAATCCGGTACAGCCAGGTATAGAACGCACTGTCGCCACGAAAGCCGGGCAAGGCACGGTATGCCTTGATGAACGCTTCCTGTGCAACATCCTGCATTTCGTCCGAATCCTGGATGTAACGGCTGATCAACCCCAGGATCTTGTGCTGATATTTGAGCACAAGCAGATCGAAGGCGCGGTTGTCCCCCTTCTGCACCCTGGCAACCAGCTGTTTGTCCGTGGCCGTTGCCGTCACGCGACGCCATCCTCCTTGATATTTGCCAGCAGGCTATGGCGCCCGCGGCGTCGGCTTGCCCAATAGACCATGATGACGCCTGCAAGTTCATCATTCATTGAATGTCTTCGTCACCCTCGTCGGGTCGACTATACTGCGGTCAAGCTTCTCACGCCGCCGCGTTTTTTGCACACACTCACACCGGGCTGACGGAAATTCCATGGGACAACACTGGCGCCACGACGTCGTCATCATCGGTAGCGGGGCCGCGGGCCTCAGCGCCGCACTGCGCCTGCCAGGGCACCTGCGCATCGCCCTGATATCCAAGGCGGACATTGCGCAGGGGGCAACGTACTGGGCGCAGGGCGGAATGGCAGCCGTACTGCACGATCGCGACACGGTGGATTCACATGTCGAAGACACGCTGCGGGCCGGCGCGGGGCTCTGCCACCGTGAGGTAGTGGAGTTTACCGTCCGCCACAGCCGCGATTGCGTGGAGTGGCTGGTCGGGCTTGGCGTCAATTTCGACCGCCGCGACGATCAGGCGGCCGACGCGGCGCCCGAGTTTCACCTGGTGCAGGAAGGCGGCCACAGCCACCGTCGCATCATTCACTCCACCGACCAGACCGGCCGCGCCATCGGCGATGTACTGGGGAGCGAAGTACAGGCAGCGGACAACGTCGAGGTGTTTACCCATCGCGTGGCCGTGGACCTAGTGGTGCGCAACGGCCATTGCCATGGCGTCTATGCGCTGAATCAGCGCAGCGATCATGTTGATCTGTTCCAGGCGCCGGCGGTCATTCTGGCAACCGGCGGCGCCAGCAAGGCTTACCTGTATACCAGCAACCCGGACGGCGCCAGTGGCGACGGTATCGCCATGGCCTGGCGGGCGGGTTGCCGGGTCGGTAACATGGAGTTCAACCAGTTCCACCCCACCTGCCTCTATCATCCGAGGGCGAAGTCCTTCCTGATCTCCGAGGCGCTGCGCGGCGAAGGTGCTGTGCTTCGCCTGCCGGACGGCGATCGCTTCATGCAGCGCTTCGACGAGCGCGCGGAACTGGCGCCGCGGGACATCGTCGCCCGGGCCATCGACCACGAGATGAAACGTCTGGGCATCGACTGCGTGTATCTCGACATATCCCACCAGAGTGAGGACTTTCTGCGCGGGCACTTCCCTACCATCATGGCCCGCTGCGCCGAATTCGGCATTGATATCGCGCAGGAACCCATTCCCGTGGTTCCGGCGGCGCACTATACCTGCGGCGGCATCGTGGTCGACACCCGGGCGCGAACCGATATCCCGGGACTTTACGCGGTGGGGGAATGCTCGTTTACCGGGCTGCATGGTGCCAACCGCATGGCCAGCAACTCACTGCTCGAATGCATCGTATTTGCGCGGGCAGCGGCAGAGGACATTGCCAGCGCCGATCTGCACAAGGCCAGCGCCCCGGACATCAAGGGCTGGGATGAGAGCCAGGTCACCGATTCCGATGAAGACGTGGTGATTTCCCACAACTGGGATGAGCTGCGCCGCTTCATGTGGGACTACGTGGGGATAGTCCGCAGTACGAAGCGCCTGCAGCGCGCGCTGCACCGGGCAGAACTGCTGCAGTCCGAAATTGCCGAATACTACTCGAATTACAAGGTGAGCAACGATCTGCTCGAACTGCGCAACCTGTCAATGGTGTCCGAGCTGATGATTCGCAGTGCGCTGGAACGTCGGGAGAGCCGCGGGCTGCACTTCACGCTGGATTACCCGGATACCCAGGAGACGGGAACGGACACGATCCTTGAACCGGATGGGCCGCGCATAAAGAGTCACCGCTCGGCGTAACGCCCGCCACGGCCCCGTGCCGCAGACGCCACGGGTGACCAAGACCCAGCGGCAGCGGTAACCCCGGCGAAGCCGTATCGCGCAGGCAAAGGACACCATGGAAATGGCAGGCAGGGGCGCGCGCCAGCACAACCCCGCGTCATCGACCAGGCACCAGCCCTCCTCGGTGAGGGAGAGCATCCCCGTTGCCAGCGAAGCCTGGCGGAGACTCCAGAGCGCGAGCGCAGACGCACCAAAGGTGGCGGCTGCCGCAAGGGGCGCGACGGACAGTAACAGCGCACATTGCACAACGAGCGCGGCCAAGATGGCGACGTGAAGCCACCGCGCCGGCGATGTATCAGCCAGCGGTATAGCCAGCAGCGTTACAGGCGAGGATTCTGTCGACAATGCGGGCAAGGCCGGGATCCTCCGGGATATCGCGTCCGAGGAACCAGCCGAAAAGCTGCTGATCCTCACACTCCATCAGCCGCCGGTAGCAGAGCTGATCCTCCTCCGACAGATCGGGAAAGACCTGGTCGACAAAGGGCGCCAGAACCAGATCCAGCTCGAGCATGCCGCGGCGGCTCGCCCAACGCATCCGACGGTGTTCATTTTCACGTATCATCGCCGTAAAGTATCCCCAGTGCCAGAGCAAAAGCGGCCATTATAGCCGCAAACACGCGGCGACCGCCGCAGACCCAGCAATAACAGGACTGCCTTCCATGCCCGCTTTTTACGCGCAACTCGCCTCAGACCGCCTGCTTCATTTCAACGGTGATCAGGTGCCGACATTCCTCCAGGGCCAGCTCACCTGCGACTGCCTCCAGGTCAGCGAGTCGCAAAGCGTCCAGGGCGCGCTGTGCAGCGCCCAGGGGCGCGTCGTGACGGATTGTCGAGTGCTGTGCCTCGGCGACACACACTACGCATTGCGACTGCGCAGTGACTTGCGCGACATCACCCACGCGACGCTGGAAAAGTACGCCATGTTCTCGCGCACACAGATCAGTGAACGGAATGACCAATGGACGCTGCTCGGTCTCTGGGGCGAAGACGCAGCCACGGTACTGCGCACCATCGCTGGCGCCACACCCGACGGACGCGACCGCTGCCTGACAACCGACGCCCTGGTGGCCTGTCAGGCAGATGATGCCGGCGAGGCTTTCGAAGTGCTCGTGACACGCGCCGCGATATCCGATGTTTTGGCGGCACTGGCGCCCCAGGCTCGGGAATGTCCCGAGGCACACTGGCAGCAGAACGAGCTGCGTCGCGGTCTGGTACGAACCACCGCCGAACTGAGCGCCAGTCACGTCCCCCAGGTTCTGAACTACGACCTCGCCGGCCTCCTTAATTTTCGCAAGGGTTGCTACATCGGCCAGGAGGTCGTCGCGCGGCTGCACTACAAAGGCAAGAGCAAACGACGCTGCGGGATTTACAGTGTCGCGGAAGCAGCAGACCTGGAAGCCGGTGCCACCCTGGCGCCGGAGGCTGATGGTCGCGCAGTCGGCAGTGTCCTGCGCATCATCCGGGCGGCGGGTGAGCCGTCGCTGGTGCTGGCTCTGATTACGGTAGCCGACAGTGAACTACCCTTGATCGTGAAGGACGCCGGCACCCATCGTCCCCACCTGCAGCCAGTACCCCTGCCCTACAGCCTGCGCGGATCCAGCGAGGCCAGCTGACGAGCCTCGTCAAGCGACGGCAGCGTCCAGTCCAGATCGGCCATGCCGCGGTCGCGTAAAAAGGCATTGGCGGCACTGAAGTGCCTGCAGCCGAGAAAGCCGCGGTGCGCACTCAGCGGCGACGGGTGAGGTGCGCGCAGTACGCAGTGGCGTGATGCGTCAATCGATGCGCCCTTTTTCTGGGCGTAGCTACCCCAGAGCATGAAGACGACCGGGCGCTCCTGGCCATTGATTGCATCAATCACGCGATCGGTAAAGCGCTCCCAGCCCTGCCCCTGGTGCGACCCCGCCTGCCCCCTCTCTACCGTGAGCACGCTGTTCAGCAGCAGCACGCCGCGACGTGCCCACGCAACCAGCGAGCCATGGGAAGGGACCTCCACGCCGAGGTCGTCGCGCTGTTCCTGAAAGATATTGCGCAGAGATGGCGGGACGGCAACCTCCGGGCGCACCGAAAAACACAGGCCATGAGCCTGCCCCGGATTGTGGTAGGGATCCTGTCCCAGAATCACGACGGCGACATCCCCTGGCGGGGTGTACCAGAATGCGTTGAATATCTCCGCGGGCGGCGGGTACAGCACGGCACCCTCCCCTCGCCGCCGGCGCAGGAAGCCGGCGAGGTCACGCATGTAGTCCTGCTCGAACTCATCGCCCAGCAGCCGCAGCCAATCGGACTGTAGCTGAACGTCACGGCCTTTCGTCACTGTCTGTCTCCATCTGTCGGGTAACGTTGTCACACTTGGCGGTGACATTCTGGCTGCACATGACGGCCGCCGTCAGGGCCGAGGTAGCGCCATCCCTGTCATCGAGGCGACGGCGATGGCAAACAGTGCAGACATGAAGGTTCCCACCAGCATATATTCGGCGAATCGGCGATCCTTGAACTGGTCAAAACGTACCAGACTCTTGGCCGCAACAATAAAACCCAGGGCCGCCCAGTCGCTGGTAAAGAGCACGACAAGGAACATGAGCCAGCGTTCAAGAATGCCGATAACGCGGCCCGCGTTGTACTCATCGATATCCGGCTTCCCATCCACCGCCTGCGGATTCACACGAGGCTCCAGACGCAGGACCTGAAAGACACCGCGCATGATCACGTTAACTTCATTGGCAAGCAGCAAAAAACCCAGCAGAACGGGTAGCGCAGCCCGCTGCACCCCGACGCCACCGCCCAGCAGCGCCTGCAACCCGTGATCGAGCATGGTCGATACCGCCAGACTCAGTGAAGACATCGACAGCGCACCGAAGAGAGGCTGCAATACCAGGGGCGCCATCGAGAGAAGCACGAGCACAGCAAACCGCACCGCGTAGACTGACACTCGCGCCTCGAGCAAACCACCCAGAAGGGTAAAACCGGACACCGCGAACATCACGGCGAGAGTGGTTCCGCCAATGCCGAAGACAAGCAAAAGCAGCGCGGCCTGAGACAGAGCCAATGTCAATGAAAATCGCCAGCTGGCAGCGGCATCCTGACGCAGATACACCAGGCGGGTGACAAGCATCAGGCACAGGTATAGCTGGTAATCAGGCATCCGCTGTCGTTTCCATCGCCGCCGCCATCTTTGCTGCAATTGACCTGTGAATACCGGAGATCGGGTGAAGATGCCCGTCATGCAGGTTCTTGTAGACGGCGGTCTTGCTGATTTTCAGTTCCTGTGCGATACGCTGGACCGGGACACCCGACAGAAAGCTGTGATACGTAGCGAAACGATTGCAATGCCAGCTTTCCTGCAGACCAGACACCAGAGACAAGGTGTGATTGATCAGGTCGGCGTCATCAAGGCCCTCAATGCGATAATTCCCGCCCTCTTCTTTTAGCTGAACAATAGCATCCCGCGCGCGATAGAAGGCGGGGCCATCCATGCCGAGCGCTGCCTGAGGATTGACAGGCGTTGCGATTTGGCCAAGCCCAAGGCCGAAGCGTGCCGTTACCGGAAACAGCCGCGCCTGCAGGGCGGAGAGTATCTCCCAGACAGGAAGCGGGTCTGAGAACACCGCCTGAAACTCATCACCGAGGGTAACGGTGAGTGGTGAGGCAAGCGCCCCCCGAAAACGCTTGTTCAGGAACGCGAGCGACGACTCGAAAAGGTGCTGCAGGCCCGCGCGATCCTTCACGCGACGGGAGTCTCGCAGGTCGCCAATCAGAACGAGATATTGCACGCTCATTACATCCGTTGTGGTTGAAAACGGACAAACCTTATCAGTTGAACACCAGTATATTCAACCTAATAGGTTTTATTGGAGTAAATTAAACCCAATTGGTTTTATATGAACCTGATTAACCGTTTCGTTTTAATACAGCCCGGACCTGTTGTTGCGCCCTTCGCAGTGCAAGCCCGCTGAGCGATCTGGCATTATCACCCCTTGTCCTGCGGAGGCATCATCCATGAACCTGGCGAAAACGGCGCGCCTGCTCATCATCGTCACCCTTCTCGCGAGCCTCGGCTTTTTCGCGACCCGTGCAGCGGCGACAGACACCGTCTACTACAACGGCACAATCATCACCATGGATGATGACAGGCCTCTCGCGGAGGCCGTGGCAGTCCGCGAGGGACGCATTGTCGCCGTCGGCAATCGGGATATCGTTATGGCCAGCGCCGGGAAGACCGCCCGTCGCATCGACCTCGGGGGTCACACCCTGCTGCCGGGCTTTGTGGACTCCCACGGCCATGCCTACGCCATTGGTCTGCAGGCGAGCACCGCCAACCTGCTGCCACCGCCCGACGGCGCGGCTGCCGACATTCCTGCCCTGCAGGCACAGCTTGCAGACTGGATGGCAGACGATCCAGCCGTCATGCGGGGCATCGGCTGGGTGATCGGCTTCGGCTACGACGATTCCCAGCTGGCGGAACAGCGCCACCCAACTCGCCGGGATCTGGACGCCGTTACCATCGATTACCCGGTGATGATCATTCACCAGTCCGGCCACTTCGGCGTCGCCAACAGCAAGGCACTCGAGCGCCTGGGCATCACGACGGCCAGCGAAAACCCTGACGGCGGCATTATCCGGCGCGAACAGACGTCCCGGCAACCGAACGGCGTGCTCGAAGAGATGGCGTTTCTCGCCCCGCTGATGCAGCTGCTGTCACAGTTTGACGACGCCATGAACGAGCACCTGGTGATTGAGGGAACGCGACTGGCAGCCACCTACGGCTACACCACGGTGCAGGAAGGCCGGGCAATGCCCGCAGCGATTGCGGCCATGCGCCGGGTCGCAGAGCGTGGCGCCCTGGATGTGGATCTGGTCGCCTACCCGGACATGCTGGCCGTACCGGACGTCACGCCGTCGAGAACCTACGCGAAGCGTTTTCGCATCGGTGGCGTCAAACTGACCATCGACGGCTCGCCCCAGGGCAAGACCGCCTATCTCAGCGAACCCTACTTTCACCCACCCCACGGCCAGTCCGCTGACTACCGTGGCTATGGCGCCATCGATGAAAGCACTGCCCGCGCCTCGGTTGCCAGAGCGTTCGCCAGGGGATGGCAGATACTCTGCCACGCCAACGGCGACGCGGCGATCGACCAGTACATCGACGCCGTGCGCGCGGCGCAGACGGAGTACCCCGACGTCGACAATCGCCCGGTACTGATCCACGGACAGACCCTTCGCAAGGACCAGGTGGAAGCCATCGACGAGTTGGGCATTTTTCCGTCCCTGTTTCCCATGCACACCTTCTACTGGGGCGACTGGCACCGGGATTCCGTCCTTGGCCCGGTGCGCGCCGACAATATCTCCCCCACCGGCTGGCTGCTTCCGCGCGGAATGATGTTCGGCAGTCACCACGACGCTCCGGTCGCACTACCGGATGCCATGCGCGTGCTGTCGGCAACCGTCACGCGTCGTTCGCGCAGTGGAGACATCCTCGGGCCAGAGCACCGTGTGCCGGTCGCAACGGCCCTCAAAGCCATGACGCTGTGGCCCGCGTGGCAACACTTTGAAGAAAATGAAAAGGGCAGCATAGAGCCAGGCAAACTGGCGGACTTCGTCGTGCTGTCGGCAAATCCAATGGCCGTGCCCGAGGAACAACTGAATACCCTGATGGTGGAGCAAACCATCAAGGAAGGACGGATTGTCTACCAGCGCTGACGCCTCGATCGGCGGCCGAGAGCAAGCTGCGATGGTACGCATGCCAAATCAGAATCTTTCATGCAGCGCTTCTGTCATTCACCGCACTAACGGCGAGCCGCCAATGAGAGTAGTCTGGCGCAAAGCCATAACCGGAAAGGAAACACTTCATGGACATCAACCTCGCACTGACGCCGCTGGTTTCACTCATCGCCGGCGTTCTCATTTTCCTGTTTCCACGCCTGCTGGCCAAGATTGTTGCCATCTACCTCATCGCCGTGGGTCTCATAGGACTGTTCGGCTCGGGAAACTTCAATTTCTGATCGGGTGCTAACATGACGCGCTTCGCCCTGTTCGTCCTGGCCTTCTCACTCGCGTCCTGCGCGGTCAATCCGGTCACGGGTGACCGGCAGCTGGCGTTGGTCTCTGAAGGCCAGGAAATCCAGATCGGGCGCGAAGTCGCGAGCAATGCTGCGCAGGAATTCGGACTGGTGAAGGATGAGGCGCTGCAGGCCTATGTGCAGGCACTCGGCAGCCGCCTGGCACAGGCCTCCGAACGCCCGGATCTGCCCTGGTCCTTCCAGGTGGTCGACGAGGCGACACCAAATGCCTTCGCCGCGCCGGGCGGGTTCATTTTCGTAACGCGCGGACTGCTTGCCCTGCTGCGCAATGAGGCAGAGCTGGTGAGTATTCTTGGCCATGAAATCGGTCATGTCACTGCACGCCATTCCGTCGCCATGATGAGCCGCGCCCAGCTTGCGCAACTCGGCATCGGTATCGCCTCGGTGCTCAGCCCGACCGCGGCGCAGTTCGGTGAGCTGGCCGCGGGCGGTCTGCAGCTTCTGTTCCTGAAGTACGGCCGTGACGCAGAGCGAGAGGCGGATGACCTCGGCTACCGTTACGCTCTCGAACAGGGCTACGACGTGAGGGAGATGGTGAACGTCTTCGCAGCGCTGCAGCAGTCCGCGCAGCTGGCCGGGCAGAATCCGGTGCCCAGCTGGCAGGCATCACACCCCTACCCGGCGGAGCGCATACAGCGAATCAACAGACAGCTGGCGTCGCTGCCACCAGCGTCGATGGATCGTCGCATCGGCGAGGCCGAATACCTGCAGCGCATTGATGGTCTCGCCTATGGCGAAAATCCCCGCAAAGGCTATTTCGATGACCACCGCTTTCTGCACCCGGAGCTCGCCTTCCGCATGGACTTTCCCCGGGGCTGGCGCACACAGAACCTGTCCAAGGCCGTGGTCGCAGGCAGTCCGAAAGAGGATGCGCTGCTACAGCTGATGCTGGCAGCAGGCAGCCCTCAGGACGCCGCCAACACTTTCTTCAGCCAGCAGGGAATGACCATCGGCAGGACAGAAACGGGCACCGTTGGCGGTCTGCCAGCCATTAGCGGTGACTTCGAGGTACAGACCGATCAGGTTCGGCTCGGCGGGGTTGTCACCTTCATTGAACTTGACGGTCGCACCTACAGGATCCTCGGCTACACGCCGGTGCAGCAGCGCGCAACCTACGGCAAGACCTTCCGCACCGCCATGAACAGCTTCGCCAGACTTACCAGTCCCGAGGCCCTGAACCGGCAGCCGCTGCAGATATCGGTCGTGCGCCTGCCCCGCAGGATGACGCTGCAGGAATTCAGCGCCAGCTACCCGTCGATGATTTCCGTGCCGGAGCTGGGGCTGATCAACCAGCTGCAGGGGCCCGAGGACGTAATGCCAGCGGGCTTCAGGGCCAAGCGTGTGATAGACATCGGGAACTGAGCCCGTGAACAGCAAGGCGCTGGCCGTGATGACGACAGTCGCTGACCCGCTATGTGCGCTCTGCGCACACGGGCTTTTCTTGTCGTACAAAACCCTGATTGCTACGCTGCTTCTCTTTCGAGGTGAGCGCAGCGGCGCTTGTCATGCCTCGCAAAGGCGAGAGCCCTGTGCGAGAGCCCCTGTGGAGGAAACGACCAACATGATCCAATTTCGCAAAGTGCTGGTTGCGGTGGACATCGACTACAAGTCGGGAACCATAGCTGATACCGGTGCCGTGGCGGTTCGCGAGGCGCTGACCACGGCACGGCGCGACAACGCCGAGGTGACATTCATGCACGTCATCAATTCGCCGGGCAACAAGCAGGCGTCCGGCGCCCCTGACACGAGCACCGCCGCAGGAAAACAACACGCGGCCGCATTGAAGATTCTTGGGAAACTGCAGGCAGATGCCGGCAAGGACCTGCGTTCACAGACGGCCATTCGCTTCGGCGAGCACTGGCGGGAAATCCTGCACGCGGTGGTGGAGGAAAATCACGACCTGGTGGTGATTGGCACCCGCAAGCGCAGTCTCGCAGGACGCTTGCTGTTCGGCAGCACGGGAAACAAACTTCTGCGTCTCTGCCCGTGCCCCGTGTGGGTGGTCAAGGACGAGCCGCGCCCAGAGCATCCCACCGTACTCATCGCGCACGACCTCACGCCCGTGGGCGAAGCGGCACTCTCGATAGCGGCGGCACTCAAGCAGCAGTTCGACGGCGCTGACGTGAAGGTGCTGCACGTCGTAGAACATCCGGAAGCGGCGCACTTTCTCGACAGCGTGGCTCGTGATGAGCGCCAGCGACGTCTTGATGACGCAAAAGCGACGATAGAAGCCCAGTGTCGGTCCCTGCTGCCGGAAGGCACCTGGGACATTACCATCACCGATGGCAACGCTTACGCGAGAATTCTGGAGCACCTGGAAAAAAACCCGGTTGACCTGCTCGTCATGGGAACCGTTGCACGCCAGGGTATCGCGGGACTGCTCACCGGCAACACGGCCGAGAACGTGCTGCCCTGGGCCAACTGCTCCGTCATCGCCATCAAGCCTCCGGGCTTCACACCACCGATTGAACCCTAGCCGCCAACACCCCTCCCGCGTCAAGCGGCGTACCCAATGACAACGAGACGAGAGCCCGATGAGAAAAACGGATAGCAGTGATCCTCTGGCATACACCGGTCGCCTTTTTGGTGGACTTCAGAACGACCTCAGGCGTCGACTGCCCTTTTACATCAGCGATTTTCGCGATGGTCTCAGCAGCAAGGTTGTTGCCTCCACGGTGTTCCTGTTTTTTGCCTGTCTGGCAAACGCCGTCGCTTTCGGCGCTCTCACCAGCATCATGACCGGCGGTGAAATCGGTACGGTCGAAATGATTGTGGCAACCGCGCTTGGTGGTATTCTGTTCGCATTGTTTGCGGGACAACCGCTGACCATTCTGGGCGGCACGGGTCCGATCGTGATCTTCACAGGCCTGCTGTATGCGTTGAGCCAGCAGATGAGCCTGCCGTTCCTGTCGGTGTATGCCTGGGTCGGACTGTGGGCCGGCCTGTTCATGCTGATTCTCGCCTTCACCGACGCCAGTGCCCTGATGCGCCTGTTCACGCGCTTCACTGACGAGATCTTCGCCGCCCTGGTTGCGGTTATCTTTATCTACGAGGCCGTGAGCTCCCTGCTCGCCCCCTTCATGGAAAACCCCCGGGACAATTCCAAGGCGCTGATGACCCTGGTGCTGTCACTGGGAACCTACATGCTGGCACGCAGCCTGAAAATGGTGCTGCAGACACCCTATCTGCAGCGCAAGGCACGCGAGTTCATATCAGATTTCGGTCCCGCCATCGCTATCGCCATCATGACGGCATTCGCCCTGCTGATGCCGGAAATCGACGTCGAACGCGCTGCAGTCCCTGAAACCTTTGCCACCACCACGGGCAGACCCTGGCTGGTTGATCTGTTTGCGCTGCCCACCTGGGCGATCTTCGCGGCGGCAGGCCCGGCACTGCTGGTGACCGTTCTGCTTTTCCTGGACCAGAACATCTCGGCGCGACTGGTCAACAGTCCGCTGCACTCACTGCGCAAGGGCTGTGGCTATAATCTCGACCTCGTCGTGGTGGGCGTGATCACCGCCGTGTGTTCGCTCTTCGCCCTGCCGTGGATCGTCGCGGCCACCGTGCACTCCCTGAATCACGTCAAAAGCCTGGCAACCACCGAAACCGTCAGCCTGGGTTCCAGCACCACCGAGAAGATCATCTCGGTGGAGGAAAACCGCGTATCGCCGCTGCTGATACACCTCCTGCTGGCCGCTTCGATCTTCATGCTGCCGGTGATAAAGATGATTCCCATGGAGGTCCTCTTCGGACTCTTTCTCTACATGGGTTTCAGCACCCTGAGCGGCACCGAGTTCTTCGAGCGCGTGCGTCTCTGGGCGACTGACAGAAAGCTGTATCCACAGACCCATTATGTGCGCAGGGTCCCGCGCAAGGTCATCCATCTGTTCACGCTGATACAGCTCGTGGCGCTCGTAGCACTCTGGATACTCAAGAGCAGCCCCGCGGGTATCCTGTTCCCGCTGTTCATTGCGATGCTGGTGCCGCTGCGCTTCCTCATGAACCGCTGGTTTGCCGAAGAGCATCTGGAAGTGCTCGATGCGGAAGAAGCGAACGACGAACACATGGACGACGACACGATGGGGGATTTCAGGCCCTGACCGGCGCAGTTTCTGACCTGACCGGCGCTAGACCAGGGCTCGAAGAGTCACCGCTGTCGCGATACAGATTGACATCGGGAGGGTACGACAATGTGCCGAACAGCATGGGTGATGTGTTTGATCATTGGTCTGGGCGCACTCAGCGCCTGCGACCGTGGGAACACCGACTCACAGACAGGTGCCGAGCGTACCGATACCTCGACACCCGCACAGGGCGATAGCCTGTCGGAGGGTGGCGTGACCATCGGCGATACGGATATCGGCGGGGTGGTATCCGGGCCCGCAGGTCCGGAAGCCGGTGTCTGGGTCATTGCCGAGACCACCGATCTGCCAACGCGCTTCGCCCGCATCGTTGTCACCGATGATGCAGGACGCTTCCTGGTGCCAGATCTGCCCGACGCCAGCTACCAGGTCTGGGTGCGGGGCTACGGGCTGGTGGATTCCGAAAAGATCACAGCAGCGCCCGGCAGTCAGCTGGCGCTTGAGGCACGCGCCGCTCCCAGTCCGGCCGCGGCCGCCGAGTACTACCCCGCGGGCTACTGGTACTCGCTGCTGGAGCTGCCAGCAAGAAGCGACTTCCCGGGTACCGGTCCGCAGGGTAATGGCATCTCCGAGTCGATCACTCACTACGAGGACTGGGTGCGACGCATCGGCAATAACAGCTGCCTGGCCTGCCACCAGCTCGGCAGCAAGGCTACCCGCGAGATACCCGACCTGTTCAGCGACGGCCGCAGCAGCGTGGAAGCCTGGCACCAGCGCGTGCAGGCCGGTCAGGCAGGCACTGGCATGGTGAACATTCTTGCCGGTATGGGAATGGAGCGCGCGGTCAGTCTGTATGCCGACTGGACCGACCGCATTGCCGGCGGCGAGCTGCCGCCGACGCCGCCGCGTCCTGAGGGGCTGGAACGCAATGTGGTGATTACCCAGTGGGACTGGGCAGACCCCAGGGCCTACCTGCACGACGTGGTTTCCACCGATCGCCGTGACCCTACGGTCAACGCGGGGGGCAGGCTGTATGGCGTGCTGGAGAACAGTGCGGACTATATGCCGGTGCTCGATCCTGCAACGCATGATGTGTCAGAAGTGCCCATCTTCCCGCTGCCAGACTCCGGCTACGATCCCGACCCGGCACCGGTGTCGGGCCCTTCAGTGTTCTGGGGGGAGGAACAGATCTGGGACAGCGCGACCACCGCACACAACCCCATGCTGGATGCCGACGGACGTGTCTGGGTGACCGCACGGGTGCGCGACCCCGAAGAGAATCCTGACTTCTGCCGCAACGGCTCCGATCATCCTGCGGCACAGGCATTCCCGACAGAGCGCGCTTACCGGCATCTCGGTGTTTATGAACCCGCGACAGACACCTATACTCCGATCGACACCTGCTTCAGCACCCACCATCTGATGTTTGCCGAGGACGCGCAGAACACCCTGTGGACCAGCGGCGGTCGCGACGTGGTGGGCTGGCTTGACGTCGAACAGTACCTCGAGACGGGAGATGCCGCCGCCTCACAGGGCTGGACACCGACCATACTCGATACCAACGGCAATGGTCGCCGGGATGAAGGCTATGTGGAGCCGGGCGAATCTGCCGACGCCAGCCGGGATACGCGCATCCAGGCGGGCTACTACGGTGTTGCTCCGGCGCCGGATGGCTCTGTCTGGGGCTCAACCCTCGGCTATCCCGGAGGCCTGGTCAGGCTGGAGCCGGGCGATGATCCCGTCAACACTGCGCTGGCAGAGTATTTCGAGCCGCCCCTGGACGAGAATGGTAACGCCATTGAGGGCTTTTCCCCCCGCGGCATGGATATCGACCGCAATGGCGTGGCGTGGGCGGCGATGGCAAGTGGCCACATGGCGAGCTTTGACCGACGACTTTGCGAAGGTCCCCTGAACGGCCCGACAGCGACCGGGCAGCACTGTCCCGAAGGCTGGACGTTCTATACCGAGCCCCTGCCGAAGTTCCGTAACCAGCAGCACGAGGGCAGTGCAGAAGGCAGCTACTACACCTGGGTGGATCAGTTCAACAGCCTGGGCCTCGGTGCCAACACCCCGATCAATACCGGCAACCTGTCAGAAGCGCTGCTGGTGCTGCATCACGGGGAATGGGTGCGACTGACGGTGCCCTATCCTCTCGGGTTCTACACCAAGTGGATGGATGGCCGCATTGATGATCCCGATGGCGGCTGGAAGGGTCGCGGCCTGTGGGCCACCTTCAGCAGCCGGACGCCCTTCCACATGGAGACCGGGGCGGGCACAACCAGCAAGGTATATCACTTCCAGATGCGGCCCGATCCCCTGGCGCGCTGACCGCGTGCCCGCACTCACGCGCAAACACCATCTGGCGGCGGTAAACGCACTCGCCGCCAGAGACAGGGACCTGGGCATTATCGTGGCGCGTCACGGGCCGCCGCCCTTTCGCGCAAGGCCCGCCGGCTTCGAGACCCTTGTTCACATTATCCTGGAACAGCAGGTCTCCCTCGCCTCGGCAAAGGCCACTCTCGACAAGCTCAGCGTGCGCCTGCCGGAGTTCACCCCGGCGGCGTACCTTCGGCTCGAGGATGAGGCGCTGCGCAGCGCGGGCGTGAGCCGACAGAAAGCGCGCTACACGCGCGCGGTGGCTGCCGCGATAGAAGACGGCACCTTGCCGATAGCCGGCCTTGCGCGCCGCAGTGATGCGCGGGCACGGGCCCTGCTCACGGCCTTGCCGGGCATCGGCCATTGGACAGCTGACTGCTACCTGATGCTGGCGCTGCGACGCCCGGACCTGTGGCCCATCGGCGACCTCGCCCTGGTAAAGGCCATACAGACCATCAAGAATCTGCCGGAGCGGCCCGACGCCATGGAGCTGGATGAACTGGGGGAACGCTACCGGCCGTTTCGAAGCGTTGCGACACAGCTGTACTGGCATGCCTACCTGAATGGCTGAGGTATGAGGCAATAACCTGAGTCAAACGCCCTCTTTCAGAAACGTCACGACCTTACCAGCTGTATCCCAGCGTGAAGACATAAAGAACGTCTTCCTTCTCAGCCCCATCCGATGGCGTATTGTCGAAATCCACGTTGACCTGAAGACTTGCGACAAAGTTATCGCTGATGGGATAACGAAGCCCGGTGCGAGTGCGCAGCACGAAATCGTCAACGCTCTCGAAACTGGTCAGCGTCTGCAGACTGTGGAAAAAACGCAGCCAGTCGAACCATCGGTGTTCATAATCCACGCCCAGCTGCAGAGCCACGAATTCCTCGCTGGACTGAACATCAAACTCCTCGCGTACATAACTCAGGCCCGCGGTGGTAGACAGGCGCAGCATGCTGTCATCAAAAAACTGATAACTGACACCCGTACCGATTGCACTGCGAAGATCCAGTTCCTGCAGGGTGTTCCGCTTGAAGCTGAGAGAGTTGTTCCAGAACATTCGGTCACTGAAGAAGTGGTCATAGCTGCCGTAGGCCGTCCAGTTGTCCACGCTGGTGATATCGTTGTCGCTGCCGCGGTTGAAATCCACGCCGGCGATGTAACGGTCCACGTCATTTTCCAGCGTTCCCTCGGCATCCACATGAAAGCGCGTGGTATCGGAGTTACCCGTGGTGGCGTTGAGGCCCACATTGGACTTGCCGCGCCACTGATACTCATAGGGGTCCACCAGTGTTGTGTTGATGGCCAGGATGTCGCCCAACGCCAGCATCTTTGCCTCCGCACTGGAAGCCTCCGCCAGCTCGACAATGCCCGGTGCCGCACTCTCCGTCGCGCTGCTGACGACAGTCTCATCCGGAAGCTGAAGTTGCAGCGGCTCGTCGCTGATCAACGCCGTCACCGCTGACCAGGGTAGCGTGATTTCACCGGCGTACGCGTTCTCCAACAGCAGCCTGCCATCAACCATGCTGACAACCTCGCCGGAAAAGCGCTCACCGTTAACCATGACGACGGTAGCCGCGCTGGCGCTGTCGCCGCCGGCCACTGCCAGACAACCGCTCACAACCGCGGGTAATAGAACGCGTGGAAAAGGCATATTCTGAAATTTCCCTGTCAAAAAAAGAGGCGAACTTCGTAACCCGCTCAGCGGGGGCGATCCGCATGTTTAGAAACTCGCGCTCTATCGTCGCCGTAGCGGAGCCGCCATTGACTGCCGAGGCTCTGATGCATGGACTGCAACACATGCCAGACATAGAAGGGTGCGCCACACCCATACGTCACTCCGGCGCTGTCACTCCGGGCGTCAAAAAATCACTTCGCCTCAGCGCTGCCTTCGGCATCAGCCTGCTTCGCCGTTTCAACCATACGCGCGACATCAGCGAGCAATTGCCTGGCATCGTAAACAATGCCATCCTTGATGGTGTATTTCACGCCACCAATGCGCTCGGGTCTTCGGGTTTCATCGTTGAGCTTCACGGCCCCCGTACCGTACAGGACCTTGAAGTTCTCAAGCGGATTTTCCTCAACGATCACCAGGTCTGCCAGCAACCCTTCCTGAATGAGCCCATACTCAATGGGCTTGCCCTGGGGCTCGAAGATTTCCTCAGCACCATGCAGCGTGGCAGCGCGGATAACCTCCAGCGGATGGAAGCCCGCCTCCTGAAGCAGCTCCATTTCCTCCACATAGCTGAAGCCGAAGAGTTTATAGATAAAGCCGGCATCGGTGCCGATAGTGACGCGCCCGCCTCGGTCCTTGTAGTCGTCAAGGAAGGCCATCCAGCGCTGATAGAAATTGCGCCAGGCTACCTCATCCGCCGTGGTCCAGTAGAACCAGTAGGCGCCGTGATCCGTGCGACTGGCGCGGTAATACTCCATCATGGAGGGCAGTGTGTAGGCGTCATGCCACACCGACTGTCGCGCAAACTCCACGTTGCGACCCGCGGCGTAGATCGTCATTGTCGGATTGATGATGAAGTCCCGCTCAATAAACTCATCAAGCACCGCATTCCAGGACTCACTGCCCGGTTCAGTGATCAGGTTCCACTGCCTGGCCACCTGGCTGAAGCGGTCATATTCGTTGGCGTAGTTGATGCCTGCCGGCCAGGGCTGCACATCGTGATCGTCGTAAAGCGCTTCAAAAAGCCCGTAAAAATGCGTCATGCCCCTCATGCCGAGACGGGCCGCATCGAGCGCATTCATCCGCGCGACACCGCGCTGGTCCAGGTGTGCGGTCTGGCCCATACCCAGCTTGTTCGCCTCATCGATGAGCGCCGCCATGATATCTGGCCGATGCGCACCCAGCTTGAGCCCGTCAACGCCCTGGGTCTTCGCATAGCGCACCCACTCACGGGCCTCGTCCGGGGTGCGTATCGAGCGATTCTTCCAGGCCTCGCCGCTGCCCATGCGGTGGAAGGACACCATGCGCGGGGCCACAATTGCGTTGCTGGCGCTGCGTTCCTTCTCGCTGATGGACCACTCGAGCGGACCAAAGGGAACGCCACGCACCGTGGTAATGCCGTGGGCCAGCCACAGCCTGTAGACGTAATCGGCGTTGGGCGCTTTCGGAACACCGCCCGTATGCACGTGGTTGTCGATAAAGCCCGGCATGACATACATACCGTGGGCATCGATTTCATGTGTCCCCGGCTCGGGCCGACCCTCGTCACTGATCGGGATGCCCGGCGTTCCGACGCCCTTGATGGACTCAATGCGGTTCTGCTCGATCACGATATCGACCGGGCCGACCGGCATGCCGCCATCGCCATTGATCAAGGTCGCGCCGCGGATGACCAGACGGTCAAAGGGTCCCGCACCCTCGTTTTCGCCCCGGTCGGGGGCCGGCTGAACCTGATCCTGCGCCTGTACATGGACCAGTGTCACGGAAAGGAGTGCACAGCAACCTGCCAGAAACCCGCCGACTCTTTGCATTGTATTATCCCTTTATGTGGTATCGAAAAGATTGGCAGGGTTGATCCGGCCCGTCAAATGCCTTGAGACTGTCGCTGATTTGGCGACTCATTCAGCACTGCGCGCCTCCGACTCTCGCAGAAATTTGCCCAGCAGGTCCCGGTAGCGCTGCGGCGCCCTGCTCAGCGAGGCGTGACCCACACCGGGGAGCACCTCGACCTGAGACCCGGGCACGGCCCGGGCGAAGCCACGGATGGTCTCGGGCCTGGCCTCATCGTGCTCACCGGTAATGAAAAGCGTTGGCACATCAATCTCGCCAAGCCGCGGGGTAACGTCGAAGTCCTGCAGACTGCCGGTGGCGTGGAACTCCGTTGGCCCCCACATCTGCCGGTAGATCAGCGGGTTTCTCGGCGCATCCTCGCAACGGGTTTCTTCTACCGGATCACCGCGCGACACGAAGCGGCTGTAGAACGCTTCCGTGGCCGCGACGTAGTCTTCATGATCCGTGCTGCCTTCGGCTTCATGCCTGTCGAGCGTATCCTGTACGTCCTGTGGCAAGGTCGCGCGCAAGGCGTCCGCATCACGAATCCACAGGGGTGTGCTGATCAGTGGCGAGGAAAGGGTCAGCGACACAATGCCCTCCGGGCCCTTCTGCAATACATAATAGGCTGCCAAGGCACCCCCCCAGCTATGGCCATGCAGATGCAACCGCTCGAGGCCGAGCTCCCGGCGCAGCGTGTGCAGCGCCTCGACGAAGCGATCGCGCTGCCAGAGGCTGGTGTCGCTGGGGCGACCGGAGCGCCCGCTGCCGAGCTGGTCGTAGCGGATAATCGGCCGTTCCCCGGAGAGGGGGTACAACAGCTGGGATCCGCAGGACGTGCCACCGGGCCCACCGTGCAGGGTCAGCAGCGGCACTCCCAGCCCATCACCGGCGATCTCGTACCAGACCGGCCCACCCGGCACCTGCACGAAGCCCGACTGCAGCGGCATCTCCGCGGAGACGGACGCCGCCAGCACAAGCATCCACAGCACGCCGAGGCGGCGAGCCAGCGCTATCACAGTACCGCGACCAGCAGCATGATGAGCGTGGCAAAGAAACCGACCGCCCAGATCAACGAACGCAGCAGGTAGATGCCTGCCGCGTAGGCCGGCACGTAGAGAATGCGCGAAATGAGGTAGGCCCAGGCACACTGGGCCGTGAGCGCGCTGGTGACGTCACCCAGCACCACCACCACGACCGCGATGGTGAAAAGCGCCAGGCCCTCGAAGTGATTGTCTACCGCGCGCTTGAGCCGTCCGGGTACCCCGCTTGGCTTGCGCTCCTCGTCACGGGGACCGGCCGTATAGGCGGGACCCAGCTGTATATTGACCGGAACGGCCATAAGGACAATCTGGACAAACTGCAGCAGGCCCGCGTAAGCGAGCACCTGTATTTCGACTGGCATGATGGCTGCCTCCTGGCACGCTGGGGATTGCAGCCGGGAACGCGACCGCCTTGACAGTTTTTCAAATTGCCCTCATGCAATCAAGCGCCGGGCTGCACGCGGCTACCAGCTGGTCCAGCCGCCGTCGACGGCCATGACGCTGCCGGTAACGAACGATGCCTCGTCAGAGGCCAGAAACACCGCCGCATTGGCGATTTCCTGCGGCGTACCCAGGCGCTTCATCGGATGCATGGACTCGATCATCTGCTGGCCTTCCGGCGTCGCGCAGGTGGTGGCCCTGATCAGCGGCGTGTCGATACCGCCAGGGGCGATGGCGTTGACACGGATGCCCTGCTCCGCATAGTCGATGGCGCAGGTGCGCGTGAGGCCGACCACTGCATGCTTGGCCGCGGTATAGGCCGCGGCGCTGGGAAAGCCGACCAGACCCGCCGCCGAGGCAATATTGACGATACTGCCCTGCTCACGGGCATGCATGTGACGCAGCTGGTGCTTGAGGCAGTGGAACATGCCATCGAGATTCACCGCCATCAACGCCCGATAGGCTGCCGTATCGGTTGCATGCAGTGGACCCGTCGGGCCCAGGATCCCAGCACAGTTAATGGCAATATCCAACCGGCCATGCTGCTCGGCGAAGGCATCCACAGAAGCCGCCACGGCGGTCTCGTCGCTGATATCCACCACCCGGGTCATGACGTGTTTTGCATCGCCCGAGAGCGACTGTGCCAGCGCCGCAAGCCGCTCGGCATCCCGATCCACCAGGGCGAGGCGTGCACCTTCGGCATGACAGCGTCGCGCGACGGCCTCGCCAATGCCGGAGGCGGCACCGGTGACATAGACAGTTTTTCCGCTGAGGTTCATTGAGAGGGCTCCGTTGATAGCCAGTGTTACGCCGGATAATAAGGTGCGCAACGCCGATAAGGAAAAACCCTTGCTACTGGCCATTGCGGGCACCTTGCAACCGCCGGCCTGGACGCTATCTCAGGTGTTTTCACTCGCATGCACGGGGCACCTCAGTGGTCTGCTTGCAGACGCAAGAGCACCTTGCCGGAGTCCTCGATGGAAACGAGGGTCGTCAACGCTTTTTAACTTGGCACACTATCCGGATCAGGCAAGACCGAAGCTGTAGAGCACGTTTTTTGACGACTACACCTCAAAAGCGGAATCGCGAGAATCTCGATTCATCAATACTCAATGACAGAACCCGACCTAGCGAATAATCTCACTTTTATGGTGAGAACTCAGGCTGCACATGAATAACCGATTCTGGACATCGTTCAGCTTGCTGTTCGTCATCGGTTTGTTGTCCGCGCTCGTTGCCAGGCAGAGCTTCCACCTACCCTTCGGCAGCGGATTTCTTACCAACGTTTTCAAGACGGATTCAACCCGACAATACTCTCCTGATACTGCCAGATCGTTGACACAATCCGCTACTGGAAGCGGCACCAGCAACATTGCACTCGATCACACCGCGAATGACGCACAGGCTTGCGCACGCCCGGCCACAAAATCCAGAGCTGACACGGGTATAGCAGTCATTTACAGGTGGCAGGACAGTGATGGCGTTACCCACATGGCCGACAAGGCACCGGTAGATGCCGTCGCTTCGGTCTTCGATATTTCTGGGTCGAGGCGGGACTTCACTTACCAGATTCATGGGCACGGGGTGGCCTTGCCCATGCAGTTTTCTGGCGAGATCGCGGCGGGCTCCAAGCGGATATTCGACATATGGCACTTCCTTCTTGGAGAGGAGCGCCTGAGGCAGGTAGAGATTACGATTCGCGCTCTCGAAGCTGAACAGTTCGATGCATTGTGGGCCGGGAGAGCGCCGGGGGCGAAGCCCGTGAACGGCTTCTACGAGATGAGCAGTAATACCGCGTACGTAAGATATGACTCTGGCATGCCCAGAAGAGCCGTGGCGACGGCTTTTCATGAAATTTCCCACTTGATTACCGCAAGTCATCTGGGAGTCACGCCACCATGGTTGACCGAAGGGCTGGCAGAATATGCTGAAACGATGGTCGTCACTGACCAGACTGCGGCAGTAAGCCCGAATCTGGCGCACCTGGAGCTCCTGAATTCGGCGAAATTACCGCCTCTCGCTGACTTTCTGGCCATGGACAGGACTCAATGGCATGGCCCGCAGAGACATCTCCATTATGCTGTTGCCTGGTCCCTTGCCCATCATCTCATGGGCTCGGACGTCGGCCGAACGGCCCTGCAAGCGTTATTGCGGGAAGCTAGCGACAAGTTCTGTCAGTCCTTCTCCGCGTCCGCGGTTCTGGCCTCGTCTTATCCTGGAGGTCTGCCGCGCCTAGAGTCAGACTGGAGAGTTGGAATCCGGACTGGCGCTTTTGGAATACATCAAACCTGACGTGAAGGTCAGCGAAATCTGCACAGTAAAATTCATTCAAGGCGGCTACACCGCCTCCAGGCGATAATTTCGCAGATACCTCGCTGGCAACTCATGCTGCAGACGCCAGACGATACTGACAGGCCGACTGCCTTGATGATTCTGTTGGAGAATCGGGCCAAGACAGCGAAAGGGTGATGTCAGGCGATTTTCAAGCCTGCGCTTTTCGCGCGCGAACAACAGTGGCTGACAGGAACGGCCATGCTTCACCAGCTGTTGCTTCAAGGGTCGCCCGCACCTAGTGGGCCACGCAGTCGAGTAATTCGTCTGCCACACTGCGAATCCCGTCCCCGTCGTGTAGCACCTCCAGCCAGGCGGCCGGAATCCCGCTCTCGCCAAAGACCGCCCCGGCAATCTGCCAGTAAATGGCGCCGGTGGTATCGGCATCGTCGCCCAGGTCCACCGCCGCCAACGCCCCCTCGCGAAAATCCCGCGCGTGCCAGAAGGCCCACAGGGCGGCTTCAAGAGCATCCACCACATAGCCGCTACCGCGCATATCCGGCGGCGAGCGGTCCTTGAAGGAGCCACTGGCGATGGCGCTGATCTTCGAAGCGAAGTCATCGCTGTGCCAGGTGTGACGCGCAGGATGATAAAGCGGGCGGCACAACGCCTCCCGGCTTTCCCCGGCCAGCGCACATAGCGCCGAATCTGGTCAACGGGATCACACTCGCCACATTCCAGGAGGCTGTCGGCCAGGCACAGTGCCATGGACATGTCATCCGTCCACTGTCCCGGCGCCAGCTGGAACGGGCCGCCGCCAATCATGTCGTCAATGGGGGTAAATGTGCCGGGAGAGCGGAATTCCAAGGGGGTCCGAGGGCATCGCCAACGGCCAGGCCCAGTAGGGCACCGCGGCCTCGATCCCGGCGCGCGGCCGTGTGGATGTCGCTTGATGCCGATCTGACGGTGTCAGTGCTCGTGCCCTCTCCCTGTGGCGGCTTGTCAATAGACCAGCATAAGCGACGCGTTACTCAGATAAAGACTGTACACATACACAGGTCGAGTTTTCGAGCGTGCGGCATGGGCGCCTCTGAGAAACCGAAACCGCCCAACTGACCGCAAACAATATGACTCGGTTAACTGGACTTGCCGAACTGGCGTGCCATGCTTGATTCACCGAATGGGTTTGTCGGGGGATAAATGATGGCCATCGCATCAGTGAGGTTTCAGTGCGACGTTCCTTCTGCGGCGCTGAAGTTTTTTGCCATCGGCACCTTCGCCATCACCTGGAGCATTATCGGCAGCTACATTCTGCTACCCGACGTCACCGTCGCACATTTCGGGGAAATCAGCGGCGTGCATCCTCTGTACTTCCTGGCCACGTGGGCGCCTGCGCTCACCGGGGTCACGCTTGTCCTGGCCTATAGTGGCCCGCGAGGGCTTCGCGCGTTTCTCTCACGCCTGCTGATCTGGCGCTGCGCGTCGGTCTGGTGGGTTTTCATTCTCCTGGGCATTCCCCTTGTCTTCATGACGGGATCCCTGGTGAAGGGCGGTTCCCTTCTCGCGCCCCTGCCGCCGGAGGGCACCGGCGCGATGCTTGCTCTGCTGGGGATCGTGCTGTTTCTCGGCCCGGTGGAGGAACTCGGCTGGCGCGGCGTGGCGCAACCCGTCCTGCAGCGCCACATGGCGCCTTTCTGGGCGGGCGCGCTGATTGGAGCCGTCTGGGGAATCTGGCATCTGCCGGCCTTTTTCCTCGCCGGGGTCGTGTTTGAAAACTGGAGCTTTCTGCCCTTTTTTATCGGCAACGTGACGCTGGCGATTCTCATCACACCCATCTTCAACAGCGCACGAGGGGGCCTGCTGCTGCCCGTGCTCTTTCACTGGCAACTCATTAACCCGTTCTGGCCGGATGCAGAGCCCTGGGATACGTGGATCCTCGTCGGAGTTGCCATGGCCATCGTCTGGTGGAAACACGAAGACATGTTCAGTCGCGATGGTGCCGTGAAAGAAGTCATTCCAAGGCCAGATCGCGCCACGCCTGGCACGGCGCAGTGAGCAGCGTGCGCGCCGTCTTCGTGCTGGCTGCGATGGTTCTGTCCCCGGCAATGCCGGGGATCGCCGTCGCAACAGACACCACTGCCCTGGCGACCCGTCTGGTGGAGACACTGCACACGTTTCGTAGTCGCTATGGCTTCCCCGGTGCGACCGCAGCCATTGCACTGCCAGACGGCTCTCTCGTGACCGCGGCGACGGGGCTGGCGGATGTCGAGGCGGGGCGGCCTATGACGCCCGGGGCCCGGATGCTGGCGGCGAGCATCGGCAAGACATTTGTCGGCGCAACCGTCCTCGCGCTGGAAAGCGAGGGCCTGCTGTCGCGAGCGGATCTCCTCGCAGAGCATCTCCACGACCGCCCCTGGTTCACTGACCTGCCCAATGCCGACACCATGACCCTGGGGCATCTCCTGCGCCATCAGTCCGGGCTGCCGGATCACGCACATCTGCCCGAGTTCGAGACGGCGGTAAAGGCGCGGATTGCGGCGGGTGGCCCCGCCTTTGCCCCGGAAGAACTGTTGAGCTTCATCGCGACGAAGGAAGCGCTTTTCCAGGCTGGCTCTGGTTGGGGATACAGCGATACCGGGTACATCCTGCTCGGGCTGGTGATCGAGAAGGTCACCGGTCGGCCTTACTACATCAGTGTGACGGAGCGATTTCTCGCCCCGCTCGGCCTGCTCGAAACCACCCCTTCGGACCGGCCCGAGCTCCCCGGTCTCGCCGTCGGCTACACGATTTCCGGCAATCCGTTCGGCCTGCCGCCGCGAACAGCGGATGCTGAGGGTCGGCTTCTCTGGGATCCTGCCGTGGAGTGGAGCGGCGGCGGGCTAGTCTCCACGTCCCGCGATCTTGCGCGATGGGGGCATGCCCTGTTTGGCGGTGAGGCGATGCGCGGACGCTATCTCGACCGGCTGCTAGACGCAGTGCCCATGGCACCCGATACGCCCGACGTTCAATACGGCGCAGGCGTCGCGATCCACGCCGACACCCCGCGCGGGCCGGTCTATGGTCATGGTGGCTGGATTCCGGCCTTTGTTTCCAGCCTTCGTCACTACGCCGATTACCGTGTGACCGTGGCGCTACAGATCAACAGCGACGCGGAAGTGGCAGATGACAGCTCTGATCTCATTCCGGCGCTTGAGTCTGCGTTGGCCGATCTCGCGATAGGTGCAGAACACAGAATGTAGTTCCGGTTGCGATACCAACCACCAACGGAGATACCGCAATGGCATGGAAAAAGATCGTCCTTACCGGATTCGGCGGCCCGGAGTGCCTCGACCTGCAAACAGAGGATACGCTGCCAGAACCCGGGGCCACTGAGGTGCGCATCCGCGTTCTGGTCACCAGCGCTGCTTTTACCGACGTAATGATCCGCAAGGGAATGTACCCGGACGTAAAGCAAAGACCGCCCTTCACACCGGGTTACGACTTGGTGGGCGTGGTGGACAAGACAGGCTCCGCCGCGACGCGTTTCAAGCCGGGAGAACGCGTGGCAGATCTGACAACCATAGGCGCCTATGCCGAGTACCTGTGCCTGCCCGAGGACAGGCTGACGTCCGTTCCCGGGGAAGTGTCGGACGTAGACGCGCTCGGCATGATTCTGTCGGCTGTCACGCCCCACCAGATGCTCCACCGTGTCGCCAAGGCACAGGCGGGCCAGAGCCTGCTGATACATGGCGCGGGCGGCGCGGTCGGCACGGCAATGCTGCAGCTGGCGCAGGATGCCGGCATCACGGCCTATGGCACTGACATCGTCGTCAAGCACGAGTTGATCCGACGACTCGGCGCCACACCCATCGACGCAAACGCCGGGGAGGCTGCGTTGCAGGAGGCCCTTGGACAGGGCGTCGATGTCGTGTTCGACCCGCTTGGCGGTAAAAGCCTGTCACGCTCGCTGCACGCACTGAAACCCGGAGGCATGCTGGTCGCCTTCGGCTTTCAGAGCGCTGTGCTGGGACGCGGCGGCTCAATCCCGATGGACTTCGTTAAACTGAAGCTCTGGAACTGGCTGCCAAACGGGCGCGCCACGGCCTTCTACTCCATCGGGGCGATGCGAAGAGCACATCCCGAGTGGTTCCTCGAGGATCTTGCATCGCTGTTCACAATGCTGGCCGAGGGTCGGATCGCACCGATCGTGGCCGAGGTCCTGCCACTTGCGCAGGCGCGACGTGCTCACGAAGAGGTGGAGGCCGGCAACGTTGCCGGCAAACTGGTATTGAGGGTGTCGGAACCGTAACGGTGTACGTCTGTAGCGCGAGCGCCCCGCTTGGCTGCCCTGATCAGGGCAGCGCCGGAGCGCCCCCCTGGAGGCGGTCACCACGCACCAGAAAGCGCCCCTCGATGCGAAGCGCCAGCGGCTTGCCCGAGATCGGCGACGCGCCCTCGTTCGCAGGGCGTTGCGCGTGGATATGCAGGTGCGGCTCAGTCGAGGCGCCGGAATTGCCGACCTCGCCCAGCCGATCGCCGATCGCCAGCGCGTCCCCCTGCGCGAGGCTCACGCTGCCCTGACGCATGTGGGCCACCACGATTTCGGCCGTGCCACAGCGCAGAATCACATGGTTGCCAAGCCGGTTTACCGGATCCTCCTTCGGTGGCTCGAAATCCGGCAAGCCACCCTCGGCGCTCACGACGTTCCCGGCACAGGGGGCACGCAACTCTGCCCCGAAAATTGCATAGGCGGCGGGGTCAGCAGGTAACCAGCCGCGCGCGCGCAGACCCCAGGGTCCGAGGCCATAAAAGTCCACCGCATAGGATTGACCGAGCCAGGGCCGGAACCGTTCGATGCGGGTATCCAGCGTCCGCATGTGGCCGTTGACGAGCGCGGTAGAACCCCCATGGCCGACGAGATAACGGCCCGGCCCCAGCGGGTTGGCGATATCGACGACATCAACCGGGGGCAGGCTCCGCCCCGCGAGTGCGCGCGCGCCATACCAGACGCCGACACCCAGGAGAACGACCGAAAGAACGAGGCCCGACCATCCCAGTGACGTTTCGGGAAGCGGCGGCAGTCCGCGCATTCGCTCGCCAAGCAACTGCAGGGACACTGCGGCCAGCCAGAGACCGCCGTAGACCCACGGCAACCACCATACCGGCAATGCCCATTGTGCGATGCGCGCCAGTGCAAACAGGAATGCCGCGATACCCAGCGCCTGCGTCAGCCACCCGACAAGAGTACCTGCCGGAAACAGGGCAAGCCAGGCGAGAAGCAGCAACGGCAAGGCGACCTGCACAAGAAGAACGAGCGCGATCATTTCATGGCCTGCGGAAAGCGGATCTCCGTGACATCAGCAATAAAGAACGGGAAGTACTCCTTCGTGCCGAACATGTTGCCCGCCTCCACATGGAACGGCAGACGATAACCCCCGACGTCGCGAAAATCAGAGAGGGTGGCGCCGAACGGCTGCAGGCGATGAACCTTGTCGGGGTTGGCATCACTCCAGCGCTGAAACGCCACGACGACAGGCCGACCTTCGCTGTCGATGGTCACATCAATGGCCTGGCTCAGATTGCCGTGGCGCACGGTGACCCGTGCTATATTTTCAGCCACGGCTTCCCATGAGACCCCGGGGGCGGGCAGCAGGGCCGCGGGCGCCCAGATCACCGCCTCCCCTGCATAGCGACCAAAAGCAGAGCGTGTGTGATCCGGGTCGCCACCCAGCCGAGCGACGGGAATGACCCACAGCATGCGAAACCGCGTCCACGATGCGGTATCCGATCCCGATATCGGTAGCCCTCCTCGCGTGCGCATGGACCAGACAAAGCCCTCGGGCACGGCCAGTATCTGCTGTGCTTCCATCGGCTGATAGGCAGGCCTGTCCTTGCTACCCAGACTGAAATCTCCGGTCATGTCGATCTCGGCTACCGGGAACAGCGCAGTTCCCGGCTGTATCGTGAACGTGAAATAGCGTCGCGCAGGCTCCGGAAGATCGGCAATCATGGATTGGTCAAACCGCGGCGGATCGTCCGGTTGCAGCGCGAGGAGCCTGCGCCACTCGGCACGGTCGGCGCGTGCGTCAAACTGCCAGAGCAGCGCCAATGTCAGGATGATCAATATCAGCATGAGAAGAACAGCAAACATGAGCATCGCCATCACGAATGCCCCCCGTAAACCATCACTGTTTCAATAGTATTCGGCCTCACGCCTGCCGCAAGTGCCCATTCACCGGCTTACCGTCGCGAGTCCAGAAGGAAAAAATTGAGACAGACCCTGCGCAGAACTATAGTGAGACGTGATCAGGCGAGCCACGCCAGACATCACTCAACAATAAAGGACTCACATGATGAAAAGGATATTACGCGCATCAGGTCTGATCGCGCTCGCCCTGCTGGGCTCACTGCCAGCAAGTGCAGACGACACGGCGATTGAAAGCGAGCTAGACGCCTACTGGCGCAGTGTCGAGCAATACCTGGCAGCTGGCGACTTCGACGGGGTTGTATCGACCTACCACCCGGATGCGGTACTGGTGAGCGAATCCCTGGATACCAGCTACCCTATCACCCGCGCCCTGGAGCGCTGGAAGCCCGGCATCCTGGATACCCAGGCCGGCAGGACCTTTTCCAGGGTCGAATTCCGCATCACGCGGCGCCTCTACAGTGAATCAACATCGCATGAGAAAGGCATATTTCACTACCAGTCCGGACCGGTGGGCGACGACGTCGATGAGAGCGAGATCGACGGCGCCTACATCCACTTCGAGGCGCTATTGCTGAAGTCGGGCGATTGGACCATGGTCATGGAATACCAGAAGCATCCTGCGACCGAGGCAGAGTGGAATGCGGCTGTCAATCCTCAACCCGCTGCAAATCGCCCGGAAAGTGCACCCCAGCCCGCCAGTAGTGAAACGCTGCCCACAGATTCGCCATAGAGCAGATCAACAGCGCCCAGCGCAGGGACTCCAAACCGTAGTGCGGTGCCAGCATGTCACTGAGCACACCCACCACCGAGGGCCCGAAAGCCAAGCCAACAATATTGATCACAAAGAGAAGGATAGCCGCAGCAACACTGCGCATGCGCAGACCCACAAGGGTCTGCGTCTGCGCAAACGTGGTCGCCTGGTAGAAGTTGCCGAGAATCACCGGAATGATCAGAAACAGCAGCGCGGCACTCACGGAGTCGGAAAGAAACACACCCACACCCGCGGGTACGGCAATCAACAGCGCCACTGCCACCACCCACAGATACCATCGCGTATCGCGCTCACCAAGGTGGTCGGCCAGGCGCCCGCCCAGCACAATGCCGATACCACCCGGTATCCCGAAAATCAGACCGAGCCATGTACCGATCTCCCCTGAAGACAGTCCGTGGCTGCGCGCCAGGAACGCCGCCGACCAGGAAATCAGCCCATAGCCGACAAAGGCGGAAATGCCGCCCCCCAGTGCCATGTGGATAAATGAGCGACGGCCCAGCAGGTAGCGAAAAACTGCGCCGATGGCTGGCTGATCCGCATCCGGGTCCGCGTTGGCCCGCTGCTCCGACATGCCTCGCTCCGGCTCGCGCACGGTGAAACGAATGACCAGAGCGAGCACGATGCCGGGGATACCCACAACGAGAAAGGCCACACGCCAGCCAAACCACTCGTTCATCCAGCCGCCGACAAAGAAGCCGAAAAGGATCCCAACGGGAATACCGAGGGAATAGATGCCCAGCGCCGTCGCGCGCTGGTTGGCCGGGTAATAGTCCGACAGCATGGAGTGCGCCGGTGGCGAGCAGCCAGCCTCCCCGACGCCTACGCCAACGCGGTAGGCCAGCAGCTGCCAGTAGTTCTGCGCGAGTCCCTGGGCTGCGGTAAACAGGCTCCAGATGCCAACCGCGGCGGCAATCAGGTTGCGGCGATTAGCGCGGTCGGCATAGCGGGCAATGGGAATTCCCATCAGCGTATAGAAAACGGCAAAGGCCAGCCCCGTGAGCAGACCCATCGCGGTATCCCCTACCCCGAGTTCCAGCCGGATTGGCTCCACCAGAATGCCAAGAATCTGCCGGTCAATGAAATTGAAGGTGTAGGCAATGACCAGAATGGTCAACACGTAGCGGCGCGTGCCGGCGCCAACGCTTTCCGATGGCGCTGCGGCGCCCGGGTGGATCTGTGTCAAAGCGGCGTCTCCCAGCAATGTTATGCGTTATCTGTGGGTGGCGTTGCGGCTGCTGCGAGTTCTACAGTACGGGTAATACCGGGCGAGGGGAAGCCATTCACGTTACCTCGGCTTTACCAGGCACGCTCCAGTATCAGCCCGAACTGGGGAAACGGACTGGCCTCATCGTCAATCTGACGGCCGGTGATGGGATTGAAATCCTGCGGTGCACCGCGCTCGGCGCCATAGAGATTGATGACATCGAGGAACAGCACGACGTCCATGGGCCCGAATCGGCGCCGGTAATCGACGCGCACGTTCAGCGACTGGTAGTCACCCAGGGTGGTCGCATTCTGCTCAGTGATCTCTTTCGAGGCGCGCAGAAGTCCACTCCCCGGCATGACGTTCTGGTGGATGATGAAGGCATCTCCCGGACGGCCGCTGCCCCACTTCCAGCGTGCCGCCAGCTGAAGCCGATCGGTAACCTCCCAGCGGCTGCCGACGGAGAAAAAATGTTCACGGCTGAAATCCGGCGTGTAGCTGCCACGTCCATCGTTGTCGTCCTGGCGCCCACGGTTGTAGGAGTAGGTAAGATCGGCAGACCAGCCATTGTCGAAGGCCCGCTGCAGCACGAGGTCAAAGCCGCTGCTGGTACCGTCTCCCGCATTCAGCGCACGCCGGTTGGCGCGGCTCTGGTCGACGACAAGATCATCCAGATCCTGGTGGTAGACCTCGGCGATGACGTTCCAGGCATCGTTGATTGTGTAGTCCAGCCCAAGACTGACGTGGGCGATCTTCTCGTTGGCCAGATCGAAATTGGCCGGGTTCGCAGCGCGGGTCAGAAACCGGGGCGACTCGTGGAACAGGCCGCTGGTCAGGGAAAAACGCAGGGTCGGCGTTGCCAAATAGTCCAGGGAAAAGCGTGGGGAAAGATAGCTTTCCTCGGAAAATGCATCCCGATCCACGCGCAGGCCCGGGCGCAATTCGAAGCGGTCCAGCTCGATACTCTGCTCGACATAGGCCGCGAGGTTTGTCCCCGCCCGGCCAAAGCGGGCTTCGATGTTTTCGGGCTGCCAGACAATGTACTGCTGCCCCGGCGGCCGCGGATCGTCGCTCTCATAGACATAGCGGATCCAGGGCCCGTCGAGCTGCGTCGCGAAATCAGCGTCGATGCGAACCACACGAAGTCCCGCGGAAAACTCGCCGAAGCGATTGAAGGTGGTGAAATCGCTGCGCCAGCCGAGCTCATCTTCCTTTTCAAGGATTGAGAAGACAGTTTCCCGGGCGGGAATGACACCATCCTTGGCGAGGTCGGGAAAGGCCTCGCCCTGGGTGGAATCCTTGTCACTACTGCGCAGGTAGAGGCGGTTGCTCCACTCACCGCTGTTGCCCACCATGCGCCGCCAGGTCACGCCAAACAGGGACAGGTCCTGCGTTGAGCGAATCAGGTTGACGTTGTCGAAATCGTCGGAATTGGCAACGTTGTCAAGATCCCGGGTGAAATCCTCCGGCGCATGAATCACTAGGAACTGCAGCTCGTCCCGTTCGCTAAGCTGGGTCGACGTCTTGAGAATGATATCCGTGACCTTCGGCGTGCCGATGGCGTCCTGGCCGATGAGTTCGAACAGATTGCCGAAATCGAAGCGCCGCGCGGTGAAGAACACCGAGGTATCGTCATCAAAACCCGAGGGGCCGTCGTAGGTGAACTCGGCGCCGGCCACATCCAGGCGCAGACTGGTGACCGGCGTCAGACCGCCCTCGGCAAGCTCAAGGCGCAGCAGCGAGCCGGCGCGACCACCGTAGGCCGCTCCCCAGCCGCCGGGCGAGAATTCAGCGCCGGCAACCGAGTTCGGCGCAAAGATGGAAAAGCGGCCACCGCCGCCGATATCGTCATCCTCGCCGATGGTCTGGTCGAAGTGCACCACCTTGTCGAGAGGAAAGTCATCGACGAATATCAGGTTGTTGCGCGGGCCTCGTCCGCGCACGGTAAAGCCGGCAAAGGCGCCGTCCGACACGAGCCCCGGCAGGCCATCCAGGGCGCGCATGACGTCAGGACCGGCGCCGACCGCATTGCGCAGCTCGTCGCGATTGCGAAAGCTTGCACTGACGCCACTGAGCCGATCTGCCTGCCGGGCACGGGCGACCACCAGCACTTCCTCGAGCGGCGTGTCCGCCAGCCGCTCCAGACGGGGCAGCTGAATCTCCAGAGACGCGCTGCGCCCGGCGAGAATCCGGAAGGTCGGCTCGAGGGTCAGGGCGCGCCCTTCCGCACTCGCCTCAACGCGATAGAAACCCTCTTCAAGATTCCCGAAACGCGCTTCGCCACGATCGTCGGAAAAGGCCCTGACCGACTGTCCATCGCGATCGGTGACCTCGATTCGAACACCGGAAAGCGAGCGCCCGGATGCGGCGTCCAGTGCCCTGACGACCAGTTCACCAGGAGCCGCAAGCGCAAGTAGCGGCGCGCCCACGAGCGCGAGGACAAGAAGACGCAGCCAGCGTCTGGCGGCGGTGCAGCTATTCATGCATAGGACCATTGTCAAACACTCTCATGCCGCGGCTCGGCTCAGTCAGTGACACCGGCAACCGCCAGAAACGTGCCATCGGCCGCTCGGGTTACGGCATGCACCTGCAGCACGGCCGCAGGCCGGATACCGCCATAAATATGGGGAAACAACTCGTCCCCGGCGCCCTCGAACCCGGGCTGAATGTCGCCCACCGGCGCCGTGCCTTCGAAAACGGTCTCTACCCCGGTGCGGCCCAGGCTCTCCACGGTCATGCGCAGACAGCACCACCGGCCGGGAATATCGCGATAAAAATGATTGGCAACGCTCAATAGCTTCTGCGTGTTAGCGGTCCCGTGAACAAAGCCGTCCGTTTCGTAAGTCGGTGGGAAATAAATACCTTCGGTCGCCGCAACCTGCTCCCACAGTCTGGCCTGAACAAGGTGATAGACATGGCAATGACTGGAAGGCATACGCTCACTGTCCTGATACCAGCATGGCGGTAGACGGCATCGACGATGCCTGCCTGTTCCCGGCTGAGGTTACCGCCAACCAGGCTTGTGTGTAATCATACTGCAGCGGTCACGGTGGGTCACCCGGTCACGGGCAGCCCTCACCTGCCGTTGACGCTCTCACCGATAGCCCAGCAGACAAACACCATCAGGGAAGTTCTCACCATGCGCCACGCCGCCATCATTGTCGCTCTGCTCAGCCTGATCGCCTGCACCGGCGATAACGCCGCCGATGTCACCCTGGCTCAGCTTGCCGCGCAACAGGACGACTATGCTGGGCGCCAGGTGGTGGTCAGCGGCACGCTGCGATCGCATCCCGATCCGCTGCATTACTGGATCGAGGACGACGCCTACCACCGCGTGGAGCTGGATTTCCCGGGCGACCTTACGGGTCGCGAGGGCGAGCCTCTGACGGTGCGCGGGCGGTTCCGCTATCAACCGGACCGGGGCCGCTCGATCAAGGTTGTGTCCCTCGAATAAGCGGTCGGGACGGCCGCCCGACGGGCCGGAAGGGCCGACCGGCAGAATCGCCAACAAAGGCTGCGGCACGCCTGTTCACGCCTCGAAGGTCGTCCGCCCGTCCATCACGGTCCGCAGAATGGGAATTTCCTTGATCCGGTCCGGATCCACCCTGTTGGGATCATCCCCCAGAACCACAAAATCCGCCAGCTTGCCCGGAGTAATCGAGCCTTTCAGGTCTTCCTCGAAGGACGCATAGGCACCGTTCATGGTGCACACGCGCATCGCCTCATCAACGCTGATACGCTGATTTGGCCCCCAGACCCTGCCCTGAAAATCCTTGCGCGTGACCATGCTCTGCAGCGCCATCATCGGCTCGTAGGGCCCGGGAGTGAAATCCGACGCGGGGGCAACCGGGATGCCGTGGTCGAGGAAGGAGCGGTGCGCGAACATGTTCCGCATCTTCTCTTCACCGTACTCGCCCCACTTGTTGCCGTGGTAGTGCGCGTAGGTATAGAAGGGCGTTGGTACCACGCCGGCGTCGCGAATCCTGTCGAGCAGTGACGGCGTGACCAGAGAGCAGTGTTCGATGCGAAAGCGCGGGGTGCGCCCCGGCATGTCGGCCAGCACGCGCTCATAGGCGCTGAGCACGCGGTCGATGGCAACATCGCCATTCGCATGAATGCCGATACGGAAATCGTGGGCCACCGCGTCATCCACCGCCGCGTTGATCTCCTCCACGCTCATGGTGAAGATGCCGAAGTCGTCGGGCCGACCCTCATAGGGCGTGCTCATCGCCATGGTGCGCTCTGAGGCCGAGCCGTCGGCACCGTATTTGACCGCGCCCACGCGCAGCATGGCGTCGCCGAATCCCGAGTGCAGCCCCGCCGCCTTCATCGCCGTGTAGATACTGTTCCTGCCGCCCGGCATGAAGCTGACACGCAGCGACAGCCTGCCCGCGCGATAGGCATCATCATAGGCTCGCCAGCCGGTCTCGCTGCCCCAGGCGTCGGTGGTGGAGGTGAGCCCGGATGCCGCCATGCGCCGGGTCATCAGCGCGGCATTCTCGGCGTGGCCGGCGCGGTCAACATCGGGCCATTCGCCCGCCGCCTCGAACACGTCCACGGCATGCTCGGCAACCTTGCCGGTCAGCCTTCCTCCCTCGCGGTAAAACTTGCCGCTTTCCGGATCGGGCGTCTCGACGGTCACGCCGGCGAGATCGAACGCCCGGCTGTTGACGACGCCGGTGTGACCGCCCCGATGTTTCACGAATATCGGATGCGCCGTGGAAACGCCGTCAAGATCCTCGCGATTCAGCGCCCGGCCTTCGGCGAGCTTGGTGTCGTCGTACATGTGTCCCAGAATCCACTGCCCCGCAGGCGTATCCGCCGCGCGTTTGCGCAGCGCGGCCTGTATATCGGCGATGCTGCGAACATCGACATTGGCACTGATGACTTCGTTTGCACCGAGGGGGTGGCTATGGGCATCAATGAACCCCGGCGTCACGGTGAGTCCCCGCGCGTCGATCACCTCGGTCGCTGGGCCTGCCAGGGTCCGGATATCTTCCGCAGCGCCAACCGCAAGAATCCGGTTGCCGCGCACCGCGAAGGCGCTGGCATTGGGGTAGCCAGGGTCCATAGTGTAAAGCGTATCGCAGAGCACCACGATATCGGCCTTGCCCCAGAAGCCGGCGGCCAGCAGTGGACTGGCGAAAACGCCCAGGCTGCCAGCGGCGATTCCCTGGGCAAAGCGACGTCTGTTGAGGGTGTGCATGGGTCTATCTCCTTGTTTTATTTTCGGGTTACGCCCTCTCAGAGGGTAAGGCCTCGGGGCTTGAGTCCACGCGAGTCGTCAGCCGACTCACCACGATCGTCATGGCCAGACTGGCGATGAACGCGGGAACCATTTCATATAGCCCATGACTGGCCTCCTTGAACAGCAGGACCCACAGCACCGTGGTGCCGAACCCGGTGACCATGCCGGCGATGACACCCGGGCCCGTGGTACCGCGCCAGTGCAGTACGCACAGAACAACCGGACCGAAGGCAGCGCCGAGGCCGCTCCAGGCGAAGAGAACCAGTGAAAAGATCACGCCACCCCCGCGCAGGGCAATCAGGCAGCCCGCAATACCGATAGCGAGGGTGACCCAGGCACCGATACCCGCCTCGCGCCTCGCGGCGTCGGAGCGACGTGCAAACTGTCCATAGAGGTCGTGAACAATGGCAGAGGACGCGAGATTCAGCAGCGAACTTACCGTGGACATCACTGCCGACAGTACGGCGACTACCAGAATGCCGGTAACAAGCGGCGGAAAGAGGGATCGGGCCAGCTCCGGCATGACGGTTTCCGCATCCTCGAGCCCGGGGAACAAAACACGCCCAACCAGCCCTGTCGCCACCGCGCCGAGGTCGAACAGCAGAATAACGACGATGGACATGCCTGCGGCTTTCGGCACGTCCCGCGTTTCACGAATCGCCATGAAACGCACGAGCAGCTGCGGCACACCGAGGAAAGGCAGCCCGACGGCCAGCCCGCTGGCGATCACAATCATCGCCACCAGACTGCCGTCCTCGAGCGACCAGGGCAGCAACAGGGCGGCGTCGGCGTCAGCAAGCCCCTGCCCCAGTGCGGCAAGACCTCCGATGGCGTGAATGCCGACAGCAGGCACCGCCACAAGGGCAAATAGCATCAGCATGGCCTGGGCAGCGTCGGTGTAGGCCACGGCCTTGAAGCCGCCGAACGCCGTGTAGGCGACAGTCACGAGTCCACCGACCCAGACCCCGGTGGCGTAATCCCAACCCAGAAAAACGCTGAAGGCCTTGCCCGTGGCAAGCATCTGCGCGGCGATATAGGCGCAGGCCATGCTCAGAATAATCGCCACCGCGAGCAGTCGAACAGGCTTTCCCTGAGCCGGGAATCGCTGACCGAGAAAGTCGGGGACGGTAATCGTGGCAGACTCGCGGGATGCGGCGTTGAGCCGCCTTGCTACCAGCAGCCACGCACCCGCCACTCCCAGCACCTCGCCCGCTACCACCCAGAGCGCCTGCACCCCCGTGAGATAGGCAACGCCAGACAGCCCCAGGATCAGCCAGGCGCTTTCGCCCGTGGCGTTCATGCTGAAGGCTGCAACCCAGAAGGGCAGGCGACGCCCTGCCAGAAAATAGCCGGAGGCGGAATCGTGGCTGCGCCGGGCCCAGAAACCAATGCCGAGCATGAAACAGAAGTACAGGCCGAGCACGGCGAGAATGTCAGTAGTCCCGGAAAACATGGATGGCCCGTGCTCCTGCTGTTCTGTCTAAGCATAGCTCAAGGACGGGGCATCTTGATCACTTGTGTGCAGGCGCCTCGCACGCTATCGTGCCCGGCTATACCGGACGCGACGCATACCCTCGGCCAATGCCCAGAGAGCATGGATAAAAAAGCCCTACCCGACGCGCCTCACAGCGCCGAACTGCACCTGCCGGGCGGCGGTGTCTACCGCGGAAAACTGGCGGTCAGGGGAATTCATGCGCTCCTGTTCTTTGCCGAGCACCCGGTACAGGAGAACTGGCGCGATATCGAGGTCGCGGCACTCACCGTGTTCCATCCCGGCGGTGCCGGCACACCGGATGCGCGACTTTCCGTGGTCTTCAACGGCAGTCTCGGCCATGGCCTGGACGTCACGGTGACCGAGGGGCTGGACGATGACAGCGCCCGGGCGCTGGGAATGATGCTGGGAAAACATCGCCTGACAGCCGGTGACGCTGCGAGATACCGCGAGAAATTCAACGCCGAGGGTATCGCTCTGCTCGGTGACAGTCTGCGCGCATTCACGCTGAGCCTCGGCGATCACCTGTTCGATCTGTCTACCTCGCCACAGCATGGCATTTCCGGGCGCCATGAGCACTACGACGCGCTGAACAGTCTGAAGCGTAACAACAAGGCCTTTATTTCCGGAATGCTGGAGCAGCTGGCAGACGAACTTGCGCAGCCGGAAAAACCCCGCAGTAGACGAGGCGAGGATGCTCTGGAAGAAACGGACGCCAGTGAGCTCGACCTGGTCGGGCTCAGCGAGATGGAGGAAAAACTGGCCCTCGACCGCATTACGACCGACGCGGTAAACCTGTACCGGGTTGACCTGGAAAGCCTGACGCTGCGCACTGGTGACCTGCTAGCCCTGGGAGCGGCGCGCGTCAAAACCCCCTTCCATCCGGCATACCTGTGTCGCAGCTTTCGCGACGCGCTGCACCGGCTGGACTTCAGTCCTACCGTCATCCAGGACAGCCTGAAGTTCTTCCACCGCGAATGGATAAATAAACTCCGCGGATTCTACGCCCGCCTCAACAACGGCCTGGCCAGCGACGGGCTGCGGCCAGGATTGGAGGATGAGCTCTACAACACCGGCTCCATCATGGACAGCAGCAGTCGGCGACCGGTGCAGAAGCGCAGGAGCCCGGAGAGAGATGACGACAACGAAAACTCCGGCGACGCACAGGTCAGCGCAGCCGACGGCAAGGATGCTGCAAGCGGCAGCGGAGACGCGCCGGCAAGGCCCGCTGTGGAGCGACGCGGCCGCCAGGGGCGGCGAGCTACCGATCCCATCACCCCAGACCGCGGGGTAGACTTCGCCGCGGCCCAGGGTCCCGTGCAGCCGCGCATGAAACACGATGCCATGTATGACGCCGTCGTGCATGCGCTGTCGGCGCGTCATGCCGAAGACAGCTCATCTGCGGATGCCGAGGCTGAAAGCTCGGCGGAGTCCACTGACGCGCCGCGGGCAGAACCGGCAACGGTGATTCAGGCCCTGCTGCAGTTACAGCAGCACCCCGACTGGATAAGCAGTGCTGGCAGCTCGCAGTCCCTGCGCGAACTGCTTGAGCAACATTCCGGCCAGCTCCCTGCACTTGCCGGCAGCAAACTGCAGGTAGAGAGTTCCAACCGCCTCGACTTCATCGACAACGTCTTCAGCACCATTCGCGGCAGCGTGGACGTGGCGGACGACGTCAAGCCCACTCTCGACCAGCTGCGCATACCGCTGGCGCGGCTATCGCTGCAGGAGCCAAGGTTTTTTGCCGACCCCGAACATCCGGCGCACCAGATGCTCGACAAGCTGTCGCAGCTGGCAACCGCAGAGAATTTCCCGAATCGCGTGCTGGAGAAAAAAGTCCGGGCCATCGTCGATGACATTGCCGGGAGCTATGACGGTGACGCAGGCGTTTTCGAGACCGCACTGAAGAATCTTGACAGACTGGTCACGCAGCAGGAAACCGCACTTCGCAAGAACATCGAGCGCGTTGTCAGCACCATGGAAGGCCAGGAACGACTGCAGCAGGCCCAGCAGTCCGTCGAGCAGCTGCTGGGGACCTTCATCAAGCCGCCCTCGGCGCCGCGGGTTCTTCTCGACCTCATGGATGCCGGCTGGCGCGATCTTCTGGTCCAGATCGCCGTGCGCGAGGGCGTTGAGTCCGAGGCCTGGCAGGATCAGGTGGGAGCTCTGCAGAAAATCCTGTCTGCCTTGAACAGCGTTGAGCGCGGTGACCAGCCCGCGGACGCGTTTCGCGAGCTGGCACCCGCGGTTCGAGGGCTGAAAGAAGACATCCGATCGGCGCAACCGGACAACCTCGGTCACGAGCAAACGCTGGAAGAGCTGTCGCAAATATTGCGCGGTGAAGTGCCGCTGGAAACCTACGCCGTTCATGAATCAGCCGGAGAAACCGGCATCTCCCGCGCGCGGCTGGAGCAGCTGCCAAGACTCAACCGCTGGGTCAAGCGCGTAGAGCAGCTGCAGATCGGCACCATCATGAGCTACCGCGACAAGCAGGGATTCCGCCGTCGCATGCGCCTGGTATGGATCAGCGATGACAGGGAGCGCTACGCATTCGTCAACGAGCTGGGGCAGAAGGTAGCGGAGATATCGCGCATCCGGCTGGCCCGCAAGCTGAGTCAGGGACTCAAGCCGCCCAGCTCCGTCGACCGAATGTCGGTGCTCAACCAGAGCGTCTACGGAACTTTGGCGGGCGCTCAGGAGCGCCTTAGCTTCAAGCGCAACCGTGACCGCGTCACGCGCCTGATCAATGGTGAATCGCTCAAGCGCCAGATTGAGCGCTCGGTACACCACGCCCAGCGACACGATGCCGCGCATGCCTTCCTGCACCTGGATATCGACAGTTTTCACCTGGTGAACGATGTTTACGACGAAGTGGACGGCGACCAGGTGCTGGCGGAGTTTGCCCGCCTGCTCAGCCAGCTGAATGAAAAACGGTCCCTCGCGGCCCGCCTTGAAGGCGATACCTTCGGCATTCTTCTCGCCTATCGCGCCATTGACGAAGCCATGGTGTTCGCCGACCGGGTGCGCAGCGATATCAGCGACAGCAGCATCACTGTCGCTGGCGAGGAAGTCTCTTTCACCACGTCCATCGGCGTCGCGCCAATCCTGCAGTCAACCGTGGACGCCGACGAGGTGCTGCGCCAGGCGCGGGACGCCGGGCGCGTTGCCAAGGAGCATGGCGGCGACCGCTGCGTTCAGTTTGATGTCGACGAGCAGCAGCTGATTGCATACCAGCGGGAAAAAACGCAGTCGCAGCGGCAGCTGGAAGACGCCATCGCCACCGACACCCTGGTGCTGCGCGCCCAGCCGATCGTGCAGAGCGCCATGGACGGCAGCAGACCGGCGTCCCATCACTATGAAATTCTGCTGTCGATCCGTCAGGACAACGGCAGCCTGCTGTCGCCCACGGAGTTCATCCGCTCCGCCGAGCGTTTCGGCTATATCAACCTGGTTGACCGCTGGGTGGTGCGCAAGGTCTGCGAGTGGATTTCCAGCCTGATGGACATGCAGAAGGTCGTGCCACAGCTGTCCATCAATCTCTCCGGGAGCAGCCTGACCAACGACACGTTTACCGATTACGTGCTGGAGCAGATCTCGGAATTCGGTGTCGGCACCAGCAAGATCTGCTTCGAAATCACCGAGACCGGTGCCATCGAGAATCTGACCAAGGCGGTCGACTTCGTCCGCACCCTGCGCAATATCGGCTGCAAATTCTCGCTCGACGACTTCGGCACCGGCCTGGCCAGCTACAGCTACCTGCGCGAACTGCCGGTGGACTACGTCAAGATAGACGGCACCTTCATCAGGGATATTCTCGCCAACAGGACCGACCATGCCATGGTCCGGTCCATCAATGACCTGGCGCATTTTCTGGGTCAGGAAACCATCGCCGAGTGCGTGGAGACGCTGGATATCATCGAGCCCCTGCGCGAGCTGGGCATCGACTACCTTCAGGGATGGGGCGTCGGGATGCCGCGGGAACTGCCGGAAGTCACGCGTGAACTCGAGGCACTCGAAACCTAGAGGACCACGACGCGCCTCCTTGACGTAAATCAACGCGGACAACCAATACCACTGCTAGCCTGAACACAACATAGACATAAGCAGCCGGTGATATCTCATGCAACACACACAGCCCCTTGTGATCCCGCAGAAGGAAAAACCAGCGCATGGCGACGCGAACATTGCACTGGCGCGCAAGTACGCCTGCCGCGGGCCGCGCTACACGTCCTACCCGACAGCGCCACACTTCAGCGAGAGTTTCCCGAGGGAACGCTACCTCGACTGGCAGGCGGAAACGGATGCCGGCACGCGCCCACTGTCGCTGTATATTCACGTGCCGTTCTGCAACGACATCTGCTATTACTGCGCCTGCAACAAAGTGGTAACGCGCCGACGCGGCGTGGCCAGTGATTACCTCGACCGCCTGGAGCTCGAGATCGCCATGCAGTCAAAAATTGTCGGCGACCGGCGGCCCATCACCCAGATGCACTGGGGCGGTGGCACGCCAACCTATCTCGACAGCGGTGAAATGACCCGCCTGATGCACGCACTGTCCCGGCACTTCGCCCTCCAGAGCACAGCTGAGCGGGAATACGCCATCGAGATTGATCCGCGAACGGTCGATGTGTCGACCATTGCCCTGCTCAAGGGGCTCGGCTTCAATCGACTGAGTCTCGGTATCCAGGATTTCGACCCACGCGTGCAGCGCGCGATCAACCGGATACAGACACCCGAGAGCGTCGCCACCCTGGTGGATGCGGCGCGCGAGCACGGCTTCCGCTCTCTCAGCTTCGATCTCATCTACGGCCTGCCCTTCCAGACCGTCGACAGCATGGAAGAGTCGCTGGAGGATGTGCTGCGGCTGCGCCCGGACCGAATTGCCAGCTACAACTATGCCCACCTGCCCGAGCGATTCTCCTCACAGCGAGCGATTGACCGGCTGGCCCTTCCCTCACCGGAAGACAAGCTGCGCCTGGCGGAGCTCATCGCATCAACGCTGGAGAGCGCGGGCTACCTGCACATTGGCATGGATCACTTTGTGCTGCCCCACGACGAACTGGCGCAGGCCCAGTCCCGCGGCAGACTGCAGCGCAACTTCCAGGGCTACTCGCTGCGTCTGGCGGAAGACACCCTGGGCCTCGGCGTGTCCGCTATCAGCCAGATCGGCAACTTCTACCTGCAGAATGCACCTCAGCTGGACAGTTACTACGGTCTGGTGGACCAGGGCGAGCTACCGCTGCGGCGCGGTTACGAAATGAACGCCGAAGACCGGCTGCGGCGCCACGTGATCATGTCACTTATCTGTGACCTGCACCTGAACAAGGCAGACACCGGCACGCGCTTCGGCGTCGACTTTGACCGCCATTTTGCCGACGCGCTGGACGCACTCACCCCGCTGGCAGGCGACGGCCTGGTGACACTGGGCGACACCGAACTCCGGGTAGAGCCCGCCGGCCGGCCCTTCCTGCGCAATATCTGCATGCCTTTTGATGGTTATCTCGCCGCTGATGTGGCGTCGGGCGGCCGTTTTTCCGCCACCGTGTGAGGCACGGCCGGATCGCCGCCCCGGGAGGGGGGAGCGGCAGAGACCTTGACTCCGGGGCAGTAGCGCTATAGCGTTTACACCTCAGTTTCGGGGTGCATTCCATGACATCGCAAGCGCCGATCAAGGTCAGTCGCCAGGAGCCGCTGGCCTGCAGCCATGAGTTTTCCGCCAACTGCAGCGACTGTCGTCTGAACAGCATTTGTCTACCTTTTTCTCTGGAATCCCGCGATATCGAGGAGCTTGACAGAATCATCCAGCGCGGGCGTCCCCTGCAGAAAGGTGGGCATCTTTATCGCCAGGGCGATGACTTCGGCTCGGTCTACGCGGTACGGTCGGGCACGCTCAAGGCCTACCGCATGACTGACGACGGTCGGGAGCAGGTCACCGGGTTCTATTTTCCGGGAGAGATTGTCGGCATGGATGGCATCAGCCAGAGTCGTCATGCTTCATCGGCACGCGCGCTCGAAACCTCGGCGGTCTGCGAAATCCCGTTCTCGTCGCTGGAGAAGCTGAGCGCCAGCATGCCGCAGTTACAGCGGCATTTCTTCCAGCTCATGAGCCGGGAGATCACCGAGGACCAGCAGTTGATTACGCTGCTGAGCAAAAGCTCTGCGGATGCGCGCATCGCCGCGCTGCTTCTGAGCATCTCAATGCGCAACGCCCGCCGTCGTCTCAGTGCGACGCAATTTCGCCTGAGCATGTCCCGCGTGGATATCGGCAACTATCTCGGCCTCACCGTGGAAACCGTCAGCCGGGTGTTCACGAGGCTGCAGAAGTCAGAAATCGTTGACGTGAGCAACCGTGAAATCCGTATTCTCGACGAAGCGGCCCTGAGACAGCTTACCAGCGGCGAATAGACGGCATCACCCCATGCGCGTCCCGCTCGTGGTATACATTCGTCCAGACGGTGCGGCCGGTCTACACCGAATGGCTTGCCCGGCAGACTTGACCTGCATCAACAAACGGCGGCACGTTGCCGCTACACTATGCAACCTGAAACCCACGGGGATTCCCGACACATGATCCAGCACACCATCGGTCTCCTGCTCAGACCCAGCACACAATGGCGCATTGTCGCAAAGCTTCCGGAAAAGTCGCGCAACGTCCTCGTGCTATACCCATGCATTCTGGCGCTGTTCCCCGCCATCGCCTGGTATTTCGGCACCAGCAAGGTCGGCTGGACCACGGGGCTTCAAGGTAACGTTGTGCGCCTGACAACGGAGAGTGCCTTCCAGATAAGCCTGCTTTTTTACCTGGTGATGGTGGGCAGCGTCGCCATCATCGGCTACTTCATTCACTGGATGTCGCAAACCTACGGCGCGGAGTCGACCGTGCCCAAGGGAATCGTGATCGCGGGCCTGACCGCGACGCCGCTGTTCGTGACTGGCCTCGTGGGATTTTATCCCACGCTCTGGCTCGACCTGCTGATCGGTGTTGTCGCCATCAGCTGGTCCGTCTACCTCATGTATCTTGGCATCCCCATCATGATGAAAATCCCGGAGGAGCGCGGCTTCCTGTTCTCCAGCGCCGTGCTGGCCATTGCCATGGTGGTGCTGGTCAGCATCATGGTGATTTCGATCCTTGCCTGGGATTACGGGGCGGCTCCGGCTTTCACTGATGGCTGAGACCACCATTCCGGCGCGGAAACCACTAGAATTACGCAACCACGCATTCAACCCGCTCGAATCCATCGGAACGGAACAACACCATGACTGAGCTCAATTCTGACCTGGAGCACCCCGTCTACAACTACAAGGTGGTGCGACAGTTCGCGATCATGACCGTCGTCTGGGGCATCGTCGGCATGCTTGTCGGCGTCCTCATCGCGGCGCAGCTGGCCTGGCCGGCGCTGAATTTCGACCTGCCCTGGACCAGCTTTGGCCGTCTTCGACCACTGCATACCAACGCCGTTATCTTTGCTTTCGGCGGCTCGGCGCTTTTTGCAACGTCCTATTACGTTGTCCAGCGCACCTGCCAGGTGAGGCTGATCTCTGATCGGCTCGCCGCCTTCACCTTCTGGGGCTGGCAGGCCGTCATTGTCGCAGCTGCTGTCACACTGCCTCTCGGCCTCACCAGCTCCAAGGAATACGCCGAGCTGGAGTGGCCGATCGATGTCCTGATCGCCATCGTTTGGGTTTCCTACGCGGTGGTTTTCTTCGGCACAATCACGAAGCGCAAGACCAGCCACATCTACGTGGCGAACTGGTTTTTTGGTGCCTTCATCGTCACGGTCGCCGTGCTGCACATCATCAATAGCGCGTCCATGCCTGTGGACATGACCAAGTCCTACTCGGCGTATGCCGGCACCGTCGACGCGATGGTGCAATGGTGGTACGGACATAACGCGGTGGGCTTTTTCCTGACCGCCGGCTTTCTCGGCATCATGTATTATTTCGTGCCCAAGCAGGCCGATCGCCCCATATACTCCTATCGCCTGAGTATCGTGCATTTCTGGGCGCTGGTCGCCGTGTACATCTGGGCCGGTCCACACCATCTGCACTATACGGCACTGCCCGACTGGGCACAGAGCCTGGGTATGGTGATGAGCATCATCCTGCTGGCGCCGTCCTGGGGCGGCATGATCAACGGCATCATGACCCTCTCCGGCGCCTGGCACAAACTCCGTGACGACCCCATCCTGCGCTTCCTCGTGGTCAGCCTGTCTTTCTACGGCATGTCGACCTTTGAGGGCCCGATGATGGCTATCAAGACGGTGAACGCCCTGTCGCACTACACGGACTGGACAATCGGCCACGTGCACTCGGGCGCGCTGGGCTGGGTGGCCATGATCACCATTGGCTCGCTCTATCACCTGATCCCCGTGCTCTATAATCGTGAACGCATGTACAGCATCAGTCTGATCAACGTGCACTTCTGGATGTCGACCATCGGCACGGTACTTTACATCGCATCCATGTGGGTGAACGGCATCATGCAGGGCCTGATGTGGCGCGCCTACAACCAGGATGGCACGCTCACCTACGCCTTCGTGGAGGGTGTTGCCGCCAGCTACCCCGGTTACGTGGTGCGGGTGCTCGGCGGCGCCATCTTCCTCGGCGGCATGCTGATCATGGCCTATAACGTCTATATGACCACTCGCCGCGATGTGCCTGTACAGGTACCGGCAACCAGCGCCAGCGCGGCTTAGGAGCGCCAGTAATGAAACATGAAAAGGTCGAGAAGAACGTCGGCATCATGATCATTCTGATCATTGTGGCGATCAGCTTCGGCACCCTGGTCGAGCTGGTCCCGCTGATGTTCTCCAAGGAAACCAACGAGCCGGTCGCAGGGCTGAAGCCCTACCCGGCGCTTCAGCTTGAGGGCCGTGACATCTACATTCGCGAGGGATGCAATACCTGTCACTCGCAGATGATTCGCCCGCTGCGCGCCGAAACCGAACGCTACGGCCACTATTCCGTCGCCGGCGAGTTTGTCTACGATCATCCTCACCTGTGGGGCTCCAAGCGCACCGGGCCTGATCTGGCCCGTGTCGGTGAGCGCTACAGCGACGACTGGCATCGGGCACACCTGTACAACCCGCGGGATGTCGTCCCCGAGTCGAACATGCCGGCCTACCCGTGGCTGTTCCGGGACGAAATCAACGCTGAACGGACGCCGAAAAAAATGCGCGCACTGCGCAGGCTCGGTGTGCCCTACACCGATGATGACATTGCCAACGCAAGCTCGGTTGTAAACGGCAGGAAGGAAATCGATGCGCTGGTCGCCTACCTGCAGGGTATGGGCACACTCATACAGTCGCGCCGCTAGGAGTGGTATGGATATTAATGATCTGCGTGGACTGAGCACGCTATTCCTGTTCATGGCCTTTATCGGACTGTGCATCTGGGCCTACAGCAGCAAGCGCAAGAAGACTTTCGATGAGGCAGCCAACCTGCCGTTCGCCGACGAAGAATCCGCGCCGGACGAGCCGCAGCGCGAGCAAGAGGAAAAGCAGCAATGACGACCTTCTGGAGCAGCTGGATCATTGTCCTGACGATCGTGACCATCGCCGGTCTCGTCTGGATCCTGTTTGCCAACCGCAAACAGCCCAAGGAAATAGACCAGACCACGGGACACAGCCACGATGGCATCGAGGAATACGACAACCCGCTCCCTGCCTGGTGGTTTGCCATGTTCGTCATCACGATTGTCTGGGGAATCGGTTACCTGATCTTCTACCCTGGCATGGGCAACTTCAAGGGCGTTCTGGGCTGGACCCAGATCGAGCAGCACGATGAGGAAGTCGCGGCCGCGGAGGCGCAGTTTCGCGCCATGCGCGATCGCTATCTGGCGCTGCCTGTTGAGGAAATCGCCCAGGACTCCAAGGTCATGCGCATGGGCCAGCGGCTTTACAGCAACAATTGCTCCCAGTGCCACGGACTCGACGCACGCGGTGCCTATGGCTTCCCCAATCTGGCAGACGAGGACTGGCTGTGGGGCGGCACACCCGACGCCATCAAGCACACGCTGGTAAACGGGCGCAACGCCGCCATGCCTGCCTGGAGAGACATACTGGGCGACGACGGTATCGCTGAAACCACCGAATACGTGCTGTCGCTAAACCGGCGCAGCGCCGATCCGGAAAAGGCCAAACTTGGTGAGAAGCATTTCCAGACCTACTGCGTGGCCTGCCACGGCGCTGAAGGCAAGGGCAACGTGGCCATGGGTGCACCCAACCTGACCAACGGCATATGGCTGTACGGTGGCACAGAGGAGCAGATTGCACATACCCTGCGCGTTGGCCGCAATGGCAAGATGCCGGCTTATGGCGAGAATCTCACGGAAGACAAGATCCACATTCTCACCGCTTACATTTACGGCCTGGGCAACTGACGGGGCACGCCGGCCCGGCGGCGCCCCGCACATCCTGCAGTAATCGTCCCCCGGGCGAGAAGGAATTATGGCTGACAAAGACCCCGAACTGATCGACGTTGAAGAGCTCGCGCCTGCCGAAGTTGCCGAGCTCGATCTTTACCAGAAGCGCGAGAAAATCTACACGCGCAAAATAGAAGGCTTCTACCAGCGCCTGCGCCTGTATACCGGCTGGCCACTGCTGATTGCCTATTTCCTGCTGCCGTGGATCTCGGTGAATGGCCGCCAGGCGGTATGGTTCGATCTGCCTGAGCGCAAGTTCCACATCTTCACGTTGACCTTCTGGCCACAGGATTTTCCGCTGCTGGCCTTTTTGCTCATTATTGCGGCCTTCGGCCTGTTCGCGGTTACCGTGGTGGCAGGCCGGGTCTGGTGCGGCTATAGCTGCCCGCAGACCGTGTGGACCAGTATCTTCATGTGGATCGAGCAGAAGACCGAGGGCAGCCGCAATCAGCGCATCAAGCTGGACAAGGCGCCCTGGACTGTCGGCAAGGCCATGCGCAAGGCCACCAAGCACGGTGGCTGGCTGTTCGTCGCCTTTATGACCGGTCTGACTTTCGTCGGCTACTTCTACCCGGTGCGTGAACTGACGGTTGAGCTGGCTACCCTGTCCACGGGCAAGTGGCAGGCCCTCTGGACGCTGTTCTTCACTCTCGCCACCTATATCAATGCCGGCTGGATGCGCGAGCAGGTATGCACCTACATGTGTCCCTATGCGCGCTTCCAGTCTGTCATGTTCGATCGCGATACCCTGATCGTCTCCTACGATCCGGCCCGCGGTGAGCCGCGCGGTTCGCGCAAGCGCTCCGCGGACCCGGCAGCCCTGGGCCTCGGCGACTGCATCGATTGCGACCTGTGCGTACAGGTCTGTCCGACCGGCATCGATATCCGTCAGGGTCTGCAGTACGAGTGCATCGGCTGCGCGCTGTGTATCGATGCCTGCGACTCCGTGATGGACAAGATGGGCTACGAGCCGGGTCTGATCCGCTACACCAGTGAAAACGCGCTGGAAGGCAAACCCACGCACTGGGCCAGGCCGCGGGTCATCGGCTATCTCACGGTATTGACCCTCATGATCGGCGTATTCGGCTACAACGTGGTGTCGCGGGTGCCCCTGGAAATGACCATCATCCGCGATCGCAACAACCTGTTTGTCGAGACACAGGCGGGCGATATCGAAAACATGTATCGCATCCAGCTGGTGAACATGGATACCCAGCCGCACGACTTTGACCTCAGCGTCAACGGTATTGACGAGGCCGAGATCATCGGCGACGCCAGTTACGCACTGGACGCCGGCGAGGTGCGCTCCATCACCCTGCGAGTACGTGCGCAGCCTCGGCACCTGGATGCCCCCGGCACAGAAATCACTTTCGAGGCCATTTCCAGCGACATGCCCTCGCTGCGTATCTCAGCCGACAGCCGCTTTCTGAGACCGCGGTAATGCTGAAATCGCGGATTGACGACAGTACGCCGGAACCCTGGTACCGACAGTTCTGGCCCTGGTTCCTGATCGTACTGCCGGGCTCGGTCGTTATTGCGGCCATCACCACCATGATCATCGCCGTGCGCGGCTCTGACGATCTGGTGGCGGATGATTATTACAAGGACGGCCTCGCCATCAACCGGCAACTTGAACGCGACGAGCGTGCCCGGGAAAGGGGCTATGCAGCCCGTCTGGCGATAGCAGAAGACACTGTCACAGTTGTTACCGAGGATCTGCCCGCGGTTGCCGAGCTCCGACTGCGGCTTTCGCATCCCATGGAGGCCGACCGGGATATCCGTATCGATCTGCGTCGCAGCGGTCCGGAACGCTACGCCGCCCGCCTTCCGGTTCCTGTGGGAGACAACTGGCACTGGTTGCTGGACGCGGGCGAGAGCAGCGACTGGCGCATCACCGGCACCACCGGAAATGCGACCACAGACGCCCAGCGTGCAGTCCCGCGCTGAGTCAAACCTGCCGGCGCAGGCACGGCAATCAATGACCGACTCCTCCGCAAACACAGTGTGCTTTCACTGCGGTGATCCGGTACCCGCCGGCAGCAATTTCCGTGTTGTTATCGACAATGAACTGCGGGACATGTGCTGCCCCGGGTGTCGCGCGGTCGCCCAGCTGATTGCTGACAGCGGCATGGCGCGTTTTTATGCCCAGCGCACCGAGTACAATCTGAGACCTGACGGCAGCTCGGGCGACGCCAGTGCCGAGGAGCAGTTCCGGCTGTACGACGATCCGGCACTCGCCGCCACCTTCAGTCATGATGATGGCGACGGCCTGACTCGCGTGCGCCTGCTGCTCGGTGGCATGACCTGCGCCGCCTGCACCTGGCTGATCGAGCAGAGCCTGGCCCGGGTTTTTGGGGTCCACAGCGCCATTGTGAACCTGTCGCAATCGCGACTGGACGTCGTTCTGGACTGCGAGCGTCTCCCGCTGAGTCGCCTGTTTGCCCGTGTCGCAGCGCTTGGGTACAGCGTAAAACCGTTCCATGCCAACGCCCAGCGGGAACAGATGCGGCGCGAGTATCGCTCGGATCTGCGCCGCCTCGCGGTTGCCGGGCTCGGCATGATGCAGGTGGGCATGTTCGCCATTGCCCTGCATGCCGGTGAACTGCAGGGCATTGCCCGGGAATACGAGCAGCTGCTGCGCGTGGTCAGCCTCGGTGTTACTGCGTTTATCGTGCGTTTCTCGGCGCGTCCCTTTTTCAGCAGCGCCTGGCGACACCTGCGCCAGGGCGCTCTGGTCATGGATCTGCCGGTCGCGCTGGCTATTGGCCTCGCGTTCACGGCCAGTGTCTATGCCACGGTTACCGGCACCGGCCAGGTGTATTTCGACTCCGTCGTCATGTTCACCTTTCTGCTGCTGCTGGCACGCTTCGCCGAAAAGCGGGCGCGCCTCGCCGGCAGCCTGGACTGGTTTGACGCGGAGTCGGCGCTGCCCGATGCGGTGCTGGTGCGTCGGGGCGATGACTGGCGGCAGCAGGCGCGCCAGCAACTGGAGCGGGGCGACCGCGTCCTCGTTCGCGCCGGCGATACCGTGCCCATCGACGGCGTGGTGGGAAGCGGCGAAAGCGCTGTGCGCGAGGACGCCTTCAGCGGCGAATCGCTGCCGCGACGGGTAACGGCGGGCGACACGGTGTTCGCGGGCACGGTGAATACCGATGCCGCGCTAGATATCACGGCCAGCGGCAGCTATGTGGATACACGACTTGCCGCGCTGCAGCGCTCTATCGAAACCGCGTCGGCGGAAAAGCCACCGATCGCGCAGATCGCGGACCGTATTGCGGGCTGGTTCATCGGTGGCATTCTACTGGCGACGGGCGCAACCGCCTGGGTCTGGTACGGTATTGCGCCGGAGCGGGCACTGTGGACGGCACTCTCGGTGCTGGTCATCAGCTGTCCCTGTGCACTGGCACTGGCGACACCTGCAGCCCTGAGCAACGCGGCCAATGCCCTGCGCCGCGGTGGCGTACTGGTGCGCGGCGAGGGAGCCCTGGAGTCTGTCGCCCGCGTCACGCATATCCTGTTTGACAAGACCGGTACCCTGACCCGCGGTGAGCTGGCCATTGGACAGGTTCTCTGCCTCGGCGATACCTCGCGCGCGGACGTGCTGGCCCTGGCCGCCGCCCTGCAGCGCTACGCCAATCACCCCATCGCACGCGGTTTCACAGAGATTGCGCCAGCAGACAGCGTCAGCGAGGTGCTTTTCCACGTTGGGCGAGGAGTTTCAGGGACGTTTTCAGGTCGCGCCTGCCGAGTCGGCAGCGCAGAGTACTGCCGAGAGATTGCCCCCTCACTGCCCGCGCAACCCGACGCGGCAGGCTACTGGGTCGCACTGGTGCTGCGCGATCAGCCCCTGGCCTGGATAGCGCTCGAGGATGTGCTGCGCAACGAGGCCACAGCAGTGACGTCGGAGCTGAAATCCCGTGGCGCACGGCTCGAGCTCGTCACCGGCGATCACTCTCGACAGGCCACGGTCATGGGCAGATCCCTGGGATTTGACGCGATCCATGTGGGGATGACGCCGCAGGACAAAAGTGCCCACGTCGCCGCGCTTCAGCGGCAGGGGGCCATCGTGCTGATGGTTGGCGATGGCCTCAACGATGCTCCCGTGCTGAGACGCGCCAATGCCTCTATTGCGGTTGCCGGCGCCACGGACCTCGCGCGCACCCAGGCAGACTTCGTGATCATGGACGGAGACCTGCACCGGGTGACAGCGATCATCGACAAGGCACAGCAGTGCCGGCGCACGCTCTACCAGAATCTCGCCTGGGCACTAGGGTATAATCTGCTTGGCATACCCCTCGCTGCTCTGGGCTACATACCGCCCTGGGCCGCGGCCATCGGCATGTCGCTGAGCTCACTTCTGGTGGTCGCCAATTCCCTGCGACTGGTACGTCCACCGCGCCGAACGTAACAGGTCAGATGTTATGGAAAGCCTTTATCTGCTGATTCCGATTGCCCTGGTATTCTGTGTAATCGCCATACGTCTTCTGCTCTGGGCCATCGACAACGGCCAGTACGATGACCTGGACAAGGAAAGCTGGCGCATTCTTGCCGACGATGACAGCAGCGATGAGAAAAAAGACCACAAGGCGCACAGCGGAGAGGAGGACGGACCGTCGACATGAACAGCGTCAGTCTGCTGGCGGCGCTGGCGATAGGCCTCGCCGGCGCCGGGCATTGCCTGGGAATGTGTGGCGGCATCGCCGCGGCCGTCGGCCTGGGTGGCAAGGCCGCGCCGGGGACCACTGTGGCCTATCACGCGGGCCGAATCAGCAGCTACACTCTGCTCGGCGCCCTGCTCGGTTTGCTCGCGGGCAGCATCCAGCTTGCAGAATGGACGCTGGGGCTGCGCTACCTCGCAGGTTTTCTGCTCATTGCGATGGGGCTGTATATTGCCGACTGGTGGCGCGGACTCACGTACCTTGAGCGCGCCGGCGCGGTGTTGTGGCGTCCCATACAGCGCTTTTCCGCGCGCTGGCTGCCGGTGCAGCGCGCCCGCGAGGCCTACGCACTCGGGTTGGGCTGGGGACTCATGCCCTGCGGGCTGATTTACAGCGCGCTGGCCTATGCGCTGACCGCACAGGATGCGCTGCAGTCTGCGGGATTGATGCTGGCTTTCGGCGTGGGCACCCTGCCGACCATGCTGGGCGCGAGCTTCGCCGCCGGTCATGTCAGCGCAATACTGAAGAGTCGAGGCTTCAAGACCCTCGTGGCCGTGCTGATGATCGCAGCAGGGGCATGGACGCTGCACCTCACCTATGCACACGGCGGCCACCTGTTGCAGCGGGAGATCGTGCCGGGTGGCGGTTCATCGGCGCCGATGGATCATTCCGGGCACGGATGACAGCGGCGACGACCGCGGTCGCCGCCGCTAATGGGCCAATAACGCGCCAGCAGGGATCAGAACTTGTAGGCGATACCGATGTTGTACACCCAGGGGTTGATATCGACATCAAAGCTGACAGTGCCCACGTCGGTCACGACATCGGCGGTGGTTTCAATGTTCATGTACCAGACGCCCGCATTCAGCATCCAGTTCCTGCTCAGCGGAATGTCGACCCCGGCCTGGGCCGCAAAGCCGAAGGAATCGTCCAGATCCAGCCGTGACGATCCCGCCCCGATGACGCTGCCGAGCGCATCGGCAAGCGCCGGATCAATGTCCTCATCGTAGATATACGTGTAGTTAACACCCAGCCCGACATAGGGCTGCCAGCCTTCCTGACCACCGCGGGGATACCACTGCAGACTGAGTGTCGGCGGCAGATGCCTGATGCTGCCGGCGTCGATACCCAGATCCGGTACGTCAATATCATGCTCAAAGGGCGTTGCCGCCAGCAGTTCCACCGCCCACTGGTCCGTGACCATGAATGCGCCGATAATGCTGAGCTGGGTGTCGTTGCCAACGCCGACACCCGATGGCAACGTCGTGACTGGATCGCTGGGCAGGACGATGGCATCGCTGTCGTCGTTCGGCGCCACAGTCACGAATCCTGTCCGCAGAATAATATCGCCGGCTTCATGTGCCAGCGCGCTGGTCGCCAACGCACAGCTGAGTGTCAGGGGCAGGGTGATCGCTGTCAGGGTCTTCATGCTATTCTCCGTTTTTTTTGGCACCGACGCGGTACCGCTTGAATGCAATGTGGAATGCAATGCTGGACGCAAGAGTAACGATAGATCAGTTTCCAGACATTGACGTCAGTCAAGTCATGTCGTCAGGTTGAGCCCGCGGTGATATCGACGCACCGGCCGAAAAACCGCGGCGCCAGTCAGCGGGGCAGACGCCTGCCAATACCTTGCTTAGCCCGCGTGTGGCTGTGCATCCTGCCATGGCTGTTGCCGGCAATCCTCGTCACTGCGGAACCGCGACAGCAGGTGAGTGCGACATCGCCACCCATGCTGATGAGTGTCGGGAGGCTGCTGGTGCCCGGGCGACGCATCGAAAACGGCTACCCGCGACACTACCGCGAATCCTGCAGCGCGACGCTGCTCGCACCGGTCGACGGCGAGCCAGCATCGCTCATTCTGACAGCCTGGCACTGCATCGAATACCACACCGACCTCACGGACGATATCACCTTCGTCATCGAGTCGACCGCGGGAGAGCGCCTGGAGAGCCGCGTGAAGACGGTCTCCAGTGGCGGTGGCATGCACGCCGACTGGCTGATCATGCGTCTCGAGGAGCCGCTGCCCACTGCCACGGTCACCGCCGCCAACGTGGCGCAGGACGTCGTGCCCGGGATTGGCAGCCGCATCATCATGGCCGGATATTCCAGGGACGAGGGTCTGGGCGAAGCCGGCCAGGTGCTGACCTTCCACCGGAATTGCCGCGTTGTGGCGCGCAGCGATGAGGATATCGCCACCGATTGCCTTGCCTATCGCGGCGCCTCCGGAGGCGCCGTATTCAGCATCGCCAGCGGCCGGCTGCTCGGCGTTATCTCACGTGGGGACAGTCTCGCACAGAGCATTTTTGTACCGGTTTCGCGCATCGGCGGCCGGGCGGGACGCCTACTCTTCCATTGAGATAGCGCTGCGCTCCCGCTGACTGGCGGCGCAGTCCGCGCCGAGATGCTGCTCACCGCGCACCCGCGCCAGCTCCACCTGTTTCTGCCGCTCGGCGAACCGGGTTTTCTGGTCAGTCGTCAGCTCGTCGAAGCAGGCCGGACAGCACACCCCCTTCTGGTAACGCTCTGACAGCTTGTCGTCCTGGGTGATGGGACGGCGACACCCGTGGCACTGGTCATACTCGCCCTTTTCCAGTCGGTGATTCACGGACACACGGTTATCGAAGACAAAGCACTCTCCTTCCCAGGTACTTTCCGCTTCCGGGACTTCCTCCAGATACTTGAGCACGCCGCCCCGAAGGTGGTACACAGTCTCAAACCCCTGCTGCAGCAGATAAGAGGAGGCTTTTTCACAGCGGATGCCACCCGTGCAGAACATTGCCACCCTGGGATTGCGCGTTGGATCCAGGTTGTTCTTCACCCACTCGGGAAACTCGCGAAAGGATGACGTCCCGGGATCCAGCGCGCCACGGAAGCTGCCAATGCCGTATTCATAGTGATTTCGCGTATCGACAAGCACCACGTCGGGATCATTCACCACGCGGTTCCACTCTGTCGGCGCAACGTAGGTGCCGACCCGGGCATTCGGATCAACCCCGGGGACTCCCAGCGTCACGATCTCGCGCTTGAGCTTCACCTTCATGCGGTAGAAAGGCAGAGCCTCGTCCTCACTCTCCTTGTGCTCGATGTCGGCGAGCCTCGGGTCGCGCCGCAGCCAGGCCAGGACAGCATCAATAGCGGACCGATCACCGGCAATCGTACCATTGATGCCTTCCTCAGCGAGGAGAAGGGTGCCACGGACACCCAGACGCAGGCACTCGTCGAGGAGCGGCTCGCGAAGCTCGCGGTAATCGGCCAGCCGGGTGAATTTGTACAGCGCGGCAACCACCACACTCATGATACGGATCCCCCGCCGGCGTCTGCCTTGCTGCCTCCGAGGCATTCGGGCGAGGCCGGTGCCAGCTGCTCCCGCTCGGACCATTCCTGTGGCGTATAGGTATGCAGTGCCAGTGCGTGCACCGGTCCGGCCAGCTCATCTGCTACGGCGGCATACACGGACTGGTGGCGGGCAACCTGCCGCTTGCCGTCAAAGGCATCACTGACCACCACCACCCGGAAGTGCGTTTCCGAGTTCGGCGGCACACTGTGCATGTGGCTCTCGTTGGCGATGTCCAGCGAGACGGGCGCCAGCGCGGTCTCGAGTTTCTGCTTGAGGGTTTCGGCAACTGTCATGTGTCCTCCTGTTTCAGCGTGTATTATACCGGCGTGAGGCGGTGCGCGCGAAACCGGTATCACGTCGGCTTGGAGTGTCTCCACGGCATTCCCTATACTGTGTTGGCGCTGGGCGGCCGGGATTGATCATGCAGGAAACCTTTAACATCTATTTCGCCGGTGATATCGCGGATGGTGAATCCCTTGGCGACGTGCGCCGCAGGGTCGGCGCCCTGTTCAACGCGAGAGAAGCCACGCTGGACAAACTCTTCTCCGGCAGGAAGCAGCTCATCAAACGCAACTGCACGAAGGATGAAGCACTGAAATACCAGACAGCCATGCGGCGCGCAGGGGCCCTGGCCACAATCGCCGTCGCCAGTGACAGCGCACAGTCCACTCCTGGCACCGCCGCCGCGCAACCGGGGCCTGCGCATCAGCCCCGACAGGAAACGCGGGCAGCGCTGTCTCTGGCACCGGCAGGTACCGACGTGCTGCAGCCCGATGAACGTCACCCGGCATCCCGTCGCGACATGGACCTGTCGGCCTTCTCCGTCGCTGCCGCGGGGGAGCGTCTCGGTGCTCCGGAACCGCAGGCGCCTGCGCCACCGGACACCTCCCACATTACCGTCGCGGAGGCTGGCGAGACAATTCCCGGGCTCGCAGCGACGGTGCCGCGAGCCACACCCGACACCTCTGCGCTGACGCTTGCAGATCCCGATAGTGATTTGCTGGATACACGCTACCGACAGCAGGATACACCGCCCGCCCCGCGCACTGACCACCTGTCGATAGAGCCCACAGCGCATGACTGATACCGATACCCAACAAGAGACTGGCGCTGACGCGGTAATGGCGCCCGGCCTGCCAAGACGTCTGATGGCGGCACTTTACGACACCTTCCTGGTACTGCCCATCATCATGCTCGGCGTGGCGATAGGCATGGGACTCTACTCCGCACTGACGCGACTTCTTGGCGGTGCCGTGGGCGACGAGCCCCTGCAGGCGTGGGCGGTCCGCGGCATTGCCGTGCTGGTGATCGCCGGGTTCTTCACCGCCTTCTGGCGCAAGAGTGGCCAGACCCTGGGCATGCAGGCCTGGCGCATCAAGCTGGTAGCCCTGCCGGGCAAACGCCTTACCGCCGCGCGCTGTCTGCTGCGCTGTGCGGCGGCGCTGCTGTCGCTGGCGTGTCTGGGCATCGGTTATCTCTGGTGCCTGGTGGACCGCAGGGGGCGCTACTGGCACGACTATCTGTCGGGAACGGCGCTCGTGCTGATGCCTAAAAAACCGAAGGCCGATTCCACAGCGTAAACGGCCAATGGTTCAGTTGTCACCGCGTTCCCCGTAAACTACGCACAACGCCAAGCGAAAGAAATCTCACAAGGAATCCTGTATGCCGAGCATCAGTATCACCGCCCGCACGCTCCGCGATGGCGGCAGTACCAAGACCCAGTGTGCCATCCTGCCTGTTTTTACCGGCGGCAAGCTCAGCGACATCGGGGCGCAGCTGGACAGTGCACTGGGTGGGATTATTCAGGCGGCCCTGGCAATGGGCGATTTCAGCGGGGCGCAGGGCAAGACCCTGCTTCTGCCTGGGAGCAAGGACGTCAAGCGGGTACTGCTGGTCGGACTGGGCAACGGCAAGACGTTTGATCGCGCAGCACAGCGCAGTTTTTGCGACACTGCCGGCAAGGCACTGAAACATACCGAGGCGCGCGACGCCCTGGCATTGCTGAATGACCTGCCCTTCGACAGTGAGGACGATGCCGCAGCGTGCTGTGAAGATCTGGCTCGCAGCGTCGTGGCGCACCAGTACCACTACAGTGAAACCCTGAGCAAGAAGCCCCGCGGCAGCAAGCTGACCAAACTTTCGGTGTCGCCCGGGGAAATGCTGCCGGCGGCGCGCGCCCGCAGCGCAATGGACGTCGGCATTGCGCTCGGCAAGGGCATCAATGCGGCAAGAGAGCTTGGCAACCTGCCCGGGAACATCTGCACGCCGGACTACCTGGCAAAAGCGGCGCGCAAGCTGGGCCGCCAGAATGCGCGTGTCACGACGAAGGTTCTCAATGAAAAGCAGATGGCCGAGCTCGGCATGGGTTCTCTGCTGTCAGTGTCCGCCGGCAGCGATCAGCCGGCGCGGCTCATCGTCATGGAATACAAGGGCGGCAAGCGCGGCGACGCGCCGCAGGTGCTGGTCGGCAAGGGGATTACCTTTGATACCGGCGGTATATCGCTGAAACCCGGCGCCAAGATGGACGAGATGAAGTACGACATGTGCGGCGCCGCCAGCGTTCTCGGCACCTTCGAGGCACTCTGCGAGCTGGGTCTGGAGATCAACGTAGTGGGCATTATCGCCGCCGCCGAGAACATGCCCAGCGGTCGCGCCACCAAGCCGGGGGATGTGGTAACGTCCATGGCCGGAAAAACCATCGAGGTGCTGAACACCGACGCCGAGGGCAGACTGGTTCTGTGTGATGCGCTTACCTACGCGGAGCGTTTCAAGCCCGCGGCAGTCATTGACATGGCCACCCTCACGGGAGCCTGCGTTGTGGCACTGGGCTCCCACGCCGCTGCCCTCTACGCCAACAACGACGAACTGGCCGATCAGCTGCTGAAAGCCGGTATCGACAGCCATGACCGGGCCTGGCGCATGCCGCTGTGGGATGAGTACCGCAAGCAGCTACACAGCAATTTTGCCGACCTCGCCAATATTGGCGGCCCCGAGGCAGGCAGTATCACGGCGGCCTGTTTCCTGGCGCAGTTCGCCGAGAACTACCCCTGGGCGCATCTGGACATCGCTGGGGCCGCCTGGAACAGCTCGCCCAAGGGCGCCACCGGGCGACCGGTGGGTCTGCTGCTGCGCTATCTGCGAGAGCGCGCTGGCGCACAGTGACGCGGGTCGGCTTTTACGTCGTACAGGCTGGAGCACCCGCCAAGCGCCTGCAGGTGGCCGCACGACTGGCGGACAAGGCGTTCCAGCGCGGGCATGCCATTTTCTTCAACTGCGCGTCACAGGCTCAGGCGGAGGAAATGGATGATCTGCTTTGGCGCTTCCGCCCCGACAGTTTCCTGCCCCATGGCCTGATCAATAGCGACGATGCCGATCGTATTGCCATCGGCTGGGGACAGGACCCGCAGGGACATGACGACCTGCTGATCAATCTCGATCTGTCGGTGCCGGCTTTTTTTTCACGATTCCATCGCGTAGCCGAGGTCGTCACCCAGGACCCGCAGAGCCTTGAAGCGCTGCGCGCCTCCTGGTCGTTCTACCGTGAGCGGGGATTCGCATTGGAAAAACACGACATCCGCGGCGTATAATCCCGCGTTTTCCCGAACGCTGATCGCCCACCGGAATCCACGCCGCATGGACAAGACTTTCCAACCCGCCGACATCGAAAGCCGCTGGTACTCGCACTGGGAGAGCAGTGGCTACTTTGCCCCCCAGGGTGGCGAAGCCCCCTATTCCATAATGATTCCACCGCCCAACGTCACGGGCAGCCTGCACATGGGTCACGGTTTCCAGGAAGCCATCATGGATGCATTGATCCGCTACCACCGTATGGCGGGCGACGACACCCTGTGGCAGGTGGGGACAGATCATGCCGGCATCGCCACTCAGATGGTGGTGGAGCGGCAGCTGCAGGCAGAAGCTACCGATCGTCACGAGCTCGGGCGCGATGCATTTATCGAGCGCGTCTGGCAGTGGAAAGCGGAGTCCGGCGGCAATATCACCCGCCAGTTGCGGCGCCTTGGGTCATCCCTGGACTGGTCGCGCGAGCGCTTCACCATGGATGACGGGTTCTCGGCTGCGGTGCAGGACGTCTTCATTCGTCTTTACCGGGAGGGCCTGATCTATCGGGGACAGCGACTCGTGAACTGGGATCCGGCGCTGCACACCGCCATTTCCGATCTTGAAGTCGTTGCTGAAGAAGAACAGGGCCACCTGTGGCACTTCCGCTATCCCCTCAGCGACGGCAGCGGGCATGTCAGTGTCGCAACCACGCGCCCGGAGACAATGCTCGGCGACAGCGCCATCGCGGTAAACCCGGATGACCCGCGCTTTGCCCACCTCGTAGGCCAGCGAGTGCGCCTGCCACTCAGTGACCGCGACGTGCCGGTTATCGCCGATGATTACGTTGACCCCGAGTTCGGCACCGGCTGCGTGAAGATCACGCCCGCCCATGACTTCAACGACTACGCCATGGGACAGCGTCACGACCTGGAGCTGATCAACATCCTCAACGCCGATGCCAGCATTAGTGAAGCGGCCCCGGAACCCTACCGCGGCATGGATCGATTCACCGCCCGCGAGCAGATCATCGCCGACATGGATCGGCTCGGCCTGCTGGAAAAAGTTGAGGCGCACGCCTTGAAAGTCCCCCGCGGCGATCGAAGCGGGGTGGTGATCGAACCCTGGCTGACGCGGCAGTGGTATGTCGACGCACGCAAACTCGCGGGACCCGCCATCGCCGCGGTGGAGAATGGCGACATCCGCTTTGTCCCGAAGCAATGGGAAAACACCTATTTCGCCTGGATGCGCGACATCCAGGACTGGTGCATCAGCCGGCAGCTCTGGTGGGGACACCGTATTCCCGCCTGGTACGACGCCGGCGGGAACATTTACGTCGGGCAGAGCGAGGACGCCGTGCGCGAGGCGCACAAGCTTCCCGCGGAGACCCTTCTGCACCGCGACGAAGACGTGCTGGACACCTGGTTCTCCTCTGCACTGTGGACCTTCGGCACCCTGGGCTGGCCGGAGGAAACGCCGGAACTCGCCAAGTTCCACCCGACGTCGGTGCTGGTAACCGGCTTCGATATCATCTTCTTCTGGGTTGCCCGGATGATCATGATGACGCTGCATCTGCGCGAGGAAGTGCCTTTTCACGAGGTGTATGTGCACGGTCTGGTGCGCGACGCCGAAGGCCAGAAAATGTCGAAGTCCAAGGGCAACGTGCTGGACCCGATCGATCTCATTGACGGCATCGACCTGGAGAGTCTGGTGAGCAAGCGGACCGCCGGCATGATGCAGCCGCAGCTGGCAAAGTCGATCGAGCACGCAACCCGCAAACACTACCCGGATGGCATTGACGCCTACGGCACGGATGCCCTGCGCTTTACCTTTTACTCGCTCGCCTCGACCGGCCGCGACATCAAGTTCGATATCGGTCGCATTGAAGGCTACCGCAACTTCTGCAACAAGATCTGGAACGCGGCCCGCTACGTGCTGATGAACACCGAAGGTGAGGATTGCGGTCAGTCAGGGGAGGCGCCGGTTGAACTGCATCTGGTAGACCGCTGGATTCAAGGCCGGCTGCAGGAGACAACGGCCGAAGTCCACAGAGCGATAGGCAATTATCGCTTTGATCTGGCGGCCCAGGCCCTCTACGACTTCATCTGGAATGAATACTGCGACTGGTATCTCGAGCTGTCCAAGCCGGTACTGCGCGACCCCCAGGCGAGCGCAGCCGCGCTGCGCGGCACCCGGCAGACGCTGATCCGGGTGCTGGAAACCTGGCTTCGCCTGCTGCACCCCTTCATGCCCTTCATCACCGAGGAAATCTGGCAGGCCGTTGCTCCCCTGGCCGCCGTCAGCGGACCGAGTATCATGCTGCAGCCGCTGCCACAGGCCGACGACGACCGCGTGGACAAGGCCGCGAACGCAGAGATAGAATGGCTGAAGTCTGTCATTCTGGGCGTTCGCACCATACGCGGCGAAATGGGTGTCGGACCGGGCGTCAAGGTACCGCTGCTGCTGCGCAACGGCACGGCACAGGATCGGCAACGCCTTGATGACAACGCGGCGTTCCTGACACAGATGGCGCGACTGGAGCGCATCGAATGGCTCTCCGGCGAGCCACCCGCAGCCGCGACATCGGTTGTCGGTGAGCTGGAATTACTGGTGCCGCTCGCCGGATTGATCGATGTCGACGCCGAGCTGGCCAGGCTCGACCGCGAGACCGGCAAGCTGTCAGAGGAGATAACGCGACTCGAGAAGAAACTCGCGAACGCCGGCTTTACAGAGAAAGCGCCGGCTGCCGTGGTGGACAAGGAACGCGGAAAGCTGGATCAGCACCGTCAGACCCTGGAGAAGCTGGCCCGGCAGCGGGCATCTCTCGCCGGGGCATGAGCACCAGAGAATAACAAGGCAATGGGGCAACAGGCCCCGCGAAAACAATAACAGCGCAACATCGAGGGATGCAGCATGGGAGAGCGTGTCAACGGCACGGTGAAATGGTTCAACAACGCCAAGGGGTTCGGATTTATCACGCAGGGGGAAAACGACGAGGACGTGTTCGTCCATTTCCGTTCGATTCAGGGTGACGGCTACCGGACGCTGGACGAGGGGCAGGCGGTGGAGTTCACGCTGGCGCACGGCCCCAAGGGACTGCAGGCAGAAGACGTCACCAAGCTTTAGCCGATATTTTCCCGGGCGAGAAACTCACCTCGCCCGGAAGGCTGACGCCGCCAGACCCACGCAGGGTTTCTGCGAACCACCGCCACATCGCTGCCCGGAAACGAGCAGCGATGTGTAACGATTTATCAACGCTTTAACACGAGGAGCATCATGTCCATTTCAGGCAAACTGGTTATCGCCATCGCCATCGCCATGCTGGTATTCATCGCCACAACGCTCATGCAGGGCAGCAAGGATCCGGATTTGCTGCTGGGCCTGGCATTTATCATCGCCACCTGCGCATCCGTACTCGCCACTCACCGTCCACTGGTATCGAAGGCAGCAGCAGAGGCCGTCGTTGCACCGGGCGCGGAAACCCCGAAAAAGGCACCGCAGCAGCGCAAGGAACCCCGCGCTCAGAGTCGTGAGTCCTCGCGACAGAAGCCGCAGAAGAGCAGCGGCAAGCGGGAAGAGGGCCAGGTCAAGTGGTTCAATGCCTCCAAGGGCTTCGGCTTCATCACCCTCGACGGTGGCGATGAGGTCTTCGTTCACTTCCGTTCAATCCGCGGCGAGGGAAGACGCAGTCTGCGCGACGGCCAGCGGGTCGCACTGGAGGTGGCAAAGACCGAAAAGGGGCCGCAGGCGGAAGACGTTGAAACCCTTGACTGAGCACTGGCCCGCAGGAAATTATGCCGTAGCTACCGGAAGCGCCCTGCAATGGCGGTAAAGACACTGCGGCGTTTCCGCGGTGCACGGATGCCAACTGCCTCCCATCCGGACATTCGCGCCGTGAAGCGGCGTTCTGCGCAGCCGGGGATACATGGCAACAAACTCTGGAAATCCAGCTGCCTGGTCATCGACTACCTGCATCGCAACCCTCCCGCGAGGCCCGACGCCGTGATCGATGTCGGCTGCGGCTGGGGAATCGGCGGCGTGTGGTGCGCACAGAAATACGGCGCGCGGGTAGCCTCGGTAGACGCCGACCCGGCGGTGTTTCCGTTTCTTGACGTTGTCGCGCGATTGAATGGGGTGGAGACGCAGCCCGAGGCACGCCGCTTTGAACAGCTCACAACGCGCCAGCTGGCTCAGTACGATATGCTGATTGGGGCCGATATCTGCTTCTGGGATGAACTGGTCAAACCCGTGTATAACATGGTCAACAGGGCCATTCGTGCTGGGGTTGGACAGATCATTCTTGCCGATCCGGAGCGCCCCACCTTTGTCGAGATGGCCGAGCGGGTTATCGACCGGCATGGTGGCCAGCTGCTCGAATGGCGCACGCGCGGTCCCATGAGCGCGCGGGGCGTCCTGCTGGTGGTCGAGAACCGCTGACAGCGGTCAGTGGTCAGTGGTAAACCTCATAGTCGCGCTCCAGTCCCTCCACCGCGACGGCCTGGCCGGCGTCAAACCGGGGCCTGAAACGCACATCGCGCAGCTCCCTGACCGCCAGAATCGATGCACTGTCGCGCCCTGCGAGGACCGACGCCGTCGCCCGGCGCACCTGCCCCCGCTCGCTCACATCGAAACCCGCCCTCACCAGGGAGACGTCGGCGTCATTAGGCGGTTGCCAGAACGCACCGTTGTCGGGCAGTTCCACCGGCTCGCCGAACCACTCGGCGAGCCGATCATTCTCGCCAGCGTCTTGCAGGAGAGAAACGGCCCTGCGCCAGGCCTCTTCCGCGCGACGCCAGCTGCCGTTCCACTGTTCCCAGTCCCCCAGCTCGCGGTACAGTGCAGCGCGGGCAACCGGCGACTCAGCCTGCTCAGCCAGTGAGGTCAGCAGCTCTGCCCCGGTGGCTACCGCCGATCGCTGCAGGGATAGCAGGCGGTCACGATCGACATCCTCCGGCAACAGCTCCTGACGGCGGCTGCGCCGCGGCGACAGTACGGACAGGCTTTCCCGTACCTGCGGCAGGACCCTGGCCTGCACCAGGTACAGGTTTTTGAGCTGGCTCTGAACGAGATCCTGTCTTGTTCCGAGGGGCGCCGCCTCGGCGCTTGCGCGCTCGAGCAGCTCGGTATTCAGCCGGAACAGCTCCAGCAGCTCACGGTCCGGGTCGCCGCTATCGGCCGTACGCAGCAATTCCCGCTGCCAGCGCAGATATTCCAGGGCCACGCGCCAGCGCTCATCACCCTCCTCGTCATCTGCCGCCAACCACCCCAGGCGGTAGTAATAGCCGTAGAGATCGTCGAGCCCCTCACGATCGCCAAGGGCACGCTGCAGCTCCAGCATGGCGCGCACGATGGTCATCTGAGCGGGACTGGCAAGGCCGGTGTTCACGCGGAGAATATGCAGGCTGCGCCGGTAGAGGGCCAGGGCCTCGCCGAAGCGGCCCTCGGCAACCCGCTGCCGCGCCAGATCTGCGAGCGGTTCCTCAAGCCCGCTGGCGTAGGGGCCACCTGCGGCCTCGAGGGTCTCGACCTGTGCCTGCCATTGCGTTACCGAGTCCTGCGCTTGCGACCCCCCCTCTCCCACGTTATCGCGATCGTCGATCCCGGATAACACCGTCAGCGCCGGGTCCATCCGTCCCTCGGCCCACTCAGCCCCTCTCAACGCTATGCGCTCTCCGTAGCTGGCGGGCTCGCGCGCGAGCGCAGCGATCGAGGCAAGCAGGGCTGTCAGCAGCCAAAAGCCACTGGAAATCGTTTTCAACATCAGCAAAGAGACTCCGGTGGGTCACATCGATCGGTCCGAGTCCGATATAATGCGCGGATTGTCATGTTATACAACGCGCCAGGCACGTCACGCCTGGGCAGTCTGCAGGAGTTTATGGGCAAGCAAAAGCGTCGCGACATTCCCCGCTTCAATACCGCAATCATCGAAACCCATTGCCACTTGGACTATTTCGATGACGATCAGTTCGCCGCCGCGATTGAGCGTGCGGTGGCAAGCGGCATTGAAAAGCTGATCACCATTGCCGTATCCCCCGACAATCTGTCGACCGTCGTCTCACTGACCGAGGCCGACCCTCGCGTCTGGGGAACGCAGGGTATTCACCCGCATGAAGCGTCGGGATTCTGCGATCGGGTGGCTGACCTTATCGTCGCCAACCTGTCACACCCGCGCATACTGGCTGTGGGAGAGATAGGCCTTGACTACTATTACGACCACACCGATCGGGCGAGCCAGAGAGAAGCGTTCCGCGCCCAGCTGGCTATTGCCGCCAGCCACGATTACCCGGTGGTCATACACAGCCGCGAGGCCGACGAGGACACCCGGGCGATCCTGGGCGAATTCCTGCCCGATCTGTCCCGCCGCGGCGTCATACACAGCTTCACCTCGGGTCAGGCACTGGCGGAGTTCTGTCTGGATGCCGGCTTCATGCTGGGTTTCAACGGCATTGTCACCTTCAACTCGGCGCAGAATGTCCGTGACATCGTGGCCATGACGCCGCTTGAACAGCTCCTGCTGGAGACCGATTCACCCTATCTGACGCCGGTGCCCTACCGGGGTCGCCCCAATGAGCCCTGTTATCTGCCGTTCGTCGCAGAAAAAATCGCCGCAATAAAGGCACTGCCGACGGAAGCGCTTCTCAGGCAGACCTATGACAACAGCCAGCGGCTGTTCTTCCCAACTACCATCGCGGAGTCCTGAGAGGCATGGAATATATCATTGGACAGCGCTGGGTCAGCCATGCCGACATGCAGCTGGGCCTTGGCATCGTGGTGGGCCTTGAGGATCGGCGCGTCACGCTGAGCTTTCCAGCAGTAGGAGAGGAACGCACCTATGCGGCACACAATGCGCCGCTGACCCGGCTTCGCTTCAAGAAGGAAGATACGGTGGAAACCGCCGATGGCCGGCGCTTCGAAGTTACGGACGTCATCGAGAAAGCCGGTCTGCTGGCCTATGCCGGGGTCGACGAGCAGGGCAACGAACATCGGGCATCCGAGGTTGAGCTCGACGCTTTCGTGCAGCTCACAACCCCCCAGCAGCGTCTTCTCAACGGCCACTTCGACGGGCACGCCGAGTTCGCCCTGCGCGTCGCCACCTGCATGCAGCTTGACCGGCTGCAGCGCGGGGAAGTCCGCGGCCTACTCGGATCGCGCACCAGCCTGCTGCCCCACCAGGTGTATATTGCCAGCGAGGTTGGCCAGCGCCATGCACCGCGAGTGCTGCTTGCCGACGAGGTAGGCCTCGGCAAGACCATCGAGGCCGGTATGATCATCCATCGCCAGCTGCTCACCGGCCGCAGTGAACGGGTGCTTGTGCTCGTACCGGCACCGCTGCTCCACCAGTGGCTGGTGGAGATGCTGCGTCGCTTCAGTCTGCATTTTGCCCTGTTTGATGAGGAGCGGCTGCAGCAGCACGAGGGCGACAACCCCTTCGAGACAGAGCAGCTGGTGCTCGCCAGTACCGCCCTTTTTCGTCGTTCCCCGGCAGCACGCGCGCTCGCCCTGGCGGCGGACTGGGATCTGGTGGTGGTGGATGAGGCACACCACCTGCAGTGGTCGGAGGATGCACCCGGCGAGGACTATCAGTTTGTCGACAACCTGTCGCGCCATGCCGCCGGACTGCTGCTGCTGACGGCGACCCCCGAGCAGGTGGGACAGGAAAGCCACTTTGCCCGCCTGCAGCTGCTGGATCCGGCGCGCTTCCGGGATATTCAGCAGTTCCGCCAGCAGGAAGCCGAGTACCGTCGCTGGAGCCATGTCATCGAGCAGCTTGAGGCCGGAGAAACGCCGACCGAGCTGCCGGAGGGCCTGGATCCCGACCTGCCCGCCGAGGACCTGATCCCGCGCATTCTCGATCGCCATGGCACGGGCCGCGTGCTGTTCCGCAATACCCGGGCCAGCGTCGCCGGCTTTCCGGAGCGACGCCTTGCGGCCGCGCCAATCGCACCACCACTCACCCTGCAAACTGCGCAGGATCCGCTGCAGGCGCTGTACCCGGAACGCTACGAAAGCGGCGACGACTGGGTACAGACAGATCCGCGGGTCGCCTGGCTGACATCGACGCTGAAGGCCATGCGCCCTGCTAAAGCACTTATCATCTGCTCCGGTGCCGAAACCGCCATCGCGCTGGAGCACTACCTGCACCTGCGTGCCGGCATCCGCTCCGCGGCTTTTCACGAGGGCCTGTCAATCATCGAGCGCGATCGCGCCGCTGCCTACTTTGCCGATACCGAGAACGGCGCGCAGACGCTGGTCTGTTCGGAAATCGGCAGCGAGGGCCGCAACTTCCAGTTCTCGCAGCATCTGGTGCTGTTCGACCTGCCCTTGAACCCGGATCTGCTGGAACAGCGCATCGGGCGCCTGGACCGTATCGGGCAACGCGGCGATATCACCATCCACGTGCCTTACTTTGAGGGCACCGCCCAGGAAACCCTGTTCCGCTGGCTGCACGAAGGACTCGATATCTTCCGCAACAGCTGCTCGGCGGGACAGATGATCTACAGCCGCTTCAGCGAACCCCTGCTGAATGCGCTTGGCGGCGACAATGCCGATTTCGAGGCACTGCTGTCAGAAACCCGGGGTTTCACCAACATCACCAAGCAGGAACTGCGCGAGGGCCGCGACCGCCTGCTCGAGCGAAACTCCTGTCACAGGGACGAGGCCGAGCGGCTGATTCGGGAAATCGAGGCGTCCGAAGCATCCACGGCGCTGGAGACCTACTTTACCGGTCTGTGCGACATTGTCGGCGTTGAGCACGAGCACCACTCGGCGCACTGCCTGGTGCTGCGGCCAGGTGAACACATGCTGATGCCGGAGTTTCCGCATCTGCCTGAGGAGGGGCGTACTGTCACTTTCGATCGCGGCATTGCGCTCGCCCGCGAAGACATGGCTTTCCTCACCTGGGAGCATCCCATGGTGTCCGAGAGCATGGAGGCGATACTCGCCACGGAGCTTGGCAACACGGCGATCGGTACCATCGCCCTGAAGGGTGTGGCCCCGGGTTCGCTGCTACTCGAATCCCTGTTCACCGTGAGCTGTCCCGCCCCGCGCCAGCTTCAGCTGCAGCGATTCCTGTCCCTGTCCCCGCTGCGCATTCTGGTCGACAACAAGGGCCGCGACCTGTCAGGCCTCATGCCGCATGACAAACTCAGTGAGCTGGTGACCCGGGTCAATCGCAGCACCGGGCTTGCCATCATCAAGCAGGTACGCGGCCAGGTCGAGGAGCACCTGAACGCGGCAACCGGCATTGCCGGGAAACAGCTGCGCGCTGTCATCGGCGGGGCGCGCGATGCCGCGGATAACACCCTCGGCGGGGAAATCGAGCGCCTCGAAGCCCTGCAACGGATCAACCCACAGGTGCGTCAGGATGAGATTGATCACCTGCGCTGGCAGCGCGAGGAAAGCCTGCGCCTGATCGACCGTGCCAGCCTGCAGCTGCAGGCCGTCAGATTGATTGTCACGCGCTGACCGCAGTGACCACGACAGGGATCCACAGCCGGCGCGACACGGCGTTCATGCCGGGGGAAGCGCAGCATCCAGTGCCCGCAGGACAACCTGGCGAGTGTCGGCAGGGTCAATGACGGCATCTATCTCGAGATGGGCAGCCGCTTCCGTGGCTTTACCCACCTGGTAGAGTTTCGCCACAAGTCTGGCGAACAGGGCTTCCCGGGCCTCCCCCTCGGGGACGGCCGCCAGCTCCTTGCTGTAGCCAAGACGCACCGCACCCTCCAGCCCCATGCCGCCGAATTCCCCACAGGGCCAGGCCGCGCTGTATACCGGCTCCATGAAACCACCACCGGCCATGGCCATGGCGCCGAGGCCGTAGCCCTTGCGCAGGAAAATGGCAATCAATGGAACCTCGAGCGCTGCGCCGGCGGTGAACAGGCTGGACATGCGGCGCACCGCTCCGGCCGCCTCGCTATCCGGACCCACCATGAACCCCGGCGTATCGATCAGTGACAGCACCGGCAGTCCAAGAGCGCCACAGCTGCTGAGGAAGCGTGCCGCCTTGTCCGCCGATTCCGCGTCCACCGCACCGCCAAGCTGCTGGCAGTCACTCGCCATCAGCGCCAGCGGCCGGCCTTCGATGCGCAGAAAGCCGGTAATGATGCCGCGTCCGAATACCCGCTGCAGCTCCAGAAACGTGTCGCTGTCTGCGAGCACTTCAATCAGCCTGCGCACGGGATAGCCCCAGCGGCGATCCGCGGGAATCACCGACCGCAGCTGCGCCTGATCGGCACACTCCCATCGCTCCGCATTGCCTTGAAAATACGAAAGCAGCTGCCGGGCCACGCGGGTCGCCTGGGCCTCATCGGCCGCGACAATATCGACAACGCCGTTGCGCTGTTGCGCTTTCACGGGGCCGATGTCCATTGGAGCGAAGCTGCCAAGGCCTCCCCCCTCGATCATGGCCGGACCCGCCATACCGGTCCAGGACTGCTGCGTGGCAATGCGGAAGTCGGCGCAGCCGAACAGTGCAGCGTTGCCTGCAAAGCAATAGCCATTGCTGACGGCAATACGCGGCACCTTTCCGGCCAGACGTGCCCACGCCGCAAACGACGACAGATTGAGCCCGGCTATCTGCGTTGCGACATCGGTATCTCCGGGACGACCGCCGCCGCCCTCGGTATACATCACTACCGGCAGGCGGTGACGCATGGCCACGTCGCACAGGCGATCCAGCTTGCGGTGATGAAAATACCCCTGGGTTCCGGCGAGCACGCTGTAGTCATTGATCGCGACGGCGGCGCGCGCCCTGTCGGCACCCACGCTGTCAGCATTGATGGTACAGGTCCCGGTAATGATACCGTCTGCGGCGGTCGATACCTGAAGATCCGCATAATCACGCCGGCTGCGCTGGGCGGCCACGGCAAGCTGGCCGTACTCCTGGAAGGAGCCGTCATCCACCAGATCATGCAGATTCTCTCTCGCGGTCCGATAGCCTTTGGCGTGGCGGCGCTGGCGCGCCTCGGCACGGGACTCATCGAGAGTCAACGCCAGGCGAGCCTGCAGTTGCTGCAGCGCGTCTTTACTGTCGTCAGCCACAGCCAATCCAGAGGTCAGGTCGAGCCACCGGCCACAGGCCTGCCCGCGCGCCAATGCCCACCGGGCAGGTGTTGAACGTCAGCAGCCGCGCCACTGCGGCTTGCGCTTCTCGAGAAAGGCGCGCACGCCCTCCTCGGCGTCCTTACTGTCGATGCAGATATGCTGCAGCGATGCCTCGGAGGAAATCACCGAAGCCAGATCGTTCTCTGCGGCAAGCGCCAGACTTTTCTTGCCATAGTGCAGCGCGAGCGGTGCCTTCTCCGCCAGTTCTTCCGCCCAGGCCATCGCGGCATCCACCAGTGCGTCATCGTCAACAACACGGTTGCACAGTCCCAGCTCGAGACAGCGATCAGCCCGGACTTTCTCGCCGGAAATCATCATTTCGTAGGCCCGCTTGCGACCCAGGACGCGCACCAGCTGCCAGGTTGCGCCGCCATCAGGCACCAGCCCGATCGCCGCGAAGGCCTGGTAGAGGTAGGCACTGCGTCCCATGACCGTGAGATCGCAGGTCATGGCAAAGGCACTGCCGATACCCGCCGCTGCGCCGTTGACCGCGGAGATCCAGGGCTTGGGCGCTTCGGCAATCGCCAGCACCGCCGGCTTGTACTCGGTGTTCAGCATGGCCTCGGTATTGAGGCCGCCACCCTCCTCGCGGGAGGATACCTCGGTGAGATCGGCTCCGGCACAGAAGGCGCGTCCGGCACCGGTCAGCACCACGACACGCACGTCGTTGTCGGCATTCACCGCCAGCGCCGCCGCAAGCATGTCGCGGCGCAGGGCCTCGTCAAACGCGTTCAGGCTGTCGGGCCGGTTCAGGGTCAGCAGGGCCACCGCCCCGCGGCGCTCCACCGATACCGTGTCGTATGTCGTCATTCCTCGTTTCCTTGTGATATCAGGGTGCGTCAGTGTGCCGTCAAGTCTGCATCGTCACGGCGCCCTGCCGGTGCAGCGCATCAATCTCCTCCGCGCCGAAGCCCATGGCAGAAAGGACGGCATGGGTGTCCTCGCCGGCACCGTGAGCGCCGTGACCGACAGCCGAAGGGGTGCGGGCAAAGCGCGGTGCGGGAGCGGGCTGGACCACGCCATCGATCTCAATATACACCTCCCGCGCCCGGTTTGCCGGATGCTCGGGTGCCTCGGTAAACCGCAGCACCGGTGCAACGCAGGCATCGCTGCCCTCGAACAGGGCAGACCACTCGTCACGTGACTTGCGCCGGAAGACTTCGGCCAGCTGCGCCTTCATCGCCGGCCAGGCCGCGGCATTGTTCTGGTCACCGAAGGTCTCTGCGGGCAGTTCGGCCAGACGGCACAATTCGGCGTAAAACTGGGGTTCGATAGCACCCACGGCCATGTATTCCCCATCGGCGCACTCATAGGTGTCATAAAAATGCGCGCCGCCGTCGAGCATGTTCACGCCGCGCTCGTCCGCATTCCATGCACCCAGAGAGTGCAGGCTGTGAAACATCCACATCGACTGTGCCGTGCCGTCCACCATGGCAACATCTATCACCTGCCCCTGCCCTGAGCTGGACGCTTCCAGCAGCGCGGCGAGCACGCCGTTGACCAGCAGCATACCGCCACCGCCCATGTCGCCCACCAGATTCAAGGGCACGACAGGCTTGCCGCCGGCAGGCCCCACCGCATAAAGGGCACCCGCCAGGGAGATGTAGTTGATATCGTGCCCCGCGGTGTGAGCCAAAGGACCCGTCTGTCCCCAGCCCGTCATTCGCGCGAATACGAGCCGGGGATTTCTCGCCATGCACACGTCGGGGCCGATACCCAGTTTCTCGCAGACTCCCGGGCGAAAGGGATCGATCAGCACATCGGCGTTTTCCAGCATGCGCAGCAGGGTTTCCACCCCTGACGAATCCTTGAGGTTGATCACGATCGACTTCTTGCCGCGACCGCTGACCCGCTCGGTGAGCCGCGGGTCGGCGGCGCCGGCACGGTCGACGCGAATCACCTCCGCGCCCATGTCCGCCAGCATCATCCCGCCCATGGGTGCGGGACCAATGCCCGCAAGCTCGATGACTGTGTAGCCGTGTAACGGTCCCATGCTGCCTCCTACGCTGCTGTCTCCCACTCTACTTGGGCTGCATACGGATGCCGCCATCCAGCCGCACACACTCGCCGTTCAGGTAGTCGTTCTCAACCATCATCTGGGCGAGGTGGGCGATTTCATCCGGATCACCCAGGCGCTGGGGGTACAGCACCTGGCTGCCCAGGGGCTTCAGGTGCTCCCAGATTTCCGGCGTCAGCTCTTCAGCGCCTCCCATCATCAGCGGCGTCGCAATCAACCCCGGAACGATGGTGTTCACGCGGATACCCAGGACCGCAAGATCGCGGGCAACCGGCAGCGTGAGGCCGACAATGCCACCCTTCGACGCGGAGTAGGCGGCCTGGCCAATCTGGCCTTCATAGGCGGCTACCGAGGCAGTGTTGATAATCACACCGCGACCACCGTCCCGGGTCAAGGTCTCGTTTTCCCCCATTTTTTCCGCGCAGAGGCGCAGCACATTGAAGGTTCCAACGAGGTTGACGTCAATAACCTGCTTGAAGGCGTCCAGCGGGAAAGGTCCCTTTTTGCCCATGGTGCGCATGGCATTGCCGATGCCGGCGAAGTTGCAGTTGATGTGAATGGCGCCAAAAGCGGCCAGGGTGGCGGCGATGCCAGCCTGCACCGAGGCCTCGTCGGAGACATTGACCTTGACGAAAATGACGTTGTCCCCGAGCTCGGCCGCCAGTGCCTCACCCTTTTCCACATTCATGTCGAAGATGGCGCACTTGGCACCGTGGCCGACGAAACGCTTCACGGATGCGCGCCCCAGGCCCGAGGCACCGCCGGTGATTACCGCTACCTTGTCTTTCAGTTCCATGGCATCTGTTTCCTGTACGGGTTGCTGTTTCAGAAGTTGCGCGTGTTGAACGGCACGTAATCCGCCGACAGGCAGTCGCGGCTGATGATGATCTTCATGACTTCCGAGGTGCCGGCGTAAATGGTCGAGATCCGGGCATCGGTATATTGACGGCTGATGGGATATTCGTCCATGTAGCCGGCACCGCCGTGGAGCTGCACGCCAATCTCCGCGGCCTCCACCTGCAGCTCACTGGTGGCCAGCTTGGCTTTCGCCGCATCTACTGCGGTGAGAACCCCGGCATTGAAAGCCTCGACGCACTGGTCGACGTAGGTCTGGGTGATATCCAGCCGCGTGCGCAGATCGGCCAGCTGGAACTGCGTATTCTGGAAGGCGGCGAGCGACTTGCCGAAGGCCTTGCGCTCCTGCACGAAGGCTGCCGTCAGGTCCCAGGACAGCTGCGCCGATGCAATGTAGCCAGCGGCACCCATGAGGCGCTCCTCGGCCAGGCCTTCCATGAGGTAAATGAAGCCCTTGCCGGGCTCACCCAGCACGTTGGCCCTGGGCACACGGACATCGTTGAAAAACAGCTCCGCCGTGTCCTGTGCCTTCAGGCCCATCTTTTTGAGATTGCGGCCGCGCTCAAAGCCCGGCATGCCCCGCTCGACAATGAACAGCGTCATCGCATGCGGGTTGTTCTGCGGATCCGTCTTCGCCGCCACAATCACGGCGTCGGCATTGATGCCGTTGGAAATATAGGTCTTGGAGCCATTCAACACCCAGTCGTCGCCGTCCTCAACCGCCGATGTGCGCATGCCTGCGAGATCACTGCCGGCATCCGGCTCGGTCATGGCAATCGCCAGAATGCACTCGCCGGAGACACAGTGTGGCAGAAAGCGCGCTCGCTGTTCCTCGCTGCCAAAGCGGGTGAAATACGGGCCGACCAGGCGACTGTGCAGGCTGTTGTACCAGTCGCCCACCCGGGCGTAGCAGGTTTCCTCGATGATGACCTGCTCAAAGCGAAAATCGTTGTCACCCATCCCGCCGTATTTTTCGTCGGGCCAGACCATGAGGAAACCCCGCTCGCCGGCGCGCCTGAAGGCGTCCCGGTCCACGATACCCGCCTCACGCCAGTCTTCCATATGTGGCACAATCTCTGCGGCAAGAAATTTTCGGTAGGCATCGCGGAACATGGTCTGTTCTTCGGTGAAGCGCCTTGGCAGCATGCGTTAACTCCATTTGTGGGCAAGTGTGCAGTATGGTGAGCACCCACGGCGCCAACAATGACCGCCACCGACAAAAAACTTGACCCAAACTGACAGCCTCGCAACCCGGCGCTCCGGTGCCGTCAAGGCAGGGAAACAGCAGTGCGCAAGCTTTCCATCTCAGTGCATTTCGCGCGCGCCGTTCTCAGGCATGCCGTGACCCGCGGCGTTGATCCGCTGCCACTGCTGCGCAAAAACGGCATTTCACCACGCCTGCTGCAGGAGCGGGATGCGCGCATCTCGATTGAACGCTTTGCCGACCTGCAGATCAGCACCATGCGCGCCATGCAGGATGAGTCGCTGGGCTACTGCCAGCGTGTCATGCCGCTGGGCACCTGGGCAATGATGTGTCATGCGGTCGTGGGTTCCACGACGCTGGGACAGGCCCTGCATCGTCACTGCCGCTTCTACTCCCTGTTCGACTTCGGGCCGCGGCCAGAGCTGCATGTCGAGGACGCACGTGTCCTGATTCGTCTGGTCGGGGTGGCTGATGGCGACATCGATCCCTACATCGCCGAGCTGTTCCTGTTCAACATACACCGCTTCGGCAGCTGGCTGGTACAGGAGCACCTGCCGATACAGCGCGCCACGCTGAGTTATTCGCCGGCGGCACAGCCCGAGGAGTATCGTCTGATGTTCCTCGCCAACCCCGTGAGCTTCGAGCAGCCGGTCTGCTCGCTGGTGCTGGCGCGCTCGCTCATGGACAAGCCTGTGCTGCAGAACGAGCAGACCCTGGCACGCTTTCTGCGCCATCCGGCGCTGAACATGCTCACGCTGCAGTATGAGCGCAGCAGCTGGACCAGCCAGGTACGCGAGTTGATCCGCCAGGACCTCATGCACATGCCAGAGCTGAACACGATTGCCGGGGCTCTGGAGTTGCACCCACAGACCCTGCGTCGCCGTCTTGCCAGTGAAGGCACCACCTTCAAGGACATCAAGAACCAGCTGCGGCGCGATATCGCCCTGCACTACCTCGGCCGCCGCGGTCTGAGTATCGAGGAAATCGCCCACCGCGCCGGGTTCTCGGAGTCGAGTGCGTTCATCCGCGCCTTCAAGGGCTGGACGGGCGTCACGCCCTACAGTTACCGTAAGGGCCTGTGATGAGGCGCCGGAGCGGTTGAATGACCGACAGACAGCGGACGGACCGCACACTCTGGAGACTGGCTGTTGCAACCGCCGCGGCGCTCGGTATCCTCGGCGGGGTGGGCATGTTCACGCTGGGCTATGCCGACGGTCTGGCCTACCTGCGCGACGACCCTGCCGTCTGCGCGAACTGCCACGTCATGCAGGAGCACTACGACAGCTGGCTGCAGTCTAGCCACGACAATGTCGCAACCTGCAACGACTGCCATCTCGGTCAGGGCTTCGCGGGGCGCTGGATCACCAAGGCAGACAACGGTTTTTTCCATGCGCTGGCCTTCACCACCGACAATTTCCACCGGCCCCTGCAGATCAAGCCGCGCAACCGGCGCAAGACACAGGAAGCCTGCCTGGCCTGCCACGAAGGCACCGTCAACGCCATGTTACCCGCGCACCAGGGCGGCGATATGGCCTGGTGCGCCGATTGCCACAGCGACGTCGGCCATGCCGGTCGAAGACGCGGATTTGCCGATCGTCAATAAGCAGAGGATGAGAGCATGGACATCCACATGACATACAACGCGCGCGGCAGACAGGCGGGTCTGGCAAAATCCGTACTGCTTCTGGGCGCGGTATTCCTGGTTACCGCCATCGCTGCGCTGGTGGTCAGCCACCTGCTCACGTCGGTTTTCGAGCGCAAGCAGGAGGCCCGCAGTCCCGGGGTGCGGGTGGCCAAGCTCGATGAGATCAGTGTGGACCCCCAGCCCTGGGGTCTCAACTGGCCGCACCACTATGATGGCTGGAAAGCAACCGCGGGCGACAAGTTCTACGGCGGCTCCAGCGCCATGCCGGAAAGCAAGCTCGACGCACAGCCCTGGCTGCGACGGCTTTATGCCGGATATGCCTTCAGCATTGACTACCGCGAGGCCCGCGGACATGCCTACATGCTCTACGATCAGGGTGTTACCGAGCGCGTCACACAGAAACCTCAGGCCGGGGCCTGCCTGCACTGTCACGGCTCGACCAACGTGCTGTACCGCAAGGTGGGGCTGGAGGCGATGGGCCTGCCGGCGGACGACGCAGCACTGGCAGAGGACTTCAATATGCCGGCGGTAATCCGTGGCTTTCAGGAGCTCAGTCAGCGCCCCTACCAGGAGGTTCTGGCCATGCTATACGCCGTCCCCGACGGCACCCCTGATGACAGTGAACCGGTTTTTCCCACACCGCCACCCGGTGGCTTCACCGAAGAATTTGCCGGCAAGGCGCTGCCCGAGGAGCATGCCCTTGAGGGCGACGCACATCCGGTAACCTGCATCGACTGCCACAACCCCGACACCATGGCGCTGCGCGTCACGCGCCCGGGCCTCGTGCTGGGCATGCAGGCCCTTGCGGAAGGCGATGCGCCGGTGCCCCACCTGCCGGGCGTCGAGGCCTGGCGTCGAGGCGACCGGGAACAACCCTATGATGTGAACGCCGACAGCAGCCGCCAGGAAATGCGCTCAATGGTCTGCGCCCAGTGCCACGTGGAATATTACTGCGCCGCCGGTGATACCCTCGAGTTTCCCTGGAGTCAGGGTTTGCGCATGGAGAACCTGGAGACGCACTGGGCCAGCAAATCCTTCCCGGACGGCAGCGACTTTCTCGATTATCGCCATGGCGAGACCGGGGCACCGATCTTCAAGGCGCAGCACCCGGAATTCGAGCTCTGGAGTCAGGGTATTCATGCTCGCAGCGGCGTGAGCTGCGCCGACTGCCACATGCCCTACGAGACACGGGGTGCGACCAAAATGAGCAGTCATAACGTGCAGAGCCCCATGCAGTCGGTCAACACTTCCTGCCAGACCTGCCACAACGTCGCCGAGGCCGAGTTGCGCGAGCGCGTGTACCGGATACAGGAAACCACGGTCACTCTGACCGAGCGCGCCGGCGCCGCAATGACCGAGATGCTGGACGCCATTCTCGAGGCACAGGCGGCGGGTGCCACCGACACGGAACTTGCCCCCGTGCTGGAACTGCAGCGCAAGGCAATGTGGCGGCTCGATTATATCAGCAGCGAGAACTCCCGCGGCTTCCATGCCGACCAGGAGGCCGCGCGCATTCTCGGCGAATCCATGGACTACAGCCGACAGGCGCAGGCGGCGGCACTGAGGCTGCGGGCGGGCTCCGCGCCGGCGACGGACGACCTGCCGCGGGAGCCGGTTGAGGGGGTCACCCCGCGCTGATGAGCGCCACCCTGCTGACCTTTGCCCTCGGCGGGATCGGCCTGCTGCTGCTTGGCATGGGCATGATGACCGACGGCCTCAAGGCCGCTGCAGGAAGCTCGCTACAGGGCTTCCTCGAACGCTCAACCCGCACCCGGCTGCGCGCGGCGCTGGTCGGGTTTTCCATTACCGCCGTGGTGCAGTCATCCAGCGCCGTGATCGTGACCACTCTCGGCTTTACCAACGCAGGCATGCTCAAGCTGAGGCAGGCAGCCTGGGTGGTTTTTGGCAGCAATCTTGGCACCACCATGACGGCGTGGATCGTTGCCCTGGTCGGCCTGCGCATCAAGGTGGAGCTGATAGCACTGCCCATGATCGGTCTTGGGATGCTGGCGCGACTGCTGCAACCCGGATCGCGCCTCGCCCATGTCGGCTTTGCGCTCGCCGGTTTCGGCGTACTTTTTCTCGGTCTTGGACTGCTTCGGGATGCCTTTATCGACGTCGCCGAGTGGATTCCTATGGAGCGCCTCGGCACGTCGGGGATTATCGGCATACTGCTCGGGGTGGCTTTCGGCGCGCTGCTAACGGCGCTTATACAGTCCTCCTCCGCGGCGCTGGCAATTATTCTGACCGCCTCGGTCACCGGTGTACTGACTCCGCTGCTGGGCGCATCGCTGGTGATCGGCGCCAATATCGGCACCACGGCCACGAGCGTGCTGGCCAGCATTGGGGCAACGGCGAATGCGCGCCGCCTGGCAGCGGTTCATGTCGTTGAAAAACTGGTCACCGGCGTTGTGGCGCTGGCACTGCTGGGGCCGCTGTGGTGGGTTTCAGAATCGCTTGCCGGCGGTCCGGAACGCGCCGACATCAGCACCGGTCTGGCACTGTTTCACACCCTGTTCAACCTGTTCGGCTTGCTGCTGATGACGGTTCTGGCGGATCCGATATTGCGCCGCATTGAGCGCCGGATACGCCAGCCGGAGCTGCTGTCCGAGAAGACCCGCTATCTCGATGATACGGTTCTCGGCGTCCCGGTGATGGGTGTCGCTGCCATGCGCTCGGAGCTAAAGCGCGTCTACAAGCAGCTTCTTGGGCGGGCGCGTCCGCTGGTCAACAGCGCCGAGGACGGGGAGCCGGAGCGCGATATCAGCACCGGCGCACTGCTGCGGGCTATCGGTGACTTCAGCAGTCGACTTGGCGCGCAGACCATGCCACCCGACGCAGCAGAAGATCTGCTCAACCTGAACCAGGCGAAAGAAGACCTCAGCCAGCTCCGGGAGCTGGTGGCGGAGCTGGCGGCGCTGCCAGCGGCGGATGTGAATAAGGGTCTCTCGCCAGAACTGGAGGCGGTTTATCTATCCTTCATGCGCAGCGGTGAATTGAAGCAGATGAGCGCTAAAGCGCGGGAAAAACAGCTCAAGCAGGCCAAGCGGCTGCGTCGCCAGCGGCGTACCTACCTGCTTGAAAGAATCAGCGACGGCAAGACGAGTACCCTGGAGGCAACGCGACAGCTGCACGCCATTGCCATCATCGAGGAAAGCGTCAAGCGTATTGTTCGCATCACGGACATACTTTACCCCGAAAAAGCGCCGGAACCTGCGGCTGGTGGTGCCGCTGCCGTCGCCCGACAATAGCGTGCCCCGGAGCGCATAACGGGGACGCTCCTGCACGCCAGCCGCCCACGAGTATGCTAACCTTTGCCGGTGTGCTGATGCAGAAATCCGACCTGCTATTGCAGTCCGGCGATCATCCTGCCCACGACATTGGTATCAGGGGGAAAAGCGCGACATGGGATGGTTCACGCGGAACAAAGATGACAAGAGCGCCGTGCGTAGCGACGCCAGTCGGCGCAAGCCCGTCGTCGGTGACACCGTCACAGAGCGACGGCCAGCCGCGACGGCTCGCAGCGAGCCCGCCACCGCGCGGCCTGTCACCGAGCGCAAGGTACCGAACGAGCTCGCCGATTTTTTCCTCGTCATGGAGGATCATCTCACCGAGGTAGAACGCGAGGACGTGGCAGAAATCGTTGCCCGGCTGCGTCAGCCGCCGCCGATTCTCGAGCGCGTCACCAAAGGCCTGGACGACCCGGACGCGCTTGCCGAGGCAGTCAAGTCGAATCCTGCGCTGACCGCTGATATTCTGCGAACCGTCAACTCGGCAGCATTCGCTCTATCCGCGCCTATTTCCAGTATTCAGCACGCCATCACGTACCTGGGCACCAGCCTGGTCAAGGGTCTGGTGCTGCAGTCGACCGTCAATCGCGTCATGGAGTTCGAGCACGCCTCACAGCAGGATGCCTACATGCGCCTGTGGCGTTCAAGCTATGTGGCCAGCACTACCGCACTCATGCTAGGGCAGCATCTCGGCGTGGCGCACCCGTCAATACTCTCCACGCGATCGCTGTTGGCGAACCTGGGCGATCTCGCACTACTGTCGGCGCGTGCCGACATGGCGGGACTGTATGCGCGAAAAGCCACACTGTTCTCCCGCGCGAAGGCCCAGCAGGACGAGCTGATGGCAAACGCCGCGGTGATTTCCGGCATGCTGGTCGAGCAGTGGGGACTGCCTGAGGCACTCATCCGGGGACTGCAGCATGGCTACATCCCCATGGCGCTGCCGCCGGCGCAGCATCCCGATATTGATGGCGACCTCGCCTCTGCGGTGCTTTGCTATGTCGCTGAACGGATTGGTGATCAGGTGGCTTTCCATGGCGTCACGGATATCGGCGACGTGGACCTCGCTGCACAGGAAGCACTGGAATATTTTTACCTGCCGGACTACCTGATGGCGAGCGACATGCCGAAAATCCAGGCCGCACTGGGAGATGCCGCGGTGCGCCGACGCGTCAACCACCTGATCAGCACGCTCGGCAGGGACTGACTCCTCGCTTCACAGGACGCGCCATCAGGCCGACAGCAGGAACGTTACCGGCCCGTCGTTGACCAGGCTGACCTGCATGTCGGCACCGAAAACCCCACCGGCAACCTTGCCCGATGTGTGATTCGATGCGAGCCAGTCAAGGCAGAAACTGTACAGGGGTTCAGCGTCGGCAGACGACATGGCGCAGGAAAAACCGGGACGCCGACCGCGAGTGGTATCGGCGGCCAGGGTGAACTGGGGCACCAGAAGGACGTCGCCGGCTGCGTCTGCCACGCTCAGATTCATGCGCCCCGCGGCGTCCACGAAAACCCGATAACCGAGAAGCCTGTGCAGAAGTGCCTCGGCCGTACCGCAACGGTCGTCCTGCTCCAGCCCGAGGAAAACCAGCAGGCCAGGACCTATGCGGCTGATGGTCGCCTCTCCCACCGACACATCTGCCCGTGTTACCCGCTGCAGCAGGATCTTCATGCTCGCCTCTTCGTGTGAGTTACGCCAGGCGTGGATTCAGTCCTCGTCGTCGTCCGCCTCGCGCGCCAGACGCTCAAGATGCTCCTCCAGCGCCGCCTCGATTTCGCGCATGACGCCATCGACGTCGGCCGCCGATTCGTCCAGTTCAGCGACACCCGTCAGCGGAGTTTCCGGTTCCAGGGCAGCATCTTCGTAGAGTTGCCAGATTTCTGCGGCATACCGCGTCTGCAGCAGCGCGGGCTCGAACAGGGCATAGTACTGCGTCATACGCAGGACATCGCGAATGAACATCTCGCGCGCGTTGTTGTTGGATGCGGCATCCACCGCCTGCGGGAGATCGATAATGACCGGCCCGCCCTCATCCACCAGCACGTTGAACTCGGACAGATCACCGTGCACGATGCCGGCGCACAACATGCGCACAACATAGCGGATGACCATGTCGAAATCCTCCACCGCCTGCTCTGCAGACATGCGCACATCTGCCAGACGCGGCGCGACATCGCCGGACTCGTCCGTGATCAGTTCCATTAACAGCACGCCTTCAACACAGCCGTAGGGGCGCGGCACGCGCACATCAGCGGCATCCAGGCGGTACAGCGCGCTGACCTCGGCGTTCTGCCAGACTTCCTCCTGCTGCTCGCGACCGAAGCGCGAGCCTTTTTCCATCGCCCGGGCGCGCCGGGTGTTCCGGACTTTCCGCCCCTCGGTATATTTCACGGCCTGCTTGAAGCTGCGGGTTCGCGACTCTTTGTAGATCTTGGCGCAGCGCTCTTCCTCGCCGCAGCGGACCACAAAAACATCGGCTTCCTTGCCACTCATCAACGGATACAGCACCTCGTCAACCAGGCCGTACTCGATCAGCGGCAGCAATCGCTTCGGCGGTTTCATCAATTGGGCTTCTTGCGGGGCTTCTTGGTCGCGGACCGCTTGCCATCGGGCCTGGCGCCAGACTTTGCAGCGGCCGTGCGCGGACCGTTTGGAGACAGGCGGGGACGCGATGCTTTCGCATCGGTATCGCCGGCCTTACGCCGGCGCGGGGGTGCCTGACCATCGGCCGTCGCATCGATTTCAGAAATCTGCAGTTTGCGCCCGGACACCCAGACGTTACGCAGATGCTGGAACACTTCCGAAGGCATGCCCTCTGGCAGTTCCACTGTGCTGTATTCATCGTTGATCGTTATCTTACCGATGTACTCTGACTCCATGTCCGCTTCGTTGGCGATGGCACCGACAATGTTGCCCGGCTTCACATCGTGCAGATGTCCCACCTCGATGCGGTAGCGTCGCATACCCGCCTGCACGGCCGAGTCGCGTTGCGGCCGCGGCTTTGCTGGCGCTCCAGTGTCCGCACGCTTGCTGCCTGCCGTGCGCTGCCGGGGAGCCGTGTGACGCGCGCTAGGGCCGTCGTCGACCGGGGTTCTGTGCGGCGTCACGCTCGCGGGTGCAGCAGACGGCGCCGGCCCCGAACCCTGGGCCAGAAAGGCCAGCGCCGCGGCAATGTCGAGCACCGGAACACCGAACTCGTGCTGGTAACTCTCCACCAGTCGCCGACTGCTGTCCAGCTCGGCCACATCGAGCGCCTCGGTGATCCGCTGCTTGAAGCGGGTGGCGCGCTTGTCGGTCACTTCCTCGGGGGTCGGCAGCTGCATCGGCTCGATCCGGTCGCCAGTGGCACGCTCGATCGCGCGCAGCAGACGACGCTCGCGATTGGCAACGAACAGGATCGTTTCGCCGTGGCGTCCCGCCCTGCCGGTGCGGCCGATGCGGTGGGTATAGGCCTCGGCATCGTAGGGGATGTCGTAATTGATCACGTGGCTGATGCGGTCAACATCCAGCCCGCGTGCGGCCACGTCTGTGGCGACGAGGATATCGAGGCGGCCTGACTTCAGATTCTCGACCGTCTTTTCACGCAGGTTCTGGGCAACGTCGCCGTTCAGCGCTGCGGTGGCATAGCCACGTGCGGCGAGCTTCTCCGCCAGCTCCGTGGTGGCAATGCGCGTGCGCACAAATATGATAATGCCGTCAAAATCCTCCACCTCGAGGATCCGCGTCAGCGCATCGAGTTTGTGCACGCCGGCCATCATCCACACCCGCTGGCGGATACGTGATTTTGCCACCGCGGTCACTTTCGCCGTGATCTCGTGCGGGTTGCGCAGGTGGTTCTTGGCGATACGGCGAATGGCCTCTGGCATGGTCGCCGAGAACAGTGCGATCTGACGCTCGGGGGGCGTGTGCGAGAGAATCCACTCGACGTCATCGATGAAGCCCATGCGCAGCATTTCGTCGGCTTCATCCAGCACCAGCGTACGCAGGCTGCCAAGATCCAGAGATCCCCGGCGCATGTGGTCCATGACCCTGCCCGGCGTGCCAACGATGACCTGCACGCCGCGCTGCAGCTGTCGCAGCTGTGTTCGCATGTCGGCGCCGCCGTAAAGGGGCAGCACGTGAAACGACGGCAGGTGGCGGGCGTAGTTCTGGAAGGCTTCGGCCACCTGCAGCGCCAGTTCCCGTGTGGGCGCCAGCACCAGCACCTGGGGCAGGCGCTGCGTGGGATCAAGGCGGGCCAGACAGGGCAGCGCGAACGCTGCCGTCTTGCCAGTGCCCGTCTGCGCCTGCCCCACCAGATCCACGCCCTCAAGCATGGGAGGGATGGTCATCGCCTGTATCGCCGACGGCGACTCATAGCCGACGTCGACAAGTGCCTGCTGCAGCGCGGCTGGCAGGTCGAGGTCGGCAAAGCGGGTAATCGGTGTTTCGGATGACATAATGCGGATTCCGGCGGCAACAAAGTAGCGGCTAGGCCGCAGCAGCTGGCATTATACCTTCGATAGTACCGGGTTGGCTGTGCAGTATGACGCAATGCCGCCGAATTCCGTCCGGTACGGCACATGCAACATTATCACCGGAGCGTTCATGGCCATCACAGAGATACTCATTCTCAGCGCCGACGCCGACGCGTTGGCCGCTGCTCTGCGCGGGGATCTGCCGGCAGACACCCGCATACATCCCTGCACCGACGCCGCGCAACTGCCCGGCGTCGCGGAGTCTGCCAGCGTTGTCCTGGCGGCGCCCGACCGCCTTCTCAAGGCGCTGCCGCGCCTGCCTGCGCTGCAGTGGGCTCAATCCACCTGGGCCGGCGTCACCCCCTTGATCAGCGCGTCACGGCAGAATTATCGGCTCACGGGGGTCAAGAACCTGTTTGATGCCGCCATCAGTGAATACGTCATGGCGTGGATGCTGGCGCTGCAGCGCAACGTGCTGCAGCGCGCGAGCGCAAGGCAGTGGGACGGCACGCCGGACGGAAATCTGGCAGGAAAGCGGGTCGGCATCCTCGGCACCGGGGCTCTGGGCATGGCGGTGGCGCGACGCGCCGAGGCGTTTGGCGTCAGACTCAGCGGTCTCAACACCCGGGGCCAGGCAGAAGCCCCTTTCAGCCGCTGTTACCGCACTGAAGACAGACTAGTGTTTGCCCGGGACCTGGATTTCGTGGTTTCCCTCATGCCCGATACGCCCGCCACTCGCGGCCTGATTGACAGCGATTTCCTGCAGGCACTGCCAGTGGGCGCGGTGCTGATCAACGCCGGGCGCGCCAACGCCATAGACCACGTGGCATTGCGCCAGAGCGTGGAAGATGGCCACCTGCGTGCGGCCGTGCTGGATGTGCTGCCGGTAGAGCCGCTGCCCGAGGACGATCCGCTGTGGCGGACCGACGGCATCTACATCACATCACACACCGCCGCGCCCACCGAGGTCACCGCGATTGCGCCGCTGTTCCTCGATAACCTGAAGCGCTTTCTCGCCGGGGAGGCGCTGCGCTACGAGATCGATTTTACCCGCGGTTACTGAATGCGCGGCCCCTGCCGCCGAGTCCCGGACTGCCGCACACTGCAGCCGTCCGGGAAACGACAGACAGCACGCCGTCTCAGTCGAAGCTCTTGCGCAGTGTCAGGCCGTAGGTTCGCGGCTGGTTCGGGTAACCGCTGAAGCTGCCGGCCTGGGCAACCGCCGGGAATGCACTGAGCAGGTACTCATCATTGGTCAGGTTGCGTCCCCAGAGATTCAGCTCAATGCCGTTGTTCCAGTTCAGGCCGACACTGGCGTTGAAAGTCGAGACTTCACGCGAGGCAACAGCGGCAGACACGTTTTCGACCACCTGGACCTCGTCTTCGAAGATGTGCTCGACTCGGGCATAGCCGCTGGCGCTGCCAATACTGAAGCTATAGGTACCCGAGGTGTTGGTGCTCCACTCGTGAATGCCAGCCGGGCGTGTTCCACTGAGGTCGGTAGGCCCATCCGGACCGACACCGCCAACGAAGTCCTCATATTCGGGGTCGAGGTAGGTTACGGCAAAACTCAGGCGCAGTGCCTCTGTCGGTGCCCAGTTGGTGTCAAACTCGAAACCCTGCACCGTCTGCGTGCCGGCGTTCGCGAGCACAAAGCCCGTACCGGTGAAAACGTTCGACTGAAAACCGTCAATTTCCTGGTCGAAGATCGCCAGGTTGAAAGCGAAGGAACTGAATTCGGCTTTCATGCCGAGTTCATACACCGTGGATTCTTCCGGGCCCGCAAAGCGTGTCCCGGACACCAGATTCGGCACCGTCAGACCTGCCGCCTGCAGTGCGGCGATATCGCGTGCAAAAGGCCTGGAGTCACGGGACAGGTTCCAGGATGACGCCTTGAACCCGGTGCTAAGGGCAGCGTAGGTGCTGACGTTAGCGTTAATATCGTAGGCCAGTCGCAGCGTGTAGGTAAAATCGTCGTCGGTGGTCCTGCCGGACTCGACGGCGTTGGGGAAATTGAGGAAGGGCGGCAGAATCTGTACGCCCCTCAGGGGCGCAAGCGCCTCTGGCAGCTCAATGGCGGAAAACAACTCATCGGAGACAATGTTGACGCCCGCTTTTTTCTTCACCTCGGTATAGTTTCCGCCCAGCGTCAGGGTCAGGTCGTCGGTAAACCGCCAGTCGAACTGTGCGAACACAGAGAGTGATTCATCATCCTGGGTCGACTGCTCCACGGGATAGCCCGTGCCGGAGCGCAACAAACTACCCGGCGTGACGCGTGGATCAAAGGTACCGAAAAGACCCTCGACGGCAGTGATCGCGCCCCCCGTCAATACGTCGAAGAAAGGCCTGAAGTCATCGCCGATACGGAAATCGCCATCGATAGAGACGTCCTCATTGAAGTAGAACGCGCCAACCATCCAGTCCAGGGCGCCGTCGCCGTTGGAGGTGAGTCGCAGTTCCTGGGTAAAGGTGTCAATCTGGGTGTCACTGATAAACGCCTGGGCAAGCCGCACGCTGGTAAAATCGATATCCGCGTTCTGGTATTGGGAGAGTTCGCGATCGGCCGTAATGGACGTCACCGTCGCCCAGTCGAGCTCGTAGTTGATCTCGAGCGACGCGCCGAAGGTCTCGATGTCGTTCTCCGGTGAAAAGTCATAAAAACCGCGATAGGCGAACGCATCATTCGGCACCAGATCGCCGCCCAGCGCACGCACTGCCGGGCCCGTCGGGCCATCGACCAGGTTAGCCACACCGCAGCAGGCCTCGTCCAGTTTCTCGCCATCGACGATAACGCGCATCTCAAGCCGGTCGGTCGGCGCAAACAGCAGCTGACCACGCAGATTCCAGCGATTTACCTCGTTAATGTCATCACCATTGACTTCATTGTCGAAATACCCGTCGCGCTTGTTAATGCTGCCGAACAGACTGAATGCCAGGTTATCGGACAGAGGCCCCGTGACATCTGCGCGCGCGATCGTCTGGCTATAATTCCCCGCTGTAGCAGAGATGGAGCCACTATATCCGTCAAGATCGGGTTTCGCCGTAACGACATTAATCACGCCAGCTGACGCATTTTTGCCAAAGAGCGTGCTCTGCGGGCCACGCAGCACCTCAACTCGCTCCAGCTTGGGCAGGTCGGCCAGCGCACTGCCGACCCGCGAGCGGAATACGCCATCGATAAACACACCGACCGAGGGCTCAATGCCGGCGTTATTCGCGCCATTACCAAAGCCACGAATCACAAAATTGGTATTGGCGCTGGTTTGCAGCTGGGTCACACGCAGCGACGGCACCAGCGACTGCAGATCCTTGATATCCAGCACCTGCGCCTGCTCCATCTCCAGGGCGCTGACCACAGAGACGGCAACGGGGACTTCCTGCAGGGTCTGCTGACGCTTGGTGGCGAGGACAACGATCTCCTCCAGTACGCCAGGACCCTGCGAGTAAGCGGACGGCGTGACCAGCGTGGCCGCTACTGCACTGCACAGCAGCGAGGGACGAAAACACGCGGCGGCGCTCTGGAAAAAAGCTTTTTTCATAACACGATTCCTGGTTATAGGTTTTATGTTGACGGCGTCAATCTGCCATCCGCGGATCAGCCGGTCAATAGCGGTTTTGCCGTCAGATTCCCGGATTGGCCGAAAACGCGATGCCATTGCCGACGCAGCGCGATTCCGCGGTAGACTCACAATGAAACCGTATGACGGGGGAAAAGCCATGCGCGGCAGAAGCAAGGATCGCGACCTGCTGGTTGCCGACATCGGCGGCACCAACAGCCGTTTTGCGATTGCGGTCAGTGAGACGGGCAGAACGACACTGCAGCGCGTCACTCGATTCGCCAACGCCGGTGTCGAGGATTTCCCGACGCAACTGACGCGTTTCTTGAGCAGTCTCGATATGCCGCTCCCGGCGCGCGCCTGCATTGCCGTGGCCGGCCCCACCGACGGTTCCAGCGCGTTGCTGACCAACGGTCGATGGCAGTTCGACGCGGCGGCCCTGAAGCGTGATTTTGGCTTCGCTGACGCTCTCCTGATCAACGATTTCACCGCGCTGGCAAGTGGCGTTCACGCGCTTGATGACGCGCACACGCAGCGCATCAAGCGCGGACGTCCCGTGACCGGCGCACCCCTGTGCGTGATTGGCCCCGGCACCGGCCTCGGCGTCGCCTGCGTGGTATCGCCCGGACCCACGCAGACGGTTATTCCCACCGAGGGCGGGCACGTTGATCTGGCGGCCGTCACGTCACAGGAGTGGTCGCTCAAGCAGGCGCTTCACGAGCAGCTAGGTACGCGCATCTCCGCGGAGCATGTACTGTCGGGTGAAGGACTGCGTCGCATCGATGCCGTTCTGCGCGGCGAACCCGGCTCCCTGCGTCCGGTGGAAACCATCACACAGGAAGCACTTGGCGGTGGTGAAAGCTGGGGGCGGCGCACCGTCGACCAGTTCCTCACGCTGCTGGCCCGCTTTGCCGGCAATACCGTGCTCAGCCAGGGGGCACGCGGCGGGGTCTACATCGGTGGTGGCATTCTGCCGCGGCTGTTGCCGGCGCTGGACACGGGTCAGTTTGCGCGGGATTTCAGCGACAAGGGCGTCATGGCAGCCTATTGCGAGGCGCTACCCGTGCATGTCATCACGGACACGGAGACCGCACTCCGAGGCGCCGCCATGGCGTTTCAGCAGACGCGGGACAGGGCATAACACCGATGCATCCATCTTCAGGGAAACTGAAAAACGCTGGCTCCACTGGCAGCGTCGGACACCCGCGCGCGCATGGCGCCAAACAGGCCTCGCCCGAGCGTGGAGGCGGAATCCGGCAACGGAACTGACTCTCTTGCCGCAAGTTCCGACGCTTCTACATGCAGTTCGAGGGTTCCGGCGTCGGCATCCAGGGTGATGAGATCGCCATCGCGCACCCGCGCCAGCATGCCTCCCGCGGCCGCTTCCGGCGTCAGATGGATCGCTGCGGGCACCTTGCCGGATGCACCGGACATGCGGCCATCGGTGACCAGCGCGACGCGGTGCCCACGGTCCTGCAGGACACCCAGGTAAGGCGTCAGCTTGTGCAGTTCGGGCATACCGTTGGCGACAGGCCCCTGGAAGCGCACCACCGCAATCATGTCGCCATTCAGTGCGTCGGCGTCAAAGGCCTCGCGCAGCGACTGCTGGCTGGCAAAGACCCGGACCGGGGCGCTGATGCGATAGTGCGCCGGATCGACCGCCGAGACCTTGATCACGCACTCGCCCAGATTCCCCCGCAGCCGGCGCAGACCGCCCTCGGCAGCAAAGGGCGACGACAGCGTTGCCAGTACGCTGGTATCGGCAGACACAGGCGCGTCACCCGCCCATTGCACCTCACCGTTATTCCCGGGCGTGGGCGGACGGCACAGCGCATTGAGTCCGGGACCGAGCAGCGACATCACATCCTCGTTAAGCAGGCCGCCATGTCGCAGCTCGCCGGCGAGACAGGCCATGCCGCCGGCACGCTGGAAATCGTTGATATCCGCACTCCCGTTCGGATAGATACGGGTCAGCAGCGGCACGGCCGGCGACAGGGCGTGGAAATCGTCGAGCGACAGCTGGATGCCGGCGCTGCGTGCGATGGCCACCAGATGCAGCGTGTGATTGGTCGATCCCCCCGTCGCCAGCAGGCCCACCACGGCATTGACAATGGAAGCCTCGTCCACCACCCGATACAGGGGGATATGACCTGGCCCCTCGGCCGCGGCCTGCACCAGCGCCGACACCGTCCTGTCCAGAAGCGCCGGGCGCAGCGGGTCTTCCGGATGCAGGAAGGAACTGCCCGGCAACTGGACACCGAGCATTTCCATGAGCATCTGGTTGCTGTTGGCGGTGCCATAGAACGTGCAGGTGCCGGGGCTGTGGTAGGACGCTGACTCCACCGCCAGCAGCTCGGCGTCGTCGGCCTTGCCCTGGGCGTGCCGCTGGCGCACAGCGGCCTTCTCGTGATTGGGTATGCCGGAGGCCATCGGCCCCGAGCCAATGAACGCGATCGGCAGGTGTGCGAACTGCAGCGCCCCGATCAGCATGCCGGGAACAATCTTGTCGCAGATCCCCAGGCACACGGCTGCGTCAAACAGATTGTGGCTCAGACCCACGGCCGTGGCCATGGCCACCACGTCCCGACTGAACAGGCTGAGCTCCATGCCCGGCTGTCCCTGGGTCACGCCATCGCACATCGCCGGCACGCCGGAGGCCACCTGGGCGGTAGCGCCCAGCGCCCAGGCCGCCTGCTTGATCAGGTCGGGGTAGGCATGCAGTGGCTGGTGCGCTGACAGCATGTCGTTATAGGCGTTGATAACGCCGATATTGGCCGACTCCATCCGCGCCATGACCGCCTTTTCATCCTGACTGCAGGCCGCATAGCCGTGGGCAAGGTTGCCGCAGGACAGGCGCTTGCGCGGCGGCAGCTCGTCCCGTGTACGCCGGCAGTTGTCGAGATAGTCGCCGCGGGTCCTGCGGCTGCGTTCGCGCAGATCATCCGTCACCTGTTCCACTATCGGGTTCATGCATCGTCCCTCGCAGGTTTGTCCTGTACCGCGTAGCATACCTGCAGCGGTCGCTCTGACTGCCGCAGCAACGCGCGTACCGGAAGGTCGGCAACCGGCCCTGGCAGCAGTGCTCGCTCCAGGACTGTCCATTTTTCGCTACCGCTGACGTGCAGGTAAAGCTGCGCGGCCGAAAGCACCGCAGCAAGGCTCAGTGACAGGCGCTCATGACCGCCAGCGGCAGGCTGCAGCGCGACACAGGATCCGGGATAGTCCCTGTCCAGCGCCTGCTCCAGATTCGAGGCACCGGGAAACCAGGACGCCGTGTGGCCGTCGGTGCCCATGCCCAGCACCGCAACATCCAGTGGAAACAGCGCACTGACCTGTGAACTGATGGCGTCACAGCCCGCAGCGGCCGTGGCGGCACCGTTTTTCAGCGGCTGAAACTGCGCCCCGGCCGCCCCGCCCTGCAAAAGATAGCGCTGAACCAGCGCCGCATTGGAATCCGGGTGGTCGGCATTCACCCAGCGCTCGTCTACCAGCGTTATCGTCACCCGGCGCCAGTCGAGCACCTCCCGCTGCAGGGCCACGAAAAAAGGCACCGGCGTGCTGCCCCCGGACACTGCCAGTACCGCGCGACCGCGGGCGGCAATCGCCGTGCGCAGGCGATCGGCCACCGCCGCCGCCAGCGCCGGCGCCAGCTCGGCCTGGCCGGGGAACGCGCAGACTTCGATGGCACCCTTCATCGCGCGGACTCGTACCAGCTGCGCCCGTCACGGGCAATCAGCGCGTAGGCGGCGGAGGGCCCCCAGGACCCGGCGATGTAATGCTGCGGATGCCGTCCCAGGCGCGCCCAGGCTTCCTGAATGCGATCAATCCAGCGCCAGGCCTGCTCGACCTCGTCGGCGCGCACAAACAGCGTCGGATTGTTGCGCAGAACATCCAGCAGCAGGCGTTGATAGGCATCCGGTGCCGACTCCCCATCGCTCTGGAAAGACAGATCCAGCGACACCGAGCGCAGCGGCAGGTCCTCTCCCAGTCCGGGCTGCTTGTTGAGCATCTCCAGCCGGATGATCTCGTCCGGCTGCAGGCGAATAATAAGCCGGTTGCCGCAGCACTGGGCCATCTGCTGGCCGAATATCGAATGTGGCACGTCCTTGAACTCGACAACGATTTCAGCCATGCGGCGCTGCAGTCGCTTGCCCGTGCGCAGGTAGAAAGGCACCCCGGCCCAGCGCCAGTTGTCGATCTCGGCCTTTATGGCGACGAAGGTTTCCGTCACCGACTTCGGGCTGGCGCCCTCCTCCTCAAGGTAACCGGGCACCGGCTTGCCGCCTATCGCGCCCGCCGTGTACTGCCCCATGACGGTGTTCTCGCGCACGATGTGATCGTCCATCGGCCGCAGGCAAGACAGTACCTTGCGCTTCTCATTGCGAACATCGTCCGGCGCCAGGTGGGCCGGCGGCTCCATGGCCACAATGCAGAGAATCTGCAGCAGGTGATTCTGCACCATGTCCCGCATCGCGCCGGCCCGGTCATAGAAATCCCAGCGCCCGCCCGCGCCGATGCTTTCGGCGACCGTGATCTGCACGTTGTCGACGTAGCGATTGTTCCACAGCGGCTCCAGGAAGGCATTGGCAAAGCGCGTGGCCATGAGGTTCTGCACGGTCTCCTTGCCCAGGTAATGGTCGATGCGAAAGACCTGGTCTTCGCGGAAAATCGCGGTCAGGTCGGCATTGATGCTGCGAAAGGACTCCAGGTCATCACCGAGGGGTTTCTCCACCACGATCCGCATGTTGTCCCTGACCAGTCCAGCCGCGTCCATGGCGTGACACACCGGCGCAAAGATCTGTGGCGGCGTCGCCAGATACACCACGAGTTCCCGCTCGCTGTCTGAGAGGTGGCGGCGGCGCAGTTCCGACATGGCATCGGCCGTCGTTGCGTCGAGCGACGCATAGACCAGCTGGCCGAGGAAGGACTGCCACTCGGCACTGCCCGTCTCCCCGCCCTGATCGGCATACCAGGCCGTCACCTGGGTTGTGAACGCTTCCTGCGTCAGCGATTTGCGTGCCACCGCGACAATCCGCATATCGCCATCGATCCAGCCGCCCTGGCGCAGGGCAAACAGCGCGGGATAGAGTTTGCGCAGGGCAAGGTCGCCCTCGCCGCCGACCACCAGCACATCCGTTTTCATGGTCCTGTGCCTCGGCCTGACTGTGCCGCCGACGCCAGGCCTTCGATCGCCGCCCAGTCGGCCGCGTCGATCAGCGACTGCGATGCCATCCACGAGCCGCCGCAGCAGAGTACATTCGGCTCGGCCAGCAAGATCCCCAGGTTTTCCCGGGTGACACCACCGGTGGGGCAGAAACGCACGTCGGGAAAGGGCCCAGAGAGACTGCGCAGCAGCGCAACGCCGCCGGCCGCCATGGCGGGGAACAGCTTGAAGACCTGGAAACCCTCGGCGAGTCCACACATGATGTCACTCGCCGTGGCAACGCCGGGGAGCAGGGAACACCCGCGGTCGCGGGCAGCGCGCAACAACGCCGGGGTCAGACCCGGGCTGACACAGAAATCACTGCCGGCTGCCAGTGCCGCATCCATCTGGCGGTCATCCAGTACCGTGCCCGCCGCGACCTGAAGAGACGGCAACGCCTCTTTCACAGCGCGAATCGAGGCGAGCGCCTGCGCTGTGCGCAACGTGATCTCGATCACCGTCATCCCTCCCCTGGCCAGGGCTTCGCTGGCCAGCACTGCCTGCTCGGGATCCTGCACCGTGAGAATCGGAATCACCGACGTTCCCGACAACCTGCCTTCCATCTCGCCTGCCATCATCGTCGACACCTCCCCACCGCGTCGCGCGCGACAGCGCGCTCCTGCCATGTCACTGTGGAATCACATCATCATGCAGCCATCACCTGCGGCAATCAACGTATCCTTGTTGCACAGCTCTCGCGGCTGGCCCTACTATCACGCTTTTCACCGCAAGGTGGTGTTCTCCATGAACGATTCGGTTGCCGCCCTCGGCAGCGTCATACAGATTGCCGTCACGCCGGTCTTCCTGCTGGCGGGCATCGCGGGCTTTCTCAACGTCATGTCAGCGCGTCTCGGCCGTATCGTCGATCGCGCGCGCATTGTCGAACGGCGCGTCAGCCGGCTTCAGGAACCCGATCAGCTGGCCACCGCTAGCCGCGAAAACAAAATGCTCTGGCGGCGCATCCGCCTTATCAACCGCTGTATCGGCCTTTGCGCGTCGTCAGCCCTGCTGGTCTGCTGCGTGGTAGTAGGACTGTTCGTGGGCGATTTCTGGCAGATCGATATCGGCGCGGCCATCGTTACGGTCTTTGTTCTGGCGCTTTGCCTGCTGATTATTTCTCTGCTGTTGTTCGTCAGGGAGGTTCAGCTCGCTACCCGCACACTGGTGATGGGCATGGAAGTCGGGGATTGAGAGCCGCTCTGCAGCGGCGGTCAATTGGGGCGATCACGACTTGCCATTCATCTGTTTGCTGCGGTGTAGCGTAGATTCCCCGAACATTCACCCAACAGGTCACCGACATGATCGAACGCAATCTCGGCAGCACGGAGCGAGTGCTGCGATTGATGGGAGCCATTATCCTGGCAGCCTGGGTAGCGTTGCGAGACAGCCACGACGTTCTGACACCTCTGGCATTGCTTGTTGCCACGGCTCTGACGCTGAATTTTCTGTTTTCCCGCTGTTATCTCTGGGCGCTCCTGGGTTTCAACAGCTGTGAGCACGATGAGAAGGGCTGCCCGCCACCGCGGCAGCAATGAACAGGCCACTCCATGACAGACGCCTCCATGAAAGCAACGCTGTATTACGATGGCCAGTGTTCCCTGTGCGCCGGTGAGATTCAGCGTCTCGCCAGGCTTCAGCAGGGTTCACTGGCCCTTCAGGATATTCATGCCCTGAATTCCACAGAAAATCTGCCTGACCGCGACACCCTGCTCAGGACCCTGCACCTGCGTACCGGTAACGGTGACTGGCTGACGGGCGCAGACGCCAACGTCGCTGCCTGGCAGCACACACGCCACGGATGGCTGTGGCGGTGGCTGCGCTGGCCAGTTATCGCCAGCATTGTGGACGCGTTCTACGCGCCCTGGGCGCGCTGGCGTTACCGGAGACTGTACGGCAGTCCGGAGGCGCAGGCCTGCAGAGCGCGCGGCGACGGCAGCGATGACCGCCCATGCAGCTAGACGACCAGGACATCGCCGCACTGGATAAGCGGTACCGGGCTGCCCTGATCAACGCCGTCACCGGTTACAAGCCAGCCAACCTGGTCGCTACCGCCGACGCCCAGGGCCACAGCAATGTGGCCATCATGAGCTCTGTTGTGCATCTCGGCTCGCGTCCACCCCTGATTGGGCTGGTCATCCGGCCCGATCCGGTTGACCGCCACACCCTCGACAATATTCTCGAGACCGGGTACTACACCATCAACCATGTGGGCGAACACTTCATCGAGTCGGCCCACCAGACCGCGGCCCGCTACCCGCGCGAGATCTCGGAGTTCGAGGCCACCGGGCTTACGGAACACTGGCATGAGGATTTCCACGCCCCCTTTGTCGGCGAGGCGACAGTGCGCATGGGACTGCGCCTGCGAGAGCACCAGAAGCTGGCGATCAATGGCACGCACCTCGTGATTGGCGAGGTCGTGCTGCTGGACCTGCCGGACGACTGTGTCGATGCCGAAGGCAGGCTCGATCTGACGCGTGCGGGAACCGTCGCCCTGTCGGGCCTCGATACCTACCATGCCGGAACGCCGCTGAAGGTCATGGCTTACGCCAGTCCCGACAGTGCCCCTCGCGATCTCGGGCCGTCAGCAACATAGCGAGTGTCTGTTGCCTCGGTTTTTGTTACCTTTGGCGCGGTGTCCGGGTCAAAGGCACGGGAGGCAACATGCAGGCAAACCGCAATCAGCGACTGAGCGATGACAAAGCACCGCAGCGCAGCGCCAATCCAGCAAGACAAACCCTGATAACGGCAGTCTCGGTACTGATATTGGCGGTCTTTGCGTGGCTGATGCTGCGGGATGACAGCGACACGGTCCCCGTGGAGACCGCACCGGAAGTCGCAGCGCCGGAGCCAGTAACGCCCGCTGAACCCCCCGCCCCCATCGCGCCGGACATCCCGGTAACCGTAGACACCTCCGAGTGGGCTGGAGCGAGCGATCCCGAAGGCGAGGTGGGCAATGAGAATGTGGATGACGCCGATAACATCCAGCCAGAGGCGCCAGCAGAGCCCACTGAGCCGCCTCTGACCCTGGCGAACAGCGACGACAGACTGCGTGAGCAGTTGGGCGAGGTCTTTTCTGATGGTATCCCCGGGGAAGTGCTGCGCAACAACAACCTGGTCGAGCGCAGCGCGGCCGCCATCGACTCTATTCGCAGAGGCCTGGTTCCTGACAGATTGCTTAACCTGCAGCGCCCGAAAGGCGCGTTCAAGGTAAGAACCCAGAATGACCAGACGATCATAGACCCTGAGAGTTACCGCCGTTACGACGCGATGGTGAACTCATTGGTCGACGCGCCCATCGCGCCCATGGTCAGCGCGTTTCAGCGCTTCCGTCCGCTGCTGGAAGAGGCATACGGTGCACTGGGTTATGCGCCGGATGAGATGGATAATGCACTGATTGCAGCCCTGGACCAGATCCAGGCAACCCCGGTGATCGAAGGCGTGGTAGCAGTAGAACGCAGTGAGGCGGTCTGGGCCTATGCGAGAAAGGACCTTGAGTCGCTTTCCCTCTTGCAGAAGCAGCTGTTGCGCACTGGCCCTCACAATGTTCGCCGCATCAAGGAAAAGGCGCGGGCTCTGCGGGAAGCGCTGCTCAACCCCTGAGCGCTGTGCCCGACGTCAGCAGACACAAGCAGTCAGCCCAGAGGGGCCGGCAAATGCTCCCGGCTGAAGCCTCGGTAGGCGAGAAAGCGCAGGATTCGGGCTTTCTCAACCAGCGGTAGCGGCTCGGCCACGGCACCGAACTTCTTTGTCAGAGCCCGACGGGCTATGTCATGCCAGTCAATACCGCTGACTGCCAGTATCGACTCTGCCAGGCTATCGTCTACGCCGCGTTCCTGCAATTCACGCAGGATGCGCGAAGGTCCGTAGCCACGACCCGCACGCTGATGTACGTAGCTTTCTGCAAAGCGTTCGTCACTCTGTAGACCCTCTTCAGCGAGACGTTCGACAGCCTGCTGTATCAGGTGTTGGGGATAGCGGCGGAGCAGTTTGCGCTCGAGTTCGAAACGGGCGTGCTCGCGTCGCGCGAGCAGGTCCATGGCCGATCGACGCACAGCGATGATGTTGGCGTTGGCTTCACCGTCATCGCCCCCCTGACTGTCGATCTCGTCCAGACCGGACGGATCAGGGTTACCCGTCATTCGCGACATGCGCCATAACCATTACCAGTGACAAAAAAAGGCGCCGGGCGTGAGAGTGGGATCAGTGGGACCCGGCGCCTGAAAACCGCTTCAGTCTTCCTCGGAATCGGCTGACGCCTCGGCAACTGTTGCCTCCTCCGCCTTCTTGGGCGACTTGAGTTCCAGCACCTGAGCTCGGATCAATCCTTCAATTTCACTGGCGAGCGCCGGGTTATCCGTGAGGAATTTCGAGGCGTTGGCCTTGCCCTGACCGATCTTGTCACCCTTGTAGGCGTACCACGCACCTGACTTTTCGACCAGATCAAGCTTGACACCCCAATCAATGATCTCCGCCATGCGATTGATACCGTAGCCGTACATGATCTGGAATTCAGCCTGCTTGAAGGGCGGCGCCACCTTGTTCTTGACCACCTTCACGCGTGTTTCGTTGCCGACTACCTCATCGCCTTCCTTCACCGCACCGATGCGGCGGATATCCAGCCTTACCGAGGAATAGAACTTCAGGGCGTTGCCACCGGTTGTGGTCTCCGGCGAGCCGAACATCACGCCGATTTTCATTCGGATCTGATTGATAAAGATCACCATGCAGTTGGTCTGCTTGATGGTCGCCGTCAACTTGCGCATGGCCTGGCTGAGCAGACGGGCCTGAAGACCCACATGGCTGTCACCCATCTCGCCCTCAATTTCCGCCTTTGGCGTCAGCGCTGCAACAGAGTCGACCACGAGCACGTCAATGGCGCCGGAGCGCACCAGCATCTCCGTCACCTCAAGGGCCTGCTCTCCGGTATCGGGCTGCGACACGATGAGATCGTCGACCTGAACACCGAGCTTTTCGGCATAGGAAGGATCGAGTGCGTGCTCGGCATCGATAAATGCGGCTGTACCGCCGGCTTTTTGTGCCTCGGCAATCACCTGGAGGGTGAGTGTGGTCTTGCCGGAGGACTCCGGACCGTAGATTTCGCAGATTCGTCCACGTGGCAGACCACCGATACCCAGGGCAACATCGAGTCCGAGAGACCCCGTGGAAATGGACGGGATAGCGATCCGCTCGTTGTCACCCATGCGCATGACCGTGCCTTTACCAAACTGACGGTCGATCTGGCCGAGTGCCGCCTGCAGCGCCTTCTGTTTGTTCGGATCCATAAGTCTTCTCCATTACCTGCGATATGCCAGTCCGGATTTTCAGCCGGCGGTAGCGACACCTTGTGTCGCTCGTGTTTTTGACTTTTCTGCCTTCGCAATTTTCGGAAAGCGGCGTCGGGACGGCTGAAAAGCGCTACCGCCAAACCACTGTATATATAGTCAGTGTTCGCGCTGACAAATGCAAGTGTGGAAACGGCATGAATTCGGCCTTATGCGGTCGGCGCGCCAAAACCTGCGTGAAAAAGCGACAGGTCAGATACCTACAGGCCCTGTTCCGGAGATGGGGCTGCCATCCGCCGACACGGCGTAGAACAGGCAGTCACTCTCAGCGATCCCCGCATGCGTGGTGATCATGAACAGAATGAGCGTCTGGGCAGGATACAGCACGCCGTCAATCACCTGCACGAGCTGCCTTACCGCGCACAGTCCGGAGGCATCCCTGGCCTGAAACAGCTGCCGCGGATCGGCATCGCTCCAGCCCAGCGGTGTGTTTACCGTCACGGTGCCGAAATTGTGATGTTCAATGACCGGGTTCAGGGTCACGTCGTGGCCGCGCTGCGGGGTATCTGCATAGGTCAGGGTGACGCCGTCCCGGAGCTCGAGTCGCAGCGGTGCGTCGAGTTTCTCCAATGGCGTCGCGTTACCGTGCTGCGGCGAGATCCGGGGCGCTTGCGCAAACCGCTGCAGGCCGGCCAGGGCAATGGTGTCGGCCCGGGGGTCCTCGCACCCGCCGACTTCGACAGTCACGATCGGGCGGGTATCGCTGCTGCTTTCCATCAAGGCTCCGAGACCCAGTGAGCAGACCACCAGACGATGGGTAAAGAATGCCGCAATGGCGTCATGGAAGGGATCATCAAACGCGACGACGGCAAAGTCGGGGCCCCGGCCGGAGGTGTTGTGCATGTCCACAACCGCCTCGGGATCGTGCAGCTCCAGCAGAGTCAGGATCTCCTCTGCCAGGCGACCCTGCTCGTCCTCGAACGGTGGCCGGAAACAGCGGTTGAGATCCCGGGCGCGGGGCAGCATGCGATGCGAGAACAGTGGCTCACAAAGCGCCGCAGACACCGATGCAATCATCAGCAGAAGATTCACCGCCGGCCGCTCGGCGCTGCGCAGCCAGTGCCAGATGGCGTGCAGACCCGAAGGCTCGTTGCCGTGCAGCAGGGTCACCAGCGCACGGCAGCGCGAGCGGTCCTCGCCATCCACCTTGATGCACAGTGGACCGCGATAGCGTGAGAGCATGGCCTCGGGAGACTGGGCCAGATCGTGCTCCCCCGGATTATGCAGGAACGTGAACCGTCGCCTCATGGCAGGGGCCAGCGGGCGACCGGCAGGTTTGCCTCACTGTGCGTCATGAAGAGTTTCAGCATGGCGTGCAGTGCGCGGTGCGAGGTCATGTCCTTTTCGAGTCGACGCCAGGCCTTGAGCTGCCAGTCGGCCGCCGTCACCCCACCGTGGAGGCGTGTCTCGATAATACCCAGATAGTGATCGATCTCGTCGGCCTGCACGCCTACCGACGCCAGGCCTTCCCTAGCCACTGGCAGCAGCGAGGCGATAATGCCGGTCACCGGCTGCTCGCGGAGGCGGTACTGGGCCTGCCTGGGCCATACCAGATTCGCCTGCAGGCCGTGCTGTGCGGCACGATAGAAATTGTACTCGGCGATGTGGAACGGAATAGCGGGGAGCAGGCGATTGATGTCGGCGCGCAGGCCCTCGGCAAGTCCGATCAGAAAGGCCGCATTGGCTACCATGTCGACGGCGGTCGGGCCAGCCGGGAGTGCGCGCATTTCGATACGCAGGTGGCCGCCATCCGCCGGGTCGTACACCGGCCGGTTCCACAGCCAGACGGTGCTCAGGTGCAGGCGCAGCTCCCGCAGTGCCGGAGCCTCGCCATCGGCGAGCGGGCATGTGTCGTCCGCGCAGACCGGGATCAGGGGATGATACAGACGCACCGCCTCCTCGAACAGCTCGAACGCCCCGCGCCTGACCCAGCCGCGGCCGAAGTTCACCCGCGCGGGCTCACTCCAGGAGTAGCGGTCACGCTGGCGGATATCGATGGACTGCTTGAACAGTGGAATGCGTGTCTCGCGCCACAGGGCGTGCCCAAACAGCGTCGGCGAGTTTGCGGCAAGTGCCAGCGCCAGCGGCGTCACCAGCTGCAGCGCGTTGAAGGTATCTGCGAACGCCGCCGGCGCAACCCGGTAGTGCACCTGGAAACTGGTGTTGGCGCCCTCCAGAGTGATGTCCGCCATATCGAGACGCAGCGGATCGTCACCACTGATATCGATGCAGAAGTCGCTGCCGCGACGTTCGATAAGCTGCTTCACCAGCGCATGATAGCGCGGCTGGTCGGTGACGCAGTCGGCGCCGAAGTCGCTCTGTTTCAGCGTCGGCAGGATGCCAATCGGCAGCAGATGGCCGCCGTGACGGGCAGCGAGTTTGCCGAGATCCGCAAGTCGCGCCACGATCTCCGCTTCCGTGCCGGCAAAGGCAGCGGCGTCGAGCAGCCGCGGCGTCAGGTTGTACTCGAGGTTGTAGCGGTTCAGCTCCAGCGTCAGCTGAGGGTCACCGGCGGCGCTGTGGATGGCCTGATTGGCATGCAGGGGCTCGCCGGCCTGGTCCACCAGGTACATCTCGAGTTCGGCACCGAGGGATGGCGGCCCCTCGCCAAAACCCGGGGTCTGCAGAAGCTCCGCCAGGCTGGCCAGATTGCCTTCCAGAGCCGCCTGGAACGCGGTGAAATCCTGCGTACTGAAGTCGCTGCGGTCGATCTCGAGCCCCATGCCTGACTGCCCCCTTGTGCGACCGGGACCCTGAACCGGCCCGATTCAGTAGTGTATGACGGAGCGGATACTCTCTCCCGCGTGCATCAGATCGAACGCCCTGTTGATATCGTCCAGCGGCATGGTGTGAGTGATCAGGTCGTCAATGTTGATGCGACCCTCCATATACCAGTCGACGATTTTCGGGACATCGGTGCGTCCACGCGCCCCACCGAATGCCGTGCCGCGCCAGCTGCGTCCGGTGACCAGCTGGAACGGGCGGGTGGAAATCTCCTGCCCCGCACCAGCCACACCGATGATGCAGCTCTGGCCCCAGCCCTTGTGGGCACATTCCAGGGCCTGGCGCATGACCTGCACATTACCTATGCATTCGAAGCTGTAGTCGACACCGCCACCGGTCATCGCAATGAGATGCTGAACCACATCGTCTACATCGCGCGGGTTGACGAAATCTGTCATGCCGAACTGCCTGCCGAGGGCTTCCTTTGCCGGGTTCATGTCAACGCCGATAATCCGTGAGGCACCGACCATGCGCGCCCCCTGAACGACATTCAGGCCAATGCCACCCAGCCCGAAAACCGCCACCGTCGCGCCCGCCTCAACGCCCATGGTGAAAGCTACCGCACCGATACCCGTGGTAACGCCACAGCCGATATAGCAGATCTTGTCAAAGGGGGCGTCCTTGCGCACTTTGGCCAGGGCGATCGCCGGCAGGACAGAGTGATTGGCAAAGGTGGAACAGCCCATGTAATGCCGCAGCGGCTTGCCATCGAGGGAGAAACGCGAAGTACCATCGGGCATGACACCCTGCCCCTGGGTCTCGCGAATGGCCTGGCACAGATTGGTGCGCGGATGCAGGCAGTAATCGCATTCCCGGCATTCCGGTGTGTAAAGCGGAATCACGTGGTCACCGGGCTGGAGACTCCTGACGCCCTCGCCCACTTCCAGCACGACACCCGCGCCCTCGTGACCGAGGATTGTCGGGAAGGCACCCTCAGGGTCGTCCCCCGAGAGGGTGAAGGCATCGGTGTGACAGACCCCCGTCGCCTTCATTTCCACCAGCACTTCACCCTGGCGTGGTCCCTCGAGATCGACCTCGCAGATCTCGAGTGGCTTTCCGGCGCCGAAAGCGACTGCTGCGCGTGTTTTCATGATGTCTCTGGCCCTGTTTTCGGAGAGTGCTTGCTTGTGCGGGAAGCATATCGGTCACCGGGAGAAAAACCAAGGCGCGGGAAACAGCCATGATTCGCCGCCGGCGCGCGGGTCGGCCAACTTCCTGTTGGGAGGCCATGGTATTGCCCGTAAACTAGGTGTGCGGGAGCCAGGCTGGCAAACACTGTAAGATAGTCGTGACGAGGTGACATTTATGAGTGGCAAGACAAGCTGGCGTGCCCTTGACTGGCGCGACCCATTTCTTCTGGAGCAGGAGCTCACAGACGAGCAGCGCATGGTTCGCGACAGCGCACGCAAGTATGCGGCCGCGTCACTGCGACCCCGCGTGCAGCAGGCCTTTCGCGATGAGTACACTGACATTGCGATCTTTCGCGAGATGGGTGAACTCGGGCTGCTTGGCAGCACCATCAACGGCTATGGCTGTCCCGGCGTCGACTACACCAGCTATGGCCTGATTGCGCGGGAAGTCGAGCGGGTGGATTCCGGCTACCGCTCAATGATGAGCGTGCAGTCATCGCTGGTCATGTACCCCATTTACGCCTACGGCAGCGAGGAGCAGCGCGAAAAGTACCTGCCGCGTCTGGCCACCGGGGAGTGGATCGGCTGCTTTGGTCTCACCGAGCCAGACCACGGTTCCGACCCCGGGTCGATGGCAACCCGCGCAACCAGCGTCGATGGCGGCTACCGGATCAACGGCGCCAAGATGTGGATCACCAACAGCCCCATCGCTGACGTGTTCGTGATCTGGGCAAAGACCGACGATGGCAAGATTCGCGGCTTTATCCTGGAAAAAGGCATGGCAGGACTCTCGGCGCCGAAAATCGAGGGCAAGCTGGCCTTGCGCGCCTCGGTCACCGGCGAGATCGTCATGCAGGACGTGTTTGTGACCGAGGAACAGCTGCTGCCGAATGTACACGGCCTCAAGGGTCCCTTTGGCTGTCTCAACAATGCGCGCTACGGTATTGCCTGGGGTGCCCTCGGCGCTGCCGAGACCTGCTGGTTTGCGGCCCGCGACTACACCATGGAACGCAGCCAGTTCGGGCGTCCGCTGGCATCCAATCAGCTGATCCAGGTCAAGCTCGCCGACATGCAGACTGACATCAGCCTCGGACTGCAGGGCTGTCATCGTGCGGGACAGCTGCTGGATGCAGGAGAGATCGCGCCGGAGCTCATCTCTCTGATCAAGCGCAATTCCTGTGGCAAGGCCCTCGATGTGGCGCGCAAAGCCAGGGACATGCTGGGCGGCAACGGCATTTCCGACGAGTACCCGGTGATGCGCCATCTGGTCAACCTGGAAGTCGTCAACACCTACGAAGGCACGCACGACATTCACGCTCTGATTCTCGGCCGCACGCAAACCGACATTCCGGCATTCTGAAGTACGCAAGGAGAGAAGTACCATGAAGCTCGCATCGCTCAAACACGGACGTGACGGCAGGCTCCACATCGTCAGTAGCGACCTGTCGCGGGCCTGCCCCGCCGACGATATTGCCCCGACGCTGCAGGCAGCGCTGGATGACTGGGCGGCGCTGCAGCCGAAGCTGCAGGATCGCTATGACGCGCTGCAGGCCGGAACGGCAAAGAGCATCACATTCGACCCTGCAGACTGCGACGCACCGCTGCCGCGGGGCTATCACTGGGCCGACGGCAGCGCCTACGTGACCCACGTGGAACTGGTGCGCAAGGCACGCGGCGCGGAACTGCCGCAGTCATTCTGGGAAGATCCACTGATCTACATGGGTGCTTCCGATGCCTTTATCGGTGCCAGAGACCCGATCCCCGTGCAGGATGAGGCCTGGGGCATCGATTTTGAAGCCGAGGTCGTGGTGGTCACCGACGACGTTCCCGCGGGTGTGACGCCAGCGCAGGCCGCCGGACACATCAAGCTGATCGGGCTGGTCAACGACGTGTCACTGCGCAACCTCATACCGGCAGAGCTGGGCAAGCAGTTCGGCTTTTATCAATCCAAGCCGTGGACGTCATTTACGCCCACTCTGGCCACGCCGGATGAGCTCGGCGACGCCTGGGACGGTCACAGGCTGCATCTGCCGCTATACGCCATTCACAACGGCACCAAAGTCGGCAGTCCGAATGCGGGCGTGGACATGGTTTTCGATTTTCCGACGCTGATCGCCCACTGCGCGAAGTCGCGCTCTCTCGTTGCCGGCACCGTCATCGGCAGCGGTACGGTATCCAACGTTGGCAGCAAGGATGGCTCCTGCTGCCTGGCCGAAGTCCGCTGTATCGAAACCATCGAACAGGGTGAGGCAAAAACGCCGTTCATGTCCTTTGGCGACCGCATCGAAATCTACATGCGCGATGCCGACGGCAACAGCATTTTCGGCGACATTGACCAGCAGGTGGAGGCCTACACGCCGCCCACTTGATTGCGCAGAGAAAATCTTATGCAGCTTTACAGCTATTTCCGCTCATCCGCCGCCTACCGGGTCAGGATTGCCCTCAACCTGAAAGGACTCGACTACGGCGTGATACCGGTAAATCTCGCTGCCGGGGAACAGCGCAGTGACAGCTACCGGCGGCACAATCCGCAGGGACTCGTGCCGACGCTGGTTACCGGTAATGAGGCGTTGACACAGAGTACCGCCATTCTGGAGTGGCTGGAGGAGGAATACCCGGAACCGGCGCTGTATCCACGGGATGCCCTGCTGCGGGCCCAGGTACGCGCGCTGTGCCAGCTCGTTGCCTGCGACATCCATCCTCTGAACAATCTGCGGGTGCTGAAATACCTCAAGGGCGAACTCGGCCAGGACGAAGACGCGGTGCGGCTGTGGTACGCACACTGGGTCATCGAGGGCTTCACCGCGCTGGAGAGCCGCCTGCCGGAGGAGGCCTTCGTAAACGGCGAGGCACCGGGAATGGCGGAAATCTTTATCGTGCCGCAGATCTACAATGCCGAACGCTTTGCGGTAGCGCTGGGGGATTTTCCACGGATCCGCGCGCTTCGGGATCGCTGCGACCTGCTGCCGGCGTTTCAAAAAGCGCATCCCAGCGCTCAGCCGGATGCGCCTGCTTCTTCTCCCGCGGGGTCAGGTCCCAGCGGGACCTGACCCCGGAAGAGGTCGCCTCAGACGCTGTCCACACGCTCGATAATCACCGCAATACCCTGCCCTACACCAATGCACATAGTGCAGAGTGCGAAGCGACCCTGCCTGCGCTGCAGCTCGTAGAGCGCGGTGGTAACCAGTCGCGCACCGCTCATTCCCAGCGGATGGCCAAGGGCAATCGCGCCGCCATTCGGGTTCACCTGCGGGGCATCGTCGGCCAGGCCCAGCGCCCTGGTGACCGCCAGGGACTGCGCGGCGAAGGCTTCGTTCAGCTCGATCACATCCATCTCTGCAAGCTCGAGGCCAGACTTCGCGAGAACCCGGCGCGTTGCCTCTACCGGGCCGTAACCCATGATGCGCGGCGCAAGCCCGCTGGTGGCCATGGCTACCACCCTCGCCCGCGGCGTCAGGCCAAAGCGCGATGCCGCGTCCGCTGACGCCAGCAGCAGTGCACAGGCACCGTCGTTAACCCCGGAGGCATTGCCGGCGGTGACCGTGCCGTTATCGCGAAACGGTGTCGGCAACTTTGCCAACGCGGCAAGGGACGTTTCCCGGGGGTGCTCGTCCTTTGTCACCACCACCGGATCTCCCTTGCGCTGCGGAATCGTCACCGGCGTCAGCTCTTCATCAAAACGTCCGTCGGCCTGGGCCGCCGCCGTTCGCTGTTGGCTGCGCAGCGCAAACGCGTCCTGATCTTCGCGACCGATGGAGAACGCCTCTGCGACGTTCTCGGCAGTTTCCGGCATGGAGTCCACCCCGTACTGTTTCTGCAGCAGCCGGTTGATGAAGCGCCAGCCCATCGTGGTGTCATACATCCTGACGTCGCGCCCGAAAGCACTGCCGGTCTTGCTCACGACAAACGGAGCGCGGGACATGGATTCCACGCCGCCGGCGATCGCCAGTTGCATGTCGCCACAGCGGATGGCGCGCGCGGCACTGCCCACCGCGTCCATACCGGAACCACACAGGCGATTGAGCGTGACGCCAGGCACCGTTTCCGGCAGGCCCGCCAGCAGCAGGCTCATGCGCGCGACATTGCGATTGTCCTCACCGGCCTGGTTGGCACAGCCGTACCAGACATCCTCCACCTGCGACCAGTCGACACCGGGATTCCGCTCCTGCAGGGCCCGCAGCGGTATTGCACCGAGGTCGTCGGCGCGAACCGCCGACAGGGCCCCGCCGTAGCGGCCTATGGGGGTGCGTATGGCATCGCAGATAAAAGCCTCTTGCATGGATCAAAATCTCCCTGGTTATCTAACAGTTGTTGCTTCTGGTTTGCCTCTCGGCTGTTTCTCGTGGGGCGTCCAGCGACGTAACGCGTGCTGCATCGGTGCGGGTCGTAACTGCCATCAACGACGTCGCCGGCGGCGGCAGTATGGTAGACCTAAAGCCCTCGCACAGCGAGCGGCTGTCGTCTGCATGGAATATCCGTCAGACTTGCGGCTACGAACAGCAACCAGGACAACGGTCATGAGTGAGCCAGCAACAGGACCGCGCTATCTCACCGGTTTTGATAACGAGCACGAAACCGAAGCGCTCGAGGGTGCCCTGCCACGCGGGCGCTTCAGCCCACAGCGGGTTCCCTACGGACTTTACGCCGAACAGTTCAGCTCAACCGCCTTCACCGCACCGCGAGCCAGCAATCGGCGGACCTGGCTGTATCGCATCCGACCCTCGGTGGTTCAGGGCGATTATGCCCCGTACCCCGAGGGCAGTCCGCTGCTTGCCACCGGTCCACAGAGAACCAACACGCCACCGAACATGCTGCGCTGGGACCCCTTGCCACTGCCCGAGGTTGATGTCGACCTGGTGGATTCCCTGACCACTGTCGCATCCTGCGGTGATGCACTGGCGCAGCAAGGTATGGGGATACACCTGTACGCCGCCAACCGCTCCATGCAGGATCGGTATTTTTACTGCGCCGATGGCGAATGGCTGCTGATTCCCCAGCAGGGTGAGCTGCGGTTGCGCACCGAATGCGGCGTGCTGGACGTGGCGCCCGGATTTGTCGCCGTGATCCCCCGGGGAATGAAATTCGCGGTGGATCTGCCGACGGGACCTGCAAGAGGTTATGTCTGCGAGAATTACGGTGCACCCTTCGTGCTGCCGGAGCGCGGCCCGGTGGGCGCCAACGGCTATGCCAACGATCGCGATTTCGAATACCCGGTCGCGCACTATGAGGACCGGGAAGGCGACATTGAGCTGCTGTGCAAATTCGCGGGCCACCTGTACCGCGCACCGATAGACCACTCACCCCTCGACGTGGTCGCCTGGACCGGCAACTCCGCGCCCTATCGCTATGACCTGTCGCGCTTTAACGTGATCGGCTCGGTCAGCTACGATCACCCGGACCCGAGCATCTTGACAGTGCTGACCTCACCCTCGGAGACGGAAGGCGTCGCCAACGTGGACTTCGTCATCTTTCCACCACGCTGGATGGTGGCGGAAAACACCTTCCGACCGCCCTGGTTCCATCGCAACGTGATGAACGAGTACATGGGACTTATCGAGGGCGTCTACGATGCCAAGGAGACCGGTTTCCTGCCCGGTGGCGGCAGCCTGCACAACTGCATGTCGCCCCATGGACCCGAGGCGGCGGTGTTCGAAAAAGCCAGCAACGCGACCCTGAAGCCGGAGCGTTACGTCGATACTCTGGCCTTCATGCTGGAATCGCGCTACCTCATCCAGCCGACGCCCTGGGCGCTGGAAACCTCCCTGCGCCAGCGCGACTATTGCCGCTGCTGGGAAGGGCTGACCCGACACTTCGATCCAACTCGTCCCTGAGCCTCTCTGCGGTGTCGATACGGCCTCGCGGCCGCTGTTCTCGCGCAAGCGGATCCAGCAAGTCGCGCGTCCGGCAACGAGCGATCAGGCCACGGCAATAGGCATTTTGCAGCGTGCCTGTAGTCCTCGGAGCGACTCTCTTGATACAGTTGTCCGCCTTGACCAAACCGTCAGCCCCTGAGGATTACCAACCATGTTCAGCCACATCATGCTCGGTGCAAACGATATCGACGCCGCCCAGGCCTTCTACGATGCCACCCTGGGCGCCCTGGGCTATCCGCCCGGCAAGCGCGATGATCGCGGTCGCCTGTTCTACATGACCGAGAAGGGCATTCTCGCCCTGACGCCGCCCATCGATGGCAAGCCGGCCACCGCCGGCAACGGCTCCACCATCGGCTTCGCCGCAACGAGCCCCGAGCTTGCCGACGCCTGGCATGCCGCGGGGCTTGCCAATGGCGGCACTGCCTGCGAGGACGCGCCCGGGGTGCGCGAGGGCGGCCTCGGCCGGCTCTATCTCGCCTACCTGCGCGACCCCTCCGGCAACAAGCTCTGCGCCCTGCACCGCATGGGCTGAGGCAGCACGGAGCCTTCGCTCAGACATCGTCGGCGGCTATCGAAACACCCGGGACATACCAATGGAACACAGCAAGAAGCTTGCCGTACTGATCGACGCCGACAATGTCAGGCCCACCCTGTGCGAAGCACTGGTGCAGGAAGTCGCCAAGTACGGGGCGGCCAGCGTGAAACGCGCCTACGGCGACTGGACGACTCCACAGCTGTCCTCCTGGAAGCCCCTGCTGCACGAATACGCCATCAGCCCCATGCAGCAGTTCAGCTACACCTCAGGAAAGAACTCCACCGACTCGTCCATGATCATCGATGCAATGGATCTGCTGTACACCGAGAAATTCGACGGTTTCTGCCTGGTGACGAGCGACTCCGATTTTACCCGGCTGGCAACGCGCATCCGTGAATCCGGCCTTGTGGTGTATGGGTTCGGTGAAAAGAAAACGCCAGGCTCCCTGCAGGCCGCATGCGACAAATTCGTGTTCCTCGAGGCGCTCGCCGCCTCCTCGGATGAGGCGAGTTCAACCGGTGATGCCAAGGGACCCGCCAAGGAGAAGAAATCCAAAAAGCAGCTTAACCAGGACGCCAAGCTGATCAGCCTGCTGCGCGGCGCGGTCGAGGCCTGTGCCGATGACGACGGCTGGGCAAACATTGCGGCAGTCGGAGGGCACATCGCCAACCAGAGCTCTTTCGACTCCCGCAACTACGGCTACCGGAAACTGAGCACCCTGATTGAGACCACGGAACTGTTCGATATCGAGAAGCGCAACAAGCGCGGCAGCAACGCCCATGACCTGTACATCAGAGACAAGCGTTTCTCCGCATCGTGAAAACCGGGGTGGATATTTCCACGCAGCACACGCCGGCGTGGGTCCTCGGCGGAATCACCGTACCGGAATACAGTCTGACCCTCATTGGCTTTGCTTTACCGTGAGTTTTCGCAGCGACCCTTTACCCCGTTGATAATCGAAAATCGTATTCTCCTGAGTTTGCCTAGCCATCCTGTGTCTTCTCTCGTCGCAAATCGTCAGATTCGCAATCGAGAGATTAACCGGGCATGATCCTTGAGAATAGAAGAAATAATCAGCGATCGGGTTCGGCATGGCTTTGGAAGAGACGGCACCGGTCGAGAGACCACTTGCTATTTCCCTGTTTGGAGACTTTGCTGTCCTGGATGCGCAGGGCTCAGACATCAGTATTTCAAACCGGCGCGGACGCGCGCTCCTGGTTCTCCTGTGCCTTGCGCCGGGCAATGCGATCGAGCGTGAACAGATCAGCAAGCTCCTCTGGCCAGGGCGTTTCACGCAGCAGGCGCGCGCCAGTCTGCGCCAATGCCTGTATGACCTGAACCGGCAGCTGCAGCCGTTCGGATCGGACATCCTGCAAGTTTCCCACGCGCGGGTCGCCATCAAGCCGGCTAAAATCTGCACGGACCTCGGAACACTCGAAGCCGCACTATCTGGCGGCGATGCCCACAGCGCGATCCGCCTTCTGAACGAAACGTCCGGCAATACCCTGGCTGCCGGCATGGCATTTGGCGAACCGCTGGAGGCCTGGCTGGCCGGCAGGCGTCTGCAGATCGAAAGCCGGCTGAGAATCCTGGCCGACCGTCTATCATCGGCTTTGAACGCGGCAGGCGATCAGCGAGTCGCTGAAGAGCTCATGACTGCCTGGCGCATGCGTGAAAACCCCACGCGCCGGCAGAAGCGGGTCGGCGTCGCGGTCCTGTCCTTCGCGCAGCATGACGAGATTGGCGGCGAGTTCTATCTCGCCGAGGGCGTTGTCGATGAACTCTACGCTCATCTCGGCAGGGTCTCGGACATCGCGGTGGTGGGGCGTACATCGGTCGACGCCCTGACAGGTCTTGGGCTAATGCTTCCGGAATTCGCGGAGCGGCTGAATGTCGCCTACCTGATCGAAGGGATGGTGCGCCGCACATTGTCTGGTGTCTTCATCACCATTCAGCTGATCGACGGGCCCTCAGGCCGCGAGATCTGGTCCGACCGGCTCGAAGGCACGGTCGAAACATTTCTGAATACCCGGCAGGTGTTCAGTGCCCGGATTGCCACCAATATCTGCAGGGCGCTTGGCGTTAGCATGACCACAGGTACGCAGCGGCGAATGACGGCCAATCGCGAGGCCTATGCACTCTATCTGCAGGGGCGCTCTCTGGTGCAACGATCCATGTCCGAAGGTGCGGTCGCCAAGGCCGTCGAACTCCTGGAGCAGGCACTGCAGCTGGACGCTGGTTTTGCCGAGGCCTGGACTGCGTTGGCAGAGGCACACGTACACACGGCCGTCTACACGCCCTGCGTGGAGCGGGTTGCCCGATCGGAGCAGGCCGCGATCTGCGCGCAGCGAGCTCTGGAGCTTGACAGCAGTCAGGGCCATGCCCTGGTCCTGCTCGGCATTCATGAGTGGACCCGGTTCAATCCCGGCGCCGCGTTGAAATACGCCCTCGAGGCCTATCAGCTCGAGCCCAACAATGCTGACGTCAGCGTCAGGCTTGGATCTTTCCTGCTTTACCTGGGACGCACTCGGGCGGCGCTTCCTTATATCGAGGCGGCCATTGAGCAGGACCCGGTCTATGGCCGCAACTACGGCATGCTTTGCATCGCCCATCTCAATCTGGGCAACCATGACGCCGCACTGGCGGCCGGTCGCAGGATGGTCGATCTGGGCATGCCGGGATTGCATCTTGCTACAGTCCAGGCCGCATGCGGGGATCATGCCAGCGCCATTGAAACCTATTACCGCACACGCCTGCTTATGGGATCGGTGATCACTCCGCCGCCGGGCACCGGCGTGATCTCTGAGGAGACGCGTGACCTCTACTGGACGACCGCTGCGAGAGGCGTCTGTTCAGGCGAGCCGGACGCACGCGCCACCTACTGCCAGATGCTCGACATGCTGCATGCGGCGATGGCCGACCCCTATGACCCCTCCATCGCCTGGCCCGCCATCTGGATGGGGCATGCCAGTCTCGTCATGAAACTCTATCGTGAGCGGATGCACCCGGCCAACATGCCCGGACTGATGAGCCTGTGGACGGATGTGGAGCCGATCCGGCAGATCCGTCTGCATCCGGAATTCATATCCTTCGCGGAAAACATTGGTCTGGTCACCGCGTGGGAGACTTACGGCTGGCCGGACCTGATGCCGGGCGATCCGCGCCTGCCGCAATAGCGTTTTGACGCTTTATTGACGCCCGGTGCGATTGACGCCTGTCGGCGGCTGCCCCCATTCTTGGCTTCAGAAATTCAATGGGATTGCAGGGGACTGCAAGCCTGAACGCTCTGACAACTCAGGAAAGCAAGACATGAAAGTCATCGGCGCCGGGCTCGGCAGGACGGGCACCTATTCCCTGAAGGCCGCACTGGAGCGGCTGGGCTTCGGCCCCTGCTACCACATGGAGAGCGTGCTGCACGACATGCCGCTGCGCGTGCCGCACTGGAACGACGCGCTGGCGGGCAGGGCTGATTGGGCCGCGCTCTTCGAGGGCTTCAACAGCGCGGTCGACTGGCCCACAGCATCCTTCTACCGCGAACTCAGCGCCGCCTTGCCCGATGCGCGCTTTATCCTGTCGACGCGCAGCCCGGACAGCTGGGCGGCGTCCTATGGTTCGACCATCGCCAAACTGGTGGCCGACCGGGCCAATGCACCAGAGCCCATGCAAGCCTGGCTCGACATGGCCCACAGCGTTACGGCACGCTGCGCAGTTCATGACAACATGTCGGACGCAGCCCTTGCACAGGCCTTCATGACGCATGAAGCGTCTGTGAAGGCGACGATCCCGGCGGAGCGCCTGTTGGTTTTCGAGGCGAAGCAAGGCTGGGCGCCACTCTGCGACTTCCTCGGCGTCGACGTGCCAGACGAACCCTACCCCCGCACCAATGACCGCAGCGAGTTCTGGGAGCTTGTGGAGAAGGGGCAATGAATCTTCGAGGCAAGGAGGCGAAGAGCAAGAATAAGCAGAAGTTTTATCGGGCGGTGGCCGTTGCCAGGGTTAAAACGGTGCAGTGGCGCATTCTGCGGAACCGCGAAAGATGACGGCTTTCCGGCAGCTGATTACGGCAGTCACTGTGTCAGGGCTGCTCGCCTGCTCCGCCGGAGAAAACAACGTAGAGCGCGGCAATCGCGAGGGCATTCTCTATTTCGGCAACGGCACCGAGCCGCAGACCATAGATCCACATGTGCTGACGGGCTCGCCGGAAGGCAATCTGGCTAGCGCGCTGTTCGAGCCGCTGATCGCCCGCAATCCCTATACCCTGGAAATCGAGCCCGGGGTGGCCGAGCGCTGGGAGTTCAACGCCGACCGCTCAGTGATCACCTTTTACCTGAATCCCGAGGCCCGCTGGTCGAACGGCGATCCGGTCACGGCACAGGACTTCGTCTGGTCCTGGCAGCGGGCCCTGAATCCGAAGATCGGCAACCAGGTCGCGGACGTTGTGTTCTACCATATACGCAACGCCGAGGCCTACCATCTTGGCCGCATCGACGACCCCGACGCCATCGGCGTACAGGCGCTTGACGCCCATACACTGCGCGTGGCGCTTGAGTACTCCAACCCGTTCGCTCTGCTCAAGTTTACCTACGTTTACCTCGCTCCCGTGCATCGCGCCACTATCGAGGCCCACGGCGCACCCACGGACCGTTTCTCGCCCTGGACACGCCCCGTGAATTTTGTCGGCAATGGGCCCTTCACGCTCGATGAGTGGAAAATGCAGCGTTTCGTCAAGGTCAAGCGCAATCCCTACTACTGGGATAGAGATAATGTGGCGCTCAACGGTATTGTGTTTCGGCCCATCGAGAGTTCGACCACCGAGGAAAAAATGTTCCGCAGCGGACAGCTGCACACGGCGCTGAACCCCCCGAACAGCAAGATCCCGGACTACCGGGCACAGTCCGAAACGCCGCTGGTGGAGGGGCCCTTCATGGGCATTTACTACTACATGATGAACATGGAGCACCCGCCACTGGACAACGGTCGCGTGCGCAGGGCCATGGCATTGTCGATTGATCGGGAAACACTGGCGCGATCTGTGCTCCAGGATACGGTAACCGCCTGGTCCAGCTACGTACCTTTCGGCATGCCCGACTATGAACACACGCACATCCTGGACTTTGACCCCGAAGCCGCGCGGCGTCTGCTGGCTGAAGCGGGCTATCCGGGTGGCGCGGGATTTCCCGCGCTGACGCTGAAGTACAACACCGCGGAGAACCACCGCAGCGTTGCCATTGCCGTGCAGCAGATGTGGAAGCAGCATCTGAATATCGACGTGCAGATCGCCAACGAGGAATGGCGCGTTTATCTCGATAGCCTGGACCAGCACAACTACGATATCGCCCGCATGGGCTGGGTCGCGGACATTTACCCCGGGTCCTTCCTCGACACCATGATCAGCACCGGAGGCACCAACCGCACGGGTTTTGCCAACGCCGAGTACGACAGAATCATTCTCGAGGACCTTCGCGCAACCCCGGACAAGGATGCCCAGATGCAGCTATACCAGCGCGCGGAGCGTATCTTTCTCGAAGAGACACCGCTGATTCCGATCTATGCCTACAAGACCAAGCGGCTGGTGCAGCCCAGCCTGCAGGGCATGCCAGCCAACGCTGGCGACATGCTGAATTACAAATACGTGGTGCTCGACGCGGATGCCCCGGCGTGGAAATGGCAGACGCCTGCAGACAACAGGCAGGCAGCCAACTGATGTGGCGGTTCATTGGCAGTCGTTTACTGCAGGCGGTGCCGGTGATCCTCGCCGTGATCACCGCGACCTTTTTCCTGGTGCGCATGGCGCCGGGGGGCCCCTTCGACAGCGAGAAAGCCGTGATCCCCGAGGTGAGGGCAGCACTGGAGGCTCAGTACCGGCTCGATCAGCCGCTGGCAAGCCAGTACTTCGCCTATCTCGGTGACCTCGCGTCCGGCGATTTCGGTCCCTCCTTCAAATATCCCGGTCGCAGCGTCAACGAACTCATCGCTGCCGGTCTGCCGGTAACGGCGGAACTCGGGTTCTATGCGCTCCTCATAGCAACGCTTATCGGCGGTCTCGCTGGCGTTCTCGCCTCACTGAAACCCAATACGGCGCAGGACTATGTCCCGATGGCACTGGCCATGCTGGGTATCTGCATGCCGACCTTCCTGCTCGGCCCGCTGCTGGTCCTTCTGTTCGGCATCAGGCTCGAGTGGCTTCCGGTTTCGGGCTGGGGAGACCTGCCCGGCGACAAGATCCTGCCCAGCCTGACACTCGGCGCCGCCCTGGCCGCCTACATCGCCCGCCTGTCGCGCGCCGGCATGCTGGAAGTGCTGTCACAGGATTACATCCGCACCGCCCGTGCCAAGGGCCTGCCGGAGTGGCAGGTGGTGACAAGGCACGCGCTGCGTGGCGGCCTGTTACCGGTTGTGACCTTCCTGGGGCCGGCTTTTGCCGGCCTGCTTGCAGGATCCTTCGTGGTGGAAAGTATTTTCCAGATACCCGGGCTGGGACGCTTCTATGTGCAGGCCGCCTTCAACCGGGATTACACGATGATTCTCGGGACCACGGTATTTCTGTCAACGCTCATCGTACTGTTCAACCTGATGTCCGACGTTCTTGCCGCCTGGCTCAATCCCCGGCTGCGAGCCCAGTACGGGAGCAGCGCATGACGACTGAGGTCATCACGGACATTGCCCAGGCCGAACAGGGCACCTCGCTATGGCAGGATGCCTGGGTACGCCTGAAAAAGAACCGACTGGCTGTGTGCGGTCTGATCGTTCTCCTGATCATGGTCATGACGGCACTGCTGACGCCGTGGATCGCGCCCTACGCCTTTGATGCACAGAACCTCGATCTCGGTGCAACGCCCCCGTCGGCGGCGCACTGGCTGGGAACAGATATTTTCGGTCGCGACATGCTCACCCAGATCCTGTACGGCGGGCGCATTTCCCTCGCGGTGGGCTTCATTGCCACCACTGTCGCCCTGCTGATCGGGGTCACCTGGGGAGCCATTGCCGGCTACGTTGGCGGGCGGGTGGACGCGGTGATGATGCGTCTGGTGGATATCCTGTACGCCCTGCCGTTCATGATCTTCATCGTGCTGCTGATGGTGGTTTTCGGGCGCAATATGCTCCTGCTGTTCCTGGCCATCGGCGCCGTGGAATGGCTGACCATGGCGCGCATCATGCGTGGGCAGGTGCAGTCGCTACGCCAGCAGGAGTTTGTCGAGGCGGCAATTTCCCTGGGCCTGCCGACGTCAACCATCATACGACGCCACCTGGTGCCGAACGCGCTGGGACCGATCATCGTCTACACCACGCTGACCATTCCCGGTGTGATGCTCCTCGAGGCATTCCTCAGCTTCCTCGGTCTAGGCGTGCAGCCACCCCAGACCTCCTGGGGTCTGCTGATTTCCTATGGCGCAGATACCATGGAAGAGTACCCCTGGCTGCTGATCTACCCGGGCCTGACGCTCACTGTCACCCTGTTCTCGCTCAACTTTCTCGGTGACGGGCTGCGCGATGCGCTGGACGTTCGCGGCTCCAGGGATTAGCGGCCATGGCCTTACTGGAAGTCAGGGACCTCGGCGTCAGCTTTGTGACCCGCAATGGCGTCAACAAGGCCGTGGACGGCATCAGCTTCGACGTCCAGTCGGGCAAGATCACCGCCATCATCGGCGAGTCCGGCTCCGGCAAATCCGTCGCCTGCTACAGCATGCTCGGGCTGATACCCTCACCCCCGGGGCGTATTGACAGCGGCAGCGCGCTGTTCGACGGGGAAGACCTGCTGCAAATGAGCGAGTCGCAACTGCGACGCATCCGCGGCCGCGACGTGGCGATGATCTTCCAGGACCCGATGACCTGCCTCAATCCGTACCTGTGCATCGGCGATCAGCTCGCAGAACCGCTCATTTTGCACTGCGGCGCCGGCAAGGCTGAGGCCAGGCGCCGCGCCATCGAGATACTCGACGAGGTGGGTATCCGCGATCCCGGGACCACCATCGACAGCTATCCCCACGAGTTCTCCGGGGGCATGCGCCAGCGGGTGATGATCGCCATGGCGTTGATCAACGAACCCAGGCTGCTGATTGCCGACGAACCCACAACAGCACTTGACGTCACGATACAGGCGCAGATTCTCAAGCTGATTGCCGATCTCCAGAAAAAACGTGATATCGGCGTGATTTTCATCAGCCACGATCTGGCGGTGGTCGCGGACATCGCCGATGAAATCGCGGTGATGCAGAACGGCCGCATCGTCGAGCACGGCGATCGCGAGGCGATCTTCCGCGGCGCTGAGCACCCCTATACGCAAACGCTGCTGGCGGCCATCCCCAGCGGCAGCAAGACCTTGTCCGAGGCGGTCGGTGACGATTTGATCCGGGTGCGCAATCTCAGGACCTGGTTCCGCACCCCGTCCGGCGACACCATGAAGGCCGTGGACGACGTGAGCTTCGATATCCGGCGCGGCGAGGTACTGGGGCTTGTCGGTGAGTCCGGCTCCGGGAAATCCACCATCGGACGCTCGCTGCTTCGTCTGGTGCCGATTTCCGCGGGCAGCGTGAGCTTTGATGGCACAGATATCACGGTGCTGGAAGGCAAGGCACTGAAAAGCATGCGCCGGCGAATGCAGATGATTTTTCAGGATCCCTTCGCGTCACTGAATCCGCGCATGACCGTTTTCGACACGCTCGCCGAACCGCTGCTGCTGCACAAGCTGGAAGACCGACGCAGCGTAAGCGACGCGGTGCTGCGGCTAATGGACGACGTGGGGCTGGCGCGCAGTGCCGTGCGCAAGTATCCCCACGAGTTCTCTGGCGGCCAGCGCCAGCGCATTGCGATCGGGCGCGCCCTCGCCACCCGTCCGGAGTTTGTGGTAGCAGACGAACCGGTATCGGCGCTGGACGTGACCATTCAGGCGCAGATCCTCGACCTCATGGTGGAACTCGGCCGTGAATACGGCCTGACCATGCTCTTTGTCTCCCACGACCTGGCAGTGGTCAGGCACATCGCCGACCGTATCATCGTGCTGTTCCAGGGCAGGGTGATTGAGGAAGGCTCCGGCGAACAACTTTTCAACGCGCCGAGAGAAAACTATACCCGGGAACTGCTGGGGGCGATTCCCGGAAGCTCACTCTTGTAACCGGCTGTCTCACCGCGTCTCGACCGCTTCGAGAAACCTACCTCTCATGGTGCAGGTGAAACTATCCGTGCGGACAGACGAAAAGTCATTGCGAAGCCACCAAATAACAACTTTTGGGTGTACACGGCAGATCTCTGCCGTAACATGGCGGCTCACGGTCACCTCTCAGTCAATTGAAGATATTCAGCCTTTGAATCAAGACGTTACACACACCCCAATGATGCAGCAGTACCTCAGCATCAAGCGAGAACACCCCAATGAGCTGGTGTTCTACCGCATGGGTGACTTCTACGAGCTGTTCTACGACGACGCACGCCGCGCCGCGGAATTGCTCGACATCACCCTCACCGCCCGCGGCAAGTCCGCCGGGGAATCCATCCCCATGGCCGGCGTGCCCTACCACGCGGCGGAAAACTACCTGGCGCGCCTGGTGCGCGGCGGACATTCGGTCGCCATTGCCGAGCAGATCGGCGATCCCGCCACCAGCAAGGGGCCCGTAGAGCGCCGCGTCGTGCGCATCGTTACGCCCGGCACGCTGAGCGATGAGGCTCTGCTCGACGCCCGGCAGGAACAACTATTGGTCGCAGTGACCGGCTCGGCCGGCAGCTATGGCATCGCCTACCTCGATCTTGGCAGCGGCCGCTTCCGCCTGCTGCTCGCCGACAGTGAAGAGGCGCTGATCGGCGAACTGGAGCGCCTGAACCCGGCCGAACTGCTGTATCACGAGGAGCTGGAACAGCCGGCACTGCAGCAACGACGCGGTGCCCGCAGGCAGCCGGGCTGGGCCTTCGATGTCGAGAGCGCCCGACGCGCGCTGAATGAGCAGTTCCAGACCCGCGACCTGCAGGGCTTTGGCTGCGACGACATGCCGCTGGCCATTGCCGCGGCCGGCTGCCTGCTGCAATACGTCAGGGATACCCAGCGTTCCTCGCTGCCGCATATTGATGGCATCGGCGTGGAGCGCCACAGCGACAGCGTCGTCATGGACGCAGCCACCCGGCGTAATCTCGAGATAGACCGCAATCTCGCCGGCGGCGAGGATCATACCCTGCTCTGGGTCATGGACCGCTGCCGCACGAGCATGGGCAGCCGACTGCTGCGGCGCTGGCTGCATCGCCCCCTGACCGACATCGCACTGCTGCAGTCGCGCCAGGACGGGATTGCAGACCTGCTGGCCGAGATGCATGTCGATGCACTGCGCGATACGCTGAAGCCGGTGGGCGATTTGGAACGCATTCTCACCCGGGTTGCGCTGCGCTCGGCGCGCCCCCGGGACCTCACCCGACTGCTGCTGACGCTGTCGACTCTGCCAACCATTCACGCGGCGCTGCCGGCACAGCGCCACGAGCGGCTGGAAGCGCTGGCCGCAGGCCTTGGCGACTATCCAGCGCTTATCGCCCAGCTCGACGCCGCGCTCATCGACAACCCACCGGTCGTCATCCGCGACGGCGGCGTGATTGCCGAGGGCTATGACGAGGAGCTGGACGAACTGCGACGCATCAGCACTCATGCCGGGGATTTCCTGCTGGACATCGAGCAGCGCGAGCGTGCCGCCTCCGGTCTGTCGACCCTGAAAGTCGGCTACAACCGCGTGCACGGCTATTACATCGAGATCAGCCGCAGCCAGTCAGAGCGCGCCCCGGAGCACTACACGCGTCGCCAGACCCTGAAGAACACCGAGCGCTTCATCACCCCGGAACTAAAGGAGTTTGAGGACCGCGCCCTGTCCGCCAAGAGCCGCGCCCTGGCCCGGGAGAAGCAGCTCTATGAGGGCCTGCTCGATACTCTGAACGCGGTTCTCGGGCCGCTCAGGGCCACCGCGTCGGCCCTGGCCGAGCTCGATGTCCTGGCGACACTGGCAGAGCGCGCCGACCGACTCGATCTGTGTCGCCCCAGCTTCTGCGAGACACCATCGTTCAGCGTGCACGACGGGCGCCACCTGGTGGTGGAGCAGGTGCTGGACGAGCCCTTCATTGCCAATGACACGGCGCTTGACGACAGCACCCGCATGCTGCTGATCACTGGCCCGAACATGGGCGGCAAATCCACCTACATGCGCCAGAACGCCATCATCGCCCTGCTGGCGCACGTTGGCAGCTTCGTGCCCGCGTCCGCTGCCACCCTGGCCCCGCTGGACCGCATATTCACCCGCATTGGCGCTTCCGACGATCTCGCCGGCGGACGCTCCACCTTCATGGTGGAAATGACCGAGACAGCGAATATCCTGCACAATGCAACGCCCCGCAGCCTGGTGCTGATGGACGAGATCGGCCGCGGTACCAGCACCTTTGATGGCCTCAGCATTGCCTGGGCGGCCGCGGTGCACCTGGGTCGTGAGGTGCGCGCGTTTACGTTGTTTTCCACGCACTACTTCGAACTGACAAGCCTGCCCGACACCTGCGACAGTATGCTCAATGTACACCTGGATGCCACCGAGCACCGCGACCACGTGGTGTTCCTGCACAAGATCCAGCGCGGGCCGGCCAACCGCAGTTTCGGACTGCAGGTGGCGCGTCTGGCGGGTATCCCCGCCACTGTGATCAGTGCCGCTGCAGGCAAACTGCGTGAGCTGGAAGCGGGGCGTAATATCCAGCAGGAAACCGCCGGAGCGGCGCCGGCGCAGACTGACCTGTTTGCCGCGGCGGAACATCCGGCGCTGACGCGCCTTCGCGAGACCAATCCGGATGAGCTAACCCCCCGGGCCGCCCTGGACTTACTTTACGAACTGCGTGGCGCAGCGGAATAGCCCCCTTCTCAACCCCGGCACATGACGCTAGAATGCCGCCTTCGAACAGCGGTAGTACAGGGGCAGACAAGCATGACATTTGTGGTAGGTGAAGACTGCATCAAGTGCAAGCACACGGATTGCGTGGAAGTGTGTCCAGTCGATTGTTTTTACGAAGGCCCGAATTTCCTGGTGATCCATCCGGACGAGTGCATTGACTGCGCCCTGTGCGAGCCCGAGTGTCCGGTAGATGCGATCTTCTCCGAGGATGAGCTGCCGGAAGACCAGCAGGTATTCCTGGAGCTCAATGCAGAACTGGCGGAAATCTGGCCGAATATCACTGAAATGAAGGAATCTCCCCCCGACGCAGAGGAATGGGCCGGCAAACCCAACAAGCTGGCACTGCTCGAGCGATAGACCACAGCCGGCGTTGACTCGCCGGCTGTCAGTGCAGCAGGGTATCCACCGAGAGGCCCTGCCGCTCCATGATGCGTCGTAGGCGCTTGAGCGCCTCGACCTGAATCTGCCTGACTCGCTCCCGGGTCAGACCGATTTCCTGCCCCACCTCCTCCAGCGTGGACACTTCGTGGCCCAGCAGACCGAAGCGGCGGGCCACCACCTCACGCTGTTTATCGCTGAGCTGCTCGAGCCACTGCACCACGCCCTCGATGACGTCCTGATCCTGCAGCAGATCGGAGGGGTCACAGGCGGCCTCATCGGCAATGGTATCGGCAAAGGAGCCATCGGAATCGGGACCGAGCGGTGCATCCATCGAGGTGATCTTCTCGTTCAATCCGAGCATCCGGGACACTTCTTCCGCCGGTTTATCGAGCATCCCCGCGATCTCTTCGGCGGTAGGTTCATGATCCAGCCGCTGGGTCAGCTCCCGCGCCGCACGCAGGTAGACATTAAGCTCCTTGACTACATGGATGGGCAGGCGAATGGTCCGCGTCTGGTTCATGATCGCGCGCTCCATGGTCTGCCGTATCCACCAGGTTGCGTAGGTGGAAAAGCGGAACCCGCGCTCGGGATCGAACTTCTCCACGGCGCGCATGAGGCCGAGATTTCCCTCCTCGATCAGGTCGAGGAGGGAAAGGCCTCGGTGCAGGTAACGCCGCGCAATCTTCACCACGAGCCTGAGATTGCTCTCGATCATGCGGCGACGCGCCGCGTCGTCACCCGCCAGCGCCAGTCGGGAAAAATGCTTTTCCTCGTCTGCCGTCAGCAGTGGCGAAAAGCCGATTTCACTGAGGTACATCTGCGTGGCGTCAAGACTGCGGTCCGCTGCAGACTTGCCGTTGGCTGCTGAAGCGGTGCCATTGGCGGTGTCCTCGCCTACCTCCAGAACCTCATCTGCACCATCGCCCTGCAACGCGTCAGGTTCGCCCCCATAGGACAGGGATAGCGATTCGCGCTGATCCTCATTGAACCCCGATGGTCGTTTTGATCGCCCCATAATACGCGCCGCCGCACCGCTTCCGGACACTCACCGGACGCTATCGCAATGGAAGAGTGGCATTCAGACTACCCAAGCCTGTGTCAGCTGACAAGCACATAGCGTCATCATGTGTTTACCTGAAACTCCGGGGATGGCTCAGCGCGGGGGCAGCAGTCTCATGGGGTCGATCGGCTTGCCGTTCTCACGAATTTCAAAGTGCAGCTTGACAGCGTTGGTACCGCTGCTGCCGCGGGTAGCGATCTGCTGGCCTGCGCTGACGCGCGCACCTTCTCCCACCAGCAGTCGGTCGTTGTGGCCATATGCGCTGAGGTAGCGCGGGTTGTGTCGCAGGATAAGCAGTTCGCCGTAACCGGGGATGCCGGTGCCGGCATACACAACCTGGCCCGCCGCAACGGCAACCACCGGATCTCCCTCGTCGCCGCCGATATCGATCCCTTTATGCAGGGTAGCGGAGAAGCGGCGCACGACAGGCCCCTTTGCGGGCCAGCGCCAGGTTCCTACCGCGACATCCCGGGGCGGAGCCGCTGCCTGCAGTGGCGGTTTCGGCGACGCCGGCGGGCTCGCTGTCCGGGGTGGCGATGTGTCGGCCGCGGGACGACGCGGCGGCGAGACGGGGACTGCCTCACTCGGTTTGCGCGCAGGCGCGGGGGGCGGTCGCACCGGCGCGTCGGGAACATCCGCCTCTCGCAGCGCGAGTCGCTGGCCGACATGGATGGTGAACGGCGGCGAAATCGCGTTGGCGGCGGCGAGGCGTGGATAATCCAGTCCATAGCGCCAGGCGATGGAATACAGGGTATCTCCAGGCTGTACGCGATAGCTGCGACCCTCCGGCGCAGGCGTCGATGCGCGATCTTCAATCGGCGCCGGCGGCCGTACGGAACAGGCCTGAAGCCCCAGGCACATCAGCATGGCGCACAGCCCAAGCATTCGCCGGTGCCGACGGCGCTGCATGGCTCAGGAACCGTCGTCGCCCCAGCGACGCTCGATCAGCCACACCGCCGCAAATCCGGCCAACATGAGAAGCACACAGGGCAGCACACGCGAAGGCTCACCACTCAGTTCAGCAAAGGCCGCGGGACTCAGCGGCCACTGCAGCACCGTGGTCTCCAGCGCCACGCCACCGGCCTCGGTATCGCGCGCCGCCTTCCAGGGCCAGACCACCAGCAGGGAACCGATGAGAAAACCGGTAAGGAGGGCCATGCAGGCAGCGTGGAATTGCGTCAGCAGCCAGTTGAGCAGTCGGGAAAAAACGAGCAGTCCACACACCGCGCCGGCCGCGAGTATGGCCAGGGGCAGCAGGCGGAAATCCTCCACGGCAGCGAGCACCGGTCCGTACATACCCAGCAACACGAGGATGAAGCTCCCGGAAATACCTGGGAGTATCATTGCGCAGATGGCAATGAACCCGGCAACAAACAGCGCCAGGTTGCCATCCCCCAGTTGCGTGGCTGGCAGCAGGGCAATCCCGGCAGCCACCATAACGCCAGTCACCAGCGCGCCGACGGTAAGGCCTTGCCAATGGCTGACATGGCGCACCAGCAGCAAAGCCGAGCCGGCAATCAGGCCAAAGAAGAATGCCCACACCAGTAGCGGGTGTGCTTCCAGCAGCCATCCGAGCAAGTGGGCAAGCGTGGCGATGCTGGTAACGATGCCGAGCCCCAGCGCCAGCAGAAACCCACCGTCGATGGCCGCTCCCGCTGACCGCCAGTGACCGCGTAGCAGAAGCATGGCGGTGTGATGATCCACGGCGCTGATGGCAGCGATAAGGCGGTCGTAGATCCCCGTGATAAAGGCGATGGTGCCGCCGGAGACACCCGGCACAATATCTGCCGCCCCCATCAACACGCCGCGCAGATAGATGCCGCCGTACTCCCGCAGCACACTCTCCCGGTCCACTGTCACCGCTGGGTCCCGGGTCGCAGGGGCACAAAACGCACCGCCTCGACAACCTCTGTCGAGAAACCGTCATCGGTGCGAGTGATGACATGCAGATGCTGGGTTTGCGTGCCGACCGGCAGGACCAGGCGCCCCCCGGGTGCCAGCTGGGCCAGCAGGTCGGCAGGCACTTCCGCCGGCGCCGCGGCGCCCAGAATGCCATCAAAGGGCGCCAGTTCGGGCCAGCCCAGACTGCCGTCCGCGTGACGAAACCGGACGTTGCGCAGGCGCAGTGTCCGCAGACGCCGCCGGGAGGCATCGAGCAGCGGCTTGATGCGCTCTACGGCAAAGACATTGTCCACCAGCTGAGCCAGAATCGCGGTCTGGTAACCCGACCCACTGCCGATCTCGAGCACGCGACCGAGCGGCCCGCCGGCGAGCAGCAGTTCGGTCATGCGGGCCACCACGTAAGGCTGGGACAGCGTCTGCTGATAACCGATAGGCAGCGCCGTATCCTCATAGGCCCTGTGGGCCATGGCCTCGTCGAGGAACAGGTGACGCGGTGTTGTGCGCATTGCCTGCAACACCTCACGATTGCGGATACCCCGCTCAGCCAGACGTTCGACCAGCCGTTCACGGGTGCGCTGTGACGTCATGCCAATACCGGCAAGATCCGGGCTATTCAACTCAGCTCCTGTTATTCGCAATCAGCGGGGATGGTGCACCGGCGACAGTCCGGACTCAGCCGAGGACCCCGCGAGGTGCGCTATCTTCACAAATGCATGGACAAAAGTCACTCGGCGCGGCGCGCCGCGAGTGGCTGCAGCAGAACCACCGCATGGGCAGCGATCCCCTCCCCGCGACCCATGGGACCCAGACCTTCCGTCGTGGTTGCCTTCACATTCACGGCGTCGATGTCGACAGCGCAATCCGCTGCGATCAGCGATCGCATCGCATCCACGTGGGGCGCCATGCGCGGCGCCTGCGCGATTACCGTGGCATCGAGGTTACCCAGCGACCAGCCCGTTCCTCGCACACTCTGCACAACGCGTCGCAGCAGCAGGCGACTGTCGATACCGGCGTTGGCGGGATCCGAATCGGGAAAGTGGTGCCCGATATCGCCCGCGGCAACCGCGCCCAGCAGCGCATCGCAGATCGCATGCAGAAGGACATCCCCATCGGAGTGCGCGGCGAGTCCGCGACCGTACGGAATTCTGACGCCGCCGATCATAACGTGGTCACCGTCGGCGAAGGCGTGTACATCGTAGCCGTGCCCAATGCGCATGGTTCAGTTCTCCGACTGGAGGTAAAACTTCACGAGTTCAATATCCTCTGGTGTCGTCACCTTGAGGTTGCGCCGCGGTGACGACACCAGTTGAACCGCGGCTCCTGAACATTCCATGGCCGAGGCCTCGTCGGTTACCGCACGGCCCTCGCGGCGGGCCGCCGACAGTGCACTGCGCAACTCGCCGAGGCGGAACATCTGCGGGGTCTGCGCCAGCCACAGGTCGCGGCGGTCGATGGTGGCGGCAATTTGCCCCTCAAAGGCCTTCTTCACCGTATCCGGGACGGGTTGCGCAAGGATGCCCCCACGTCCACTGGCCAGCACCTGCTCCATGAGAGCGGCAAGTGACGCCTGCGGCAGGCATGGCCGCGCCGCATCGTGCACCAGCACCCAGTCCTCGACATCGGCGCCGAGCGCAAGCAGGTCATCGAGACCGGCGGCTACCGAATCGCTGCGCTCGTCGCCCCCGATCGCCAGACTGACGCGGGGATTCCCGGCAATACCGCCAAGCTGCGATGCTCGCCCGTCCCCCGCCCTCACGACCACGCTCACGGCCCGTATGCGCGCATCGGCGAGCAGGGCCTGCAAACTGTGCTCAAGAAGCGTCATGCCCGCCACCTGAAGATACTGCTTGGGCGTATCCGCAAGCATGCGACGACCGACTCCCGCCGCAGGTATGACACCCCAGCAGCTCACTGCGGCTTGTCCTGGCGAATGCGGCGCTTGCGGTCATCCTCTTCCACGAAGTGGTAAAATATCTCGCCCTCGCGGATCAGACCCAGTTCTTCCCGGGCGCGCTCTTCCACAACGGCCTTGCCCGACTTGAGCTCGAGCACTTCCCGGGACAGCGTGTTGTTGCGCTCGCGCAGGCGGGCATTCTCGCGCTCTGCAGTTTCCACCTGCTGCTGCAGGCGCTGCCGCTCGGCAAGGCTGCCATCGGCAAACCACAGGCGGTACTGCAGCAGAATCAGCAGACCGGCGAGAACAGCGAGAAACCAGCGCAAGACGGCTGCCTAGCGGCCCACTAGCGCGGGAATTCCAGGCGACCGCGATAGGGTGCCTCTGTGCCCAGCTCTGCTTCAATACGCAGCAGACGGTTGTACTTGGCAACGCGATCGGAGCGGCACAGTGACCCCGTCTTGATCTGACCGGCCGCAGTGGCGACGGCCAGATCGGCGATTGTGGTGTCCTCGGTTTCCCCCGAGCGGTGGGAAATGACCGAGGAGTACCCCGCCTCGGAGGCCATGGCAATGGCATCCAGTGTCTCGCTGAGACTGCCGATCTGGTTGAACTTGATCAGTATGGAGTTCGCCACGCCGCGCTCGATACCCTGTCGCAGGATATCGGTGTTGGTCACGAACAGGTCGTCACCGACCAGCTGCACCCGGTCGCCCAGTTTCTCGGTCAGCAGTTTCCAGCCATCCCAGTCGGACTCGTCGAGGCCGTCCTCGATGGAAATGATAGGATGATTATCCACCAGCCCGGCCAGGTAATCGGCAAAGCCCGCGCTGTCGTAGTCCACCCCTTCACCGCTCAGACGGTAACGGCCATCGCGATAGAATTCGGACGCGGCACAGTCCAGTGCCAGGGTGATGTCCTCGCCCAGGCGATATCCGGCGTTGGCCACCGCCTCGGCAATCACTTCCAGCGCCGCGGCATTGCTCGGCAGGCTGGGCGCAAAGCCGCCTTCATCGCCGACCGCCGTGGCGAGACCGCGAGCGCCGAGCGTTTTCTTCAGGTGGTGAAATACCTCCGCGCCCATGCGCAGCGCCTCGGCGAAGGAGCCTGCCGACACCGGCTGTATCATGAACTCCTGAATATCCACATTGTTGTCGGCGTGCTCTCCCCCATTGAGAATATTCATCATGGGGACGGGCATGGTCAGCGAGGTGTTGCCAGCGAGCGCGGCAATATGGCGGTACAGCGGCAGCTGCTGCGAGATCGCCGCCGCCTTTGCCGTCGCCAGGGACACAGCGAGGATGGCGTTGGCACCGAAGCTCGCCTTGTTTGGCGTGCCGTCGGCCTCGATCATGCGGCGGTCGATGTCGCGCTGATCGCTGGCGTCCGCGCCCTTGAGCAGCGTCGCGATGCTGTCGTTTACATGGGCTACGGCGGACAGAACGCCCTTGCCGAGATAGCGGGCCGCGTCGCCGTCGCGCAGCTCCAGCGCCTCCCGGGAACCGGTGGAAGCGCCGGATGGGGCGCAGGCCACGCCCAGGCTGCCATCCTCGAGGCCGACCTCGGCCATGACCGTGGGGTTGCCACGGGAGTCGAGCACCTCGAATGCCTGGACGGTCCTGATCTTGCTCATGCCTTATCTCCGAAACTTGTCAGTCTTTCGAAACTATCAGTCTATGGCCAGCGGGGGGAGCTGCTTGACCACCTCGTCAATGGCCCTGGCCTGCGTGAGGAAGTCCTCGAGCCGGTGCAGTGGCAGTGCACTCGGACCATCACACAGGGCCTTGTCCGGCTCCGGGTGTGCCTCGAGAAACAGACCCGCCAGCCCGACGGCGAGACCGGCCCGCGCCAGCTCGGCGACCTGTGAGCGCCGGCCACCGGAGGCAGCGCCCATGGGATCACGGCACTGCAGCGCATGCGTGACGTCGAAAATGAGCGGTATATTGCCGCAGGACTTGCGCATCACGTCAAAGCCCAGCATGTCGACCACGAGATTGTCATAGCCGAACATCGTTCCGCGCTCGCACAGCATCAGGCGGTCGTTACCGCACTCGCGGAACTTCTCGACCACATTGGTCATCTGCGCGGGACTGAGGAACTGTGGTTTCTTGATATTGATTGCTGCACCGGTAGCCGCCATTGCCGCCACCAGGTCGGTCTGACGCGCCAGGAACGCCGGCAGCTGTATGATATCGCAGATCTCGGCGGCGGGTGCAGCTTCCGTCGGCGAATGGACATCACTGATCACCGCTACGCCGTATTCGGACTTGATGCGCGCCAGAATGCGCAGCCCTTCCTCGATACCCGGCCCGCGGAAAGAGTGGATGGAAGAGCGATTGGCCTTGTCATAGGACGCCTTGAAAACCAGCGGAATGCCAAGCCTGGCGCAAACCTCGCAATACACGCCCGCCACATCCATCGCAAACTGCTCGCTCTCGAGCACGTTGACTCCCCCCAGCAGGGTGAAGGGACGTGAATTCGCGATGGTCAGACCGGCGACGTTGACGCTGGCTTCCTGCATGCCGTAATTCTCCGCTGTTGGACGCCGCAGCGCCTTATCTGGCAGCCGCCCTGGCGACCGCCGCTTCAATGAAACCGGTGAACAGCCGGTGTCCACCGCGCGGGCGCGAGGTGAATTCCGGATGGAACTGGCAGGCGACGAACCAGGGATGTCCGGGCAGTTCGATCATCTCGACCAGGCTTCTGTCGGCCGACCAGCCGGCGACGCGCATACCCGCGTTCTGAAAGCGCTCCACGTAATTACTATTGACTTCATAGCGATGGCGATGCCGCTCATTGATGGTATCGGCACCGTAGATCCCGCGAATCATGCTGCCGGCTTCCAGATGACAGGGCTGAGCGCCCAGGCGCATCGTGCCGCCGAGGTCAGAGGACTCGTCGCGCAGCTGCGTCGAGCCGTCCGCATTCTGCCATTCCGTGATCAGCGCGATCACGGGGTGCGGCGTGTCCCGCTCCATTTCCGTTGAGTTGGCGCCGCTGAGGCCGCAGACGTTGCGGGCGTATTCAATCAACGCCACGTGCATGCCGAGGCAGATGCCGAGGAAGGGCACGCCGTTCTCGCGCGCGTAGCGGACCGCCTCGATCTTGCCCTCGACGCCGCGATCGCCAAAGCCCCCGGGGACCAGAATCGCATCCGCCGACGCAAGCACGTCCGTGCCGTTGCGCTCGATGTCCTCTGCCTCGACATAGTCGATCCGCACATTGGTCAGCGTCTGCAGGCCGGCGTGGGACAGGGCTTCATTGAGCGATTTGTAGGCATCGGGAAGCTCCATGTATTTGCCCACCATGGCCACGCGCACCTCGCCGCGATCGGGACTGAATTCCCGCCGCAGCACCTCGTCCCACTCGCTGAGGTCAGCGGCGGGACAGTCAATCCGGAAGCGCTCGACCACAAAATCATCAAGACCCTTGTCATGCAGGGCCCGCGGGATCCGGTAGATGGAGTCGGCGTCCATCAGGGGAATGACGGCACGCTCCTCGACGTTGGTAAACAGAGAGATTTTCCGGCAGGCCCCCTCATCAATCGGCACCGAACAGCGGCACAGAAGAATATCCGGCTGCAGACCAATGGAGCGCAGCTCCTTCACCGAGTGCTGCGTCGGCTTGGTCTTGATCTCGCCGGCGGTGGCGATATAAGGCACCAGCGTCAGGTGCATGAGCAGGGCACGGGATGAGCCCAGCTCGACCTTGAGCTGCCGCGCCGCCTCAAGGAAAGGCAGACCCTCGATATCGCCGACGGTGCCACCAATTTCCACCACCGCCACATCCGCATCACCGGCACCCAGATACACGCGCCGTTTGATCTCGTCGGTGATATGGGGAATCACCTGCACCGTGCCACCGAGGTAATCGCCGCGGCGCTCCTTGGCGAGCACGGCGTTATAGACACGGCCGGTCGTGAAGTTGTTGCCGCGATGCATGACGGTACGCGTGAAGCGTTCGTAGTGGCCGAGATCCAGGTCGGTCTCGGCGCCATCCTCGGTGACAAACACTTCTCCGTGCTGGAACGGGCTCATGGTGCCGGGGTCGATATTGATGTAGGGGTCCAGCTTGAGCAGAGTCACCTTGAGGCCTCTGCTCTCGAGCACCGCCGCCAGCGACGCAGCTGCTATGCCCTTGCCGAGAGAAGAAACGACCCCACCGGTCACAAAGACGAAACGCGTCATGAAAAACCTTACAGTCGCTGAAATGGGAGACGCGCAAAACTGCTCTGGGCCAGCGCGCCTGTCACCGCGCCAACCCGGCATGCCCTGCGAGAAGATGGTTGGCTAAATTAACAGAAAGCCCGGTCTACCTCAATCAGGATAGCCGCTGCAGGGGCGTTCCCAGACGAGGTTTGCGCAGGCGTCCCGGGCCCGCCACAGGTCTCCCACCGCGAGCAGATTCCGCCCGGAAAACAACAGCGGGACACGCTCGCGCCACCAGGGTGGCACTCGTGCATCCTGCAGCAGCGTCTTCAGCGTGCGATGATGCGTCTCGCCCGGCAGGCAGAGCCTTTCGCCGCCCTGACGGAAACCCAGCGTCAATGCCGGTTCCGCGCCTGCCGGGGCCAGAACGTCAACACGCCCCACACCCTCGATCACGATACGCTCGCCGTCGCTCACCGCGCGCGCCGGCGGTTGCACAAATGGCCAAGGGCGCGGCAGCAGATACACCGCGCCGGCATGACGCTGCAGGCACCAGTCACGGCGCTGCAGCCTCGGCGACGCGCCTGCCGCGGCGGACCCGAGCTGGCGCAGGAATTCCCGCAGGGGCTCAAAGGGCGGCGGCAGACAGCCGTGCTCGCGCAACCAGCGGCGCAGCGCCCCTGCCGCCGCCTCTGTAGGCAGCCGGCAAAGCTCCCGGCTGTCACAGCCGGGATCGCCGAACGCGTTGTAGCGTGTGGTCAACGGCGTCAGCGGCCCTGAGTCTTCCCGCTCGGCGAGCAGCGCCATGGCCCGCGTGACCGGCGCCCGATAGCCCGGCCAGCGCTGCTCCAGCAGCGGCAGGACGCGCTGGCGAAGGTAGTTGCGGTCATAGCGAGTATCACTGTTCGAGGTATCCTCGATCCAGTCCAGTCCCGCCGCGACCACGTAGGCGCGAAGATCTTCCCGCGTCAGGGCGAGTAGCGGTCGAACGAGGCGTCCCTTGCCCAGATCCCGCTCCGGCGGCATACCGGCCAGGCCATGTACCCCGGCACCACGCATCAGGCGCAGGAAAAACGTTTCCACCTGATCATCCTGGTGGTGACCGACGAACAGGCGACCGCCTTCCTGCAGCGCGCTTTCAAACACCGCATAGCGCGCCTCGCGGGCTGCGGCCTCGACCCCCTGCGCGCCGCAGACCACCGCCACGCGCTGCATACGACACTCAATATGCAGTTTTTTGCATACCGACAGGCAGTGGGCTCCCCAGGCATCGGCCTGGGCGGAAAGGCCGTGGTGAATGTGCAGCGCGGTCAGCGGCGGCGCCGTGCCAACGGCTGCGACGTAACGGCAAAGGGCAACCAGCAATGCGCTGGAATCCAGGCCGCCACTGAAGGCCACGAGCCAGTGCGGTGCATCGAGGTGCTGCTGCAGTGTTCGGGCAACGGCGGCGTCTACAGTGAGCAATCCGCTGCCCCTGGCCATAGCCTGCTTGCGACCGTCAGTTACCGTAGGACATCAGCCGCTGGTAGCGTGACTCGAGCATGGCCTCCAGCGGCAGCTGCTGCAGCGCATCGATCTTCTGCACCAGGTGATCGCGAATGCGTTCGGCCATCAGGTCGATGTCCCGGTGCGCTCCGCCCAGGGGCTCCGGTATCGTCGCGTCGACAATACCCAGTTCCTGCAGTACCTTCGAGGTCACGCCCATGGCCTGTGCTGCATCCGGGGCGTTGTCGGTGGATTTCCAGATAATATTCGCGCAACCCTCGGGCGAGATAACAAAATACGTGGAATACTGCAGCATGGCGAGATGATCGCCGACACCAATGCCCAGGGCACCCCCGGAGCTGCCCTCACCAATCACCACGCAGATGATCGGCGTGGCAAGTCGCGACATGACCGCGAGATTCCTGGCGATCGACTCACTGATGCCCCGCTCTTCAGAATCGATACCCGGATAGGCTCCCGGCGTGTCGATCAGCGTGATGACAGGCATGCGAAACCGCTCGGCCATTTCCATCAGACGTAGCGCCTTGCGGTAGCCCTCGGGCTTGGGCATGCCGAAATTGCGATAGACCTTGTCCTTTACCGCACGGCCCTTTTCCTGGCCAATGACCATTACCGGCCTGCCATCCAGACGCGCAACACCCCCGACAATGGCCTTGTCGTCGCCAAAGTGGCGATCGCCATGCAGTTCGTCAAATTCGGTAAACACCCTGGAGATATAGTCCATGGAGTAGGGCCGCTGCGGATGCCGCGCGACGCGGACAATATCCCAGGCACTGAGATTGGAGAAGATTTTCTCGGTGAGGCGCTTGCTCTTCTTGCGCAGCGTGGCGATCTCTTCCGTCAGATTGAGATCGGCGTCCGTGCCGACCAGCTGCAGCTCCTGGATTTTCACCTCAAGCTCTGCAATCGGTTGTTCAAAATCGAGATAATTAGGGTTCATGTCGTCCTGATGTCCCAAGCGAGGCAGGGCCCCGAGTGTACAAAATATCGTCGGCGGCGGCTAACGCCAGCAGTCAGCCGAGCAGCGTTATCATCACGCCGGCGGCAACCGCAGACCCTACCACGCCCGCGACGTTAGGCCCCATGGCGTGCATGAGAAGAAAATTGTGCGGATTTGCCTCCAGACCCAGCCGGTTGCTCACGCGCGCGGCCATCGGCACGGCTGAGACACCGGCGGACCCGATCAAGGGGTTGATCGGGGTGGAGCCGAAGCGATTCATGAGTTTCGCCAGAATCACGCCCGCGGCTGTGCCGATGGAAAAGGCGACAATCCCCAGCGCCAGTATGCCCAGTGTACTGGTGGCAAGGAACTGCTCGGCGACCAGCTTTGAGCCCACCGACAGCCCCAGAAAAATTGTGGTGATGTTGATCAGGGCATTCTGGGCCGCCGCGCTGAGGCGCTCGACGACCCCGCATTCGCGCATCAGGTTGCCGAAGCAGAACATACCCAGCAGTGGCGCGGCGCCGGGCAGAAGCAGCGCCACCAGCACCAGAAGCACCAGCGGAAAGATGATCTTCTCGCGCTGACCGACCTCACGCAGCTGGGTCATGACGATGCCCCGCTCCGCCTCGCTGGTCAAAAGTCGCATGATCGGCGGCTGTATCAGCGGTACCAGGGCCATGTAGGAATAGGCGGCAACCGCGATCGGGCCGAGCAGATCGGGGGCAAGCACGCTGGAGACATAAATGGCGGTCGGACCGTCCGCGCCGCCAATAATGCCGATCGCCGCGGCGTCTGCCAGCGTGAAGTCAGTGAGGCCAAGCTGGGTCAGACCCACTGCCCCGAGCACCGTGGCGAAAATTCCGAACTGCGCGGCAGCGCCCAGGAAAAGCGTTCTCGGGTTGGCCAGCAGGGGTCCGAAATCCGTCATGGCACCCACGCCCATGAAGATCACCAGGGGAGCGATGCCACTGGCAATCGACACGCGATAAAAGGTATAGAGCATGCCATCGGCGTAGCCGGCGTCTTCCGCAAGCCGGTGCAGGCCGGTGCTCAGCGCAGCGCTGGCATCGGCAAGACCCTCCCGCAGCGTCTCCACGCCGGCGTCCGCCGGCAGCGCCAGCATCGCGGCGAATTCGGGCAGCAGGGCCGGATCGGCCGCGTTCAGCGCATTCTCGGCGGCGGAATAGGCCAGTCCCGCGCCCGGAATATTGGCCAGAATGCCGCCAAAGCCGATAGGCACCAGCAGCAGTGGCTCGAAGTTCTTGCGGATGGCCAGAAACAGCAGCAGCAGACCCACGCCAATCATCAGGAGGGCGCCAGCATCCATCTGCGCCAGCCCCGAGGCTGACCACAGTTCGTGCAATCGCGTCACTGACGATTTTCCAGCGTCAGCAGCGTTGAGCCCACGGTGACCGCATCTCCGGCGCTAACCTCTATACCGGCAACGCGACCGTCCCGGGTAGCACGGATTTCCGTCTCCATCTTCATGGCCTCGAGAATGATCAGCACCTGTCCGGCATTGACAGTGTCTCCTACCGCGACTTCCACTTTGAAGATATTGCCCGCGAGGGGTGCCTTCACCGGTTCGACCGGCCCGCCCGGCGCCGCATCCGACGTCTGCGCAGCGGCCTTGGCCGCTGGCTCCGTCGATTCGGCAGGCGCGACACGCTCGATATCGCCACCCTCGGCCACCTCGACCGTGTAGGCCTTGCCGTTCACCGTGATCGTATAGACGGCGGCGGCGTTTTCCCCCGGCGCCGGGGGTGTCTCTGCGGGCGCGCTGACCGCCGCCGGCGCTGCGGCCGCTTCGCCGCCGGCCTTGGCCTCGCTGCCGGGGGCCGGCTCAAAGGCATCGGGATTGCCGCGGTTGGCGAGAAACTTCAGGCCGATCTGTGGAAACAGGGCATAGGTCAGCACGTCGTCGACCCGACGCTCACCGTCGGCAAGTGAGATGCCCTGCTCCTGCGCGAGACTCTCCAGCTCGTCACTGAGGGCATCCATTTCAGGCTCAAGCCGTTCGGCGGGACGGCAGGTGATGGGTTCGGCACCCTCGAGTACCCGCGCCTGCAGCTCCTGATTGACCGGCGCCGGCGTTGCGCCGTACTCGCCCTTGAGTACTGCCGCTGTCTCGCGGGAGATGGATTTGTAGCGCTCCCCGGTGAGCACGTTGAGCACTGCCTGAGTGCCAACAATCTGCGACGTGGGCGTCACCAGCGGTATGAAGCCGAGGTCCTCGCGTACGCGGGGAATCTCCTTCAGCACCTCATCCATCCTGTCGGAGGCGCCCTGCTCCCGCAGCTGATTCTCCATATTGGTCAGCATGCCGCCTGGCACCTGGGCAACCAGAATGCGCGAGTCCACGCCGCGCAGCGCGCCCTCGAACCGCGCATACTTGAGACGGACATCGCGGAAATAGGCGGCTATCTCCGCCAGCTTGTCGATATCCAGGCCGGTTGCGCGATCGGTGCCCTCGAGAATGGCCACGACGGACTCCGTCGGCGAGTGGCCGTAGGTCATGGACATGGAGGAGATCGACGTATCGACGTTATCGATACCGGCCTCGACACACTTGAGAATGGTCGCCGTAGAGAGCCCGGTGGTGGCGTGACACTGCATGTGGATGGGAATGGAACAGGCTTCCTTGAGGCGGCGCACCAGTTCATAACCCGTGTAGGGACGCAGCAGCCCTGCCATATCCTTGATTGCGATGGAGTCGGCACCGGTATCTTCGATCCGGCGGCCCATATCCACCCAGGTCTCGATATCGTGCACCGGACTGAGGGTATAGGACAGCGTGCCCTGGGCATGCCTGCCGGTCTCTTTCACGGCTCGCAGGGCAATCTCGAGATTGCGCATATCGTTCATGGCGTCAAACACGCGGAACACATCGACGCCGTTTTCCGCCGCCCGCTCGACAAAACGGCGCACCACATCATCGGCATAGTGACGATAACCGAGGATGTTCTGGCCGCGGAACAGCATCTGCTGCGGCGTCTTCGGCATGGCCTTCTTGAGTTCGCGGATGCGGTCCCAGGGATCTTCCCCGAGATAGCGGATGCAGGCGTCGAAGGTGGCGCCACCCCATGATTCCAGGGACCAGAAACCGACATCGTCAAGCGCGGCGGCGATCGGCAGCATGTCGTCCAGGCGCATGCGCGTTGCCAGAAGCGACTGGTGCCCGTCGCGCAGAACCACATCAGTAATGCCCAGGGGCTGCGTGCTGTTATCCATGAGCTGTTTCCTTGTGCTGCGTTTGCCCGGACTGCTGTCGATGCCGGTGCACGGCCGCGGTGATCACCACTAGCAGTTCGTCCGCCTCCAGCTGCCCCGAAGCTGGCGCGGCGGCTGACGGCGCCGGCGGGTTCACTGCGGGATAGAAATGTGCCAGGAGCCGTGACATCAGGCCCATCGCGATCACGAGTAGCGTCAGGAAGGCGATGACCGTTCCCATGCCGAAAAACATGATCTCGACGCCCTGCTCAAACAGTGTGGGTGACATGGAAGTCCCTCTGGCAACTGGCAGCTGCATCATAAAGCAGCAGGCATTCTGATGCCATGCGAGCTGGGTTACACTCTCCCCACATTCACCGCTACAGCGCCCACTGCCATGCGCATTCTACTGGCCCCGATGGAGGGCGTCATCGATCACACCATGCGCGAGATGCTCACCGGTCTCGGGGGCATTGATCGCTGCGTCACGGAGTTTCTGCGTGTGAGTGGGCAGCTTCTGCCACCGCGGGTATTCCATCGTATCTGTCCGGAACTGCAGCAGGGCGGCGTTACCCGGCACGGCACACCGGTGTTCCTGCAGCTTCTCGGCGGAGAGCCGCAGGTGCTTGCGGAAAACGCCGCGCGAGGCGCAGAGCTGGGCGCACCGGGCATTGACCTGAACTTCGGCTGCCCGGCAAAAACCGTGAACCGTTCGGATGGCGGCGCCATCTTGCTGCGCGAGCCCGGGCGCGTTCACGCCATTACCGCTGCCGTGCGTCGTGCGCTGCCGGCGGCGACCCCGCTGACGGTCAAGGTGCGGCTGGGATTCGACGACCGGAGCACCTTTACCGAGGTCATTTCGGCCATCAGCGATGCCGGCGCCAGCGAAATCGTGATTCACGCACGTACCCGCCGGGATGGCTACCGCCCCCCCGCCTACTGGGGAGAGATCGAACGCGCGCGGGCCTGCACCGAACTGCCGCTGGTGGCGAACGGAGAGATCTGGAGTCCGGATGATGCTGTTCGCTGCCGGGAAGCCAGCGGCAGCAGCGACCTCATGCTGGGACGCGGCGCGCTGTGCCGGCCGGACCTGCCGCGGCTGGTGCGCAGTGTCGACCGCGGCGATCCGCTGGCGCCGATGGCCTGGTCTGACGTGCGCCCGTTGTTACGACATTTTTTCGAGCTGACGCTGCAGGGCTACGATGCCCGCTATGCGGGAAACCCGCTGAAGCAGTGGCTGGTATATCTGCGAAGCTATTATCCACAGGGTGCCGTCCTGTTCGAGTCCATCAAGCGGCTGCACGACCCCGCCGCCATCCGGGCGCACCTCGACGGTGCTGACCGACAGGGCATCGCCGCCTGAGCCATCGTCAATCCGAGGAAAACCGCGCATGCCCGCAACGACCGCCAACGACTCCGATCGCGCCCTGGACACCGGATTTTTCGGTCACCCCACGGGGCTGTTCGTGTGTTTCGCCACGGAGCTCTGGGAGCGGTTTTCGTTTTATGGCATGAAGTACCTCCTGCTTCTTTACCTCACGAAGTACCATCTGTTCAGCGACAGCAACGGCCTTGAGGTCCTCGGTGGCTACGCCGCCCTGGTGTTCGCCACGCCCGTGCTCGGTGGACTCATCGCTGACCGCTACCTGGGCATGCGCAAGGCCGTGGTCTTCGGCGGCCTGCTGCTGGTCCTAGGCCACCTCGGCATGGCGGTCGAGGGTGAGCAGGCCAGACGCATGGGCGATACGGTAATCCGCGACAGCGGCGCGCTGCAGGTGTTCTATTTTTCCCTCGGCCTGATTGTGATAGGCGTAGGCTTTCTCAAGCCCAGCATCTCCACCATCGTCGGAAAACTCTACGCGATTGATGATCCGCGCCGTGACGCCGGCTTCACCATCTTCTACATGGGCATCAATCTCGGCGCGTTTACCGCCACGCTGCTTTGCGGCTATCTGGGTGAGACCTTGGGCTGGCGCTACGGTTTCGGTGCCGCCGGTATTGGCATGCTCGTCGGCCTCGCAACCTTCCTGCGTGGCCAGCGGCATTTGCAGGGGCACGCAGAGCCTGCCCGGCCCGCGGTTCTGCGTGAGCGCTCACCGCTGGGGTTGAACAAGGAAACCACCATTTACGCCGCAGCGCTGCTGGCAGTGCTAGCCGCGTGGCAGATGCTTCAGTTCCAGGGCGCGGTCGGCACCTTGCTGAATGTCCTTGCCATCTCTGTGCTGTGCGGTCTGGTCTGGTTCATCGCGGTCAAGTGCGATGCCACGGAGCGCAGCCGCATGATCGTACTGGTCATCCTTACCATGTCCAGCGTGCTGTTCTGGTCGCTGTTCGAGCAGAGTGCAGGCTCCATGACGCTGTACGCCGACCGGGTCATGGACCGCAATATCTTCGGCGTCCAGCTCACCGCGGCGCAGTTCGGCTCGCTCAACGCCTTCTTTATCTTTCTGCTGGCGCCGCTTTTCGCCTGGCTGTGGACGGCGCTGGGACGCCGTGGACTGGAGCCCTCGACGCCGGTCAAGTTTGCGTTTGGCATCGCCCAGGCTGGACTCGGCTTCGGTGCACTGGTGCTGGGTGCCGCCAACCCCGACCAGGCGAGACTGGTCTCCGGTTACTGGATGGTGCTTGCCTACCTGCTGCATACCAGCGGCGAACTGTGTCTGTCGCCGGTGGGTCTGTCTGCCGTAACCAAGCTGGCGGTGCCGAGCATCGCGGGTCTGATGATGGGCGCCTGGTTTCTCGCCACCGCCTACTCGCAGCACGTGGCGGCGCAGCTGGCAAAGCTGGCGGTCGTGGAGACACCCACCGGGGAGATCGCTGACGTCGGCGTCGCGCTGGGACTGTATACCGATCTGTTCAGCAGCCTGCTGTGGACCGGTGTCAGCGTGGGTGCGGTATTGCTGGCGGCATCGCCTGTCCTGCGAAAGATGATGCGCGGTATTCACTGAATCGCGTCATGCCAGCCCGGGAGTCGACTGCGTTGACATCATCCGACCCCGGGTTTGACCTGGTTTTCACGGGGAATCTTCTGCCCGGGACCGATACCCGGCAGGCACGCCTGAGGCTCACCGCCTTTTTCCGACTGGCAGACCCGGCGGCGGTAGAGTCGTTTTTCGGCAACGGCGCCGTGACATTGCGACGCGCGCTGCCGGAAGCGGAGGCACAAGAGCTTTGCGAGCGACTGGTAGCCGGCGGGCTGGAATGCCACCTGCTGGCACAGCCAGAGCCAGAGCCAGAACCTGAACCTGAACCTGAACCAGAGCCAGCCCCAGAGCCAGACCCTGAACCTGAGTGCAACCCGCTCGAATCCGCCCCGCCGCCAAACCGGTTCCAGATCCGCAGTGATATGCCATCAGCAGACAATGCCGATGCGGCGAGCCTGCAGCTGCGCTTTCTCGCAACGGCGGTCGGCACGGCACTGGCGGGCACCGCCCTTATGGTCGCACTGCTGACCCGGCTTTTCCTGTGGTCTCCGGCTGCGCCCGTCACAGGACCGGAAAACCTGGTCTCGGCAATGGACGGCACGCTCTACATGCTTGCCGGCGACAGCCTGCTGGTGCACGATCGGGCGGGGAGCAGCATCACAACGTACAGCGCCGCTGATCTTGGCTTTCAGGCAATACGTGCCCTTCTCTCGATTCGCGGGAACACACCGATCCTGAGCGCGAGCGCCATGGGTGATGCGGCTGACGATTGGCGCCCATGGGAGTGCCCGATGGAGACTGACGCTGACGCACCCGCGTGCGAGGCGCTCACCGCCGCGCCCGTAACCGTCGAGTCCCTCGCCTCCAGCCGACTGACCGCCACGCTTTTCGCGATAAACGATGCGCCGGAACTGCTGCGGCTTGCCAGCGGCACGATCGATCAGCGCAGTCCACTACCGGCGAACAATACTCCACTGCGAGTGATCAATCATCGCGGTCTGCTGCTGATCAACAACAGCGAAGGCCCCGGGATTGGCGTCTACCGCCCGGACGCTGCCGCCTTCGGGCAGCAGCTGGACGAAATACTCCTGCTGCATCCCAAGGCGATAGCCCGCAACCAGAACCGGGTGCTGGATTTTGCGCTGACCGCGAACGGCAACTGGGCTCTGCTGACCGACGGCACAGGCACGGACCTCTATCGCTTCAATGAAGACTGGGCACCTGAGGCCGTAATAGCGCTGCCATCCCTGCCCGCATCCGCGCGTGTGACGACCTGGCGCGATCGACTGCTGATCTTCGCGCCCGATCGCCTGAAGGTGGAGCGTGTCAGCCCGGCAGGCAGGCTGGAGGCGCCGCTAGTGTCAGAATCGCTCACCAACCTGGCAGCGAGCACCCGAGCGGATGCTTCGCGGAGGCAGTTCGGATACGCCGTGGGCCTGCTCGTGCTCCTGGTGCTCACGCTGTGCGGCGGATTGCTTACCTGGATGAACTTCCATCGGCGGAGCGCCAGCAAGACCCCGCCTGCGGCACCCGACTTCCTGCTGGAGCCCAGGCTGCCGCGGTTTCGCTGGCTGCCGCCAGATGCAGATCGCGCTGCAGCGAGGCGCAAGTGGTCTCTCGCGTGCCTTTCCCTTGCTCTCACGTTCTGCCTGGCAATCGCAGCCGGGGTGACGGCGCTGGCCGCCCTGTGCCTGCCGGCGCTTCTTTTCAGTCTCGGCGCCAGACACTACCTCGCTCTCCCCGCCCCCCAGATCGGTATAGACGGCGACCATGTCGCCCTGGTCGATCACCGCGGTATCTACCAGACAGGCGCTGCCGGCACCTTCCACACCTTTGGCCCCTTTGTCTTTCGTGGCGGCGTCATTGTCTGCACGCACCTGCCGGGAATTCCCGGCATCAAGATGCCTCGGCGGCAAGAGCGCGCGAGTTTGTGGAGTCATCCTCTGCAGGACGACGTGCCCGGGCATGCCGCCAGCGTCCTCGAACGGCTTGTGCGGTCCCGTCACCCCTTGCTTCTGCCCGCCCTGGCAATCCCTGTCGGGCTGCTAATCGTCTCGCTGTGGCTGACACTGCCGACAGCAGTATGAGCGGGGACTGCTAAGCGGGGTCTGCTGCGCTATACTGCCGCGCAGCGCCATTCAGCTGGCAAGGATAACGCCTGTTTTGTCTCCCGCACCGCACATCCGTAAAGGCCGATCGCGGCGACCGAAAGTGGCCCTCTTCGTGACCTGCCTGGCCGATGTTTTCCGGCCATCCGTGGCATTCGCCAGTCTGGCCCTGCTCAAGGCCGCCGGCTGCAGGGTCAGCGTACCCAGAGCGCAGACCTGCTGTGGACAGCCGGGCTACAACAGCGGGGATTACCGGGGCGCCGGTGATGTCGCCAGGCGCGTCATCGCCATGTTCGAAAGCGCCGATTACGTGGTGGCACCTTCCGGATCCTGCGCCGGGATGATCGTGAAGCACTATCCGCGCCTGCTTGAGGGGGAGTGGAAAGAGCGCGCCCAGGCGCTTGCTAGCCGGACCTTCGAAATCACCGCCTTTCTGACCGACGTGATGCCCCTTCCTGCCGGTGATCGAACTCCTGACACGGCATTGACGAACCGTAAGGTCGCCTACCACGACAGCTGCGCGGGTCTGCGCGAACTCAACATCCGTGAGCAGCCCCGGGCATTGCTGCGCGAGCGCGCGGGGGTGCAGGCTCTGGAGCTCGAGAAACGCGACGTCTGCTGCGGCTTCGGCGGGACCTTCTGCGCGAAGATGCCGGAAATTTCTGCCACCATGGCGTCTGAAAAGCTGCGCGACACGATCGACTCGGGTGCGGACATGCTGGTTGGTGGTGATCTCGGCTGTCTCCTCAGCCTCGCCGGACGCGCCTCGCGGGAGGGCATCGATCTCGAGTTCCGCCACGTGGTCGAGTTGATCCATGACCATAGGTCCGGGCAGGGCATCGGGGCGGGCCCGGCGAACGGGGCCGGCAGGCAGTGAAACAGACCAGCGCCACATTCCTGCAGAACGCCCATGACGCCATGCTGCAGCCAGAGCGATCGATGAATCGCCAGCGCCTGGGGACGCTGATGCCACAGCTTCGCGATAGCGGCGTTGCCTCCTTCGGTGATTTTGACGCGCTCCGCGCCCATGTGAGTGAGGTGCGGACACACACCCTGGACCACCTGGATCATTACCTTGACAGTTATGTGAAGCAGGCAACGCAGAACGGCAACGAGGTGCACTTCGCCCGGGATGGCGACGAGCTCAACCGCCTGGTTTCCGATATCTGCCAGCGCCATGAGGCCCGGCAGGTCGTCAAGGGCAAGTCGATGGTGACCGAGGAGACGGCGCTCAACGATCACCTCATAGCCGAGGGCTACCAGGTTACCGAGACCGATCTTGGCGAGTATATCCTGCAGGAGGCCGGGGAAACCCCCAGCCATATCGTGGGACCCGCACTGCACAAGCCGGAAGCCGAGATCCGTGAGCTGTTCCTGGACAGGCATGATCTCGGCGACCGCGAACTGGGAGATGCGGCCGCCCTGGTGGCAGAGGCACGTGGGCTTCTCAGGCAGCGTTTCCTCGATGCGGATGTGGGCATTATCGGCGCGAATGCCTTGATTGCGGATAGCGGTTATTCCGTACTGGTCACTAACGAGGGCAACGGCGATCTCTGTGCCAACCTGCCGCCGGTGCTGATTGTGTGCACGACGCTGGAGCGCCTGCTGCCGCGCTTTGCGGATGCGACGGATCTGCTGCGCCTGCTGGCGAGGTCCGCGACAGGACAGCCGATCTCCTGTTACAGCACGCTCTACAGCGGTCCACGTCGTGACGGCGAGGAAGATGGCCCGCTGGAGACACACATCATACTGCTCGACAATCGACGCACCGACATTCTGGCCAGCGATTACCGTGACATGCTGCACTGCGTGCGCTGCGGCGCCTGCCTCAATCACTGCCCGGTCTATGTTGCCGCTGGCGGACACGCCTACGGCTGGGTCTATCCCGGGCCCATGGGATCCATACTGACCCCGCTGCTGACCTCGCTCGATGAGAGTCATGACCTGCCCAACGCCTGCACTGCATGCGGCCGCTGCGAAGAAGTCTGCCCGGCCAATATCGCCCTGCCCGATCTGCTGCGGGATTTGCGCCACGAGGAGCTTCTCGCGCAATTGTCGCCCCGCCGCTGGCGCATGGGCATGCGCGCGCATGCCTGGCTGCTCACAACCCCCGGACTGTATCGCAGACTGACCGCCCTCGCGGTGCGGTCCCTGACCTGGCTGGCACGCGGGCGCGGCAGCCTTGCGCGGCTGCCCTTCGCAAAGGGCTGGAGCGCGGCGCGGGATTTTCCGGCGCCGGAGTCCGCCAACACGTTCATGCATCAATACAACAGCCTCAGAAAGTCACGCCATGGAAGATGATCACGGGGCGCAATCCGCCATTGAAGCGCGGATCAGGAACAGCAGCCGACGCGCTGATCCTGCGGACATTGCCCATGAGCTGCAGGCAATCGGCAGGGGACCTGCGGCCAGAGCGCGGCACACGGACCGTCACGTGACGTTTCTGGCAAACGTGCTCAATAATCACGGCGACGCTCGCGGCGTGGAAAACCGCTCGGGTGCCGTGGCGTGTATCGGCGACTATGTCGCCCGGCGATTCGGCCAGCGCAAAGTGGTGGCCGGCAAGGATGCGCGACTGGCGGCCCTGCCATGGCGCGAGGCAGGGCTGCTGCCGCGTTTCGGCGTGGTGGAAAGCGGTGACAAGGTGAGCGTGAGCTATGCCCGCCGGGCGATTGCCGAAACGGGCAGTATTGTTCTGGAGAGCGGGCGCGACAGCCCGGTCAGCAACAGCCTGCTGGCGGAAAATCACATTGTGCTGGTGGACGCTGTCGATGTGTTCGACCGACTGGAAGACGCCTGGCAGTCAAGAACCGCGGATTCCGATGCCTATCGCCCGCGCTGCCTGCAGATCATCTCGGGGCCCTCCAGCACCGCCGACATCGCACTGAACATGGTGTATGGCGCACAGGGACCGAAAGCCTGGCTGGTGATTCTGATCGCCGCGGACGGGCCTGAGCTGGCCAGGGCGGCACAGGATGCAGCTGCTGTCAGGGCGCGGCCAGTGGCTCGTAGCTGAACTTCTGTCCCCCGATAGTGGCCTCGTACATCAACCCGCCTCTGGCAATGGTGAATACCGCCATACCCTTGCGATAACCCGCGTGCCTCGCCGTCGCGTCATTGCGGCCACCGCTGGCGCCGGCAGAGACGCCACCCCCGGTATTGGCTTCAGCAGAGATGCCAGCAGTGATGGCCACCGCCGTGGCCTGGGCGGAAAACTCAAAATTCCCGGACGTGAATATCTCAAAGGCCCGCGCGTCCTCGAAGAAGATGATCTGGCTGTAGGCCTGCCCCCCGAACTGCACGCCCATGGTCAGCTGGGTCATGGAGACATCACCCACGTGCTCGCCCTGTCGATAGACGCGGCCCTTGCCGTAGGCGCCGCCAATACCGATGCCACCCTTGCCGATGGTGGGAAACAGCGCGTAGCCATAAGCGGTCCTGAAAAACCGGTCAGTTTCTGTGGCACTGTCGAAGGACTGGATGGCCTCCTCGTATCTGTCGGCCTGCGCAACGCCACTGGTACAGAACAGCAGTAAGAGCATCGCGGTAAAACGTTGGGCAGACAGTCGCATGGTGGTTCACTCCACGGCAGAATCAGAAACCCGGCAAGTGATCGATGCGCCGGACGATCTCGCCACGCAAGGCCTGAGTGACGGATTACAGGCTTAGTGTAAAGCAGAACTCCCGGCCCGCACCAGCGCGCCCCTGGTTGTCGTCCACCAGGGCCTCAGGCAAAGCGGTTGATGATCTGCTTGCCAAGCGCCATCAGGTGCACCTGATCCGGGCCATCCGCCTGACGGCACCAGCGCGCATAGTTGAATGCCTCCGCCATGCAGTAATCCTCGGTCAGGCCGCCGGCGCCGTGCACCTGCATGCAGCGATCAATCACGGTCTGCATCATGAGGGGAACGCTGGTCTTGCTGGCGGCGATCATGTCGCGCGCCTCCTGCGGACCCACCTCGTCCATGCGCTGACAGGTTTTCAGCACCAGCAGCCGGGCCATCTCGATCTCGGAAAAACAGCGGGCGATATCCTCGCGAACCGACTGGTGCTGACTCAGGGCACGGCCAAACGTCGTCCGCGTCTGCACCCGCGCACACGCCAGCTCCAGCGAGCGCTGGGCCGCACCGATCAGGCGCATGCAGTGGTGCATACGCCCGGGACCGAGGCGCCCCTGGGCAATCTCGAAACCGCGGCCTGCGCCGAGCAGCATGTTTTCCAGGGGTACACGCACGTCCTTGAAATCCACCTCGGCGTGCCCGAGTGGCGCATCGTCGTAACCCAGCGTCGTCAGCGGGCGCACCAGCGTCACTCCCGGCGTGTCCTTCGGCACGAGAACCTGAGACTGCTGCAGGTGACGGTTGGGGTTGTCGGGGTCCGACTTGCCCATGACGATGAAGATTGTCGTTCGCTCGTACATGGCGTTGGTGATGAACCATTTGCGTCCGTTCAATACCCATTCATCACCCTCTTGCTCTATCCGCAGTTCGATGTTGGTGGCATCCGATGAGGCCACCTGCGGTTCCGTCATCGCATAAGACGATCGAATCTCCCCCGACAGCAGTGGGCGCAGCCAGCGCTCCCGCTGCGCCGCATCTCCATACTTCATCAACACTTCCATGTTGCCGGTGTCGGGCGCGTTGCAGTTGAAGATTTCCGGCGACCAGAGAACACGCCCCATCATTTCCGCCATTGGCGCATAATCGAAATTGCTGAAACCCCCATGATCGCAGTACCCGGCGTGGTGCGGTGAAACAAACAGGTTCCACAGCCCCGCCTCACGCGCAAGGGATTTCAGTTCATCCATCAGCGGCAAGGGCGCAAAGCGCGATGTCGCCTCGTGCAGCTGCCGGGCGTAGAGCGCCTCGTTCGGGTAGACGTGCTCATCCATGAAGGCCTGCAGACGCGACTGGAAGGCCTGCGATTGATTACTGAATTCTTGCACGATGATTCTCCTGTCAGCCGGTATTGCGCATGCCCGCCGCGATACCCGCTATCGTGACCATCATGGCCCGCTGGGCCACCGGGTCGGCGGTTTCCCGGGTTCGTGTGAGCAACTCGACCTGAAGATAGTTCAGGGGGTCTGTGTAGACATTGCGCAGTGATATCGATTCAGCGGCCCATACCTGAGTTTCCAGCAAGGCATCGACCCCCAGCAGGGACATGACGGTATCCCGGTCTGCCGCCATTTCCGCGCGCAGCGCCTCGCCGATATCGCGCAGGTTGTCTGGTACCAGATGGACGTCGTAATGTGCAGACAAGCCGGCATCGGCCTTGGCAAAAACCATTTCCAGCATGGCCAGACGCGTGGCGAAGAAGGGCCACTCCCGGGCCATTTCCGCAATCGTCTGCGCGTGCCCGCCCGTCAGTGCTTCACGCAGCGCATGCCCCGCCCCCAGCCAGGCGGGAAGCATTAGCCGGTTCTGCGACCAGGCAAATATCCAGGGAATGGCGCGCAGGCTCTCGATTCCTCCGCTTCCCCGACGCCGCGCCGGCCGCGATCCCAGAGGCAGACTTGCCAGCTCCTGCTCGGGTGTCGCGTGACGGAAATAGTCGACAAAATCGGGATTGTCGCGCACTACCCGTCGATAGGCGGCGCAGGAACTCTCGGCCATGGCGTTCATGCCCTCGCGCCAGGCCTGCTTCGGACGCGGCGGACTGATCAGGTTCGTGCGGCAGATGGCGCTGGCGTACAGAGCCAGGGTGCGCACGGCAATCGAGGTCAGGCCGAGCTTGGCGCGAATCATCTCGCCCTGTTCGGTAACCCGAAGACCATTGCGCAACGACCCGGGTGGCTGTGACAGCAGCGCGTCATAGGCAGGCGCCCCGCCACGTCCAATCGTGCCACCGCGCCCATGAAACAGCGTCAGCTCCACGGCATTCGTACGGCACACCGAAAGCAGCGCTTCCTGGGCCTGATACTGCGCCCAGGCAGCGGCAAAAACGCCGGCATCCTTGGCGGAGTCTGAATAGCCGATCATGACCATCATGCGGCCGTCTATGTGCTCGCGATACCAGGGGATCTGCAGCAGACCCTCCACAACACGGCTGGCGTTGGAGAGGTCATCCAGGGTTTCAAACAGCGGCGCAACAGGGAGGGCAACACGACAGCCAAACTCGCGCAGCAGCAGATGCACCGCCAGCACATCAGACGCCTCGCGGGCCATGGAAATGACATAGGCACCCAGCGACGCGGCCGGCTGTGCAGCGATGGCGCGACAGGTATCGAAAACCTCCTGCGCGTCATCACTCCCCCGCCATCCCCACGGCAGCAGCGGCCGGCGTCCCTGCAGCTCGGACACCAGAAACGCCAGGCGATGCGGCTCATCCCAGGCGGCATAGTCCCCGAGCTCGAGGTATCGGGTAATCTCGGCCAATGCCGCCGTGTGCCGGGCGCTGTCCTGGCGAATGTCCAGGCGCACAAGATGAACGCCAAAGCACTCCACGCGACGCAAACTGTCCAGAAGACGACTCTGCGCTATGGCCTGCATGCCGCAGGCCTCAAGTGAGCGATAGCAGAACAGCAGGGGCTCGCGCAGCTGCTGTTCATTGTGCAGCCAGTCCCCATCCGCAGGCTCTGCAGGCGACTCGCCGGCGAGCACCGCCTCGAGGTAGCTCAGGGTGTCCCGCAGCAGCCGGCGAAGTTTGCGCAACTCTGCACGGTAGGGCTCACGGGCTTCGGGGTTGCGCTCGCGAAGGTGAGCATCACAGCGCGTGACAGACAGTTCTTCGATCAGATCCTCGATATCGCGGAGGTAGAGGTCGGCGGCCTGCCAGCGGGCCAGCAGCAATACCTCTTCAGTCACGCTGGCCGTGACATTGGGATTGCCGTCACGGTCGCCGCCCATCCAGGAAAGAAATCGTACCGGTGCCGCATCCAGCGGCAGGCCTTCCCCGCAGGCGCGCTGCCGGGCGCGATCGAGGCGGCGCAGGAATTCCGGCACCGCATTCCAGAGAGAGTCCTCGACCACGGCGAAGCCCCACTTCGCCTCATCCACCGGTGTGGGTCGCTCAGCCCGGAACTCCTCTCCGAACCAGATCTGTGCAACGAGCTCCCGCACACGCTGCTGCAGTCGCTCGCGCTCGGCATCGGTACGCCCGGAGAGCTCGAGATCAGACAGGCAACGACCGATTTCGCGGTGCTTGTGGATCAGTGTTCGACGCATGATTTCCGTGGGATGCGCCGTCAGCACCAACTCGATATTGAGGGCGTCAATCGTCTGCGCGACCCCGGTCGGATCGATGTCGGCAGCAAGCAGCTCGTCCACCATGCCTGACAGCATGCTCGACGGCGAGAACTGCTGCACCATCTCCCTCGACACGCTGTGCTGCTGGTCGGCGATATTTGCCAGGTTGAGAAACTGGCTGAAGGCGCGGGCCACCGACAGCATGTCTTTCTCGGGCAGACTGTGCAGGGCGTCAATCAGCCGGTCCCGGTCTTCACTGTCGCCATCGCGGGAGCTGCGGGAGAGCTGTCGGATGCGTTCAACGCCTGCCAGAAAGTCCTCACCCTCGGCAGAGGCGATAACTTCGCCAAGAACGCTGCCCAGCATACTGACATTGCGTCGCAGACTGGCATAGGTATCACCCCGGAGCGGCTCGTCCTGAGCATTGCCTTCTTTCGCCCAGTGAACCATTACACGCTCGCTGGCGAACAGTAGGGAAGAAGGTGTACCACCCCCTGGGTTACCACTGTCGGAATCGCTCCAGCAGGTCGCAGACGCGGCAGCTGTAACCCCATTCATTGTCGTACCAGTTCAGCACCCGCAGATACCGGCCGTTGGTCACTGCGGTAAAACCACTGTCAAATATCGAGGAGTGGCTGTTGCCTATAATGTCTGAAGACACCAGCGGCCGCTCGCTGAACTGCAGGATGCCCGCCAGGGTGTCGCTCTCGGATGCGGCTTTCACGACCCGATGTACCTCCTCCACGCTGACCGTGCGCCCCAGCTTCACAAACAGATCCACCACCGAGCCGTCGGAAACCGGTACCCGGGATGCGATGCCGTGCAATTTGCCGGCAAGTTCCGGCAACACCTTGCCGACCGCTTTCGCGGCACCGGTAGAGGTCGGGATAATGTTTTCCGCAGCCGCTCGACTGCGACGCCAGTCAGAGTGCGGGACATCTGCAAGCCGCTGGTCGTTGGTATAGGCGTGCACCGTGTTCATGACACCCTCGACGACGCCGAAACTGTCATTCAGCACGCGCACCATCGGCGCCAGACAGTTTGTCGTACAGCTCGCGTTGGAGATGATCCGGTGCGCCGGCTCAAGCTGTTCGTCGTTTACTCCCAGCACGACCATGAAGTCGATATCATCCTTTGCCGGTACGGTCAGCACCACGCGGTCGGCACCGGCGTCGATGTGCAGCTGCAGCTTCTCCCGCGTGCGAAATGCGCCGGTGGCCTCGATCACTGCGTCCACGCCAAGTTCAGCCCAGGGCAACGCCGAGGGATCCCGTTCGCTGAGCATACGGACACGGCTCTTGCCAGTCACAATATGGTCATCCTGCAACGCCAGCTCACCCTTGAAGCGGCCCATGACAGTGTCGTAATTGAGCAGATAGCGCAGGGCGTCGTGGTCGAAGAGATCATTGATGGCGACAACATCGATACCCTCCACGTCCTCGAGTATGCGGAAGACGGAGCGGCCGATTCGCCCGAAGCCATTGATGGCGACCTTGAGGTTTTTCATTACGCAACCTCCCTGGCATCAAGTCGATGGTAGAGTCGGGCAACGTCGAGAAGCCGCGCGGCATGCCCCCGCGTTTCATACCAGGACAGGGTCTTGACGAAATGTTCCCCGGCTTTCAACGTCCCCTGAATGTCGAACAGCAGCGACAGACTGCTGCCGAGCACATCGGAGGACACAATCGGATCATCTATCACGCCCATCTGCTCAGGCAGGCGCTTTGCTGCCTCGGTCATGACCCGGTTGACGTCATCGGCGGTCACGGCGGCATCCTCGAACACCAGGTTCACGTCAAGCAGGCAGCCCTCCTGCACGGGCACATTGAGTGTCGACGTCGTTATCTTGCCGGCAAACAGCGGCAGCACATGGCCCAGCCAGTGGCCGGCCTCATGGCCGTTGGGAATGATATTGCGCGCCGCGGAGCGACTGCGCCGGTAATCGCTGCCCGCATAGTCCTGCAGCGCCTGGTCCGACGTGTACGCATGTACCGTGGTGGCACTGCCGCACTCGATCACGAAGTGCTGCGACAGCGTGTGCAGGAGCAGGCACAGTGCCGATGTTGTCGGTGAACCGGCGGAGACCATGCGATCCTGCGGGGCAATACTCTCCTCGTTGACGCCGGGTATCACGATGCGATCGATATCATCCCCGGGGAGCGTGCGCAGCAGCACTCTGGGAGCGCCGTTGCCCAGATGGGCACGCATCTCGTCAGCGCTGCGGTAGCGCCCGGTGGCGTCGATCACGAGATCCACGTCAAACACATCCCAGGGCATTTCCGCCGGCTGGTCGGTGGACATCAGGCGTGTGCGACCGCCGGGACCCACCAGATAATTGCCATCCAGGGAATACTCCGCCGGTCTGGCAACTTCCGACTGCAGCAGGTAGTGGAGAATCTGGGGCTTGCCGATATCGGCAATGGCAATGACGGTGATGTCGTCCCGGTGCGATGCCAGATCATACAGCTGGCGTCCCGTCTGCCCGAAGCCCATCAGCCCAAGGCGTACTGGCCTGTCTGTCGACATACTGAAAATCTCCAAAGGTAGGGTAACTGCGCTGTGAATAGTCTTGCACTCATCGCATGGCAGCGCAAACCTGTCGCTACTTTGACCATGTTCCCGGCAATCTGGGCGGGCAAGGTCCGCGTATTTCTGTTTACGTTGATGGAGACTCGACATGACCACTGCCCATGCTATTACCTGCCCGGACGTCACAACCAACCTCAGTGCCGAAGCTGCCATGGTGCAGAAAGCGCTGACCGATAAAGGCCTCGAGACACCGCTAGTTCACAACGGTCTCGACCGGGATGAGAAATACGCCCGGATTCGTGATGCCTTCACGGAAATCGCGCAAGTGCTAGGACTTGACCTGCGCGACGACAGTCTCCGTGAAACGCCGCACCGGATTGCCAAAATGTACGTCGACGAGATCTTTTCCGGGTTGGACTATGCAAAATTCCCGTCCATATCGGTCATCGACAACAAGATGCAGGTGGAGGAGATGGTCTGCATCGACAAGATCGATCTGGTGAGCACCTGTGAGCATCATTTCGTCACCATCGACGGGAGCGCCAGGGTTGCGTACATACCGCGGCACCGGATCATCGGCCTGTCAAAGATCAACCGCATTGTGCGCTTTTTCTCCCAGCGCCCCCAGGTCCAGGAACGGTTGACACAGCAGATCCTCGTCGCGCTGCAAACGCTGCTGGAGACCGACGACGTCGCCGTGACCGTGAACGCTGTCCACTATTGCGTGAAATCACGCGGCGTCATGGACAGTAACTCGACAACCCGGACCACGGCACTCGGTGGTGCATTCAAGACCGACGCCAGTACGCGCGGCGAATTTCTCGGCTGAACCCCGTCATCGCCACGCCTTCGGGCGGGCGACGGATCGAGCCTGCGTCAACGCTCCCACGGCAGGCCAATCTGCCATGGGAGTGGTCGAACCTTCAGTTCACCTGGCCATGCCAGTGAACAACAACTTTTCCCTGCTCCGCGGATTGCAACGCAATCTCGCGCGCCACATCGCCAAACAGCTCCTCGACGCGGTCACGACGTATTTTGAGCGTCGGTGTCAGCACCTCGTTGGCGATATCCCACGCCTCGCTGGACAGAATGACGCCACCGATGCGCGCGTGCCTCTCAACAGCGGCGTTGATCTCTTCCAGCGTCGCCAGGAACGAGGCTTCCAGTTCCTCGCGCGAGCGCTGACGCGCTTCCGGCGTAAGCACCGCGACCATGACTGTCTTCGAGTAACCGCGCCCCAGAAGACATTGCTGCTCGGCGTGCGGGTTCTTCGCAAACTCCCCCTCGATGGGTGGCGGCGCGACGTACTTGCCCTGGATAGTCTTGAAGTAATCCTTCACGCGCCCGGTGATGTAGAGAAAGCCGTCCTCATCCACACGGGCCTTGTCGCCGGTGTGGATCCAGCCATCACGAATCAGTTCCGCCGTCTTGTCCGGCATGCGGTAATAGCCGGGCGTACAGCCTTCCGCCTTGACCGCCAGCTCGCCATCTTCTGTTATCCGGTACTGGACCTCGCCAATCGGCTTGCCGATCGAACCGATACGGCGCTGGTCGGGACTGCTGACAATCAGCCCCATGGCTTCGGTCTGACCAAACCCCTCCATGAGCGTAAGACCGAACTTTTCCCACCAGTGAATCAGCGCTGGCGGGGTGGGCGCGGCGGCCACCAGACAGAACTCGACCTCGTTCAGCCCCATGGTGTCCAGCACCAGCCTGCCAATACCCTCACGATCCGCCTCCAGAGCCTTGTCGAGCTCTGCCTGGCCACCGAATTTGCCAATGATCGCCTGCTGGAACTGCTCCCAGATGCGCGGCGGCCCGAAGAACATGTGCGGGCGTGTGCGCTGCAGATCCCGAAGGATGGTTTCCAGTGACTCGTTGAACGACACCTCGCCGCAAACGACCACCGAGGAAAATTCCACAATCTGGCGCTCGGCGATATGTGAAAGGGGCAGATAAGAGAAGTAGCGTGGATTGTCTCGTATACCGAAGGCCTGGATGAACCGGCGAATCGGCACAAGATTACTGGAATGCGTCTGGATAACCCCCTTGGGCAGACCCGTGGTGCCGGAGGTGAACACCAGGGCGATGGTGTCATCGGCAGCACACTCATAGGCCGGCGCCCTGCCCCGCCACTCCGCCAACAGGTCCTCCCAGCGCAAGTGGGGATGATCGAGGGAAACGCCCGGCAGCGTGATCAGAGTGACACCGTCAGGCAGAACCTTGCTGACCGCCTCCCAGTTATGCGTCTCACCGACAAACAGAACCCGGGTCTCCGTGAAATCAAGTATGTACTCCGCTGTGGATGCGGGCAGCGTGGTAAACAGGCTTACCGAGATGTTACCGGAGGCGATAACCGCGAGATCTGCCATGAACCAGTGCGGCCGGTTGCGGGACAATATGCCCATGCGTTCACCGTGCCCGAAGCGGTCCTCCAGCATGGCGGCGATGGCCTGAATCTCGGCGTAAGCCTCAGACCAGGTGTAATCATCGCTGCCCGCTTCACGAAGATCACGAAGCCACAGTTTGTCTGGACACGTCTTTGCCCAGTGGCTCACCAGCCCGGTGATAGTGTCGTTCAACATGCGTCATCTCCTTATTGTCGGGGCCGGATGGATTTGGACATCACGCGCCGGCTATCTCATCTCCAGGGTCCGCTGCCCGATTCCGGTCGGCGTACCGCGCTGTTCCAGACCATTACTGCCCATGCCCGGTCTGTTTTCGTTATTGAGAGCCGTGGGCAATGGCATTAACGCGGCGGCGCCCCAGCCATGCTGGGGCATGGGGATCAGCAGGTCGGCGACATTCACCAGCGGTGCGACGCCGACAAAGGCCTGCACGGAAGCACCGCCGCCAACGGCATTGTCCCAGGTGGCGCGCGAGACCGAGGTCGCGACATGCCCGTCATCAAAGCTGACCAGCAGAAAATCGCCGCGGACCCGGGCGTCACCCCAGTCGAAGGTCAGCGCATCGACCCCCAGGACGCCGAGACTGGCTCCAAAGGCATTTTCTGAGATACGCCAGTGCTCCCAGCCCATGACCCACCCCGAGGCGCTGCGCGTCAGGCGCTGCGGCGGACCCAGCTGGGCCAACACCGACTGCAGCGATGCGCCTGCGGCGGGCTCAGCCTGAACGGACGGCAGTGGCTGCCCCAACTGATGAAAGCGCTGCGTGCAGCCAACCAGGAGAAACACGGCAAGAAGGGCTGATACACGCATCATCGCGTTAATCCGCGTCCGGTCGAATCCACGTGGAGTGATCGGTGAGAATGTCATTCTCGTCAAAGAAGAAAATAGCCCGGTCGTAGCGCGTATCCACCGTGAAGCGGTTATACACAATCAGCAGCAGGGCTTCACCGTCGGCCTGTTCATTCAGGTAATACAGCACGGATTCGTCGCCGAGGGCGATAACCTGCGACGGCGGTCCCAGACGTGCCAGAATCTCGCCGCGGGTCGTCCTGCCCGGCTGCAGATCCCCGATGGCTGCGGGCTTCCAGGTAACTTCGACACCGCGCCTGTTGTCGTATTGCGCACAGGCCCCAAGGACGCAAAAAAGAAGAACCGGTATCGCGCGCCAGCCGGCGTGCCTTACGATGTCTGAAACCATCAGTGACTCCACAGCAGATATCCCTGCGCAAGATACCCTGCCCCGGCTGCCATGAACAGACGCCGGCGCCGGGGTGTCGCGCCATTCACCAGTCAATGCGCTCCCCGGCCCAGTCCAGGTAGGACAGAGTACCATCCGCATTGACACTTTCCATGATCGTCAGCAGCCTGTCAGCCACGTACGCCGGCGTAAAAAGCTTTTCCTCTGGCACGCGCGCCTGGAACGGTTCCGACAATGGCGTATCGGTGGTGCCGGGGTGGAACGCGACAAGCTTGATCGCGGGTGCACGTCGGGCAAGTTCGATTGCCGCCGATTTGAGCATCATGTTGAGGGCAGACTTGGATCCCCGATAGCTGTACCAGCCACCCAGGCGATTGTCCGCGATACTGCCCACGCGAGCACTCAGGAAAGCCGCAACGCACCCCGGGCTGCGCCGCATCAGAGGCTCCAGTGCGGCAAGCCACAACATCGGCACCATGGCATTGACGTGAAACACGGTCTGCATGGTGCCGGCATCAAGCTCGCGCAGCGCGCGCTCGGGTCGATAATGCTCGCCGTGAAGTGTTCCGCTACACACGATGACGCGCCGCAGTTCGGCATCCGATTCCTTGAGCATTCTGCCGATTCTCGAAACGGTTTCAGCGCGCTGCACCGCGTCATCGGCGCAGACGTGCCACTGCACGTGCGACGCCAGAGCGTCCGGTGCCGCACTGCGACTGACGGCGTGCACGCAGCCATCCTGCACCGCGTCCACCAATGCCCGACCAATACCACCGCTGGCACCGATAATGACCGCAGCTTGTGCTGACATGCCCGCCGACTCCTTCGCAGATCTTTTTCCCGATCTTTAGCTACGCAGGCAACGTGCCATCGGATGCGGCCGGGCGACAACGGACTCACCACGTGACGCACTAAAGCGGTCGGGTAACCGCGACAATATCAGGATCGTCGAGACGACGCTTCAGGCTGAAGCCAAGACCGCGGCACAGTGCAAGCATCTTGCGATTGTGGGCCAGCACTTCACCCTCCATGAGCTCGAGGCCGCGATCGCGCGCAATGCGAAATAGCGCTTGCATTAACTGGCTTCCGATACCCCGGCCCTGAATCTCGTCGGACACCGCCAGGGCAAACTCGCAGGAAACGGCATCCGAGTTCACGGCATAGCGCGACACGCCGACAATGCGCTCACCCGGCAAACCGCTGTCGACAACGGCCACCAGGGCCATCTCACGGTCGTAGTCGATCTGGGTGAAGCGCGCAAGCATGGCAGTGGAAAGATGATCGAGGCGATACATGAAACGGTAATAACGGCTCTGCGCCGACAAGCCATCCACGAAACGCTGCTCCATGTCGGCATCTTCCGGGCGTATCGGCCGAATCAGCAGGGATTCTCCGTCGGGGAGTGACACCCGGTTTTCCAGCTCACCCGGGTAGGGAAGTATGGCCATATGGCCATAGCTGGATGCGGTAGCGCCGACGCCCCGGGGGACTAGGGAAACCTCTATGCGCTCGGCTTCCGGCACTGCTGCATCGCCCAGCGGCAGGTACGGCAGGCTGATGCTTTCGACCTCGGGAATCTCACAGGCGATCGCCGACAGCGTCATCAGCATATCTATCAGTTGGGTTTCCTGCGAGGGCAAAAGGGGCTCCATGGCAAAGCGCTTTGTCACGCGCCCTAGCAGCTCCCGACACAGGTAATCGTTAAGCGGGGGCAGTGACGCCTGCACACCGTCAAGACGCGGCAGGATACTGCCGGCAGGGCCGAGGAATAACACCGGCCCAAAGGCCGGCGCCCGCGCAAGAAGCAACGCGATACGACGATGAAAAGACGCCGGCGCGCCCGTCATGGCAGCAGGCGAGGGAACCACCCGGGCATCCATGGCGTCGAACAACTCGACCACAGCCGCTGCCGGCAAGCGCGATGCTTCAGCGGTCATGTGATCTCTGACAAGCGCCCTGGCGCGGGGTAGATCGGGAGCGGCATGTCGAGACAGGGGTGGCGTGAGCTGCAGGAGCAGATTCTGGCTGTTCCGGTAGCTGGCGAGATAAGCCAGCGCATCCACCGCCCGCTCGGGACTTGAAAATTGCGGAATCGAGGCGGCAGACAGCAGCGCGCGGCTGTCTGCCACCAGATCCTGCCCCATCCAGCAGGCCATTACCGGCTTGCCCGCGGGGTTGGCCTGTGCAACCAGCGCCTCTGCGCAGGCAAGCGGATCGGTCACGCCCTGCGGTGTCAACAGCGCCAGTAACGTATCCACCTCGGGATCGCCCAACAGCGCTTTCGCTGCCTCGGCAAAACGCGCGGGGGCGGCATCACCCAGCAAATCGACCGGATTGCTGCACTGCCAGCCGGACGGCATTACGGCGGTTAGCGCCTCGCGGGTGGACGCGGAGGGACAGGCCATTGGCAGGCCATGGTGGCGGGCGCGGTTCGTGGCCATGGCTCCCGGGCCGGCGGCATTGGTGATCATCACCACGCGCTGCCCCGCCGCCGCTTTGGTACCCGAAGCCAGGGTCCGTGCCGCCGTTAGCAGTTCATGCACGCTGCTCACGCGCACGGCACCGGCGCGCCTGACGGCGGCATCAAACGCAGCATCCGCCATGGGTGCCTGGTCAATCGCGGTATCATTGATGGCTCCACCGCCCGACTTGAGCACGACAACAGGCTTCACCCGCGCAGCAAGCCGCAGTCCGCTGACAAAGGCCCGGGCATCGGCAATGCGCTCTACATAGAGAAGAACGCTGCGCGTTGACGCATCCACCGCGCAATAGTCAAGCAGGTCGCCGAAATCCACATCGGCGGCCGCACCGGGAGACGCCAGCAGGGACATTCCAAAGTGATTCGAGGCCGCCCAGTCGAGCATGGCATTGCAGAAACCCACGGACTGGGACAACAGAGCAACGCGCCCGGGCCCCACCACACTGCGCGCGAAGCTGGCATTGAAGTTCCAGGACGGGCGCAGCACACCGAGCGTATGCGGGCCGAGCAGCGCGATGCCGTGCTCCCGGGCGATCCTGACCAGCGGCTGCTGCGACAGGCCATCCGTCGCCTGACCACCAAAGCCGGCGGAAAGGACAATCGCCGCCGAGACGCCAGCCTGGGCCGCATCGAGCAGCACGTCGGGGACATCGCTCGCGGGCACGGCAATGACAACCAGGTCCAGTGCAACGCCGATCGCTCCTATTCGGGGATAGGCCTGCAAACCCTGGACCGTCGTGCGGCGGGAGTTGACCGGATATACCGCGCCCGAAAAACCGCCGCCGAGGATGTTGTGCAGGACTCTGCCCCCCACGGCATCAATACGATCAGAGGCCCCGACGACGGCAACGCTGTCTGGCTCGAACAGCCGGTGCAGGTAATGTTTCCTCGCCATGATTCTCCCGCTCCCGCACGCAAGTGCATCGATGCGCAGGATACGGGACAATGGTGCCATAGGCACAAATCAGCTGGATACCCACATGACCATCGGATACATCACGCACACGGATTGCCTGCTACACGAATCGGGGCAGGGCCACCCGGAATCCCCGGCTCGCCTGCTGGCCATCAATGATCGACTGATTGGCTGCGGTCTCGATGCGGCGCTGGTGCGTCACGATGCACCCCGGGTTACCCGGAAGCAGCTGCTGCGAGTCCACGATCCTGCCTATATCGACGCTATCGCCGAACAGTCGCCCGCCGCCGGCATGACCTGGCTGGATGGCGACACCGCCATGAACCCGCACAGCCTGCTGGCGGCAGAACGTGCAGCCGGTGCTGCCGCCAGCGCTGTTGCGCTCGTGATGACGGGAGAACACCGCCGCGTATTCTGCGCCGTGCGCCCGCCCGGCCACCATGCAGAGCGCGATCGCGCCATGGGCTTCTGCCTTTACAACAATGTGGCTATTGCGGCCTACGAGGCCCTCGAAGCCTATGGGCTAGCCCGTGTTGCTATCGTCGATTTCGACGTGCACCACGGCAACGGCACGGAACATATTGTTGCCGATGACTCCCGGATACTGTTCTGTTCTACCTTCCAGCACCCCTTCTATCCCCACTCGGGATCAACGCCCTCGGCGGACAATATTGTCAACGTGCCGCTTGCGGCGGGCTCCGGCGGTGCGGCTTTCGCCTGCGCAGTGGAAGAACACTGGCTGCCGAGGCTTGCCGACTTTGCCCCGGAACTGGTGCTGATTTCCGCCGGCTTTGACGCCCACCAGGCTGACGACATGGCAGGCCTGACATTCGTCGACAGTGATTACGCCTGGGTCACCTCCGAGCTGTGCCGGGTCGCCAATACCTCCGCGGCAGGCCGGATTGTGTCGTGTCTCGAGGGCGGCTACGAGCTGCACGCCCTCGCACGCAGCGTAGAAGCCCACCTCAAAGCATTGATTGGCCCCTGAAGCCGCCCACGACACTACCTTTACGCGGGCACCGTTTCACGTGCCTGCTGCGCCCACCACAGTCGGGCATACTCTCCATCACGCGACAGCAGATCGCCGTGTGCGCCACTCTCGGCAATAGCGCCATCGCGCAGAACGACAATACGATCGGCGTCTACCACGGTTGACAGGCGATGCGCGATGACCAGCGTCGTATGGCGCTGCGCCAGGTCGCGAAACGCCGAGAGCACGGCCTGCTCCGAGTGACTGTCCAGCGATGACGTTGCCTCATCGAAGACCAGTATCGGTGCGTCCTTGAGGATTGCGCGCGCGATGGCCACCCGCTGTTTTTCACCGCCAGAGAGTTTCAGCCCCCGCTCACCCACGCGGGTCAGCAGGCCCTCCGGGAGCTGACTGACAAAGTCGTCGAGGTGGGCAGCGTGAATCGCCTCTCGCACCGCGTCGTCATCTGCCGCCGGATTGCCGTAGCGAACATTCTCCAGCAGACTGTCATTGAACAGCACGGTATCCTGCGGAACGATTGCTATGTGCCGACGCAGCGATTCCTGCGTGACCTCGCGGATATCCTGACCGTCAATGGTAATTCGGCCAGCCACCGGGTCATAAAATCGAAACAGCAGCTTTATCAGCGTGGATTTGCCCGCGCCGCTGGCGCCGACCAGTGCCACACGGGTTCCCGGCTCAACGCCCAGGCTGAAGCCATTGATAATGCTGCGCTTGTCCCCGTAATTAAACACCACATCCTCGAAAGCGATACGTCCGTGTTCGACCTGCAGCGTCCTGGCATCGTCGGCATCGCGCACCGCGGGCTCACGCTCCAGCAGATCAAACAGGTTCTCGATGTTCGCCATGGAACTCTTGATCTCTCGGTACACGAAACCGAGAAAGCCCAATGGCATGAACAGCTGCAGCATGAACTGGTTGATGAGCACGAAATCACCAAGGCTCAGCACCCCATCCCGAACCTGCCAGGCCGCCAGACCGATCATCAGTGTCTGGGAAAGAGCGATTATCAGCGCCTGTCCCGCATTCAGCGCGAACAGCGACAGGCGATTGGAGCGCCGAGCCTGCTCCCAGGCCGCGAGAGACTCATCGTAGCGGTCGCTCTCAAAGGTCTCGTTGGTAAAGTACTTGACCGTTTCGTAGTTCAGCAGGCTGTCGACCGCCCGCGTATTGCTGCTGGAATCCGCCTCATTCACCGCACGGACAAAGCGGGTCCGCCACTCGGTCGCGCGGAAGGAAAACGCGCCATAACCCAGCACCGCGACCACAACCACAACAGCGTAGGAGAGCCCGTAGTTGTATAGCAGGATGCCCGCAACCATCGCAATTTCAAACAGGGTAGGGGCGATATTGAAAATGAAGAAACGCATCAGGAAGCTGATGCCGGTGGTGCCACGTTCGATATCCCGCGCCAGACCGCCGGTGCGTCGATTCAGGTGATAATCAATGTCCAGATTGTGCACATGGCGGAACACCTGCAGACCGATTCGTCGCATGGCCCGCTCCGTGACCCGGCCGAACAGGGTGTCGCGCAGCTCTGCGAACATCACGCTGGCGAAGCGCGCCATACCGTAGGCAATCACCAGCGACAGCAGCATAACCACCGTTATCTGTTCAGGAGTCTCAAGATCCAGCGTGTCGACAAGCGACTTCAGAATAAACGGAATGGTCAGCAGAGCGCCTTTGGCAAGGAACAGGCAGGCCATGGCAAGGGCGACACGGCCGGCGTTCTCGCGCAGCACCGGCAGCAGACGCCATAGCAGGGACCAGTTGTAGTGGCCGCTGGTGGGCTCGGACACGGATGACGGGTGCATGAAACTCCTCAGTGCAGAAAAACCGGATGGCATGGCGGCAGAGTGACACTCTCGCCGCATGCACGCAGGGCTTGCCCGGGACGCGCCATGTGCTCACACTTGGCAACCACAGCAGACCTGCGGACACACCTCATGGTAAACCAATTTCTGGCACCGCTGGCGGGCGGCCTGCTCATCGGCCTCTCTGCCGTCATGCTTCTATTGCTTGTCGGGCGTATCGCCGGCATCAGCGGCATCGCCTGGAGCGCTGTCTCCGGCGCTGCTGACAATGCCTGGCGCTGGCTGTTTCTGCTGGGTTTGATCGGTGGCGGCGCTCTTTATCACTGGATCAGCGGCACCCCCGCGCCGGCGCCCAATCCCGCAGGCTGGCCGCTGGCCGCCGCTGCAGGGCTTGTCGTCGGCATTGGCGTCAGACTCGGCAATGGATGCACCAGCGGGCATGGGGTTTGCGGGCTGGGCTTTCACTCCCTGCGCTCCCTGGCGGCAACGGCAACATTCATGACCACCGGCATCATCACGGTATTTATCCTGCGCCACGTGCTCGGGGGTGGTTCATGAAAGCGCTGGCGGCACTCGTCTGTGGCCTGATGTTCGGTGCCGGTCTCGCGCTGTCGGGAATGACCGATACCGCCAAGGTGCTGGGCTTCCTCGACATCTTTGGTGACTGGATGCCCGATCTCGCATTCGTGATGGGCGGTGCCGTCGCGGTGACCGCCATCGCCTTTACCCTGGTGTTGCGCCGCCGGACGCCCATTTTCGCGCAGGCGTTCTCGCTGCCGCAGGCGCGAGCAATAGACGGCCGTCTGATGATAGGGTCGGCGCTGTTCGGAACGGGTTGGGGACTCTACGGCTACTGCCCGGGCCCTGGCCTGACCGCGCTGATCTATGGCCATACCGGGACTCTGGCTTTTGTCGTCAGCATGTTCGCCGGCATGTGGCTGGCGTCCCGGTGGCTACAGGGGCGTGCGTCCTGACCGCCGACCAGGCCGGACGCCTGTCGAGCCGGTCGCTACTCCACAGCCAGTCCGGCGGCATCCGCGGCCGTCAGGCCCAGCGCCATCGTCACCATGTTGAAGAATTCCGCCTCACCACTGGAAACGTTGCCATCGGCTTTCAGCACTTCCACCAGACCGCGGATAATTGACACGCGCTGCGGTCGGCTGAGTCGCGGCGCAACCTCCGCGAGATATTTGTGCAGCGGCGCAGACTCGTAGAGCTTCGACAATGCGGCTGTGCGAATGTCACTGCTCGAAATGTCCTCGCCAAGGTATTCCTTTATCACAGCCTGTACGCTGGCGATTTCCGCCGGATGCGTGTAGGCATCCGCATCCGTTGCACGCGACAGCACCAGTACGAAAAGCTCACGATACACCTCTTCGTCTGCCGTAACCTCCTGCTCCCGGAAAAGCTTGGTCAGACGACTGAAATTGGTAAGTGGCATTGCGGTATCTCCGTTATTGATGTCGCTCTCCAGCATAATCTTTTCGATCGCATTTGAACACTCGTTGCGCGAGCTGGAAAAGCCCCCCAGACGACGGGCCCGTCGCCTCAGGCTGAAGCTGGGTCGTTGGGGGGGATCTAAGCAGGCGGCCCGTTCAGCTTTCGCAACCCGCGCTATCGTCGAACCGACGACTTTACGCCGCTATGAACGCGCCGTGCCTTCTCTCCTGCCTTGTTACGGCTAGAACATGAAACGCACACCCGCTTCTATGCTCTCTCCGGCCTGAGGCGCGAAATTGCGCAGGAAAGAGGTGCTGAGGCGTATTTCCTCATCGGTGATATTTTTTAACTTCAGGAAAGCCAGTAACTCGTTGTTACCCGCAAACTGCACGCGGTAGTCGACACCGGCGTCCCAACGGGTATAGCCGTCGGTCCCGGTTTCAAAATCACCGGGATCATCCTGATCACTCGCATTGAGGAACCTGACATAGGCGCCCAGGGAGTCACTGCGCCAGGAGAGCTCGCTGCCAATCCGCATGGGAGGCAGCCTCGGCACGTCACCGGCGGAGTCGAATTCGCCCGTAATCATGTCGCCAAAAACACCCAGGCTAACGTCACCACCGGCAACGCGGGCAAGCGCGAAGCTGGACTCAAACTCCACACCATAGAACTTCGCGTCCTCCTGTTCGTAAATGTACACCGGAGTTTCGTCAACTTCCTCGCCTGTATTCAGCAGGAAAATATAATCACTGAAGGTGTTGTAGAACACCGTGAGCTCCGCGAAGCTGCGCTCGGCAGTCCATGTTAGCGACAGGTCGCCGTTGAGAGACGTTTCAGTGCCGATGTCGGGGTCGCCGATTTCGATGACGCCCGTGGCGGCGTGGGTTACGAGCTGCTCATCCGTGTTATTGAGGTTAGAGAACAGTTCCTCCGTTGAAGGTGCGCGTTCTGCACGTGACAAGGAAACACCCAGGTTCCACTCACGACTGATGTTGTAAAGTCCCGACGCCGACAGACTGAAACTGGTGAAGTCTTCTGCGGCGCCGGTCGCCGGATCGCGATCAACGATATCGGCGCGACCACCTACTTCAAACTGCCAGTCTGCAGCGTGGAAATCCTGCACGTAGAACACACCCCATTCCGACGAGTCGGTTTTTGGTACGTAGGCTTCATCACCCACCGCCTCAAACTCGTCAGCGCGCCACTGCAAACCGAGGACGCCATGATTATCGCCCTCGCGCACAAGCTCCAGGCGCCCCTCGTAGGTCTGACGGCTGAATTGTGTCCCGATCTCAACACCCTCAAGCTCCACGTGCTCATAGTCTGTATAGGTCAGAAAGCCTCGCGCTACGTCAATGAGGCCCGGCACGAGGTCGTGTATGTGTAGCTGCGTATCGTAGCGTTCCTGCTTGAGATCGATACGGATAATCTCGTCCTCCTCCTCGCCATGCTCTTCGCCCTCGTGGTCGTGTTCTCCATCGTGGTCGTGCTCTTCTTCATGGCCGTGTTCATGCGCCCCGGGCGGAATGCCGTAATTGGTTTCGAAGCTGTTGTAGGAAAAACCGACAAAATCCCGTTCACCAAAGTGATAGCTGCCGCCGATCGTGAAAACGTCTGCGTCGCCATCCGTATTGGCAATAAAGCCATCGGAGTTCTCGAATTCTTCTTCCTCGTGATCGTGATCTTCTTCGTGGTCCCCACCGTGCCCACCGCCGAGCAGCGCTTCCTGCGTTTCTACCGCTTCCTCATCAATCGCCAGACCTGGAATACTCGTGTCCTCAAAGTCCCGGAACGTGCCGCTGACATGAAACGCAAAGTCGCCGGAGCCTCCCTCGAATTTCAGAACACCCGTGTTCATCTCGGGAGCGTCATCGTAGCGATACTCCACGGCACCCTGCACGCCATCTATACGCTCGCTGGGGATTCGGTTGTCGCGCGTATTGATCACACCGCCAATAGCCCCACCCCCGTAGAGGAGTGTGGCGGGGCCACGCAGCACCTCAACGGAATCCGCCAACATCGGCTCGATGCTCACCGCATGGTCCGGGCTGAGGCTGGACACATCGGCCGCTGCAATGGCGTTGTTGAGATTGATGGTTCGCGGACCACCCTGCCCCCGTATCACGGGTCTTCCGACGCCGGGGCCAAAGGATGCATTGGAGATGCCTGGCTTGTCGCCAAGCGTTTCGCCGAGAGTACTCGCCGCCAGTCGACGCAGTTCATCGCCGCTCAGAACGGTAACGGGGAGAGCTGTCTCTGCCGCTTTTTTGTGAATGGGCGTCGTAACAAGCACGTGCTCCATCCGTGACTCTGGTATCTGTGCCATAGCCTGGCTGGCAGCGCCAACGCAGACCGCAATTAGGGTCTTCTTCATGTCGTTCTCCTGATGATAGAAAGAAAATGTGATGATCAGGAGAGTAAGGGTGGGCCTCGCGCATTGAAGGCGTAGTGGGCAGCGACGATACCCACCAGGGTGACTGATTCAGGTGCTGCGTGTGCCGGGGCGTGGAAGCCGCTCAGGCTATTGCTTGAGATCGCTGCCTTACCGTGATCGAACTGGCATTGAAGACAGTCGGCAACAGGCTTGCCATCGACATGTTGATGGCCGACCAGCCCGAACTGCGCTCCGATAGCAAAAGCCAGCAGGAATACTGCCAACGTTCTGGAGACTCGCTGTCGTTGTGTTTTCCAGCTCATAGCGGCCCGTAGGATACACTGAGTGCGTTGCGGGTCACGACCCCTCAATAGATCGCGTGACCCCGAGCGGCGCAGTATACGCCAATCACGACAAAGAACACCCCTGTGAATTCCGCTTCCTGTCTTGAATGCACCAGCGACGCAGGATCGCTGGTTTTTGCACATAAACCGGCGGCAGGAGCCTGGCTGATTGCGAACGCCGGGCGCAGACTCGTTGCATTGTCCGTGCTGAGGAGCCAGACTATTCGTTTTTGTCGCAACGTCGACGGTAAAAATACACATCAGGGGACGATTATGGCCAATGAGGGATATCACGAACCCGTAAGCGAACTGTCCGCCGCAACTCGCGACATGCATCGCGCCATCGTTTCACTGATGGAAGAGCTGGAGGCCGTAGACTGGTATAACCAGCGAGTCGATGCCTGCCAGGACCCGGAACTGAAGCGTATTCTCGAGCACAATCGCGACGAGGAAAAGGAGCATGCCGCGATGGTGATTGAGTGGATACGCCGTCAGGATCCAAAGTTTTACAGTGAGCTCAGGGACTACCTGTTCACTGACAAACCCATAGCCCACAAGTAGCCCGTGTCAGGCGCCAGCGCTACCAACCGGGACGAAACTCCTGTTCCACCCGGCCTGCCTCGGGTAGGCTGGCGGGAGTGGATCAGCTTCCCGGCTCTCGGTATCGACGCCATCAAGGCAAAGGTCGATACCGGGGCACGCACCAGTGCACTGCACGCCTTCAAGGTGTCTCCTTTCGAGCGGGACGGCAGACTTTATGTCGCCTTCTCCATCCATCCCAATCAACGGGATCAGGACACAGTACTGGAGTGCGAAGCCCCGGTTGTCGACCGCCGGTCGGTGCGCGATTCCGGCGGGCACGCTGAGATGCGTTATGTCATCGAGGCGGAGATCCACATTGGCCCCCATCAGTTGACAGCCGAGGTAACGCTGACGGATCGCGACTCCATGCGTTTTCGTTGCCTGTTGGGCCGCACGGCGCTGAAACGCAACTTTGTGGTGGATTCCGGCCGCTCCTACCTGGTCGGGAAACCTCCCCGCTAGAAAACCACTGACACAGGTCACCGCCCGACCATGAAAATGAAGATAGGCATTCTCTCGCGCAACTCACGACTCTACAGCACGCAGCGGCTGGCAGAGGCGGCTCGCGAACGCGGCCATGATGTTGAAGTCATGGACACGCTGAAGTGCTACATGGATATCAACTCGGCCAGGCCCGCCATTTATTACAAAGGCAAGGCCGTTGAAGGATTCGATGCCATCATTCCGCGCATTGGCGCCTCGATAACAGAGTACGGCACGGCGGTCATCCGGCAATTCGAGATGATGGGGGTCTACTGCCTCACGGAGTCGATCCCGCTGGGACGTTCGCGGGACAAGCTGCGGGCGCTGCAGCTCATGTCGCGCAAGGGCGTCGGCATGCCGGTCACCGGCTTTGCCCACAGCGTGGAGAACGGCCGCGAGCTGATCAAGATGGTCGGCGGCACCCCCGTAGTGCTGAAACTCCTCGAGGGTACGCAGGGGCGCGGTGTTGTCCTGGCGGAAACCTACAAAGCCGCGGAATCCGTGATCGATGCCTTCATCGAGCTCGGCGCTGACTTCCTGGTGCAGGAGTTCATCAAGGAAGCGGGTGGCTCGGACGTGCGCGCCTTTATTATCGGCCGCCGGGTCGTCGCCGCCATGGAGCGCAGCGCCGCGGAAGGCGAATTCCGCTCCAACCTTCACCGCGGCGGCAGTGCACAGCCGACCAAGCTGACGCCGGAAGAGCGGCGCACGGCGGTCAAGGCGGCACAGACCATGGGACTCGCGGTGGCAGGCGTCGATATACTGCGCTCGTCCCGGGGACCGTTGATCATGGAGGTCAACTCCTCCCCGGGTCTGCGCGGTATCGAAGAGGCCAGCGGCAAGAATATCGCCAGCAGAATCATCCAGTATGTCGAGGAGAACGCGAGGCCAACGCGCACCGACAGCCGACGCACTCAGGGATAGAGACATGGCCAGATCACGCGGCGCTATTGACATCGGGGGTATCAGCATTGCTCCCGGAGAAAAAAAGACCGTTGATATCCCGGTGGCTCCACTCTACACGCATGACGACCTGTCCATCAGCGTACAGGTCATACATGGCCGACAGCCGGGACCCATCGCCTTCGTCTGTGCGGCCGTGCACGGCGACGAAATCAACGGTGTCGAAATCATCCGGCGAATGCTCAAGCACCGTTCGCTACGCAACCTGCGCGGCACGCTCCTGGCGATTCCCATCGTCAATATCTACGGATTTCTGAACCATTCCCGCTACCTGCCGGATGGCAGGGACCTCAACCGCTCCTTTCCGGGTTCGGAAGCCGGATCGCTCGCAGCGCGGGTCGCCAACACCTTCCTCCGGGAAATCGTGCTCAAGTGCGATTACGGCATTGACCTGCATACCGGCGCCCGCCATCGGGCCAATTTCCCCCAGATTCGCGCTGACCTGGACATGCCCGGAGCGCGGGCCATGACGGAGGCCTTCGGCGTTCCGCTGGCGATCGATGCGAAGATCCGCGACGGCTCGCTGCGGGAGGCAGCCGGTGATGCCGGCATTCCGGTCATTCTCTACGAGGCCGGCGAGGCCCTGCGCTTCGACGAGATGTATATCCGTGCCGGCGTCTCCGGCGTCATCAACGTCCTGCGGGAAGTGGGCCTGTTGCGCCGCAGCCCCCGCCGCAAGCCGGTGCCCGCACCCATAGTGAGCGACCAGTCGAGCTGGCTGCGGGCCCCGGAAAGCGGCATTCTCAGCACCCTGGTTCCCCTTGGCGCCAAGATAGTGGCGGGAGAAACCGTTGCCGTGGTCGCCGACCCACTCGGCAGCAGCGAGGTGCCGATGGTGGCAACCCACGACGGGGTGGTCATCGGCCGCACCAACCTGCCGCTGGTATACGAGGGCGATGCCGTGTTCCATGTCGCTCGCTACGGTCGACAGACCGCCCTCGTGGAGCGACACCTGGAACAATTTCACGAAGAGTACGAAAGCCAGATTGATTGATGCAATGATATACTCGTCGACTGATTTTCACTGCAGGGCGATGCGCCCCGGTCACCTCCTATGCGCAAAAACCTGATCACTGCCTTTTTGATCGCGGCAGCAATCGGTCTTTGGCTGCTGTCAGGCCTTCTCTCCGGTGACGAAGCCGTCGATCCCGACACCCGGCCCGTACTGGCCGAACAATCCTTCGAACCCCGCGAAAAAAACGAGCTGCCGAGGGTCCGCGTGCGTGAGATCGAGGCGGAACCCCGCATCCAGCGCATCACTCTGCGCGGGCGCACTGCCAATAAGCGCACCGTCGTCGTCAAATCAGAAATCACCGGGGTGGTGACCGAGCGCGCAGTCGAACGCGGTGAGCGTGTGGAGCAGAACGCACTCCTTTGCCGTCTTGCGGATGACGACCGCAGCGCGGCAGTTGCCGAAGCCGAGGCCATGCTGCGCCGCGCCACGCTGGAATATGAAGGCAGTCAGCGTCTGAAAGAAAAGGGGCTGCAGTCGGATACCGCCATCGCCCAGGCCGAGGCCTCACAGGCGGCGGCCGAGGCGGTCCTTCGACGGGCACGGCTCAACCTGGCGCGCACCGAAATCCGGGCGCCGTTCGCCGGCATGGTCGAAGAGATTCACGCCAACAGCGGCGATTACCTGTCTCCCGGTGGTGACTGCGTGACACTGCTGGATCTCGATCCGATGCTGTTGACCGCGCGCGTGACCGAACGCGACGTGAGTGCCATCGAGAAAGGCGACAGTGTCAACGCCCGCATCGCCACCGGCCAGGAGGTGACGGGCATCGTCAGCTTTGTCGGTCGCCAGAGCGACAACCAGACGCGAACCTATGCGCTGGAGGCGACGGTCGATAACAGTGACTACGCGCTGAGATCCGGCGTCACCGCAACGCTGTTCATCGCCCGCGATGAGGTGCAGGCGCACCGGGTCTCGCCGGCCCTGTTTGCGCTGGACGATGCCGGTCGTGTCGGCGTTCGCATACTGGACGATCGTGACCAGGTCGAGTTCCGGCACATCACGATTATTGAAGATACGCCCAACGGCGCCTGGATTACCGGTCTGCCCGATCGCACGCGCCTGATCATCGTCGGCCAGGAATCCGTTGTTCCCGGACAGCGTGTCGAGCCCGTCACGGAAAGCGGCACGGTCGCCTCCCGGAGCGCGTCATCATGAGTTTTATAGACGCCGCGATCAATCGCTCGCGCAGCACGCTAATGCTCATGGGCGTTATCATCCTGTGCGGGCTTATCGCGCGCTCCATCCTGCCAATAGCCAACGAACCCCACATAGAAGTGCCCTTTTTCTATGTGGGCATCATGCACGAGGGTATCTCGCCCGAGGACGCCGAACGCCTGCTGATACAGCCGATGGAAACCGAACTGCGAAAGGTGGAGGGCATTGATGAAATCACGGCGATGGCATCCGAGGGCAATGCCACGCTGTTCATCGAATTCGGCCCCGAGCAGGATCTCAGCCAGGCACTGACAGACGTGCGCGAGGCCGTTGACCGCGGCAAGGCCGAGATTCCGGCCACGGCGGAGGAGCCGATCGTTCGCGAAATTGAAATCGACGAGTATCCCATACTGCAGATCAGCCTGATCGGTGATGGTGCCCCCGAGCGCATCGTGTATGAAACGGCACTCATGTTACGCGACCGGATAGAGACTATACCCTCAGTACTCAAGGCCGACCTTCAGGGCCACCGTGAGGAACTTCTGGAGGTGATCATTGATCCGGAGGCTCTGGATACCTACCAGATATCCAGTGAGACACTGATCAACACGCTGCAGCGCAACAACCGGCTGATCCCGGCGGGCAGTATCGATACCGGCAGCGGGCGTTTTTCCGTGAAGGTACCCTCCATTGTGGAGCGCCCGGAAGACGTAATGAGCCTGCCCATTACCAGCTCTGGCGATACCGTGGTCACATTGCGCGAAGTCGCCGAGATCCGCAAGACCTTCAAGGATCGCGACAGCCACGCCCGCGTCAATGGCATGGACGCCATATCGATTGCCGTGCGCGCCCGGGCCAACGGCAATATCATCGAGACAGTCGACGCATTACGTGCCCTCCTGGAAGAGATGCGCCCCGAGATACCCAGCAGCATCAAGGTGCTCACCACGCAGGATCAGGCCGAGTTCGCAGGGCTGCAGGTCACGGAACTCCAGGGCAACATCTTTACGGCCCTGGCGCTGGTCATGATTCTCGTCGTGGCAACCATGGGCTTTCGCAGCGGCGTGATCGTCGGTCTCGGTATTCCTGTGTCGCTGCTGTTTTCCGTGATCATCATTTATCTGCTGGGCTACACCTTCAACTTCATGGTGATGTTCGGCATGCTGCTCGGGCTGGGCATGCTGATTGACGGTGCCATTGTGGTTACCGAGTACGCCGACCGCAAAATGGGTGAGGGCATGGACCACCGGGCCGCCTACTCAGAGTCGGTAAAGCGCATGTTCTGGCCGGTCACCGCGTCCGTGGCGACAACGCTCGCGGCCTTTCTGCCGCTGATCTTCTGGCCGGGCATTCCCGGAAAATTCATGAGCTTCCTGCCGGTCACCGTGTTCACGGTCCTGGCCGGCTCGCTGCTGTATGCCCTGCTGTTCGGCCCGGTGCTGGGCACGGTCTTCGGGCGACCCACCGTCCATTCCCGTGCGGCAGCCAAGGCCATGCAGGAGCTCGAGAGCGGCGATCCCACAACCCTGCCGACAGTGACCGGCGGCTACGCCCGCTTCCTCGCGCGCGTATGCGCCAGGCCCGGCCTCACTCTCATGATCGTGCTCGCGGGACTGATGAGCATTTTTGTCGCCTATGGCAAGTACAGCAAGGGCATGGTGTTCTTCTCGGACTCTGACCCGCAGTTCATACAGGTGTCGGTTCGCGCACAGGGCAATTTCTCAGCCGACGAGGTCAACGCGCTGGTCTATGAAGTGGAGCGGGAGATTCTCGAGATACCCGGCATCGAGGCACTGAACTCGCGCACGATTCTCCCCGGCGGCAACGGCATGGGGCGCGGCGCGATGAGCACCGCAGATCGCATTGGCTCCATTTTTATCCAGCTGTTCCCCGAGAGCGAACGCAACATCAAGGGGCGCGAGATCATAAAGGAAATTCGTCGTCGCACGGATCCGCTGGCGGGCATCACAGTGGACGTCATGGCTCAGGAGCAAGGCCCACCGGTCGGCAAGCCGATACAGATAGAGCTGCGCTCACCCCAGCGCGCTCTGCTTGAGCCCGCCCTCGCCCGCATCAAGGAGTACATGCAGTCCCTGCCCGAGCTGGTGGATATCGATGACACGCTGGCGCTGCCGACCATCGAGTGGCAGATGGATGTGGATCGCGCCCAGGCCGCTATTTACGGTGCTGACGTCTCCTCCGCGGGAGTCGCGGTGCAGCTGGTGACCAACGGCGTCAAAGTGGCGGAATACCGGCCGGAATCCGCTGACGATGCGGTTGACATTCGCGTACGCTATCCCCTGAATGAGCGCGGTATCGGCGCCATGGACGATCTCCGCATCAGCACTGCCATGGGGCATGTGCCGCTGTCGAATTTTGTGACGCTGCAGCCCTCGCCGGGTGTCGACACCTTTGAGCGTATCGACGGGACACCGGTAGAGCGCATACGCGCTGATGTCATTGATGGTGTACTCGCAGACAGCATGGTCCGTGACATCGAGTCCTGGCTGAACACACAGACCTTCGATCCTCGCCTGGATATCCGCTTCCGCGGCGCCAACGAAGAGCAGTCAGACTCCCTGGCTTTCGTGCAGGTGGCCTTCCTGCTGTCACTGCTGCTCATGTTCATTCTGCTTGTCACGCAGTTCAACAGTTTCTACCAGAGCGCACTGATTCTGCTGGCGGTGATCATGTCAACTGCGGGCGTGCTTCTTGGCTTACTGATTCTCGACAAGCCTTTCAGCGCCATTCTCTCAGGCGTTGGCGTCGTTGCGCTGGCGGGCATTGTGGTGAACAACAATATCGTCCTGATTGATACCTTCAACACCGTACGCAGAGAGCAGCCCGGCCTCAGCACGGCGGAGGTCGTAGTGCTATCGGCCTCGCAACGTCTGCGGCCGGTTCTGCTCACTACTGTGACGACGGTTTTCGGCTTGCTGCCACTCGCGTGCGGCCTGTCGGTGGACCTGATCAACCGCAGTATCACTGCCAGCGGCCAGATGGCCACTTTCTGGGGGCCACTCTCCCAGGCGATCGTGTTCGGCCTGAGCTTCGCGACCATCCTTACGCTGATCGCAACGCCAGCCATGCTGGCGCTGCCCGACCATCTGCGCGGCAGGTTTGCCGATATCCGGGCCCGGTTCAGCGAGCGAAGCAGTGACCCGGGGCGCCCCGTTACATCAGCGTGACACAGATGCCGGCATGAGCAGCCGGCGGTCATAGCCTGTTAGCCCGCCCGGCTTGCGGGCAGTCGAGGTCCCTGATATCGAGCACATGCCTGATATCAAGCACAAGAAAAAGCGCCCACAAAAAAACCCGGCTGGCTTTCGCCAACCGGGTTCCTGCTGTCACTGTGCTATCGCGTTACGCAATAACTTCAATATCAGACGCCTGGGGGCCTTTCTGGCCCTGCGTGACATTGAACTGCACTTTCTGACCTTCCAGAAGGGTTTTGAAACCTGAACCGCTGATAGCGCTGAAGTGTGCAAACACGTCAGGGCCTGATTCCTGCTCGATGAAGCCAAAGCCTTTTGTTTCGTTGAACCACTTAACTGTACCGGTAACTGATGCCATTTTCTACATTCCTACTCATTCATTGATTGTGCCCACAAGCGGGCGTTCTTGCTTGAAGTCATGCTGGGCAATATGAACAAACAGGACGGGAAACGACAATCTGACCCGTAGTAATGAATAGCGACCTTGAAGTGGCTGTCCCTACAATGGGGGCAGATAGAGCGTACACGAACTAAAGCGACATAAATGCTTGCAACTATCAAACGCCTTGAACATTAACACCGAATGCGGGGATGTGCACGCTTTATTTTCACAGATTGTCCCTGCGACTTGCTGCGTGACCCGGGCGCCTGAATGGATAACGTTACGGGCAGTTGCAAAGGCCGGACGATAGCGTATCCTGCGCACCTCGACACTTGCTGACAGTGTCTTCCTGTTCGTCAGCATCCAACGTTAGGGATCCTGACGATGAAATTTACAGACCTCGGTCTGTCTGCGCCGCTATTGCAGGCGTTGACCGACAAGGGCTATACCAGCCCCTCTCCGGTTCAGGAGAAAGCCATTCCCCTGGTTCTTGCTGGCCATGACCTCATGGCGGCCGCCCAGACCGGTACCGGTAAAACCGCCGCCTTCGTTGTTCCCATGCTCCAGCGGCTCGCAGAGGGCACCCGCACCCGCGACCGCCAGGTGCGTGCCCTGGTACTGACACCCACCCGTGAACTCGCGGCTCAGGTGCACCAGAGCGCGGTCGACTACGGCGCACGCAGTGAACTGAGCGCCTCCGTGGTATTCGGCGGCGTAAAAATCAATCCGCAGATCGCGAAACTGAAACGCGGCAGTGACATCCTGGTCGCCACGCCGGGTCGCCTGCTCGACCTTCACCAGCAGGGTGCGGTGGCATTTGATCGCGTGGAGATCCTGGTGCTGGACGAAGCCGACCGCATGCTCGACATGGGTTTCATCCATGACATCCGTCGCATCGTCGCGCTGATGCCGAAGAAACGCCAGACACTGATGTTCTCTGCCACGTTTTCCGGCGAGATCCGCCGCCTGGCCGAGGGTTACCTCAACAACCCCAAACAGGTAGAGGTTGCCCCGGCCAATGCCACAGCGGACAGCGTCGAGCAATGGATTTATCCGGTCGACAAGAAGCGCAAGCCAGAGCTGCTGTCTCACCTGGTTCGCAGCCGGGACTGGCATCAGGTACTGGTATTTACCCGCACCAAGCACGGCGCCAACAAGCTGACGAAAAAGCTGGAAGACGACGGCATCCGTGCCGAGGCCATTCACGGCAACAAGAGCCAGAATGCCCGCACCCGTGCCCTGGACGGCTTCAAGCAGGGCCGCATTCAGGCGCTGATCGCTACGGACATTGCCGCCCGTGGACTGGATATCGCCCAGCTGCCGCAGGTGGTGAATTTCGATCTGCCGAATATCGCCGAGGACTACGTCCATCGCATCGGTCGCACCGGCCGTGCCGGTGCCAGCGGGCATTCCTATTCGCTGGTGTCAGCGGATGAGGCAGACTACCTGTACGGTATCGAGCGCCTGATTCGAAAGACGCTGCCACGAGAGGAAATTGACGGCTATGAGCCAGAGCATGCACTGCCGGCGGCAGGGGTACGCCCTCCTCCCTCGGCGCGCAAGCCCGCTGCGGCACAGCGGAGCGGACGTCCACCAGGACGCGGCGGAGCCGCGGGCAAGCCAGGCGGCGGTCGTCCCGGTGGGGCCCCGCGACGCAGCGCTGGCAGCCCGAGAGCCGGGGGCGGACGCAGCGGCGGTCAGCGCGGCGGCGGCAACCGGTAGAGCGTTGCGCGGCGCATGCCGGTTACAGCGCGCGACTCAGTGCCGGTATCGTTCTGTGCAGCGTTTCGTCGTTGAGTGAGTAGTCCACCGGCACGTCGATCACGTGCACGGCGGGCTCACCCAGACAGCGGGTCAGCAGCGGCTCCAGCTCGGCACTGTCAGCCACGCGCCAGCCGCGTGCGCCATATGATTCGGCGTACTGCACGAAATCCGGGTTGCCGTAATCCAGCCCATAGTCAGGGAACTGCATCTGGGCCTGCTTCCACTTGATCATGCCGTAAGCGTCGTCACGCAGTATCACCACGACCAGATGCAGCTTGAGACGGACAGCTGTCTCCAGTTCCTGGCTGTTCATCATGAATCCGCCGTCACCCACCACGGCAATCACCGGTCTGTCCGGATGCACCAGCTTCGCCGCCATTGCCGACGGCAGCCCCGCGCCCATGGTGGCGAGAGCGTTGTCCAGCAGCAGCGTGTTCGGATGCGCTGCCGGGAAATTGCGCGCAAACCAGATCTTGTAGACCCCGTTATCCAGCGTCACGATACCCTCTGGGGGCAGGACATCACGCACTACCCTGACCAGGCGCTCTGGCAGCATCGGGAAGCGCATGTCCGCCTCCGCCTCGGCACGATGGGTTAGGTAGGCATCGTGCGCGCGGCTGAAGAAATCGAAAGACCAGTCATCCTGAACGCTGATTTTTTCCTTGATCTGCCAGATGCTGTTGGCAATATCGCCCACCACCTCCAGCTGGGGAAAATACACCGGATCAACCGCAGCGGTCTCGAAGTTGATATGCATAACCTGGCGTTTGTCCGTCGCGCGCATGAAAAAGGGGGGTTTTTCGACCACATCGTGACCGATGTTGATGATGAGGTCAGCCGCACCGATGACCCGGTGCACAAAATCGCCGTCTGATAACGCGGTATTTCCCATGAAGCGGTGATGCTTCTCGTCCAGAACGCCCTTTCCCATCTGCGTGGTGATAAACGGAATATCCGTTTTGTCGACAAACTCGCGCAGCATTTTTGCCGTGAGCTTGCGGTTGGCGCCGGCACCGATCAGCAGCACCGGCGACCTCGCCTGCTCGATCATGCCAACGGCGGCGTCAATGGACTTGTATTCGGCGATGGGGCGGCGCACCGCACTGGCGGCAAGCAGGGGGACATCGGTCTGCTCCGCCGCAATATCCTCGGGCAACTCAATATGCACAGCGCCCGGCCGCTCCTCATGCGCCAGGCGAAATGCCTCGCGCACAATGGACGGCACGCGATCACCGCTCACAACCTGCACGGTATGTTTGGTAATCGGCTGCATCATGTCCACCGCGTCAATGACCTGGAAACGCCCCTGCTTGCTGCTCTTGATCGGTTTCTGTCCCGTGATCATCAGCATGGGCATGGCGCCCAGCTGGGCGTAGGCAGCCGCAGTGACCAGATTTGTCGCCCCCGGACCCAGCGTCGACAGGCAGACCCCGACATTGCCGGTAAGACGCCCATAGGTCGCCGCCATGAAGCCCGCGGCCTGTTCGTGCCGCGTCAGAATCAGCCGGATTGACGAAGTTCGGAGGGATTCGAGCAGATCGAGATTTTCCTCGCCGGGAATGCCAAAAATGTATTTCACGCCTTCAGCTTCCAGCGCGCGGACGAACAGGTCGGATGCTTTCACGGGTAGCCTCACGGTAGTGATGTGTGCCCCGATTCTAACGCGGTTTGCGCAACGGGCGTATGCTGCCTGCCTCGCCACGCGGGGAATCGCGCAAGCGGCAGTCCGTGCGACCGCCAATGCCTTGCTCAGGCGCGGGTTTCTATCAGGTCCACCCAGTGATTCATGACGCGGGTCTGTTTCGCCGCTATCTTGATGCAGACCAGCATCGGCACGGCGAGCAGCACCCCCACGGCACCCCACAGCCAGCCCCAGATGACCAGCCAGACAATGATAATCAGCGGGTTCAGCCGCATTCTGCGGCCGAGGACAACAGGCGTCACGAACTGGGCTTCCAGCATGTTGATGCTGAAATAGACCAGCGCCGGCAACAGCGCCGACAGTGCGAGGCCGTACTGCACAACACCGGCGAGCGAGAGCAGGATCACACCGATCAACGGCCCCACGTAAGGCGCAAAGTTGAGCATTCCCACCACAGCGCCCCAGAAAAGCGCGTCCTCGACACCGAGGGACCAGAGCGCGGATGCGACGACCAGACCCAGGCCGGCATTGATGACGCTGACGGTCAGGATATACCGCGAGAGCTCCCTTTGAATGGACTGCATCAGGTCGATGCTGTGCTCTTTCTCGCGAATGTGCGGGAAGACGTTGACCCAGGTGACAAAAAGCCCGGAACCGAAAATGAGGAGAAACAGAATCAGCATCAGGGCAGTGAGCAGCTGGGCGATCATGACCGGCGCCGCGCTCAACGCGGCAATCATGGCTTCCAGTCCCCCCTGCTTGAGTTTTTCGCTGATGCCCGGGTCTGCGTTGCTGCCTCCGGAGACGCCTGCAGCATCCGACTCATCGTCGCCGAACAGACCAAAAAACGTAAAGCCTTGCGGCTCGGGCGGTGTCGGCGCTTCCCCGGGAGCCAGTCGCTGCGTCAGGTCCTCCACGTGCTGACTGAGTTCATCCGCCAGCCGGGGAATCGCTGTCGCCCAGCGCTGTGCCGGCTCAGCGAGCTGACTCGCCAGTAAACCCAGCGGCCCGCCGATAACGCAGAGAATGAGGATGGCAGACAGGGTTCGCGGCACATAAAACCGCTTCAGGGACTCCACCAACGGGCTCAGCAACAGCGCGAAAAACAGCGCCACCACCATGGGCATCAGCAGCGATCGGGCAAAATACACCGTGTAGAGAACCGCCAGCACCGACAGGCAGCGCAGGGCCAGCGTGACACCCTGCCCGCTGCCCTGGCGGACTTCCTGGTGACTCGCTTCCGGGTGACTCGCTCCCGGCTGGCCATCGCCGGGGCTCACCGACCGGTGACGCCGATGTCGGCGAACACACTGCCTGCCGCGATGCGCGCAAGACGCAATCCGGAAACGAGCAGCGAGGAAACCATGCCGGATGCCCCTGCCCACACGCCCACGCGATGCGTGACAACGCCAGTAGTGAAACCGACCGCGAGCAGCCAGGCGGGATGCACGCGCTGCAGGTGATCCCGCCGCGAACGCGCCGCACGATGCAGTTTCAGTCTGCGTTCCTCGAGCACCGCCTCGGCAGACTGCAGTTCCCGCAGTTGTTGTTTACGACTCATTTCCCCTGCCCTGTCTCGCCGCTGTTCGCGGCCTGGCTGTGCATCAACGCCCGCCACTGGCGCCGGCTGGCCGGAAAACCCAGACTGCTCTGGAATCGGCGGGCGGCACGCGCCAGCAAAAAAAGAGAGCCCAGCTGCAGCAAAAGAAACGTGGTCAGGCCCAGTGTGACAGACTCGCTGGCCACCACTGCCAGCCAGGCAAGCAGTGCGCAGAAGCCCAGCCACGCCAGCAAAATCAGCGGGATCATCGCCAGCACCACCATGAGAAGCCGTTTCGCATCGGCAACAGCGAGCCCAAGCTCCAGGCGCAGCACTGTCGCCAGCTGCTCCATGACAGCAACGGCCTGGCTGCCCAGTGCGAACCAGGCCTGCAGTTCCGCCGCTGCCCTGTCGTTTTGCGCGCCGCTGTCGTGGGGATCCGCGTCTTCGGGCACAGAGCTACTTCCGGGACAATAACTGCGACACTAGCAGTCCGGCAAAAAATGCGAGGCCCAGGGTGGCTACGGGCTTCTCGTGCACGTAGCGCTGAACTTCCTCGCCGAGTGCATCCGCCTTTTCCCTGCCTTTCAGCAGCTGCTCCATCGCATCGTTCTTGAGATCCAGCCCGGCGGCCTCGGCAGCACTTCGAAAATGCCCCTGAGCCTCCAGCATGTCGTTATAGGCAGCCAGCACGGACTCTCTGCCAGCATCCATCTCTTTCTGCCTGTCGGACGTCGTCTTGTCATTTGCCGCCACGATAGTCTCTCCCTGTCAGTTGCCTGTTGGTTGCACTTTGTCGGCACCGATCACGGCACCGATCACGGCACCGACTGCCCTTGAAGAGTAGCCCATCCGCCAACGAACCGCACGCCGCGTCATCGTCGCACCGACTGTCCGAGGCCAGACAGCCAGACAACCACCTCATGCTCGCTGCACACATCGCCGTACTTGGCATCCATATCAAACAGATTGCTGGCGTGAGGCGCCGGGTGCCTGTCACCACAGGCTTCCTCGACGACAATCGGAATGAAACCGTGCTGACAGCTGTCGACACAGGTTGCCCGGATGCAGCCACTGGTCGTCACACCCGTAATCAACAGCGTATCGATACCCATGGCCGTGAGAGTGGAAGACAGGCTGGTTGCAAAAAACGCACTTGCATACTGCTTGGAAATGACCAGTTCGCTCGCGGCAGGCTCGAGCCCATCCGCCCAGGCACCCATGGGATTTCCGGCCACGAAATGACGCAGCGGCAGTGCTTTCTGAAAGAAACGACCGCCATTCATCCCCGACTCGTGGAACACGACATTCGTGTAGATGACCGGAATCTGCGCTTCGCGGGCCGCCGCCCGCACCCGAAGCGCAGCATCGAGCGCCGGCTGGACGTCCGCATACAGCTCGCAATCCCTGTCAAAATACGCCCGCACAAAATCCACCAGAATCAGTGCCGGTTTCCGTCCGAACCCGATTCTGTTGTCGTAGGCGCGTCTGTAACTCTGCGCGAGACTTTCTGCGTGGTCGTCGTCAGGTTCGTCGTTTCTGCTGTCGGTCATGGCTCGGCTTCCCGGGTGACTGCAGGGCATGGGCATGATGGCATATTCAGGCAGGAATGCAGAGCAAGGCAGTTCAACGCGAGTGCACCTCCGCTTCGTACGCGTCTATCGACGCCCGCTTGCGCACGAGCAGCCAGCGGAGGAAGGTCAGGCTCGCGGAAATGGCGATAATGTTGGCGACCGGCGCAAAGTCACCTTTGAAGACAGCACCGGACCAGACGGCAAAAACTGCGCCGAAGACGATCCCAAGGGCGCCAGACAGCCCGGCACTGGTCCCGGCCGCCTCATGGGCATCGTGTATGCCAGCACGACTTACAACCGTACCGGTGCTCACACCTATGGCCCGCAGAACGAGGGAAGACAGTGCGGGTTGCGGCGTTACGGACATGCGGGCTCCCTCACCGTCCGGCGAATCGGCGCAGAGCGCTACCCAGCCACGCGCCTAGCGACAGACCCGCGGCATTGGCCAGCATGTCCGCGACTTCAAAAAAACGCCCCACAAACGGCTGTACAAACTCGATAGCTATGCTCCACATCAGAAACAGAGCGATCAACGGCAGCACGCGTCCGCCGAGCGCCAGTGCCGCGGGAATCACCGCGAGCCCCCACGCGGCAAGGTGCAGAAACTTGTCACTGCCGGCGACAGACGACCCTGCCGGCAGTGGCAGTAGCGACAGCGTGGTCAACACAACCAGGGAAAGAATCGACAGGGCGCGCCAGTATCGAGCGATTACCGCGAGGGGCTCAATCAGCACGGAATGCCACGACCTGCCATCAGCTGATGGCAATGCCAAGGGCGAGCAGCAGCGGCGTCGCCAGCGTCAGGGCCACGTGCTGCGCCATGTGGGGCACCAGCGCGGGCACCGAGTCCTGATGCCGACGCAGACCGCGGTATGCCAGTGCAGCGACGGGAATCGTCGCCAGACTCAGCAGACCCATAGGCGGCAACACCTTGAAGATCACGGCGACAACCACGGAAACATAGGCCGCAAAAAGAAAGACCCCGTAAACCGCCACGCCCGCGGGACCGCCCCAGACCAGCAACAGGTGATTGCGACCAGCCCAGCGATCCGCTTCACGATCCGGGAACTGGTTGATCAGCAACAGGTCGCTGACCATGAACAGCGGCAGCAGGGACACCATCAGAGCGGTAGTGCTGTACACACCGGTGAGCACATAGTAGACCCCGAGCACCATCAGTGGCCCGAACCCGACACCCGGCGCCAGCAGGCACAGCAGCGGCGAGCGCGTCAGCCAACGGGTATACAGCACGATGATCAGAACACCCGCCAGGCCAAGAGGCAGAATACCGACGCCGCGCAGGCGAATGAAGTAAACGCCCACGGCTATCACAATACACAGCGTCGCAACGGCAACAACCAGTGCGTAATGCGCTTTATCCGGATTGGCCGGCAGCACGCCGGTACCGCCGCTGAACGGCGTTCGCTCGGTCCGGAAATCGAGGCCGCTGCGGAAATCCTCATACTCGTTGAGCGCATTGACACTGATGTGCGCCGCCAGGGCGCCCGCCGCAGCCAGAGCAAGATGAACAGCGTTCACACTGTGACCATCGTGAACCGCTGCAGCCCAGCCGAGCAGCACACAGACGGGCACCAGCAAAAGAAATGGTGCGCGCATCGGCCCGAGGGCGGCCGCGAAATGGGCATTGATCACGTAGGCGACCTCCGGGGCCAGTGGATTTCAGCTGCGGATTTTAGCCGGTATTGCTCCAGCGCGTCTCGCAGTGAGGGAAATCCTTTATACCTGGCCAGCGCCGGTGGCGTGGCATCGACAGCCGAAACCAGCGCGTCAATAGCGCCTGGCACCGTGCTGAGTGCCGCCAGCGGGTGCAGGAAAACGCGAATCGTGAATGCAATGGCTCCACTGCAGGGCAGCCGTCGCAGTGTCTGACGCTCCACCCGGTAATAGAGAATGGTGTCACTGCTCGCCGTGGCCTCAGGCGCAGCGGGGTGAAACAGGCCGGGATCGCTCTGTAACGCCCAGTTGAAGCGGGATACCGGGCGCTCGGGGCTGATGTGGACAAAGAAACGCTCAATGCGCGGGGTGAGCTGCCGATGTATTCCCGGAATCGGGTCGTGAACTGCCCGTATCGGCTGTCCGAGCTTGTCCTGCAGACGCCAGTGGCTTGGACTGGCAAGGCTTGCCGCGGCCAGCAGGTAACCATTCGCCGAGGGTTGCATAATGACGAGGTCGTCTGCCACCAGCAGGGACGCCTGCCACAGTGGCTCCGGGTCCGCTTCCGTCAGCGCGACGTGGAAGCCGCCCGCAGCGCTGCTTATCCCACTGCCATCGCGCCGATAGGCGTCGGCATGGTCCTCCAGCAAGTGCCCGCACAGCAGCGACAGCAGTTCCTGCTGCGCCTCTAGGGACCCGGGGAGCGCTGCGTACACGGCGTGACCGTGCAGCTGTCGCATCGCCAGCGTATGCTGATGAAAATGTGACAGGCTGGTATCCGTCTCGATCCAGTCCCCCGGATCCAGTGGGCGCAGTCCCATCGACATTACCTCCGGCGTGGCGAGGTGCGGAATGTGTCGGGGGACGCTGTCGTCATGTATCACGGCATTTTCTCCTGTCCTGCCTGCAAATGGTCACCGCTGACTGCCATGCTTTACGCCCCTGTCGCCGGTCATGCCGCCCCGCCTGTTAGGCGAGCCGCGCCCGATACCGTACAATTGCAGATTGGGCATTCCCGGCAGATACGGCAGCACCGCATGATCACCCTACACCCCGGCAAGTCAAGGAAGGCCAGACTCCGACACCCGCCAGACGGAATACTACCGATCGCATGAGCCACGACAGTCCAGGCAGCCCAGCGCCCTCTGGCTGGCGTACCTACCGCCGTCTGCTGGTTTACGTGAAGGCCATCTGGCCGGCGTTTCTCCTCAGTCTTATCGGTTTCATGCTGTACGCGCTCACCCAGTCGGCGTTTGCCGGGCTTATGCAGTATCTCCCCAATGCTTTCGCGACCCTGCCCGCCGACACCACCGAACTCGCCGCGTGGGAACTGGCGCTCAATCTTGATTCGCCGGAGGGGATCCGGGTTTTCCTGCCCGTGGCATTGCTGGTCATTGTCAGCCTGCGAGGTATCGGATCCTATCTCGGCGGCTACTACATCACGTATGTGGCTCGCAACGTCGTCAATCAGCTGCGGGTAGACCTGTTCCGGCATATCAACCTGATGCCGGGCAGTTTCTTCAGCCAGAACAATTCCAGCCAGCTCGTTTCCATCATCACCTACAATGTAGAACAGGTCACATCGGCCGCCTCCAACGCCATCAAGGTGGTGGTCCGTGAGGGCCTGACCGTAATCGCTCTCATGGCCTATATTTTTTACCTGAACTGGAAACTGTCCCTGCTTTTCCTGGCGGTCGCGCCACTGATCGCGCTGATCATCGGCTTTGCCTCCGGGCAGTTCAAGAAATACAGCCGTCGGATACAGACGTCCATGGGCGGGATTACCCAGGTCACGACCGAGGCGATCCGCGGGTTTCCCGTGGTTCGCAGCTTTGGTGGCGTGCGCTATGAGAATCAACGCTTCAGTGAACGCAGCGGTTATGCACTGAAACAGGATCTCAAGCTCGCCCGGGTCAACGAGATCAGTACGCCGGTGATCCAGTTTCTGACCTTCGGCGCCATTGCGGGACTGTTCTGGCTGGGACTCGACCCGGAGCTGCGCGGCGGCATGACGGCCGGAGAGTTCCTCACCTATATTACCGCAGCTAGCCTCGTCGCCAAGCCACTCCGGCAGCTAAGTAACATCAACGCCGGCATACAGCGGGGGATTGCAGCCAGCGAGAGCATCTTTGCGATTCTCGACCAGCCAGTGGAGCCAGATCGCGGCACGCGCAGCCTCGATAACCCGCGAGGACGCATTGAATGCCGGCACCTTAGCTTCCGTTACCAGCCAGGGGATACGCCAGTACTTCAGGATATCAATCTGATCATAGAGCCCGGAGAAACCGTGGCCGTCGTCGGGCGTTCCGGCGCCGGCAAGTCAACTCTGGCGTCCCTCGTAGCCGGTTTCACGCCGCCGCCCGCGGGGTGTATTTTCATCGACGATATTGCCATGGAGGACATCCGACTCGAGTCGCTGCGCCGCCACGTGGCTGTCGTCAACCAGCACACCGTACTGTTCGAGGCAAGTATTGCCGACAATATCGCCTACGGCGAACTTCGCGGCGCCAGCGAGGAGGCGATACGTCGCGCCGCAGACGACGCCCACGCCAGCGAGTTCATCGCACAGCTGCCAGACGGCATGGCAACCCAGGTCAACGAGGACGCCAACGATCTCTCAGGCGGGCAGCGCCAGCGCCTCGCTCTTGCCCGCGCATTCCTCAAGGACGCCAGAATCCTGGTGCTCGACGAAGCCACCTCGGCACTCGATGCCCACTCGGAAATGCTCATCCAGCAGGCACTGACGCGTATCACCGAGGACCGCACGACACTGATCATCGCGCATCGTCTGTCTACCGTGGAGCGCGCGGATCGCATTATCGTGCTGGAAGCCGGGCGTATCGTGGAAATCGGCACGCACGCGGAACTGGTTGCCAACGACGGCCCCTATGCCGACCTCTACCGGCAACAATTCAGCGATAGCGATGCTGCACGCTGAGCGGCCCCACGCCAGTACCGCCGCGGCTTCCGAGGCGATCAGGATCTGGCTGCTGTCGGACGGCAAGGCGGGACACGAGGCACAGCTCCAGGGTCTGGGACAGGCGCTGGCGCGACGCCGGCCGGTGACGGTCACATGGATAGACGTGGCGAGCCGGCGCGCGGGCTGGACAGATCTGCTGCGTGGCCGCTATCCGGACCTGACGGCGTCAAATACTCCGACAATCGCCGTTGGCGCCGGCCATGCCACGCATCGCCAGCTGCTGACGCTGGGCCGGGCGAGTGGTTGCCTGACCTGTGTGCTGATGCGCCCAAGCCTTCCCCTGCGCTGTTTCGATACGGCCGTCGTACCGCGCCACGACCTGCCGCCGCAAAGCCCACGGGTACTGGTCACCGAGGGTGTTCTCAACCCCATTCTGCCGGCCACGAAGGTGGACGACAGCCGCGGCCTGATTCTGCTTGGCGGGCCGTCACGACATTTCCATTTCCCTGTCGACGACGTCTGTACCCGGGTCGCGTTACTGTGTCAGCGTTTTCCCGGGATGCAGTGGACTGCCAGCACCTCGCGCCGAACACCGGACGGTACGATCGCCGCCCTGGCGGCGAAGGCGGTAGCAAACCTGCAGGTGATATCACACACCGATACGCCGCAGGGATGGGTTGCGCAGATGCTGTCAGGCTGTGCGCAGGCATGGATTACCGAGGATAGTGTTTCCATGGTTTACGAGGCGCTGAGCGCCGGCACGGCAACCGGGTTGCTTGCCCTGCCCACAGTCCGCGCCGGGCGGCTGCAGCACGGCATGGAGAATCTGCACCGTCGCAACATGATCAACCTGCTCGACCCGATTCTGGCCGGTCAGTCGCCGCAGCGGCCAGCGCAGCCGCTGCAGGAGGCCGCTCGCGCCGCAGACTGGCTGCTGCAGAAACTGCCGGAAAGGGTGCTGACATGAAGGTTCTGCAGGTTCTGCCGGCGCTGAACAGCGGGGGCGTGGAGCGCGGCACGCTGGAAATGGGCACTGCCCTGGTCAAGGCCGGCCATGAGTCCTGGGTGATCTCGGGCGGAGGTCAGCTGGTCTCTCGCCTCGAGCGTCAGGGGTCAACGCACGTGCAGTGGTCACTCGGCAAAAAATCCCCACTGTCACTGCTTCAGGTGCCAGGACTGCGACGCTGGCTGACCCGACAGCGCTTTGACATTGTCCACCTGCGCTCGCGCATGCCCGCCTGGCTGGTCTGGCTTGCCTGGCGCGGCATGCCTGCTGCGACACGGCCACACCTTGTGACCACTGTGCATGGTCTGCACTCGGTCAGCCGTTACAGTGCGATCGTGACCTGCGGCGAGCGCGTCATCGTCGTCTCGGAGTCAGTGCGGCGCTATGTCACGGAAAACTACCCTGACTGCGATCCCGCGAAGCTTCGGCTGGTGTATCGCGGTATCAACCCGGCGCAGTTCCCGCCCGGTTACCGGCCGCCGGAACACTGGCTGCGCCGCTGGTACCGACAATATCCCCAGCTGCTGGAACACGACGTGATCACGCTGCCGGGGCGGCTGACACGCCTGAAGAATCACACGGACTTTCTGCGGATACTCGCGGGGCTGCGCGCCCGTGGCCGCAGCGTGAAAGGCCTGATCGTTGGCGACGAAGACCCCGGACACAGAGCATACGCACAGGAAATTCACGACCTGGCGATGGACATGGGGCTGTCGGATCACGTGCTGTTTACCGGACACAGGAACGACATGCGGGAAATCTATGCCATGTCCAGCGTCGTCCTGTCCCTGTCGAATCGGCCGGAGTCTTTCGGTCGCACGGTGCTGGAGCCGCTGAGCATGCAGGTTCCGGTGGTCGCCTACAATCACGGTGGCGTCGGCGAGATAATGCAGGCGCTGTTCCCGGAGGGTGCGGTGCCCTGCGGCGCCATCGAAGAGGCGGTAGAAAAAGTCGATGCCGCACTGCGGCAGGCCCTGCCGCCGCCGCGCGCCAACACGACATTTCTGCTCTCGCGCATGTGTGAGGACACCCTGGCGGTTTACCGTGAGCTGCTGGAAACCCAGCGCGACAGGACGGAACACTGATGCAGCAGGTATTGCTCAGTGATGAGAAACCCTTGTTCATCGGCGGCACACGTCGGGTTTTCCAGCATCCGGACTACGCCGACCGGTGCATCAAGGTCCTGCGTTCAGACCGCACCGGGGCCGCCCGTCGCGCGCAGAAACGCGGCTGGAAGCAGCTGCTGCCGGCTTCCGCCTTCGATGACCAGATCAAGGAGATACGTGCCTACCAGCAGCTTTTGGCATCCACCCCCGACCTGACGCCGGTCTGGCAGCACGTTCCTGAATACTTCGGCACGGTGACCACAGACTGCGGACTCGGCATTGTAACGCGGCTGTACCGCAACCACGACGGCAGCTGGCCACGGAATCTCGAGCAACGCCTGCCGCGCGGACTGACGCCGGCGCTGTGTGATGGGATAAAGGCCTTTGCTGACGTCATGGCGCGATACCGCGTATTGACCCGCGACCTTCTGCCACACAACATGATCGCGGTTGAGCACGCCGACGGCAGCGTACAGGTACTGGTGGTCGATGGCATCGGTAGCGCAGACTTCATCCCGCTCGCCGCCTGCTCACAGCGCGCCGCGCGCGCCAAGGTTCAGCGCAAGCTGAAGCGGCTGGAGGGTCGTGTTCGCATGCTGCTACCCCTCTGCGATCAGGAGAAGGTTCAACTGTGCAATTTCTGAAACCGGTGGAAGTTCGCCTGCGCCAGTGGCGCAATCGCCTGGCACCCTGGCGCTACCGCGGCAGCGCCGTGCACTGTCCGGTATGCGAGGCAGACTTCAGTCGCTTCCTGCCGGCGGGGACCGGCGCGCGCTATCGCGAAAACGCCGTATGCCCCCTGTGCCGGGCGCGCGAACGCGACCGTCTGACCTGGCTGTTCCTGCAGCGCAACACGCAGCTTTTCGACAAACCGCTGCGATTGCTGCACGTTGCGCCCGAACCGCGGCTCGCAGACTTTTTCCGCCAGCGCGCCGGCACCGGCTATATCAGCGCCGACCTGATGCGCCGTGATGTCGATTTCCGGCTGGACGTGAGTGCACTGCCGTTCCGGGATGCCTGCCTCGACGCCATCTATTGCAGCCATGTCCTGCAGGATGTGCCCGACGATCGCGCGGCCCTGGCCGAGTTCCGCCGCACGCTGCGTCCGGGGGGATGGGCGATTCTCAACGTCCCGCTGCACGCCGAGACCACCTGCGAGAACGTACGCCCGGATAATGTCCGACCGCGCTTCGACAGGCGCCCGGACGAGCACCTGCGGCAGTATGGTCACGATTATCTGCAGCGACTTGAGGAAGCCGGATTCACCGCCAGCGTTACCCGGCCCGGAGACCTCGAGTCGAGCGAAGCACAGCGCAGTCGCCTTGGCATCGACGGTCCCCGCACCGGCTATGTGCACAGCGTTATCAGGCCAGGCTGACGCCAGTTGTCACGGCCCGTCGAAGCGGTAGTTCATCAACGCGATCTCGCGGCGATACAGCATCTCGACACGTGCCCGCGCCTCGTCGTCGTAGTAGGTGGGCCATGGCTTGCGGTCAATCGCGATGCCGGTTTTCTCACCCGGCAGCACTGCTGGAACCGGAAGTCCGGTACGTGAGCCCAGCTCACGCAGTGCCGACGGTAGATCCCGATAGTCAAAGACACGATCCACCAGCAGTTGATCACCCGACATGTACAGGTCCGCATCCAGCGGCAGTCTGTGGGGTTTACCCATCACCCAGGATTTGAAAGAGGGCATGGACCGCGACTGCCCGTCGCGTTTCCACAGATAGTAGGACACGAGCTTGTCCCAGGGATTGCGCTCCATGCAGAAGGTAAAGTACGACTGCCAGACACCCTCACCCACCAGCTCGCGCACCCGCCATGCCGGCATATGCTCATAAAAATACGCGCCGAGGCGTGGCGAATGCCGTGACAGCAGTTTACGTACCCAGCGGTGCCGGCCATAGGCGCGGCCAATCCGCGTGTCGGGCAGATAATTGCGCGGCACACCCGACTGCAGGTTGGTCTCCATGTGCGACACGACATCCTCTTTCGCGCACAGGGGCCCAAGACCCATTTCCAGACTGCTGCCCGCGGTCTTGTGCGTCTTGATAAAAATGAAGCGATAGCGATGACTGATGATCATCCGGCTATACCCAGGTCCGCCAGCCCATCCGCATGCCGAGGCGGAAGATGAGCTGCCCTTTTTTGCCCGATACCTTGACACGCTTCAGTTCAAAACGCTCGGTCTGCAGGTCACGGCTGATACCGGGACGCGTTGTCACTGCGCCCAGGAAGCCGGCCTCGCGGACCAGCGCCACGTCCAGGCTGTCATAAATCCCGAAGGGGTAGGCGTAGGTTTGCAGCGGCACGCCAAAACGTCTCTCCAGCGCCGACTTGCTCTCCACGATTTCCGCACGCCGCGTCGCGGGGTCCAGCTTGCTGAAATCGGCATGGGTCGCGCTGTGCCCTCCCAGCTCGAAACACCCGGACGCCAGGAGCGTCTCGACCTCGGCATCCGTCAGCTTCGGCTCGCGCGCCAGTTCGCCCTCATCATGGTGCTGTTTCTTCTTCACCGACCAGTCGTTGTCATGGCGGTGCTGAACCAGGTAAAGCGTGGCCACCGCGCCGTGGCGCTGCAGAATCGGCAGTGCGCTATGCAGGTTGTCCGCGTAGCCATCATCGAAGGTGATCACGCAGACCTTTTCGGAGCCAGGCTGACGCACGGCATCTGCCGATAGCACATCGGACAGGAATCGGAACTGCCAGCCATGACGACGAAGCCAGGCGAGCTGGCGCTCTAACTGCTGCGGGGATACGCGCAGTCCATTGAAGCGGGCACCCGGCACGGGCTCGCAGATCATGTGGTACATGAGAATCCGCGGCAGTGTTATGGGTACCGCCGGCTTCCACCAGGGATAACGGAGTGACCCTATCAACGCCAGCAATACGGTGAAAACTATAGCGATCGTCATCAACAGGCAATATCCTCGTCCAGCCCCGCGACATGACGCAAGCGTATCATGGGGCCTTGCGTCGCCAGCGGCGGCTGCTCCAGAGATAGGTCTCTGGCTGCTCCCGGATGCACTGCTCTGCAAGGGCGACGTAGCGCTCGGTAATGGCGTTCTCCGGGCAGTCGTGCGGCGGCATCGACAGGCTGTGGAAAACGGCCTCATAGTGCCCTCTGCCGAGGCGACGGCACTGGATAAAAATCACCGGCGCATCAACCGCACGCGCCATCTGGTCCGCCCCGCGGTAGAAACTCGCCTCTCTGCCGAGAAACTGCGTACGGTAGCCGTGGCGTGACGCCGACTGATCGGCCACCAGGGCATACGCGACGCTATGGTGACGATTGCGCAACACCGATCTGAACGCCCGCTGCATGGGCAGCGGACTGCTGCCGAAGCGGCTGCGCATGGCAACGGCGAACGCGTCCCAGCGCGGGCTGTGCAGCGGTTTGTAGACGGCGTGAATCGGCGTATCCAGCGACAGCGTCGCAGCGTGCAGCATCCACTCCCAGTTACCCTGATGTATCGCCAGCACGAGCATCGGCACCCCACGATCGCGGATCGCCGCTTCGAACAGCTGGGGATTGCGCAGCGTGACGCGGGAGGTGAACGCCGAGCGCGGCAAGGCGCTCGCAGCGATAACCTCTACCACCAGATCGGCAAGGTAGCGATAGAAGGCTCGTTCGATGCGACGCTGCTCGGCTACCGGCCGCTCGGGCAGCGCCGCAGCGATGTTCTCACGCACCACCCGACGTCGATAGCGAAGCACTCTGTAAAGCAGGAAGGACAGAACGCCGGACAGCAGATAAAGCGCGCGCAACGGCACGCGGGCAAGCAGAGAAATGATTGGCATTGTGTCGCTTTATTGTCCCGGAACCACAAGGGAGCTGACAGTATACCGGCTCTGTCCATGGTATTCTGCGATGGTCGAAAGACAACCGAGACCGTTCTGGAGAAACGCCATGCAGCTGGCATTATCAACCTGGTGCGATGTCGAAGACTATCTTCGCAGCAGCAAGGCACTTGTCGTGCCCATCGGCTCCATGGAGCAGCACGGCCCCACCGGCCTGATAGGAACAGATGCCCTGTGTCCCGAAATCATCGCCCGGCGCGCGGGCGAGCGCGATAACTTTCTTGTTGGTCCGACATTCAACGTCGGCTGCGCACAGCACCATCTCGGATTTCCCGGCACCATCACCCTGCGTCCGTCGACGATGATTGCCGCGCTTGAGGACTGGTGCGCATCCCTCTCCCGACACGGTTTCCGGCGCATCTACTTTCTCAACGGGCACGGCGGCAATACGGCGACGCTGCACGCTGCCTTCGCCGAAATCTATGCGCGGCGAAGCCTGAATCCGGCAGCGCCGGAGGAAAGCGCGCTGACCCTGCGCGCGCGAAACTGGTGGGAGCTTCCGGCAGTGATGGAAACCTGTCGACAGCTGCACCCCAGCAACGATGGCATGCATGCCACGGCTTCGGAAATCGCCGTGACATGGGCGGCTTATCCCGAGCAAAAGCGCACGCGCAAGCTGCAGCCAAAAGTCGCGCCCGTGAATACCTTCACCGATGCCAACCATTACCGGGAAAACTTTCCCGACGGTCGCATTGGCTCTGACCCGTCTCAGGCGACGGCTGCGAACGGCGAGAAAATCATTGCCGCGGCGGTGGATGCGCTGATCACCGACTTCCGACGCTTCGAAAGCAGCTGATCGCCATCAGCGTGCAGCGGCGGCAAATGCGCCTTCAAGGTCTGCAGTCAGATCATCGATTGACTCGAGACCGGCATGCAGGCGCAGCAAACGCTGATCGGGACCCAGCGCCAGTCGCGTCGACAGCGTCCGCACCGGCCGCATGGGCAGGGCCAGGCTTTCAAAGCCACCCCAGGAATAACCCATACCGAAAAGCGCCAGGGCATCGAGGAACCGGGCCAGCCGCTCCTCGTCGAAACCGTCCAGCACCACCGCGAACAGACCACTGGCGCCGCAGAAGTCACGCCTGAAAATGGCATGGCCCGGGTGCTCCGGGCGCCCCGGATGCAGAACCTGTGACACCTCGGATCGCTGCGCCAGATACTCTGCCAGGGCAATGCCGGCAGCCTCGTGTGCCGCAAGGCGTACCGCGAGCGTACGCAGACCGCGTCGCGCCAGAAAGCAGTCATCGGGCGCAAGATGACTGCCGGTGGCCAGGGCATACCGATGCAGTCGGTCATACAGTGTGTTGTCGCGGCACGTCACTACGCCATAGAGGCAATCGGCGTGGCCGTTGAGATATTTCGTGCCGGACTGAATGGCAAGATCAACGCCGTGATCCAGCGGATTGAACAGAAGCGGTGTCGCCCAGGTGTTGTCAATTGCCGTGAGAATGCCTCGCCCGGCGGCCAGAGAAACGATCGCGGGAACATCCTGCACCTCGAACGTCGCTGACCCGGGCGATTCCATGAACACCAGGCGCGTGTTCTCCCTGAACAGGGACTGCAGTTCCGCAGTGCCTGCACAGGGGTCGTAGAAGGTGGTTTCCACGCCAATGTCAGCCAGGTATCCCAGACAGAAGTTGCGGGTGGGGCCGTAGGTCGAGTCCACCATCAGCAAATGGTCACCCGGACGCAGAAAACACTGCAGCGTGGCGGCGATAGCGGCAACGCCGGAAGGAAACAATACCGCGCCAACGCTGTTGTCCAGAGCGGAGAGCGCGTCCTCGAGTGAACGGGTGGAAGGTGTCCCCATGCGGCCGTAGTACATCGAATCGCGACTCAGTGGATCGGCCTCCCCCCGGCGCAGGTCTGCGTAGGTCGGGAAAAGCACGGTCGAAGCGTGGTAGACGGGTGTCGCCACGACACCGTAGGCGTTATCGGGATCGTGCACCAGTCGGGTCTGTACAGACAGGTCTGCACCGCTCTTCTGCTTCATGCCTCCTCCATTCCGGTGATTGACCGCACCGATCATAGCAGGCTCGCGCCCCGGGAAGGCCACCCGCCATGGCACGCCGCCATCCGCGGCGTATTCCGCGCGGCAATTTTGCCATGGACGCCCCCCGGGATGTTTGCGACAGTAAGCCTCCGGCCACTCCCGGCCAGGAGCCACCGGGGCATACCTGCATGACCGATATCGTTCTCCACCAGTATGCGGATTCACCGTTTTCCGAAAAGATCCGCTTGCTGCTGGGCTACAAGCACGCCACCTGGAAGCGTGTGGAGATACCCGTGATCATGCCGAGACCCGACCTGATGCCATTGACTGGCGGTTACCGCCGAACTCCGGTGATGCAGCTTGGTGCCGACATCTACTGTGACTCGGCGCTGATCGCACGGGTCATAGATCACATCCTCCCCGAGAACAGTATCTACCCCGCGGGGAACGAGGCAACCGTCAACGCCGCCGCGCGCTGGACCGACAGCGAGTTTTTCCGCATCTGTATCTCCGTGGCCTTCCAGCCCAGGGCTTTGGCACAGAGCCCCTTGTTCTCAGACCCACAGGCGGCCGACGCCTTCATGCGCGACCGGCGTGAACTCACCGGAGGGACGAGCCTCACCATGCCGCTGGCAACCGCCCTGCCCGCATTTCACGGCCATCTGGCGCGCCTGGACCGTCAGTTGGGGTCGAGCGCCTTTCTGTTCAACAGCACGCCCACCGAAGCGGACTTTTCCACCTATCATTGCTGCTGGTTTGTCTGGCGCAACCCGGCGCTGGAAACCGAATTTGCCCCCTATCCCCACCTGCTCAAATGGATGGATGTCATGCGCGAATTCGGCCACGGTGATGCCACGGAACTGTCCTCCGCGGACGCCGTTGAGCTGGCTCGCCGTGTGTCACCCCGGGTGGCTGACGGCAAATCGCTGGCGCCGATGGACGGACTCAGGCCTGGCGAAGACGTGCAGGTCATGGCAACGGACTACGGTCGGCAGCCGGTGGCAGGTGTCCTCATGCAGTCGACGCTGGAGCATATCAGCCTGCTGCGTGAGCACCCCCGGGTAGGCACTGTTGCTGTCCACTTTCCGCGTCAGGGATTCCAGGTCGAGAGAACAACGGCGGACGCAGGGAGCCAGCACGGTGATTGATGGATTCTCCAGGAGCCGGCAGTCGGCCCTGCTATATCTTTTTATGGCCGCGACACTCTGCCTCAACCAGATGGTCGCCGCCGACAACGCGCAGACGCCAGAGGCAGATAACCCCGACAACCAGCTGCATACGATAAACACATCGCTGCGCTCGGGCTTTGACCAGCTTAAACAGCTGTTTACCCGGCAGAAAGAGTATGCGTGGCAGGATCGGGAGACAGCGAAAGAGCAAAGCCACGACTTCGAGCGGGATATCCTGCCCGTGCTGTACGACAAATGCCTGGCCTGTCACGCCTGCTACGACGCCCCCTGCCAGCTGAAATTCGATAACGTTGCAGGGCTTGAACGCGGCGCCTCGAAAATACGGGTCTATAGTGGTCTGCGGCTGGGAGACACACCGCCTACACGCCTGGGTATCGATGCGCAGACTGCCGCAGAGTGGCGCCGGCGCGGCTTCTTCAGCGTCCTGGACGCGCCACAGGAAGGCGGCCAGGAAACGCTGCCGCTGCTGCAGTCCATGATTGACTTTGGCAGAGAGAATCCGCTGCCGCAGCAGGACCCCATCCCGGACGAGATCCGCCTCGACCTGTCGCGCAGGCATGCCTGCCCCGAGCCCGGCGAATTTGCGCGCTATCGCGAACAGAACCCCCATGGCGGCATGCCGCTGGTCATGGCAGGGCTCACGGATGGCGAGTATGACAGGCTGTCTCGCTGGATCAGGGAAGGCGCTCTCATAGCGTCGACAGAAAGGGACGGCAGCGCCGACGCCGCCGACTCAACGCATACCGAAGAGATCCGGCAGTGGGAGCGCTGGCTGAATCGCGACGATAAACGCGCCAGGCTACTCGCCCGTTATCTGTACGAGCATCTGTACCTCGGTCACCTGTATCTGGAGAGCGGCGAAGGTGCAAACAGCCGCTTCTATGCCCTCATACGGTCGCGCACCGCTGCCCCGGCTGCACCCCGGCCGGTGGCCACTCTGCGGCCGAATGATCCGGTAGAGGGTGATTTCCATTATCGTCTTGCGCGCATTGACGACAGCATCGTCCACAAGACCCACATCATTTACCGCTTTGATCGCGCGCGACGCCGGGAACTCATGGACCTGTTCGACAGCCAGGACTGGTCTGTCGATACACTGCCCGGGTATGACAGCGATGCGCGCGCCAACCCCTTCGAGACCTTCGCCGCCATTCCACCCCGGCTGCGCTACCGTTTTCTGCTCAACGACGCGCTGTACTTTGTGCGCAATTTCATTCGAGGACCCGTCTGTCGCGGACAGATCGCCACCGATGTCATTCGCGATCAGTTCTGGGTCATGTTCGAATCGCCGGCAGAAGAACGTTTCACCAACCGCAAGGCCTACCGCGAGGAGGTCAGCCCATTGCTGGGCGTGCCCGGACAGAAAAGCTCACTGATCTCGCTGGGACCGGAGTGGCTCGACTACAAGGCGGTACGCAACCGCTATCTTGACAGGCGAACCCTTCGCTACGCCGAAGACTTTCCCCAGGGCCCGGGCCTGTCCCAGGTCTGGAACGGTGAGACGCATAACCCGAATGCCTTCCTGACCATTTTCCGCCATCATGACAGCGCTTCCGTCATGGCCGGTTGGCAGGGGGAACAGCCGCGTACAACCTGGCTGATGGATTATCCGCTGCTGGAAAGAACCTACTATGAGCTGGTGGTGGGCTTCAATGTCTTTGGCAGCGTCTCCCACCAGGCGCAGACACGACTCTATTTTGACCTCATACGCAACGAGGCGGAAACCAACTTTCTGCGACTGCTGCCGCCCGACCGGCGCAAGGCCAGGTACGACAGCTGGTACCAGAACAGCGGCAAGCTGAAGATGCTCATGACCTACCACGATCTGGATACCACGACACCGACGCAGGTCCTGCCAGGCACAGACGACAGCTATACCCGGGTGCTGCAGCAGTTGAAAAAAAGAAGCCCCGAACTCACCGGTACCAGCGACGCCATCAACAGGCCGGAGACCGATCACTGGTCACCAGGGCTGACACCTGAGCAGCGCGACACGCACAGAACGCTGCGAGTGCTGGCTGCACGCCCCGCCAGCGACCTGGACCTGGTGCGCTGGATGCCGGAAACCACCTTCCTGCGTGTGGATCATGCGGACGGCAGCCGCGAAGCCCTGACACTGCTGCGCAATCGACGACACAGCAACGTGGCTTTCATGCTGGGCGAATCACTGCGCTATCAGGAGGGGCACGACACTCTGAGCATCCTTCCCACGCTGGTCGGCAGCTACCCCAACCTGATGTTGCGCGTGGACGCGGAGGAACTGGGAGACTTCGTCGGCACCCTGCTGGATGTGGACAGTGAGGCCGCGATGCAGGCGATGGTCGGGCGCTGGGGGCTGCGGCGCATGGATCCGGACATCTGGCCGGTGTTCCACAGCTTCCGGGATCTGCTCGAGACGCAGGCGCCGCTGGAAGCCGGCGTTTACGACCTCAATCGCTACGGCCGCTGGTAACAGCGTGGCAGCCGCCGGCAACCATCATCCCCCGATGGGAGAGCCCGGCGGCAGGTCACGCGACTGCAGCGGTGGCAGAAGCGCCGGACTGCGGCGGAACTCCTCGATCAGCGACAGCTGGTAGGCGTAAAAGGCCGCGTAACCGGGCGGCGCCTGGTGCTGTCGACGCATGAAGCGCGCCGCGGATTCCAGCGCAGCGAGGCTTTCCGCACGCACCTCCGGAGCGACCTCTGGTGCCTGCACCAGCTTGCGCCAGGCCGAGAGCAATGTCGCCGCCGTGCGCTGCTGCAGCAGCGCCAGGTAGCCGTCTTCCGTGACCGTGGGTAGCAGATTCTCCTGCAGCTGGGCAAACAGCAGTCCCACGCCAATATGTGCCGAATCATCCGCGTGCTGCAGCGCCAGCCGGGCGAGCCGCTCGGGCTCAAGCAGAATGTCCAGCGTGTGCTGTACCGAGGCCTCCGCCAGGGACACAGGATCCAGCTGCCGTCCCATGTAGCCTCCGGCACTTTCACGCGTGCGCTCATAGCCATAGGCTTTTGGCGGTATGGCGCGGCGCAGCGATTCGTCCAGCGCAAGAAACTCCGGGCGCAGCGTTCTCATCAGCGCCAGCAGTGCCCGGCGCTGCCTGACCGCAGACACCGGGCGGTAGGCATAGTCGTCACCGCCCTCACGCACCGCATAGCGGTAATCGATGCCGCCAATCCACTTGCCGACGGCTTCGGCCTGGTAGCGGTGATGGAAATACACCGGGACCAGTATCTCCTCGAGATCCGAAAATGGACGACCATTGGCAATACTGCGATGACCGAAACGACTCAGGGCATGCTCGCGCAGATCGATCAATCGCTCCAGTTCGGCGACGGCGTCGGCGCCGTTGTCCCAAAGATGACTGCGCGGGTGTGCCTGTCGACTCGCTCTTGAGTCGGGGTCGGAAATGAAGGCGTAGCCGCCAGACCGCGCGTCCTCCAGCAGGCCCGACAGGGCTGCCAGCTCGGTCTCGCCCGGCGGCAGGTCCGCGTAACCATAGCGGATACTTATCCTGTCCCAGTCCCCGATGCCACTCGCATAGGCATCATCCAGCGCAACCTCGCCATCCGCATCCAGCGCTATCCGGGGATGCGGGTAGTCCATCACCGACGCGCGTCCCCGGGCGCTGGCGACGAAATTGTGCGCCAGCCCCAGCGTGTGGCCTACCTCGTGCGCGGAGAGCTGTCGTATCCGGTCCAGCGCCAGCGCAGAAATGTCATCGGTGTCTTCGTCGCCCTCCGTGAACGGCGATGTCATACCCTGGGCAATAAGGTAATCCTGCCGCACGCGCAGCGAGCCCAGAGTCACGTGACCTTTGATGATCTCACCGGTGCGCGGGTCGGTGATGCTCGAACCGTAGGACCAGCCGCGCGTGGCGCGGTGTACCCACTGGATGACGTTGAAGCGCACGTCCATGGGGTCGGCATCCTCGGGCAGCATCTCGACCCGGAACGCATTTTCATAGCCTGCAGCGGCAAAGGCATCATTCCACCAGCGCGCCCCATCCAGCAAAGCGCCGCGCACGGGCTCCGGCGTGCCGGGGTCAAGGTAGTAGATAATAGGCTCGACGGGTTCACTGCTGTCCGCCGCTGGATTCTTTTTCACGAGGCGATGCCGGCGGATATAGCGCTGCACAATCGGCTCTTCAATCGCCGCCGCATAATCACGGTAGGTAAATGCGCCAAAACCGGATTCCGGCAGAAAAAGGCGCGGCTGGTAGCCGGGCTCCGGCAGCGCCACGAAACTGTGATGCATTCGCACGCTGAAGCTGTGCGGATCTGGCGCGACATCCTCCAGGTACTGACCCGGATTATCGCCAGTAAAGGTGACCGTCGCCTCGAACTCGGTATTGCGCGGAAAACTGCGGATGCGTGGGTAGTAAAGCCCGGAGCGACTGGCATCGTGCCGGAAATCGCCTTGCCCGCGATCGCGCAGGTTGCGCGCTATGCCGTGGCTGTCGCGCAGCAGGAAATCCGTGGCATCCAGCAGCAGCTGCCCGTCACTGCGGGCAACCACCGGAAAGCCCCAGAGCACCGAACTGGCAAATGCCTCTTCCACGGAGCGGCGCTCGGCATCGCTGCCCGAGTTCGCGCGAAACTGCGTGTTCAGGCGACGCATCAGCACGCGATCCCCCACGGGCTCGAAACGTACCAGCGATGTCCCGTTCCGCGCCAACTGGCCGCGGTCAAAGCCCAGGTCATTCGACCCAACGCCCTGCGGCAGAGAGGCCTGATAAATCATCTGCGGCGGATCAGGCTGCAGGCTCAGATACACACGGCCCTTTTTCTCGTCGAGGTAGAACGGCAGAAAACCGCCAACCCGCTGCATGCCATCGGTAAAGGCCTCCAGAGCATCCACCGTCTGCGGCTCCCTGACCGTCTGCTCTGTATCGCCGCAGCCGGCGAGGAGAAAAAGACCCGCCGCGATCAGAAACGGCGACAGCAGGAGGCGGCGCGAGAGCTTCATCAGGCGACTTCCTTTTTGCGGATGAGGCGGGCTGTTGTGGTTGCCATGGCGGTAAGACGCCCATCGTCGGTATACAGCTCAGCGCTGAGAAAGGCGGTGCTCTGACCGACCCGATTGATGATGCCGACGGCGCGATAGACGCCGGCGCGTGAGGGTTCGAGAAAACTCACCTTGATCTCCAGGGTGGCGAGCGCCGTGACGCCGTCGACAAGCGCAAACGCGGCGTGCGATGCGGCCGCGTCAAGCATGGCCGTGACGAAGCCCCCCTGGATGATGTCGACGGAGTGACAGAAGTCGGTGCTGATGTCGAAGGCCATGGTGCAGGTTCCTGCATCACGATCCAGCGCCACAACCCGGCCACCGAGCATCCCGAGGAACGCCGGACGACGGGCGTTCAATGCCGGGATCACGGATTCTTCATTATTCATTGCTGTCACAGGTGCCTCGCTGTTATCGGTCCGATAACGCGCATTATTTCACTGATCGCCTGTCGCTTGAAGCCAGCGCCGCCGGGATTGAGGACTTGTAGGCACGAGAGCACCGCCAGGACTTGCATCCGGCGCGCCCTTCATCCACTATACTGGAATTATTCTTCTATACGAAACCCATGGAGGCCTTCATGCAGGCACTGGTAAAACGCGACGCTGCACCCGGGCTCAGCCTGGAAGAGGTGCCCGAGCCTCGCCCCGGCATTAACGACGTTCTCATAAAGGTACGGCGAACCGCGATCTGCGGCACGGATCTGCATATCTACAACTGGGATGCATGGGCGCAGAAGACGATAAAGGCGCCGATGACGATCGGCCATGAATTTGTCGGCGAAATCGTCGAGGTGGGCAGCAATGTCATCGACTTCAAGCCCGGGCAGATCGTGTCCGGCGAAGGTCACGTGGTCTGCGGCCGCTGCCGTAACTGCATGGCGGGCAGACGACACCTCTGCGCTCACACCAGTGGCATCGGCGTCAATCGTCCGGGGGCATTTGCCGAATACATGGTCCTGCCCATGTCCAATGTCTGGGAGCACGCCCCGGGCATTGATCTGGACGTTGCCGCCCTGTTCGATCCCTTCGGCAATGCCGTACACACGGCTCTGCAGAACGACCTGCTGGGTGAGGACGTGCTGATCACCGGCGCCGGCCCCATCGGCGCGATGGCGGCGGCCGTCTGTCGCCACGCCGGTGCGCGCCACGTCGTGATCACCGACGTTATCGATGCCAGGCTGGAGATGGCGAAAACCCTGGGTGCCACACACACCGTGAATGTCGGCCGCGACACCATCAGCGACCTGCAGAAGCAGCTGGGCATGCGCGAGGGCTTTGATGTCGGCCTGGAAATGTCCGGCAATCCTCAGGCTTTCAACGACCTTATTGCCAATATGTGCCACGGGGGCAAGATCGCCATGCTCGGCATCCCGGCGAAGGAGATGGCGATAGACTGGAGCACGGTGATTTTCAACATGCTCACCATCAAGGGAATTTACGGTCGCGAAATGTACGAGACCTGGTACAAGATGTCGGTGATGATCGATTCCGGACTGGATATTTCGCCGGTCATCACCCACCGTCTGAACTATCGGGAATTCGAGCAGGGCTTCACGGTGATGAACAGCGGCGAAGCGAGCAAGGTCATTCTCAACTGGGAGGAGCACTGAGAGTATGTACGGAACATTCGCGGAACACCTGCAGTCGGAGCTGGCGGACATAGATGCGGCCGGGCTGCGCAAGCACGAGCGCATCATCAGCACGCCCCAGGGCAACCGGGTGGGCATCGCCGGCGACGGCGAGCTGCTGAACCTGTGTGCCAACAACTATCTGGGCCTCGCCCAGCACCCCGAGGTGAATGCCGCCGCGCGCCAGGGACTCGAGCAGTGGGGCTATGGCATGGCGTCCGTGCGCTTTATCTGCGGCACACAGACACTGCACAAGACTCTCGAAGAACGACTCAGTGCGTTTCTCGGCTGTGAGGACACTATCCTCTACCCGTCCTGCTTCGATGCCAACGGCGGCCTGTTCGAGACTCTGCTCGGCCCCGAAGACGCGGTGATTTCCGACGAACTCAACCATGCCAGCATTATCGACGGCATCCGTCTGTGCAAGGCATCGCGCTACCGCTACCGCAACAACGACATGACCGACCTGGAAGCACAGCTCAAGGCGGCAGATGCCGCCGGTGCCCGCTTCAAGCTGATCACCACCGACGGTGTCTTTTCCATGGATGGCACCATTGCCCGCCTGGACGAGATCTGTGACCTTGCGGAGCGCTACGGCGCGCTGGTGCATTTTGACGACTGCCACGCCACCGGCTTCCTTGGCGCCAGCGGGCGCGGCACCCACGAGTTCCGCGACTGCATGGACCGGGTAGACATCATTACCGGCACGCTGGGCAAGGCCATCGGCGGCGGCAGTGGTGGCTTCACCTCCGCACATTCAGACATTGTTGCGCTGCTAAGGCAGCGTTCACGGCCCTACCTGTTCTCCAACACCGTCGCACCGCCGGTGGTGGCAGGCGCGATCCGCGCGCTCGAACTGGTCGACGAGGAACCGGCGCTGCGCGACCGCTTGCGTGACAATACGGCGGCGCTGCGCGATGGCCTTCAGTCGGCGGGCTTTGAACTGCTGCCCGGTGAGCACCCCATCGTCCCCGTCATGCTCCACGACGCCGCACTCGCTGCACGCTTTGCCGAGACCATGCTCGAGCTCGGCGTGTATGTCGTGGCGTTTTCCTTCCCCGTGGTCCCCCGCGGCAAGGCGAGGATACGCACGCAGATGTCTGCAGCGCTGAGTCAGGACGACGTTGCCATGGCAATCGACGCGTTCCGGGCCGCCAAGCAGCGGCTCGACATCTGATGGCTGGCGCCCGCGGGGCACGCGGGATTCAGGAGGGCAGATAATGTCCGGCCGAACCTGCCGCATGGTCCACTGATATGTTGTGACCTGTCAATCGCATTCTTCCAACTTTCATGTGCTATTTTTCATGTTTTCTGCCTTTTGCAGTAAGCCCTTGGAACAGA
>NZ_SLWX01000001.1 GCF_004340525.1 Chromatocurvus halotolerans | reverse complement strand
TCCTTCGAATACTTCTTTCTCGTGTTCATGTTGTACCGCCTCCAGTTCAGGATATTATCCTTAACTGGGTTGGTCACATCCATTGGACCACTTCAATCAACGTCCTACAGCCTTGTGCAACTGTTTCTAGACGGACTCTGGCTGGTGGCCATAGCCATGTCGATTTTCTTCGCAGGCCTTTTCCTGTTCACTTTACTCTCAGACAAGCTGCTCGATCGGCTTTTCTCCATTGGGGTTCCATCTGAACGCGAGCCACAGAAGAGAAGACGTAAACTACTGCCGCGTAGCCTGAGTCTGCCAGTCGTACTGCCGCGTAAAAACGTGTAACGAACTTCGTATCCGGCTCGGAAACAGGTAGTCTGCGGATCGGAGCTGCGCCTGTTCAATCGAGTGGGCCACCGAGACACGGGTGTTTTTGTAATCTCGAATTGGACCCGCTGGTGCGTCTTTTGCTGCATGACGGTGGCTCGGGACATCGCATGGATGCCATGCGTCACATCAGCGACCTTGGGCTTAACCAAGTCGCAGGCCCGCAGCTTACTGTCGATGGCGAGATTAAACAGGGCCAGACCGCGCACATCGTCGGCTATCTGGAGGCGGATGCGGATTGTCCAGACCTCCTTCATCTTCAAGGGCTTTTTCTGGTCTATCAGCTTGCCCTTGTTCCAAGGGTCTCGGGTTGCCGTGTCGTCAACGAAATAGAACATCCTTCGATTCCTCCTGTGCGTGAAAGGAATCACATTGTGTATTCTGGGGGCGGCAGGCGCTCGCGGTGACCGGCTGGAATCGGCCAGTCCTAGTCATTCAAACTAGACCTCTGGAACCTCGTAATCTTCGGTAACGTCGACACGCAGTGTAGGCACAAGGGCCACTATCCATGCGAGGAAATCTAAAGTGTCGAACCCCATCTGCGTCACCTCATCAGCGTGCGCTAACTTTCTGATGTCGGGTCGCTTAATGCCCTTCGGCAAGGCTCCAGGTGAGGGCGTGTAGGTGCTCGGTGAGGTTGCGGCGGTCGAGGTGCGCGATACTCTCATAGGTAACCGGTGCGCCAAGCGTCACGTCAAAGCGACCGCCCATCTTGTTGCGGACTTCGTGCAGCAACAAAGATGCGCGTAGCGAATCACTCACGCCGCTGACAATGTGGAACAGACGGCTGTTTGTGCCATGAAAAAACAGCGGCATCACAGTTGCTTGCGACTTTGCGATCAGCTTCGCTGTAAACGTAGTCCAGGGAAAATCCGCAAGGGCACCAAAGCCGCCGTGCTGACGGGTGGAGATACCGCCGCTGGGAAACACGAGGATGACACCGCCGCCGGCGAGTGTCTTAAGTGCGGTCTGCTTGGTCTGGATGTTGATCTGCTTCGCCTCGCGGTTATCTCTGAAGTCGACGGGCAGAAAGAACCGGTCCAGATCCGCATCGCGACACAGCAGCGCGTTTATCAGAATGCGGAAGTCGCCGCGCATTCGGCTGGCGATGTCACAGAGCATCAGGCCGTCGACCACGCCAAATGGGTGGTTCGCGATCAACACGAGTGGTCCTGACTTGGGCAGCGCCGTTGGGCATACTCCGTGCAGCTGATACTTAATGTCCGCGAGCTCCAGCGCCCGTGCAAAAAATGTGGACGGATTGAAATCCTCGCCCTTGAGGCGGTGGTAAATGGATTCAACCGCAAGCCGACCACTTATCCGCTCGATCATGTCGATAGCCCGAGCGCGTGCTGATCGCTCGCCTGGTTGTACGTAGCTTATGGTGGGGCGGGCGTTGATCGACTGCATCGCGAGATCGCCGTTGGCATCTCCAAAGATGATGTAACACCGTTGTGTCGTTTTAATGACAGCTGGTAGAACCCTTATGAAGATCATGGGCACTGACACCTTGATGGAGGCCCTAGCAGCGTAATAGCAGGTGGTCTCATGCTTTTACAAGAACTCCAGAATGCTCCATGAGAGCACACGGGCTATCCACACTCGGTTTATATAGCTCATAGCCTGAATCGGGTGTAAAGCTGAGAGAGGTGCCCTAAAACTTTAACCAGTAAATCAATTGAGCGTTTTTACACACTCTGGGCCGATAGCCGACTGTCAGAACTCTTTACATCCCGGGGCAGTGGTCGCATCTTGTTGGCGCTTAAGCCGATGATGAACAAGCAGCCGTCTCTTAGACGTAGAGCCGTGCTGAGCGGCGTCAGCTAGTTCACTACTTCATCGCTGGGCACACGTTCATAAAAATATCGCAAGTGTGTCATTGGCCTGTAAACAATAGATGCGAATCTTGATTTTCTGGTTGATGTTACATCTCCGCGCGAATTGAAGAGCATCGAAGGCAGCCCCATGACCAGTAGAAGCCCAGCTATGTACGGGATTTCACGTATTGATGATGACACTCACTACACCCATGCCTGGCGCGTAAGTCTCCGGCGTCGCGGCAAGGCGCTTGTTAAGAACTTCCCGGATAAAAAATATGGGGGGAAGCGGGGCGCTCTGGCTGCGGCAAGAAAATATAGGGATCAATTGCTGGAACAATACCCGCCCCTGACTCGCAAGGAATTCGCCAGTATCCGTCGTTGCAACAATAAGACAGGAATAACTGGTGTTTACCGATATGCAAAAAAGTATCGCCTCGCGGACGGCCGAGAGAAGGAGCATTGGTACTGGGAGGCACACTGGCCAACCGAAAGCGGGCAGCATGAATCTGTGAGTTATTCGGTTAACAACTATGGCGAGGATCTTGCTCGGCACCTCGCTATTCGCGCCCGTCAGCGGGGGGTGAGTCAGGTGCAGGGGATTTTTTGGGCCTCGGAGCGAGCCGAGAGACGCACGCCCTCCGATGAGCTTATAAGCGAGCCTTTCAGCTCGGATGCTCGAGGCGTCGCCTAGCTGTGTCGACGTCGTGACCGACTTTCACACCGATTAGTTCTGTTGATAGCCAGTAGAGCTGGCAGATGTTATGGCACGTCAACCGTCGACCTTTGGCAAAAATTTCGACCAAAACCGAAAGCAGTCATAGAAATTGCACCGCCTGCTGCCCATCGCTTAATGCCACTTGATAGGGGCTATGCCAAAAAACCGAAATCGCTGGCTGGCGGATTCCGGACATACAGTAACAATTTTGTCATTTAGAGTCCTTAGACTCCGGCCCTTGTCTTTGAACAAAGCCATTTTCCCATGAGCGAAATTCAAGAATGTTAGGCCTGGACGTCTGGGCTTTGATCGGATTCGCGTTCGCCGCGTATGCGGTCGTGGGAAACGATGCGCTGCAAACCCTCGGTACATTTATCAGTTCCAACCAACAGCGGCACTGGACCGTGCTGTTTGCCTTCGCTGGCAGCGTTCTCGTCGTCACCTTTATTGCGGGCTGGGTGATAAACAATGGCGACCCGTCTTTTGGTCGCCTGTCCAACGCCGGTAAGTATCCGGAGATCACCGTCGAGTGGTACCACACACTGCCGCCATTGGTCCTACTGCTCGTGACCCGCCTCGGTATCCCGGTGTCGACAACGTTCATGGTGTTGACGATTTTCGCCACCGTCGGCGGCTTTGGTTCCATGATAGAGAAATCATTAACAGGTTATGCGCTGGCGTTTGTCATTGGCCTTGGTGTTTACCTGCTGATCAGCCGAACCCTCGAGCGTTATTTTGATGGTTCCGAACTATCAACCCATGTGCCGTTTGGACTGATTGGACTGGTGGGCGGTGGCTTTTTTCTTGCGCAGTACTACCTTTTTGGCACGATTGACGACCCCCAGGTCCTGGTGACGGGCGTCGGCCTTGCGGTGGCCGCCGAGATAACCGCGCTGCTATTCGCATTCCGCGTCAACCGCGGCCTGTATTGGGTGATCACCCAGTGGGTCACCACTGCCTATCTCTGGTCAATCTGGTTGGTGCAGGATTTCGCCAATATTTTTGTCTTTTTGCCGCGGAATCTGACCGCAGCACAGGGCGTTGCCGGAGTGCTGATTATTCTTGCTTTCCTCGCATTTACCTTTGCCAATGCAGGCGGGCCGGTGCAGCGCATTCTGCGCACGAAGACAAGCGTGGTAGACATCCGCTCAGCGTCCATCATCGACTTTCTCTACGCGTCCTTACTGTTCTTCTTTAAGGAGGTTTCTGACATACCGTTGTCCACAACCTGGGTCTTTCTCGGCCTCATAGCCGGGCGCGAGTACGGTTTTGCCCTGACGCGAGCCGCGGTCAGTCTGGTCGCCGCAGTGATTGATACCGCGGAGGACGCCGCCAAAGCGTTCATAGGCATCGTAATTTCCATCGACCTGGCCCTCGGACTACCCTGGCTCGCGCGAGGCGCAACCGGGGATGGGATAGCAATATCCGACCTATTTCCCACCGCCGCGTTCATGCTGTTTGTGATCATTGCCAACGTCATATTGTTGCCCACGTCGTTTTTTGCTTTCTCGAGGCCAGAGGAAGACAAGGAACATGTACGACGTAATTACGCCATCGGTATCATTACCTTGCTGGTCATCTTCTTTGCAATGACTATGTCGCTCGCCGTGTTCTAGTGCGTTCAGGCGGGAGTGTAACCCAGAGAATTTAAGGATTTGTTGTGAACATGGGCATGTCTCCGATCAAATATCTGGGCAATCCAGGCCGATGACGCTCTGAGCGCATAAAAGACTAAGACGTCGCGGGATACGTTCAGACTCCACAAGATTCTAGTGATTCGTTCGCCCTTATTATTGAAGCCCTGAAAAATGTCGCCTGCAAACGGGCTTCTGCCTCGAAACCAGTTCAACAACAGCGGTCGAAGATCTATCCTCGATCGCATCCTCAGACAGGCAGCACCATCGATTCAGAAATTGGTCCGCCTAATAGAGCGTTCTACAAAACCAGAAACCTCTCCTTCACCGGCTGATCTGCGGCGGTAGCTACGTCCCGAGCTCGCCAGAGGCACCCATTGTTCCCTTTGTGCTATCGCGATCTACTGCACCTGCTGGTGGGCTTTATTTCAAGCATTTCACGCCAGGGCATGGCGACAGGCTACAGCTAGGGTGCCGTCTATCGCGCGGCGTAGGCCGAATGGCCCCGTTTGGTCTGTGGAAATTAAAGGATCAATTGTTCGGGGGCGTTACTTTGACAAATGTCCGCTTCCGACCCAAACCGGCCCTTGAAGCGCATTTAGACGTAGCTAGGGTCGGCGTCACCAAGGTTAGCTGCCAACCAACTCAGCGCCGGCATTGAGAGAGTGGGATCGTAGGTGTCCCGCAGGCTGCTCACGCGACTCCCATTTGTTTTTACTTCAATGGCGACAGGCGCTGTCATGGAGCCCACTTTGTCGCGGCCATACCCGCTTAGCAGCTCAACGCGAATGTGGTTGTCAGCAAGACGCACTATAGACAGGATCTCCAGCAGTCGGAAATCCATAGTGGCATCAAAGGCGCGTGTCGACTTGCGAAAAGCATCCATAACCGCTGCCCTTCCGTCAATTTCACATGCGAATGGCACCCCTTCCACCTTGTAGGTCACCTGCTCAGTGAGCATCTCCTCGACCTCCTGCCAGCGCCCATCGACCACCGCTCGCTCAAAGGCATCGAAGTAGTTCATGAATACAGAAATTGCGTTTACAGACATATCGGTTCTTCACGTCAACAATAAAGTAGCAATTGCTACTTTGCTAATCTAGCAAATACTACTTAAAGTGCAAGCTTAATTTTTAAACTAAGTGTGTGTAATGAGCGAGAGACCGAGCGTTCGCGAACGAATTCTCGATGCGGCGGCCGAACTCCTCGAGTCCAAGGGCCTGCGACACCTGAACACGAATGCGTTGGCCGCTGCGGCGGGCGTGACTCCCCCTACGGTGTATCGTCACTTCGATAACAAGGAGGCGGCCGTCATCGCCCTAGCCGCCCGTTTCGTGGAGGCGGAGCAGCTCTGGATTGAGAACGCATCGACCAGCATCGCGGCGAGCGCGACAATCGAGGAATTCTTCAACACGCTCATCGATGCATACTGGGACGCTGCAAAAGAGCAGCGCGGCATCGTTGCACTTCGGGGTGCCATGCGCGTGTGGCCAGAGCTCAGAGACGCCGAGGAAACCTCGCTAGCGAACTCAACGAGGCTGGTTGCCGACCTGCTTCAGGCACACTGGGACACAGCAGACCCTAAGGTGTTGCTCAGGACGTCACGCCACATCGTAGAAATCGTATGCTCAACCGTTGACAGGTGCTACCCACTACCGCCACGCGAGCGACGCTGGCGTATCGAGGAGCTCAAGACCTCTGTCGTGTCCTATGCCACCTGCCGAATAGGCGCCAGCTAGTTCACCGAAATCCCGTATGTCCGTTCTTGGCCGACTGCTGCCTATAAGTGCTCGGAGCTTGAACGACCGCTCTTCGGCAGCGGCCATGCGCAGGCCCGTGGTCAGGATACCTTAAGAACGCGGCACACTTTGCCGCGCAGCTTAGTGCACGGAAAACTCAGTAGATCTAATTTTCCCAAGTAAAATCAGGCTTTGCTTAGCGCATTGACACCAAGGTTTTGAGTATCCCAAGGTGGTCGCCGCTTTCCCGAGTTTTTCTAAAGGTGCAGGAGGGCAAATGAATAGCTACCAGTTAGGCCTCATCGTGCTGATGATGCTCAACGCCGCGGGTGGGATACTGTTGGCACTGGATGAATCAGTCGCCGCCCTGGCAGTCTTCGGTATCGCCATGGTTGGGCTTGTAATTGTTGCAGTGAGATTAGGCATGACCCAGAGTCAAGCACGGGACGACAACTGACGCCATCTGGCCGATAGCTGCCATTATATTAGAGCAAGACTTGGCACATTGACTGTCATGCACACCTTCGCGCTATCATCGCCCAGTCGCAGAAGATACCTCAATAAACCAGCTCGCATTCCATTACATTAGTTTGCAAGTGGTCTTATCAACTGACAACTCGAAAGGGATCGAGCTAATGGGCACCAATCCTCAATCTCAGTTGAGCCGCACCGAGGAGGAGCGCCGGTCCGTATTCTTGGATGCCCTGTCCGACGAAAGTATTATCAGCGATCCGGATACCCCATTGGGCATTTATAGTCGCGTGCTTGGTTGCGCTTTAAGAAAGGGGAGGTATTCAATCTGGAGAAGCTGGTCAAGATAGGCTTACCGCTCTCTGCTGGCGAAAACCTGGCCAAGCACCTAGGCATTGAGCCGAAGGATTTCTTTAAGCGCTTTCTGGGCATGTCTGACTCCACTGTCCGTCGGTGGTTCAAACGCGACCAACTGTTGTCTACGCGTGAATCCGATCGGGTGGTTCGCTACGCTCACCTGCTAAGTCTTGCCACCAACCTGATGAGTGGCAGCGAGGAAGACGCCCGCACCTGGCTTTCTTCATCGGTATACGCGTTAGGAACTTCCACTCCGCTGGAAACCGCCGTGACTGAAACTGGGGCTCGTCGTGTGGAGGACCTTATTGTCGCTCTGGAGCGCGGAATTTTCAGTTGATGTCAATAACGGGCGTCAGACGACCACAGCTATCGCAGTGAGCTCTATCTATATGTTTCTTAAGACATTTCCTTGAGACATGCCAACGCTGGCCATGTACTCAGGATTGACTTTTCTTAATTACCAACTAGTTTTTCACTCAAGTTACAGCTGGTGCGGTAAAAGCCCCTCGCTTTTACCAACTTGTTTGTGGGCCGGTCGGCCGTGAACCTCAGCATTGGATGAAAACTTTTTACCAACTTGTTTTGTCATCTACAGGAACCCGAGGCGCTCAGCGCATAGCCTCGAGGTCGGCGGGGCGGTCGACATCTCTCAGGATGCCCGCGTCGTCCACGTCCAGCTCGAGGATGGCGCGGGGGTTTGCCAGCAACAGGTCCCGCGCGCCGGAATCGCCGCCACACTGCAGCAGCGCGCGGAACCACCCGGCACCGAAACATACCGGATTGCCGCGACGGCCACGATAGCGCGGAACGGTGATCGCTTCGCGGCGACAGGCCTCTGCCAGTGCCCGGTAGGTTGTGGCGGTGACCCATGGCATGTCCGCGAGCGCGACAAGCGCCGCGTCCCACCCTTCAGTGCCGGCTACGGCCTCGGCGAGGGTTGCGCCCATGCCCTCGTGTGCACGCTGACACACCCGGGTGCTCACCGCATCCTGAGATAGCGCGTCGGCGAGCGCATGATCCTCCGTCCGCAGACAGACGTGAACGGGCATGCCACTCGCCCGGGCATGGGCCAATGTGGTTTTTAGCAGGGTGGTGCCGCTGGCCGGGAGTCTGGCGAGCCGCTTGTCGCTGCCAAAACGCTGACCGCGACCTGCCGCCAGCAGCAGTATGCCAGCGCAGCCGCCGTCGGCGGTGGTGACGCTCACTGGAAGGCCAGGCAGGGATCGCTTCGCGGATGCTCGGGAGTAAACACCGCATAATCGGTAATGTCAGTGCCTGCGCGCTCGACCGCCTGTTCAGCGACGCGGTCGCCCTCGGCCACCTCCAGCAGATGAACGACCACGATGGCTGCGTCGGGTCGCAGGCGCTGGATGAACTGCGGAATGCCGCGGTCCCGTCGCGCGTGGCCATTGCCGGTAATGATCACGGCGCGCTCGGCGGCCTGCACGATGCGGTAGGCCATGAAGGCATCCCGCGCAATCTGCACGTCGACCATGGCCGGTAGCATGGCGTCAGGCAGCTTTCCACAGTGAGCGTCCTGCATTTCCGCTTCCACTGACGCACGCGCGTCGGCGCTGAGCAAGGTGTCCGGACGCAGCTGTGCCATTGCATCCTCCGCCAGCGCCACCTCAATCCCGTTACTGACAATGTCGCGCGTGGTGGTGAGCGGGAACATCAGTGGGATGATCGGCAGTCCGCGTTCCAGGGTCGCGGCAAACAGCGGCTGGTAGATGTTGTAGTCCGGCCATCCGCTTTGCGACCACGCTACCGCCTCGCCGAAACTGTCCGCCGTTGCCGTCGCCTGCTCATGAAAGGCGTCCAGCAGTGGCTGCTGGTCCACGCTGAGCTGTTCGTAGCCGACGCTGATGGCAGCGTCCTGGCTGTCGGCAAAGTGCCCCAGCAGATCCGCCTGCAGCTGATGGTGATGCGGGTTGTCGTGGATTTCTCCGATGATCAGGTAATCGGCGCGGGTAATGGCCTGGCGCAGCTCCGCCTGATCAATCACCTGTGCGTTGGCTGATGACCACGCGGTAACGCGACCCGCCGCGTCCGCTTGAGCAACCGTCGTCGATACCGGCGCTGCGAGCAGCGTGGCTGCGAGAAGGGCGGTGCTGATGCCGCTGGCGCTCACGTCAGTGGCCTACGGCAGGTCGCGAATGCGCTCTGCGAGGGTGTCGGCAATCCCCGGCTTGTTCTCGGCGATCTCCGCGGCGGTCAGGCCAACGAGCTCGTGCGGAAATACCAGCCAGGCATCCGTCTCATGGACGTAGAAATCGGGCGTGATATCGGTGACGTTCTTGGACGGCTTGTACCAGGGCGTTGCCACCTTCATGTTCTGCGGCATGTTGCGCCGTGTCTTGCTGCGCAGCTTGTCGAAGATGGCGCTGATACTGCGCCCCGAGTCGAACACGTCGTCCACCAGCAGTACGTCGTCCTCGGCGTTGATGTTGTCGATGATGTAGTCGAGCCCGTGCACGCGTACCGTCTTGTTCTGCTTGTTGATACCGTAGTAGGACGAGGTGCGGATGGCGATATGGTCGGTAGAGATGCCGACATACTCGAGGTATTCCTGGATGGCGATGCCCACAGGTGCGCCGCCGCGCCAGACGCCGATGATGAAATCCGGCCGGTAGCCACTCTGGTGTATTTTTTCTGCGAGGCGAAACGAGTCGATCAGCAGTTCATTGGCGGTAATGTAAACCTTGTCCATCGGAGGTCGTCGTCTGCCTAGGCGAGAAAGCCGAACTTTAGCATAAACACCAGCGCTACCGCATAAACGGCGGAGGGACACTGCCCCGGCCTGCCGGACAGCAGCTTGATGGCCGCATAGGTGATGAAACCGAGGCCGATGCCATCGGCGATGGAGTAGGTCAGCGGCACGGCCAGCGCCGTGACAATGGCCGGTGCGGACTCGGTGATGTCGTCCCAGGCCAGATGTTCCAGTGCGCGGGCCATGATACAGGCGACGAAAAGCAGGGCGGCGCCGGTGGCGAAGGCCGGCACGCTCTGGGCCAGCGGCGCAACGAACAGGCAGGCGAGGAACAGGATCGCGGTGGTGACTGCCGTCAGGCCGGTGCGGCCACCGGCCTCCACACCGGCGGCGCTTTCGATAAAGCTGGTGGTTGAGGAGGTCCCGAGCAGCGCCCCCGCCGTTGTCGCGCCGGAATCCGCGAGTAGCGCGCGACGCAGGCGCGGCAGCCTGCCGCGCTCGTCGAGCATACCGGCACGGCTGGCCACGCCCACCAGCGTGCCGGCGGTGTCGAAGACATCCACCAGCAGCAGCGTGAGAATCACGGTAATCATGGAGACGTTGAAGGCACCGGCGATATCGAGCTGCAGCAGGGTGCTCATGCTGGGTGGTGCGGAGGCCACGCCGCGGAACTCCGCGCTGCCGGTCAGCCAGCCGATGACGGTAACCAGCAGCATGCCGACCACAACGGCTCCCATCACGCGGCGTGCGGACAGCGCGGCAATGAGGAAAAAGCCGGCGAGCAGCAGCAGGGCGTCGGGGCTGGTGAGGTCGCCGAGGCTGACGAGGGTAGCCGGGTTAGCCACCACGATGCCGCTGCCGGACAGGGCGATGATGCCTAGGAACAGACCGATGCCCGCAGAGATTCCGAGCTTCAGGGAATGCGGTATGGCGTTGATGAGCCACTCGCGGATCGGCAGAACGCTTAGCCCGATGAAGATCACGCCAGAGATAAAGACTGCCCCGAGCGCCGTCTGCCAGGCGACCCCGAGACCCAGCACAATGCTGTAGGTGAAAAAGGCGTTCTGCCCCATGCCCGGTGCCTGACCTACCGGGTAATTGGCATATAGCCCCATGACCAGCGTCCCCAGTGCGGCGGCGAGGCAGGTAGCGACAAACACGGCGCCGAAGTCCATCCCCGCCTCGGAGAGAATGTTGGGGTTAACAACGGTGATATAGGCCATGGCGAGAAACGTGGTGAGTCCCGCCATCAGTTCGCGACGCACGGTTGTGCCGTTGGCGCTGAGTTGAAAGACGCGTTCGAGAGACACCTTCATGCGGTTTTTTCCCTGTGGTTCTTCTGTCCGGGCCTTGAGGGGCTGGCCAAGTATGCCACGCGTGACTGGCGCACCGGCGAAAAAAAGCCCTCCGGAGAGGGCTGGAAAGCGATTCTGACCGGCCGCGTTACCGACCGGTCGCGGGGTGCACAGGTTGGTCCGCTAGAAGCGGTAATCCACCTTGGCAACCCAGTGGCGTGGCAGTTCGGGCAGAACGATCTGGCCGCCGAAGAGGTTCGGGAAGTTGGAGCGGAAGTACTCCTCGTCTGTGAGATTCTTGCCGCTCAGGCTGACCTTCCAGTCGTCCGACGCCCACGTCACGCCGGCGTTGACCAGCGTATAGGCAGGCAGTTCGACCGAGCGTGAAAAGCCCGAGAAGGTTGAGTCAACATCGATCACGCTAGCGTTCACCGCGAATCCGTTGTCGAAGTCGTAGGTGGCGGTTGCCGAGAAGATGTTTTCCGGGATGCCCTGCTTGAGACCATCGCCGGCGGGAATCAGTCCGATAACCTGTCCGCCGTAGATCTGCGTGGGGTCAACCTGCGGGATGTCGTCGGCGCCAAAGAAGCTGAACAGGTTGCCGTTCTCGACTGCAGAGACCATGGTGATTTCCAGATTGGTCCAGGCGGCAGTTACCACCAGCCTCGGCGTAATGACCCAGCGCAGCTCTGCTTCATAGCCTTTGGCCTCGGTCGAGGCGTTGGTCACGATGGACTGGGCGCTGAAGTCCGTTCGCTCCTGCTCATAATAGCTGAGCGCGAAATACAGCGAGTCCTCCAGATAGCTGCCCTTGACACCGACCTCGATGAGTTCCGAGGTGTCTGTCGCATTGCCCGTCTGCACCAGGGTCTCGGGGATGTCCCCCATCTGGTCGGCGATCACTGTGGATTGCTCCGAGATGGTGGCATAGGGAATCAGCCCCATCGGCGTGTCCCAGCTGACACTGACGGTCCAGGAAAAGATTTCGTCGCTGTCCCGATAAGTGACAATCCCGTCGGGGCTGCCGGCGACCAGGGCCGGATCCGGGAACAGCAGGCGGTTGAGGTCCTCGCTGGTTTCCATGTCAACCCAGTCCTGCCGCAGACCCAGGGTGATGTTGAGACCATTATCCCAGACAAAGTCACCCAGGAAGGCCAGGCCCCACATGCTGTAGTCGCCAAAGCGGTAGTCACTCCAGTTGTTGTCGATCTGGGTGGACAGCAGGCGGGTGTCCAGCGACGGATCCCGCTCGGCGGCGGACTGGCTCAGGTCCCGACGGTCGAAAAACTCATTCTCGAAGTCATTGCCCCGCTCGAAATCCGTATAGCGGAACGAGGGCGAGAACTGCAGGTTGGACGTGATGCCCCCGGAGTTCAGTTCATAGGCGAAAACCAGCTTCTCTTCGAACACCCAGGTCTCACCGTTCTGGGAAAACCCGTAGGCGTTCTCGTTGTTGTTCTCGAGGGTTTCATAGAACAGCTGGTTCTTGACCTGCAGACCATTCTCGGCCTGGTAGATGGCGTCAAAATATAGAGTCAGGGTCTTGTTATCCAGCTCATCGTTCGGGTCTGCCAGAACGTTGCTGCGGCTCAGTGTCGTGGTGCCCGGGTTCTCGAGTGCGCTCAGCGGGTTCAGGTTGGCCTGGTCGACAAGAAACGGGAAGGGGATGAACTGGGAGATTGTCTGGCCGTCGGAGCCCGCCGCTGAAGTTGCCAGGTATTCCTCGTGGGAAATCTTGCCGTCCCCGTCAGTGTCCAGTGGCTGTGCCGTGCCCGTGACATAGGTACCGTTGTCGATCAGGTCCTGCGTCAGCCGGTTCCAGCCCGCCACCTGATTGCTCAGGAAATCGTGGTACATGGCGCCGAACTGGATGTGCAGGCTGTCATTGATATCGACATCGAAGGCCGCCTGCAGAATGGTCTGCTCGATGTCCGTGTTGTCATAGAAACTGTCGGAATCCTCGAATTCGCCGTACAGGTAGTAGCCGGCACGATCCGAGAGGGGGCCGCCGACATCGGCGCTGATGACGTTGCGGTCCCATTTGCCGGTGGTGTAGGAGACGCCGCCAGTGGTTTCCTCGAGGTAATCCCCGGAGCCTGCTCTGGCTGACTTCGGATTGAAGTTGAGGTAGCCGCCGATCTTGGAGGGGCCGTAAATGGGAGAGGCCGGGCCACGAACGATGTCGACGCGGTCCGCGGCCGCGATGGGCGTGGCGTAGTTGCCGGGGTTATCCACGCGACGTATTCCGCGAAAGTAGGTTTCGCCGGGTGTGCCGCGAATGTCCAGTGAGCCCGCGACACCGAAGAAGGACTGGGTAAATGTGCCCGGTGAAAAGGCGACCAGTTCGTCGATATCGTTGATATTGAAGCGTTCCATCTGATCGGCGCTGATCGTCGACACGGAGCGCGGCGTTTCCAGCAGCGATTTGCCGAAGCCGAAAACGTCGACGTCCTCCCCGGGCAGGCTGCGCAGGGAGCCGGTGACAATGATCTCCTCCAGTGCATTCGCCCCGGCCTGCTCTTGGGCAAGAAGTGGCTGGGTGGACGCCAGGACCGCAGTGATGGCTACCGCCAATGGAAGCCGTTTGACGGGTATGTTCATGCTTGCTCCTCAAAGATGCTGTTTTGTCGACCGTCAGCAGATACTGGCAGCCGCTGGTTTGCCACACTGTGTTCGCCATGCTTCAACGGTATGTCCCATGACGGCGCGGAACGCACCGGAATGGTGCTTAGCCCGGTTGCGGTCGTCAACGATCGCCTTGGGTAATTTTGTCGGTCAGGCGCTGGGTCAGCCTGAAAAAAAGCCCTCCGTAGAGGGCGAATGGACCCGACTCTCCCCCTTTTGATATGCGACCCCCCCCAGGGTGCTTTGCGCTGACTCAGAATTGGGTTAGCACTTTCCATGCCAGGCTGCCGCTGTCGACGCCGGCATTATTGGGCGTGTGTTCCACCGACGCTATCCCTGGCGCGGGTCAGTTCCCGGATCAGGTCCCGGTGTTCGGGGTATTGCGCCTGCAGGTCGCGGCGCTCGGCGAGCATCATGTCGGCGTAGTCAAAGCCTGGCGAGACCGCTTCGCTGATGAGTCCATAGCCGTGAGGGCCCTCCAAGAGGCGCGATGCTTTCCACACGCCACCGGGGACGGTGAGCTGTAGCTGCTGGCCCGCCATCAGATCGCCGCCCATGACGACCGTCCGCAGCGACCCGTCCGGCTGCAGCAGGTAATAGGTGACCGGATCGCCGAGATGGAAGTAGTGCACGATATCCGAGCGGTTACGGTGGAAGTGGCCAACGGGCGACTGCCCGGTCAGCAGGTAGAAAATGGAACTCATGAGCAGGCGCTCACCCTGGGCCGTGGCAACCGTCGGATGCCTGTCTGCGGCATAGGTCCGTTTGAAGAACCCGCCTTCGATATGGGCTTCAAGTCCGAGCTGCTCGACAACCTGTTCGGCGGTAGGTGCGGTCGCTGCGTCTTCCCGGGCCTTTGCCGGGGTGGGCGTCACGGCAACGGCACCTGCAATAACGGCTGTGAGAAGACAATCCGCGGCGCCCTGGGCGGTCAGTTGAAACATGGGTCAGCTCCTGTGGCGAGGATGAAAGTGCGTGTGCCAGTGGCGGGCGATATCGCTGCGTCGGCATACCCAGACCCGGTCGTGTCCGGTGATATGGTCAAGAAAACGCTGCAGCGCCAGGAAACGTCCCGGACGGCCGACAATGCGGCAGTGCAGCCCGACAGTCATCATTTTTGGCAGATCGCTGCCTTCGGCGTAAAGCACATCGAAGGCATCGCGCAGATAGCGGTAGAAATCGTCGCCGCAGTTGAATCCCTGGGCGGTGACAAAACGCATGTCGTTGCAATCGAGCGTGTAGGGAATCACCAGATGAGGCGATTCGCCATCGTCAATCCAGTAGGGCAGGTCGTCGGCATAGGAATCCGAGTCGTAAAGAAAGCCGCCTGTCTCCCGCAGCAGGCGACGCGTGTTCGGACTGTCGCGCCCGGTATACCAGCCCTGCGGCGGCGCGCCGGCGATCTCGGTATGGCGCGCGATCGCTTCTTCCATATGTATGCGCTCGACGGCCGCCGGCATTTCCTGGTAGCTGATCCAGCGCAGACCGTGACAGGCGATCTCCCACTCTGCCGCGCGCATGGCAGCCACCGCGTCCGGGTTACGGGCGAGCGCCATGGCGACGCCGAATACCGTAACCGGAAGTCTGCGCGAGGTGAACAGGCGATGCAGTCTCCAGAAGCCGGCCCGGCTGCCATACTCGTACAGCGACTCCATGCTCATGTGGCGGTCGGGGAAGGGCACAGCATTGGTGATATCCGACAGGAAGGTTTCTGATGCGGGGTCGCCGTGGAGCACGCTGTTCTCAGCGCCCTCCTCGTAGTTGATGACAAACTGCACAGCGATGCGTGCACCGCCCGGCCAGTGGACTGCGGGGGGCCGTTGCCCGTAGCCGATCATGTCGCGGGGGTAACTGCTGAATCCGGTCATGCTGCCTCGCTGTGGTTCGGTTACCGCCGCTTTGCTGAGAGCAATGAGCAATTAACATACCATTCCAATGGGGCTGCGGTCAGGTTCCATCCGCGTCGGTTTTCCATCGAAGTTTGCCCTCAAACGGTGCGCCGCGCACGAGCGCGGTGCGTCCTTTGCCCGGTGCATGGCATAATGTCCGGAGACCGGGATAAGAAGGTATGGCATTCTTCTTGCTCTGCAACGCCTACCCATCATCCGCCAGCTGAGAGAGATGACACAGTGAGATTTTCCATGCCGCGCCTCCTGTCTGCGGAGGCGTATCGACGCTTGCGGCTCGCAGTCGCCTGCCTGTCCGCAGTGCTGCTTTTTTCCGGCTCTGCCAGTGCCGCTCTGCCGCCCCCCGGGAAGAACATCGCCCAGTGGTTCGAGGCGTTCAAGGCTGCGGCGACCGACGAGGAGCTTTACCGTTTCCTGTATGCCATGCCCAAGGGTGGTGACCTGCACAACCACCTGTCAGGATCCGTGCTTGACGACTGGACCTATCAGCTGGCGCTCGACCAGGCGCGACATGGCTACACGTTCTACACTCGCGTGCGTATCAACAACTGCCGGCCCTATGGCGGCGACGCGTTTGGCCGCGATCCCTACCTGCTGCTGTTCGTCACCCTGCAGCAGAGCAGCTACGAGCACCTGGATGACTGTGAGAAATCGGAGTTCAAGCCGCTTGCCGAACTGGATGCCGGGGAGAAGCGCGCCTGGGTGAACAGCATGGTGCTGGATAAACCCCACGAGGGTCGTGACGAATTCTTCCAGACGCACTGGCAGCGTATGGGGGACCTGTACGCCAATCCCTTTTATGCCGCCGATGCTCTGGTGCTGAACATGCAGGCCTTCGGGCGCGAAGGCCTGCGATATCTGGAGTCCATGATTGGCGTGCTCGGTTTCAAGCGTGCCGATGGCAGCCTCTATCCGCCGGACGAGGTCGCCGACATCTATCGCCGGCGACTTCAGGAGCCTGACGCTATCGCGACCGGTGTCACCGTGCGGCTGCAGGTGGCGGTGCTGCGCTTCGCGCCCGCGGCAGAGGACATGCTGCGCACGCTTTACGCCTTCGTCGCGCGCAACCGCGACCTGTGGGTCGGCGTCAATTTTGTCGGTCGCGAGGACAACGATAAGGGCCATCCGCTGCGCTTTCTGCAGACGCTGCGCGAGCTGCGTCGCGAGCATCACGGCGTTCGTCTGTCAATTCACGCCGGGGAAGTGGACGAGCCGAATGATCACGTGCGCGATACCCTGCTGCTCGGTGCCGAGCGCATCGGTCATGGCGTTAATCTCATTACCGATGACGACAGCATGCGCCTGATGCGTCATGGCCCCTATCTGGTGGAGATCAACCTGGTGTCCAACCTGCTGCTCGAGTACGTGTCCGACTACGGTGAGCATCCGTTTCCCGAGTATCTTCGCACCGGCATCCCGGTGGCGCTGTCCACCGACGATCGCGGCATGTGGGATTCCAACCTGACTGACGAGTTCTTTGTCGCCGTGCGCGAGTACAATCTATCCTGGCCCGAGCTGGTTACGCTGAGTCGCAACTCGTTGCAGTATGCCTTTGTCGAGGATGCGGTAAAGGCACAGCTGCTGGGTGACTTTGCCGTCCGTCTCGGTGATTTCGAGCGCCGCCTGCAGCGACAGCCCGCGGCAGTGCTTGCCAGCGAGGCGCGCAGCCACGGGTTTGTTTGTCGCCGCTACGGACTCTGCGACCTTTCCCTTTCCGCCGAAACTGACAAGGATCTGCCATGATAACTCCGCGTATGTGTAAACGCCTGCCGGGCCTGTTGCTGAAGCTCTCGCTGCTGCTGGCGGTGGCCGCCTGCAGTGATACCTCTGAGGTATCGACAGATTCAGCCGCGATGACCTCGACGCCGGACCCGGTGAAGATCAGAGCGGTGGTGGTGACGATGTTCGAGATCGGCGAGGACAGCGGTGACCAGGCCGGTGAGTTCCAGCTCTGGAACGAGCGTCGCAACCTGACCGAGGTCTATGAGTTTGGCGGACACCACAGCCTGCACCACGATCCGGAAAGCGGGCTGATGGTGATGGTCACCGGCATCGGCACCGCCAAATCGGCGGCCTCGGTCATGATGCTGGGCATGGATCCGCGCTTTGACGTGAGCGAGGCCTACTGGCTGGTCGCCGGCATCTCCGGCTTTGATCCACAGGATGCCTCTATCGGCTCCGCCGCCTGGGCCGAGTATCTCGTGGACGGCGACCTGTCCCACGAGATTGACGCCCGTGAGATTCCCGACGACTGGGATTATGGCTATTTCGCGCGCTACACCCGCGGCCCCTTTGATCCCGAGCGACCGGAACCCACCGGCGAGATGTTCCGTCTCAACCCGGCGCTGACCGACTGGGCCTTTCGCCTGACGCAGGACATGGAGCTGCCCGATGACGAGGCGCTGGCCGAGACCCGCGCGCTGTACACGGAGCACCCGAACGCACAGAGGCCGCCTTTTGTCCTGAAGGGCGATCACCTTGCCGCGCTGACCTTCTGGCACGGTGAGATCCTCAATAACTGGGCCAACGACTGGGTGGATTACTGGACCGATGGCGAGGGAGAGTTCGTGTCTTCCGCCATGGAGGATACGGGCACGCTGCAGGCGATCACCTATCTTGACAACGCGGGACGCGCCGATCGCGATCGCGTGATGGTCCTGCGCACGGCGAGCAATTACACCATGCCACCGCCCGGTGTCACCGCCGCGGAGAACCTGCTTGCGGAGAACGAGGGCTACGCGGGGCTCGACGCCTCACTGGAGTCCGCCTACCTCGTGGGCTCCCGCGTTATCGATACCCTGCTGGAAAACTGGGAGACCTATCGTGAGCGAACGCCAACGGCGGATGACCTCCAGTCATCCGAGTAAGCCTGTGGCCCGGCTGATGTGCCCTGCGCCCACGGCGCATACCTGAGGAAATGTCGTGATGGATTCGGCCACCCAGTGGCTGCCGGTAATCGCAGCGCTGATGGCTGCCGGACTGCTTGCGGGTCTTCTTGCGGGACTGCTCGGTGTCGGCGGCGGGATTGTCATCGTGCCGGTCCTGTTTCTGATCTTCCAGAGCCTTGGCATCTCGCCGGCGACCGCCATGGTGGTCGCCACGAGTACCTCGCTCATGGTGATTGTGCCCACGAGTATTGCTTCCGCCCGGGCTCACCACCGTCGCGGCAATGTCGACCTGGCGCTGTTCCGGCGCTGGCTGTGGTTTCTGCTGGCGGGGGTTGTGCTGGGAACCCAGGTGGTCAGCCGGGTCGACGGGGTGCTATTGACCGGGGTGTTCGGGGTGGTTGTGCTGCTGATCGCGGCCAACACTCTGCTGCGTCCCGGCGCACCGCCGCTGCGGGAGTCGCTGCCCGCGGCGCCGGCCCAGGGCGCGGTGGCAGCCGCCATCGGTGCCCTGTCCGTGATGATGGGCATCGGCGGCGGTACTCTCAGCGTCACCGCACTCACCAGCTGGAATGTTCCGGCTCACCGCGCGGTGGGAACCTCGGCGCTGTTCGGGCTGGTCATTGCCTTGCCGGGAGCGCTGTTGCTGCTGCTGACAGCCTCGACACCCGCCGACGCGCCACCGGGTACCGTGGGCCTGGTGAATCTCCCCGGCTTTGCCGTCATCGCGCCGCTGACCTATCTGATGGCTCCGCTGGGGGTTCGTCTCGGAGGCAGGCTGAGCGGCGTGGCGTTGAAAAAGGTGTTTGCCGTATTTCTTACCCTCGTCGGCCTGCGCATGCTATGGCAGTGGCTTGCCGAAAGCTGATAACAGGAGATGTCTGAATGAAAGCAGCCCGCACAGGCCCTGACCGATATCGTCCCCGCCTGCTGGCGTCTGTCGCCGCACGGCTGGTTTCCCTTGCGGTCTTTGCTGTGACTACCGCGTTCGCCGCCGGAGCGTCAGCCACATCGCCCTTGCCGATCAAGGCCGTGGTCGTGACCATGTTCGAGAATGGTGAGGCGCGGGGCGATGAGCCCGGCGAGCTGCAGTTCTGGGCCGAGCGCAGCGATATTGCGCAGGAATACCCGTTCCCCCTCGGCGAATTCCCGCTGTTCCTGACTACCGATGGCGTGCTGATCCTCTGCGTCGGTGGCGGCATCCCCAATGCCACCGCGTCCATCATGGCGCTCGGCCTCGATGCGCGCTTCGATCTGTCGCGTGCCTACTGGCTGGTCGCGGGCATCTCCGGCGGCGACCCCGAGGATGTCTCGCTGGGTTCCGCGGTCTGGGCCAATCATGTGGTCGATGGTGATCTGGTTTACGAGATTGACGGACGGGAGATTCCCGACCACTGGCCCTATGGCTTCATACCGCTGGGCGCGAAGGAGCCGGCGCAGGGACCACAGGACGTCTCCGATGGCTGGACCCTGGATACCATTCATTTTCCGCTGAATCCGCAGCTGGCGGCATGGGCCTTCGAGACAAGCCGCAATGTCGACATTCCCGACATGCCTGGCATCCGCGAATTCCGCAAGCAGTACGAGGGGTATCCCGAGGCCATGCGCGCGCCCTTCGTGACCCGCGGTGACACCCTCTCTGCCAGTACCTACTGGCATGGCGGCATGCTGAATACCTGGGCCAACGACTGGCTGCGAGTCTACGCCGGCGACGACGCCAGCTTCATGACCTCGAACATGGAGGACAGCGGCACCCTCACGGCACTGCACCGCCTTGACCGGACAGGGCTGGTGGATGCCAGCCGGGTCATGGTGCTGCGTACCGTCAGCAACTACACGCTGCCGCCACCGGGGAAGGCGCCGGCCTGGAGCACCACGGCGCCTTATCCGGACAATGGCCTGCCGGCGCTGGAAGCCGCCTACCGCGTGGGCAGCGCCGTCATCGACGCGATCATTGATGGCTGGGATCACTATTCAGACACGCTGCCGGGTCCCGCCGACGGTGACGCGGCCGGTGACACGGCAACTGCCGCGTTGACCGCCGCGGATGTCGGTATAGCGGCAGCGCCGTCCGCATCGGCAGGCCACGCAGAAGCCGACTCGTCGACAGTTCCGGTGATCTTCGATACCGACATGGCGATCGATGACTGGGCGGCCCTGCTGTTCCTCCTGCGCGAACCCGCGATCGATCTGCGTGCGGTTACCGTCGCCGGCAGCGGAGAAGCCCACTGCGAGCCCGGGGAACGCAATGCGCTGGCCCTGATGGACCTGACGCGGCCGGGCAACGCCATTCCCGTGAGCTGCGGCGACCCCTGGCCCCTCGACGGCTATTTCGTGTTTCCCACGGCCTGGCAGGATGACATGGACAGCCTGTCGGGCGTGCCGGTGCCGGCCAGCGAGCGCGAGCCCTACGACGGTCACGCGGTGGAGCTGATTCACGCGGCCATCGCGGACAGCGAGCAGCCGGTGGTGCTGCTGGCCACGGGCCCCCTGACCAATATTGCACAGTGGCTGGACAGATACCCGGAAGACCGCAATCGCGTCTCGCGACTTGTCATCATGGGTGGCGCGCTGGACGCGCGCGGCAATATCATCGTGCCGGGCTTCACTGACAACAACCCGAACACGCGCGCCGAGTGGAACCTCTATGTCGATCCCGTGGCCGCCCGTCGCGTGCTGGAGTCGGGTCTGCCGATGGAGCTTGTGGGCCTGGACGTCACCAACCATGTGCAGGTCACGCCGGTCGTTGCCGAGGCGTTCAAGCAGCGTGCCGACAACCCCGCCGCCGACTTCTGGAGCGCGGTCCTCGACGCCAATGACTGGTTCATCGACTCCGGGGAATACTATTTCTGGGATGTGCTTGCGGCACTGGCGGTTGTCGATCGCGAACGCTACTGCGGCGGCGAGCCGCTGGCGCTGAGTGTCGATTACCGCTATACCGACCGGCCGTGGCCCGGAACCTCGGACATGGACATGCCCGCGGCGAACTGGCGCGGCAAGCCCCGGCGTCATCTCGATGCGGAATCCGCCGGCGTCCTTCGCCTGCTGCCTGATGCACCGGCCACTACGCTGGTCTGTCAGCAGACGGATGCCGAGGCGGCTTTCGAGCACTTCATCAGTACACTCACGGATGCGCAGGGAGGGGCGGGTGATGAATAGCACCGGGGTATCAACGGAAGCAGCCCTGTCGACGGAAGCACTGCCCGCGGAGGAGAGGCGGGAGCATGACTGGCTCGCCGCCATGCCCAAGTGCGAGCTTCACCTGCATATCGACGGCAGCCTGCAGCCCGCGCGCCTGCTCGAACTGGCGGAGAAGAACGCGGTCGCCATTCCCCACGCCAGTGTGGCGGACATCGAGCGCGCCTGCGAGTTTACCGATCTGCAGAGCTTCCTCGATCTGTATTACCTGGGGGCGTCGGTGTTGCGCACGGAGGCGGATTTCTATCACCTGATGATGGACTACCTGCGGATGTGCCGGCAGCAGAACATCCTGCACGCGGAGATCATGGTGGAGCCCCAGACCTATGCTCCCTTCGGTGTCACACTGGACGTGGTGATGCGCGGCTTTGTCGCCGCCATCGACGACGCGCGCCGTGAATGGGGGCAGTCTGTGCTGTTGATCCTCAGCTTCCTGCGCCATCTCAGTGAGGACAGCGCACTCGACCTGCTGCGCGAGGCACAGCCCTGGCGGGAACACTTCGTGGCCATCGGCCTTGCCAGCGCCGAGCGCGACCATCCGCCGGCCCAATTCCGCCGTCTGTACAGCGCGGCGCGTGAACTGAATCTGCGGCTGACGGCGCACGCCGGTGAAGAGGGCCCGCCCACCTTTATCAGCGATGCCCTGGACGTGCTTGGCGTGGAGCGCATCGATCACGGCGTGCGCGCGGTGGAGGAGGCGTCGCTGCTGGAGCGGCTGCGCCAGGATCAGGTGCCGCTCACCGTATGCCCCCTGTCGAACGTGCGCCTGTGCGTGGTGGACACGCTGCAGCAGCACCCGATACTCGATCTTCTCGAGCAGGGTCTATGTGTCACGGTCAACTCGGACGACCCCGCCTACTTCGGCGGCTATCTGAACGAGAACTACACTGCCCTGCGATCTGCCCTGGGCATGCGTCGGGAGCAGGCGCTGGCGCTTTCGCGCAACGGCTTCCACGCCAGCTTTCTCGGCCCCGATCAGCGGGCCGACCTGCTGGCACGGCTGGACCGCTACGCCGCCTCCTGAGCGCTGCCCGCGGCTGAGCGCCAGCGGGTGAAACGGCGGCCCAGGGGTTCCCGGAACTGGTCGAACAGCACGGCGAGAATGATCACGCTGCCGGTGATGATGCGTTTGCCCGGCTCGGACACCCCGAGCTGCGCCAGACCGGTCTCCATGACCGCGATGATCAGGACGCCGAGAAAACTGTTGACGACCGAGCCGCGCCCGCCGGACAGGCTGGTGCCGCCGATCACCACCGCGGCGATCGCCGACAGCTCCAGGCCAATGCCGGCATTCGGGTCCGCACTCTGCAGATAGCCGAGCTGGAAGATGCCGCCGAGACCGGCGAGCAGCCCCGCGAGGGCGAACACGGCGATCTTCCAGGGCAGGGGGTTGATGCCCGACAGTCGCACGGCTTCCTCGTTGGTGCCGATGGCGACCATATAGCGCCCGAACACGGTCTTAACCAGCACGAACTGGCCGACGGCAACCACCGCGACCGCGAACAGCAGGGCGGCAGAAACTCCCGGTCCCGCCAGCGGATCGCCAATGATGGCGACGGCGTCGCCCAGGTAGCGGGTTTCCGAGTTTGTGGTCAGGTAGGCGCCGCCACGGGCAATTTCCAGCATGCCCAGGGTGACGACAAAGGAGGGGATGGACCAGCGCGCACTGATAAAGCCATTGACGCTGCCGCAGGCCAGGCCCGCTGCCAGCGCGGCGACAATGGCCGGCAGCAGGGGCCACTGCAGGTCGACCATAAGCACCCCGGTCACGGCACCGGCCAGCGCCATCACCGAGCCCACCGACAGGTCGATGCCTGCAATCAGCAGCACATAGGTCATACCCACCGCGATCACGGTCAGCGTCGGGATCTGGTTGGCGAGGCTGCGGAAGGTGCCGGCGCTGAAAAAATAGTCGCTCAGCAGGCTGAACAGCAGTACCAGTGCACACAGCACGGCAATCAGTCCCAGGGAATTCCAGGGCAGGCGGATCCGTCGGAGGCTGTGGGTGGTCATGGCGTGGTTTTCCTGTCGTGTCTGGCCGGTTTGCCTGAAGACTCGCCGCCCGGGTGCCTGTCCTGCGTGCCGTCGCTGTAGAAGCGGAAACAGGCGGAGAGGAAGGCGCTCTCGTCAAAGTTGCCGGTTGCGAATTCCCCGGCGACGCGCCCGTTCGAGAGCACCAGAATGCGGTCCGCAAGGGCGCTGAGCTCTTCGGTTTCGCTGCTCACCACCACCACCGCCTTGCCTGCTGCGGCCAGCTCCCGCACCAGCAGCTGGATTCTCGCCTTGGCACGCGCATCCACGCCGCGCCCGGGCTCGTCAAACAGGAGGATCGGCAGCGCTTTCAGCAGCCAGCGGCCGATCAGCACCTTCTGCTGGTTGCCACCGCTGAGCTCCCACAGCGTTTGATCCAGTGCGCGGTAATTGATGTCCAGGCTGCGGCACATGGTGGCGGCGAGTTCGGTTTCCCGCGCCGTGTCCATCATGCCGAGCCGGCTGTGCAGGTCCGGCAGGCGGGCGAGGCTGAGGTTGTGGGCGATGCTGGCCTGCAGCAGCAGTCCCTGGGATTTGCGGTCTTCAACCACCAATCCCAGCCCGGCGCGCACCGCCTCCTGCGGTGAGCGCATGCGCCGGAGCCGGGCGAACTGATCCGCAGCCAGGCGGATACCGCCGCTATCCACGCGGTCAGCACCGAAGATACCCCGCAGGAGCTCGCTGCGACCGGCGCCGATCAGGCCGCCGATGCCCAGCACCTCACCGGCGTGCAGCGTGAAGCTGATGTCGCTGAAAGCCCCGCGCCGACCCAGCTGTTCCACCTTGAGAACGGGGCTTGCAGGTTCGGTCCGCGGCGTCCGGCGCTGGGTGGTCGTACTGCCATCGACTGCCTTTTCACCCGCCATCAGAGTGATGATCTGGTCACTGTCGAGGGCGCCAGAGGGCGCCGTGGCCACCAGATGCCCATCCCGCAGCACGGAAACGCGATCCGCTATCCGGCGGATCTCATCCATGCGATGGGAGATATAGAGGATTCCCACGCCGCGCGCCGTCAGCTTTCGCAGGCTCGTGAACAGTCGTTCGATCTGGGGGTCGGTCAGTGCGGCGGTGGGCTCGTCGAGTATCAGCAGGGACAGGGGCCGGCTGATGACCCTCGCAATCTCCACGAGCTGCTGCTGTCCGACGCCCAGGCGGGACACGGGCATCTCCGGGTCGAGATCCTCGAGGCCGAGTGTTGCCAGCGCCGCCCGCGCCCGTGCGTGCAGGCGACCGTGACTGAGGATGCCCGCTCGGGCACCGAACTCACCGAAGGCCAGGTTCTCGGCAATGCTTAGCGTGGGAAACAGGTTGAGTTCCTGCATGACCATGCGGATGCCCTGTGCCTCGGCGTCCCGGATGCCGGCCGGCTGGAAACGCTGGCCGCGCAGTTCGAGATTGCCGCCGGAGGCTGGCAGCACGCCGGCGATGATATTGCACAGGGTGCTCTTGCCGGCGCCGTTGCTGCCCATCAGGGCGTGGACTTCCCCGTGCTGCAGCGTGAAGTCGATCGCCTTGAGCACCGGCACTGCAAAGGATTTGGCGATGGCCTGCGTTACCAGCAGCGGAACGCCGGCAGCGCCGGGGGAGCCGCTATCAGCATGGCTGGCGTACATGGGCGACGCTCAGCGGTCGCCGCTGATCACGTCAACCGGGGTGGTCCGGTCGGTCGGCACCTGGCCGCTGTCGAGGATGTCCAATGCGTACTCGATACCGTAGACCGCCAGCTTGTCCGCGTGCTGGTCGGCGGTTGCCACCATGCTGCCACTTTGCACCAGTGTGTTGGCGGCGGCGATGTTGTCAAAGCCGACAATGCTGACGCTGCCCTCACGGCCCGCCTGGCGCACCGCGGCGACCGCACCCAGCGCCATGCTGTCATTGGCGCACAGCAGGGCGTCCAGCTGTGGATACTCACGCAGCAGCGCCGAGGCGATGTTTGCGGCTTTGGCCTGTTCCCAGTCCGCTGCCTGGGTGCTTACCACGGTGATGTCCGCCGCCTGCATGGCGTCCATGAAGCCGGCGGCACGCTCACGGGCGTTGAAAGCACCGGGTATGCCGCCGATGATCGCCACTTCGGACCCGGGTTCCAGCTCTGCCGCGAGGCGCTCGCCGACACGCCGCGCGCCTTCGCGGTTGTCCGGACCGACAAAGGGAATGGCAATATCCATCTCTGCGAGCAGCTGCCGATCGAACTGGTTGTCAATGTTGACCACCACAATGCCCTGCTGCACAGCGCGCCGGGCCACCGGCAACAGGGCCCTGGAATCCGCCGGTGCGATCACGATGACATCGACGTCGGTCGCCATCATCTGCTCCACCAGCGCCACCTGCTGGGCAAGATCGCTCTCGTTGCGGATACCGTTAACCACCAGGCTGTAGCGCTCCGGGTTTGCCGCCTGGTGGGCGCGCGCGCCCTCGGCCATGCTGATGAAGAACTCGTTGGCCAGCGACTTCATGATCAAGGCCACGCGCGGTCTGTCCGGACTGTCCTGCGCGCCGCCTGCAGCGGTGGCCCCCGGCTCTTCCTGCGAGCAGGCACCCAGCAGGAGGGCCGCGACAAACAGCAGTGCGCTGGCAATGCGTGATGGATGGTGGGCGTTTGGCATGCCGGGTCTCCGGTTCAGCAGACGGAAAATGGACGCTGCGATGGCTACGATGCAGCCCGGGCAGTTAAGCAAGAACTGGTGCCACGGGCAAGCGCGAAGGGCGCGTTCCGCGTCCCGCAAACGGGTTGACGGCGCGCTGTCGGCCGGTTGCGCTCGATGACGCTGATGCTGTCACTTTCAGTCAATTATTTTAGTGCCCAGTGTCATTGTCTGCCCTGCCTTGCAGCGGCAGACTGGTGTGAGTCATTTTATCGGGGAGTTACCCGCCATGAGCCATCACGCCTACATTTACGATGCCCTGCGCACGCCGCGCAGCAAGGGAAAGCCGGGGGGCAGCCTGTACGAGGTCAAGCCCATCGATCTCGGCGCCGGCCTGCTGCGTGCACTGCAGAGCCGCCACGATCTCGATACGTCCTACGTCGACGACGTCGTCATGGGCTGCGTCACGCCGGTGGGAGAGCAGGGCAGTGACGTCGCCAAGATGATCGTCATGAACGCCGACTGGCACGAGTCGGTGGCCGGTGTGCAGCTCGATCGTTTCTGTGCCTCGGGCCTCGAGGCGGTGAACATTGCCGCGCAGAAAATCGCTTCCGGCTGGGAAGACCTGGTGGTGGCCGGCGGCGTCGAGAGCATGTCGCGGGTGCCCATGGGCTCCAATGGCGGTGCCATGGGTGGCGATCCGGCCTTTGCCGCAAAAACCGGCTTTGTCCCCCAGGGCATAGGCGCGGACACCATCGCCACCCTCGAACAGTATTCCCGCGAGGATGTCGATACCTACGCCACCGAGTCACAGCGGCGAGCGGCACAGGCACGCGATAGCGGCTACTTCGATCGTTCGGTGGTGCCGGTGCTGGACGAAAACGGTCTGACCATCCTGGAGCGTGACGACTTCATCAAGCCTGGCACAACCGTGGAAACCCTGGCGCAGCTGAATCCCTCGTTTGCCATGATGGGCGATCTGGGGTTTGACGATGTGATTCTCGGCAAATACAGCATGCTGGATCATATCGAGCATGTGCATACCCCCGGGAATTCCTCGGGCATCGTCGACGGCGCCAGTGCCGTGCTGATTGGCAGTGAGAAAGCCGGCAAGGATCTGGGGCTGACGCCACGGGGACGTATTGTGGCGACCGCCGTGCTCGCGACCGATCCCGTGATCATGCTGACCGGGCCCGGCCCCGCCGCGAAAAAATGCCTGCAGAAGGCCGGGCTGAAAAAAGAGGATATTGATCTCTGGGAAATCAACGAGGCCTTTGCCTCGGTTGCCATGCGCTACATGAAGGATCTGGACATCGACCACGAGGTCACCAACGTCAACGGCGGCGCCATCGCCATGGGTCACCCCCTGGGGGCGACAGGGGCGATGCTGGTCAGCACCATGCTGGATGAGCTTGAGCGTCGCGGCCTGCGCCGCGCGATGCTGTCGCTCTGCGTGGGCGGCGGCATGGGCATTTCCACCATTATCGAACGCGTCTGATACCCAAGGCTTTCCAGCCAGAACGCACACAGCGGCGCGCAGCGCGCGGGAGTTGTTTTCACCATGAGTGTATTCCAGTACGAAAAAGACGCCGATGGCATTGTCACGGTCACCATGGACATGACAGGTCCGGTCAACGCCATGAACGCGGAGTATCGCGATGCCATGGGCGAGACCATGGATCGCCTCGAGCAGGAGGAGGGGCTCGCCGGCGTGATCTTCGCTTCGGCCAAGAAGGTGTTTTTTGCCGGCGGTGACCTGCACAGCCTGCTCGCGGTCACCCCGGATGATGTTGGCGAATTCATGCAGGGCCTCGAGATCGTCAAATCCCAGCTGCGGCGGCTGGAGACGCTGCCGGTACCCGTGGCTGCCGCCATCAATGGCGCCGCGCTGGGCGGGGGTTTCGAGATCTGCCTGGCCTGTAACTACCGCGTCGCCTGGAATGATCGCTCTGTCGAGCTCGGGCTGCCGGAGGTGACGCTGGGTCTGTTGCCCGGGGGTGGCGGCGTGGTCCGGCTCACCCGTCTGCTCGGGCTTGAGAAGGCACTGCCGTATCTGCTCGAAGGCAAGCGCGTCGCACCCGCCGTGGCGCTGGATGACGGACTTATCCATGCGCTGGTGCGCGAGCCCGGCGATCTGCTCGCCGCCGCGCGCGAGTGGGTTCTTGCCAACAGGGACAAGCCGGAATCGGCGGTGCAGCCCTGGGACGCGAAGGGTTACCGCATACCCGGTGGCGATGCCAACTCGCCGAAGGTCGCCCAGATGTTGCCGGTGGCGACGGCCATGCTGCGCAAGAAGACGCGTGGCCTGCTGCCGGCGCCACACAGGATTCTCGACGTGGCTGTGCAGTCGACCCGCCTGGATCTTGAAACCGCGCTCAGGGTGGAGTCCCGCGGGCTGGCATCCCTGGTGACGACAAGCGTTGCCAAGAACCAGATCAGCACCTTCTTTTTTGCCCTGAACAAGGTCAATGGAGGCGCCAGTCGCCCGCAGGATGTTCCGCCGCAGACGACGAAAAAAGTCGGCGTGCTGGGTGCCGGCATGATGGGGCAGGGCATTGCCTACGTGTCTGCGATGGCGGGTATCGAGGTCGTTCTCAAGGATGTGTCACGGGAGGCCGCCGAAAAGGGCAAGGACTACAGCCGGCGGCTGCTGGACAAGCGGGTGGATCGCGGCCGCATGACGCCGGAAAAGCGCGAGCAGGTGCTGGCGCTGATTACGCCGACGGGCGAGCCAAAGGATCTTGAGGGCTGCGATCTCGTGGTCGAGGCGGTGTTCGAGAACCTGTCCCTGAAACACGAGATCACCCGCGAATGTGAGCCGTACCTGGCAGAGGACGGCGTCTGGGGCTCCAACACCTCGACCCTGCCCATCACCCGGCTGGCCGAGGGCAGCCGCCGACCGGAGCACTTTATCGGGATTCATTTCTTCTCTCCCGTCGACAGGATGCCGCTGGTGGAAATCATCATGGGCGAGAAGACGTCGGATGTCGCGCTGGCGCGGGCCTTTGATTACGCACGCCAGATCCGTAAGACGCCGATCGTGGTCAACGACTCCCTGGGTTTCTTCACATCGCGGACCTTTGGAACCTATCTCGACGAGGGCGTGCGCCTGCTTTACGAAGGCCTGCATCCGTCGCTGATCGATAACCTGGGCAAGGCTGTCGGCATGCCGGTGGGACCGCTTGCCGTCTACGATGAGGTGAGCCTGGAACTGTCGCGCAAGGCGCAGGCCACCTGGCGGGACATGGGGGTGGAGGATGCCTGGGGCGATGGCAGTATCGCCCGCGGCGTGGTCGCGACACTGGTCGAGGAGCATGGCCGCGGCGGCCGTCATCACGGCGGCGGTTTCTACGAGTATGCCGAGGACGGCAGCAAGCACATCTGGCCGGGCCTGCTGGACCTCTATTACCGCAGCGACGTGTGCATGCCGGAGCAGGATATCAAGGACCGGCTGCTGTTCCGGCAGGTCATTGAGGCCCTGAAATGTCTGGAGAGCGGCGTGTTGCGTTCCGAGGAGGATGGCAATATCGGCTCCATCATGGGCATCGGCGCGCCGGTCTGGACCGGTGGCCTGCTGCAGTTCGTGAGCACCTACGGCTACGGTCGCTTTGTCAGCCGCTGTCGTGAACTGGCGGCAGCCTACGGAGAGCGCTTTGCACCGCCGGCGATCGCGGTCGAGCGCGCCGGCGAGGAGAGTGCCCGGGCGGCATAGCGAACGGCCCTCCAGGCTCCGTGGCCCGTTCTAGATTGGCAGGGGGATGAACACCGATGAGGCAGTGTAGATCACCCGGGTCACCCGCCGGTCGCCGGCATCGCCGGCGATTCTCGACATCATGTCCTGCAGGGCGATCAGCTTGCCGAACAGCCGCTCGAAGCTGAGGTTGTCGGTAAGCCCGCCGTACTCGCTGGTAATCAGGAAGGGGTCCCCATTTGCGTGCCGGGTGTGTTTCAGGCGCCACACCAGAATCTCGATATTGCGGGCACTGGTTGCCAGCGCCTCGGCATCCAGGGACCGCGCCATGTAGGACTCCCGCCGATAGTCGTAGGTGCGCCGCAACATCCCGCCGAGTCCCGCCGCGAGTGCAAAGACCCTGTCGCCCTGGAACTCCGGGTTGAACACCACTTCCATGGCGGCGATCTCCTGACGTCCGGAAAGTTCTTCGAACACCAGTCTGGCAGGGGAGTCGTGCAGCATCTGCAGCCGCCGCTCAACAGTCATGCCCGGCACCTTGTCGAGCTCCACGGGGTTGCGGGCATACAGCTTGATCACGAGCTCCCGGGTCAGCTGTCGGGTCTCGCGGATAAATTCGTCCGCCACGAGATCAATGTCGGACTTGGCCAGATTCTTCAGTTGATAGCCGCCGCAGCCGCCCAGCGTGGCAGCGATCACAGTCGCCGTGAGCAGTCGCTGGACGGTCAGGCGTACGCGACTGCTCATGCGCACTGCAGCCGGCCCCTTCCTCAGTGTTGGCGATGCGGTACCGCGATGGCACCACTTTTTACCGCCATTTCCTCCAGCATTCGGAAGGCGGCCTCGGGGTCTGTCCGCTTGAGATCGAGCAGCGCCATTTCCGGTCCCTTGCCAACCGCGATTTCCGGCAGTCCGGCAACGAAGCCCTCGATAATGGCGGTGGCACACTCGTCGGCAGACATTCCGCCCTCGATGTCGTCGTCCGACATTCCCGCGGCCTTTCCCTGTGCATTGAGCGCGTTGCGGGCCACATTGGTGCGAATAAAGCCCGGCGTTATGGTTGTTACCTGCAGCCCCAGCGGACCGATCTCCGTGCGCAGGGCATCGAAGAAGCCCATGACCGCGTGCTTGGCGGCGCAGTAGCCGGTCCGCAGGGGCGCTCCCACCTTGCCTGCAACGCTTGAGGTTACTGCAATCGTGCCGCTTCCCTGCTTGAGCATCATCGGCAGAACGGCCTTGCTCAGGGCGATGGGCCCGAGCACATTGATGTCCAGCATCTGTCGGTACACGCTCAGGTCCGTGTCCACGCAGGTGGAGCGCTGGGAGACACCGGCGTTGTTCAGCAGCAGGTCGATACGGCCAAACTGCGCGACCACCTCGGCCGTCCTGTCGGCCATCGCGTCAATATCCAGAACATCCAGCGGCAGCACCATGACCGTATCGGGCGTTGCACCGTTGCGCAGGCACTCGTTGCGTACCGATTCCAGTGCGCTGGTATCGCGGGCCGACAGCACCAGCGAGCTACCCCGCTTTGCCAGCTGTGTCGCCAGTGCGGCGCCGATGCCGGAAGACGCACCGGTGATCCAGACCACGCATTTGCTGAAATCCATGGGTTCGTTCATGCGTCATGTCCTCTGCCGTTGATCCTGCAAGGTTAGCATGCCGGCATGCGGACCGTGCAGTCGCGGCTGGACTCCAACCCGCTGTCAGGGTAACGTTTTCGCCGTATTCATTTTTCGGTGCCCGGAGTAACTGCAATGACACAACCCACCAGGATTGCCGACTGCATGCGCAAGAAACCGCTGACTATCCGGCGGGATGTCAATCTGGTTGAAGCCATAGAAATGCTGGTGGACCATCGCCTGACCGGCGTTACCGTCGTGGACGACACAGGGCGTCCGGTCGGCGTCCTGTCTGAACTGGACTGCATACAGGCGGTGCTGACCACAATCTATAACGATGGCGATCCGGAGCTGTCCCTGGTCCACGAGGCGATGACGGCGGATATCAACAGCTGTGGGCCAGAGGACAATATTGTGGAGGTTGCCCAGGACATGCTGAGGACACGCCAGCGTCGACGACCGGTTATCGAGGGCGGGCGGCTGGTTGGCCAGGTAAGCTCCAGCAATATTCTCTGGGCCCTGATGGAGCACTCCCGACGCAAGGTTTCACGCCAGCGGGTCTCCTGAGCGCGCAAACCGCGAACCCCGGGAATAATGGCGCCGGCGGGACGTTAACCGCACAAGGGCGGAGTGAGACCCTTGTGTGGCAGCGGCGCAACGTCATTGGGTGCCGTCCAGCTTCAGAATAGGGGCGGGCGGCGGCTTTCGTCGACCCGCCACACCTTTTTGGAATCCGCATCAGCAAGCTGAACGCCCGGGCCGGGCGATCGTCAAGGGCGCTGCTACTGGAGTCAGCGCCAGCCGCTGTTGATCAACGCGGCTTCCTGAGGGCCGCTGAGAGGAATGTCCGCGGCCTGGTCCCGTATGAAATGGTGCACGGCCTGGCTGTCGCCGGCGCCCGCCGGTCGATACACGTCACTGCTTTCCTGCTCCGGCGCCTGCGCAACGACTTCGGTCTGCCACTGTCCGTCTGTGCGGCACGCAACCCCTCGCTGGGACCCTGTGCGGCTCGTCTGCTTCAGCGCAAATTCACGGCACCAGCCGCCGTTCCGGCTGGCGAACGTCAGCACTGCCTGTATCTGGCCCCCATCCTCGAGGGCTGTCCAGGTGTCGCCGGATGGCAGTGATTCCAGCGCTGCGGCCAGCGTCAGGCCCGGTGTCGACGCGGGCGAGCCGGTGTCGTCCGGGATCAGCGCGATGGCAAGCGCGAGCACGACGGATGCCGCCAGCGCCGTTGGCCACAGAGGCTGGCGCCGGAAAAACGGCACCACGTTGTCCTTCGCGCGGCCCCGGCTCGCTGCGGAATCCAGCATCGCCGTGATTCTCTGCGGGATGCCGGTTGCCGCGCCGGCGTAGGCCTGTCGCAATGTCGCGTTGATTGTCTGCAGCTCCTGCCAGGCACTGGCCAGCTCGGGTTCCAGCGCCATACGCTGCTCCAGTTGCTGTCGTGACGCCGCGTCCAGTTCGCCATCCAGCAGCTGCGACAGCCGCTCAAAATCCGCTTCACTGATTGTCATCATTCTGCCTCGGGGTCTCGCACCATCACTTTTGCTGGAGCAGGACCCTGTCCTCCAGTAAATGCTTTCGAGCCCTCGCAATGCGGCTCATGATTGTTCCCACCGGGACCTGCAGAATGTCTGCTGCCTCGGCATAACTCTTGCCATCCACGGCGACCAGCATCAGCGCCAGTCGCTGCTCCGGTGGCAGGCGCATGAGTGCGTCGTTGACTGCCGCCAGATGCTGTTCACCGCCCGCTTTTGTCTCTGCCGACGGCGATTGTTCAACCTCGTCGTCTGCCTGTACCGCAGTTGCATGACGCTGTCGGACCTGCCTGGCGCGCAGCTCATCAATCCAGATGTTCTTGCACACGCGGTATACCCACTTCGCTGTGTGAGCATCTTCCGGCATTCCCTTTTCCAGCATCCGCTCAACCGTGGATTGCAGCAGGTCGTCTGCATCCGCCGCGGCCCCCGTCAGTGACAGGCAGAACCGACGCAGACCGCCCAGTTCCGACATCAGATCACTGCGTTGCCTTGTGTTGAGCGACGGCATATAGTCCTCGGTAGTTTTGTGACGGTTTGTTGCACGTGTTTATTCCCGGACGGGAATTAAAATGCCGGAAACGCGTCAGTATAAGCAAGGGCGGCTCTTTCATATAGGGGGCGCCCTCCAACTGATCATTACGGTGACCCCCATGCCATCCGCCTCCGCTATTGTCCAACGCTACGCACGCTTTATTGCCTCTCCTTTGCGCAGGGTCCTCGCGTATCTGACCGTCGCGTCAGCGCTGATCGCCGCGCCCGCCCTGGCGCAGCTGCCGGTGGGCGGATATCTCGGCCCGGATCCGGTCGAGGAGGAGGTTGAAGACAGTATCGAGGAGGAAGTCGAGTCGCGGGTAGAGCAGGACGTGGAGCAGATCACCGAGCAGAACATTCAGGAAGAGATCGAGCAGAACATCGAGGAAACCGTCGAGGAAACAATCGACACAAAGGTCGAGGGCTCGGTCGAGGAAATCGTGGCCGAGACCGTGGAGACTCAGGTAGAAGATGATGTCGAGCAGCGGGTTGCCGGCAGCGTTGAGGATGTCGTGGAGTCCAATGTCGAGGAGCAGGTTGCGGAGCGCGTTGAATCCGGCGTCGAGGACAGCGTGGAGGCAGACGTCGAGAGCACCGTTGCTGAGGCGGTTGAAGATAGCGTCGAGGCAGGCGTGGAAGACGCGGTGGCCGAGGCTGTTGAAGACAGCGTTGCCAGCGGTGTCGAGGAGCAGGTTGCCGACAGTGTCGAATCGACGGTCGAGGAGGGGGTTGAGGGTGCAGTCGAGGACGCAGTGGAGGACAGCGTTGAGAGTCGGGTCGCAGCCACTGTTGAAGAGCGCCTCGAGAACCACATAGAAGGCATTGTCGAGGACCTGGAGAGCGATCTGGAAATGGACGAGAGCCGCATCCTTCGCGAGCAGTGGCTGGTCATGGCAGAGCCTTCGGTGTTCGAGGAACTGGGTAAACAGGGATATCTGTTCGATACGGTGACCGAACTTCCAGGTCTGGGCCTGCGTCTGGCGGAAGTGGCCGCACCCTCATCCTTCGACATCACCCAGGTGCGCCGTGGCGTGCTCGATGTGGTCGGCAAGGATCGCGCTGATGTCGACCTGAACCACATCTACACGGCGGGAGCGCCGGTTGCGTCAGAGGGCGAGGGCTTGCCTCCCCGATCCGTGATGGCGGTCCCCGGTGATCTCGATAGCCTGCGCTTCAAGGTGGGCATGATTGACAGTCGCGTCGACACATCGCATCCGGCGCTGTCGAATTCGCGCATACAGGCCCGGTCATTCGCGCGCGACGGTATTGACACGCCGGTATTTCACGGTACGGCGATCGCCTCGATCATCGCGGGCAATGCCGACGATTATCGTGGTCTGGCGCCGAATGCCGAGCTGTTCAGCGCATCGGTTTTCGAGCTGGACGGTGAGCGCGGGGAGATCGCCAGCACCGTGAGCCTGATTCGCGCGCTGGACTGGCTCATGTCGTCCGGGGTCGACGTTGTGAATATCAGTCTGGCGGGCCCCCCCAACCGCCTTCTTGAAACAGCACTGCGGCGCGCAGTGGGTCGGGATGTCATCATCATGGCGGCAGCGGGTAACGGCGGACCGGTGGCCAAGCCCATGTACCCGGCCGCGTACCCGTCGGTTGTGGCCATTACCGCTGTGGATGACCGCAACCAGGTTTTCCGGCTCGCCAACCGCGGGGATTATCTCGCCCTTGCAGCACCGGGGGTTGACCTCAGACACGCGCTGTCGGGGGGAGGTTACGGGGCTTCCTCGGGTACCTCTTTCGCGGTCCCCTTTGCGGTGACGGCCGCCGCAAGGCAGAAGCACCTCAGCCCCGGCGAAGATATCATCACGCGTCTTCTGCGCGATGCCCTCGATCTTGGGCCGCCCGGGCGCGATGATATCTACGGCTACGGTCTGCTGACACTCGGGGCAGACGCCAGCAGCTGACAGCTGCGGCCGGTGTCACGCGACGTTCCCGCGCCCTTACCACTTGAACTCGAGGCGGGTGCCGACAATGGTCTGCGTGAAGTCCGCCCGTGGCAGGTTTGATGCAAAGTCCCCGTAGCTGTAGTACCACTTCAGGGTTGTGCGGTTGCCCAGAGGCACCTCGAGATCCAGCTTGAACCGGCCCCGGTCATCGGAACGCTCTGTGCTGATGACCGGGTCCGGAGACAGGTAGCGCCGCTCTTCATAGCGCCACGACACTTCGCCTTTGGCTTGCGTGCTTCCGATGGCGAAGCGCCGGATATAGCGTATCTTGATACCGTGTGATCGGAAATCCAGCGCGTCCAGGACCGTGTCCTCGTCCCGGTAGCGGTAGCCAATATTGAAGTAGCTGCGCAGTCCCCGGTGGAAGTAATACAGGTCTCCTTCGAGGGAGTGCGTATTCGCGTCGCGATCGCTGCGACCGTCAATGGATCTTTCGGCATAGACGTAAGCGCTGCGGGCAAACCAGCGCTTCGACACGAAACCCGAGAGTGACGGCGACAGCCGCAGGTATTCCAGAAACGGGTCCCCGTCCAGTCGTGAGCTGATGTAGTAGGCGGAAAGGCCGGCCTTGGTGCGCGTCAGGTCCGTGGAGAGGTTTGCGCCGACAATATGCGTTTGCCGGTCGACAATGGAGAACTCGTCGTACAGGCTCTGGCTGAAATCATAATTCAGGGAGAGGTCTGTCTTTTCCCCGAGGCTCTGATTGACCCCAACCCCCAGGTCCATGGTCCAGGCATAATCACTTTCGCCGGAGCTGGAGTCCACTTCGCTGACTGTCACGTTGCTGTCGTATTCGCGGCCGGCGCCGACCTTTGCAGACCAGGTCCTGTTGAAATCCAGCGTCTCTGTGTTGTCGGCCCACGCGGCCCCCGACACCGAAAAGAGTGCCACAGGCATCAGCAGCCAGGGGGTTACGCTGCGCATCAACGATCTCTTTCGGGTTCTGGCAGGGAAGTCGGGCAGACTACCCAAGTGCGCCGGTCTCCTCAAGCAAAACAGGGCGGCGACCCGGCGCGACACGGTCGGGAATCGGCCCACCGGAAATGCTACACTCGTTCCCCTGATCCGGAACAGGAGTATTGTGACATGGCAGAAGACAAGAATGCGCAGCATCAGGCGTGCATGGAGCGGTTTATCGCCCTGGCCAACACCATGAAAGACGAGGGCATTGGCACGGATGTCATTTCCTGGGCGCTTATGACGGCGTCGGGCGTTCACGCGACGTATTCTGTTGCCGGAAACGAGGGCGGCCTGACCGAGTCCGGTGTCGACAAGGTAGCGGATGCCTATCGCAAGAACCTCGCGAACATCCAGGCCCTGAAGAAACAGCAGTCTGCCGATTCCGTGTGACCGTCGGCGGCGCGCGGTCAGGCTTGCTCCATGCCGGCCGCGTCGCCGGAATCCTGTGCCTGGATATCGTCGATCCGGGCAGCGAAATGCCCCGGAGATAGCAGCCCCTGCAACTGCTCCACCGGAACCGCGGCGCTGAACAGATAGCCCTGTATGGCGTGCACGCGTTGCTCGCTGAAAAAGGCCAGCTGCTCGGCTGTCTCTACACCCTCAACCACAAGATTCAGGTGCAGGCTGTTCGCCATGGCAATAATGCCGCGAACCAGTTCACCGCCTTTCGTGCCCTGATCCAGTCCCTGGACAAAGCTGCGGTCAATTTTCAGTTCCGACAGGGGCAGGCGCGTCAAGTAGCTTAACGATGAGTAGCCCGTGCCGAAGTCGTCGATCGACAGCTGCACGCCAAGATCCCTGAGTGCCGTGAAGTTGCGCATTGCGCCATCGTCGTTATCGATCATCACGCCCTCTGTCAGTTCGAGCACGAGTGAGTCCGGCGCCAGCCTGTTTTTTTCCAGTACGTCCGCCACCACGCTGACGAAGTCCCGGGAGAGCTGCAGTGCGGAGACGTTCACCGACACCTGCCGAAGCTCATGACCGCGGCTGCGCAATTCCGTAAGGTCGCGGCAAGCCTGTCGCAGAACCCATTCGCCTATCTCGTCGATAATCCCAAGCTCCTCCGCCAGGGGTATGTAACGGATCGGGGGCACGGTGCCCAATTCGGGGTGCTGCCAGCGGACCAGCGCCTCGGCTCCCGTCACACTGCCGGTTTGCACATCGATCTGTGGCTGATAGTGCAGGCGCAGCTGGCCCCGGCTCACCGCGTTGCGCAGATCTGTCTCGAGCCTGAGTCGCTCAAGATTGGCGCCCTCCATATCATCGCGGAAAATCAGGAAGCGATTGCGGCCCTCTTTTTTTGCGTTAAACATGGCGGCGCCGGCCGCGCGCAACAGTCCCTCGACATCGTGGGCATGCAGCGGAACGGCGGCAATGCCGATACTGCAGGTGATGACGACTTCCTGACCGTCCAGGGTATAGGGCTGCGACAGCTTACGGGCAAGCCGGCTTGCGACCAGCTCTGCTCCCGCCAGGTCCTCCAGCTGATTGAGCACAACCGTGAATTCATCGCCACCCATTCTGGCCAGATCAATCTGGGACGGCTCGTTTCCGGCGTTTCTATGCAGGACATCGGATTCCCGGATGCTGCTCGCGAGTCGCGCGCTGACTTCGCGCAGCAGCATGTCGCCAACCCGATGCCCGAGAGAGTCGTTGACGCGCTTGAAGTTGTCGAGGTCCAGCAGGAGCAGCGCAACCATCTGCTCGCTGCGAGCCGCGAGGCGCAGCAGAAGCGTCAGCTGTTCGGTAAAGAGACGCCGGTTGGGCAGGGAGGTCAGCGAGTCGAAGTACGCGAGATGGCGAAGGCGATCCTGCGTCTCGCTGACCTGCTGCACCGCGAGCGTCAGCTCCTGCTCCCGCTCACTCAGCTGGGCGGTGCGCTCGTTGACTTTCAGGCTCATCAGACGGTTGTCGGTATGCATGCGGGTCTTTTCGCGGTGCATGCCCGAAATCATGCTGTTCAGCACCGCGGCGATGTCGCGGACCTCCCCCGAACCGCGGATTTTCAGCAGTTCCGTCTGCTTGCCGGTGGCGATGTCGTCCGCAACGCGAGCGAGTTCTCCCAGGGGGGCGGTGATGCGACGGGTCGTGATCCGCGCAACAATCAGGCAGAACGCGACCAGCGCAAGTCCGATCGCGGCAGAGCTGGCGAGTGCCGGCAGTGTCTGCGCCCGGAGTGCCAGCCCCGCGATGCCAACCTCCAGATAGCCCGTGACAAAGAGGCTGCGCGCCTCACCGGGGTCTGTCAGCGCGGCGCCGAAGTCTCGTCGGGTGAGGTCTCGCACGGTGGGGTTGATCGCCGACAGAATCGGCACGGCAAGGCTGGTCATCGATTCGCCGCCAGTCACGCGGGCCAGGCTGGCGTATGCCGGATCAACGCTGCGACTGCGCCAGTGACTGAAAGAGTTGTCGGTGGCGGACACATCCCGCCGCGCCTCGCTGAAGCGTGGCAGGTTGTTGATGTCGACCCAGGATCTGGCCCTGGAGGCAATGATCTCTCCCACGCTGTTGCGCAGCACGGCGTACTTTACGGCGGGGGAGATGCCCATGAATTGCTGCAGGGAGGCGTCCGTCTGTTCTTCGTCGTTGAAATAGAGAATTGCCTGCAGCTGTGGTCTGCCGGCGACGGCGGCGGATACCTGCAGCACGAGCTCGTCGCGCTGGTAGTCATACTCACGCTGGGCCGTGAATAGCACGACCAGCAGTCCGGCGAGCACAGCCAGGACCGTGATGAGGGTGTTGATCTTTCCGGCAATCGTGAGGCGCTTCAAGGGCATGCGTCGGTACTCACGCTATCGGGTGCGGCAGCACGGCGCCGGACCGCTGTTCAACAAAACGCTGGAAACCGGCAGCGTCCAGAGATCGGCTGTAGAGGTAGCCCTGGGCCAGGAAGCAGCCATGCCGTATCAGGATGGCTGACTGTTCCCCGGTCTCGACACCCTCGGCGATGACGTCGAGGTCCAGACTTCTGCCGAGCGCAATGACGGCGCTCGCGATGGCTTGATCGTTGCTGTCGTGCTGGATATCACGGACAAATGAGGCATCGATTTTCAGTTTGCTGATCGGGTACTGCTTGAGATAGGCGAGAGACGAGTAGCCGGTACCGAAATCGTCCACGGCGACCTGTATGCCCATGTCCCGGAAAGTCTGCAGGGTCCGCCGCGCGTTCTCCGGGTGCTGGATAAGCAGGCCTTCGGTAATTTCCAGCTCGACCTCGTGTGGGTTGCATCCGGCGGACACCACTTTTTCTCTCACCGTGTCGGCAAAGCGCGGATCCAGCATCTGACGCGCGGAAATATTCACCGCCATGGTCAGTTGCATGATGCCGGCGCGTTTCCAGGCCTCTCTCTGGCGGCAGGCCTGCTCGAGGACCCAGGCGCCAATATCAATAATCAGGCCGGTGTCTTCCGCGACGTCGATAAACTGGTCCGGTCCTATCAGTCCATGCATCGGGTGATTCCAGCGCAGCAATGCCTCGGCGCCGACCACGCTGCCGCTGCGCATGTCCACCTGCGGCTGGTATCGCACGGTGAATTCTTCGTTTCTGATCGCCTCGTGGAGCTGCGATTCCAGCGCGAGGCGCGCCATGGCCTGTTCAGTCATGTCCGCCGCATACAATCGGGCTGCGTTGCGACCATCGCGCTTGGATCGGTACATGGCGGCGTCGGCATTACGCAACAGGGTTTCCGTATCGTCTCCGTCCCTCGGGTACAGGCTGATGCCGACGCTGCCGGTGATCTTGAGCGTGTGCGAGTCGATACTGACCGCTTCCCGGAAAGCATCGAGAATCTTTTCACCGACCTCAATGGCTCCCTGTTCGTCTTTCAGGTCCCGGATGAGTACGGTGAACTCATCGCCGCCGAGACGGGCAACCATGTCGGCGGCACGCACGGATTTCTTCAGGCGCTGGGATATGGCGACAAGCAGCTGGTCGCCAATGGTGTGTCCGAGGCTGTCGTTGATGTCCTTGAAGTGATCGAGATCCACGAACAGCACGGCGAGCTGTGTGCCGTGATCAATGGCTTCGCCGATGGCCTTGCCCACGGTTTCTATGAGCTTGAGTCGATTCGGCAGGCCGGTAAGCTGGTCATGGTGGGCGAGATGCTGCAGTGCCTGCTGCTGCCGCCTGAGCGTCTGTTCGGATTTTTTCTGTTCCGTAATGTCACGCGCAATGGCCAGCACACCGACGATTTCATTCGCGTCATCGCGGAAGGGGGTTCTCAAAGTGCTGAGCAGCACTTTATGACCATCGGGATAGGTCACCCAGGCTTCCTGGGTGCCGTGTCCGTTGGCCATTGTCTCGCGGTCATCCAGTCGGCGCAGACCGCCGGTAACCTGGCCAAACAGGGCAATGTCGTTTTTGCCGGTAATCTGCTCGATATCCCTGCCGAGAAAGTCGGCGAATGCCTGGTTGCAGCCCAGGTATAGGCCATCCTCGTTCCTGTAATCCTTGTAATAGATGAGATCGGTTGTCGAATTAAGCACCGAGCGCAGAAGGGTGTACTGAACCTGTACGGCTTTTTCCGCAGCTTCCCTGTGCTGAATCTGTCGTTCGAGCTGCAGGTTGCTGTCGCGCAGCGCCTGCGTGCGTTGCTGGATGATCGCCTCGCGCTGCTCGACCTCCTCTCCGAGTTCATGCACCAGACCGGCATTGTCCGCCGACAGCGCCAGCTGCCTGCGATTGCGCTGCCCCATCTGACGCGCGTAAAGAGTGATGAGCAGTGCATAGATCAACACGGTGAACATGAGGAACGACAGGTTGATCTGAGTCTGCGCGAGAATCATCGCTATCAGCGTTGCTATCTGCGGGTAGCTGTAGAGCATGAACGCGGGCATGTAGGACGACAGAGCGATCGCTGCCGTGCCTGCGATACCGAAAAACAGCATGAGGACGGGAGCCACTACCGACAGATCCTGAAAATCCAGCAAGGAAAAATAGAGGAGGCTCCAGGCGACGCCAATACCGCCCGTGGCGATGGTGTAGCGCCAACGCCAGCTTTCGGCCGCCCGTGTTTCAGGCTGTTTCTGGTAGGAGTGCCAGATCAGAATGCGCGAGGCACAGGCGACAAACATGATCAGGCCAGAGAGAATAAGCGGTATCGCGGCCATATTGTCCCTGAGGCCAATATAAAAGATGAGCCATACCGCCAGCGTTGCCGCGTTCGTCGCAGGTGCCTGGCCAATGAAATCCTCAAGCTGCCTGGCCTGTATATATGCCTGCCTGCGGGACTGCTCTCCCATGTCGTGTTTCCGTCCTGGCGCAAATGCCTGCCGGTGCAGTGTAAAGAATGACGGGAGCCGCGTCAGCCGCAACAGGAAGGCGCCGTGTGACCCACTAGCGACCGACCGCGGAATACACGAATCCCGCGTCTTCCATTGTCCGGCGTTCGTAGACGTTGCGCAGGTCCACAAACACATTGCCACGCATCAGCGAGCGCAGTTCGCGCAGGTCCAGACCGCGATACTGATTCCACTCCGTCATGAGAACCACGGCATCGGCGTCGCGGAGCGCATCCTCGATGGTGTCGACGTAATCGATGCCGGACGGCATCAGTGTCCGGGCCTCGGCAGTGCCCTCCGGATCGTGTGCCCGTATGATGGCGCCGCGGTCGGCCAGCGCCGGCAGAATTGCGAGTGCGGGTGCATCGCGCATGTCGTCCGTCTGCGGCTTGAAGGTCAGCCCCAGTACGGCGATGGTCTTGTCGGCCTCGCTGCCGCCCAGCGCCTGGCGGATCTTGGCGACCATGCGTGCTTTCTGCGAGGCGTTCACCTCGACCACCGACTCGACGATGCGGCTGGAGGCGCCGTGCTCCTGTGCGATACGAATCAGCGCCAGCGTATCCTTGGGAAAGCAGGACCCGCCATAGCCCGGTCCGGCGTGGAGAAACTTGTTGCCGATGCGCTTGTCCATGCCCATGCCCTTGGCGACGGCGTTGACGTCCGCGCCGGTGGCCTCGCACAGCTGACTCATCTCGTTGATAAAGCTGATCTTGGTGGCCAGGAAGGCATTCGATGCATACTTGATCAGCTCGGCGCTTTCGAGGTCTGTCACCAGTATCGGCGCTTCGATCAGGTTCAGTGGCCGGTAGAGCTCCCGCAGACGCTTCTCGGCCCGCTCGGACTGCACGCCGAGAACCACGCGGTCGGGCCGCATGAAGTCGCCGATGGCCGATCCCTCGCGCAGAAATTCGGGGTTGGATGCCACATCGAAATCCGCGTCGGGGTTGGCCTTGCGGATGACGCGCTGGACTTCGCGCGCGGTACCGACCGGCACGGTGGACTTGTCGACAATCACGGTATAGCCGGTCAGGTAGGTGGCGATTTCAGAGGCCGCGGCGTAGACGTACTGAAGATCCGCATGGCCGTCGCCGCGCCGGGTCGGTGTGCCCACTGCAATAAACACGAGGTCCGCCGCGGCAACGCTGTCGCCAAGCTCAGTCGTGAAGCGCAGTCTGCCGCCGCGAACATTGCGCGCTACCAGGTCTTCAAGGCCAGGCTCGTAGATCGGTATGCGTCCTGCGTTCAGTGCGTCGATGCGTTCCGGCAGCTTGTCGACGCAGGTGACCTGAGCGCCGAACTCGGCGAAGCAGGCGCCGGAGACCAGTCCGACGTAGCCCGCACCAATCATGACAACATTCATGCAGAGGGTTCCTTACTGTCCTTTGAGTATTCCCGGTACCACGCAATAAAGCGGTTTATGCCTTCCTGCAGCGGCGTGACCGGCGTGTAACCTGTCCAGGCCTTGAGTGCATCGATATCGGCGTAGGTGGCGGGCACATCACCGGGCTGCATGGGGTGGTATTCCTTGACAGCCTCGCGCCCCAGCGCGGTTTCGATGGCGTGGATGAAGTCCATGAGTGGCACTGGCCGGTTATTGCCGATGTTGAATACGCGATAGGGGGCACTGCTGCTGCCGGCATCCGGATTCCCGGCAGCGCCTAGCTCGCCTGCCTCCGGGGGTCTGTCGAGGGAACCCAGTACGCCGTGAACGATATCGTCGATGTAGGTGAAATCACGCTGCATGCGACCTTCATTGAATACCCTGATGGGCTCTCCCCTGACAATGGCTTCAGTGAACAGAAAGCAGGCCATGTCGGGGCGGCCCCAGGGTCCGTAGACCGTGAAAAACCGCAGCCCGGTGGTCGGTATACCGTAAAGATGAGAATACGTATGGGCCATGAGTTCATTGGCTTTCTTGGTCGCCGCGTACAGCGAGACAGGGTGATCCACGTTATCCGTCACCGCGAAGGGCATCTTGCGGTTAGCGCCGTAGACGGAGCTGCTGGAGGCATACACGAGATGCTTCACCGGGTGGTGCCGGCAGCACTCGAGTATCGTCATGAAGCCGTTGATGTTGCTGTCGATGTAGGCCTGCGGGTTGTCGATGGAGTAGCGTACACCGGCCTGTGCCGCGAGGTTGATCACCGCGTCGAACTGCTGCTCCTTGAACAGCGCCTGCATTGCCGGCGCGTCGGTAATATCGTATTCCAGAAACAGGAAGTCCGACGCCTGCCGAGGCTGGACCGCGGCTACGCGGGCGCGCTTGAGCGCCACATCGTAGTAGTCATTCAGGTTGTCGACGCCGACCACGCTGTCGCCGCGCGCCAGCAGCGCGCACGTTACATGATAGCCGATAAAGCCGGCGGCACCGGTCACTAGCACTTTCATGGCTTTCGCTGAATCCCGCGTTGTTGTCAGCCTCTTATTGCGCTGGGATGGTAACAGCAGGGGACATGTCGGGCACGGCAAAAATACAGAAGTGTGATCGCCGTATCGGGGTGGCGCTTCCGGCGTGCAGAGCCTGCACGTACACTGTCCGGCCGGTGCACAGCGAACAGCGAGGAAACCATGACGGGGAAACCGACGATCCTCCTCACGGGGGGAGCGGGCTATATCGGCTCCCATACCTGCGTGGAGCTTGCCGCGCGAGACGTTGACGTTGTCGTGCTGGACAATATGAGTAACAGCTCGCCCGCCGTGTTCTCGCGTCTCGAGCGAATCATCGGCCGGCCGGTGCGGTTCCATCACTGTGATATTCGTGATGCCGCCGGCCTGGAGACCATTCTGCGCAAGGAGCGTCCGCATGCCGTGGTTCACTTCGCGGGGCTGAAGGCGGTCGGAGAATCTGTTGCGCAGCCGCTTCGCTACTACGACAACAATGTTACCGGGACGCTGTGCCTGCTGCGGGCAATGCAGGCGACCGGGGTGTCGCGGCTGGTGTTCAGTTCATCGGCGACGGTGTACGGGGATCCCGCCACGGTGCCGATTCAGGAAGACTTTCCATTGTCTGCCACCAATCCCTATGGTCGCAGCAAGCTGATGATCGAGGAGATACTCGCTGATCTTTGCGTCGCAGAGCCGCACTGGCAGATTGCCCTGCTGCGCTACTTCAATCCGGTGGGAGCCCATGTCAGCGGCCTGATCGGCGAGGACCCCAAGGGCATTCCCAACAATCTCATGCCCTATATTGCCCAGGTGGCCGTGGGGAAGCTGCCCCGACTGTCGATCTTCGGTGGCGACTATCCCACGGTCGATGGAACCGGCGTGCGTGATTACATCCACGTGACCGACCTGGCCCGCGGCCACGTCGCGGCGCTCGCGGCTCTGGAGCAGCGAACCGAGCCGGGGCCGCTGGTGGCCAATCTCGGGACCGGGCAGGGCTACTCGGTTCTGCAGGCTGTGCAGGCCTTCGAGGCCGCCTCGGGCCGTCCTATCCCCTATGCCATCGTGGATCGGCGGCCCGGGGACGTGGCGTCCTGCTATGCGGATCCGGCCTACGCAGCGGACATCCTCGACTGGCGCGCTGCACTGGGCCTGCAGCGCATGTGCGAGGACGCCTGGCGCTGGCAGCAGGGCAACCCCGACGGCTATCCCGTTGCTTAGCGCGCTCCGCAGTCATTCCGGTTACTCTCAGCGCGCTTCTTCGAGAATGCGGCGCGACCGGGTGTCACGGGCAATGGCCTCCGGTGTAAATAGCGCTTCCCGCCACTCGCGCTGGCGGAACAGCGTCGTCTGGCTGTCGAAATAGTCAGATCCCGGGTCGCTCGACTGGCCATAGGTCAGGATCACCCGGGCGCGGGGTCCCTGGTCATCGAAGGCCAGGCCGAGAATGAAGCTGCTGCCGTGGACAACCGTATAGCCGTCCGCTGTCAGCAGTTTGCTGCCCGCTATCCTGTCCCGCGTCTCAGGCGCCAGCGGGTGCTCCGGCTGCCCGGAAATAATGAGATTCGTGGTGCCCTCATGGCGGTTGCCGCCGTGTACCGGGGTGTCGCGGCCGGAAAATCGCGCCCGCTGCGTGCTGCCAAGTGTGCTGTCCAGGGGCAGGCCTGCGGTGTCGAGGATTGTCACGGCTGCGCCGAGCGCGTCCAGCGCGGCGTCGGCGCTGGCGAGGGTATGCGGTGAGGACAGCGGCTGGCTTGCGTCAAAGGGCTCGGCGAATATCGCGCCGGCGCGCCGCGTCTCGCGATAATCGAACTGCGCGAGCCACTCCCGGAACAGCACGGCGCCGGGACTATCCTCATTCATGTGGCCATCGAACGCGTCCAGTACACGGCACGCGTCGCCGAGGTCCCCGCGCTCATTGCCGCTCGCCGCGTCGTTCTCACTGCGTTCGCCGCAGGCGCCCTGCAGGCCTTCAAGCAGCAGGTCGGCGCTGAAACTCCGGTTGGCCAGAATGGCAGTCTGTGCCTCCTCGAGATTGAAGCGGCCGTCCTCACCCGCGTAGTCATAGGGTGATTTTGGGGTCAGGATGGATCCGTTCATGCGGGTCCGCACGCTGCGGGCCGTTTCCGTGGGTCCATACAGGGGGGAATACCCGGTCAGCGGGTGTTCGACATTGCTCAGCCAGTAGCTGTCGTTGCTGTTGAACACGTAGTCGGGGCGCTCCAGTGCTGGTCTCTCGTCAAAGGGCGTGGTCCCGGGCAGGCGCGCTCCGGCGTCGTCCTGCCACGCGTTGCGGCTGTCGCTGCCGTCGAGCAGCACAATGCCGCGGCTATCGTAGAGCTGTCCCGTCAGCGGATCGCTCTCGCGCTGTCGCTCCCAGCCGGCCATGGCAGCGTCGCTGAGATGACCGACGGTGGAGTTGTCCAGATACACGGCGCGGCCATCCTGACTTGCGGCAATCGTGTTCACCCAGGGCAGTGCGTTCCAGGTTCTGTGGGCGTCGATGAAATCATCCATGCTCTTTGCGCTGTTCATGGCTTTCCACTGCGGCAGCAGGTAGTGATTGCCGAGATTGGCATCCCGTGCCGTGAATGCCTGCGTCTCCGTCCACGGCATGCCCGGCATTGTCAGGACCGGACCGTAGTGAGAGAAGTACAGCGTGTGCGACCGGCTGCTGAGGCTGCCGTCCTCCTGCAGCACGGGCACCTCCACGGTTCGGCGCTGCATCTCCCGGGGTTCGCCGTCAACCAGGTAGCGGGTCGGATCACCCGGCACCAGCTCGAGTCGGTAGAACACCAGTCGCTGGCTGTCGGAGACGGTGTGGCTCCAGCCGACCGATTCGGTAAAGCCAATGGCCACGCCGGGCGCGCCGAGGAGATGGGCGCCGTAGACGTTAAGGCGGCCGGGAATTGTCAGGTGCTTTTCCCAGAAGCGACTGGCGCCATACCAGGGGTAGTGAGGGTTGCCGATGAGCATGCCGCGGCCGTTTTCCGTGCGCTCGCTGCCGAACGCCCAGGCGTTTGACCCCATGCTGCTGAGCGTTACGGCGTCCCAGGCCGCCGCTACCTGGCTATTCTTCACCGCAAGGCCGGCACTGTTGGCGTCACTCTGCTGTGGCGGCGCCGCGGCGGCGATCGCGCCCGCCATGCGCGGCAGTGTCTGTGCCACTACCACCATGCGCGCCATCAGATCGCCGGCGCTGATGGCTTGAACCCAGGGTGCGCCGGCACACCAGGCGGTGGCGCTGACGCCATCGTTCTCGCGCAGGTAGCGGTTGAAACCCGCTGCATAGCCCTGCAGCCAGTCGAGGTCCTCTGCTGTCTGTGCCGCCAGCGCAGTGCGCGCCTGGCTGTCGATGTCCATGGCCTTGAGAACGGCATCCTGTATCAGGTTCGCGTTGTCGGGGCCGGGCCCCAGGTACCTGGCCAGCTCGCCGCGCGCCTGCAGCAGGCTGTGTGCGATTTCACAGGCATTGTCCTCGGCGGCGGCAAAGCCCTCGCCGTAGCCGAGACCACCGAAGTCATCCGCCGTGACGTGTGCCACGCCGTGGCTTGTGCGGACAAGGTCTGCGCGGTAAGGGGCCGGGCCCTCGCTCGTTACCCATTGCTGCACGCGCTGCTCCAGCAGGTGGAGGGGCAGGGCACCGCCGCCAAGAATGGCATCGTGGAAACCGCGGATGTCGAAGCGGTTCCCAAGGGCGGCCTGCGCTTCCTGGCGCAGTTCCAGAATCTTCAGCATGCCCACCTTGTAGGACGTGGCCTGCCCGGGCAGCACGAGGTAGCGGCGTATCTCCGACCGCACCTTGCCCTCGGGCAGCGCCGAGTTGTCGAGCATGTACTGCACGGCTTCCTCTTCGCTCCAGCCCAGGTGGTGCAGTCCCGTATCCACGACCAGTCGGATGGCGCGGAAGATCTCTGCCGTCAGCCGCCCGAAATCATTGTAGGGGTCTGTGAAGAGGCCCATCTCGGCGGCCACCTGCTCCGTGTAGAGTGCCCAGCCCTCGCCATAGGCGGAGTACCAGGTATTGCGACGGAACTGCGGCAGCTGCTGACTTTCCTGGGCAATGGACACCTGCATGTGGTGACCCGGATTGCCCTCGTGGTAGGCGGTAGTCTGCAGGTCAGTGAGATTGTTGGAGCCCATGTCGGACAGGTGCAGGTAGTACACACCGGGGCGGTCGCCATCCGGCGTACCGTTGGTGTAATGCGCGGCGCCGCCATCGACCTCGCGGAATGACTCGACCCGCCGCACGACCAGGTCCGCGCGCGGCAGGATCCCAAAGACATCGGACAGTTTATCCTCGATCTGCTCGAGGAAGGCTTCGGTGTCGGCGATATACTGACGCCGGCCTTCCGGAGTATCCGGCTGGTAGAACTGCGGATCGTCGCGCACGTAGGTGAAAAAGGCCTGCAGGGAGCCGTCGAAACCGACTTTTGCCAGAATATCGTGCATCGCGGTTTTCAGTCGGGCGACTTCAGTCCTGCCGATGGCGTGAATCTCCTCGGCGCTCAGTTCGGTCGTCGTGTTGTATCCCAGGCGCTCTGCGTAGAATGCCTCGCCGCGCGGCAGGGAATGCACCCCCGCGGCCTGTTCTGACGTTTCCGCACGGTCCTCCCGCAGCCAGTCGATGACCTCGCGATAGCCGGCCTGGAGGGGGCCCAGCAGGGCGGCCTTCGCTTCAGCCTCGTATTCAGCCGCTGCCTGGGCGGTGATGACCGAGGTCTGCAGCAAAGCATCGATCTTCTGCAATACGTCATTCCACAGTGCGGAATTGTCCGCACTGTCCTCGAACGGCGCGCCGGTGAGGACCCGGCTGGCCTGATCGATGACCATGTCATAGGCAAAGCGCGGTGCACGGATGCCACGGTCAGCCGCCGTTCTCGCCCGCTCGAGATTCTGCCGCATGGCCACGCCAATCGCGTTCAGGCGGCGAATATAGGCCTGGAGGTCGGCCTCTGTGTCGACGCGATGATCATTGATCAGCAGCTTCGGTAGCTGGGCGTGGGGTGCATTCATCTGGGAAAACACATAGCGGTGGTCTGCGAACTCGAGTCTGTCCTCGGCGCGCTGCAGTCGATAGGCCCAGAAGTCATAGGAGAGTCGCCCCTCATCGTCGAGGGACTTGCGATCAAAGCGGCTGCGCATGCTCGCGACGCTCTGGCGCAGCCACTGCAATCGGCGCTGCTCGCCGGCAACGCTGTAGTCGTCGAGTCTGTCGTAGAGCAGTTTGCTGCCCAGGCTGGTCAGCTTCTCGGGGGTGAAGCGAAGTTCTTCCGCGTACTGCTCATCGAGCCATGTGTGCAGGCGTTCCGTGGCCTCAACCGGCGATTCTGCCAGCGCGCCGGGCATGACCAGGACAGTTGCAAGCAGCAAACGGCGAAGGATCTGCGGGAACACGTTTCTCAATCGTGGCGGGAACATGGCGGAATTCCTCCTGTGGGACGGCAACAGTTTGCCAAGTCACAACGCGGGATGCACCCCCGTGGAAGTTGCTGGCGAGTTTTCGGCGCTTCCTCTACCCTATGCCCTTTTTGCACGGAGGACCTGACAATCTGATGCGCGATTGCATGACGCAGATGACCAGTCTGCACGAAGTGCGACTGCAGCGGGCGGTCGCCGTGCTGCGCGACACCGGGGCGAAGCGTATTCTGGATCTGGGCTGCGGCTCCGGGATGCTGCTTTATCGTCTGCTGGCAGAGGCGCAGTTTACGGAAGTGCTCGGCCTTGAGCAGTCAGGTATCTCGCTGGCGCAGGCACGTCGAATGCTGGATGGCTATCTCAACGTCGCCAGTCCGCGGCTTTCCCTGCTGCAGGGCTCCTACGCCGTGCGCAATCCGCGCCTCGCCGGTTTTGATGCGGCCGCAATGATCGAGACGATCGAGCATATGCCGCCGGGTGAGCTGTCAACGGTGGAGCTGGCAGTTTTCGCGAACTATCGGCCGGGCCATGTCTACATGACGACGCCGAACAGCGAATACAACCCCCTGCTGGGTCTTCAGGATGGGGAGTTCCGCGAGGACGACCACAAGTTTGAGTGGTGTCGCGCGAGATTCCGGCGCTGGGCAAGCGGCGTCGCCCAGCGCAATGGTTATCGGGTGGTTTTTTCCGGCATTGGCGATGCGCACCCCGCGCTTGGCTACCCCACCCAGACCGCGCTTTTCAGCAGGTTTGACACCGACATTGTTGCCGCATAAGCGTCCGGTACCCTGTATCCGTATCAGGCTGTGGGTAGCTAGAGTGCCTCGATGAGCGCCTGGGTGAACTCGGTGGTACTGGCCGTGCCGCCGAGGTCTCCGGTGGTTTTTTCGCCCTTCGCAATCACGCTGCGCAGCGCCCCACGGATCTTGCCGGCCCTGTCTCCCATGTCGAGGTAATCGAGCATCTGGCAGGCGGCGAGTATCACCGACGTCGGATTGGCGATGTTCTTGCCCGCGATGTCGGGAGCACTACCGTGAACCGCCTCAAAGATGGCGCAGTCCGCGCCAATATTGGCGCCGGGCGCCATGCCCAGTCCGCCCACCAGCCCGGCACAGAGATCCGAGAGAATGTCGCCGAACAGATTGGTCGTGACAATGACATCGAACTGCTCCGGATTCATGACCAGCTGCATGCAGGCGTTGTCGACGATCATTTCGACGGTTTCGATGTGCGGATAGTTGGCCGCAATTTCCCGGGCGACGCGCAGGAACAGGCCGGATGTCGATTTCAGGATATTCGCCTTGTGCACCACGGTGACCTTGCGGCGGCCCTCGCGCTGGGCCAGATCGAAGGCGAAACGCAGAATACGCTCGGCGCCGCCGCGGCTGATCACGCTCAGGGCCTCCGCCACCGTGTCGTCGTCCGAGACGGTCTGGCCGCGACCCGAATACATGCCTTCGGTATTCTCGCGGACCGTAATGATGTCGATGTTCTCGTAGCGGGCCTTTGTTCCGGCGAAGGAGATCACGGGGCGGACATTCGCATAGAGCTGGAACTGCTGTCTCAGGCTGACATTTATCGAGGAGAATCCCTTGCCGATCGGGGTGGTCAAAGGACCCTTCAGCGCGACCTTGTTCCGCTCTATGGCATCCAGCGTCTCCTGCGGCAGCAGCTCGCCGGTGTTCTCCAGCGCCGTCAGTCCGCCCTCGACATAGTCGTAGGCAAAGCCACAGCCGGCATGATCGAGCACAGCGACTGCGGCATCGACAATGCTGGGGCCGATGCCGTCGCCGCGAATGACCGTGATACGCCTCTGTTCCATGTGACCGCTCCGTCCTGTCTTTGAAAGGCCCGCATATTATCTGATTCAGGGCCATCCGGCACCCGCTATGGTCTCGTCTGTTGGTCTTGTCAAAGTCCTGAAACCCCTTAGAGTGGGAAGGCCACCGGACAGCATGATCGCATGCACGTATTATTTTTCGCCGGCAGTGTGCGAGTATCAGGAAATGTTCAGAAAAAATGTCGCGCCGGGGCTCCTCATTCTGGCGTTCATAGCCTTGCTGGCGTTATGGCAGTGGCTCTCACAGCAGGGCGAGCTGGACGCTGCGGCGCTGGTGAGTGACATCAGGAGCTACACCCGGTCGATGACGCCGCTGGCTATTGCGGCCTGTCTTGTTCCTGTTTACCTGCTGCTTCTCCACCTGATGTTTCCCCTGACTGTGCTGGTTGCCGTGACCGGATTGCTGTTCGGCCCCTGGGTGGGTTTTCTCTACGCGGGGCTTGGCACCCTGCTGTTTTCCGCCACATCATTCTGGCTCGGTGACGTGATCGGGCGCGACGCCCTGTTTCGACTGGGCGGCCAGCGCCTGCACACTGTGTCGCGGTATCTTTCAGCGCGCGGCGTTCGCGTCATTTTCCTCATCAGTCTGCTGCCGATTGCCCCCTTCGCCTTCACCAATATGCTGGCCGGTGCCTCTCATATCCGCTTTCGCGACTACATGCTGGGATCAGCCGCCGGTCTGCTGCCCGGTGTGGCGGTGGTGACCCTACTCGGCGGTGAGCTCGGCGCTGTGCTGGAGCACGGTGGCACGCTTGATTGGATACTTTTTGCGCTTGCCGCCGCGGGGATCCTCGCGCTGTTCTTCGCGTTTCGCCGCTGGATACGTCTGCGCTCTGGTGTTGATGGTTCGCCGTAGCTCGCCTCGTGGCTGTTCGAACAGTATCCTTGCAGACGTTCTGAGATGTCTGCAGGGTCGGTAGCGGTAGCTGTGCCTCTTCTGACGGTACGCCCCCGGGAAATCCCAACAAAAACCACGCAAAGGTAAAACTCGAATGATCGCCTACCGACCGGAGATTGATGGCCTGCGAGCGGTCGCGGTGATCCCGATCGTGCTTTTCCACGCGGGCGTCGAGTGGCTGTCCGGTGGCTATATCGGCGTCGACATCTTCTTCGTGATTTCCGGTTATCTCATCGGTTCGATCATTCTCGGCGATCTGGAGGGTGGCCGGTTCAGCTTCCGCCAGTTCTACCTTCGGCGGATGCGCCGCATTCTTCCAGCGCTCTTGTTTACGGTGACTGTCACGCTGGCAGCTGGCCATTTCCTGCTGCTCCCGGACGAGTGGATGGATCTCGCCCAGTCCGCGGCCGCGGCGCTGTTTTTCGTTCCGAATATTCACTACTGGGCGGCGTCGAGCACCTATTTCGGGCTGGACGTCGCGACCCAGCCGCTGCTGCACACCTGGTCTCTCGGTGTCGAGGAGCAGTTCTATCTTCTGGCGCCGGCCTTGCTGGTTTTCTGCTACCGGCGTTACCGGGAAATCGCCCTGCCGCTGATGCTGCTCACGCTGTGTCTGCTGTCCTTCTGGGTAAACCTGCACTGGATGGCACTCGACAGCAAGTTCGCGTTTTACATGCTGCCGGCGCGCGCCTGGGAACTCCTTGCTGGCGTGCTACTGGCCTGGTGCCTGCCGCGTTATCTGCCGCAGCCGCGAACTGGCGCATGGCTCTCGGCAGTGGGTCTTGCGCTGTGTATCGTGCCGGTCTTCCTGCTCGATGAGCACTCGCCGTTTCCCGACGTCAATGCCCTGTACCCGACATTGGGTTCGGCGTTGATCATAATGGGCACCGCAGCCTCGCCCGCTTGTCGCGTGGCGCGACTGCTGGCGACACGGCCTGTCGTTGCCGTGGGTCGCATTTCTTACTCATTGTATCTCGTGCACTGGCCTGCCGTGGTGTATCTGGGCCTGCTGCGTCCGGACGAATCCCGTCCCGTGCTGGTGCTAGTGATTTCCCTCCTGCTCGCCACGGCATCCTACCGCTTTGTGGAGGAGCGCTACCGTCGTCCACCGCCAGCAGGGCATGCCACACCGGGGCGTCGCAAGCGTGAGCTGCAGGGGCTGTTGGCCGCCTGCCTGGTGGGCTGCGTGCTTATCGTGGTTGCCGAGGGATTCCCCCGGCGCGTGCCGGCATCCGCCTGGAGTGTGGCGGGATCCACGGCTGCCGGGGAGGACTACGGCCACTGTGATGTGCTGGAGGATGATCCTTATCTTGAGGCCGTCCGCTGTCGCCTAGGGTCTGCAGAGGCGCCTGTGACGGTAGCGCTGTGGGGAGATTCCCATGCCAACGCGCTGGCCCCGGCAATGGATACTGCGCTGCGCCGACTGGGAAAGGCAGGCTATCTCTATTTCGGGTCTGGCTGTCGTCCGCTGCTGGGTGTCGCCAGGCCCGGTCGCGACCGGTGTCCGCGATTCAACGACGCTGTCGTGGATGCGATTGGCGCTGATGACGATCTGGAAACGGTCTACCTGGCCGGCTACTGGCGCCTGCCACTGATGGGCCAGTCCTACGACAAGGGCAGCTTCCTGGTTCAGGACGACCTCTCCACTGAGCGATCACCGGTAGAAAATCGGGCGGTTTTTCGCCGCGGCCTGGCGCGAACGCTGGCGGCGCTGCCGGGGCGGCGAGTGGTGCTGGTGGAGGACATCCCGGAAGTCGGAAGCCAGTTCGGGAAATCGCTGGGAAACCACTTTGTTCGCGAGCGCTGGCTGGGCATTGCGCGGCAGGGTGATTACAGCTTTACGCGGCGGGATGATGACGCGTACCCACAGGTGTTCGAGTCGCTCCTGCGCTCCGCGTTTCCCGATCTTGCGATTCTGCCGCTCCAGGACGCGTTGTGCGCCGGCGCTCAGTGTCCGCTGATGCGGGAAGGTGAATTGCTGTACTACGACGGTGACCATCTTTCCGAGAAGGGGTCGCTGCAGTTATCAGTGGTTTTCCGCCGCGATCTCGAGTGAGGCGCTGGGGCTGCCAGCTGTCGACGTCGACTCAACCCACCAGCGCAAAGCGCCCCGCCATGATCAGCAGCACAATGCCGCCCAGGGTCTCGGCACGACTGCCGAGCAACGCAGAAGTCCGCTGCCCCAGAAGCACGCCGGCCCCGCTCATCAACGCGGCGACAACGCCGAAAACAACGCAGGCGACAACGAAAGGCACCGGCAGCAGATTTAACACAAAGCCGGCGGCGAGGGCATCGATGCTGGTGGCGACGGCCAGCGTCAGGAGTGCGCGCTGGGTGGTGGCACGGATATCGGCTTCCAGAGTGCCGAACAGGGCCTCATAGAGCATTTTGCTTCCCACGGCCGCCAGCAGGGCGCAGGCGATCCAGGGTGCCGAATTGGCGAGCCAGCCCAGGGCACTCTGGCCGGCAAGAAAACCGACCAGAGGCATTACACCCTGAAAGAAGCCAAAATAAACGGCACACAGCAGCGAGAGCCGCCTGGGGTGAGGTTGCTGCCGGGCACCGAGTCCCAGCGACACGGCAAAGGCGTCCATGCCCAGTGCCACGGCCAGAATGATTACCTCAAGCATGCGACCGGTGCGCGGGTTTCGGACTACGGCTGAGCCAGCGTCCGAAGCCGATCCAGTGGCAGCGCCTCAAGCGTGCGGCCATCAACACCGGTCATCGTTTCGGCCGCGACCAGCGCGTTGTGGATCGCTTCCTCTACGGCCTCGACCACGGCGAGAAAGAGCGCGCTGGTTTCGCGGTTGGCAAGCCTGGCCTGCTCCCGCACCGCTTCCGGATCCGCATGCTTCCGTCGCTCGGCTACCGAGAACGCGATGACAAAATCACCGGAGCCGTTGCTCATGTAGCCGCCGGTGCGGGCAATGCCGAGTGGCGCACGCCGTGCCATGCGCTCGAGGTTTCGCGATCCGACGGGGGCATCGGTGGCTATGACGACCATGATGGAACCTTCCTCGGGGTCGGCCTGCGTGTGGTTTTCTCCCTGCATCAGTTCGTCGCGAAAATCGTATTGCCCGAGCGCCTCACCGACCTTCAGTCCATCAATGGTCAGCACGCCGCCGAAATTGGCCTGCACCAGGGTGCCTACGGTCCACCCGCCGAGCGCGGCGGGCAGTACCCGCGAGGCGCTGCCGATACCGCCCTTGAAACCAAAGGCCCGTGTGCCCGTGCCGGCCCCGACGTTGCCTTCCATCACCGGGCCGCCGCGTGCGTCTTCAATGGCTCTGAACACGTCTTCTTCGGAAACATGCTGGCCACGGATGTCGTTGAGGTACGCGTCATTGGTTTCGCCTACGACAACGTTGACCGAACGGAGGTCTTCGTTACCCGCCTGCCCAAGCAGCCACTTGACGCCCCCCGCAAGCGCTGTGCCGACATTCAGCGTGTTGGTCAGCAGTATTGGCGACTCGAGTTCGCCCAGTTCGCGCACCTGCTCAAAGCCCGCGGCCTTCCCGAATCCATTGCCTGTGTAGACCGCAGCAGGCACTTTGTCGGTAAACAGGTTGCCGCCATGTGGCAGAATCGCGGTGACCCCGGTGCGGATCGATTCACCGCTGACCAGCGTGCGGTGACCCACTCTCACGCCGGCGACATCGGTGATGGCGTTGAGCGTTCCCGGCGTCATGACCCCGGGTGCGATGCCGAGGTCCCGGATACGCAGTTCACTCGCCTCAGTCGGCATGGCAGTACCCGGACAGACGAGGACAAGCATCATCAGAAGGCAAATCGATCCTCTCGAAATCTGTCGCGTCAACGACAACAATACGAGGTGTGGTGTCATCTGTCTCGCACTCTCTGAGAGAGATCGAAGCGTAAAACAGTTTTCCCCTGTTGCAAACTAGTGCAGCGTCGGCACCGCTATCGGGCCACACGATAACTTCGGTAATGGTTCGACGTTCTGCCTCACTCGTCATGACCGTACCCCTGCCGAGCCCAGACCGTCCCGTGGCCTTCGCCACGCCAACCCAGCGCCTCCACACCACACCAGTGAAAATAAGGATTGTTTTGCTAACTGAACAGTAGTAATGAGTTATCGTGAATCATCGCTTGCAATGACCTCGTTTCCCGAACCACTCTCGTCGAGAAGCACAATCGAGACGTCCAAGCGAGCTACCTGCTTCGCGTGCCTGAGAACCTGCTTCAGACCTCTTGTTCGTGCGACAGTGACATGGTCGTGTGTCGCTTCGCTCATGCTCACAACCAGACCACGCCGATGCAGAGAACGGTGCAGACTCCGACAAACAGATTCATGGGCAACCCCACGCGTATAAAGTCGACAAAACGGTAGCCCCCCGGCCCCATCACCATCAGGTTAGTCTGGTACCCCAGCGGTGTCGCAAAGCTTGCAGACGCCCCCATCATGACAGTAGCAATGAAAGGCTCGACGGGCAGCTGCGCCGTTGTGCTGAGGGACAGCACGATCGGCAGCATGAGCAGGGCGGCCGCGTTATTGGTGATGAGTTCCGTGAGCAGGGAAACCGCCGCGTAAGCCACGGCGAGAAGAATCCAGGGGTCCTCACCACCGGTGGCGACAATGACCTGTGCCACCAGCGTGGCCAGTCCCGTCTCCTCCAATGCGGCGCCCAGGGCAAAGGCGCAGGCGATGGTGACGAGAACCTCGAGGTCCAGGGATTTTTCGGCCTGTTCCAGTGAACAGCAACCGGTCACGACCATCATGAGGGCCGCCGACAGGGCGGCGGCAAGCATGGGGACGATACCGACCAGGGCTGCTGCCACCATCGCCGCCAGTATGGTCATCGCGACCCAGGCCCTGTCGTGATTGGGGCTCAGGGTCTCCAGGTCATTGATCAGCAGGAAATCCCTGCCGAAGCGCTGGCGTGTGACGAATGCGGGGCGCGCCTCGAGCAACAGGCAATCACCTGCCTGCAGACGAATCCCGCCCAGGTTCCCCGCTACCCGCGCGCCGTGACGGGCCACCGCCAGAACGACCGCGCCGTAGCGGTCCCGAAAACGGAAGTCGCGAATCGTGGCACCGATTGCAGCGCAGGCAGGCGACACGACGGCTTCGACCAGGCGACGCTCCCCGCGTCGACCAAGCATGCGACCGGCGGCGTCGCCCCCTTCGGTAGGCTGCAGACCCTCTGTCCGCAGCAGATCAGCGAGGGCGTGGGTGTCTCCAGCGAAGACCAGAATGTCTCCTGAGTGCAGCGTCTCTTCACTGGGCACCGCCGAAATGATCGCGCCATCGCGTTCGATTTCGGCGAGATACACCCGACCAAGGTTGCGCAGGCCGGCGGCCGCGATGCTTTTTCCGACCAGCGGTCCTGTCGGTGCCACCCTCACTTCCATGGTGAATTCGCGCATGTCGCCGAACGCCTGCGTGCTGCCACGCTCCGGCAGCCAGCGCGGAAACAGCCATATCATCACGGCGAGGCCAAGAATGGCAACCGGCAGAGACACTGGCAGCAGAAAAAGCAGTGGCAGTTGGTCGGCACCGGTGAGACTGACGTACTGCCCACTGACCACGAGGTTGGTACTGGTACCCAGCAGCGTCAGCGTGCCTCCGAGGATGGACGCATAGCTCAGGGGGATCATGAGCTTGGACGGCGCAACCTGCAGCCGGCGTGCCCAGGCAGCAATGCCGGGCACCATGGTGGCGACTATGGGCGTGTTGTTCATGAACGCACTGCACAGGGATACAGGTACGCACATTCTGACCAGTGCGCGGCGTAATGTAGCCGGCCTTCCCAGCAGGCGATGGATGAGAAGGTCAATGGCCCCCGTGTCGCGCATGCCCGCCGCGACGATAAACAGTGCCGCGACAGTGATGAGCCCGCTGTTGGAAAAGCCCGCCAGCGCCATATCGGTCGGCAGCACGCCAGTCACCACCAGCAGCGTCAGCGCAAAAAACATGACGCTGTGTGGTGGCAGGCGCGTCAGCGCCAGTATGAGCAGACTGCCGATACTCAGGGTAGCGGTAAGCCACCCCTCCCAGCCTGCACCCGTTGCCAGCGTTATCAGACTACCCGTTATCTCCATGACTCAGAACAGCACCTCGAGCGTGGCACCCCAGCTTCTCGGATCCCCGGGGATGCCATTGATCATGCCCGTGGAGCCACCCTGGTCGCTGAGCAGCGTCATGTATTTCTCGTCAAACACGTTTCGCCCCCAGAGACTCAGCGTTGCGTTCGATCCGAGATCCACGCCCAGCGTTGCATTCACCAGCGTGTTGTCATCCACCCACATGAACCCGGACGCGGAGGGGGACGACGACCAGCGTGATCGATAGCGGGCATTTACGCGCAGGAAGGCGCTGGTGGGACCGAAGCCGAGATCAACCGGTCGACGCATCTCCAGGTCCGCGGTGATCGCATGCTTCGATACGCCCGGCAGAGGCTCTCCGGACAGATCGACGCTGCTGATGCCGCCGCCGGAGAGTTCCAGTGGGGGTGGCGCCTCGGCAAAACTGGCGTATTCAGCGTCCGTGTAGGCATAGCCCAGTGCCAAGGTCCAGCTGTCGGCGGGATTCATCGTGGCTTCCAGCTCCAGGCCGCTGATCTCGACCCTGTCCGCGTTGGCGAGAAATCCGCGTAGCAATCCGGCGGCGCCATTCACGACATTGGTCTGGTAGTCCTCGATGCGGTCGTGAAACACCGCGCTGCTCAAAGATAGCTGTCCGTCATCCAGCGTCAGGCGGGCGCCGAGTTCCACGAGGTCGACGATTTCTGGGTCCACCTGAGCGAATTCGAGTGCGGGCAGGCCCTCGACGACCGTGGGAATGCCGGACAAATTGAGACCAGCGGATTTAAAAGCCCGTGCGTAATTCGCGTAAAGCATGAGTCCCTCGCGGGGCCGGTAAGACAGCGATATATCACCGCTGACATTGCTGTCGGAGAACTTTGATGCGTAGGCCAGTGATCTGAGCACCCGGTCCTGTTGAGCCAGCTCCTCCGGCGACGGATCGGTAAGGCCACTCGTCACGATGTCCTGATAATCGACTTCCTTGCGGTCCATGTTTAACCGCAGACCCGGCTGCAGCGTCCAGCGCTCATCAAGATCTATCGAGAGCTGGCCGTAGAGCGCACCCGAGGAGTTCTCGTAGCGGATATCCCTGTCCCGACGCAGTCCATCCAGGATCTCTGGCCGGTCGGCCCAGGCCGGACCCAGCAGCCAGCCACTGGCCGCTGCGCCCTGTTCCTGTACACCCTGCGAATCAATCGTCTGGTGAAACGCAAATGCGCCCAGGGTAGCGCTGATCCTGTCGGTGACGTCGAATGCCCAGCGCAGCTCCTGCGACAATTGCTCCTGCTGTGAGGGGTTGGCCGATAGCGTGGTGATCGGCAGGCCCGTGAAGTCCCGATCACTGCTGGGCTTCCAGTCCCAGAACCGCCAGGCGCTGATGGCAGTAATCGTTGAGGTGTCCAGCTCCCGGGTGAGTTTCACCGAGACGCCACCAAACTCCTGCTCGGCGCGGGCTGCCGTGTCATTGTCGACCAGGCGGTCGTAGGGGTCGCGGCTCGGGACCTGATATTCGAAAAGTCCGGCCAGCGCGTCGAACTGGCGATTTTCTGAGCGCTGTGTCGGTGCCGTCGCATAATAGACCTGCGTGCAGCAGCGAGGAGACTGTTGGTTGATGTCGCCGCCGAGGACCATTTCCAGCGTGTCGGAGACGGGCAGAACCCATGTTCCCTTTAGCCCCTGATTATCGAGTTCGTTGATGCGCTGATCGGTTCTTACATTGCGCAGCAGGCCATCTCGCCCGGTGGCAGAAAATGCGAGGCTCCCTGCCCCCACCTTACCTGTGCCGCTCTCTGCAACCCCCTCCAGCTGGCGTAGTCCAAGGTTGCCCGCGGTCAGCCGCGCACGAAAGCCCGGGTCCGTGCCCGGACGCCTCGAATGAATGTTGATGGCACCCGCTGTCGTATTCTTCCCGTACAGGGTTCCCTGGGGTCCCCGCAGGATCTCGATGCGCTCGACGTCGATGAAATCGAAGGTCGTGCTGGCTATGCGGGCATGATAGATATCGTCGATGTAAAGGCCGACCCCCTGTTCGATGCCGTCATTGGTCAGGCCGAAGGGCGATCCCATGCCGCGCAGGTTGAGTGCCGTGTTGCGCGGGTTTGACGAGTAGAACTGAAGCGCGGGCACGCGTTCTTCCAGCCGGCCCACGTTGAATACCTGAGTCGCCGCGAGTGAGTCACCGTCGAGTGCAGTCACCGAAAGCGGCACCTCCGAAAGCGCCTCGCTTTTGCGGCGAGCGGTGACGGTAATTTCCTCGGTCTGGGCGGCCGCGTCCGCCGCGTCGAACACCGGCAGCATCAATGCGATCGCGAGCGGGAGTCTCTGGGGAAGTCCTCGCCGACGGTTGGAACGTAGGGCGAGAAAGTCGTCGCCGCGTAGTTCAGAGAAACGTGGAGTCCTGGGAGCGGGCATGGTCCTATCCTTTTTAGCTGCCTGATGGCGTGGGTGCCTCGCGGCTAGCGGGTAACATGCCATCCACCAGTAAATTGTTATAAATCAGCTATCTGCGCTCCATTTCTGTCGATTAAGGCCTATAAATAAACCACTTTATTTAAAGAAATAGTTATATTTAACTAGAATGCGTTATATTTAACGCTTGGCAGTGAATCGCAATGTGTAGCCGCGGAGTTGAAGATGCGGGAATCGCAATCAGTAATCGGCGTGGAAGGCGGCTTGGCCAAGGTGATGGAGCGGGTCGCCAAAGTAGCGCCCAGCGCAGCTTCGGTCCTGATCCTGGGCGAAACCGGATCGGGCAAGGAAGTGATTGCGCGTGCGATTCACGAGCAGTCGCCACGGTCTGCGGGGCCCTTCATCCGGGTCAACTGCGGTGCATTGCCACCCGAACTGCTCGACTCGGAGCTGTTCGGGCACGTCAAGGGCAGTTTTACCGGGGCCATTGGCAGTCGCAAAGGCTGGTTTGGGCGGGCGGACCGCGGCACCCTGTTCCTCGACGAGATCGGGGAACTCCCGCTCGCCGGTCAGGTCAGGCTGTTACGGGTCCTCCAGGACGGGCTGCTGCGGCCGGTTGGCTCCGAGGACGAGACGGCCGTGGATGTGCGTGTCGTGGCAGCCACCCACCGCGACCTGCCCGTGATGGTGCAGGATGGGCACTTCCGTGAGGACCTGTGGTACCGGCTCGCCGTCTTTCCCATCATCATCCCACCACTGCATGAGCGTCCGGAGGATATGCGCGAACTCGCGGAGTATTTTATCCGGCGCTCGGCGGAGCGGTTGGGGGTTCGAACGCCCGGACTTGACGCAAATGATCTCAAGCGACTCCAGCGCTATCGATGGCCGGGGAACGTCCGCGAACTTAGCGCTGTGCTTGAGCGTGCAGTCATACTCGGCCAGGGCGCGACGCTAGAACTTGCGCCTGCGCTGGGAACCGGAACGACCCTGGTGCTTCGTGCAACGGATGCGGCGATGGCGGAGAGTGACGATGTAGCCGGCGACGAATTTCCCACTCTCGATGCGGTTGTCATCGCCCACATAGGGCGTGCGCTTGAACAGGCGAGTGGTCGCGTCTCGGGAAGCGGTGGTGCAGCCAGACTGCTGGGGCTCAACCCGAACACCCTGCGAAGCAAAATGCGCAAATACGGGATCCCTGCGATCCAACGGCACTGACATCGCACATACTATCCTTCTGTGAGCAAGAGCACAGGCTTCGAGCTGCGCCGTTTGATTCGCGCACAAACGCCTCATATGCCGGTAAGCAAACCCGGTGCAGCTTGCGGCGTCTGATCGGCCAGCCCCAGGCACTGGTCTGCACGGCCCACGGTGCCGATTACACCGTAATAAGCCCCGGACGCGTCACAATAGCGCCACGCATGGCCGCCAACGCCAGTAATCGCGCGACCTGCTTTCATTCATCATGGCGGGAGTTTCTCTCGCTCTATTCAACGGAGGTCATGCATAAACTCACGTTTCTTTCTTCAACTCAGCACACCAATAAAGGAGGTGATTCACTGTTAAAACGGCCCATAACGGGCCTGTTGTTCCGCATCGGATGGATCCCCTGCGGGGATATCCGACGTTGCCTGTCACCAGGCATTTTCAGGTTGAACGGGAGTTGTGCCCCGAGACCCAAGCCGGATTCCGGACCTGGTCGGCTATGGCCTGCCAGGTGGTCAGAAACACTTTCCAGAGTAGTTACACACGATGAAGAACCTGAACTATCAACTCAAACAGCTCTGTCGCCATAATCACGATGGCAGATACGCCACCCAGCAGAACCGCGAGCGGATGTTGTCGCTTCTCGCGGATCAGCTTCACGCCCTGAGTTACCGCGGACTGGAAGCGAAATCCTTGAAGCCAAAACATGTGGAAGCCCTACATCAAAATTTGGCTCCGCCTTCTGGGCTCGAACCAGCGACCCATTGATTAACAGCATGAGTGCGCCCGCCTTGGGTATTTTTATACTGAGGAACGCAAAGCTTGCGCGAGTAACCAGACTTTTACAGTTGTTTCTTGCGTACGCTGGGGCTCGGGCCAGCTGATCAGCAAGGGGGGATTTATGGGGTACTAAATACGAAAAATTTTTTAACCTATTGATGAATATAGAGAGGTGGTACCGGAGGCCGGACTTGAACCGGCACGCCTTTTACGGCATCGGATTTTGAATCCGACGTGTCTACCAATTTCACCACTCCGGCATTGAGGGGACTGCGGCAGGCGCGCGATTATAGCAATCGACCCCCAAAGTGCAATCGCAGCGCTTAACTCACAGCGTGAATGCCTGTATGCTTCGCGCCCATCCGAGTACCACCGGACTGTTCACTGACGTCGCGAAAGGAGATTTCCGTATGGCCATGACACTGGTAAAGAAAACCGCAGACTACTGCATCTACAAGCGTGGAGACGATCGCTTTGCGGTCGAGAACGCCCATCGCAAGCCGGTCAACGGTGATGAGAAAGTCGCCATTCTGCTGCAGGAAGGCCTTATCGAGGCGCCGAAGGTGAAGGCTCCGGAGCCGGAGCCTGAGGCCGAAGAGACTGAAGCTGCTGCCGAGGGTGATGCCGCAGAGGACGCTCCCGCGGCAGACGACAACGCCTGAGCCGACGGTCCCGGGCCGGGCTGCACCGGCCCGTTCCCGCACTGGGACTCTCGCCGGAACCTGACGATCGCATGCAGCGCACCGACTTCTACTACGACCTGCCTACTGAGCTGATTGCGCAGCGACCGCTGCCGGACCGCGGCGCCAGTCGGCTGCTCTGTCTGCAGGGTGACTCCGGGCAGATCGCGCATCGTGGATTCTCGGACCTCGAGGCGCTGCTGCACCCTGGCGACCTCCTTGTATTCAATAATACCCGCGTGATTCCAGCCCGATTGTGGGGGCGAAAGGCGACGGGCGGGGCGGTAGAGGTGCTGATCGAGCGCGTCACCGGCGATCGCACCGCACTCGCGCACATCCGCGCCAGCAAGTCACCGAAACCCGGCACGCGCATTCACGTCGCGAAAACCGAGGGCGCCGAGCCCGGCACGGACAGCTTTCGTGTGACCGGACGGGATGAGGGCCTCCACCTCATCGAGACCGAAAGGCCGGTAGCCGAGTTGATGGCGCGCTATGGGCATATGCCGCTGCCGCCCTACATTGAGCGCGCCGACGACGTCGCCGACCAGGAGCGCTACCAGACGGTGTACGCAGCAAGAGAGGGCGCCGTTGCGGCGCCGACGGCGGGACTGCATTTCGATCAGGCGCTGATTCGGGCGCTGGTAGAACGCGGCGTGTCGACAACCGAAGTGACGCTGCATGTTGGTGCCGGCACGTTCCAGCCGGTGCGGGTGGATGACATTGCCCAGCACCAGATGCATGCCGAATACCTCGAGGTGGGGCAGGACACCTGTGACGCGATTGCCGCTGCCCGGGAGCGGGGAGGGCGCGTCGTCGCCGTGGGTACGACGGCGGTGCGCAGCCTGGAAACCGCAGCAGCCGGCGGCACCTTGCGGCCCTACCAGGGCGATACACGATTGTTTATCCACCCGGGTTATCGCTTTCGCTGTATTGACGCGCTGATCACCAACTTCCACCTTCCCGAGTCCACGCTGCTGATGCTGGTCAGTGCCCTGGCGGGTCGCGAGGCCGTGATGGCGGCGTATGAGGAAGCCGTGCGCGAGCGCTATCGTTTTTTCAGCTATGGCGATGCCATGTTCGTGACGGCGTCGGCGAGCGCGCTGACGGCAAGGCCGTGAGCCCGTCCTGCGCGATGCGTTTCGAGCACCTGTGCAGTGATGGCAGCGCGCGTCGGGGTCGTCTGACCTTTCCGCGCGGTGTGGTGGAGACGCCGGCTTTCATGCCGGTGGGCACCTACGGCACGGTCAAGGGCATGCTGCCGCGTGACGTCGTTGCGACCGGCGCGCAGATGATCCTGGGCAATACCTTTCACCTGTGGCTGCGCCCGGGCACGGAAATCATCGCTGCGCATGGCGACCTGCACGATTTCATGCAGTGGCAGGGCCCGATCCTCACCGACTCCGGTGGCTTCCAGGTATTCAGCCTCGGCAAAATGCGCAGGATTACCGAGGAGGGCGTGTCTTTTCGCTCGCCGGTGGACGGGGCAAAAGTGTTCCTCGATCCCAAGACCTCGATGTCGATCCAGCGCGCCCTGGGCAGTGACGTGGTGATGATTTTTGACGAATGCACGCCCTACCCGGCAACGGAGTCAGAAGCGCGCGTGTCGATGGAACTGTCCCTGCGCTGGGCGGCACGCAGTCGCGCCGCCCACGGCGACAGCGCCGCGGCATTGTTCGGTATTGTCCAGGGTGGCATGTACCCGGCGCTGCGGGCAGAGTCCCTGCAGGGCCTGGTCGATATCGGCTTTGACGGCTATGCCGTTGGCGGACTTTCGGTGGGTGAGCCGAAGGACGACATGCTCATGGTGCTCGACGCCATGCAGGATGCGCTTCCGGCGGACAAGCCACGCTACCTCATGGGAGTGGGCACTCCCGCCGATCTGATCGAGGGCGCGCGGCGCGGCATCGACATGTTCGACTGCGTGATGCCCACGCGCAACGCCCGCAACGGTCACCTGTTCACGTCCCGGGGGATCGTCAAGATACGCAATGCCCGGCACAAGACCAGCACGCAGCCGCTGGATGACAGCTGTGGCTGCTACACCTGCAGCCATTTCACCCGCGCCTATCTGCACCACCTCGAGCGCTGCAACGAAATTCTCGGTGCCCAGCTGAATACCCTGCACAACCTGCATTATTATCAGAGGCACATGCAGGGAATCCGGGCGGCGATCGAGCGCGGCGCACTGGATGAATTTGCCAGGGCCTACCATGCCAGTCAGGGAGGTGATGCCTGATATGTACAAACTGTGTTTCTTTGTTCCGGAATCCCATCTTGAGGCGGTCAAGCAGGCGGTGTTTGACACGGGCGCGGGACGCATCGGCGACTACGACAGCTGCTGCTGGCAGGTGCGCGGCGAGGGCCAGTTCCGGCCGCTGGCCGGGAGTGATCCCTTCCTGGGCGCTCAGGGCAGGCTAGAGCGGGTGGATGAATTCCGGGTGGAACTGGTGTGTGACGAGCAGTCGATCCGCCCCGCAATTGCGGCGCTGTATCGCGCCCATCCCTACGAGGAACCCGCCTGGGACGCCGTGGCGCTGGCCAACAACTCGCTGCGCTGAAAAGACTCCTTTATAGTGTCTGGCCCTGAGAGGAAGTGGAAGAAAGATGCTGTACCAACTCCGCGAACACCGGCCTGCATTGCTGGGCGAGGGACATTTTGTGGCGCCGAACGCCGCGGTTATCGGACAGGTGACCCTGCATTCCGGCGCCAGTGTCTGGTTCAGCTGTGTCCTGCGGGGCGATGTCGAGACAATCACGATCGGCGAAGGCAGTAACATCCAGGATGGCACGGTGGTTCACGCCGACCCCGGTTACCCCGTAACTGTCGGGCGCAATGTCACGGTTGGCCACAACGCCATGCTCCACGGGTGCCACATCGGCGATGGCAGCCTGATCGGCATCGGCGCTGTCGTCCTCAACGGGGCGACGGTGGGCAAAGGTTGCCTGATTGCCGCCAACGCGCTGGTCACCGAGGGTATGGACGTGCCCGACGGCAGCGTGGTCATGGGCTCGCCCGGGAAGGTGCGCAAATCCTTGAGTGACGAGGAACGCGACATGCTTGCGCTGAACGCGGCGCACTATATCGAAAACGCGAACCGCTTTGCCGGTGATCTGAAGGTGGTGGAATGAACAACAACTTGTCCGAACAGCTGGCCTCTCCCTGTGTGTCGATCTGCGCTTTGGGGGATGATGAGATCTGCACCGGTTGCTACCGCTCCGCAGACGAGATCACTGACTGGTTTCTCGCCAGCACTGAGGAAAAGCGCGAGATTATCGCAAGGGCGGCGGCGCGTCGGGATGCGGCCAGCCCCTTCAGGCTGCTCTAGCGGAACCCGGCCCTGCGCCCCGGTCGCGCGTCGACATCGCCCTCAGGCGGTACTGGTGTCGGTGGCTCTGGCGGCACGCACGACGTTGCCTTCCAGCTCCAGAATTTCAAGCCGGTAACCGTCTATGGTCAGGCCCGCATTGCCCGCGGGGAAGGATTCCAGGTGCTCGAGGATCAGGCCGCTCAGCGTCTTGGGGCCATCCGTGGGTAGCGTCCAATCCAGGCTGCGATTGATGTCGCGGACGTTTGCCGTGCCGGTAATGACAAAACTGCCGTCGCGCTGTGGAAAGATCTCGTCGTCCGGGTCGGTCAGGTTCGAGGTGAAATTGCCGACGATTTCCTCAAGGATGTCCGCCAGCGCTACAAGCCCCACGACGTCGCCGTATTCATCCACGACAATACCGAGTCTGCGTTTCTTCTGCTGGAAATTCATCAGCTGGGTGTGCAGCGGCGTACTTTCGGGAATGAAATAGGGCTTGTCCATTTCCCGCTCCAGCGCGTCGCGATCCAGTTCTCCGCCCGTCAGCACACGCCCGATATTGCGCAGGTGCAGCACGCCGACAATATCATTGATGTCATCCCGCCAGACCGGCAGCAGCGTGTGTGTGCTGCGCTGGATGCAGGCCATGATCTCTTCGTCAGTCTCGTCGAGATCGATGCCGTAGACCTCGTTTCGCGGCACCATGATGTCATCCACGTTGACGCCCTCGAGATCGAGGATGTTCACCAGCATGCCGCGGTGGCGCTGCGGTATCAACGCTGCCGCCTCAGTGACGATGGTCCGCAGCTCTTCCTTCGAGACCTGCTCTTCCTGTTTGTGCCTGGGATCCACGCCGAGCATTCGCAGCAGCGCATTGGTCACGGTATTGACGCTGAGGACCACCGGATAGAGGATTTTCATCAGCGGAAGGAGGATGACGCTGGCGGGGAAGGCGACCCGCTCCGGGTGCAGCGCAGCGATGGTCTTCGGCGTGATCTCGGCGAAAATCAGGATGACCAGGGTCAGTGCGAACGTCGCGATAATGATGCCGGCGTCGCCGTACAGGCGAATGGCAATAACCGTGGCGATGGCCGACGCGGCTATGTTCACCAGATTGTTGCCGATCAGGATCAGACCGATCAGGCGATCCGGACGTTCGAGCATTTCACTGGCACGCTGCGCGCCCTTGTGCTGCTGCTTGCGCAGGTGCTTCAGGCGGTAGCGGTTGAGAGACATCATGCCTGTCTCCGAGCTGGAGAAGAAGGCAGACATCAGGATCAGAGCAGCCAGTACAGAAAAGAGGATACCCAGCGGTGCCTCGTTCAAGACGGTGTATTACCTCGGGTCGCTGATAAAGGCGTATGGTGAAGAAAAAGAGAGCGGTCTACAAGCTTTGCTGGTGGCGCACGGGCGCTACGACAGCACCAGCTCGAGCACCAGTTTGGACCCGTAGAAGGCCAGAAGCAGCAGGAAAAATCCCGACAGGGTGAAGCGGACCGCGGTCTGGCTGCGCCAGCCCAGGCGGTAGCGTCCCCACAGCAGAACGGAAAACAGCAGCCAGGCAAAGATACTGAGAATTGTCTTGTGCACCAGGTGCTGCGCGAACATGTTCTCCATGAAGATCATGCCGCTCAGAATCGACAGCGTGAGCGCCGCAACACCCACCCAGACCAGCTCGAACAGCATGCTTTCCATCAGCTGCAGTGGCGGCAGCGCCCGGGTGATTCCCAGCATGTTGCGGTTGCGCAGCTGGCGGTCCTGTAGCGCCAGAAGTGCCGCCTGGCCCGCCGCCAGCGTCAGTATGGAGTAGGCGACGATAGAGCTTCCGATGTGCATCAGCATTCCAGGTTCGATATGGTCCCGGGCGGCGCTGGTGTTGGGTCCGAGACTCGCGACCACAATGGACAGTGCCGACAGCGGCAGAAGGCCTACCAGCAGATTCTGCAGTGGCCGGCGCAGCAGCGCGGCAATGCAGGCAATATTCACGGCGAGGAACGACAGCGCCAGCACCTTGTAGATGCCAAAGGTGACGCCCTCATTCACCACGAGGGCGTCCCAGGTCACGACCGCGTGGCAGATAAGCGCAACGATGGCCATGCCGAGGACCGGGCGGCTCAGATGCCGCTGGCGCTGCACAAGGTGGGCCAGCTGCAGTCCGGCCGCGGCAAGGTAGAGCAACGCCGCAATAACAGCGAAAAAAGCGATAGGCATGAAGGTTTGGGGCTTGAACCCGGGTCACGTATACTGCGGTCTTTATACCGATTTGTTCACTCACAATCAATAGCGCGTTGCGCTGACACGGATAGACCCATGTTTCAGAACCTTTCAGACCGACTGACCAGCACCCTGCGCAACGTCACCGGCAAGTCGCGGATGACCGACGAGAACATCCAGGACACGCTGCGCGAGGTGCGCATGGCGCTCCTGGAGGCGGATGTCGCGCTACCCGTGGTCAAGCAGTTTGTCGATGCCGTGAGGCAGCGCGCGCTGGGGCAGGAAGTGTCGAGCAGCCTGAGTCCCGGGCAGGCTTTCCTGAAGATTGTTCAGGCGGAGCTGGAGTCGGTGATGGGGGGCGCGAACGAGGGCCTCAACCTGGCAACGCAGCCGCCGGCGGTGGTTCTCATGGCAGGCCTGCAGGGCGCCGGCAAGACCACGTCGGTGGCCAAGCTCGCCAGACTGCTGAAAGAACGCGACGGCAAGTCGGTCACCGTGGTCAGTGCCGACGTGTATCGTCCGGCCGCTATCCGTCAGCTGGAAACCCTGGCGGCGGAGGTCGGCGTCGACTTTTTCCCGAGCGATGCGGGCCAGAAGCCGGTGGATATTGCCCGCGCTGCGCTTGAGCATGCAAAGATCCGCTTCAGTGATGTCCTGATTGTCGACACCGCCGGCCGATTGTCGGTGGATGAGGCCATGATGGCCGAGATCGCCGAGCTGGAGCGCGTGATCAAGCCTATCGAGACGCTGTTCGTGGTGGATGCCATGACCGGCCAGGATGCGGCAAACACGGCACGCGCCTTCGGCGAGGCGCTGCCGTTGACCGGCGTGATCCTGACCAAGGTGGATGCAGACACCCGCGGCGGTGCCGCGCTTTCTGTGCGCAGCGTCACCGGCAAGCCGATCAAGTTCCTCGGCGTGGGTGAGAAAACCGCCGCGCTGGACCCCTTTCACCCGGACCGCCTGGCCTCGCGCATTCTCGGCATGGGCGACATGATGTCCCTGATCGAGGAGGCCGAGCAGAAAGTCGACAAGCAGAAGGCCGAGCGCCTGGCGCGCAAGGTCAAAAAGGGCAAGAAATTCGATCTCGAGGACTTTCGCGATCAGCTGCAGCAGATGAACAACATGGGGGGCATGGCGAGCATGCTCGAGAAAATGCCCGGCATGGGCAACATGGCCCAGGCCGCGCAGCAGGGCATGGATAACCGGATGTTCGCGCGCATGGAGGCGATGATCAACTCCATGACGCCGAAGGAGCGCCGCAATCCCGATCTCATTCAGGGGGGTCGCAAGCGCCGCATTACCCGTGGCTCCGGCACGCAGGTGCAGGACCTCAACCGCCTGCTCAAGCAGCACAAGCAGATGCAGAAAATGATGAAAAAGATGAAGGGCGGCGGCATGGAAAAGATGATGCGCGGGCTCGGCGGGATGATGCCCCCAGGCGGCCCTGGCGGCGGCATGCCGTTCCGCTGAGTCGGTAGCATCCTGCTCCGCCTAAGCCGCGGTCAGCGTTGAAAAAAGACGTCTCCAGGGCTTTGCAAGGAACCCTGATTTCCGTATGATACGCCACCTTTCCGGGAGTGGAACCAACTGCTCGCCGGGGCAGTGTATTGCCAGCGCCAGCGAAATGCAGGCCGTCGGGCATACTGCCGTACAGGCCGGCTAACACAGGACATAGCTGCACATGGTAACGATTCGACTTTCACGGGCTGGTGCCAAGAAGCGCCCCTTCTACCACCTGACCGTCACCGACAACCGTCGCTCGCGCGATGGCCGCTTTATTGAGCGTGTAGGATTTTTCAACCCCGTAGCCCGGGGCAAGGAAGAGCGCCTGCGTGTGGATCGCGAGCGCATTGAATACTGGCAGGGCCAGGGCGCACAGCTGTCCGAGCGCGTGGCAAAGCTTCTGACGGAAACCCCCGCTAGCAGTGCCGCCGAGGAATCAGCCGCTGCCTGAGGGAATGCTGGCGGCCGGTCGTATTACCGGCTGCTACGGCGTCAAGGGCTGGGTGAAGGTCCATCCCTTCACGGAAGAGGCTGTCGATCTGCTGCATTATCCGGCGTGGTGGCTGCAGACGCGGGATGGCATCAGACCAGTCGTTCTCGACCAGGGGCGGGTGTCGGGCAAAGGGCTGGTCGTGCACCTCGCCGGGGTGGATAACCGCGACCGTGCAGAAGAATTGCGCGGTCAGACTCTGCTGGTTCAACGCGACGAGCTGCCGGAACTGGGAGACGACGACTATTACTGGCACCAGCTGGAGAATCTCGAAGTCTGGTGTCGGGATGCCGATAACGGCAGTAACGAAGAGGTGTTGCTGGGCAGGATACACCATCTGATCGAGACTGGCGCTAACGATGTACTGGTCGTGCAGCCCTGCGAGGGCAGCATCGACGAACGGGAGAGACTGATTCCCTACCTGCCGGAGTCGGTGGTACGGCAGGTAGAGCTCGAGGCGGGAAGGATGTCAGTCGACTGGTTCATTGACGAATGACCCTGCCGACGAGTGCCGGAGCGCAAGGCCCCATGCGCATCTCGGTGGTAACACTCTTCCCGGAGATGTTTGATGCCATCGCCGACCATGGCATCACCGGGCGGGCCCTGAATGAGGGCCTGCTCAGCCTGGAAACCGTGAATCCGAGGGATTTCACGGAGGACAGGCACCGGACGGTGGATGACCGCCCGTATGGTGGTGGCCCGGGCATGGTGATGAAGGTAGCGCCACTGGCGCAGGCACTGACGGCGGCGCGCCGGGCAGTAGCCGGGCAGGGTGAAGCTGTCCCGAGAGTGGTGTATCTGTCGCCACAGGGAAAGCCGTTCAACCACGACAGGGCGGTTGCCCTGTCGCGGGAAAGTGCACTGGTCCTGCTCGCGGGTCGATACGAGGGTATCGACGAACGCCTGCTTGAGCAGGAGGTGGATGAAGAGCTGTCAATCGGTGATTATGTGCTGAGCGGCGGTGAACTGGCGGCAATGGTGGTGGTCGACGCACTCGTGCGGTTTCTGCCGGGTGCACTGGGACACGAACAGTCGGCGGCGGAGGATTCCTTCGCCAACGGTCTGCTGGACTGCCCGCATTACACGAGGCCCGAGGTGTTTGCCGGCCATCGTGTGCCGGAGGTCCTGCTAAGTGGTGACCACGAAAGGGTAAGGCGCTGGCGGCTGGCACAGTCGCTGGCGCGGACGCTCAGTCGCCGCCCGGATCTGCTTGAGGGCCGGCAGTTGAGCGACGAACAGGAACAGTTGCTCGCGGAACTTGTCCGCGAGCGGGATATCAACAACGACTAGCTGAGAAGCTACGCGAAAACCCAACAGGAGTGCATCATGAGCACCAATTCGATTATCAGCCAGCTCGACGCCGAGCAAATGGACAAGGATCTTCCGGAATTTAGTCCCGGCGATACCGTTGTGGTGCAGGTCAAGGTGCGCGAGGGTACCCGCGAGCGTCTGCAGGCCTTTGAAGGCGTTGTGATCGGCAAGCGCAATCGCGGTCTGAACTCTGCCTTCACCGTTCGCAAGATCTCCCATGGCGTGGGAGTGGAGCGCACGTTCCAGACCTACAGCAAGCTGCTCGACAGCATTGCGGTCAAGCGTCGCGGCGATGTGCGTCAGGCAAAGCTCTACTACCTGCGCGACCTCTCCGGCAAGGCAGCGCGTATCAAGGAAAAGCTGTCCCGCTAGAGCGAGGACGGTTACAGAAGCGGCCCCAGTGGCCGCTTTTTTGTGTGCGGCGCGCAGGCCCCGGCGGTCCGGCCTGAGGACCTGTGGTCCGTGCGCCGACAATAGGCCATGGCGATGACTGGTGCGGCAGAAAACAGCGACCACCCGGAAATAGAGCGCTTTGTCGATGCGATGTGGATCGAGAAGGGCCTGTCTGACAACACCCTGAGTGCCTATCGTCGTGACCTGCGCCAGTTCAACGAGTTTCTCGGCGCCAACTGCGGCCGAACAATCATGCAGGCGAGCCGCGCGGACCTTCAGCGCTATCTCGGCAGTCGCCTCGGCGAAGGGGGTTCACAGCGCTCCGCTGCGCGATTGATGTCCTGCCTGCGCGGCTTCTATCGGTATCAGCTGCGCGAGACACGGATTACGGTGGACCCCACGCTGGACGTCGACAGCCCGAAACTCGGCAGGCCGCTGCCGAAGTCGCTTTCCGAATCTGATGTGGAAAAACTGCTCGCGGCGCCCGACACCAGCGATATGCTGGGTCTGCGCGACCGCGCAATGCTGGAACTGTTGTATGCCTGCGGTCTGCGCGTGTCGGAGCTGACATCACTGCAGATGTCGCAGGTCAGCCTCAACCAGGGCGTGATCCGGGTTTTCGGCAAGGGCAGTAAAGAGCGCCTGGTACCGATGGGGGAAGAGGCGCTGTACCTACTGCAGCAATTCCTCAGGGAATCACGACCGGAGTTGCTGCGCGGCGTGCCCGCAGATGTGGTATTCCCCAGTCGGCGCGGGCGGCAGATGACTCGCCAGACATTCTGGTATCGTATTAAGATACACGCGCGCACGGCGGGCATCAGCCGGTCGCTGTCGCCGCACACGCTGCGGCATGCGTTTGCCACCCACCTGCTCAATCACGGTGCCGACCTCCGGGTGGTCCAGATGCTGCTGGGGCACAGTGATCTGACGACAACCCAGATATACACCCACGTGGCGAGGCAGCGCCTGCAGGATCTGCATGCGCAACATCATCCGCGTGGATAGGCTGCGGCTGTGTCTGCTGCCGTGAACTATCCGTGCCGCCCGGGGCCCAAGCAGCGTGCCAGCAGCGGTGGCGCGTCGATTATCCATTAACGGAAAAAGGTACGATCCATGATTCGAGCTCTGATTCTTGCCATTGGCGTTGTTCTGGCACTGCCTTCGATAAGCAGCCATGCCGACAGCGGAGAGGCGGTGCCAGCCAAGGTTCTGGCACAGCTGCGCACAGCGATCGAGGTCCCGGGTGCGGGTCTCAGCGTGGAATCCGCCCGCTATAGCGATTTGCCCGGTATGGTTGAGGTGCAGTTCAAGGAGGGGCCCCTGGTCTACGCCAGCGAGGACGGCGCATTCTTCATTATCGGTGATCTGTATGCCGTCGGCCCAGAGGGTTACGTCAACCTCGCGGAGCGGCGCAGGAACACGGAGCGCGAGGCCAGGCTGGCCGCAGTGTCCACGGATGACATGATCATTTTTCCGGCCGAGGGCGAGACCCGCGGCCATATCACCGTATTCACCGACACCACCTGTTTCTACTGCCAGAAGCTGCATAAAGAAGTGCCGGAACTCAACCGGCGCGGCGTGGAGGTCCGTTACCTGGCATACCCGCGGTCCGGTGTCGGTTCGGAGGGTTTCCGGCAGCTGGCAACCGCCTGGTGTGCCAGCGATCCGCGGGAGACCCTGACGCGCATGAAAAACCGTGAATCCGTCGCCGACAATGTCTGTGCGGGAAACCCCGTGGCGCGGCAGTATGAGCTGGGTCAGGAAATGGGCGTGCGCGGCACACCGGCCATTGTCACGGCGGACGGTCAGATGATACCGGGCTATCGTCCGGTGGATGATCTCCTGTCGGTCATGGGCCTGGACTGAGTCGGGTGGACGAGACGTTTCAGCGCATCAGCCGTCTGCCGCCCTATGTCTTTTCGGTTATCGGTGATCTGAAGCAAAGCGCCCGGGCGCGTGGCGAAGACATCATTGACTTCGGCATGGGCAACCCCGACCAGCCGACCCCGCCGCACATTGTCGACAAGCTGGTAGAGACCGCGCGCCGGGGCGACACCCATCGCTATTCACAGTCGCGCGGCATTCCGCGGCTGCGCCTGGCTATCTGCAACTGGTACCGGCGACGCTATGGCGTCCAGCTGGATCCGGAGACTGAGGCGATTGTCACGCTGGGTTCCAAGGAAGGCCTGGCCCATCTGGCGCTGGCCACCACCGGGCCGGGAGATGCTGTTCTGGTACCGAATCCCTCCTATCCCATTCATCCTTATGGCTTTGTGATATCCGGTGCCGATATCCGCCACGTCCCCATGTCGGACGAGGTGACCTTCTTCGACGAGCTCGAAAACGCCATTCGCAACAGCTGGCCCCGACCAAAAATGCTGGTGCTGAATTTTCCCTCGAACCCGACGACGCACTGCGTCGAGCTGGATTTTTTTCGCAAAGTGGTTGCTATTGCGCGTGAGCACAGTATCTGGGTCGTCCAGGATCTCGCCTACGCCGATCTGTGCTTTGATGGTTACGTGGCACCCTCTATTCTTGAGGTAGAGGGTGCCCGTGACATTGCGGTGGAATTCTTCAGCATGTCCAAGAGCTACAACATGCCAGGCTGGCGCGTCGGCTTCTGCTGCGGCAACAGGACCCTGGTCGGCGCACTCGCGCGGATGAAATCCTATCTCGATTATGGCATGTTCACGCCCGTGCAGGTGGCGGCGATCGCCGCGCTCGAGGGCGATCAAGGCTGCGTCAGCGATATCAACCGCATGTACCGGCAGCGGCGTGACATTCTCTGCGCCGGTCTCAACGCGGCGGGATGGCCGGTTGAGAGACCCCGCGCCACCATGTTTGTTTGGGCGCAGATTCCCGAGCCATTCCGGGCCATGGGCTCGCTGGAATTCAGCAAGAAGCTGCTTCAGGAGGCGAAGGTTGCCGTATCGCCGGGAATCGGTTTCGGCGAGTATGGCGAGGGCTACGTGCGCTTCGGGCTGATTGAGAACGAACACCGGTCGCGTCAGGCCATCCGCAATATCAGGCGCATGCTGCGCAACGGCACGAGTCATCAACAAGCAACAGGAAGCGCAGAGTGAACGAGGTAACGATTGGGATCTGTGGTCTGGGAACGGTGGGCGGTGGCGTCCTCGAGGTGCTATCCCGTAATGCCGACCTGATCACGGAGCGCTCGCACACCCCCCTGCGCGTGGTGCACGTGAGCACGCGCTACGAACGCAAGGATCTGGAAGCCGGGGGCATCACTGTCAGCCGCGATTATCGCGATGTCATTGCCGACCCCGGGGTGCAGATTCTGATCGAGGCCTACGGCGGCACTGATCACGCCGGCGATATCGTGCGTGCGGCGATACGTGCCGGCAAGCAGGTGGTCACGGCGAACAAGGCGCTGATTGCCGAACAGGGCAACGAGCTCTTTGCCCTCGCCGCGGAGCACGGCGTCAGCCTGCGCTTCGAGGCTGCGGTTGCCGGCGGCATTCCGGTGATCAAGGCGCTGCGCGAGGGCCTGGCCGCAAACCGCATCGAGTGGCTGGCCGGCATCATCAACGGCACGGGCAACTTCATCCTGTCGGAAATGCGCGACCGGAAACGCCAGTTTGCCGATGTGCTGGCCGAGGCGCAGGCACTGGGCTACGCCGAGGCCGATCCGACCTTCGACATCGAGGGTATCGATGCCGCGCATAAATTGACCATCATGGCCGCCATCGCTTTCGGCATGCCGCTGCGCTTTGATGCCGTCTATACCGAGGGTATCAGCACCCTGACGCCAGAGGACCTCGCTTACGCGGATGAGCTCGGTTACTGCATCAAGCATCTGGGCATGGCCCGGCAAGGCGAGCAGGGCGTCGAGCTTCGCGTCCACCCGACCCTGCTGCCCATGGATCTGCTGCTGGCCAACGTCAACGGCGTCAAGAACGCCATTCTCGTCGAGGGTGACGCGGTGGGCCCCACGCTCTACTACGGCGCCGGTGCCGGCGGATCGGCCACCGCGTCGGCGGTGGTTGCCGACAGCATTGATCTGGCCCGCCAGCTGTCTGCGAATCAGGGCTGCACCGTGCCGCCGCTGGGGGTGACACCAGCGGCGGTCCGGGATCTGCCGATCCTGCCGATGGGTGAGGTGAAGACGGCCTGGTACCTTCGGCTGACGGCAAAGGATGAGCCGGGGGTGATGTCGCAGGTCAGCAGCATTCTCGGTGCCCAGGGCATCAGCATCGAGGCGCTGATCCAGAAGGCCGCCAAAGGCGGCGCCAAGCAGGTGCCGGTGGTTGTGATTACCAATATTGCGAGTCAGTCGAACCTCGATCGCGCGGTCGCCTCGATTGAAGCGCTGGACGTTATCGTGGCACCGGTGACGAGAATCCGCGTGGAGACACTCGACGGGCAGGACGGCTGATGCGTTACGTCAGCACCCGGGGCGCGGCGCCGAGCCTGAATTTCGAAGAGGTACTGCTGACCGGCCTCGCCGAGGACGGCGGCCTGTATGTGCCGGAATCCCTGCCGCAGTTCTCCCAGGCCCAGCTGGGCGACATGGCGGCGCTGGACTATCCGGCGCTTGCCGGGCAGATTATTGCGCCCTTCGTGGGTGACTGCATTGAGCGTGAGGATCTTGCGGGCATCGTGCGCGAGACCTACGCCGGTTTCCGCCATCCCGCGGTCGCGCCGATGGTGCAGCTGGACCACGATCAGTGGGTGCTTGAGCTATTTCACGGTCCGACCCTGGCGTTCAAGGATTTCGCGCTGCAGCTGCTGGGGCGCCTCCTGGATCACGTGCTGGAGCGACGCGGGGAGCGTGTGGTGATCATGGGCGCCACATCTGGTGACACCGGTTCTGCCGCCATCGAAGGGTGCCGGCGCTGCCGCAATGTGGATATCTTCATCCTCCATCCCCACGGGCGCGTGTCCGAGGTGCAGCGTCGGCAGATGACCACGGTGCAGGGCGAGGGCATTCATAACCTCGCGGTGGAAGGAAACTTCGATGATTGCCAGGCGATGGTCAAGGCCAGTTTCCGCGAGCGCGGCTTTCTGCCTGACGGACGCGGCCTGGTGGCGGTCAACTCGATCAACTGGGCGCGGATCATGGCGCAGGTGGTCTACTATTTCTACGCGGCTCTTGCCCTGGGCGCGCCGGCAAGGCCCGTGTCCTTTTCGGTTCCCACCGGCAATTTCGGTGATATTTTTGCCGGGTATCTCGCCCGTGGCATGGGGCTTCCCGTCGAGCGCCTGGTGATTGCCACCAATCGGAACGACGTGCTGCATCGCATCATGACGACCCGCGTCTATGCGCGCCAGCCGCTGCAGCCCTCGCTGTCGCCGAGCATGGATATCAGCGTATCGAGCAACTTCGAGCGCCTGCTGTTTGATCTGTACGGCCGGGATGGCGCCGCTCTTGCCGCCATGATGGCGCGCTTCGATGGCGGCGATATCACCCTCTCCGATGTCGCAATGGCGGAGGCGCGCGAACGATTCGCGAGCGTTCGTGTCGACGATGACGCCACCTGTGAGCAGATCGCCCGCACCTGGGCGGATTGCGGATACCTGCTCGATCCGCACAGTGCCATCGGCTATCACGCGGCCAGGCGGTCAGCGACACCGGGTACGCCCATGGTCACCCTGGCCACGGCCCATCCGGCGAAATTCCCGGATGCCGTGGCTGCGGCCGGCGTTGCCGAGGCGCCGCGCCTGCCCGCGCATCTGGCCGACCTCTTCGACAGACCCGAGCACTACAGCGTGATTGCGAACGACCTGCAGGCCGTGCATGCGGCAATGGCGGCGAAGATTCGCCGTTGATGCGGCAGGCCCTGCTGGACGAAGCCACACCGCGCCTGGTGCGCCGCGAGGCCGGTGATGACCGGGCACTGCGCGACGCCGGGCTGCACCCGCTGCTGGCACGCACTTACGCCGCGCGGGGTGTGACCGATCCTGAACAGCTGAATCTCGACCTCGCAGGTTTGCTGGCACCCGGACGCCTGTTGCATGTGGACCGGGCAGCACGGCGTCTGGCGCAGGCGCTCAGGCAGAAGGAATCCCTGCTGCTGGTTGGCGATTTCGACGCCGATGGGGCAACGAGCTGCGCACTGGCGATGCGAGCGCTGCGGGCATTCGGCGGTTCCCGCGTGGATTATCTTGTCCCGAACCGTTTTGACTACGGCTACGGGCTGAGCCCGGAGATTGTCGCCCTTGCCCGCGAGCGATCGCCCGACCTCATCATCACCGTGGATAACGGGATTTCCAGCATTGAAGGGGTGGCGGCGGCTGTCGCATCCGGCATTGATGTCCTGGTTACCGATCATCACCTTCCCGGTGAGGTGACGCCAGCGGCGGGAATTATCGTCAACCCCAATCAGCCCGACTGCGAATTTCCGAGCAAGCACCTGGCGGGTGTCGGCGTGATCTTCTACGTCATGCTGGCGCTGCGCCGCCACCTGCGTAACATCGGCTGGTTCGAACAGCAGGGCCTGGCAATTCCGCACCTCGGCCAGTTTCTGGATCTCGTCGCGCTAGGTACGGTGGCAGACGTGGTGCCGCTCGATCACAACAACCGGATACTGGTGCACGCTGGCCTGCAGCGGATTCGCTCGGGGCGCGCCTGCGCCGGCATACGGGCGTTACTGGAGGTGGCGGGTCGCAGCGCTGCAGGGGTGGTGGCGAGCGATCTCGGCTTTGCGGTCGGCCCCCGACTGAACGCGGCGGGCCGGCTGGATGACATGTCGGTGGGCATCGAGTGTCTGCTCGCTGACGACGAGTCCCTTGCACTCGACTACGCCCGGCAGCTGGACCAGCTCAATCGTGACCGGCGCCACATCGAGCGCGGCATGCAGGACGAAGCGCTGCGCCTGCTCGCCGGCCTGCAGATTGACAGGCGGCAGGTGCCAGCGGCGCTGGCGCTGTACGAGCCCGGCTGGCACCAGGGTGTGGTGGGTATCCTCGCCTCGCGCATGAAGGAGCGTCTGCACCGTCCTGTGGTCGCCTTTGCCGATGCGGGTGAGGGCGAATTGAAGGGCTCGGCACGCTCCATTCCGGGGGTTCATATCCGCGATGTGCTCGCCGCCATCGATGCCCGCCATCCAGGCCTGATCGGCAAGTTTGGCGGCCACGCGATGGCGGCGGGACTGAGTCTTCCGGCGGCGGCGCTGGACACCTTTGCGCAGGCGCTGGCGGCGGAAGTCGAGCGGGTGGCCAGCGCCGAAGACCTTGAAGCCCTGGTGCTCAGTGACGGGCCGCTGAAACCCGCAGAGTTTGATCTTTCCCTGGCGGAGGAACTGCGGCTCGCGGGTCCCTGGGGGCAGCAGTTCCCCGAGCCGGTGTTCGATGGCTGTTTCGACGTCATAAGCCAGCGGCTTGTCGGTGAGCGTCACCTCAAGCTGGTGCTCCGGGTGCCGGGTGGCGATCGCCTGCTGGATGCCATTGCCTTCAATATTGATCCTGCGGTTTGGCCGGATCCGGCGGCGCAGTCCCTGTCATTGGTATATCGTCTTGACGTCAACGAGTTCCGTGGACAGCGTAGTCTGCAGTTGATTGTTGAGCATCTCGAGGCAGCGTCGGCTAACGATGTTTAGCACCGACGCATTCACGCCGGGGGGGTGCCTGCGGTAGAATGACCGGCTAGTTCACAGGAAGTCATCGCCATGCTGGAAATCAACCCGATCTTGCAACGACTGAAAGATATGGAAGCGCGCACCGACGTGCTTAGGGGGTATCTTTGACTTTGACGCACGCAAGGAACGCCTGACAGAAGTTGAACACGAGCTCGCCGAACCCAGTGTCTGGGAAGACCCGGAGCGGGCACAGGAACTCGGCCGGGAGCGGTCATCACTCGAGAACATTGTCCAGACGCTGGAAACCCTGACCAGCGGCACCCGCGATACCGGCGATCTGCTCGAACTTGCGGCGACCGAGGACGACACCGACACGCTGTCGGAAGTGGAAGCCGAAATCGACCAGCTCGATGCGCTGCTGGCGAAGCTGGAGTTCCGCCGCATGTTCAGTGGCGAAATGGATCCCAATAACGCCTACCTCGACATACAGGCAGGCTCCGGGGGTACCGAGGCGCAGGACTGGGGCGAGATGCTGTTGCGCATGTACCTGCGCTGGGGGGAGGCCAAGGGTTTTACGACCGAGCTTATTGAAGTGTCTGCCGGTGAGGTGGCGGGGATCAAGAGCGCCACCATCAAGTTCGAGGGGGAATATGCCTTCGGCTGGCTGCGCACGGAGACCGGCGTGCACCGCCTGGTGCGCAAGTCGCCGTTCGACTCGGGCAACCGTCGGCATACGTCCTTCGCTTCGGTGTTTGTCTCGCCGGAGATCGACGACAACATCGAGATTGACATCAATCCCGCCGATCTGCGCGTCGATACCTATCGCGCGTCGGGCGCCGGCGGCCAGCACATCAACAAGACGGACTCGGCGGTGCGCCTGACCCACGGGCCTTCGGGGATTGTGGTGCAGTGCCAGACCGAGCGCTCGCAGCACCAGAACCGCGACAATGCGATGAAGCTGCTGCGCGCCAAGCTGTACGAGATGGAAGTGCTCAAGCGCAGCGAAGAGAAGCAGGCGATGGAAGACAGCAAGGCGGATATCGGCTGGGGCAGCCAGATACGCTCCTATGTGCTCGACGCCTCACGCATCAAGGATCTGCGCACCGGCGTGGAAACCACTAACACACAGGCCGTTCTCGACGGCGACATCGATGATTTCATTGAAGCGTCGCTGAAGAGCGGCCTGTAGGCGGACATAGGCTATGACCGAAGCAAGCGGCGATCCAAAGCAGCAGGCGGCTGACGATCCACAGGACGAGAACCGGCTGATAGCCGAGCGACGCGCGAAGCTCGCCGGCCTGCGCGAGCGTGGCAATGCCTTCCCCAACGACTTTCGCCGCAGCGCCATGGCGGCGGAGTTGCAGTCGCGCTTCGGCGACTCGGCCAAGGACGAGCTGGAGCAGCGCAATGAGGAGTACGCGGTGGCCGGTCGCCTGGTGCGCAACCGGGGCGCCTTTCTGCTGATACAGGACGGGTCGGCACAGATACAGCTGTACATCAACCGCAAGGTGCTTGATGCCGACACGCTGGAAGGGATCAAGTCCTGGGATCTCGGCGACATCGTTGCCGCCCGGGGGCCCCTGCACAAGTCCGGCAAGGGTGATCTGTACATCAACATGGAGGAGGCGCGGCTGCTGACCAAGGCGCTGCGGCCGCTGCCGGACAAGTACCACGGTCTGTCTGACCAGGAACTCCGCTATCGGCAGCGCTATGTCGACCTGATCGTGAACGCCGATTCCCGCCAGGTGTTCGAGCGGCGCTCGAAGATCGTCACCTTCATCCGCGATTACATGAACCAGCGCGGTTTCATGGAGGTGGAAACACCCATGATGCAGGTGATTCCCGGCGGTGCCGCGGCGAAACCCTTTGTGACCCACCACAACGCGCTGGATCTCGATATGTACCTGCGCATTGCGCCGGAGCTCTACCTGAAGCGTCTCACGGTGGGCGGCTTCGAGCGCGTCTACGAGATCAACCGTAACTTCCGCAACGAGGGCCTCTCCACCCGGCACAATCCCGAGTTCACCATGCTGGAGTATTACTGGGCCTATGCCGATTACCGCGACGCCATGGACCTGACAGAGGACATGCTGAGGGGACTGGCGGAATCGGTGCTGGGCAGCACCACGGTGCATTATCAGGGGACTGACTACGATTTTTCCCGGCCCTTCCGTCGTCTGACGCTGCTCGACGCGATCCTCGAATACAACCCGGATCTCTCTGCGGAGCAGCTGGGCGAGGAGGCGTCGGCCCGCGGCATCGCCACGTCACTCGGTATCCCGCTGAAAGACAGCTGGGGTCTCGGCAAGATACAGCTGGAGATTTTCGAACACCGCGTCGAGGATCGACTGGACCAGCCGACCTTCATTACCGCCTATCCGACGGAGGTATCGCCACTCGCGCGTCGCCGCGACGATGACCCCTTCGTGACCGAGCGCTTCGAGTTCTTTGTCGGCGGTCGCGAGCTGGCCAACGGCTTTTCCGAGCTCAATGATGCGGAAGACCAGGCGGCGCGCTTCCGCGAGCAGGTGGCGGAGAAAGAGGCGGGTGACGAAGAGGCCATGCACTACGACCATGACTATGTGCGTGCGCTGGAATACGGCATGCCGCCTACGGTCGGTGAGGGCATCGGCATTGACCGGCTGGTCATGCTGCTGACCGATTCGCCCTCCATACGCGATGTCCTGCTCTTTCCGCATCTGCGACCCGAGTGACACGGAGGTGAACATGGTTAGTCAACGGGCGTATTCTCCGGCACTGGGCCTGGTTCTCGTGCTGTTTCTGCAGGCCTGCGTCATCACGGCGCCTGAAAAGGACAGTAAGTCGGTGCCGACTGTGGAGCGACCGGATCGCGAGGTGGAGCTGAACCTCAACCTGCCTGAGCCGAGCGACTGCAACTGCCAGCCAGAAGAGGGCGTCGTTGATTACACCTTCCTTGAGCGGGGCATGCAGGCGCTTGCCCGCGGCGAGTACATTGAGGCCGTGCAGCAGTTTCAGCGCTACCAGCGCCTGGAAAAGGGCGATACCGCGCGCTGGGAAGCGGATCTGGCCATTGCCTATGTCAGCATGCTGCCGCGCAGTCCCTTCTATGACGGTGATGCGGCTCTGCTCTCGTTCACGCAGCTGCAGCAGGATTACCGTGAAGACATGCAGCTGAACGACAGTATTGCGCTGCTCTACGAGGCGCTGGATGCCTTTCTGCAGCAGGCCAAGCACCTCGACGATCTCGAGAACAGCAATGCCATTCTCAGGGAAGATCTGGCGAAGCGGGAGCAGGCGCTCAAGCGGCTGCGGGAACTGACCCTGGGTCAGCGGGAAGCTCGACAGTAAAGGTCGCGCCGTCCCCCGGCGTGCTGTCTACCGTCAGTCGTCCACCCATCAGCTGGCAGTAATCGCGGCTGATTGCCAGTCCCAGTCCCGTGCCGCCGTAGGCGGCGCTGGTACCCGGTTCGGCCTGGACAAAGGCCTCGAAAACCTTGTCCTGCTGCTCCGGCGTCATGCCAATGCCCGTATCGGTAACGGCGATCCAGAGGTCGTAGGGTGCGTCGCCGCGACGCGCCGACAGGGAAATGTCGCCGTTGTGGGTGAACTTGTTGGCGTTGCTGAGCAGGTTGATCAGGACCTGGCGGAACTTGCCGGCGTCCGAGTGCAGGGTCGGCAAATCCTCGGCGAAGTCGATCGTCAGCTGGTTGTTTTTCTGCTGCAGTATGGGAAGGAGACTCTCGCAGACATGGTGCAGTACTGCTTCGGGGCGGAATTCCTCGAGGTTCAGCGCCATTTTGCCGGTTTCAATCTTGGACAGGTCGAGAATGTCGTCAATCAGCGCCAGCAGCTGTCGGCCGGAGAGAGTGACGCGTTCCAGGTCTTCCTGAAATTGCTGCCGGTTGATTCGCTTGCGGTCACCCAGCTCGTCGTGGAGCATCTCACTATAGCCGATAATCGCGTTCAGGGGTGTGCGCAGCTCGTGGCTGACGTTGGCGAGGAAAATGCTCTTGGCGGCATTGGCTTCGTCGGCATCGCGCTTTGCCTGTTGCTCTTCCTCTATGGCCTCGCGCAGCTTGTCTGACATGGTATTGAAAGCGTCGGCGAGATCGCCCAGTTCGCCATCGTCGTCGATGTCCTCGATGCGGTAGTCAAGATCGCCACTGCCGATGCGTTCCGTGCCCCGTTTCAATCGCTTCAGCGAGTCATTGGTGTAGCTGACCAGGAAAAAGCCCAGAATCGCGGTCAGAAATATGGAGGCGACAAAGCCAATCACGGTAATGCGGTCGGTGAGCGCGATGGTGCGGTCGATCACGCTGGCGCGCTGAACCGCAATGAATGCCTGTCGCTGCTCCAGCTCCTTGAGCCGCTGGCTGGCCTCGAGGAAGGGCAGGGGGTCATCGACCCCCAGGGTAAATGCCCCATCATTGTAGTTGAGGTAGAACGCCAGCCATTCATCGAGGAGGGTATTGCCACTGGCCAGCAGTCGCTCGTACTGCAGCTGGGTGACATCGCGGCTCAGCGCGCCCAGGTTGCGGATGCGCTCGCGGATGTTGCCGATGTCCGAAACAGCGCGCTCGCGCTCGCGGTCTTCAAGCCGGTCATCTGTTGTCTCGCGCAGCGTCGCCAGCACGAGGATCTGCTGGCGCTGGTCGTTCAGCATCTGCTCCAGCTCCGTGGACAGCTGTGCAGCTTCCACCGCCTGCCGGTAAGCGACCATACTCTCGCTGCGCGCGTAGCTTCCCCAGAAGTGCGTGCCCACGTTGAACGCGAACAGCACCAGGATAGTGAAGAGCGACAGCGTAAGGCGACGACGCAGGCTCATGTCGGAATGTAGGTCCGGATTTTTGCCAGCAGCTGCGGAAAGTCCACCGGCTTGGTGGCAAAGTCATCACAGCCGGCGGCAAGCGCACTCTGACGGTTATTCGCCATGGCATGCGCGGTAAGGGCAATGATGGGGATCTGGCGCATCCGGGGGTCGGCCCTGGCGCTGCGACAGGCGGTCCAGCCGTCCATCACCGGCAGGCTCATGTCCATTAGCACCAGCGCCGGCTGCCGTTCGCGCATGATTTGCAGCGCCTGTTCGCCGTCCGCCGCGGTTACAACGTCAAAGCCGGCGCGGTCGAGGCGACGGCTGAGCATATCCCGGCCCAGCTCGTTGTCCTCGACCAGCAGAATGCAGGGAGATTTCACGGCAGGTCGCCCAGCACACGATGAATGTGCAGAGGGCCATCCATGCCGGGCGCACGGATCTCGCGGCTGTCATCGATGCGGTAGTGGCCGCGGAGTTTTTGCAGCGTGGCGTCGGCAATGACCACATCGTCCCCCCGTGTAACATCCTCGATGCGCGCCGTGACATTCATCGCGTGACCGACAAAGCCGTATTTGCTGCGTCGTTCAGAGCCGATATTGCCGGCGATGACCTGTCCGGTATTCAAGGCGATGCCGGTATGCAAGGCCGGGAAGCCTTCCTGCGCATTCTGCCGGTTCAATTCCTCATGTGCCGCCTGCATCGCGAGGGCGCACTGTACAGCGCGATCGGCGTCGTCCTCCCGGTGCTGCGGGGCACCGAAGACCGCGAGAATGGCATCGCCGATGAACTCGTCAATGGTGCCCTGGTAGCTGAGAATGATATCCGTCATCGCACCGAGATAGCGGTTCAGCACGCGCACGACTTCGGTGGGTTCCAGCTGCTCGCACAGTGTGGTGAAACCGCGGATATCAGACATCAGGATAGTGACTTCGCGCAGCTTGCCGCCGAGGTCCAGCCCTTCGGGCCGTTCCAGAATATCGGTGACGATCTCATCGGACAGGTAGCGGCCGAAGGTCGCGCGGATGAACTGCTCGTTGCGCTCGAGCTGCTGACGGTACTGCTCCTCGCGATCGTGCCAGCGCTTGCGCTCGATGCCGGCCTTTATCCGGGCCTGCAGCAGAACCGGGTTGAAAGGCTTGAACAGGTAGTCATCGGCTCCTGCCTCAATGCAGCGAATAATGCCCTGCATGTCCTGGTGCCCCGAAATCACGATCACCGGGGTCGCATGCCAGTCCGGGTGTTCCTTGATGCGCTGCAGCACCTCATGGCCGTCCATGCCCGGCATCAGCAGGTCGAGGAGAACGACATCGACATCGGCCTGCCCGAGAATGACCAGCGCTTCCTCGCCGCTGGCCGCGGTAACAACGGAATGGCCACAGCGGGACAGATAGCGGGCAACAAGCTCCCGGTTTTCCAGCCGATCATCCACGGCAAGAATGAAGCCGGGCTCGCCCACGATCGTGATGCCCCCACCGGATTCCACATCGAGCGACGCGGGATCCTCGGCACTGCGGGTGGCCAGAAGCAGGCGCTGCAGGGGCGCGTCCAGCGTTTCTGCCCCGCTGGCGGGTAGCTGCTCTGCCAGCATCTCTCCGTAGCCACGCAGCGCACTGAGCTGGTTGCGGACATCGTGCCGGCTATGTGCTGCGGTATCTGCCAGCATGCCTGCCATGTCCTCTGCCGCCCGATGCAGGCTCGTGAAGTCCTCATGGGCCAGTTTCGGGAGTCCGGCCGGTATCTCGGTATCCAGCAGTTCACCGATGGCACGCAGAAGGGCCTCGCGCCAGGGATAGACGGTGGCTGCGTCCGTGCCGGGCCCCGGGGGTACCGGCAGCGTGCTTTCCTGGGCTTCGTGTTCCATGCGCCGGGAGTATAGCCGGGCACTGCCTGTCGGGGAAATGCCGCAGGCAAGGTGCAAAGCCGCGATGGCATAGGGTACTATTGAGCCGTTCGCGAACTTCCGGGCCCCAAGGGGAATAACGCCTATATGTTGCAGCAAGTAGAGATCTTCCAGGGTCTGTCCGAGGATGAAATCGGCACGCTCACGGAAAGCAGCACCCGTCGGTCTTTCCCCAAGAATACCGTGGTGATTCATGAGAATGATCCCGCTGACTCACTCTTCGTCATCGAGAGCGGTCGGGTCAAGGTCTACTGCAGCGACAAGAATGGCAAGGAGTTCATCATGAACACCCAGGGCGCCGGTGATTACTTTGGTGAACTGGCGTTGCTGGATGACAGCACCCGCTCCGCGTCGGTGCGCACCGTCGAGAAATGCACCTTTTGCATCGTGTACAAGGACGATTTCAACCGGGTGCTCGATGAGCATCCGAATATCGCACGCCATCTTATCCGCAATCTGGCGTCACGCGTGCGCAAACTTACGGCAGACGTCAAGAGTCTGGCCCTGCAGGATGTCTACGGGCGTGTGGCAAACGTCCTCATGGACCTGTCAGAGGAGCGTGGCGATGGCACCCTGTACATTGCCGACAAGCTCACGCAGCAGGATATCGCCGACCGAGTGGGCGCGTCGCGGGAAATGGTCGCGCGTATTCTCAAGGACCTTACGATCGGCGAGTATATTCGCTTCGAGGGGCGGCACATTATCATCAACACCCGTCTGCCCGCCAAATACTGAGCGCGTGGCCCACTAGGACCCGTCGCTGGCGTCCTTCCTGCCGGTAACCTCGACCTCAAGTACGCCATTTGCCAGCTGCGCCTGCAGCCTGTCCCCCCGACTGACCGTCGCCGCGTCGCGCACGATACCGCCATCGGCACGGCTCACAATGGCATAGCCCCGCTGCAGGGTGGCCAGGGGGCTGAGCGTGTTCAGCAACTGGGACAGCTCGCGCAGGCGCGTGGAGCGCTCCTGCACGCGCCGCTGTGCGGCCTGCCGCAGGCGCTGTTCGGTCACTGTCAGCATGGCGCGGCGCTCACGCAGGCGCGGCCCCGGGTTTTTCTGGCGCAGGCCCGCGGCGAGTGAATCCAGCCTGGCCTGATACCGGGCCAGCCGCTGGCGCTGGGCGCGATGCAGGCGTTGCTCGATGTCATCGAGGCGCTGGCTGCGCTCCCGGATGCCGGTGCCGGGGTGCTTGAGCCTGGCCCGCAGGTGCTGAAGCTCGCGTCCAAGTCGCTGCAGCTGGCGCTGCATCTGCCGGCGCAGTTCCTCCGATTGCCGCTGCAGCCGTTCCAGCCAGAGCGACTGATCGGGGCTTAGCAGCTCGGCCGCCGCAGAGGGCGTCGCGGCGCGCTGGTCCGCCACCAGGTCGGCAATGCTGATGTCGGTCTCGTGACCGACGGCGCTGACGACGGGAAGGTCGCTTGCGGCGACCGCTCGCGCGACACGCTCCTCGTTGAAGGCCCACAGGTCCTCCAGCGAACCGCCGCCGCGACCGATCAGCAGGACGTCAAAATGGCAAAGACCGTCACGCTGCCAGCGATTCGCGCGCTCAATCGCGCTGGCGATCTCCTCGATTGCCTCGCGGCCCTGCACCGCGACCGGCAGCAGCGATACCGTGATCAGGGGGCAGCGCCGACGCAGCACCGTGAGAATGTCATGGATTGCCGCACCGGTGGGCGAGGTGACCACCGCAATATGACGGATGGTCTGCGGCAGGGGCCGTTTCCGCTCCGCGTCCAGCAAGCCCTCGCTGCGCAGCCGCTCGCGCAGTGCCTCGAAGCGCGCCTGCAGTGCACCCGCGCCTGCGGGCTCCATGAATTCCACGACCAGCTGAAACTCACCGCGGCCCTCGTAAAGCGACACGCGAGCACGCAGTCGCACCTGCTCGCCGTTGTCGGGGCGGAACCGCAGCCGGGTGTTGCGGTTGCGGAACATGGCACAGCGCACCTGTGCGCCGGCATCCTTGAGGGAAAAATACCAGTGCCCCGAGGAAGGGCAGGCGAAGTTGGAGATCTCGCCCTCGACCCAGACCCAGTCGAAATGGCTCTCCAGCAGCGTTCTGGCCTTGCGATTGAGCTGGCTGACGCTGAGGATGGGTGCGCTGGTGGAGTTCGAGGAAGACACAGAGTAAAGAGGGATCCGGTTTACCTGATGTTGCCGAAGGCCCTATAATTGCACGTTTACCATTCTGCCGCCAACCGGAGGCCCAGCATGCTGCGCATCGCAGAAGAAGCCCTCACCTTTGACGATGTCCTGTTACTGCCAGGATATTCCGACATCGTCGCCACCGGGGTCACGCTGGCGTCGCGCCTGACGCGCGGGATTCCGATCAACATTCCCCTGGTCTCCTCGGCAATGGACACCGTCACCGAGTCGAGGCTTGCCATCGCCATGGCCCAGGAGGGTGGCATTGGCATTATCCACAAGAGCATGAGCATTGCCGAACAGGCGGATCAGGTGCGCCGGGTCAAGAAGTACGAGTCCGGCGTCGTCAAGGATCCGATCACCATCCAGCAGTCGGCGACCATCCGCGAGCTGATTGAGCTGACCTCTGCCAACGGCATATCCGGCGTCCCGGTGCTGAACGGCGAGGACCTGGTGGGCATCGTAACCCGGCGTGACCTGCGCTTCGAGACCAGTCTCGACAAGCAGGTATCCACGATCATGACACCGCGGGACAAGCTGGTCACGGTGAAAGAGGGCGCCAGCTCGAAAGAGGTGCAGCGTCTTCTACACCAGCACCGCATCGAGAAGATCCTCGTGGTCAGCGACGATTTCGATCTGCGCGGCATGATCACGGTCAAGGATTTCGACAAGGCCGAGAGCTTTCCGCATGCCTGCAAGGACAGCTATGGCCAGCTGCGTGTCGGCGCCTCCGTTGGCGTAAGTGCCGACACGGACGAGCGGGTCGAGGCTCTGGTGCGCGCCGGTGTTGACGTGTTCGTGGTCGACACGGCTCATGGGCATACGCTCAACGTGCTCAATCGCGTCAGGAAGATCAAGACAGATTTCCCGGATGTGCAGGTCATTGGCGGCAATATCGCCACCGCCGAGGCGGCGATTGCGCTCAAGGACGCGGGCGCCGACGCGGTGAAGGTTGGTATCGGCCCGGGGTCTATCTGTACCACGCGGATTGTCACCGGTATCGGGGTGCCCCAGGTCACGGCGATCGGCAACGTTGCGGCGGCGCTCGAAGGCACCGACATCCCGATTATCGCCGACGGTGGCATTCGCTTCTCCGGCGATATCGCCAAGGCGATCGCGGCTGGCGCCCACTCGGTCATGATGGGCAGCATGTTTGCCGGCGTGGAAGAGGCACCCGGTGAGGTAGAGCTATACCAGGGCAGAACCTACAAGGCCTATCGTGGCATGGGCTCTCTGGGCGCGATGTCCGGCAAGCTCGGCTCCTCCGACCGCTATTTCCAGGACGCGAGCAAAGGCTCTGAAAAGCTGGTGCCCGAGGGTATTGAAGGCCGGGTTCCCTACAAGGGCCCGGCGTCGGCCATTATTCACCAGCTTATGGGGGGGCTGCGCTCGGCGATGGGCTATACCGGCAGCAAGGATATCGAGACCATGCGTACCAAGCCACGCTTCGTCCGGGTTACCGCCGCCGGCATGTCGGAATCCCACGTGCACAACGTTTCCATCACCAAAGAGGCGCCCAACTACCCCGTTAGTTGAGCGTCATCGCTAGCGGATGCCGCTCATGACAGACATTCACGCCCAGAAAATCCTGATTCTGGATTTTGGTTCGCAGTACACACAGCTCATTGCGCGCCGCGTTCGCGAAGTGGGGGTCTACAGCGAGATCAGGCCCTGGGATATCGACGACGACGCCATTTCGGCGTTTTCTCCGAACGGCATCATTCTTTCCGGTGGCCCCGAATCTGTGCCGGCGCCCGGCTCCCCGCGCGCCCCCGCCAGCGTCTTTACGCTGGGGGTGCCCGTGCTCGGCATCTGCTACGGCATGCAGACCATGGCGGAGCAGTTCGGTGGCCGTGTTTCGGCTTCTCCCACCAGCGAGTTCGGCTACGCACAGATCCGCCTGACCGCGACCAATGGCCTGCTGCACGATATTCGCGATCATCTTGACGCCGACGGCAATGGCCTGCTGGATGTGTGGATGAGCCACGGCGACAAGGTTGCCACCCTGCCCGAAGGCTTCCACGTTATCGCCGCTACCGACAGCTGTCCCATTGCCGGCATGGCCCACGAGGAAAAGCCCTTCTTCGGCATCCAGTTTCACCCCGAGGTCACCCATACGCTGCAGGGGCGGCGCATTTTCGAGCACTTTGTTCTCGAGCTGTGTGGCTGCGATCGACTGTGGACACCGGCCAATATTGTCGAGGATGCCATTGCCCGCGTGCGCGAGACGGTCGGCCAGGACAAGGTGCTGCTTGGGCTTTCCGGCGGCGTGGACTCCTCGGTGGTTGCCGCGCTGCTGCACCGCGCCATCGGTGACCAGCTGACCTGTGTCTTTGTCGACAATGGCCTGCTGCGCCTGCATGAGGGCGACCAGGTGATGGAGATGTTCGGTCGCAACATGGGCGTGCGCGTGATCCGCGTCGATGCCGAGGACCTGTTCCTGTCGCGGCTTGAGGGCGTGGCTGACCCGGAAGACAAGCGCAAGCGCATCGGCAATACCTTTATCGAGGTGTTTGACGACGAGGCGACCAAGCTCCAGGACGTGAACTGGCTGGCCCAGGGAACCATCTACCCCGACGTGATCGAGTCTGCCGGTGGCGCGACGGGCAAGGCCCACGTTATCAAGTCGCATCACAACGTGGGCGGCCTGCCGGAAACCATGAAGATGGCCCTGGTGGAGCCGCTGCGCGAACTGTTCAAGGACGAGGTGCGCCAGATCGGCCTCGAGCTGGGCCTGCCCTACGACATGGTGTACCGCCACCCGTTCCCGGGGCCCGGGCTGGGCGTGCGCATTCTGGGCGAGGTGAAGAAGAAATACGCCGAACTGCTGCGCCAGGCCGACGCCATCTTTATTGCCGAACTGAGGCAATCCGGCTGGTATGAGAAAACCAGTCAGGCGTTTGCCGTGTTTCTGCCGGTGAAGTCTGTGGGTGTGGTGGGCGATGGCCGGCGCTACGAGTACGTAATTGCCCTGCGGGCCGTGGAAACTGTCGACTTTATGACGGCGCGCTGGGCGCACCTGCCTTATGAGCTTCTGGAAACGGTCTCCAACCGCATCATCAACGAGATTTCCGGGGTGTCGCGGGTGACTTACGACATCAGCAGCAAGCCGCCGGCGACGATTGAGTGGGAGTGATGAGGCCTCTGGCTACGGCTGGTATTGGCTGACATTCCCGCCAGTAGCGCATTCCATCATGACGTCCCCAGCCCGAAGAGCACAGAAGTGGTTTAACCGCATCAACGGTTCCCGGCATGTATTCTGGTTGCTGGCAGTGGCCTCCTTCCTGGAAACCCTCTTTGTTCCTATTCCGATCGAACTGGTTCTGATCCCATTGATGGTAGCCAGCCGGGACAGGATCGGGCGGCTGGCTACCGTGACCACCCTCGGTTGCGTGGTCGGGGCCTTGGTGGGGTATGGGGTGGGCATGACGCTGTACCAATCGGTAGGCACCTGGTTTATAGAGATCATGGATATGCAGAGGAACTACCAATCCTTCCAGGCCTTTTTTGATCAGTACGGCTTTGTGGCAATACTGGCGCTCGGCATACTGCCTATTCCTTTTCAGATCGCGATGATTACCGCAGGTGCCTCAGGCTATTCTCTTTACCTGTTCGTGCTGGCGGCCTTTGTTGCGCGCGGTATCCGTTATTTCGGTCTCGCCTGGCTGATACTGCGTTTCGGCGAGCGAGCCGAGGAGGTGTGGCGCCAACACGCGCTCACCACCAGTCTCGCGCTTGCTGGAGCCCTCATTGCCATATCGCTGGGCATGCAGGCCCTGGCTGGCAGGGTGGTCTAGTTCGCTATTATCGGGGATCCATTCGTTATAGACCCCGGCGACGATCGAGTGGGAGTGATTTTGCGTCTGGCACTGGCGGGAAAGTGCCCACAGATAATCAGCGTAATCTACTGAAAGTAATAAAAATATTGCCAGTTTTCACGGTGTGGCTGGCATTGCCTGGCAACCCCAAGCAACGCTTTTCTCTTGAAGTCATCTCCAGAAACGCTTCCGCGGAGACGTTATCGCGCTTGCGACGGTCTGCAGCAGACCAGGCCCTGTGCGCTTCGGGGGATGCCGATGTCCTACCGATCGCTGTTCTCAGGTGCCGAACTCCTGCTCCAGCCCATGGAACAGTGCCTCACGCACCAGGACCACCGGCAGGAAGCCGATCCGGTACACGCGGTCGTGGAAGTCCTTCAGCGTTCCTTTCTGGTCCAGTTCGCGCATCTTGCTGAAATAGTCCTCTCTCAGCAGCATCCACTGGAAGTAGCCCAGCGTCGGCGCCGCGTAGTCAGCGCCGGTGCGGGCGACGATGTTGTCGATGTTGATCTGGCCGCCCTGGGGCACGAAGCCGATGGTCGCGGTCTCCAGTTCCACGGCCTCGTCGTAGCTCAGGCGCCCGGTGTTGATGCCCGAGTCGATGATCACGCGGCCGAAGCGCCACAGCTTGAGGCGCAGGGTCTCCAGCTCGTACACGTCCTGCTTGTCCTCGGGGAACCAGCCGTACTGCGGGTCCGGGGTCAGCTCCCACTCGATGTAGTAGCACCAGGCCTGGTTGGACGAGTAGTCCTCCAGGTAGCGCCGCAGCTTGCGCGGATTCTCCTTGCGGTACAGGCTCTGCAGGTGGTGGCCCGGGTAGACCTCATGCGGGGCGATGGCGTACATGAAGGAGGCGTCCTTCTCGGACAGGTTGGCCTCCTGGATTTCCCGCGGCCAGTCCGGCGACACGGGAATCACCCGCCAGGCGGACTTGCGGCTGGGTGAATCCGGCGCCACCGAGGGACCGAATCCCCACCACTGGGAGGCCCACATGCTGGGGTCCGCTGCGGCCATGATGGAGTCGTCGTCGTCCCAGGGAATGCTCACGAGGTCGTTGTCGATCACCCAGTCGCGGGTGGCCCGGGTGGCCTCGTGGTGTTTGTAGACCAATTGCTCGGCAAAGAAGTGATCTTCCTTCTCGGCCTTGATGATTTCCAGCCAGCTGCGCGCGGAATCGATACGGCGCGCCTTGATGCGCAGGTGATCCTGCACGATGGCGAACTGCTGGCGCCCCCACTCGTGGAATCCTGGGACGCGGGTGAAGCCGGGATCGCCACGGGCAATGCGGCGCAGGTGGATATCGTCCTCCGGGAACATGAAGCGGTGTTCCTGCAGTGCGTTGAACACCTCCGGACCGACCCGGAAATCGCCGACCGGCATCTGCGGCACGTCCTCGCGCAGAAAGCCCTGGAAGCGGTCGAGGGCGGCGAGCGCATCGGCGTTCTCCGCCAGCAGGCGCGTTCGCAGTCCCGCGTCCTCCACCCGTGCGGCAAAGGCCAGCAGATCAGTCTGCAGCAGGGAGCGGAAGCCGTCCAGCGTAAGGTGGGTCAGCTCTATCCAGCGCGGGATGTACTCATTCAGGTTCTCAGCGCCATTGGCGAGCCGCTTCTGCAACAGGGCCAGGTCGCCGATCAGGCCTTCCGCGCGGGCGTCGATGGCGCGGGGGTCGCCGAGGATCTTGTAAGCGACGGGCGCGTTGTTCAGGTAGATACGCGGGTCCTGGCGCCAGCGCGGCACCTGCTCGGCGACCAGCAGGTCGGCCTTGAGCTGGCCCTGCAGGAAGCGGTACTCGATGTCCTGGTCGACGCTCAGGCTGCTGCGATCGATACGCTCCAGTCGGGCGAGATAGTCGCGCATGAGCGAAATGCGCCGGGCGAAACTGTCCGCGCTGAGTTCGCCGGCGGCGACGGCATCGCCCGAGTCCGTCTCGTTCTGCACCTTGCCAACGCCCATGAAGTCGGCGAGGTAGTCGTCGATGTAGTTCTCGAAATCGGGGTTGAGACGCTCCGCCCGGGCCGCAGCCTGTGCCGGACCTGCGAGAATCATCACGGTGAAGAGGCAGGCCGTTGCTGCGGCGAGAACGCTGCATCGCCAACGCGGCGTGCATTGTATTGCCGGTCGACACAGGGCGCGGTTTCCGGAGCTGGGGTGCAGGATCATGTTATTGTCCTTGTCTGCCGGTTGGCGAGAGCGGATGTTATTAGCCTGGCGATATATTAGCGTCCGTCGCGGGTATTTGGAACGCCGCGCCAGGCTGCGTGCTGCTCGGAGAGTACGGGTGCGTGACCGCCAGTTGCAGTGGCTGACGGCGGTGTGCGATGGCCATGCTTTTTATTGTGTCCTACCCCCTGCCGATGAAAGCGGCAGGGGGGCATAACCTTCAGATCGTGTTTCTGAACCGCAGTCCAGGTGCTTTATCCTGATGCACGCTGGCAGGATACCCACCAAAGCCTGCGCCGAACAAAACGACCTGAGTGTGTCCATGCCATGTAGTCGCCCCGCAAAGACCTGGTCGCGCGCGGCCGTGTTGCGCACTGGTGGCCGCGGCGTTACGAATCGCGCGTTCGCGCGCTTTGCCAGGGTCAGAACAAAGAAAGAGCCGCCGTCTGTGCCGACAAGATCGACAGCCTGGCGAACTGGATGATCCGGGATGGCACTCTGGTGCAGCCTCTGCTCAATCTGATGCGCGATCATCTGCTGGCGTACGACGTCCTGCAGACCGATGAGACGACGGTGCAGGTCCCAAGAGAAACGGGCAAAACCGCGCAATCCCATTCCCGTTTGTGGCTGCAGCGGGGCGGGCCACCGGGCGAGTCGATCGTGTTACTTGGTTACGACCCCAGTCGGAGCCAGACGGTGCCGCCGGCGTAAAAACCAGCGCCAATCTCTACCTGCTGATCGAGATTGCCAAGGCCAATGGCCTAGAGCCCTAGATTACCTGCGTCGTGTCTTTACGGAATTGCCGAAGGCCCAAACGGTGGATGTCATAGAGGCGCTGCTGCAGGCGATCCGCATCTTCGCTGAACGACCGTCAACGCCGCTTGGTGCCCCGGAGAATCCACGCCCCGTCGCGGGCGGGGTCGCCCAGGGCGAGGCGGGCCGGTTCATCCATAGTGAGCCCCCCTGAAGCCAATCGCTCGCGCCAGGCCACAAGCCCGGTCTCGTCCAGAGCGGCGTCGAGCATAGACTGCATCCGTTCCCGCCAGGCGGTCATTGTGCTCTGGACCTCCCCCGCCCAGGCGATCACCTCAACGGGCTCGAACGCTGCCATTTTCCGATACATGTGGGCGATGTCGTCATAAGTGCGGAAGACCAGCCCGCCGCCGATGCCCCTGCCGTGCTCATCCATTACCGCCTCCATCGCCTTCACGCAAGGGGCGAGGTCCCGGTCCGCCTGCGCAAATGCGTCACGGCTGCCGCGGCCGCGGCGAAGTGCCAGGTTTTCCTCGACCAGGCGAATGAAGGCCGGCAGCACACCGCTGTCGCGGACGCCGTCGAGGGCGTCCCGATTGCCCCGGCACTCGTCCCAGATGGCGCCATTTTTCAGGTGCATGATCAACGCCACCGTGCCGCCGGGGCGCAAAACCCGGGCGGCCTCGCCGGCGGCCCCGGGCGGGGCGTACTCGACGCCAAATTGGCTGACCACGTGTTCACAGCAAGCGTCCGGCAAAGGCATGTTGTTGGCGCTGGCACAAACAGCGGCTACGTCCGGATGTTGTGCCCTAATCAGGTCGATGGCTGCGCGACTCACGTCGAGACAGGTCAATTGGAAGTCGCGCTGGTCGTTGCGGGCAACGGACTCAGCCAGCGCAGTCACCGCGCCGTGACCGCAACCCAGGTCGAGCACCCGCGTGTGGCCCTCCTCTGCGAGCGCACAGGAGCGAAAGAAAGCGAGCCAGAAATCGCGCAGCGCGGGGGCTCGTGCACCGATTTCCGGCACGATGCCGGCTCGCTGGGTCTGTTCCCAGTAGTCCTGCCAGGCTTCTGAATCCGTCCCGTTCATGGCTTCGGGCATACCTCCTTGTTATCAGGTAGGAGTCAGGTTTATTCCCGCCGACCTCTAACACCATCGGGCATACGCTTCCGTGCTACGGCGAAATAGCTCATTCAATCAAGGGATAATAGTAAGCGACGATCAATAGAAGGCTCAACCGGGACGCTATGAGGTTTGGTCGGCGCTATACCACAGCGCCGGCCTGGCCGATCCGCTGATGCTTGTCCACGGTACGCGCGATCAGGTTGTCCTTTACTCGGACACGATTGCCGTCGTGAAGAACCTCATGGAGCGAGTCTAGCCTTATATGCACCCGATCAGCGCCATGCCTGGCGCACAAAAAAAAGCGGCGGGATTAACCCGCCGCTTTCAGCTTTTTCCGCGACTCAGAACCGGGCGGTTACTGTGCCGAAGAGCTGAGTGCCGATCTCGAAGATCGTGGGGTAGGTGTTGCCGTTACCGAGGGACGGACCTGCTCCAGTAAAGACCGGGGGCTGTTCGCCCAGCACGTTGAGCGCACCGACACGCGCCGTGATTTTATCGGTGATGTCGTAGCTCGCAGTCAGGTCAAGGTAATTGATGGCATCGAAGGTCGACTGGAACTCGTCCGTTGTATCGTCGTTATCCGTCTCACCGAAGTACCGCCACGTTCCGATCAACGACACATTCCAGGGCGTATACCAGGATACGTTCAGACGATGCCGGTACTCGGGGTTGGCACCCGTGCCGATACCGCCGTCCTGGCATGCATTCCCGAAAAATCCAGCACATTCGACGTCCTCTCCCCCCGGGAATGGCGTCAGTGCCAGCGAATCGAGGATCGTCGAAGCATAATCGATGCCCACGGTATGTCCACCGGACAGGTCAAACGAGTAGTTTACCTGCAGGTCCACACCGCTGGTCGCACGCTCGGCGATATTGACCTGGGTCTGAACGAAACCAAAGCCCGGCTGGTTGCCTTCGAGGTCACCACGAGGACCGCGTCTGATGAAGTCGCAGAACGAGAGGTTTCCGGCAAGACAGTTATCGAACGTAACCTGTGCAGGTACACCCTGGGCGATGGCATCTTCGATCGTTATGTCGAAATAATCGATGCTGACCGTAAGACCCGGCAATGCCTCGGGGGTAATGACCACACCGAAAGTAACCGTATCTGCAACTTCCGGATCGAGATTCGGATTACCGCCCGTGATCGATCCGGCCTGGCCGGACGCCGTGTCAGCGATACTTCCGTACTGCCCCTCTGTTACGCCAGTGCGGGCACACACATCGAATGATGCAAGCGGGTTAGGGCCGGAGCAGGGATCAAAGACCTCCACCTCGGTACCGTTGATAATCTGCGTCCCTTTCGAGGTGAGGTTGGGCAGGCCGTTGGCAAGCCCGTCGTACAACTCGACGATGTTGGGTGCACGCACCGCCCGTTGGTACTGGGCACGCAGCTTCACGTCGGAGGTAGGAGCCCAAGACAAAGAGGCGCCATACGCGTTGGTATTGAAGTCATTCCCAACGTCGTTACCGAACGCCTCGTACTGCGAGTATCGGTACTGTCCGCGGAAGGTGAGTTCCTCAGCAAACCGCGCACCCGTTATGATCGGCACCTCGACTTCGGCGAAAACTTCACTCACGTCCACCTCTCCCGAGACGGGCGGCTGGATTGCTCCGCCAAGGCCACCGGTCCGAAGCGCCTGGTCCGGCCTGAAGTCGAGCTCGTCTGTCCGGTACTCGGCGCCCACAAGAAGACCGACACCCGCATCCGTCCATGGGAGGCTTACGCCGTATTCACCGAGGTTGACCTGGATGTCGCCACCAAACACCGATTGTGTGGTCGAACCAGACGAGACCCCAACGCCCTGGATGAAGTCAAGGGCCTCTTGTGTCACGAAACTCTGCCCATCGGCCGTGCGCTGAAAAATGTTGTAGGGAACGCAGCCGCCGGTCTGATCCCGACACACAGGATTACCGTCGTCGTCGAGCACCACGTTCAGGGCCTGGTTGACCAGGTCAGCCACGAAGTAGTTACTGTCGAAGGACTCGTCGCTTGTCTGGGAGTACTGGGCGAAAACGTTCCAACGCCAGATATCGTTAAAGCTGCCTTCCAGGCCACCCACCCAGCGGAATGCCGTGTTGGTGAGGCGGCTGTTGCGGCCGCCGCCCTCGACGTTTCGATAGTTGGTCCGGGTGCTCTCCTTGATCGTGCCCTCGGCAATGTCCGCAGCGGTACAGCCATAGGCTTCGGTGAGCGGGATTCCGGGGTTGTTCTGAATGAACGGGTTGTCGCAATTTACGTCCCAGAGAGGACTGAAGGTCGCCGTCGGGGCGATCTGAGCGTCCGACACGTTGTTCGTGTACTGGAACTCGGTGTAGGCCTCGACATCGGGGGCAACTTCGTAGTGACCGCTCATGCTGAATTGATATCGCTCAGACGGACGCTGGAAGAAATTCACAGGGCCGAAGTTGTACAGCTGGCCAGAACCGCCCGTAAAGGGCACTGCCGTACCGTCGTCTTCCAGGAAGACCCGTCTACCGCTTCCGTCGGCCGGATCGCCGAATGACCGGAAGTTTGACGATCCACCACACTGGTAACCGGCGAAGCTCGTCGGCCCTGAACCGGTGCCCAGGGCGCATGCCGAAACGGCTCGATCACCTTGCAGGATCTCCTCCCGATCCTCGTAGGAGGCATAAAACGTCAGATTGCCGCGGCCATCTTCCGTGTTCACGCCCATGATGCCGTAGAGGAGCGCCTCGTCGCCGTCGATAGTGCTATCCGCGCTCGGGAAACCAGCAGCTGCCTGAACCTGATCCCAGGGACCATCGTCGTTGGCATTGTAGTTGGCGCCATACTGGCCACCGATCTCGATTCCTTCGAAATCCTTCTTGAGAACGAAGTTGGCAACACCGGAGACGGCGTCGGAGCCGTAAACCGCGGAGGCGCCACCGGTGACGATATCAACGCGCTCTACAAGCTGCGTCGGGATGAGATCGAGGTTAGCTGCGGGAGAGGAAGAAGAGCCCAAGGGAAGCCGACGACCATTGATAAGAACCAGAGTTCGAATCGCGCCCAAGCCGCGCAGGTTGAGCTGAGCTGTACCCGTCGCTCCGTTGGCCGTCTCCGAGGCCTGCGCGGCAAACGCCTGCGGCAAGACATTGATAAAGTCCTCGATCCGGGTATTACCGCGGATCTGTGCCTGCTCACCAGACACGCTCAATACTGGCGTTGCAGACACGAGGTTTGGGTTGGTCTGAAGTCGAGAACCGGTTACGACGACCTCTTCGACCATTTGCTCTTGTTGAGCGCTTGAAGGCGCAGCAACCAGGAAGGCGGACGCACCGATAGCGGCGCTGACGGCCATCGTTAGTGGTTTTCTTTGCAACATAGTTTATTCCCCCTTGAAAAGATATGTTCGGCTTATTCCCCTGTAAAAAGATATGCTGGCCATGTCCACGCAAATTACGCCACGGCTTTTTAAACCCTACATACTTTTGCACTCAGTTGGCTGTGAAAAATTCACAAAAATGCGACAAAGAGCAGGCAAATTTCATGAACCTAGGGTGCGTAGCTCATGCGTATTTTTCGTCACCCTGTTCGAGACAATCCCCTTAACGAAGGACTTTCTCAATGCCAAATCATTATTTGAGGATGAAGCGAGGTAATCGAGGGTTAACCGAATTTACAGATTAGGAGTTGCTTAATCGACAGGGCGGTCCAGCTCGCCACCCTGCCCGATATAGTGAGCCTTGGCATCACGGTGGTCAGGCAGCAGGAGGTTCAGCGCACGGTTGTGTTAATGACAAGGCCCCTGAAGCCGATCTTGGCAGAGGCCCCGGCCATGCACGGCATCTGCGATGGCCATGCTTTTTATTGTGTCCTACCCCCTGCCGATGAAAGCGGCAGGGGGGCATAACCTTCAGATCGTGTTTCTGAACCGCAGTCCAGGCGCTTTATTCTGATGCATGATGGTCTCTCAGGTATTGATCCAGCGTCAGGACTCCCCATCCCGAGTAACCCTTGGGCGTGGTCGGCGTGTCTTTTTCGTAGTAATCAACACCCGCAATATCCAGGTGCGCCCAGACCTGGTTCTCGTCCACGAAGGTTCCGATAAACGCGGCGCCAACGCTGGCGCCAGGGCTACCCACGCCGCTGTTGATGACGTCGGCATAGGCGGACTTTATCTGCTCGAAGTGCGACGCATCCAGCGGCAGGCGCCAGACGTTCTCGCCGGCGGCGCGGGATGCAGCTGTCAGATCTTCGATGATGCCATCGTGGCGACCGAAAATACCCGCATACTCGTCACCCAGAGCGCCGCCAACCGAGCCCGTCAGCGTCGCGACGTCGATGAGAACACTCGGCTTGTATTCCTGCGCACCGTAGTAGACCGCGTCCGCGAGAACCAGCCGACCTTCTGCATCCGTCGAGCGGATCTCGATGGTCGTGCCGGACATTGCCGTCACGACATCGCCTGGCCGGTTTGCACCGCCCGACGGCATGTTCTCCGCAAGTGCAGCCAGCGCGACAAGATTGATCTTTTCACCGCGCTTCGCCGCCGCAAGCACCGTGCCGGTGACGACCCCGGCGCCGCCGAGGTCACCCTTCATCATCCACATGTTGTCACCGGTCTTCAGCGACAGGCCGCCTGAATCGAAGGTAATCCCCTTGCCAGCCAGGACGACCGGCGCTGTATCGCCGCCAGCCATATATTCAATGATCAACAGGCGAGGTGGCCGCTCGGATCCCTTGCCAACACCGTAGTGCGAACCCATGCCAAGACGCTGCAGTTCGTTCTCATCCAGCGCGCGAACCGTGACGTTATCCAGGCCCTGGAACGCCGCCTGTGCATGTTCAACGAATGCCTCCGGGTACATCAGGTTGGCAGGTTCAGAGCTGAAATCACGCGCCATGTAAATGCCTTCCGCGAGGTGTTTCAGGTCGCCATTGAAATGCTCGGCGGCGGAAGTGTCGTCACTCAACACGCGAACAACAGGTAACTCGGCGCTATCAACTCTCTCGGCTTGATAGCGGTCAAAGCGATAGCTGCGCAGCTGATAGCCGAGCGCGACGTGTGCAGCTGACACCCCTTCGCGCATATCGATTTCGCCCCACAGAACGTTGACCGGCGCGCCGCTCGTTCCATCGTTCAGTGACGCGGCCAACCCGCCAAAGTTCTGGGCGGTCACCCGGTCAACAGGTTCGCTGCCAATACCCACCAGATCAATGCGTGAGAACGGATGAACGCCGTACAGCGTCAGGCTGGTTTGCAAAGCACCGGTGAAAGACGCCTCTTCCACGGCAGCCGACAAGGCGCCCTCGGTCAGGGTGTCGATCTTCAATGCCAGCCCCGCAAGGCTTTCTCCCTCTTCAACAGGGATCACTATGCTCCCCGCTTCGGGAATATCGAAAGCAGCAAATTCAAATGCGCGCTGCGCAGATACGCCTGATGCTGCAAAGGTAAAAATAATAAAAAGCAAGAAACGTTTCACTGCAATCTCCCTGTCAATCTGTGTGGTTGTACGCTGGCGGCGCCGCGGCGAGCGGCGCGCCGGGTAGAAGTGGTCAAAGCAAAAGGGCCGCGCCACAGTCCTGGAACCACCCAGTTGATATTAAGTATGCCATCGTCAGCGCAGAAGTGTATGTGTATTGGCAGGTTTCTGGGGGCGGACGCTCCGAACTGGGTTATGCGCGCGACTCGTCTACACCATCCACTTGCGTTTACACCATCCACTCCCGAAGAAGATTGTTGTGAATCCATGACAGGCGATCGTACAGCGTCGTTTTCCCCCGGCTGCCGAATTCCTCGTGCATTGCCGCGCCAAGTTCGAACAGCAGCTCTCGGTGCTGCGCGGATCGCACGTTGCTGGTGACCCAGCCCACGATGGCGAGCCGCTCGCCTTCCTTTACCGTATTGACACGGTGCAGATAGGTTGACGGGTAGAGAAGCATGTCTCCGGCCTCCAGCTTCCAGGCCCGCTCGCCGCTGGTATCCTCGATCACGAGCTCGCCGCCGCGGTAGTCATCGGGCGCTGACAGGAACAGCGTGAACGATATGTCTGCGCGACGCCCGGCCATCAGGGGCGCATCGACGTGAGAGCCATAGTGCATCCCGGTGGCATAGCGGCTGAGCAGCAGTCGCGCGAACCCGGAAGGTCTTGCCGCGTCGCGGAAGAGGTCGTTCGCCATCAGGCGCCTCTCGACCAGCGCGAGCGCGCCATCGACGGCGGGCCCGGTGCCCTGCTCATTCTGCTTGACGGCAGCTGCAGCCCGCCCGGCAGTTGCCCGGCCGTCGGTAAATCGCGCATTCCCTACAGCGTCGAGTACCGCCATCAGGTCGGCTGACGTCAGCACCTGTGACAGGTGTAGAATCATATTGAGAATCAATCGTATTTGTGGAAGGATGGCAGACTACCACGAACCCACCTGGAGAAACAGATCATGCAAGAGCATCGGAAACGCTGGCTGTCATTGAGCGTCGCCATCGCCAGCGGCATCAGTCTTGGTGCCGCGGCTGCCCCGGACAGCATGCCCGTGAAAGAGGGTCACACTGCTGGCCTGACGCTCGCGATGGCCGCTGAGGGCGAAGGCGAAGGCACAGTTGCCATGGGCAAAGGTGAAGGTGAGGGTGAAGGCGGCGAAGGCGAAGGTGCCATGGGCGAGGGTGAAGGTGGCATGGGAGAAGGAGAAGGCGGCGAGGGAGAAGGCGAGGGTGCATCGGGTCCTGCGGACCTCAAGGCTGACGACCAGGCCTACCTGACGCGCCTCGGGCTTATCCGGGGTCACCTGCGGGTCGGCTATGAGCTTTATCGGGACGGGCATATCGAGATGGCAATCACGCATATGAAGCACCCCCGGGACGAGCTCTACGCCGGACTTGTTCCCGCGATGGAGGCGCGTGACGCCGCTCTCTTCGACACCGAGTTAAGCACTCTGGCCGAGCGCGTCACAGCCGACGCCGGCGCCGCCGAGGTAGAGGCGGCATATGCGGCGCTTGAGCAGCGAATTGTCAATGCGGAAACCGTGGCCAGTGTCTCGCTGAAAACGGCGTTGCTGAGCGTCATGGACCTGGTCCGCACAGCCGGCGAAGAATATGCACTCGGTGTGGAAGAGGGCAGGCTGGTCAACCGCCATGAATACCAGGATGCCTATGGATTTACCGAGATTGCGAAGCAGCGCCTGCGCGACCTGCCGGCCGAGGTGCGCGCGCAGTCCCCGGAAACCGTGGAGAGGGTTCAGCAGTTGCTTGCAGACCTGAACGACCTGTGGCCGGATATTGCACCCGGCGACAGCGTGGACGGTGAGCCCTCGCGCTTGTATGGCACGGCGGCACGGATCGAGATCGCGGCTCTGGGACTCTGAAACTCAGCATCGTCTGCGAACCCGCCTGTTCAGGGAGAAAACCCATGAATCGAATTACAGATACTGGTCTCCCGGCATCTATGGAGGCGCGGCTGTGCCTGATGTCTCTGCTGCTGGTGCTGGCCATGCCCCTCGCCGCCCAGAGCCCGGGCAATGCAGGGGGCGGGAAACAACGACAGTACACCTATAGCTGGTTGTTCGCCGAGGAAGCGGCGATGGCACCTCGCGGCGGCACGACGCGCGGCCCGGAGGTCACCCTGGAGAGAGAGCCTGCCGACGCCTGGCAGGCACTGCAGGAGCCCGATATCACTGCCCGGGAGCGGGACCGTCGCGCTATTCTCGCCATGGCCGGCGACTATCGCACGACCTTTGACTTCATTGAAACCATCGGCCTGACCCCGGGTTATGAGCCCGCACGTCCCTATCGGTCCTGGGGAACAGAGCGCGTCTATGTGGTTAAGGACACGCCGCACGCTGTGAGTCTGCAGCATATTCTGGTGACGCGTATCCGTCAGGATGATGGAGAGCTGTCGGAGCCGTTTGTGGTCAAGCACTGGCGACAGGACTGGCACTATGAGGATCGCAACGTGCAGGCCTTTGTCGCCCCGGGCCTGTGGGCCCATGAGCGTCTGGACGAGCAGGACGCGGAGGGGCGCTGGACCCAGTCGGTCTTCCAGGTGGACGATTCGCCGCGCTACGAGGCCAGCGGCGTCTGGGTGCATTCGGGTGATCATTCCTACTGGCAGAGCGACCAGCGAAGACGGCCACTGCCCCGGCGGGAGTTCAGTGTGCGCGATGACTATCAGGCGTTGCTGGGTAGCCACCGCATCACGATAACGCCTTCAGGCTGGGTACAGGAAGAGGACGCGTTGAAGCTGGTGCTGATGGATGACACCGGACCGCATCCAGAGACGCCGCACCTGGCGCGCGAGGCTGGGCTGAGTCGTTACGAGCGAATCCGGGATTATGACTTCAGTCCAGGTGATGACTACTGGCAACGCACCGGTCCGTTCTGGTCGGCAGTCAGGGACTACTGGTCCGGGGTCTATGCGCAGCATCGGGACTTCCGTCTGGAAGACACAGTCGATGGCAAGCCCCTGTTCGTGTCGCTGTTTGAGCTTGCGGAAGCCTATGCGGATGAACCAAAGGATACGCTGTCTTCCCTGTCGGCGCTGATGGCGCGCGCGGTGATTATCGAACCGGAGTGAGAGGCCGGTCTCGCTGCTGCGTCCCGGTAACCTGGTTGCGTCAGACCTGCTGTGTCAGTGGCCTGTCCCTTGCAATGGCTAGAACTTCTCCTCGCGCAGGATCTGCACCTCGCTCAGGAAGCAGATAATCGCGAAGTCGCGGTGGTACTGATTGCGAATGTGCGCCAGCAGCCGCTGGGCCAGCTCGGTGTTACAGATCACTTCCACACGGATATTGCCCTCGTTATCCCAGGCCGAGCGGCGGACTCCCCGGGAACCGCGACCGCGAGCATCCGATATGGTCCAGCCGGGGACCTCGAACGCCTCCAGGTCTTTCACCAGCTTTGATTCGAGTGCGGCTTCGCCGATGAGCGTCAAGAGCGTACGTGTTGGCAATGTCATTCGGGGATCCTCAAGCGATCAGCCACTCGGCATAAGCAAGATACAGGGGAATGCCGACCAGAATATTGAATGGGAACGAGATGCCCAGCGATGCCGTCAGTGACAGAGCCGGGTTTGCCTCGGGCAGCGCCAGACGCATGGCGGCGGGGACCGCTATGTAGGACCCGCTCGCGGCAAGCGTTGCCAGAATGGCGGTCCCGCCCACCGAGAGGCCGAGGGCATGCCCCAGGGCGCCGCCAATCCCCGCTCCCGCCAGTGGGAAAGCCAGTGCAAAGAATGCCAGCCGGATACCGCTTTCCTTCAGGCTGCCGAACTGCCGGGACGCGATGAGACCCATCTCGAGAAGGAACAGTGCCAGCACCGGTTTGAACATGCTGGTGTAGAGCGGCGCCAGCGGTGCGATGGCGTCCTCTCCGGCCAGCAGGCCGATACACAGACCGCCCAGCAGCAGAACAATACTCTTGCCCAGAAAGACTTCGCGCCCCAGCGAACGCCAATCCGTATCGCGGGCAATACCTTTGGCCAGCAGCAGACCGACAATGATTGCCGGTACTTCCAGAACCACGACGAAAAGCGGAATGTAGCTTTCGAAATGCAGGTCGCGGGCCAGCATGTAGGCAATGGCCACGGCAAAGGTACCGGCGCTGACCGAGCCATAGTGTGCGGCGATGTTGGCGGAGTCCACGCGCGAGAAGCGCAGTATCCGCAGAGCCGGAAACGCGATCACCGGCAGCAGACAGCCCAGTGCGAGAACGGCCAGGGTCTGCCACAGCAGCACTGGGCTGGCCTCTGCCGCCAGTTCCACGCCGCCATGCAGGCCGATCGCCAGCAGCAGCAGGATGGAGAGCGTGTCATACAGCGCAGGCGGTAGCTTGAGTTCGCTGCGCGACAGACCTGCGAGGAGTCCGAACACGAAGAACATGACAACGGGGTCCCAGCCCATGATTACCTCCGGGGTTATGTTCGGGCTCAAGATAAAAAAATTCCGATCGGGAAGCATAGCATGATCGCAGCATGCGCCCCGGCGGGTGCCCCGATATCGGCATTAATTAAATAAGAATCATTTGCATTTGGGTGCGCTTTGGCTATGCTGTGGAAACCGGCAATGACAAAGGGAGACACACCGTGACAAACGCGCACCAGCCTCATCAGACAACAGAAGCCTCGCCCCGCTGGCGACAACTGGTGGAGTCGGCGAATGCCGAGTTCCGGAATGGCCGTTTGCAGCGCTCCGCCGAGCTTTACGCCCGCGCCGCCCGGGTACTCGACAAAGAGCTGGCGGGCCAGCGGCTGACGGCGGCTTTCCTGCTGGCCAAGGTGATTACCCTGCAGAACTGGGCGGCCGCGCTGGCGCGGCTCGGTGACCTCGGTGCAGCGGACCTTACCTATCGACGCGCGCACGGTCTCGTGCGCGAAATCACCCAGGACAGCCAGCAGCCGCCGCAGTTGCGGGCGATTGCCCTGCGCCAGTGCAAGGTCACTCTCGCGGAATGGTCTGCGATGCATGACCGATGCGGCCCTTGGGAGGGTCGTGTCCTGCACTGAGCAGGCTGCTGTGCCCGGTAGAGCGCGACTTTGAGAGATCAAGATCCAGTCGCGTGACTCGGCACGCGCTTTTCCGGTAATGATTCCTATTTGCAAATACGATGCGTTCTCATTATAGTCACGATTCAACGACAATGAGGGAGGACAATATGAACAACATCCTGCAAGCCCGAACCCCCGCCGGGTATATCCGCGGCATGGCTGCGGTTTCCGTGCTTTCCGCCCTGGTGGCGTGCGGCGGTAACGAACCCGGATCCGAATCAAGGTCGAGTGAACGGTCGGCAGATGAATCACAGCCGACCAGAACAGTATCTCAGGCCGAATCCGGGGAGGCGTCTGAGGGCAGAACCGGCAGCGCCTCCTCGGCCGATCAGGGCACACAGCCGAGCGAATCTGCCGACCGCGTCGACGAAGGTGACGCCAATGTGGCAAGCGACTGCACCTTCGACGTGGAAGTGGGCGACAACCTGCAGTACAGCGTCTCGCAGATCACGGCACCGGCGGACTGCTCCGACTTCACCCTGAACCTGGTGCATACCGGCAAACTGCCGGCAAACGCAATGGGGCATAACTGGGTGCTGGTACCTGAGGGCGCCGGGCTGGAGATCGCGAGAGCCGGCTCTTCGAAGGGCCTCGAGGGCGACTATCTTGCAGACGATGAACGCATTATCGCGGCGACGGAAGTCATTGGCGGTGGCGAATCCGCCAGCATTACCTTTTCGTTAGACGGTCTTGACGGTGATTACACCTACGTCTGCACCTATCCCGGCCATGGCGCTGCGATGCGCGGTACATTCAGCGTCCGATCCTGAGGTCTGAGCTGAAGGCCCAGCAAGTGAAACCCCTCGAACGGGAGAACGTGAATCTCCTTCGAGGCTTCCTCAAGGGTTTTGCGGGCATTCTACTGGCACTTCAGATCGCCGGCTGTGACGGCGGGGGCCATGTATCTCCATTTGCAGCCGGTGGCACTGCGCTTACCGTTGATATCCCGCCAGGTGTTGAACCGGCGACATTGCTGCATGCCCCGCTGGATCAAGACGCATCCAGCCGTGAAGGCCAGGCACTGTTTCAACGCGACTGGGGGCGCGACTTTCCCGGGCGGCGGGACACAGCGGCTGTGCCTGCAGTGACAGACTGCGCGGACTGTCACGTCGAGGCCGTCGGTGCCGGTGCGGAAGCACGGCAGGCATCGACGGGGCGTCAGGCCCCACCCGTTTTCGGCTGGGGCCTGCTGGCCGCGGTTCCCGCAGAAACCCTGCAGCGCATGGCAGATCCGGGCGACGCCGATGGCGACGGTATCAGTGGGCAACTTTCCACCGTGCCGGTTCTGGCAGACGGCACCCGGGCCATCGGCCGGTTTGGCTGGAAATCCGCCCAGCCTGACCTGTATCAACAGATTGCCACGGCGCTGATTGACGATCTCAATGTCTCCACGCACCTATACCCGAATGCTGATGCGTCCTTGTCCGCGCCGCGATTGTCCGCAGCGCAGCTGGCGGGTCTGGAGCGCTATGTCGTCGGGTTGGCGGTCCCTGCCCGGCGACAACGCAGCGATCCTGAGGTTATCCGCGGAGAAAGACTGTTCGCGCAGACCGGGTGTGCGACCTGCCACGTACCCGTGATGGTTACGGGTGAGGGTGGAGATGCGGCACTATCAAATCAGGTGATCTGGCCCTATTCCGACCTGTTGCTGCACGATATGGGTGTCGCGCTCGCGGAATCGGAAGATAGCGAGTTACGCCGCGAATGGCGCACGCCGCCGCTGTGGGGCATCGGCCTGATGCGCGACCGCTATCCGCGTCGAGGATTGCTCCACGATGGTCGTGCGCCGGATCTGCATTCCGCCATTCTGTGGCACGGCGGAGAGGCACGGGTATCGCGGGATGCCTTCAGGGCCCTGCCGGCCACGGAACGGGACGCGCTACTGAGTTTCCTGCGATCCCTGTAGACGGCCCCCTGTTCGTGAACCAGGTCGGTAATGCGTTACCGCAGGTGCCACTGGCAAGGTGTTTCACACCGGGGACTGGACTAAGAGCTTTTCGGGCAGCGGCTTTCCTGCTGGCCTGGCTTCAGGTATCTATAACCTGTTTCCCCAGTTGGTATCCCAACTCGATCATTTCATTGGCACGATGAAAATCGAGCACGTCACATGCGTTTACCGGTATTTCGATCAGGGTATCGGGCCAATAGGCGGCCATCTGATAACGCGCAATGCGGTCCTGCATGGCCTCCAGTGACTTGCTTATGATCTCAATGGCGGAATCACTGTCTTCTGCTGATGATGCCAGGCCGATGCGTTCTTTGACGTTCTGCAACCAGCCTGGGGCGCCTTCTTCAGTGTCCTCGTCGTGCGCTGCATCAGCCGCGCGCGGCGGCTCCTTTTCCGCGCCATTCAGAGAAACCACCACCAGATGCGAAGCACCGATGCTTTTAATCGGCGCGATCGGCAGCGGACTCAACAGCCCGCCATCCACCAGTGTGCAGCCATCCCGCAGGACCGGCGTAAAAAACCCCGGTATCGCAATGGACGCCCGAATAGCCTCAAACAGCGGTCCGTTATCCAGCCAGATCTCACGACGGTGCTCTATATCGGAGGCGATGGCGGTAAAGGCGATATCCAGGTCCTCTATGCGCTGATTTCCCACCAGGTCACCCAGTTTGTCTATGAGACGGTCGCCCTGGAACAGGCCTGTGCTGGTGAACGAAAAATCCAGCAAACTCCAGACATTGGTTGCGCTCAGTTCCGCGACCCATGCTTCATAAATGTCCAGTTTGCCGGCGGCGTAAAGCCCGCCGATCAGGGCGCCGATTGACGAACCGCTCACCGCCTGTATCGTGTATTTGCCGCTGTCATTCAACGCGCGGATAACGCCTATGTGAGCCAGCCCACGAGCGCCGCCGCTGCCAAGGACTAGCGACACGGGTGTTTTTCTGTCAGTCATTTGCTACCTCTGAGCAGCCGACTTGAGTTCTATCAAGACACGCTGACGCTTCATCGCTTGATTCGCATGCGCCCCAGATAGTCCCGCTTGCCCAGGGGCACACCGCGCATTCGAAGGATGTCGTAGGCAGTTGTCGCATGAAAGTGCATATTGGGGAGCGAGAAGGTCATCAGAAAATCCTCGGCGAGGAAGTCCAGCCTGAAATCCCCGATCTGAAAGATGACGTCCCTGCCTTCAAGGGAATCCACGTCCTCGCGGCCAACTGCATCAAGCTCGCTGCAGGCATCGGCCACGAGCTGCTGCAGCCCGGCGTAATCATGGTCCGGGCCGGAGGGCGGCATGAATTTACCTGCCCTGGCGCCCTCGATGGCGCCCCGGGAATGGTGGACGACAGACTGGATCTGGAAGCGAAGCGGCAACATGTCGGCATGCAGTCGCGACTCCACGAGCTCCTGGAGATCGATGCCGTGCTCACTGCAGTGGGACTCACCTTTCTTCAGTATACCGGCGACCGCGCCGAGGGTTTGCTGAAACGAGGCGACGCTGACATCGTAGAGGGAAATGCCCATGGTGAAATCTCCTTGTCACGTTGTGGACATGCAGTGTCGGTCATCCTGTCGTGGCACACCAGTGCCGTCATCAGTCTGCTCGGTCGTCAAGGCAACGGCTTAAAAATGCCGCAATATCCCGCACCTCCTGCAGACAGACCTCATGCCCCATCGCGTAGTTGCTGTACTCCGGCTGGTAACCCCACTCGCGGAGTTGCTGCGCAGCTCGCTGCCCCAGCACCTCCGGGACCACCTGATCGCCAGTGCCGTGGAAAATGTGCACAGGCAAATCGCGATTGGCGTCACTGGGCACCGTGATATGTGCCGTGGGGAAGTAAGTGGATAGCGCCATCAGCCCCGCCAGCGGCTTTGCAAAGGTGAGTGCTGCATGCCAGGCCACAGCGCCGCCCTGGGAGAAGCCGGCAACCAGGATGCGGGTGCTATCAATACCCCGAGCCATCTCCCGCTCGACCAGATCGACTGTGCGTTGTGCGGAGTTCAGCAACTGGCCCTCATCAAGCTTGCGCTCAAGATCGAGCGCCGTGATGTCGTACCAGGCGGGCATGACCATGCCACCATTGACCGTGACCGGAATCTGTGGGGCATGGGGGAAGACAAAGCGCACGGCCAGGCTGTCTGGCAGACGCAGCTCGGGCACGATTGGCTCAAAGTCGTGACCGCTGGCGCCCAGGCCATGAAGCCAGATCACGCTGGCGTCTGCGTCGCGATGTGGGGGGTCGATTTCAACACAGGGAAGATAATTCATTCGGGTAAGAATCCATTCATTGGTTCAGGTGGCTAGTGGGCCGCGAAACCGTTTGTCGTTACTGCATTGTCAGGCAGGCAGCTTGCCTGGCGGAAGCGAATGCACTGGTGAAACGATCGTACACCGGTACAGTCGGTGGTGCATTGATGCGGTTGCGCGTCCGGGGTTACCGAATTCGATTTCCCTGCCTGCGGTCGGCATACTGCTGCCTTCCTTATCTGGCAGGCTTTTTTTGATGACTCCCGGTCCCGATGATCTCTGGTTTCTGCCCCTGGGCGGTTGTGGCGAGATTGGCATGAACCTGAATCTGTATGGCCACGACGGGCGTTGGCTCATGATTGACTGTGGCATAACCTTCGAGCGGCTTTCGGCAGGCGCAATGCAGATCCAGATGGCTGACCCTGCGTTTATCGTGGCACGCCGCGACTTGCTCTGCGGGCTGGTTATCACCCACGCGCATGAGGATCACGTCGGCGCTGTTGCAAGACTCTGGCCTCAGCTCCGGTGCCCGGTGTATACCACAGGCTTCACGGCGGAGATTTTACGTCGCAAGCTACTGGAGGCTGGTCTGACGGACGCCGTACCGCTGCACATCGTCTTGCCCGGTGACACATCGGCGCTCGGTCCCTTTCGGGTCGAGTGGGTGAATCTGACTCACTCAACGCCAGAATCGCAGGCTCTGGTCATTGGTTGTGCGGCTGGCAATGTGTTCCACACCGGAGACTGGAAGCTGGACGGGGATCCCGTGGTTGGTGCGCGCTATCCAAGGTGTCGCTACCGCGCGCTGGCCGATGAAAGCATACTCGCCATGGTCTGCGACTCAACCAACGCACTGATTGAGGGACATTCGAGGACCGAGGGTTCACTGTATGCGGGTCTGCAGCGGGTGGTCTGTGAATCCGCAGGCCGCGTGGTCGTCGCGTGCTTCGGCAGCAACATAGCACGTCTGCATACGCTGGTTCAGGTCGCTGCGGCAACGGAGCGACGCGCGGCGATACTGGGTCGTTCGCTGGGCAATTATTTCCGGGCGGCAAGGACCGCCGGACTGTGGGACGCGCAGCTGCGCCTGATCGACAGTGCACACCTTGGCTACCTGCCGCGAAGTGAGGTCATGGCCATCGCTACGGGTAGCCAGGGCGAGAAGGGCGCGGCGCTGGATCGCCTCGCCGGTGGTTCGCATCCGGACATGGTGCTGGAAGAGGGCGATACCGTGATTTTCAGCTCGCGGGTCATTTCCGGAAATGAGGAGGCCGTCGCGGCTCTCGTGCGACGACTGCACGAGCTTGGCGTCATCGTTGTGCAGGACGGTGATGGGCCAGAGGCCCTGCACGCTTCGGGTCATCCCTGCCGGGATGAGCTGGCGCAGATGTACCGGTGGGTACAGCCGCGCATTGCGATTCCCGTGCATGGTGAGCCTGATCACATGGCAGCCAACGCGCAGCTGGCGCGCGCGGTGGGCGTGCCCCGGCAGATCGTCGGACGCAACGGCGATCTGTTCATGCTGGCTCCGGTGCCCGGTATCAGGCGCGGGGCGGTGCCCGTGGGACGCCTGCGGCACGGCGCCCGATGATTCCTGTGACGGCGCGCTACTTCTTGTCCCAACCGTAAGCGGGCCCGTTATGGAAAAAGTCCATCGGCGCGACAACGCCGTCGCGTTTGAACACCAGGCCATCTTTCATGACAAAGTCGATACCGTGCAGGGCGTCGATGTTCTCGAGGGGATTTTCCGGCATGGCAATCAGATCGGCCATGAAGCCTTCTTTTATAGGGCCGCGCTCATTTTCCAGCTCGCTGATTTCGTAGCCGTGGGTTGTCATGATCTTGAGAATGTCGGCGTGCGGAATGCCGGCTGCTTTCCATGTCTTGACGAACTCGAGCGTCAGTTCCCCGCGATCCATGCCGCGGATGAAGTAGTCGGCGTCGGTTGAGAAAACGAGTTTCACGCCCTGGTCGTAGGCATCACGCAACATCGCGATACGTCGCTCCCACTCCTCATCGCTGACCCGGGACCACGCAGCTTTCGGTGTCTCCGTGCCGGCGCGCCAGATTCCCTTTTTGGCCATGATGGCATGCAGCTCCGGGTCCATCGCTCTGTCATGGTCCAGTGACCAGAGGCCGGCCTCCGCAGCGCGGCGCGCGCCCTCGGGCGTCTGCACATGGCCGCTCACCTTGCGCCCTGCATTCGCAGCCTCGGACACGAAAAGCTTGAGTTGGTCGACGGTGTACGGATAGGCCTGGCAGTCAACACACACCTTGATGACCCTGGCGCCGTAATGGATGTTGCGGCGAATGGCCTTGACGATTTCGTCATCGGTGTCCGCATTCAGATACTCCGGGTATACCGTTTCCTCGCGCTCGGGAATTTCGGAGAACTGCCCGCCGAAGGCGCCGATGATGATGCCGGAGTTGATCATCGTCGGGCCCGGGACCCATCCCTGCTCAATGGCGCGTCGCAGCGCGGTATCCGCGTAGAGGCCGTTGTTGCCCAGATCCCTCACAATGGTGAAGCCGGACGCCAGCTTCTGGAAGCCGGTGGAGAACGACTGGATGGCCCGGATGGGCGTGGAGTCCATGAGCGTGGTGAAATAGTACTTGTTGCTCTCCGGATCCTCCTTGTAGGTCAGGCCCAGATGGTCGTGAGCGTCGACGAGGCCGCCGGTCACGTAGTGGCCGGAGAGATCAATGATCTCGGTATCGGCTGGGACTTCCAGGTTCTCGCCAATCGCCTGAATGATGCCCCGTCCCGTGCGATTGTTGCGCTCGATGAGGATTTCCTGGTCGGGGGTTGCAGTGCCGCTTGCCGGATCGACCAGGTGACCCGCCTGAACGAGCACCATTTGAATGTCATCGGACGCTTTGCCTGCTGCCTGGGCGTTAACGGTTGCGGGCAGAAAGACGATAGCAGACAGCAGGAGCAGGGTCGTGGCGATAGTGCGCAGGCAATAAGTTCTCATAGCAGTCGGTACCTTTGGTAGCGTGGAAAATCAGTATAAAGATTTTCGATGACTCAGGTACAGGGCGCATCACCAAGGCATTCTGGCCCGTGGCTCTGCGAGGACGTCAGTCCCGCAGATTTGACCCTCCGGTCGACCCGATCGGCACCATCATGGACGATCATGACAGTCGGGGAGACCTCGGGGACTGATCGGCCGTCAGGCGGCTCTTGAATCCGATGTGGCTCTGCCCGCCAGGTATTCGTCGTAGGTGCCCTGGAAATCCACCAGGGTCTGATCCCTGATCTCAATGACACGGGTAGCCAGGGAGGACACAAACTGGCGGTCGTGACTCACGAAAATCAGCGTGCCTTCGTAGTTGGCCAACGCCTTGTTCAGCGCTTCGATAGCTTCCATATCCATGTGGTTGGTCGGCTCATCCATGATCAGTACGTTGCTGTCCATCATCATCAGCTTGCCGAACATCAGCCGGTTCTTCTCGCCGCCAGAGCATATGCTGACCTTCTTGTGGGCATCGTCCGCGGTGAACAGCAGGCGGCCCAGCATGCCGCGAACTGCCAGGTCGTCGTGCCTGGGCATGCGCCACTGGGTCATCCATTCAAAGATGGTCAGATCACTGTCAAAGTCGGCAGTGCTGTCCTGCGGACAGTAACCGATCACGGCGTTTTCTGACCACTTGATCTCGCCGCTGTTGGCTTTGATCTCATCTATCAGGCAGCGCAGGAGGGTGGTCTTGCCGGCACCGTTTTCGCCAATGACAGCCAGACGTGCACCGGCGTCCAGAATCAGGTCGCCGCCCTCAAACAGCGGGATGCCGTCAAAGCCGTGGGACAGATTTTTCAGAATCAGCGCCTGGCGGTGCAGTTTTTTGCTCTGATGGAAAGTAATGTACGGAGAGACCCGGCTCGAGGGCTTGATCTCGTCCAGCTTGATTTTTTCCATCTTCTTGGCCCTGGAGCTGGCCTGTTTCGCTTTCGACGCATTGGCCGAGAAACGGTTGACGAAACTTTGCAGGTCTTCCAGCTCGGCGCTCTTTTTTGCGTTTCCGGCGTGCAGCTGCTCCTGAATCAGGGTCGATGCGGCAACAAAGGCCTCGTAATTGCCCGGGAAGATACGCAGTTCGCCGTAATCGATATCCGCCATGTGTGTGCACACAGCGTTCAGGAAGTGGCGGTCGTGGGAAATGATGATCATGGTGCTTTTGCGCTGGTTCAGCATGTCTGCCAGCCAGTGGATGGTGTGGATATCGAGGTTGTTGGTTGGCTCGTCCAGCAGCAGGATGTCCGGGTCTGCAAACAGCGCCTGTGCCAGCAGCACGCGCAGCTTCCAGCCGGGGGCAACCTGCTTCATCGGACCGAAGTGCAGTGCCTCGTCGATGCCGGCTTCCAGAAGAATCTCGCCGGCGCGGCTCTCAGCGCTGTAGCCGTCCATCTCGGCAAACTGCACCTCAAGCTCGGCCACGCGCATGCCATCCTCTTCGCTCATTTCCGGCAGCGAATAGATGCGGTCACGCTCCTGCCGGACTTTCCACAATTCACTGTCGCCCATGATGACCGCGTCCACGACGCTGTAGTCCTCAAAGGCAAACTGGTCCTGACTCAATATCCCCACGGTGCGCCCCGGTTCTATGGAGACGTTACCCGCAGTGGGTGTGAGTACACCGCTCAGTATTTTCATGAACGTGGACTTGCCGCAGCCATTGGCCCCGATCAGGCCGTAACGGTTGCCGTTGCCGAACTTGGCAGAGATATTCTCGAACAGCGGCGTGGCGCCGAACTGCATGGTGATATTGGCGGTGGTGATCAAGATTGTGTTCCTGAGGTTTGCAGACAAGGGGTTGGAAAACCGACGTCGCCATTAAAGGCGGAATGGAAGAGGCAGACCAATACGGAGCCCGTAGCATACTGGCTTGCGCCCCGACTGTCGAAGGTCCTGTCAGACGTCTGGCGACTGCGGGCGCCAGAAACTGGTGCTCTCGCAGCGCCAGGCAGTTGTTGCCATGCTGGTCTGCTACCATTCACGGTAGTGACAGGCGTTATTGCGACAGGGCAGGGCTGTGCAGTCAGTTGTGCTCCCGCGCTCTGATACTTCAAGATGGAGGGCAGTTACACGTGCCAGATTTCTGTTCCTGGGTGATGCCAGCCCGACTGGCGTTGCCGCTTGCCGCCCTGCTGCAGGCCGTGTTTCCGCCAGCGGTACGGGCGGACATTGTTGTCGGCATGCCGGATGCCATCGTCTGCTCCGTCAAGGACCCAACGGGCACGCTCCCCTGGGAGCAGCTGGTGTTCTACGTTAGTGCTCGCACTGTCGACGGGCGCACCCTTTACAAAACGCTCACCTCCGATCCGGTGCTTCTGCTGGTGAATGCAGAGGGTATCGTTTCCGGGGGTAATCTGGCGGACTGTGACGGCCAGGCCGTAGCGTCTCTGGTCAGTAAGGGCAAAGCGTTTACGTTTGCACTCAGCCCGTCGGGCAGCGCACGGGGAAGCGACTCACGCTGAAAAACACAAGGCAGCCACATGAGTAATTTTGAGGTCCTGATTCTTGGCAAGTTCCTGCTCACCTTCAGCGTGCTCCTCGGCATCCCACTCTGGCAGCTGTATAGCCTGCGTCGGGAACGCCGGGTGGAAGAGAGCACCTGCACCGAAGACGGTCGTCTCGATCCCGAAGGAGGGTGAAGCGTAAGCGCGTGGCAGGGCAGGCGTGGCATCTTTGTCCTGATCGAGTCACTGAGATGGCGTGTGATTTGCACTTAAGGCCAGAATCCGGGAAAGTTTCGACAGGTTTTTTGATGAGGCAGCCAGGCACATGCGTATCGTCCTGACAGTTCTTGCACTTGCGGTGGCTCTTGATGCCCGCGCTGACACCGTGGTTTTCGAGGGTGTCCGCCTGATCGATGTCGCGACGGCCACGGTTTCGGAACCGACGCGCGTGGGCATTCGCGACGGCTTCATCGTCGATGCCAGCGCCATCGACCGTCCAGACCGCACAGTCACGACGGAAGGCTACCTGATCCCCGGGCTGGCTGAGATGCACGCGCATGTGCCATCGGGACGCGTCGGTGATCAGGCGGTTCGCGATACCCTGGGTCTTTGGCTGGCGCATGGCATCACCACCATCCGCGGCATGCTGGGTGAACCTGGCCATTTGCGGCTTCGCCAGCAGCTGGCAGATGGCGAGCTTACCGGCCCGCGATTGATTACCTCCGGGCCCTCCTTCAACGGCAACTCCGTCGCGTCTCCGGCGCAGGCCCGCCGGCAGGTGCTTGCGCAGCAGGAGGCGGGATACGATTTCCTCAAGCTGCATCCGGGCCTGTCCGTTGAGGATTTCGATGCCTTGTCCCGTGCCGCAGATGCGCTCGGTATCGACTATTCCGGCCATGTCTCGGTGGCGGTGGGCCTCGACCGCGTGCTCGCCTCCCGGCAGGGCACGATCGACCACCTCGACGGCTACACCCGTCTGATGGTGCCCGAAGACAATGCGCTGCATGGCACGGACCCCGGCCTGTTCGGTGTGAATCTGGTAAAGGGCATGGACCCGGACCTGATACCCGAGCTGGCGCGGCGGACTGCTGAGGCGGGTATCGCCAACGTGCCCACCCAGAGCCTGATCGAGAACTGGAGGACCGGCGATCTGGAGGCCTTGATGCAGCGCGACGCCATGCGCTGGATTGCCCCTGAGACAGCGGCGCGCTGGCGCCAACAGGCGATTCAACTTCGCGGGGAGCTCGCGGATGAAGACGCCGCGCGCTATGTCACGCTGCGCCGACAGCTAATCCGCGCCCTGCACGAAGCTGGCGCCATGATTCTGGCCGGCGCTGATTCGCCGCAGATCCTGAGCATTCCCGGCGACGCCATTCATCACGAACTTCTGACCTACGTCGAATCCGGTCTCACCCCTGCCGAGGCGCTGGCGACCGCGACGATCAACGTTGCTGCCTACCTGGGCGAGACCCATCGAAGCTGCCTCCAGCCCGGCTGCGTCGCTGACCTTGTTCTCCTGACGGCCAACCCGCTGCAGGACATCGGCAATACGCGCTCGATCGCCGGTGTGATGCGTGCCGGAGAATGGTTTGACCGCCAGCATCTGGACGATATCCTGGCGGCCATAGCGAAACGGTAAAGCGTCGGCGATGAGCGAGTCGGAGCAGCAGGAAGCGGCGCTGCCGCTGAACAAGCGGCGTCGTGCCTTCGGTGCGGTGGAAAGCCACTATCCCCTGCGCGACCTCGCGGGCTGGTTCCGGACACTCCTCGGTGCCGAGCGTCGTTACTTCTGGCTTGCAGTGATTTACGGCGTGGCCATCAGCGGGCTCACGCTGGCGGTTCCCCTCGCGGTGCAGATGCTGATCGACTCGATCGCCAACACCGCTCTCGTGCGCCCCCTCGTTGTTCTGTCCGTGCTGCTCTTTGGCATGCTGGCGACCTCGGGGGTGCTCAGCGCGCTGCGCACCTATCTCATGGAGCTCTATGGACGACGCGTTCACGCCCGGCTGATGGCCGACTTCTCGTTGCGCGCGGTTTACGCCCAGGCGACGTTTTTCGAGAACCGCAAGCGTGACGTGTTGTTTGACCGCTACTTTGACATCATGACCCTGCAGCGCAATGTTCCCGAACTGCTCATCGGTGCCTTCGCCATCTTTCTGCAGTCCATCATGGGCTTTATCGTGGTCTCGTTCTATCACCCGGTTTTTCTCGGCTTCAACCTGGTGCTTATCGTGCTTATCTACCTTGTCTGGCGCATCTGGGGGCCGGCGGCCATCCGCACCGGCATCGACCTTTCCGATGCAAAGTACGAAGCCGCCGCCTGGCTCGACCATCTCGGCAGCGCCAATAGCCTTTACAAATCGCGCACACACATTCAGTACGCGCTGTCGCGCTCCGAGACCCTCACAGCACGCTATATCGATCAGGAAAAGCGCCATTTCCGGCAAACCTTTGCGCAGACCATCGCACTGCTGTTTCTCTACGCGCTGGCCAGTTCGCTCCTGCTGGGTCTGGGCGGCTGGCTCGTGATTCAGGGGGAGCTGTCTCTTGGGCAGCTGGTTGCCGCGGAACTGATCATGTCGGCAATTTTTGTTGGCATGGCCCAGTTCGACTCTTACCTGCGCCGCTTCTACTACGTGTGCATGGCCGTAGCCGAGATCAGCGAGCTTCACGAAATCCCGCTGGAAAGCACGGACGGCGAGAGCCTGTCCGCCGACGGGTCCTTCGACCTGCGCTTTCGTGATGTTCATCGGACAACGCGCAGCCGCGAGGCGCATTTCCATTTCACCATCCCCGAGGGTGAGACCGTGCGGGTAGACGCCGAGGAAGAGGTTCTGCAGCGCATGATTACCAGCATGCTGGAAAGGAACGAAGCCCCGGAGCACGGCTATATCACCATCGGCGAGGTGGATATTGCCGCCTGCGATATCCACGGGCTGCGGCAGTACCTGATGGTAGAGCGAAGGCCGATGATCATGGACGGCAGTATTGCTGACTACCTGGTGCTCTCGGGAGCCGACCGCGCCTCACGGGGCGAGATGTTCGAGATGCTGCGGCTGGTGGGGATCGACGAGGTGGTGCGGGAGCTCGACCAGGGCCTGGATACGATACTCTCGCCAATTGGTCTGCCGCTGTCGGCCGAGGAGGTGCTGCGACTGAAGCTCGCGACCGCGCTTCTCGCCTGCCCGCGGATCCTCGTTGTCGGGGAGGTCTTCGGTCTCGTCGACCGGTCGGTGTGGGAGCGGGTCCTTGCCTATGTCGCCGAGCGACCTGAGATGACCTTCATGCTGTTCTCCCGAGACGGGACGCTGCCGCACGTCGATCGCGTATTGCGCCTCGGCTGGCATGACCAGGTTCTGGAGCCTCCCCTCGAATCAGCGGACAGCGGAACAGATGACGCGGGGGGTGCCGACACGTGAGCGACGACACGGGGGAGCGTATCTGGAAGGCGCATCGCTCCAACTGGGCGACGTTCGACTCTATCCGAGTCCCCGGTGTCATTCCCACGCTGTCGCGGCTGATTATCGCCACCATTATTATCGGCGCAATCGTCCTGTGGTTCACGCCCTGGGTGCAGACGGTGTCGGGTCGCGGCGAGGTCACGGCGCTGTCACCGGATGACCGGCGACAGGACATCCATGCTCTCGTTGGCGGTCGCATTGAAGAGTGGTTTGTACGCAACGGCAGCCGCGTCGAGGCCGGCGACCCCATTGTCCGCATCGTCGACAATGACCCGCAGCTTGTCGAGCGCCTGCGCGACGAACGCGCTGCTGTGGAGCGCAATGTCACGGCCGCCGAGGACCGTATTGCCACGGCGCTGCGCGATGCCGAACGGCAGCAGGAGTTGTTTGATGAGGGGCTTGCCTCGCGCCTTGACATGGAGAAGGCGCGCATCCGGGTCGAGGACCTGCGTTCGCAGCTGGCAACAGCCGAAGCGCAACTGCAGCGTATCGAAGTCGATCTCGCGCGCCAGTCAGCGCGCACTGTGCGGGCGCCGCAGGCCGGCACGATACTGGGCGTTACTTCCGGTGATCGGGCGACCGTTGTCAACCAGGGGCAACGGGTGGCTTCCTTTGTGCCCAGTGGCGGCGAGCGCGCGGTTCGGCTTTACCTCAGTGGGCGCGATGCGGCACTTGTGGAGGCTGGGAGGAATGTGCGACTGCAATTCGAGGGCTGGCCGTCGGTGCAGTTTTCCGGTTGGCCGTCCGTTGCCGTAGGTACCTTCGGCGGCCGCGTCGCCGTGGTTGACCGGAGTGCGAACGCTCAGGGAAAATTTCAGGTCCTGGTTGTGCCGGATCCGGATGAGCCGCCGTGGCCTGAGGATCGCTTCGTGCGCCTTGGGACCAAAGCGCGGGGGTGGGTGCAGCTGGAGACCGTGCGCCTGGGCTTCGAGCTCTGGCGTCAGATGAACAATTTCCCGCCGGAGTTTCAGGTGCCGGGTGGCAAAGGTGACGCCGGGAATAGCAGCAAGGCCGGCAGCTGAGTCAGTGTTAGAGCGGGCCCCGGAAAAGGGGCCCTGCGGATTGTCGACGCGGCTTAGCCGCGCAGACGCTCTGCGATACCGGCAAGCGTTGTTGACAGCCCTTCGATAGTGCGCGCGTGTGCCGCTGCCGTCTCGACGCCGCCAAGTCTGTCTGCCATTGTGCCCAGCGCCCGCGCCAGTTCCTCGTCGCCCGTGCCCTTGTCCATCGCCGTCTGTGCACGCACAAGCGCGTCGCGAACCTTGGCCTGCATGTCATCCGGCAGGCCGTCACCGCGCCCCAGCTGGTCCAGGTAGGCGAGGGCGACCGCCGGTGCGGCTGGCCAGCTCACGCGGAACTGCTGCTGTGGGTTGAACAGCTCACCCTGGTCAGCCAGTTTGGCAGCGGCAATCTCGTTCTCGCTCAGGTGCTCGCTGGGCAGCAGTTCCAGGACGTCGAGCCCACGAACAATCTCGGTGCCGTAGATATGATTCCGGTACCAGTAGGCGGACCAGAATCCCCCCGTGATGATCTCGTCGGCAAAGTAGGGTCCGCGATCGAAGTACGCGATCTCGACCGGATTGGAAGAATCGGTGAAGTCGATCACGGAAATCCCGCCCTGATACCAGGCCTGCACAAAGATATCGCGGCCGGGTACGGGAATGATGGATCCGTTATGCGCAACACAGTTCTCCGATTCCATCTGCGGCGCCGGCATCTTGAAGTGGCTCCTGAATTCGAGCTTGCCGTCGACAATGTCATAGATGGCGTTGGCGCCCCAGGTCAGCGGGTCCCAGGCGCGACAGCGCGCACGTGAACCGCCGCCCCACTCGTCGGTGAACAGAACTTTGGTGCCGTCGTTGTTGAAGGTGGCGGAGTGCCAGTAGGCAAAGCCCTTGTCGTTTACCACGTCGATGCGGGTTGGCGCGGCCGGGTCGGTGATGTCGAAAATGATGCCGTTGCCCGAGCAGGCGCCGGCAGCAATGTTCCCCTCCGGGAAGACGGTAATATCATGGCACTGATCCGTGCGCCGGGTTTCCTGCGTGCCTTCACCATGATCGCCGCCGCGCCACAGGCCCGCGGCAACACCGCTTTGCGCATCCGCAAACACGCGTGGACTGTCGACGATACGGGCCGCCGCCGGATCGTTCACCGGGACCTCGATCACGTCGATACGGAACAGGGCGGTGCGCTCGTCGCCGGCGATGTCACCAATGCAGCCCTCGAGTTCCTCTTCGTCGCGGACCTGTGACGTTCCCGAGTTGTAGACCGTAATGATGCCGTCCTCGCCAGGACCGGAAACCACGGAATGCGTGTGTGAGCCCCGGCAGGTCTGGACCGCTCCTACCTGCGTGGGCATGGCCAGATCCGAAATGTCAAAGATGCGCAGACCGCGGAACCGGTCCTGACTGATCTTCTCGGAGACACCCTCGAGGCCGCAATCCAGGCGGCCTCGGGTTTCCTGCGCTGACATGAACAGCAGGTCACCGACGATAGACACGTCCCCCTGGCCCCCAGGGCATACCACCGACGCTGTCAGGTCCGGCACGCCGTCTTCCTGCAACCGATAGACATTGAAGCCATGGTAGTTTCCGGCAACCATCACATCGTCGCGAAATGCCAGATCGGTATTGGCAAAGCTGAGCATGGGCCGACGCCGGTTTTCCGCATCCTTGGCAATGGTCTGAGACCGCTCCCCGGTCTCGTCGTCCTCGGTTTCCGCATCGGCCTCCCGGCGCTCTGCATCTTCTTCATCGAGCGCGCGGGCGCCACGCTCCGCGGGGTTGGCGGGGTCAAAGAAGCCTGCAGGCTTGCGCAGGCTGGCGACCAGCTCCAGATTGCTGATGGCCTGCTCCGCATCGAAAACACCCGCCGCGAGATTCGAGCGGGGATCCTCCGATAGCCCCACCAGCAGGGTGTTCATGCGCTCGATTTCCACGGCCTGGTCGTTGGTGATGTCGTTGGTGAATTCAAACAGCACCGGGTCGTACGCCGAGCCGTCCTGCTCCATGAGATCCTCGACCATGGTGATGGCGCCATCGTGATGGCGAATCATCAACTCCAGGAAAAGGCGGTCGAAATCCGTGCCTTCTGCGGCTTCAAGGGACGCCATCTGCGCCGGCGTCGCCATGCCAGCCATATCGTGGTGCATGTGCATGGCATGGTGATCGGACGGGTCCGGCACGTCCTCGCCGCGCTCTGCCAGCCACTCCTGCATAAAGGCAATCTCGTCGGCCTGACTGCCGTTGATGCGGTCTGCGAGGTCCACCAGCATCGGATTGTTGGTCCTGTCCTTCACCAGGTCCGCCATCAGCGTCGCCTGATGATGATGAGGAATCATGTCCTGCATGAAGCGCACATCCGCAGGCGAGTAAGACGACTCTGCGACTGTCACCGCTTCATCGGCGGTCATTACGCGACTCGCTGCCCCCGGGGCGCCGGGTTTCACAATCGGTGTCTGGGCCGTGGCCAGGGAGGAAAGGAGCACGGCCGATACGGCCAGGCTCAGCGTCAGTTTGCGGTGGCCCCGGGCCGTCCTTTGGGGATAGCTAGTCATTGTTATGCGTTCTCCTGCGTGTGGAAGTCGGTAAACAAAAACCGATCATAGCGCAGCAGGATCCGAATGGGGACAGTCGCAATCTGCGACGGTGAGCCTATGTTCTTTGGGGGGGAAGCCGCGAGTCCGGTCTGCTACGCTTAGCGGATGACGAAACAACCCAGAATAAGCAATGAGGTGCCGAGCAATGAACATACGAAGAAAAGCAGGGCTGGTTCTGCTTTGCGCCGGCATTGGCGCGCAGGCCCAGGAGGGCGAATTTCAGGTGGGGCTGCCCCTGGGTACCACCAATGAGGCGGGCGAACGGGAAGCCATGTCGTCCAGCGTCAAGGTCTACGGCAGCTTCCGCTTCACGGAAAGCTGCACCTTTGATCCTGAGCGCAACCTGATTCTGGCCATGAACGCCGGTGTGCCGACAGCGCAGCGCGAGAATGATGGCTACGTATCCCTGATCCACCCGGATGGCAGTGTGCACACGTCGAAATGGATCGGGGCCACGCGCGACGGCCTTTACCTCGATCATCCCCTGGGCAGCGCGATCAGGAATGGGGTGCTCTATACCGTTGACGGCAGCTTCCTGCGCAGCTTCGATCTGGCCAGTGGTCAGCCGCTGGAATCCATCGAGGTGCCGGGCTCGACTTTCCTCAACGGTATCGGCGTGGCCGAGGACGGCACGGCGTATATCTCCAATACCCGTCCGCCGGAAACCCTCTACCGCGTGACCCCGGAAGGCGAGACATCGGTGCTAGTGCAGGGCGCACCGCTGGCGGCGCCGAATGGCGTCGCTATCGACAACGACGGCAATGTCGTGGTGGTCAACATCGGTAACAATGACGTGCTGACCTTCAGCCCGCAGGGAGAACTGCTGCTGACCGAGCATGCCGCCGAGAGCGGCAGTGACGGGTTGGTGATTCTGCCCGACGGCACCAAGTATGTTAGCAGCGTGCGCTACGGCAGCGTTTCACGCATCCGTCCGGGAGAGGACGCCGAGGTCATTGCCGAGGGCATCCCGAGTGCCGCTTCCATGTGCTACGACTCGGTGCAGCATCAGCTGGTTATTCCGATGAATCCGAATGACGCGCTGGCTTTTGTGCCGCTGGATAAATGAAAACAATGGCTTATGTAATCTTTCTCAGGTAATACCTGAATTTTGAAGCGAGACTGCAGGGTGATGTCGGCGTGAATAGCGGCACTCCGGGTTGATCGCCCAGTCACAAATTATCGCTGTCATGGTTTTGTCGGAAAATTCCCGTAGACTCTCGGATTCATGGCCTCCAATTGGCATCGATGTATCGGACAATTGGACGGGCAGGATCAGGCCACACTGGATAATCATGTCAAGGATTGAGGCCATGCTTCACGAACACCCGGTCAAGGCTGGCGGCAACGCCGTTCTTCTGATCCTGGCATTTCTGCTTGGCTCACTGGCCCTGATGCCCTCCTCGCATGCCGAGGACGAGCAGATATTTCCTGCCGAGAAGACGATAAGTGAGGACGGGGAGACACATCGGTTGACCCTCACCGGCAAGAGCAAGAGGGTTTTTCTGTTTTTCAGGATCTACGACATCGCCCACTACGCCGAGGTCGATGATTGGCCGCCCCTGTCGCCGGACGCCGTGGTAACGGATGGACGGAGCAAGGCACTGCAGATCCGGTTCAACCGGAAACTGGGCGTTGAGCGAATCCGTAAAGAGTTCGCGGATAGCCTGCGCAGGAATGCTCAGCCGGAGTGGCTTGCCGAGGCAGAGCCCACAATGGCGGCTTTCATGAAAGCGATCGATCGCGATGCTCGTGCTGGTGATCAACTGGTATTCTACTGGCTCCCCGGAGGGCGCCTGTTCGCAGATTTCAACGGCGAGCGCTCCTTTGCGGCGACCGACACCGCCTTCGCCAGGTTGATCTGGTCAATCTGGTTCGGCGATGATCCGGTCTGCGACCGGGATGAGTTGCTGGCCCAGCTTGCCGCTGGGGATAACCTGTGAGTGCTGGGTTCGAGGCTGCGGTTGACACCAGTGGCCACCGGAGCGCGCTCCGATGGCGTTCGCTGGAGGCTGTCGCGCACGCTGACGGTGCCGCGTTGCGCCGGGCCATCCGCGCACGCTCTCCTTTGGTCGTGAAAGACCTTGCCGAAGACTGGCCTGCCCTCGAACGCTGGACGCCAGAACGCCTGTCAGCTCGCTACGGGGATCGCAGTGTAAAGGTCTATGATGCCAGCTTCGGGGCTCCCGGGCAGGATTACATGGCCAGCATCGATACGATGGCCTTTGCAGACTTTCTCGAACAGACGCAGGCCCGGGGTCGCGACCTGCGAATGTTCCTCTATAACCTCTCGAACAGGATTCCCGAATTGCTGGACGACGTGTATCTTCCGGATGTTGGCCTGCAGTTCTCCCGTCGCTTCGTGTTCAGTTTTCTTGGCTGTGCGGGGAGCACCACGCCTCTACATTACGATATTGACATGGGTGACGTCCTGCACACGGTGATCCGCGGGCGGCGGCGGGTTCGACTGTTTCCACCGGAGGACGCCGCCGCACTGTACCGCCACCCCTGCACGGTGCGAAGCTACGTTAACCTGGACGCCCCGGACCTTGACCGATTCCCCGCCCTGGCATTCGCCCGGGGTTACGAGGTGGTACTACAGCCCGGGCAGACGCTCTACATGCCCGGGGGCTGGTGGCACGAATTCCACTACCTTGAAGCGGGAATGGGCGTGTCGCTGCGCTCCCCACCACTGCGCTGGACTGATCGTGTCAGGGGTGTTCTGAATCTTCTGGTCACCTCGCCTGTCGACCGCCTGGCCAATCGCTGTGCACCACAGGCATGGTACCGCTGGAAGTCACGGCGCGCTGATCGCATCGCCGCAAACTATGCAGCCTCTGCTTCCACGAGTACCACGCGATTGGGATACGAGCCATGAAGACCGGAAAAGGTGCCATCGAGCACGGCCGCTTTCACATTCCTTTTCGACATTATGGCGATCACGCTAACGTGCTGCTGTGTGTCAGTGGAATTCTGCAGACGATGGCGGTTTGGCGCGCGGTGACCCGTCGATTCTCGCCGCACTTCACGGTTGTCGTTTTCGACATGCCGGGCGTCGGACGCTCGAGGATCAAGTCGGGCAGCACCCACGTCACGGTGCAGGAGCAGATCGACGTTGTGCATGCCCTCGTCCAGCATTTTGCGCCCAGCGGAGACTTGACGCTGGCGGGAAGCAGCTGGGGTACTGCGATTGCCGCAGGCTACGCGGCACAGTGTCCCGCTGCGGTTCAGCATCTTGTGCTGAGCAGTTTCGGCATGAAGCCGAACGCTGAAATGGAACGTATTGTCGAGCATGCCCAGGCGCTGTATCACGCACGGAACTACGCCGCTGGTGCCGATCTCATCATCGACATGCTCGCGCAAGGGGTCGCGACCACCTACAAGCGGCAGATCGCGTCCCAGTTCGAGAATCTCAGTGATGCAAATGCTTCGGCCTTCCACGAGCACTGTCTGAATATTCTCAAGCTCGGTCACCTTCAGGACGTGATTGATCTCTCGCAAATCCGCGCACGGACATTGATTGTCAATGGGTCCGAGGACCGGATCATTGATCTCGACGATATGTGGCTGGCCAAAAATCTGATCCCGGATTGCGAGTGCCTGCTGGTCGACGGTGTTGGCCATTTCCTGCACTTCGAGCGCCCGGAGATTCTGGATGATTATGAAGACTTCATGGTTGCCCGCGCCGTGCCCCCGGGAACCAGCCGTGCAGATCGACGCCCGACGCTGGAAACTATGCTGAGATAAGGCCCGGTTTCGGGGACGCAACGTCCGCGAATCGATGGTGAACGTCACCGGGCCTTAAACTCGTGACACTACCCGATCGTGTCCTCGAACAGGCGCAGCCAGTTGCGCCCGAGCAGACGCTCCCGGTCACGACTTGACCAGCCTCGCGCTTCCAGCACGCGATTGAGATTGCGGAAGCGATCCGTGGAATCGAGCTCGGGAATCCACGGTGGCCAGCGCAGTTCGTAACTCTCCTTGAAGAAGCCGGTGCGCGGCGTGTACCAGTTCTCGTAGGTTGCCCACGGCGAGATGCCCTGGGGCGGGAAGTCCGTCGACACACCCACATGCTCAATGCCGGCGACCTTGACTGCGTGTTCGATGTGATCCGCGTAGTGCTCGATGGTTGTCTCGCCGCCCGGGTCAGGGCCGACAAAATAGCCCAGTGCGACCATGCCGATCACGCCGCCTTTTTCGGCGCAGGCGCGAATCTGCTCGTCGGTCTTGGCCCTTGGGTGGGACCTGATGGCTGCACACATGGTATGGGTGATGCCAACGGGGCGCTCTGAGAAGGCGATGCCGTCCAGGGTCGTCTGGGGTCCGCAGTGCGACAGGTCGATCAGGACGCCGAGGGAGTTCATGCGCTCCACCACCTCAAGGCCGAAATCCGAAAGTCCCGCGTTGGTGCGTTCAAGGCAGCCGTCGCCAACGAGGTTGCGGAAGTTGTAGGTCAGCTGGAAGGAGCGCATGCCGAGCGCATGCAGGGCATCAATGTTGCTCACCTCACCCTCAAGCATGGTCGAATCCTGGAAGTTCATCAGCACCGCCGTGCGCCCGCTGTCTTTTGCGCGAGTGAAATCCGCTGCCTGCAGCGCCGGCATCAGCTGGTCGGCGTGCGTGTCGATCTGCGTTCGCCAATCCACCAGAGCGTCTATCGCCGTCTGCAGATCCCGGCGCGGAAGGCTCTCAATAATGCCGGAGTAGTTCGCCGCACGCAGTGCCTGGTAGACATCATCGCCCCAGTCCTTGCCGAAGCACAGGGCGTCAATAACCAGCATGTCATCGTAGGCGTCGTCAGACTGCGCCCTGAGGCTGCCGGGTAGAGCGGAGGCGGCGAGCGCAGTGGCCGCCGTCTTCATGAAAACCCGTCGGGTACTGGAAGTGCTCATGCTCGCTGCCCTCGCTGTCAGTGATCTGTGTTTTTATCCTGTCTGGCAAGATACACAAAAAAGGCCGGATTGAGAAAAGGCCGCTGTTTCGTGCCTGTGTTCTTCCCAATGTAAGCCGGGGTACACTCGGGGACCGAGCAACCTTCAGTGAAGGAGGGTAGTCATGTCTATTGCACCGTTAGGTCAGCGCCTTGCGCCTCTCGTTCTGTCAATCGTCCCCGTCGTGTCATTCGCGCAGGGCAACGCGCCGGAGGTCGACTCTTCAGTTGACAAGACCGCCATACTCGCGGCGCTGGAGGCGGACTACGGTCGCTATGAATCCATCGCGCGGACGCTCTGGGCCAACCCGGAGCTGGGCTACCTCGAGGTGGAAAGTGCGGCGCTGCTGCAGGATACCCTCGCCGAGGAGGGCTTCACGATAGAGGCGGGAGTGGCCGGTATGCCCACGGCATTCACCGCCAGCTATGGCTCGGGTGGCCCGGTCATCGGCATTCTTGGGGAATACGACGCCCTGCCCGGCATGTCGCAGGCCGCCGAGCCCTACGAAGAGCCGCTTGAAGACGGCGCCCCCGGCCAGGCCTGTGGGCACCATCTGTTCGGCACCGCTTCCATGGCGGCGGCGATCGCGGCAAAGAACTGGCTGCGCGAGTCGGGGGCGTCCGGCACCATCCGCTTTTACGGCACTCCGGCGGAGGAGGGGGGTTCTGGCAAGGTCTACATGGTGCGCGCCGGCCTGTTCAACGACGTGGATGCCGTCATCAGCTGGCATTCCGGCGACGCCAATACCGCCAACCCGGGGACCAACCTCGCCACGATCTCCGGCAAGTTCCGCTTCACGGGAGTCTCCGCTCACGCGGCAGCGGCACCCCAGCGCGGTCGCTCCGCGCTCGACGGGGTGGAGGCCATGAACGATATGGTCAACATGCTGCGCGAACACACGACGGAGTCCACGCGGATCCACTACGTGATTACCGATGGCGGGAATGCCCCCAATATTGTGCCGAAGTCGGCCGAGGTGTACTACGTTGTGCGGCACGAGGATGTGGATGAGGTGCGCTCGGTCTGGTCGCGTGTCGTGCGTGCCGCCGAGGGGGCAGCCATGGGCACGGAAACAGACATGGCTTACGAGATCATCGGCGGTACCTACCCGCGCCTGCCCAACGAGACACTGGCCGGCGCCCTGCACAACAACCTCTCGCGGGTCGGCGGCGTGAAGTACAGCGCTGAAGACGAGGCGTTCGCGCGGCAAATCCGCGAGACCCTCGGCGAGAACCTGCCGGACATCGCGTCAGCGGCGGTGGTGCAGCCCATGGAGTTCACCCGCGGCAAGGCCTCGGCCGATACCGGCGACGTCAGCTGGAGCGTGCCCATGGCCGCCATGCGAGCTGCCACCTGGGTGCCCGGTACACCGGCGCACAGCTGGCAGGCCGTAGCCGCTGGCGGCACGCCCATCGGCTACAAGGGAATGATGGTGGCGGCCAAGACGCTGGCGCTGAGTGCGGTTGATCTTTTCACCCAGCCCGCTCTGCTCGAGCAGGCGAGAGCCGAGTTCGACACGCGCACCGGCCCCGACTTCCGCTATGAAGCCCTGCTTGGCGATCGCGAGCCGGCGCTGGATTACCGCAAGTAGCGTGCGGAGTGCGCGATTTCATTTCTTTCCACGACGAGGAGACTGCCCGATGTTCCGCAACCCCGGGTTCTGCAAGCTAGGCACGGCCTTGATCGCCAGCGGTATGGCGGCATCTTTATCCCTCGCCGCCGGCGAGGGCAGCATGACGCTGGGCGACAACGGGCGACCGTCGTTCTCCATCGACATGAGCTACCCCTACGATTACAGCAGCATCGTTCCCTATGAGGGACAGCATTCCGCGATCTATCAGCACATCGATGAGAACCTGGGTGCGCACATCGGCAATCTGCAGCGCTGGCTGCGACAGCCCTCCATAAGCGCCCAGAGTGTCGGCATCGATGACATGGCCAACCTGCTGGTAGACGATTTCCGCGACATGGGTTTCCAGGAGGTGGAGCGGGTTCCCACCGACGGTCATCCGGGGGTCTGGGCCTATTACGACGCCGGCGCGCCGAAAACTCTCATGGTGTACATGATGTATGACGTGCAGCCGGTCAACCCGGAGGACTGGCAATCGCCGCCCTTCGATGCGGCGATGGTGGATCATCCCGCGGGCAAGGCCATCATGGCCCGCGGCGCGACCAACCAGAAGGGCCCGCAGCGGGCGTTCCTCAATGCACTGGAGTCGATTATCGCCGTGGAGGGAACACTCCCGGTGAACCTGATGATCACCGCCGAGGGGGAGGAGGAGCTCGGTTCACCGCATTATCCGCAGATTATCGACAAGTATGAGGATCGCCTGCGCACGGCGGACGGGGTGATTTTCCCCATGAACATGCAGTCGCCCTCCGGGGACATCAATCTGTTTCTCGGGGTAAAGGGCATCGCTTACTGGGAGCTGGAGGCCCGCGGTGGCAAGTGGGGCGGTCCGGTTACGTCGGAAATTCACGGCTCCTACAAGGCGGCGCTCGACTCGCCGGTGTGGCGGCTGGTGCAGGCGCTGGCGCTGCTCACCACACCCGACGGCAATACCGCGAACGTGCCCGGCTTTTACGAGGGCATCCGACCGCCGACCGAGGAGGAACAATCGCTGATCGCGGCGTCGCTTCAGGGCGCCAATCGCATGTCGGCGGTCAAGGACGCTTTCGGTATCGAGCGCTGGATGGATGACGCCGATCCCGAGCAGCTGGTGATGGAGATGACCTACACGCCAACGCTTAACATCGATGGCATCTATGCGGGCTATACCGGGGAGGGCATGAAAACCATTCTGCCGCACAAGGCCACTGCGAAGATGGATTCCCGTCTGCCGGTGGGCATCGACCCCGATGAGCACCTGGCAAAAATCCGTGCCTTCCTCGACGCCAACGGCTACGCCGATATTCTGCTGCGCAAACTGTCCGGGTATCCGGCAGCGCAGACCTCCGTGGATACCGCGCTGGTGCAGGCGGCGCTCGGCGTGACCCGCAAGTATGCGGGCACGCCGTCGGTGAACCCGCGTATCGCCGGCTCCGCGCCGTTCTATCAGTTTACCGAGCGGCTCAAGCTGCCGATGATGCCCTGGGGGCTGGGCTACGGTAACGGGGCTCACGCGCCCAATGAGATCATGCTCATCGAGCCGGCCGAGGGCACCGACGCTGCCGGACTTGCCGAGATCGAGAAGGCCTACGTGGACTTTATCTATGCCCTTTCTGCCGACTGACAGGCGGGTTCCCGGGCGATCTTCCCGAATCCGGGTGCCCCGTAGACTTGCGGGGATAATGTGGTAGTGTTCGGTAGCGAACAATAAACGTCAACCATCCACACAGGAGATCCAGATGACATCTCAAGGTCTGTCCCGACTTGCTCGCCGCTCCGCGGTGAGCGCGGTGCTGTCGGTCGCTCTCGCGGGAAGTTTCGGCAGCGCGCACGCCGATATCGACAAGAGCACCTTCCCCGCGGAGATCCGCGCTATTGAATGGCGCGAGGTAGGTCCATTTCGTGGCGGTCGTTCTGCGGCGGTGACCGGCATTCCGGGTGATCGCGATCGCTACTACTTCGGCGCGACTGGCGGTGGTGTCTGGAGAACGGACGACGGCGGCGCAAGCTGGGACAATATCTCCGATGGCTATTTCGGCGGATCCATCGGTGCCGTGGAAGTCTCCACCTGGGACCCGAACGTCATCTATGTGGGTACCGGCGAAAAGACCGTGCGGGGGAATGTCTCTCCGGGCGATGGCATGTGGAAGTCCCTGGACGCCGGCGACACCTGGTTCCGGGCCGGTCTTGAGGATTCGCAGCATATCTCCCGCATTCGCACGCATCCGACCAATCCGGATATCGCCTACGCGGCGGTCATGGGACACCTGTTCGGTCCGAATGAGCAGCGGGGCGTCTTCCGCACCCGGGACGGCGGTGAGAGCTGGGAGAAGGTGCTCTACGTCAACGATGAGGTCGGTGCCGTGGATCTCGAGATGGATCCCACCAACCCGCGCATCCTCTACGCCAGCTTCTGGCGCGTGAAGCGCACACCCTACTCCCTCGAGAGCGGTGGCCCGGGCTCCGGCATCTACAAAAGCGTTGACGGTGGCGACAGCTGGGAAGAGCTCACCGGCAACGAGGGCCTTCCCAAGGGCACTATCGGCATCAGCGGCGTGACCGTGTCGCCGACCAACAACCAGAATGTCTACGCTATTATCGAGGCGGAAGAGGGCGGTGTGTTCCGCTCGCGGGACGGCGGCCAGACCTGGAAACAGACCAGCGACAATCGCAATCTTCGCCAGCGCGCCTGGTACTACTCGCGCATTTACGCCGACCCGGTCGATGAAGAGTCCGTGTACGTGCTGAACGTGCAGTTCCACTTTTCCAAGGACGGCGGCAAGACCTTCAGCCAGATCGAGGTGCCCCACGGCGACAACCACGACCTGTGGATTGATCCGGCGGACCCCCTGCGCATGATCCAGTCCAACGATGGCGGTGCCAACGTGTCCTATGATCGCGGCGAGACCTGGTCTACCCAGGCCAACCAGCCGACGGTGCAGTTCTACCGTGTCTCCGCGGACAACGATTTCCCCTATCGTCTGCTCGGCGGTCAGCAGGACAATTCCGCCGTCCGCATCCGCTCGCAGTCTGCCATGGGTTCGTCCATCAGCGTTCGCGACTGGGAGCCGACGGCCGGAGGCGAGAGCGGGCATATCGCGGCCAAACCCGATGATCCCGATGTGGTTGTCGGTGGCTCCTACGGCGGCTTGCTGCGCCTGGTCAACCATCGCACCGGCGAGCGTCGCGCTATCGATGTCTGGCCCGACAACCCCATGGGCTGGGGCGCCGCGGAACTCAAGTATCGCTTCCAGTGGAACTACCCGATCAGCTTCTCCCTGCACGATCCCGACGTGCTTTTCGTGGCCGCCAATGCGGTGTTCCGTAGCGACGATCTCGGCGAGAGCTGGACACAGATCAGCCCTGACCTGACGGTCGATGACAAGAGCAGGATGGGAAAATCCGGCGGACCGATCACCAAGGACGACACCAGTGTCGAGTACTACGGTACGGTCTTCGCACTGACGGAATCCCCGCACGAAGCTGGCGTCATGTGGGCCGGCAGTGACGACGGCAAGGTTCACCTCACGCGCAATGGCGGTGAGTCCTGGGACGATGTCACGCCCTCGGCGCTGCCCGAGTGGGCCATGGTCAACAGCATCGATGCGGATCCCTTCAACGAGGGCGGCGCATATCTCGCGGCAACCCGCTACAAGCTTGACGACTTCAAGCCCTACCTGTTCTACACGAACAACTGGGGCAAGAGCTGGAAGCGCATCGACTCCGGCATTCCGGACACGCATTTCACCCGGGTACTGCGCGCTGATCCCGAGCGTGAGGGGCTGCTGTTTGCCGGCACCGAGCGCGGTGCCTACTACTCGCTGGATAACGGCAGCAGCTGGAGCCCCATCCAGCTCAATCTTCCCATCGTGCCGATCACCGACATGCTCATCAAGGAAGGTGACCTGGTCGCTGCCACACAGGGCAGGGGCTACTGGATCATGGATGACCTGAGCCCCCTGCGACAGCTGGATGAGGCGCATAGCAATTCGGTGCACCTGTACACGCCCGGATCGGCGCATCGGCTTCTCTCCCGGGGCCGGGACAGGAATACGGATCCCGCAGGGACCAACCCGCCCGAGGGTGCCATGATCTACTACAGCCTGCCCGACAGCCTCGGCGACGACACGCCGGTGGAGCTCTCGGTCTATGCAGCCGATGATGAGGATGCCATCTGGACCTGGAGCAGGAAGCCGGCTGACGGCGAGGAGAGCACCCCGGAAAATGCAGACAGCGGCGCTGCGGATACCCGCGTGCTCGCCGCCGAGCCCGGCCTCAATCGCCATGTCTGGGACCTGCACTATCCGGGCATGGAGCGCTTTGACGGGCTCATACTGTGGTCTGACATGAAAGACGGACCGCGCGCGGTTCCGGGCGACTACCGTGCGGAACTTCGCGTCGGCGATGAGGTACAGGAAGTCAGCTTCAGCGTCGTGCAGGACCCGCGCTCCAGCGCATCGGCGGAAGACATGGCGGCGCAATTTGCCTTTGTCAGCGAAACCCGCGACCTGCTGTCGCGCACGCACACGGAAATCGGCAAGATCAGGACGCTGCGATCAAAGCTCGACTCGTTGAAGACGCGGCTCCTAGACGCCGGTGACAGCGTGGAACAGCCATCGCCTCTGCTGGCAGAGATTCTTTCCATCGGTGAGACCATCACCGATGTGGAGGAGACCCTCTACCAGACCAAGAACCAGAGTCGACAGGACCCGCTGAACTTCCCGATCCGGCTGAACGACAAGCTGGCCAGTCTGATGCGCATGGTGTCCCTCGGTGACCAGGGGCCGACAACGCAGGCACAGGCGGTCAAGGCGGAATTGAGCAGCGCGATTGAAGCGCAGCTGGCGATTCTGGATACCGTCTGGGAAGAGCAGATCCCGAGCCTGAATGCGCGCATCAAGTCGGCGGACATTGACATGATCAGCATGAGCGCTGATTGATCCTATCGACAGGGCGGCTGCGGCCGCCCTGTCTTTTTCACGACAGTCGTTCACCCTCATGCATTCCCGTCCGGGCTGAACGGTTACGCCAAACCCTTTCATGCTTTGCCGAGGACATTCCATGAAGTCATCCTGCGTCAAACCTGTCCGTTTTCTTTCCCGCTGCACCCTCGCTCTCTCCCTGCTTTCCGCAATGACGTCATCGCTGGCCTTCAGTGCCGAAAAAGAGCGCGCGTTCTTTGATGGCATTGAAGCCCGCAACGTCGGGCCCTTCCGCGGCGGCCGGGCGACCGTCTCCGTGGGCGTGAAGGACAACCCCCATGTCTATTACATGGGCACAACCGGGGGTGTGTGGAAAACCGAGAACGCCGGTGCGAGCTGGGCGCCGATCTCTGACAAGGACTTCGGTTCGTCTGCCGTGGGCGCGATTGCCGTTGCCGAGTCCGATCCAAACGTGCTGTTCGTGGGCATGGGGGAGTCGCCGTTCCGCAACATTGCTTCCTCACAGGGCGATGGCGTCTACAAATCGACCAATGCCGGCAAGAGCTGGACCCGCGTGGGTCTGGAGAATGTCCGGCAGATCGGTGAGATCCGCATCCATCCGCAGAACCCCGATGTCGTCTGGGTCGCGGCCCAGGGCAACACCTATGCGCCCGATGACAGCGGCGGTATCTACAAGTCGGCAGACGGTGGGGCGACCTGGCGCCGGGTGCTCGAGGCCCCGAATGACACCACCGGCGCGGTGGATCTCGCCCTCGACATGAGCAATCCGCGAATTCTGTTCGCCGCCCTGTGGGATAACCAGCGCGAGCCCTGGTCGCTGCGCTCCGGCGGTGAGGGCAGCGGCATCTGGCGCTCGACGGACGGCGGCGAGTCCTGGGATAGACTCAGCGACGACCTGCCCGAGGGTATGGGCAAGATCGGCGTTGCGGCCTCGCCGGCAAAGCCGGGGCGCGTCTGGGCCATTATCGAGGCCGAGGGTGACGAGGGCGGCCTGTACCGCTCGGACGACGGCGGTGACAGCTGGAGCCAGCTGAACAAGGAACGCATCCTGCGCGCCCGCTCCTGGTATTACATGCACATTTTTGCAGACCCGAATGACGAAAATACGGTGTATGTCCTGAACGCGCCGTTCATGAAGTCCATCGATGGCGGCAAGACCTTCTCCCCGGTCGAGGTTCCCCACGGCGACAATCACTACCTCTGGGTGAATCCGGATAACTCCCGGTGGATGGTCAACGCCAACGATGGCGGGGCGAACGTCTCCTTCGATGGCGGCGAGAGCTGGTCCCGTCAGGACAATCAGCCGACGGCGCAGTTCTACCGGGTCAACACGGACAACGATTTCGAGTACCGGATCTATGGCGGTCAGCAGGACAATTCCACGGTGGCGATTCGCAGTCGCTCCCGCGATGGCGAGATTGGCCGGGATGACTGGGACGTGCACGGCGGCTGCGAAAGCGCCTATGTGGCGATGGATCCGGACAATCCCCGCTACACCTACGCCGGTTGTTACCTCGGACTGATCGACGAGTTCGACACCGAGACCGGCACCACGCGCTCCATCAAGGCCTATGCGGAGCTCGGGCTGGGACAGCTGTCCCGGGACGCGAAGTATCGCTTCAACTGGAACGCGCCTATCCACGTGTCGCTGCACGACCCGGAGGTGATCTACCACGCTGCCAACGTGCTGCTGAAATCCAGCGATCGCGGCTTCAACTGGACGGAAGCGAGTCCGGACCTGACGCGCAACGAGGACGACAAGCAGGGCAGGGGCGCAGGCCCCTACACCAACGAGAACATCGAGCAGTACAACACGATCTTCGCCCTCGCCGAGAGCCCTCACGACGCCGCGACCCTGTGGGTTGGCAGCGATGACGGCCTGGTCCATGTCACCCGTGACGCCGGCGAGACCTGGAAGAACGTGACGCCCCGGGGCGTGGGTCGCGGGCTGGTGAATGCCATCGAGGTGTCTCCCCATAACCCGGCGGTAGCCTACGTGACGGTAATGAAGTACAAGGAAGGCGATAATCGGCCCTATGTGTATCGCACGGCGGACTACGGAAACAGCTGGACGTCGATCAGCGACGGTCTGCCGGAGGCGCACTTTGCCCGGGTGGTGCGTGAGGACCCCGAGCGCGAGGGCCTGCTGTTTGCGGGCATGGAGCGGGGGCTGTACCTGTCCTTCAACGGCGGCGCCGACTGGCAGTCCCTGCAGACGAATCTGCCGGTGGTGCCGGTCACGGATCTCATGGTGCGTCGCAACGACCTGGTGCTGGCGACCCAGGGCCGCGCCTTCTGGGTGCTCGACGACATCGCGCCCCTGCGGCAGTTTGCACCGGCGCAGAAAACCGCGCCCTTCCATCTCTACACACCCTCACCGGCCTACCGCCTGACGCCGACCGAGGGCCGGGCAACCGGTGGAGAAAGTGTGGCGCCGAGTGCCCCCAACGGTGCGGTGATCTACTACGCGCTGCCCGCCCAGATCGACCTGGACGAGCAGTCGCTCACGCTCGAGGTGCTGGACGCTGAGGGGCAGGTCGTCCGCGAATTCGCCACGGATGCCGAGAAGGGACACAAGGGCGGCGGCAGTGGCACCGCGATGGCGCTGCCCGCGCAGGAGGGCATCAACCGCTTTGTGTGGGATCTGCGCGGGGCCCCCGCAACCAAACTTGACTACGACGTCGCCTACGGCGCGGGCAAGGACAAGACCATTGCCGGTTATCGGCTGGCGCCGGGCAGCTATACGCTGCGACTGAGCCTGGGTGAGGAGACCCTGGAGGAAAGCGTCGAGCTGATCTGGGATCCGATCAACCGCTACGAGGCGGAGGCCATTGCCGAGCAGCAGACCTTCCTTGCTGAAGTCTTCGACATGATTGACGGCATCTACCGGCGTATCGGCAGCCTGCAGAGCGTGCAGAAGCAGGTGGAACTGCGCAAGGCACTGGCGGCCGAGGCGGGCGATGATGAGGTAGAAGAGGCCGCCGAGAGTCTGCTTGCAGCCCTGAAAACGTGGCAGACCTCAGTGACGACACCGGACCGCGAGACCTTTCAGGATGTGCTCAACTTCCATCCCCGGCTGGACACCTTCCTGATTGATGTCTACCAGCAGGCCGACAATGCGGTGCTCGGGCTGACCCGGGGACAGCGTGAACGTCTGCAGGATCTGCGGCCCGAATGGCAGGCAGCCATGGAGGCCTGGGATACGCTGGTGGAAGAAGACCTTGCCGCCTTCAATGCGGTGGCAGGGCCCGCGGTAAAGGCGCCGGCGGTGGAAACCGACCGACAGTCGGACTGAGGCTGACTGCTGCCAGCTGATGGGGAAAAGCCCGGCACCCTGGGGGGCCGGGCCTAGCCAGACCTACCCGGCCGGACCTACCCGGCCGGACCTACTCAGCCAGACCCGCTTCTGACAGTACGGTCAGCAGACCCAACTGCGCGCCGAGGTGCGCATCCACGTTTCTCCACCACTCATCCAGCGAATGCGCGCCTTCCGAGGTGCCGCCGCGGCTGATGGTGACCGCGGGAACGCCGATGGAGATCGGCAGATTGGAGTCCGTCGAGGAGATCTGCAGGGACGGCGTCACGCCGAGCGCGGCGGTGGCTGCCATCGTGCGCTGTACCAGGGGTGAGTCCGGGTCACCCATGGCCGCTGGCCGCGTGCCGACCCGCTTGATGTCGACCGTGAGCGCCGGGCCATCGAGTCTGCCCGCGTTTTCTTCCTCCAGGGCCTCCATCACCGCCGCCTGCATGACCGCGTCGATATCGTCCAGCTTGTCCTGGTTGCCGGAGCGCATGTCAATTTCCATCCAGGATTCAAAGGGAATGGAGTTCACCGACGTGCCGCCGCTAATGCGACCGACGTTGTAGCTGGTCTTGTCGCCGACGGAGGTGACCTCAGGCGCCCGCTCGTCGAACAGGGCGATGGCGCGGCCGAGCGCGTGATGCGGGTTGGCCAGGCCAAAGGCGCCCCAGGAGTGGCCGCCGGGTCCGTGGAAGGTCACACGATAACGGTGCGAGCCCACGCCGCCGTAGACAATGCGATCACTGTTGCCGCCGTCCACGGCAATGAAGGTATCGATCTTTTCAGCGCCGTCGCGGAACAGGTGCTTCACGCCGCGAAGGTCACCAAGGCCTTCCTCGCCGACATTGCCGATGAACAGAATCTCGGCATCGGTTTCCACCTCGGCATGCTCCATGGCGCGCAGCACTTCCAGCAGGGTCACCAGACCCCGGGTATTGTCACCGATGCCAGGTGCCATGTACTTGTCGCCCTCAACTTTCACCGTGACGTCGGTGCCTTCAGGGAATACGGTGTCGAGGTGCGCGGCGTAGGCGACGCGCTTGTCATTGCCAGTGCCGGGGCGTCGCCCGATCACGTTGCCGATCTCGTCTATTCGCACATCCTCGAGGCCGGCCTCCCGCAGCATTTCCGCGAAGCGCTCGGCCCGCGCCGTCTCATTGAAGGGTGGCGCCGGAATCTCTGTCAGTTCGACGAGGTCTTCCAGCGACTGCGCCTCGAGGCTGTAAACGTGCTCCATGGCGGCCTGAACTTTCGGGTCTGCCTGCAGTGCTTCGATCTCGCTGCGGTATTCCTGGCTGATCTTTGGAGCCTTATCGCTGGCATATACGGCCGCTGTGCCGAGGGGCCCGCCAAGGACGGCTGCGAGCGCGCCCGCGAGCAGCAAGGTCCGTGGCCTGACCGAAGCCCGTATCCTTACCGCAGAGGGAAGGACAGGCATTGAGGAAGCTGCGGCAGCGAGGCCGCGGAAACCGGGTTGGTGCGTCTTATTCATAAGTTACCCCTGAGTGGTCGCGAATCCGGCATCACAGCAATGCCGGACAGGAAGCGACATCATGACAAGCCCGGCGTCCTGTGTCAGCACCCGCTCCCGGACCCGGGTGGTGTTTCGATGAAACGCGGGTTTATACTCAGCGAACCAAATATTAGAGGGCAATAACGATGGTTCATTCCTTGACGCGCGTTTCCGCTGTCATTCTCGGTGCCAGTCTGGCGCTTTCCAGCCTGCTTGCTCAGGCAGGTACCGCACTGGTGGGCGGCCGCCTCATCGATGGCTACGGCCACCGCCCGATTGCCAACAGCGTGATTCTTGTCGAGGACGGCATCATCCAGGAGGTGGGCACCGTCGAGACTTTGCCCGTTCCCGAGGGCTACGAGGTGGTGTCCACCGAGGGCATGGACGTGCTTCCGGGACTGTGGGAGAACCACGCGCACCTGATGCTCAATGGTCACGCCGACTACGCGCACTGGCACCCCACCTACGTGGATCGCTTTGCCAGCGAGATCATGCCCGCCAGCGCCGTGCAGATGCTGCTGGCGGGTGTTACCACCACCCGGGATCTGGGCGCGCCGCTGGAGGCTTCTGTCTCGGTCAAGCGGCGCATCGAGTCTGGCGAGATCCCGGGGCCCCGACTGTTCATCTCCGGTCCCTTTATCCAGCATGAGCCCTACCCCGGTACGGACTTCTACCGCTGGGGCGTGGATGGCGTCGCAGACGGCGTGCGCAAGGTGAGGACGCTGGCCGACGCAGGGGTCGATATCATCAAGCTGATCGATCAGGACAAGATGACGCTTGAGGAGGCCCAGGCCGTGGTCGACGAGGCACACAGGCATGGTCTCAAGGTCGTCGCGCACTCGCACCGCCCGGATGAGATCCGCCGCGGCCTGGCGATCGGCGTCGACAACTTCGAGCATACGGGCCTGACAACGGCGCCCGAGTATCCCGCGGATGTGATCGAGCTGCTCAAGGAGCGCACCGCCACCGGGCGTGTTGCCGGGGGCCCAATGTTCTGGACGCCCACGGTGGAAGGGCTGTGGAACTACGAGTTCACGGTGGATAACCCGGAAAAGCTCGACAACGCCTGCTGGCATCGGGGGCTGGAGGCCTCGACGATTGCCGATATCAAGGGCTCCATCCAGAATCCCGGCGAGCTCGGCTACACCCAGCTCACGCCGCTGCGCAAGCCGACGCTCAAGCGCAAGTTCCAGCAGCTGCGGGATTCCGGCGTGGTCATGCTGGTCGGCACCGATAGCGGCATTCCCATGAAGTTTCACTGCCAGAGCACCTGGAATGAAATGGATGTCTGGGTGAACGTGATGGACGTGGACCCGATGACGACCATTCGTGCCGCGACCTACTGGGGCGCCGTGATGATGGGCGTCGAGGACAAGTGGGGCACGGTGTCGGCGGGCAAATATGCCGATATCATTGCGGTGAAAGGCGACGTGCTGCGCCACATCAACCTGCTGTCACGGGTGGATATGGTCATGAAGGGCGGCGTGATCTACAAGCAGGATGGACAGCCGGTGGAGGCGGCACTATGACCATGAGACATACACTGGCTGCGCTGCTGGGCGCGTCGCTGTTGCACGTTTCCATCGGGGTGGCTGCCGTCACGCCGGATCACTTTGCGGGCATGAAGGCCCGCAACATTGGCCCGGCGGGCATGTCCGGGCGCATCGCCTCGGTGGCCTCGGTGGCCACTGATCCGAAAATCATTGTCGTCGGCGCTGCCAGCGGCGGCGTGTGGCGCTCAGACAACGGGGGCCTGACGTGGACGCCGTTGTTCGATGATCAGCCGGTCCACTCCATCGGCGCGGTCGCGATCAACCAGAACCACCCCGACATTATCTGGGTGGGTACCGGTGAAGGAGCCACCCGCAACTCGGCGTCCATCGGCGACGGCATGTATCGCTCCACCGACGGCGGGCGCAGCTGGGTCAAGGTGGGCCTGGAGGGCGCCGAAAGAATCAACCGGATTGCGCTGCACCCCAGCGATCCGGATATTGCCTATGTCTCCGCGCTGGGGCCCCTTTGGAGCGACGGCGGCGACCGCGGTGTCTTCAGAACCACTGACGGCGGCAAGACCTGGGCCCAAATTCTCTCCGGGCCCAATGAGCGCACCGGTGCCACCGACATCAAGATGGACCCGCGCAACCCGAAGAAGCTGTTCGCGGCACTCTGGGAGTTCCGTCGCTGGCCCTACCGTTTCGAGAGTGGAGGGCCTGGCTCCGGACTGTTCCGCTCCATTGACGGCGGCGACAGCTGGACCCCGCTGACGGTCGAGGATGGCCTCCCCGAGGGCGACCTGGGCCGCTCGGTCTTTGCCATCGCGCCCAGCGATCCGAACCGGGTCTATGCCCTGGTTGAAGCCGAAACCTCTGCCCTGATACGTTCCGACGACGGCGGCAACCGCTGGAAGACCGTCAACGACGAGGCCAATGTCTCGGTTCGGCCCTTCTATTACACGTTGCTGGACGTCGACCCGCAGGACCCCGATACGGTCTACAACGTGGAGAGCCGCGTGCGCCGCTCTATTGATGGCGGCAGGACCTTCGAGTACATCGCCGCTATCGACTGCTGCGCGCCGGGCCACTCGATCCACATTGACACCCATGCCTGGTGGATCAACCCCTCCGATCCGGAGCACATGATTGCCGGCAACGATGGCGGCATAGCCATCACCCGGGATGGCGGAGATACCTGGCGCTTTGTCGAGAACCTGCCCCTGGCCCAGTTCTATCATGTCGCCGTGGATGACGCGCACCCTTACAACGTCTACGGCGGCCTGCAGGACAACGGCTCCTGGCGCGGGCCCGCCGAAACCTTTGACGTCGGCGGCATCCGCAACCTGCACTGGCAGGAGGTGGCCTTCGGCGACGGCTTCGATACGGTGCCCGACCCGGTTATGGCGAATACCGGCTACGCGATGAGCCAGGGCGGCAACCTGAGCCGCTGGAACCTGAACACGGGCGAGCAGCGATCAATCCGGCCCAATCCACCCACCCCCGACACGGATCTGCGCTTCAACTGGTCTGCGGGGTTTGCCATCGATCCCTTCGAGCCATCCACCATATATTACGGCAGCCAGTTTCTGCACAAGTCGACCGATCGAGGCCTGAGCTGGGACGTGATCAGCGATGACCTCACCACGGACAATCCCGACTGGCAGACTTTCCGCACGTCCGGGGGTATCACCTTTGATGTGACCGCCGCTGAGAACTTCACCACCATCATCGCCGTGGCGCCTTCGAGGGTTGAGCAGGGCGTGATCTGGGTGGGTACCGATGACGGTCGGCTTCATGTCACCCGCGACGGCGGTGAGACCTGGACCAGCGTCGAGGGGAACGTTGGCGGCGTGCCGGACAATACCTGGGTGCCCATGATCTATCCGAGTCCCCACGATGCGGGCACCGCCTTTGTGGTGTTCGACAATCACCGGCGCGGTGACTTCACGCCCTACATCTACCGCACTGAGGACTATGGGCGGCACTGGGAGAGCCTGGCCGATGACTCTATCACTGGCTACGCACTGTCGGTGCTGCAGGATCCTGATGATGGGAACCTGCTCTGGGCCGGCACGGAGTTCGGCCTGTTCCTTAGCCTGAACGCCGGCGAGGACTGGACCCGCTTTACCGCCGGTGTGCCCACGTCCTCGGTCATGGACCTGGCGTTCCAGGAGCGGGAGAGCGATCTGGTGATAGGCACCCATGGCCGTGCCGTCTTTGTGCTCGATGATGTCAGCCCGCTGCGCGGCCTCTCGGCGGGCGACTTCGAGCGTCGATTCGCACTCCTGGGCGCCACCGACGGCCAGCAATACGACAGCAACCCGGTCATCGCCGGCCGCTTCTGGGGCAATGGCGAGTTCAACGCCCCCAACGAACCCTACGGCGTTGTGCTGACCTTCATGGCATCCGGTGACGATCTGCCGCATCCCGATGCCAAGCGCGAAAAGGCGCGCAAGGCGGCACTGCGGGCGACAATGAAGGATGAGGAAGATAGTCGCGATAGCGGCGACGAGTCCGCCGCAGGTAGCGAGCCACCGCGGGCTACCATAACGGTTGCTGATGCCAGCGGTGACGTCATCCGCACCTTTACCGCCGACGTCCAGCAAGGCATCAATCGGGTGGTCTGGAATCTCAGGCGGGACGGTCTGCCACCGCTGCCGGGCAAGGGGAGCAAGCCAGATGACGATCTCCCGCCGGGCATCGAGGCGCTGCCGGGCACTTATCAGCTGACCATAGCCTTCGATGACACAGAGCAGTCGGTGGAGGCGCGCGTGCTTGCTGACCCCCGCAGCCGCGTCTCGATGGCGGCGATGAACGCGAACCAGGCGATGCAGCTGGAGCTGCAGTCCATGCAGTCGACCCTCGACCAGGCCATCCGGCGTGTGCTGAGTGCCCGTCAGGATCTGGCCACCGTGAAAACCCTGATCGAGCAGTCGGAGGACCCCTCGGCTCACGACGCTCTGCAGCAGCAGGCCAAGGCCGCCGGTGAACGGCTGGACGCGCTTGAGGCCGATCTGCATGAGCCCGAGGGCACAGTGGGTCGCCCCTATGGGGACGACAGGGCATCGAGCATGCTGCAGCGGGCGCGGGCCTTCCTGACGTCCACCTACGATGCCCCAAGCCCGACGGCGGAAGCCTTTGTTGAGCGCGCCGCCGCGCGTATCACCGGGACAGTCTCGGCCTTGAACGATTACCTGGCAGGTGAGCACGCAGAGGTTCGGGCGACATTCGCCGAGAGTGGGCTGGGGCTGCTGACGCAGACGCCGGTACCGCTCGACGCGACGCCCTAGGAGCGACAATGTGTGGCGAGTGGCAAGCGTGTTCTGGGCAGGTGAGGTAGCGCACGTCGGCAACCTTCGGGCGGCGCTGGGCCTTTCAGCGCTGCTCTCACTGTGCGCGAGCGTCACTGCGGCGGACACGGGCAGGGCGCAGTGCTGTTCATCCCTGTCGCCGGAGCTACCCCCGGTAACCCACTACGGCGCCAGCCTGTACCGGGAGGAAGATCCACTCGGTCCGTTCCGGTTCGATCCGCCGCTGGTGCGGGATTCGGAGCAATCCATCGAAACCCTCGAATCCGAGGTCGAGACACTCGAGTCTCTCGCTGGGCCCATGGCTGCGCGGCTGTCCCGGCCGGTCGCGGAACTCGGCTATGCAAGCCTTTCGCAGGACCGCGTGACCGAGGCCGTCGATTATCTGCAGCGCGCTGTTCATCTCGTTCGCATCAACCGGGGGCTGTATACCCCGGCGCAGGAAGCGATGCTGGAACAGCTGATCGCAGCCCATCTGCGACTGGGTGATTTTGCCGCCGCCGACGAGCAGCAGGCCTACCTGTATCGCGTCAGGCAATACCAGGAGCAGAATCCTGCCAGCCCCCGGATGCGTGAGGCGACCCTGCACTACGCCGACTGGATGCGCGGTGTCTATCTCGGCGACATGGACCGGTTGCGCTATCCACGCCTGGTGGGTCTCAACGACCTCTATGAGAACGCGATCGAGAATATAGAAGCCAGCGAGGGTGAGTACAGCCGGGCACTGCTGCCCTATCTGCAGGGCCATATCGATCTGTGCTACCTGGTTTCGGTCTATCCCGGTGAACAGCAATCCGGCGTGCGCATCACGGGCGGACCGGCCATGGACGCCAGCCTTGCGAATCAGGCACAGCTGCGCTTCTGGCGAATGCGCGACTATAACTTTCGCTACGGTCGGGAGGCGCTTGAGCGCGCTGAGGCGGTGCTGCAGGCCAACCCCGACAGCTCGGCACAGGAACTCGCGAACGCACGCATCGCCCGGGCGGACTGGTACCAGTGGCACCGACGCTATGCGAAAGCGATTCGCCTGTACGAGGAGGCCTGGGACATCATGGCCGGCGAAGAGGGGGGAGCGGACTGGCTGCAGCGTGAATTCGCCGCGCCGCTGGAGCTGCCGCGCAGCAGGGTCTTCAACCCGGGGGCGGTGCCGCTGGAAGCACAAAACAACGCACAGGTGCAGATGGGCTTCCGGGTAACACGACACGGTGAGGCCAGGGATATCCAGATTCTCACCGAGACCACGGACGAGCAGGTTCAGTTGACGCTGACCCGCGCCTACCATTACCTGCGCAACGTGCGCTTTCGTCCGAGCCTGAAAAATGGCAAGGTCGTCGCTGCGAAGGATTTGCAGCGCACCTACCAGGTCAGGTACTAGGATGAACGAACAGAACAGCCTGAAGACCACGCTTCAGGAGGCGCAGTCGCGGGTGCGTCGCGGTGATGCCCGTTCCGCGCTGGAGTTGCTGCAGGCGGCGATGCCGGTGCACGGCGAGAGCGTCGACCTGCACATGAATGTCGCCATTGCCCAGCGCGCGCTGGGCAACTACCCGGCGGCCATTGAGTCCCTCAATGCGGTGCTGGCGATCGATCCCTATACCTTCATGGCGCTGTTGTCCAAGGGATCCATCCTGGAGCAGATAGGCCACCTGCGCCAGGCCGCCGAGGTCTACCGCAACGCGCTGCGCATTGCCCCGCCGGACGCCAAGCTGCCCGCCGGTCTGGCCGCGCCAATGCAGCAGGCGAGGGCGGTGATTGCCCAGCAGTCGGAGGCGATGGCGGCGCATTTTCGCGATGCCCTGGGCCCGGTAATGGAATCTCACGAGGGCGAGTCGCTGGGCCGCTTTGAGGAATGCCTGGATATTGTGGCCGGCACGAAGAAGGTCTACAACGCCGAGCCGGTGCAGCTGCATGTGCCGCAGCTGCCGGCGATCCCTTTCTTTGAGCGCAGCCACTTCCCCTGGCTGGAAACGCTGGAGGCGGCCACCGACACCATTCGCGGTGAACTCGACAGCCTGCTGAAGGCGGGTCTTCCGGGTTTTGAACCCTACGTGCAGTACGCGCCCGGCACGCCGGAGAACCAGTTCAAGGCGCTGAATCACGCCCGCGAGTGGAGTTCCCTGTGGCTGTGGAAAGACGGTGAAGCACAGAGCGAGTCCATGGCGCGCTGCCCGAAAACCGCGGCCTTGCTGGAGCAGCTCCCGCTGGCAGACCAGCCCGGCTTTGCCCCGACGGCGCTGTTTTCCGCGCTGGCGCCGCACACGCACATCCCGCCGCACACGGGCTCGACCAATGCCCGCCTGCTGGTGCACCTGCCGCTGGTGCTCCCGGGTCCCGCGCGCTTCCGCGTTGGCAACCAGCAGCGGGAGTGGCGTCTCGGTGAGGCCTGGGTGTTTGACGACACCATCGAGCATGAAGCCTGGAACGATGCCGACGAGACCCGGGTGATCCTGATTTTCGATATCTGGAATCCACTGCTCAGCGCCGCCGAACGCGAGCTGATTTCCGCGCTGCTGGTGACACACCGGGACTGGCTGCAGGGCTGAGGCTTGCCTGCTATAGCCACTCCTGCTGCCGCGTGGCCCACTAGACAGAGCGGCGGCCGCGGGAAAACTGTGAAGTCCCGACTTATGCCCCCGGCGGCAGCAGGTCAAACGCCACGGTTATCCGCGACTGCTCCGATTGAAAGGGCACGGTGCCGTGCCACATATAGGAGGGGAACAGGACAAGCGTCCCCACCTCGGGCCGGACCGTTCGCCGCGGCGGCAGGTTCAGGCCGAGTTCCCCGAGCGGTGCGCCAAACTGAATATGGCCCTCAGTCCCCGACCCCGTCGTGACAACCTCCGGAAGGCTGATATACAGCGCTGAACTGATCCAGCCTTCGGGGTGGATATGGTTGGTGTGATAGCCCTGATCGCGCAGTCGCACCGACCAGGCGCCGGCAAAGCGCAGGTCGGCAGCACTCGCCGTCTGTTGTGGACGGCCCCAGAAAGGATGTTGCTCATCGCGCCGAAATTCTGCCATCGCGCTGGCCACCGCCTTGCGAATCTGCTGCTCGAGCACCCGCAAGAGGGGATGCGGCAGGCGAAACAGGAAGCCGTTGGTCTGCGTGCCACCGCGCACGCTCTGTTCGATCGGGTGCGAGCGGGCATGGTGCTGTTCTTCCAGCACCTCGGTCAGCGCGGCAAAAAAGGCCTCGCGGCTTGAAAACGGCTCTGGCACCGGGATGGGCACGGCCACGACCATTTTCTCGTAATCGCAGAGCCAGTGCTCGCGCGCATCCCCCTGCAGCTGCAGCGCTGTCGTGAGGTAGGCCAGAGCCAGCTGGTTGAAAGGCTCGTGACGCAGGACGGCATCGCACAACGCAGCAGCGCGATCCGGCTGCTCGCGGGCCAGGAGGTGCATGGCGAAGTTGATATGCGTCGCCGCACTTTCAGGGTAGCGCTCAAGCAGCTGTTCAAACTGCTGTTCTGCGGATGCGGAATCACCGCGCAGCGCCGCATCCTGCGCCATCAATATTCCGATACCCGGCGTTCCGGGGCAGCCGCGGACAGCGGCGTCGCGCAGGGTTGCCGCGGCTTCATCGGTGTGTCCCATGCGCTTCTGCAGTTCGACCAGCGCCTGCCAGAGCTCCGGGTTCTGGGGATTGCCCTGCGTTGCTGCGCGCAGTCTGGCCAGGGGGTCGCCCGGCGCCCCCACCTCGATATGCAGACGTGTCGCTGTGCGCTGCAGCAGCGCGTGCTGCGCAAAGCGCTGCACGCCGCTTTCTGCGACCGCCAGCGCATCCTCCGGGTGTCCGCCATCGAGCAGCGCATCGGCGTGATTCTGGTACAGGTCCGGGCTGTCGAGCCCGCAGTCGCGGGACGCGGCATAGGCGGCAGCCGCGGCGTCAAACTCGCAGCGCTCACGCAGCAGCTGCGCCAGTGAGTAGTGCAGACGCGGTGCCGCTGGGAGATGCTGCAGCCCCTCCCGGCAGGCCTGAAGGGCTTCCTCGATACTGCCGTGCTTCTGCGCCGCCGCGGCGGCGAGCTCCCAGCCGGGCGCAAAATCTGCGGCGAGTGTGGTCACCCGCTGCGCACAAGTGAAAGCCTCACCCGGTCTGTCGGTCGCAAACAGCAGCAGGCCCAGCGCGTGCCAGGCCTGATGAAACTCCGGCGCCAGCTTGCAGGCCTTGCGCAGGCGTCTCTCGGCCTGGGCCATGTGCCCCTGCCCGCGCAGGAAGGCGCCATAGCTGAGCAGATAATCCGCCCGCTTGGGCTCGCGCGCAACCAGCTGGCGAAAGGTCTTTTCGGCATCCGAACTGCGGTTGCTGCGCTGCTGCGCCAGGGCGAGTAGATGCTGGAAGTCGGTCATCGACGGCGCCCGGGAAAGACACTGTCGACACAGGCGGATGCAGTCATCGAAGTGTTTCTGCTGCAGCAGTGTCGCTGCCTGGGAGAGCAGTTGTGCTGACGGGTTCACAGAAGCCTCAGTACCTGTCGATAGAGCGACTAGTGTAACAAGCCAATGCAGGATTACCGAGAGCGTAACAAGGCTTTGGAGGAGGGAACTATCAGGAGTGCATTGGCCGGGTGAGTCGATGGATCCCGCAAAAAAAAAGGGCCGGCAAAGCCGGCCCTTTACAACACTGCTACTGACGTGTGGACAGTAATCAGTACCTCAGGGTAAAGCCTGCGAACAGGTATTGCCCAAGCGGGTCGTAAATACCCGGGAAGGTATTACCGTTCTCGCGGGCGGTGACGCCCTGATAGACAAAGGGCGGCTCTTCATCGAACACGTTGTTCACACCTACACGAACTGACGCCCAGTCCCTGACTTCCCACGTGGCTGCCAGATCCAGATAGTTCATGTCGTCCAGATCATTCGGAACGTCGGTGAACTCCTGGTCACTGCCCGATACATGACGCCAGATCAGGCTGCCCGTGACATTCCAGGGCGTTGCCCACGTCACCTGCATACGGTTCTTCAGTTCCGGAATGGGGAATCCACAGGGACCACCATACGTGCCCTCGCAGTCGATAACCCCCGCGCCCGGGAACTCTTCCTGCTCAAAGCTAAGGACAAAGCCCGCGATATTGGCAATGTTGATAGTACCCAGGTTACCGATATCGAAGTTATAGGTGATCTCGACATCGACACCAGACGTTGCCAAGAAGCCGATATTCGTGCTGCGCTCATCTACCGCGCTGCCTCCCGAATTCGGCTCCAGCAATGATTGTCCCAGCCACAGGGAATCGTTGAGGCCTCGATTGACCGCGTCGCAGAAAAGTGGGTTACCGGTTTCGATACACTGCAGAAGCGTCGTCTCCGGCTGAACACCCTGAATGGCCTTTTCGATCTCAATGTCGTACCAGTCTACGCTGAGGGTGAGGCCCTGCGCGAAGGATGGCGTAAAAATGAAACCTGCGGTCAATGTATCGGCTTCTTCCGGCTGCAGCTCAGTCGATCCACCGACAACGCTGTTGTACTGCGAGGCGGGGTTCGATTGCGGACCGCCCTGATCCCAGATCGCCTGGGTGACTCCCGAGCGTGCACACTGTTCGAAGGAATACCCGGATCGTGACAATGCATCACCGGGGTTGGACTTCTCGCAGGGATCCCGGTCCATGGCGTAGAGAGAGCCGACCTCAGGCCGGAACAGATCGACCACGTTGGGCGCGCGCACGGCGCGCTGAACGCTGCCGCGAAGCTTGAGGTTGTCGTCAATGGCCCAGCTGCCGGCGAACTTGTAGGTATCTGTCGTCGGGCCGAAGGAATACTCCGAGTAGCGATAACCGACATCGAGAGACAGTGACTGGATGAAATTGACGTCCTCTATGACCGGAATGTTGGCCTCGAAGTAGAATTCATTGACGTCGTAACGTCCGGCAGTTTCGACGATGGTTCCCTGACGCTTGACGTTGTCCGAACCGTCGAACTTCAGGGTCTCTTCGCGAAACTCGTAGCCAACGACAAGCTCTACACCGCTCTCAGCGAATGGAGAGGTAATGCCGTATTCGCCAAGGGAGCCCTGTGCGAAGGCCATGAACACTTCCTGTGAGGTGGTGCCCCACTCGAAGAAGCGCTGTTCCAGGAAATCTGTCTGCTCCCTTGTTACGCCACCGGTGTTCCACAGGTTGTAGGGCACGCACCCATCATCAGCGCCGGGTGCACAGACCGGTGTTCCGTCAGGACCCTCAACAACTTTGATGGCCTGGGGGAAACGATCAATGTCAAAGTAGTTGCCATTACGGTTGTTCATATCCACTTCGGCATACTGGTAGGACACGTCGTAACGCCAGGCATCACTGAGATCACCGCGGATACCAAAAACTCCGCGATAGGTTGAGTGACGGAAGTTGCCAAAACGTGGTCCACCCTCCGCATTACGGCGTCCGATCACCAAGTCTACCACGTCATCGGGGCCCTGGCAGCCAAGAACGTCACGCTGCTGATCTGACATGAACGGGTTGTCACAGTTGACTTCAGTCGGGTTGAAAAAGAAGCCTGACGGGCCAAACTGGGTCGTGGACTTGGTGTCCATGAACATGAGCTCGGTGTAAGCCTCGACGTGCTCGTTCAGGTCGTAATGGGCAAAGGTACCCAGCACGACGCGCTCATCCGGACGTTGCAGAAAAGATGGTGCGGCAAAATTGAAGCCAGGCCCAAACCCGGGGAGCAGTTGATTGCCCTCGACGCGAAAATTACCTCCGGCTGAGTCCGGATCGGTGGCAATGATGCTGCCGGACTCGTTCGTGGCAGAGCCGAGGCAGGTGAGCGAGTCGCGCACCGGGCATGCTGAGTAATCGCGATTGATCTGGGTGACGCCGGCAATCTCACGATAGGAACCGAAGGCCGTGACGTTGCCGCGATCATTGTCGAAGTTGCCACCAATGATGAGGCTGACGTTCGTGGTTTCGCCGTCAAAGGTGGTTCCTGTGGCGAAGGGCTGCCCCGCCTGCTCGGCGGCGTCGGCGATGAGGTTACCGTCGTTGTTGTGGCGCAGGCCGGAGTACTGGTAATCCAGCTCAACGCCCTGGAAATCGTCCTGCATCACGAAGTTCACAACGCCCGCAACCGCGTCTGCACCGTAGGTGGACGATGCACCGCCGGTGAGGACTTCAACCCGTTGAATCAGGTTGCCCGGTATCAGGTTGATGTCCGCAGCGGCTGAGGGGCTCTGCGGCGAGTTTGCCGGCAGTCGTCGACCATTCATCAGAACCAGCGTTCGCGTCGTACCCAGGTTGCGCAACTGCATGGTCGCTGTACCGATGGACTCAATGGCCTGTCCGGAGGACTGGTCCAAAGAAATACCCGGGATTGCTGCCAGTGCGTCCTCGACGCGATTCAGGCCAGTGAACCGGAGCTGCTCGTTGTCGAGCTGTGTGACCGGGCTGGACGACACCAGGTTGGCGCGCTGAATGCGCGAACCGGTAACGACCACTTCTTCGACCATCGCTTCTTCCTGGGCGTTGACCGGAGTCATTCCCATCGCGAAGGCAGTGCCAATCGCGGCGCTGACCGCCATGGACAGACGTTTCTTGTGCAACATAAAGTTGTACCCCTATCAAGTGAACGTTGTGTTGGATTTTTATCCGATTGTCGTGATGCTGCTGACGTGTCCGCGCTTTCCCCGAAGCGGACTATCCTCGGCATGTGTGCTGTATAGCACACGTTGCGCAGCTTTTGATTGTGAAATATTCACATTGTTGTCATTTCTACAAAACGTTGAGCGCGATGGCTGCGGCGGAAGATGTCTCCATACCCTCGCCGCGTATACCGCTAGCGAAGGCGTTTCACGCCAACGCTCTTGCCAGACTCGAGCACGGTCATCTTGTAGAAACCGAGAAAATTCTTGCTGATACGTATCTCGGGGTTTTCAGGCCCGCGGTAGGGATAGCGACCCGCGAGACGCTGTTGCCAGATCTGTCCGTTTTCCAGGCGGAAGATGGTGTCGCCATCCCAGCCGTTGAAATCCCCACTGATTCGACTCTTTATTTCCAGGTTCTTTTCTGCCTCGCGCACCGCCTCGCTGGTGCCCTGCATTATCTGGGCATTACCGGCGGTATATTCGATCAGCCACTCGTTCAACGCCCCCAGTTCAGTGTCTGACAGTTTCTGTAGCCCGGTTCTGCGAAACTGCTCGACAGTCATCAATCGCTCCAGCCCGGGAAAGTCCTCCGCTGCGCTCTGTGGCGCGTGGAAAGACGCGATGCCGCTCACACACAGCAGCAGCGTTGCAGTGAGGCGACCCAGTTTCCGTCCCGGGTGGGAAAGCGGTAGGAGGCCGGCGCAGGGATGGGTGACGTCTGGTCGTGATGTGGCACCGGCCGGTGACGATGGATAAACGGGGATCATGCTAGGTTCGGACATACAGCCTCCTCAGATTTTGTGACGGCGTTGAGTCTAGCAAACCGCGGCGGGAAAGACGCCCTGACGCAGGACGCGGCACAGGAAGGTATCGCACAAGCGTTACCCGGTGGCGCATTGCGGATGGTAAGTTACGCTGCGAAAGGCGATGATCGCCACTAAGCGACGTGCTGTGCAGTGCCGGCTGCGGCGCGACGTGCGGCGGGTTCAGCCGACAATATAGAGAATCACAGGACTATAAATAAGCCTCGACATCATCGGAGAATAGACATCATGGGGATACGAGAGGAATCGGCGCGATGCAAAAAGGAGTTGCGCGCCAGGAAGTGCCTCGCATGAGGGTGAAGATGAGAAAGACGTTTACCATGTCAGGGATTCCGACACTCACCCTGATCCTGCTGCTCACCTGCCTCGGTGCCCGGGCAGACGATCTCGACGAGGTCCCCGACCCCATGGCTGCACTGTCCCGCGACAAGGCGGAGTACCTGTACCAGTTTGCCTTTCACTGCATCGACCAGGAGTACCCGAACAAGACCGGGCACACCATGGCCGACGCGGAGGATCTGGCCACGCCCTCGACGCTGCATCCGGCCTTCTACGGCTGTCTCGACTGGCACAGCGCCGTGCATGGCCACTGGACGCTGGTCAAGATCCTTACCCTTTATCCGCAGCTGGCGGAGGGTGATGCCGTACGCCAGAAGCTTGCCAGGAGCCTGACGCGGGAGAACATCCTGCAGGAGGCGGCGTACTTCGAGCGCGAGCACAACAAGACCTTCGAGAGAACCTACGGCTGGGTATGGCTGCTCAAGCTTGCCGAGGCGCTCGACAACTGGGACGACCCGCTCGCCGACGAGCTGCAAAGCAACCTGCAGCCGCTCACCGACCTGCTGGAAACCCGGCTGATCGAGTTCCTCCCCAAGCTCACCTATCCGGTGCGGGTGGGTGAGCATCCCAATACCGCCTTTGCGCTGTCTTTCGCGCTGGACTACGCTCGCAGCTTCCAGCGCGATACCCTGGAAGCCCTCATCGTCAGTCGTGCCCGCGAGTATTACCTTGCAGACAGGCAATGCCCGTTGACCTGGGAGCCTGGCGGCTTTGATTTCCTCTCGCCCTGTCTGCAGGAGGCGGCCCTGATGGCCAAGGTCCTGCCGCCTGCCGATTACGTTGTGTGGGCAGACGGCTTCCTGCCCGAACTGCTCACCGGGACGCTGACCGGGCTGCAGCCGGCTGTGGTGTCCGACCGCTCGGACGGCAAGCTGGCGCACCTCGATGGTCTCAACTTCAGCCGGGCCTGGTGTCTGTACGAGATCAGCCGGGCCCTCGACAGCCCTGCGCTGATCAGCCTTGCCGATGAGCACCTGGCCTTCAGCTATGACAAGATCAGCGCTGACGAGTATGCCGGCGCACACTGGCTGGCGAGCTTTGCCCTTTACGCGCTGAAAACCGCGATGGAGATGCCATGAGCCACTTCAACCAGCCACTCGGCGGCAACGACATGCCGCGCTTTGGCGGCCCCGCTACGATGATGCGGCTGCCCACTCAGGCCACTGCAGAGGGTCTCGATGCCGCATTTATTGGCGTTCCGGTGGATATTGCCACCTCCAACCGTCCCGGCGCGCGACTGGGACCCCGCCAGATCCGCGATGAATCGCGCATGCTGCGTCCTTATAACATGGCCACCCGTGCCGCGCCCTTCGACAGCCTGCAGGTGGCGGACATCGGTGACGTACCGATCAATACCTTTCACCTGCCGAAAACCGTGGACATCATCAGCGCGTTCTATGACGAAGTGCTGAGCCACGACTGCATTCCCCTCAGCCTGGGCGGCGACCATGTGATCACTTTGCCAATCCTGCGTGCCATCGCGAAGAAGCACGGTCCGGTAGGCCTGATTCACATTGATGCCCACGCCGACGTCAACGAGCACATGTTCGGTGAGGCTATTGCCCATGGGACGCCCTTTCGTCGCGCCCAGGAAGAGGGGCTGCTGGCAAAGGGCAGGGTGGTGCAGATTGGCCTGCGCGGCACGGGGTACTCGCCGGACGATTTTGACTGGTGCCGTCAGCAGGGCTTCCGCGTGGTGACGGCGGAGGAATGCTGGTACCGCTCGCTCGAGCCGCTGATGGCCGAGGTGCGCGAGCAGATGGGCGATGTTCCGGTATATATCACCTTTGATATCGATGGACTGGACCCTGCCTTTGCCCCGGGCACCGGCACCGTGGAGATGGGGGGGCTGACCTCCACCCAGGGCCTGGAAGTGGTGCGCGGCGCCGCCGGTCTCAACATTGTCGGCGGCGACCTGGTGGAGGTCTCTCCGCCCTACGATACCAGCGGCAATACCGCGCTCATGGGTGCGACGCTGCTCTATGAAATGCTCTGCGTGCTGCGGGGCGTGGAGCGTCGCGACTGACGTCGCGCGCGCCGCGGATTCCCCTTATACCGCCCTCCACGAATCCTGACTCGCGCATGGCTCATGGCGCTGCGTCCCTGAGCCGTCGCGGCCTGTTCCGCTTCCTCTTTCCCTCGCTGATCGGGGTGTCGCTGTTCCTGGTGCCTTACCGGGTGGGCGATACCATCAACATCGGCATGGGCATCATGGCCGAGAGTCTCCAGGCCCTGCTGGGTAGTGCCCTGCCGGCGATAGCCACTGTGATCCTGTGCCTGTCCGTCCTGCTCACGATGACGGTCAAACTGGCTCAGCCGCGATGGGCGCGCCAAGGGATGCTCAGGGAGCTGTTTGATGTGGCCCCGCGCTGGGTGGTCCTGCGCGGCCTCGGCGCGCTGTTTGCGCTGATGATTCTGTTCCAGGTCGGGCCGGGCTTCATAACCGCGGCGAACACCGGCGGCGTCATGCTGAATGATCTGGCGCCCGTGCTGCTCACCTTCTTCTTTTTTGCCGCCATCCTGCTGCCATTTCTGGTCGAGTTCGGCTTCATGGAATTCATCGGCAGCCTGGTGCGTACCCCGTTCCGCTGGATCTTCGGTCTGCCCGGGCGCAGCGCGATTGACGCCACCGCCTCCTGGATGGGATCCGGCACCGTGGGTGTGCTTATCACCAGCCAGCAGTATGAGCAGGGGTTCTACACCTGCCGCGAGGCCTCGGCCATCGCCACCAATTTCTCCATCGTGTCGATCGCCTTTGCGCTCCTTGTGGCGAGCTTCATTGGCATCAACCACCTGTTTGTTCCGTTCTATCTGACGGTCATTGTGGCGGGGCTGATTGCTGCGGTTGTCGTGCCCCGTCTGCCGCCGCTGTCGCGCAAGCCCGACACCTACTACGCGCCCGTGGGTTGTCGTATCCAGGAAGAAAACACCGGTGACCAGCATCTGTTCCGTTACAGCCTCGGGATGGCGGTTGCGCGTGCTGAAGGTGCACCGGGACCGCGTGCGCTCATACGCCTGGCGCTGTTCAATGTCGCCGACATCTTTTTCGGTCTGCTGCCGCTGGTCGTCGCCATCGGCACAGTGGCGCTGATGCTTGCCGAGTTCACGCCGCTGTTTACCTGGCTCTCCTACCCCATGGTGCCGGTGCTCGAGTGGATGGGGCTGCCCGAGGCTGGCGCCGCTGCGCCGGCGACGCTGGTTGGCTTTGCCGACATGTTCCTGCCGGCGGTGCTGGCCAGCGGCATCGAGAGCGAGCTGACCCGCTTCGTAATCGCCTCGCTGTCACTGACGCAGCTGGTCTACATGTCGGAGATCGGCACGCTGCTTCTGAAGTCCAGGATTCCGATCGCGCTCTGGGAACTGGCGGCAATTTTCCTGCTGCGTACCGTTGTTACCCTGCCCATTATCGTGGTTATGGCACACTGGTTGGTGGGTTGATACGGCAGTCAAGAGCAGAGCGTCCAGAAAAATGGGGCGGGAACGTGGCGTCTGCGCGTCAGCAGATCGCAGCACGCAGGGTCTTCCAGGAGGACAGCAAGAATGAGCACCACTCACCAACCGGACACCTCCGGGATGACCTGCGCCGGGCTGCTGATTCGTCTACTGCGCGAAACTTACGGCGTGGACCTCGTGTTCGGCATACCCGGCGTGCACACCGTCGAACTCTATCGCGGGCTTTCCGGCAGCGGCATCCGCCACGTGACGCCACGCCACGAGCAGGGCGCGGGCTTCATGGCCGATGGCTATGCGCGGGCGTCCGGGAAACCCGGGGTGTGCCTGATCATTACCGGGCCCGGGATGACCAACATCGCCACCGCCATGGGCCAGGCACTGGCCGACTCCATCCCCATGCTGGTGATCTCAAGCGTCAACCGGCGCGATACGCTGGGCTGCGGCCAGGGACGACTGCACGAACTGGCAAGCCAACAACAGCTGATGGCCGGCGTCGCGCGCTTCAGTCATACGCTGCTCGACGCGGCAAATTTGCCTGCCTTGCTGGCCCGCGCCTTTGCGGTGTTTCAGGGTGAACGTCCGGGTCCGGTGCACATCGAGATTCCGATTGACCTGTTTGCCGCACCGGCGCCGGCCGCGATTTCCGTCGAGCCAGCGCGCCTGTATCCCCCCAGTCCCGCACCCGAGGGTATCGCCCTGGCCGCCGACTGGTTGCGTCAGGCGGAACGTCCCCTCGTGCTGCTGGGCGGTGGCTGCATCGATGCGCAGGATACGGCGCGCGCGCTGGTGGAACGCCTCGACGCACCTGTGGTGGTCACCATCAACGCCAAGGGAATTCTGGGGCGCGATCACCCCCTGGACCTCGGTGCCAACGCGGCCTTGTCCGCCGTGCGCAGACTGGCGGCGGCAGCCGACGTGATCCTTGCCGTGGGCACCGAACTTGGCGAGACCGATTACGACGTGGTGTTTGATGACGGCTTTGCGCTTACCGGCAAACTGATACGCATCGATCTGGACGCCCAGCAGCTGGTGCGCAATCAGTCACTGGCGCTGGGTCTGGTTGGCGACGCGCAGCAGGGTCTCGCGCAACTCCTGGAGCACTTCCCCCGGCCGCTGTCGAAAGCCGGCGCGGAACGTACGGCACGGGCGCTCGCCGAGCTTGCGCTGACGGACAATCCTGACTTTGCGTCCTTCGTGCCACTGTATGAGGTGCTGCATGATGCGCTGCCAGACGCGATACTGGTGGGCGATTCCACCGCGCCGGTGTATGCCGGCAATCATCTGGTATCGCAGCCTGCGCCGCGCCGCTATTTCAATGCCTCGACCGGCTACGGCACGCTGGGCTACGGGCTGCCGGCTGCGCTCGGTGCGACATTCGCCCGGCCCGATCTGCCGGTGGTGGCGCTGGTGGGTGACGGTGGCGTTATGTTCACGCTCTCGGAACTGGCAACGGCGGTGGAAGAGCATCTCCCCGTCGTGATACTGCTGTGGCACAACGCGGGCTATGAGGAAATCCGTCGCTTCATGGATGCCAGTGGCGTGGAACGCCTGGGTGTGGATATCCTGGCGCCGGACTTCCTGGCGGTAGCGCAAGGTTTTGGCTGTGCGGCAGCGCGCGTTGGCAGTCCGGCCGATCTCGCTCAGGCGCTGGCCGGTCGGCCGTTGGATGCTCCCCTGATGATTGTTGTTGACGCCTCGGCCTGGCAGCAATCGCTGGCCCGCCAGGGCTCGATCAGCGCTCTACATCGATGGTCCGGGAGCCGATGATTGACTCAGGGGGTATCCAGTTGAGGTGACATGAGAAGGAAATCAACGACAATCTGATACTCCCGTTTATCAACAAGATCCAGCACCCTGTCGATATCCGGGTTCATGTATTCGTGAACGATGCGGTTGCGGAGTCCGATAATGGCCGCCCACTGGGGAAAGCTGTCGTCGCTTATACAGCTCAGCTGCCATAGAGGTCATCCCAGTAATAATCCTCCAGGTCACGCCAGGTACGCTGAAGGAAATGCAGCCAGGGTAGGCTGGTTGAATCTGTCAGAACGATCCCGTGATTGGCGATCAGATCGCGCATGGCAAGCTTCGCTGATGGTGCACTGATCAGGTCCACCCTGTCAGGGTCGGTATCCAGCAGAGTCGCGGCCTCATGGCGTAATGTCTCCATACGGGCGAGTTCGCCCATGTAGGTGTTTTCCTTGCGCTGTAATTGAAGCGCGATGTCCCAGTCGCTGCATGGAATTGCGCTACCATCAGCACGGCTGCCAACCAGCACCGCGAATTCCACATCGGGCTGATCCCGCAGGAAGCCACTGAGTCTTTCGAGCGGCGCCGGATCGTCAGACAGGTTGGCATTCTGCGTGGACAAGGCGATCTGCTCTCGCGTGGATGGTTTCAGTGTAAAGATACGCAGCTGATCTGTCCAAACCGGACATCTGGTGTATTCACGGGCCATATCCTCAGCCCCAGACTGCCGAGCCCCAGGTGTTGAAGCCGGCAAAGCGCGGTGTTCCGGGCAGATACAGTGAGGCCTGCTCACGAAGGCGAAAACCTGAGGCCTCGAGCAGGGCCGGGATGTCCCGATCGAGGTGGCAGCCGCCTGCGATGCGTTTCCACAGGGGGTTGAGGCGCTGCTGCCAACGCCGGACCGCGGCGTCAGGCGCCAGACCGTGCTCGCAGAAGAGAAGCTCACCCTCCGGCTTGAGCACCCGCGCCATGCCCGCCAGCGCCGCTTGCGGATCGGGTATGGTGCACAGGCTGTAGGTCATGACGATGCAGTCGATGCTGGCATCTGCCAGGGGGATCTGCTCGCCTGGCAGGCCGATGAAGTCGACGGGGAAGGACAGATGCTCGCTGCGTTTTCCCGCCAGTGCCCAGGAGGCTTCCGACGGGTCGAGCCCCACCAGTCGCTCGACCGCCGCGGGGTCATAGAACGGCAGATTCCGCCCGGTGCCGATACCGATTTCGAGAACGACGCCGCGCGCCCGTGGCACGATTTTCTCTCGCTGCCGACGAATCGGGCCAGCGCCACAGGCTGCATCGATAAGGTGCGGCAGTAGGTGTTTGTCGTAAAAGCCCATAGCTGTGTCCCGGAATGATTGCCGGTGGCAGTATACGCCAGGCGGCTACGGCGCAGAGAGCTCGTCAAGCGCAAGCCACAAAAACTACAGCGCGCGAGCGGCGAATACCCCCGTCAGCTCACGTTGCGCTTCTGCTGGTCCCAGTACGGCTTTCGAAGCTCGGTCTTAAGGATTTTGCCTGCACCAGACAGGGGCAGGGGCTCGGAGCGCAGCTCGACGCTGCGCGGGCACTTGAAGCCTGCAATCAGCTGCCTGCAGTGGGCCACGATTGCCTCCGCTTCCGGCGTGCGACCGGCCTTTGGCACGACAATAGCGTGGACGCGCTCGCCCCATTTCTCGTCCGGCACACCGATCACCGCACACTGCTCGACATCCTCGTGCTGGAAAATCGCATTCTCGACCTCTGCCGAGTAGACGTTTTCGCCACCCGTGACGATCATGTCCTTGACCCGGTCGACGATGAACAGAAAGCCATCGTCATCGAGCCGGCCGCCGTCACCGGTATGCAGCCAGCCTCCGGCCAGGGTGTCTGCGGTCTGCCCGGGCAGATTGCGGTAGCCGAGCATGACGTTCGGCCCACGCGCGCAGACCTCGCCGACTTCACCGTTCGGGACCGGTTGGTCATCGGCGTCGAGTACAGTGAGCTCGACCCCCGGCAAGGCGTGCCCGGCACTCTTCAGGCGGCCTGCGAAGGGGCCGTCGCCTACGGTAGTGTGGTACTCCGGGCGCAGCATGGTCAGTATCGGTGCGGCCTCGGTCTGCCCGTAAGCCTGGTAAAAGCGGGTGCCCGGCAATACCTCGAGCGCGCGGCGGATTACCGCTTCTGGCATCGGTGACGCACCATACATAATGGCTTTCAGCGAGCTCAGATTGAAGTCGCCGATGTGCGGATGGTTGACGATCATGTTGATCATGGTCGGCACCATCAACATTTTCTCGATGCCTTCGTCCTGTATCCGCTGCATCACGGCGCCGGGCTCGAACGCCGGCAGGAAACTGTTCGATCCACCCATTAGGGCCATTCCGACGCACATGCACCAGTCGGCGATGTGGAACATGGGCGCGGCGTGCAGACAGCGGTCGCCGGGCTGCAGTTCCAGTATCGGTGCGGCTTGCATTGCGTTCACCACCAGGTTCTGCTGGCTCAGCATGACGCCCTTCGAACGCCCTGTGGTGCCGCCGGTGTAGAAAATGCCGGCGATATCGTCGTTGCGACGGTCAGCATCGGGCACGGGGCGGGTCTGCGCAAGGCTATCCCAGTCGGGCAGTTCCCCGTCCACCGGCGTTCGGCTCGCGCCGCTCGCGTCTCCGATCAGCACAATGTGTGCAAGGTCCGGAAGCTGTGGCGCGATTGCCTGCAGCACCGGCAGAAATGTGGCGTCTACACAGACCACGCGTGTGTCGCTGTCGCTCAGCCAGTGCAGTATCTCAGGTGGCGCAAGTCGTGTGTTGACCGGAACGAATACGCCACCCGACCAGGCCACGGCGAAGTAGAATTCATAGTAGTGGGCGCTGTTCAGTGCGAGGATCGCCACGCTGTCATCGGGTCTGACACCGAGATTGCGCAGGCCGCCCGCGAGACGTGCGATGCGCTCCGGGAATTCCCGCCAGTGGACCCTGTGTCCCGGTGCGGTCACCGCGATGGCGTCCGGGTTTATCTGCGCGGCTCGCCGCGCCAGCGATGTCAGCGAGAACATGGCTTTTCCTCATTCATTTGGCAAAGAACACGCCGTGGTACGGCAGACGATCCGCTCCGATAATATCGCAGCAGGTCGGTCAAGCTACAGCAGCACTCCAGAAAAACGATAATTGAACTTGTGCGCCAAAAAAGTGCGCTGAGGCTCACGCTTTTGGTGCGGAATCGGCGCCCGCGCGCAAAGTGTCCGGCTGACGCGGCCACGGTCGCTGTACCTGAGAAATTGGAGGACGCAAAAAGTAACGGGAACGATGAAACGGATACAGCTGGCTGGAATGACGCATGTAAAATCTCTCAGGTATCAGTAAGTATTACTACCTTTGACCTGTGCTTCGCTCGCCTTTTTGATGATTTTTCTGCACGGAGATCGGCTTGCGGACGCCAACCCTGAAAGTAAACGCTAGTTTTTCAGCGAAGCAAAGCGCGGATGTTGCCCGCGCTATGTGCCGGCGAGGGAGACTTGCGCCATATGTGAGGGAGAGGGCCGCAACCGGCTTTGCGCTCCAGAGGCTGTGGTTATCGTTGTTCCGGCCGCTCTGGTGGTGGTGTAAAGCCGCCGGCGACGTGCTCGAAACCGCTGGCGATCTCTACCAGCACTGGTTCACTGAAACGTGAACCGAAGATGGACAGGCCCACCGGCATGCCGTGAACCTGTCCCATCGGCACGGTGATGTTGGGGTATCCGGAACGCGCCGCGAGCGACGAACTGCCGCCGATAAAGTGATCGCCGTTGATCAGGTCGATGGTCCACGCCGGCGCGCCGGAGGGCGCGATCAATGCATCCAGATCGTGTTGCGCAAGCAGTTTGTCGATGCCGTCTTCGCGAGTGGCCTTTTGCACCGCCGCGAGCGCCGTGACATAGGTCTCCTCGCTGAGGGGGCCCCGGGCTTCGGCGGCCTCCAGAATCTCCTGGGCAAACCACGGCATCTCGGCCTCAGCATTGTCCCGGTTGAAGTCGATCAGATCGGCCAGCGTCATGGCGGCAAGCCTGTCGTCAGGCAGGCCAGACAGATAGGCGTTGAGGCCCTGCTTGAACTCGTACAGCAGTACTTCGTAGGCCTCGCGGGAATGGTCCTCCGGTGCCTGCCACTCGAGACCGTCGACTATCGCCGCGCCGCCCTCACGCATGTGGATCAATGCGGACTCGAGCAATTCATCGACCTCGCTGTGAAAGCCTGCGGATGAGCGCAGCACACCCACGCGCTTGCCCTTGAGTCCCTCGGCGCCGACATGCGACATGAGATGCTCGACAGCCCAGGTCGGGCGTTCTGCCGTTGCCGGATCTGCCGCGTCGGCGCCGGCCATGGCCGACAGCAGGAGCACGGCATCATGAACGCTGCGGGCCATGGGGCCTGCCGTATCCTGGCTGTGCGAGATGGGCACGATGTGCGTGCGGCTTACCAGGCCCACCGTAGGCTTGATGCCGACAATGCCGTTGACCGAGGACGGACACACCACGGAGCCATTGGTCTCTGTACCGACGGCAAGCACGGTCATGCCGGCGGCGACCGCCGCCCCCGAGCCGGAGCTGGAGCCGCAGGGGCTGCGTGACGGGTCATAGGGATTGCGCGTCTGGCCGCCGACGCCGCTCCAGCCGCTGGACGATCGCTCCGAACGGAAATTCGCCCACTCGCTCAGGTTGGCCTTGCCGAGGATGACCGCGCCGGCCTCGCGCAGTTGTCTCACCAGCGGTGCATCGCGTCCACTGCGGTTGTCTGCCAGCGCCAGCGAACCGGCGGTGGTGGGCTGGTCGCGACTTTCGATATTGTCCTTGAGAAGGACCGGGATACCGTGCAGCGGGCCGGCCCAGTCGCCGGCGGCGGCTCTGGCGTCGAGCTCCCGCGCCTGGGCCCGGGCAGTGGGGTCAACAGCAATAACCGCTTCAAGCACCGGGTTGAGCGCGTTGATGCGTGCGATCTGCCGCTCCACGAGCACGGCGGCCGTCAGTTCGCCGGCACGCATGGCCCTGTGCAGGTCGACCACCCCTGTCCAGGGGTCCGGAGCTGCGCTGTCTATGTTTGCGGCGCTGGCCTGCGCGGAAGAATATGCAAGAAACAGGCTGAAAATCAGGGCGGCGACCAGCTGGCGTGAGAGTACATACATGCGTTTTTCCTCGTGGGAGATGTTGCGACGGGTGATCGGCTGGTGCCATCAACGATGATGAATCGAGGGAGAACTCTACAAGGATTGCGGGAGCCGGGCGAGGCCTGCACTGCCTGGAGACGCAGGCATCCCCTGGCCCTGCAGCATTCCTGCAGGGCCAGGGGTATACCCCAAGAGTCATTGATCGGCTGTCAGTGAATGTCGATACGATGACTTGCAGGTGTTTTCTGCTCTACCTTCGGTACGCTCAGCTTGAGAACACCGTCGGTGAACTCTGCCTTGATGTCCTCTTCGTTGACGCCGTTACCCAGGTTGAAGCTGCGGGTGTATCTGCCGTAGCGCCTTTCCTGGCGGATAACGCGCCCATCTTTTTCTTCCTGGTCTTCAAAGCGGGACTCGGCGCTGATCGTCAACATGCCGTTTTCCAGGGTTACGTCGATGTCTTTCTTGTTGACCCCTGGCAGTTCAGCGGTCAATTCGTAGTGGCCCTTTTTCTCAGTAATGTCCACCCTCGGCGAAAAGGCGCTTGCGCTCATGGTGCCGTTGTTTGCCAGCGGCGCCCAGGCATCGAACAGGCTATCAAGGTCAAACAATGAGTTACGTGGTATCAGGTTCATAACACACCTCCTTTCATCCGCCAGAGGCAATCTCTGGCTTGCCTGTTATTTTTATAGGTCCGTTCATGCGGTTTTTCAATTGATCCAACGCAAAGATCACGTCGGTTATTGCTCCCCCATCAGATGCTGCATCTGCTGGTTGAGCCGCGCGAGCTCCCGGCGCATCTCCTCCACTTCATCCAGCAGCTCCAGCGACATCGCCAGGCCTGGCAGGTTCATCTTCAGGTCGCGCTGCAGACGCAGGGCCTTTTGCAGTCGGCCCAGCGCGGCAACGTCAAACTCCCACCGCCTCGCCTCCGGCGCTTCCTCCCGCGGCGAGATGATGCCGTAATCCACCAGCTTGATCACAAACTCGGCGTGACAGTCGCCGCGTTCGCAGATTTCGCGCAGGGTGAAAGTGCTGCCGTCGTCGTCTGACACCACCACCGTCAGGGTATGATCCGGATTGCTCATTGCGTTCTCCCTCGTTCCTGGGCGCCTCACACGTGGAGCCTGCTGCGTGGGTTGAAGTCCTTCTCTGCCTCCGCCAGCTGCTCATAGAGCTTTTCCGCGTCCGTGCTGTGCCTGTGGGGCATGGCGATCTGCAGTATCACGATCTGGTCACCCGGGTGCTTGCCCGGTAGGCCCTTGCCCTTGAGCCTTAGCCGGCGGCCACTGGTGGAGCCCTTCGGCACCTTCAGGTTCACTTTGGCGCCAACCGTCGGCACGGTCACCGTGGCGCCCAGGGCCGCTTCCCAGGGGGCGATGGGCACGGCGACGACGATGTCCCGGCCTTCAATCGTGAAATGCGGGTGCGGGGCGAGCTGGACCTCGATGAACAGGTCGCCCGGTTCTGCGCCACCCGTGCCCGGGCCGCCCTGGCCCTTCAGGCGGATGTGCTGGCCCTCGCGCATGCCGGCGGGAATCTTCACTTTCAGGGTTTTCTGCCGCGACACAAGGCGACCGTTGGGATCCGGTTCGTGCACGGTGAACGATACCTGCTTCTCACAGCCGTGAAAGGCCTCCTCGAGGAACAGGGCGAGCCTGGCGTGCACGTCCTCGCCGCGCATGGACCTCTGGCGGTGGGAACCGCGTGGTCCGGCGCCCGCGCTGAAGCCACCTGCCCGGGCGCCACCGAAAATCTCCTCGAAGAACTCGCTGAAATGCTGGGCGTCCGAGTCGGTGTAACCGCCGCCAGCGAAGCCGGAGGCGCTGTGCCAGCCGGGTGGCGGCTCAAAGGATCCGTCCGCGTTCGCGCCGTACTTGCGCAGCTCATCGTATTCCCCGCGTTTTTCCGGGTCCTTCAATACCTCGTAGGCTTCACCCAGCTCGCGGAATTTCGCGTCTGCGTCCTCTTCCTTGCTGACGTCGGGATGGTACTTGCGCGCCAGCCGCCGGTAGGATTTTTTTATCTCCTCGGGCGTGGCGGATTCGCTCACGCCGAGTACAGCGTAGTAGTCTTTGAACTCCATAAGGGTCCTCGCCGCTGCAGGGTTTAACGGGCGTTACACCATTGCCACTTCAATATAGGGGTTGCTTCGGCGTTCCACAAATTCCGGTCCGCACCCTACGGCAATTGTGCGGCATGATGAGGGGGTTTGCGTGAGCGCCGTCGAGCTGGCGGGGCTTTTGCTGGCGTGGCTCGGTGAAAACTGCCGGCCGCCGTATATCGCAGTGCGGGCACGGCTATGGTCGTGACACCCGCGTTCGCAAGCTTAACGCGTCGCGATAATGTAGACGGCGTGAATGATTCCCGGGATGAATCCCAGCAGTGTCAGAATGATGTTTATCCAGAAATGCTTGCCCAGCCCGACTTCAAAAAATACGCCGAGCGGCGGCAGTATGACGGCCAGCAGAATCTTGAGCAGGTCGCTGAGAAAGCTGTCCGGTGTGCGTTCCAGGGGCATGGATTTCTCCTTTTTCGGTGGCTGGCGTCCACGGGGAGGAACTCACTGTTGCGAGGGCCTTCGAGGACGCAAATTGAGTTCAGGACGTCTTGTCTTTCAGCTCGTTGAGTTTGGCAGCAATGGCTTCACGGCTCTCGCCATACTTTTCCTGAACGCGCGAGATAAGCTCTTCCATATTGCCCTCGGCCTGAGTGACTTCGTCGTCTGTCAGCTTGCCCCACTCCTGCTTGATGCCTGCACTGAACTGTTTCAGTTTGCCTTTTGCCTGATGCTCTTCCATCTGAGGATGCCTCCGTGTACTTCTAGTGAACGAGTGATTACGTTGAAGCTAGCCGAGTGGTGTGTCTTTAACGCAGGTTAACAAGGCCACAGCGATAGCTGCGTAAAGCAGTTCCGGTGAAGGTGCCTGCAGCACCTGCAGGGTCAGGGCGGAAACCAGGCACCACAGGAGCGGTACGATGGCGGTGAGCCAGAGCCGGTAGCCGTGCAGCGTCAGTAGCGCAATGCCCAGGGTGGCGACGGCGGTGGGGTCGGGGTGAATGCCGAAAACTTCAGCCTGAGACCAGTCACGGCCCGCCAGCGGTGCGATCAGTGGGTAAAGGGGCACGCCGAGGGCCGTCAGTGCCAGGCCGGCGAGGCGGGGAACCCGGTCGCGACGGCGCAGTGTCCGGGCAGGCATTTGGCAGGGTGCAGGCTGGGTTAGCACAGATAATAGCAACAGCGCGGACGCCAGCAGGAACGCCCAGCCGAACCAGGACCCTGCCCAGTTCAGGCTCGCGTAGCCCGTTAACAGGAAGGTTACGCTCACCCAGGCCAGCGCGGCGGCCATCAGGCCGCCGACGCTGCGGGTTTGCCCCGACCAGGCCAGCCCGGCGGCGGCCAGGCCTGCGGTCAGGGTCAGCAGGTGCAGCGGCCACCAGGTTTCGGAAACACGCTCGATCAGCCGGAAATAGACCTCGGCAGTGAAGGGAACGAAATCCGCGATCGCGTAGCTGCTCAGATCATTCATCCGCAGTCCGCCAGTGATGCCTGGCGATCATGCATCACAGCGCCTCGATGAAGCGCGCCATTCGCTGGCGTAGCTCAGGCGTCGGCATCGGGCCGGCGCCGGCCCGCATGTTCTCGTTCATGTGATCGACCCGCGTCGTTGCAGGAATGGCGCAGGTGAGTGCCGGATGACTGACGATGAACCTGAGCAGGAAATCCGCCCAGGTTCGGCAGTCAAAGGCCTGTTCCGCCCATTCAGGTACCTTTTCACGAGACTTGAGTCGCCTGATCAATGGTCCGTGGTCATAGGGCCGGTTGGCGATAACGGCGATGCCGCGCTCCCGCGCCAGCGGCAGCAGGCGGCGCTCGGCCTCGCGCTGGGTAACGCTGTAGGTCAGCTGCAAAAAATCGATGTCCTCGCGGGTCATGATCCGCTCGCATTCCTTGTGCCGGCGGCCGTGGGAGGTCGTGATGCCGATATAGCGCACGCTGCCTTCCTGTTTCATCGCCTGCACTGTTTCCAGGTGCGCCTGCCAGCCGACCAGGTTGTGGATCTGCATCAGGTCGAAGGGCGCGATATCCCAGGTCGACTCCAGTCTGGCGATCTGCTGTCGGGTATCGGACCCATTGTTGGTCCAGACTTTCTCCGCGGCGAACAGGCCATCCGTGTTGTCCAGCTGCGCCAGAGCAAAACCCATCACGGCACCGGCCGAGCCGTACATCGGCGAGCAGTCCACCATGCCGCCGCCGTGGCGAAAGAATTCTCCGAGCACCCGGGTGCGGTCGAGGCGGAGCTGCCGGTCTCCGCCCACGTTGAAGGTCTTCCAGGTACCCATGCCGATCACCGGAATGCCTTCGCCGCTCGATGGAATGGGCTTTTTCCGCATCCCGGGTGCTACATCGGCGGCGCTCGGATTCAGCGTCGCCCCGGCGGCACCGGCTGCGATCAACCCCAGGAGGCGTCTGCGTGAAATGTGGGTCATGGGATACTTGCCCTCCGATCTCAGAAGCGTTCCGGGTACCGCAGTGCCGCTACCAGCACCAGCACGAAACCGCTCAGCACGAATGTCTTGTTGACGAACCAGTTCGTGCGCCAGATGGACCATTCCGGATCCGACAGGAACACAGCGAACAGGCTGACGATGATGATCTCGATAACCGACATGCCGATCGCCAGTGCGCGTGTGTAGCCCGGCCGGGCCAGCAGTGCCCACCCCAGCCACGCGTGGGCGAGGGGCCAGAGGTCCCAGTAGATGTAGCGAGTCCAGGGGACCCCTTCTGACACGGCAAAAGCCAGCGGGAAAAGGTACTTGATGAACACGGTCCAGGCCGCGAGCAGAAACAGCATGTGAGCCAGAAATACCGGCCACTCGAACGGGCGAGGTGTAGGCACTCCGGGTTGATTCCGGTTCATCCTCCGAAAGTATGGCGTGTCGTTGGGTGAGTCAAGTTCGCCAGCATTGCACGCCTATCGTGCCTGCCTGCCGATTTGACATCCCGGACACAAGGCGGGATGGTAATAGGATGATTCCAGACGCACCTGAGCCTTTCCCCAGCGATGGCGGCGATGCAGGCGAGCAGGTGTCAAAGCTTGATTCCGCCATTGCACGACTTGCCGCCGCGAATGCCGTTGCCGAGTTTTCTCCCGTCTTCGAGGTTATCGATGCGGCGCGTCCGCTGATGTTCGATGACAGCGGGTTGGCAACTCTGTATGCCCGCGTGCCGGCGCTGGAGGGTGCCAGGTTCTTCAGTGGCAGCGACTGGGATTATCCTCAGACGCTGGTGCCCTCGCTCGCAGTGCGCACCGTGCGCCACGGCGACGTGGTTGCGACCCTGGTCGAGAGTCTGAGCCAGATTCGCCTGCTCGCGGTCGCCAGCGGCGACTACGCGCACCCCTCGGTGTCGGCAGAGCACGCGCAGCATTTCCTGACCCAGGTGATGGCAATGAACCTGGATCTCGTGGTCGGCGACCTGCAGGAGAGCGACCGGCTGCGGCCGGAGCAACTCGGGTACGCGGTTCAGTCTCTGTATCGCTACCTGCTTGAGCACCTGGGCTACCGGAATCTGCTGCAGCATCTGGTCGCCGAGGTCTGGCGCATTCTGGCGCAGCGCCCGGTGCAGGTGGACGGCGTCAAGCACATGGTGACCCAGATTGCCGGCTGCCTGCACAACCCGGATGCCCTGGCTGGCGAGATCGGCGACGACGCCACGCAGCTGATTGATGCCGTGTTCAGCCCGACCGAGGGCTGCCGCGAGGATCCCGGCTTCGAGGTGTATGCAGAGCGGCTGGCGGGCATGGACGATGCGGCTCTTCTCCGGGAGGCCATTGCCTTCGCCGGGGCCATGCACAGCACCGGTCTGGTTTCGCCCTACATGCCAGGCTTCATCCGTTACCTGCGCGAACGATGGAACGAGCTCATCCCCACGGCGCTCGGTCTCAGCTATACAGGTGCGGACGCTTTTCACTGCTACCCCGCACTTATTCACAGGTTGATCGATGACGCCCTGTTTGCCGAGACCAGCCAGGCCGCCTATGGACTTGCCATGATGCTGGAGCGCGGCATTCTGTACTCGCCTGCGGTGGCGCCCTCGCTGTGGCGTCAGCTGCGACTCACGGTGTGCGACGCGGCGGCGCAGAAGATCACCGCGGTTTTCGGCAGCAGTCGCTCGCCGGAGTGCTTTCTGCTCGCCGACGTGCTCAATGTTCTGGGTCGTCCGCTAGGCGTGGGGCAGGGCAATTACCCCACCTGCCAGTCGACGCGCGCGCTGTCCATGTGGGCCTTCAGTGCGCCGGCGGAGTTGCTGAGGATGGTGGCCTGGGCGGCGCGGGACGACGAGATCGTGATGCGCTTCGAGGGCAACAGCATTTCCTCCCGCGAGCTGGGTGCAGGGCTGGCCGCCGAGCCACCCGTGGATGTCGATGCGGTTTCGCTGATTACTGTTCCGCACCTCGATCGCATCTATTTCGAGATGGGCCGGCGCAGCGTCGGTCGCGGCGAGGATCCTCACAAATGGGTCAATGCCGAGTTTCACGGCGATCACGTCGGACACGGTTTCCGCATTGCGGTCGATGTGTTTACCGGTGGCCTGAAAGACTTCGAGGGATTCATCCGCGATTTCTACGCCGCTTACCATCCCTTCTACAACGGCAACATCCCGGTGATCCACCCACAGCCGGCGGGGATTGCCGTGACAGACAGTGCAGCGCGCTTTCTCGGATGGCACGCCATTACCATCCAGCGGCTCGCCCTCGACCCTGCCGGGGTAATGCGTGTATACTTCTTCAATCCCAACAATGACAGTGGTCAAAACTGGGGACAAGACATCGTCACCTCCACACAGGGCAATGGTGAACTCTACGGAGAAGCGTCACTGCCAGTTGCCCGGTTCGCCTCCCGGCTCTACGTGTTTCATTACGACCCGCTCGAAAAGGGCGAACCAGCCGATATCCCCTCCACTGAAGTCACCCTGGCCATGCGCCTCGCGCAGGAAAGCTGGGCATTGGGAAGATAGTCCGAAGAACCCTGGGACTTGAGACTGACAGCACCGCAGGCAATCACGCGTCACGATTTTTCATCAAGGCAAAAGGAGAGCATCACATGTCGAAATCATCAGAAACCCCCGTTTCCAATGATGTTTCAGGCTGGATCGATCCGACCATGGATTCGGTAAAAGGCACGGAGACACCGAAGGATCCCAACAAAGGCTACATCGCGCTGCTGGGCTGGAGCGTCAACGCGATCAAGGCGGCGCAGAAATTCGATCGCCGCTATGTCGTGGTCGCCCCCGACTGGGCCGCGGACTTCTGCGAAGCCAACAAGATCCCCTATATCCCCTGGGACTTCGTGCGCCTGAACGACCGCTCTCTGGAAATCGCGGAGACGCTCAAGGCAGAAGGCGTCGATGTGGCCATTCCGCTGTTTGAGGAAACGGTGGAGTGGTCCGGCGCGATCAACTCCGTGCTCATGGGCAACCCCCGCATGTACGGACAGTCCATCCTGTTCCGCGACAAGGCACTGATGAAGCGCCGCGCGCAGCTCGGCGGTATTCGCGTGGGTATTTTCGAGGAAGCACACGAGAAGGAAGACGTGGTGCGCTTCATGAAGCGCGTCAACCAGACGCTGCTCAAGCTCGACGGCGACCCGGATGACCCGATTCACGTCAAGGCTTTCGACAAGGCCGGCTGTCTCGGGCATCGCATGATCCGCACGATGGAAGAGATCGACTACATACCGGATGAAGAGTATCCGCTGTTGATGGAAAGCCACCTGGACGGCTGGGAGTTTGCTGTCGAGGCCTGGATCCATGACGGCGAGATCAAGTTCCTCAATATCTCCGAGTATGTGACGCTGGGCTATTCGGTGTTCGTGCCCGCCACCAACGAACTGGAAAGCTGGCGCAACGCGATCACCAAGCAGATCGAGAAGCTGATCAAGACCTTCGATATCCAGTTCGGCCTGATTCACCCGGAATACTTTGTCACCGCCGACGGCGAGATGTACTTCGGTGAGGTGGCCTATCGTCCGCCGGGTTTCAAGGCCTTCGAGCTGATCGAGCGCGCCTATGGCTTCAGCGCCTACCAGGCCTCCATGCTGGTGTTCGACCCCAAGAGCACGAAGGAGGAGGTCGACGCCTTCTTCCCGAAGGAGGTGGTCGATGCCAAGGGCTATGCAGGGTGCTTCGGCGTCTATCCGCGTCGCCGCGTTGTCAGCAAGCTGGAAATGCCGAAGGAGACTGTCGATCATCCGTACTTCGAGTCCCACGAACTGGTGGCGCCCACGGAAGAAACCGTGCCTGATCGTTCCGCCTTCGGCACGCACTGGGGACTCGTGTTCTTCTACGGCGACGATCCCATCAAGATGCGGGATCTGCTCAAGGCGCAGGAAGAGCTGGACTTCTATGTCTAGCCGCCTATCCGAAAACCGCCTTGTATGAGACGGTACTCAGAAGGGTCAGGCCCCGGTCCTGACCCTTTTTTTTGCCTAAAAAAAGGATCGGCGCGACATGTTGCCTCTACTGGATGAACATACCGAGATCAGCGACAGCGCGCTGAACGTCATTGCGCACATGCCGACCGCGAGCCTTTCCACGCTCCTCTCAGGCGGTTTTCTGCGTCGATGTAGCGATGCCGATTTCATGCGCATCGCAGTGCTGCTGGCGCAGAAAAGTGACAACGAGGGTGGATGCCCGATAGGCGCGGTGATTGTCCATAATGAATCCCGCCGTATTCTCGGCAAGGGACACAATACCCTGGTGCAGGAGAACCATCCCTACAATCACGGTGAAACCTCGGCCATCCGCGATGCGGGTCGACAGGACTTCAGTGCGGCAACGCTGTTCACGTCCCTCAGCCCGTGCCGGATCTGCGCGACGCTGCTGGCGATGCGCGGGTTTTCCCGGGTGGTGATCGGTGATGTCACGAATGCCTCAGGCACTGAGACCTTTCTCAGGGAGGAGGGGGTTCAAGTCGAGGTGCTCGAGGACGCCGATGGCATCGCGCGCTACGCCGGCTTCCGGCGCATGCAGCCCGCACTTGAGCGGGAGGACTGGCAGGGCATCAGGTCTGCGCATCGGGCCCACGATTCGCGTAGTCCATGATGATGCGCATGTTCCTGCTGTTGGCCTTGAAACTGACGTCGAACAGATCCCCAAGCACGGGAATCAGGCCGATCAGCCAATCGACAAAGACATTCCACAGCATCTGCACTCGCTTGCGCCAGGGAACACCCGCCCGCTTGGCGCTGCTGTAGATATACAGCGAGACTGCCAGGGTCAGGGTATCCCCGACCCCCGGAATAAGTCCGAGAATGGGATCAAGCCCGTAGCGGATGTTCGTCCCGGGTATGACAAAGGCCCTGTCCATGAGATCGGACAGTTTCTGCAGCTTCATCAACTGGCTGCGAACTGCGGCATCGTTGAGGTTATCCGTAGGCATGGGTGTCTACTCCCGGTCTGGCTGTCGTGAGGTGGCATTGCGGCGCGTGAGGCAGGAGCCGCGGACCCATGCTGACAGGCGCATTGTGATGGATTTACCCATTGACGAAGTGGGACGTTTGTACTAATCCGTTATAGGGAATCCCTGCCAAAGGAGGTGTTCAACATGGGACTCTTCATCTGGATCTGGATACTCTGCGCTCCCGCACTGGCTTTCATGATGCTGTCGTCAATGACGAAAAACTAGCCCTGTGAAACCTTCCCCCCGATCGCTGTAAAACGCGTAATCGGGGGCCAGTGCGGCGGTACTCAGCCGGGACCGCCGCGCGTCGCAAACGCGAGGGTCTTTGCAGCCTGCGGGAAAATCACTCGAGGGTCGGTACGCCCGGCCACAACGCTGCACGGGCAGATTGTGCTAGGGTCTTGTCTGTATTCATCAATAGCGCAAGACGGTGCAGCGTTTGACTGACGCGACGAAAAGTGACAATTCCGCGGGTCGATTATTGCGGCGAACCTGGCCGTTTTCTCGCAGGGTCCTGCGCAACTTCGTGCGCAATCACGGGGTCCTTCTCGCCGGTGGGGTCGGTTACAACGTGCTGATGTCGGCGGTGCCCCTGCTGGCGCTGCTCGGTGTCCTGCTCACCCGGGTGGTGGACGAGGAAGAACTGCTGTCCGTCATGGCAATCCAGGCGCAGCATTTTGCGCCCGGGCATGCAGACCTGTGGCTGGACGCGGTAAAGGCCTTTCTCGACTCGCGGGATATCATTGGCATAGCGGGCATTCCAATACTGCTGTTTTTCAGCTCTTTTGCCTTTCGCATGCTGGAAGACGCGATCGCCATCATCTTCATGCGCCCGGAGAATCCCCGGCGGAGCATCTGGTTTTCCGTCGTCATGCCCTATGCCTTCATGACGGTGCTCGGCGTCGGCCTGCTCATGCTCACTCTGCTGTTTGCCCTGGTCGATGCCCTGTACCCGGATCCAGGCGTCATTCTCTACCTGCTCAGCTTTTTCAGTGTCTTCCTCATGTTCAGCGCCATCTACAAGGTGCTGCCCATCATGCGCATTTCGCCGCGCCGGGCGGTGATTGGCGGCTTCGTGGCTGCTGTGCTGTGGGAGGGGACGCGGCTGATCATGATGTATTACTTCGTTCATGTCTCCTTCGTAAATGCCATTTACGGCTCACTGGCAACGATTATTGTGCTTCTGATCAGTCTGGAGGTTGGATCGATTATTCTGTTGCTGGGGGCGCAGGTTATCGCCGAACTGGAGCGCAGCGAGCGCGCTGGACTGCCCTGGTATACCAACCTCGATGAAAGCGTCTCTGCGGCGCGTGCGGAGTAGCGACATGGATAAGCGCAAGGTGGATATTGCCATCATCGGTGCCGGCACGGCGGGGCTCACGGCCTACAACGCCGCCCGCAAACACACGGACAATCTGGTGCTGATTGAGGGCGATACTTATGGCACTACCTGCGCCCGGATGGGCTGCATGCCCAGCAAGCTCCTGATTGCGGCAGCAGACAGTGCCCATGATGCCGCGCGGGCGGCCATGTTCGGCGTTGCGGTGGAGGGCATCCGCATCAACGGCGAGGCCGTGCTTGAGCGCGTGCGCCGGGAGCGGGATGCCTTTGTCAGCTCGGTGCTGGAATCCATGGAGGCCATCCCTGAGTCACACAAACTGATGGGACGCGCGCGGTTTCTGGCGCCGGGAAGGCTGGCTGTCGGTGATGCCCTGGAGGTGCGCGCCGAGCGCATCGTGATCGCCACCGGATCCAGTCCGCATATTCCCGCCATGTTCCAGGGCCTTGGCGACCGGCTGCTGACCAACGACAGCCTGTTCGAACTGCAAACCTTACCGGCTTCCATCGCAGTCTTCGGCACCGGCGTGGTGGGGCTGGAACTCGGCCAGGCGCTGAGTCGCCTGGGGGTGCACGTGCGTCTGCTCGGTCGCGACGGCGCCCTCGGCGGTATCGTCGATGAAGAAATACGCGACTATGCCGAACGCTGTTTCAGCGAGGCCTTCTACCTGGATACCCGGTCCGAAGTGGCAGACCTGTCCCCGGCGGATAACGGCGTTGCCATCACCTTCACGCATCAGGAGCGGGGCGAGCTTGCCGAGACCTTTGAGCGCATCCTGGTGGCGACGGGTCGGCCGCCCAACCTGACGGCCCTCGACCTGCACCACAGCGGCCTGACCCTGGATGACGCCGGCATACCTGTGACCGATACCGCCACACTGCAGTGCGGTGACAGCCCGGTATTTCTCGTGGGCGATGCCAACGGCCAGGCAGCCGTGCTTCACGAGGCGGCGCAGGAGGGCAGAATCGCCGGCGACAATGCCGGCCGCTATCCGCAGGTGCAGGCCGCCTCGCGGCAGGTGCCGCTGTCCGTGGTGTTCACCCATCCGCAGATTGCGTCGGTGGGGGTGCCGGTGGGACGCATGTCCGGTGCCAAGCGCAAGGGCTTTGCGGTTGGAACAGTCTCCTTCGAGGACCAGGGTCGCAGCAAGGTCATCGGCAAGAATCGCGGACTGCTGAAAGTGTATGCGCAGCGCGGCAGTGGCGTGTTTGTGGGTGCGGAGATGCTGGGCCCTGCAGCGGAACACATCGGCCATCTGCTGGCCTGGGCGGCGCAGGGCCGCATGACGGTGCGTGAGATGCTGGGGATGCCGTTCTATCACCCGGTGATCGAGGAAGGGGTGCGTACGGCACTGAAGGATCTGAATGCCAGACTGCACGAAAGCGTAGCGTGCGATGACGAGTGCCTCGAGAGCGGGCCGGGAGCGTAGGATTGTGGCTGAGACCAGGGGATACCGGGTGACCGGTAAGGTGCAGGGGGTTTCCTACCGGGCCAGCACGCGGCGCAGGGCAGAGGAACTGGAGCTGAGTGGATGGGTTCGCAACTGCCCGGACGGCAGCGTTGAACTGCAGGCGACTGGCAGCGCACAGGCACTACAGCAGCTGGAAGACTGGCTGTGGCAGGGTCCGAAGCACGCCAGGGTCAAGGCGGTGACATCGGGGCCGGTATCTTTTGAGGCCTTTCCGGGGTTTGAGGTGAGAGATTAGCTGGCTGAGCGGCTTCATGAATGCCGCCCGCGAGGACAAAAGTGAGCGTGTAGAGGTCAGGCGCGACGCGATGTCTTGCGCACCCGGATAAGACCGGCCAGGCCGACCCTCATGTTCAGGAGCATGGGTGTGCCGGAACGCAGGATCGACATGCAGGCGAAGCTCATGGCGCAACGCTCCGAGAGCGCTTTGCCGGGCACACTCCGATCCGATCTCGGTGTCGTCTCTTTGATTCGAGTGACAGACTCGATATGCAGTTTCGCAAGCTCAAACGAATTATGGTGATCAACACTTGGCTGTACGTATCGGTCATTGCTGCGGCCGTCTCGGCGCAGTTGGAACCGTGGCGGTGGTGAGAATGTGTCTACCCTGCGCCCAGTACTGGCCTGCGGGATATTTCATAATCGATCTCTATAGCTCGAGGCGTTTTTCGTGACCGAAAAACGTCTCCGCGGAGTTTTTTTCGAAATAGATGAGTGGAGAGAGAGCATAAATGGTTCTTGGCGCCAGGCACTCGAGTTCGCCACGCAATCCCGCCTGGCAGCTCTCATGCAGGACAACCCGCCAGGGTTCACGACCAGCCGACGCTGGAGCAGCTTGCCGGCGTGGCTGACGGCGTGGCTGACGCCGGACGCTTCGGCACCGATTACGCCTACGGGGCCGACCTCGCTCGCTAGGGCTCGTCGGTCGGGTGCGGCTGCGACATCTGCTTCTGTTCCTCTTTCCTGCGATTCTTTTTCTCTTCCATCCGCTCGCCGAAGCGCATGCCCTGTATGTAGGCTTTGGCAAACAGGCCGACGCCCAGTAAAAAAACAACCACAAGGAGCAATGCTATCGGTGTATTCATGTCACTCTGCCTCTTTGTATTTTGGCGCTGCCCGTTTTCTCCCGGGACTCCGATGGCCGGCTGTTCCATGGCCGCCGTTCAGCCGGAGCGGGGTTTTCAGGGCAATAGTGTAATGGCTTTGTCATCACTTTGGGGCCGCTTATCCCTGACGGGAAACCGGATTATCGGCAGCCGGAGCCGGGCTCTCGGAAGCCGGGTTTTCGACAGCCGGGTTCTCGAAAGTCGGGCCGGCGCGTGACGTCTCGCTGTGCGCCAGAAACACCGCCGCCGTCAGATCCCCGGTCACGTTCGTCACCGTGCGCGCCATGTCGAGAATGCGATCGACGCCGAGAATAATCGCGATGCCCTCGGGCGGCACCCCCACCGAGGCGAGAATCACCATGATCAAGGGCAGGGAGCCGCCCGGCACCCCCGCTGCGCCGATGGCGGTAATCACGCCGAGCATGGCCACCACCACCTGCTGCCCGAGCGTGAGATCCACGCCGAAAACCTGCGCCAGAAACAGCACGGTAATGCCCACGTATACGGCGGTACCGTTCATGTTCATGGTGGCGCCCAGGGGCAGCACGAAGCCGGCGAGGGTGGGCGGCACTTTCAGCTCACGCTCGGCTACGGCAATGCTGGTGGGAAGCGTTGCGCTGCTGGAGCTGGTGGCAAAGGCCGTGACGATGACGGCCCGACTGCGCCGCCAGAAGTCCAGTGGCTTCATGCCGCCGAAAAACTTCACCAGCAGGGACAGCGTAACCACGGTGTGCAGCGTCAGGCCCAGGAGAACCAGCACCACGTAGACACCCAGCTGCGCCAGCAGGCTCCAGCCAAAGCGCGAGGTGACGACAAAGATCAGCGCAAACACGCCATAGGGCGCCAGACGCATCACCATCTCGATGATCTTGATGACGACATCGCCCAGTGACTCGATAACGGCGATCAGCGGTGCGGCGCGCTCCCGCGGTATCAGGGCAAGCGCCACGCCGAACACCAGCGCGAAGAAGATCACCGCGAGCATGTCCATGTTCGCCGCCGCCTCGACCGGGTTGCGCGGCACGATATTCACCAGCATGTCGACGCCGAAGCCGGGTGAGCCCGCCTGCATGCTCGAGGCCTGGTCCCTGAAATCCTCCAGCAACGCGGCACGCACAAGGGGGTCGAGGCTGCTGCCGGGGTCCATGAGATTCACAAGGATGATGCCCAGCGCGGCGGCGATCGCCGAGCTTGCCACGAAATACACCAGGGTCTTGCCGCCGACGCGGCCCAGGTTGCGCACGTCGCCGAGGCCCGTCACGCCAAGGACGATGGAGGCAAACACCAGGGGAACCACGGTCATCAACAGCAGGCGCAGGAAGATCTCCCCCACCGGTGCCGCGATATTATCCGTCAGCCAGATCGTCCACTGGGCTTCGCCCGCCAGGCTGTGGACAGCCAGGCCGGCAAGCGCGCCCAGGAAGAGCGCAAGCAGAATTCGTGTGTGCAGTGGTATCGACGCAGTTTTCATCGATCGGCGCGCAGAGCGTGATGCGCACGTTCGATCACGTAGCTCTGTATGTCGATGGAATCCTGCTTGGTGAGAGCGTCCGAGAATCCGACCATTCCCTGTTTCCAGTGCCTGCCGCCTATAACGATGCTTTCCCAGTCCTCATGGCCCTCTGCGGTGAGGGCGCGCAGGTCGGGCACCGCACCCCCGGCAACCACGCCATCGCCGTGGCAGTACACGCAGTACTGCAGATACAGGGCCTTGCCCCGCGCCACCTGCTCGGGTTCTGCGTCCAGTGGCGGTGGATTGAACACGACGGGCGTCTCCTGCGCCGGTGGCAGTGACGCGTCTCCGTCGAGGCTGAACACCAGCAGTCGGCTGCGGTTGGGGATCGGCCCGGCCGTCAGTGCATCGCCGCCCACCAGCGCCAGGGCACCGCCCCAGCCGGCGACCACGGCCACATACTGTCTGCCGTCGAGCCGGTAGGTGACGGGTGGTGCAACAACGCCGGTCTGGGCATCAAAGGACCACAGCACTTTGCCGCTGTCGGCGGCATAAGCGACAACATTGCCCTCGGCGTTGCCCTGGAACAGCAGATTGCCGGCAGTCGACAGCATGCCGCCGTTCCACGGGCCCGCATGATCCACGCGCCAGCGGGGCTCGGCCTTGACCGGGTCCCAGGCGACGATGGCGCCCTTGACGCTGGCCAGCACCGCGTCGCGGATGGCGGGATCGTCCGGCAGGCTCGCCACCAGATTGTCGGTGCCGGTGTTCCAGTAGCCCTGGCGGAACTCGAAATTCTCATCCGCCGCGTATACCCAGGGCGTGTCCTGCATGGGGATGTAGACCAGTCCCGTCTGCGGGCTGTAGCTCATGGGGTGCCAGTTGTGGCCGCCGATGGGCCCGGGCAGCTGCAGTCCGGAATCGCCCTCGGTGTAGCGCGCCTGCGCCGTTTCCACCGGCCGGCCGGTTTGCGTGTCAATGTGGGAGGCCCAGGTGACGGTGGCGTAAGGCTCGGCGGAAATGAGCTCGCCGGAAACCCGGTCCAGCACGTAGAAAAAGCCGTTCTTGGGCGCCTGCATAATCACCTTGCGCTCGGCGCCATCGATGTTCAGGTTGGCGAGAATCATGTGCTGGGTGGCGGTGTAGTCCCAGGTTTCCCCCGGCGTGGTCTGATAATGCCAGAGATAGCGGCCGTCGTCGGGATCGAGCGCCACGATGGAGGAGAGAAACAGATTGTCACCGCCCGCCGGCGAGCGTATCTGCCGGTTCCAGGGGGCGCCGTTGCCGACCCCGATGTAGAGCATATCGAGCTCCGGGTCGTATGCCATGGAGTCCCAGACGGTGCCGCCACCGCCGATGTCCCACCACGCGCCGCCTCCCCAGGTCTCTGCTGCCTGGCGCATCGACTCGGACTCAAAACCGTCGGCGGGGTTGCCCGGCACGGTATGGAAGCGCCACAGGAGCTCACCATCGGCGACGGCATAGGCTGACACATAGCCACGCACCCCCATTTCACTGCCACCATTGCCGATGATAATGCGGTCCTTGACGATGCGGGGAGCGCCTGTAATGGAGTAGGGCTTGTCGGGATCGGTGGTCTGCACCTGCCAGGCAAGCTCGCCGGAACCTGCATCGAGCGCGATCAGTCGCCCGTCCAGCGTTCCCGAGTAAACGGTGCCATCCTGATAAGCGACGCCGCGATTGACCACATCACAGCACAGGTGCACTGCCCAGTCACGCGGCACCTGCGGATCGTGGAACCAGAGCAGTTCGCCGCTGCGCGCGTCGTGGGCGAAAACCATGCTCCAGGACCCGGTGGTGTAGATCACGCCATCGATCACCAGCGGCGTGGCCTCCAGGCCGCGCTGGGTGGGGTAATCGAAGTACCAGTCGAGCTCCAGTTGATCGACGTTACCCGTGTCGATATCTGTCAGTGTGCTGAAGCGGGTCTCTGCATTGTTCAGGCCGTGGACGCGCCACGCGACATCGGCCGTAACCTTGGACGTTTGCGAGGTCGAGGGGGGCAGCGCGTCGTTCCCCGGCGGCTCGCAGGCCGCCAACGATATCAGGCAGCACAGCAGGCAGGTGCGCGTCGCATCTTTCATGGTTCCAGCTCTCATTTATCTCTTTATGTATTCTTATCGCTCTGTATCGCCCGCATTAGCGCCAGCCAGTCTACGAACGTCAGCCAACATGCCGCAAAGTGGCCTGCCCGTAAAGGCCTGTCCGCCATTGGTGCTATTGCCCGATCGGCTTCTTTCCAACCCGTCTGGTGCCGCGGGTCCTCGTGAGTCCGTCCCGGGCGCCCGCGGTTGGTCAAGGAGAATTGACCTTGGTCAAGGCTTTTGCCGATGGTGATCGTAATGCGTCCGAGAGCGTGGCAGGATGCGCCGGCGTCGCAGAACCGGGCCGAAAGGGCCGTCGCGACGGGCGCAGAATCACGTGAGGCTGAGGCTAAAGTCGACGCCTGTTTCGCCGATATCTCAAGTAAGTGGCGCTGTAAGTGTGGAGAATGTCAATGGACAAGCGGGAAGGATCCATCAGCCGTAGTCTGGAGGCCTATGAAGGTGCCTCCGAGGGCGATAGGCAGAGGCAGTTCGACGAACTGGCCGCCAGTATGCAGGCGCTGAGTCGCGGGCACGGTCTGGTTGAGTTCGACCTCGACGGCACCATCATCACGGCCAACGAAAATTTCCTGAGTATCGTCGGCTACACGCTGGAGGAAGTGCAGGGCATGCACCACAGCAGGCTCTGCGATCCGGATTACGCGCACAGTGACGAGTACCGGGAATTCTGGCGCATTCTGGCCAGCGGCCAGCACCATGAAGGACTGTTTCCCCGCGTTGACCGGCAAGGTGAGACGATCTGGATTCGTGGCATCTACAACCCGGTTCTGGACAGCAGCGGACGGGTTTGCAAGATTCTGAAACTCGTCAGTGACGCCACCGCAGAAGCGGAGGAGACAGCGAACGCGAAAAATCTCTCGCGGCTGATGGAGGCCCTCGGGCGGGTTCAGGGCATTCTTGAATTCGACATGGAGGGGCGCATCCTGAACGCCAACGAGCGCTATCTCAAACGCAGCGGCTATACGCTCGAGGAAATCCAGGCGCTTACGCTCGATGACATGGTACCGACAGACTTTGCGAAAGATCCGGAGCACCTTCAGCTGTGGGAAGATCTGCGTGCCGGCAGGTTCTTCTCGGGGCTGGTGCCTCGCGTCTACAAGGATGGCAAGCCGACCTGGGTGGTCGCCAATTACTCTCCGGTTCTCGACGACCGCGGCAGGCCATTCAAGGTGGTGGGGCTTTCGGTAGATGGCACCAAGGAGCACGATCAGCAGGTCGAGATTGACCGTCTCACGTCTGCGGTAGACGGTTCTGGGTCCTGCATCATGCTGGCGAATGACCGGCACGAAATCGTCTATGCAAACCCGGCTGTCCGGAAAATGATGCAGCGTCGCGCCGGCAAGCTGCGCGAGCACTTCCCCGGCTTCGACCCGGAGCATCTGGAGGGCCAGACGATTGACAGCTTTTTCGAGGACGCCTCGCACTCGCCGGCCATGCTCTCCGACGCGCGCAAGATGCCGACCAGTGTCGTTATCAAGGCCAACGGGGCCGACTTCACGCTGAATGCCACGCTGATAAAAAGCGAACACGGCAAGTACATGGGCAATATGCTCGAGTGGGAAGATGTCACCCAGGCAAAGGCGGCAGAGCGCGAGATCCGTGCACTGATCGCCGGCGCCGCCCGAGGCCGGTTCGACGCGCGGCTGGACGTCGAGGCCTACGAGGGTTTCCTGCGCGTTGTCTCCGGTCTCCTCAACGATCTCATGGAGGTGACCGGGAACGGGTTGAACGATATTGCTGGCGTGATGAACCAGCTCGCCGCCGGCGACCTTAGCGGGCGCATTGACGGTGACTACGAGGGCCTCTTTAAACAGCTGCAGGAGGATGTAAACAATACGGTTGGCGCGCTCAGCGCCGGCTTTACCGATGTCGCCAGGGTACTTTCCGGGCTCGCGGAGGGGGACCTCACCGGCTATATCGATGCCGATCACCCCGGACTGTTCGAGCAGCTCAAGGTGGACGTCAACACCACCATGGACCGACTGACGGACATCGTGGCCAGCATTCGCGAGAGCGCATCGACGATCAATGCCTCGGCCGGCGAAATCTCCAAGGGCAACCTGGACCTGTCGCAGCGCACCGAAGAGCAGGCGTCATCGCTCGAGGAGACAGCGTCGAGCATGGAGCAGATGACGTCGGTGGTGCGCTCGAGCGCGGACAACGCTCGCGAGGCCAACCAGCTCGCCGGGGATGCCCGGGAGCAGGCGGAGAAGGGGGGTGAAGTGGTTGGCAGGGCAATCAGCGCCATGCAGGCGATCAGCGAGTCGTCGGGTGAGATATCCGAAATCATCAGCGTCATTGACGAGATCGCCTTCCAGACCAACCTGCTCGCGCTCAATGCCGCGGTCGAGGCCGCCCGCGCCGGCGAGCAGGGACGCGGTTTTGCCGTGGTCGCGGCTGAAGTCCGCAACCTGGCCCAGCGCAGCGCCGCTGCGGCGAAGGAGATCAAGACGCTGATCAAAACCAGCGTGGCCAAAGTGGAGGACGGCTCCCGTCTGGTCGACTCATCCGGTGAAACACTGTCGGCGATCGTGGTCAGCGTGAAGAAAGTGACCAGCATTATCGCCGAACTGTATGCGGCCTCGGAGGAACAGTCCTCGGGCATTGAGCAGGTCAACAAGGCGGTGATGCAGCTGGATGAAGTGACGCAGCAGAACGCCGCACTGGTCGAGGAAGCTGCCGCGGCGAGCAAGTCGATGGACGAGCAGACCCTGGTGCTGAGGGACCTGGTCTCGCGTTTCCGGTTGACCGAGACAGTGCCGTCTAACGGAGCTGGCCTGCGCCCTCCTCAGCAGGCAGCGGCGAAGCCGGCGACACGCCAAGCGCCGCAGCGTGCAGCGGCACGTTCGATCAATTCCCGGCTCTCACCGGTGAGCGGCCGCCGCTCGGGGTCGGCGCCGGCAGCCACCGCCGATGAGGACTGGGAAGAGTTCTAGTGGGCGTCGTCGCCTGGCCCACTAGCGGGTCACGCGACGCGACGCCGGGACGTCAGCCCGTCCTGCAGTGCTGCAGTACCGAGTCAAAAATGGCGTTCATGCCCGGCGGCGTTGAGTCGGTCTCGGTGCGTTTGCCAAAGACCTGCAGCACGGTCTCTCCGCTGCTGCCGTAGCACTCCAGCGAGCGCACCGGTCCGTGCCGCGTGGGCTTGGTCACCAGCCAGGCATCGCTGATGCTGCCGTCGCGCACGTGCAGGTCTACCTTCGGATCCAGAATATTGAGCCAGCCGCTGGTGGCGACAACCCGCTGGATCTGGCCGATGTAGATCTGCACCAGGCCGCGATTACCCACGAAGATCATCGCGTTCTCCGCCGCGTCTGCGGTCTGCTGCAGTGTCAGCTGCAGGGCCTCGGCAGTAACCGGGATTGCGCGGGACTCGCCGGCAAGCCGCAGTGCCTGCGTCCGTGTTACGGCGCAGCGCCTGAGCAGGCCGATAAAATCGTGGGTGTCTTCCAGCGCATCCCAGCGGCGGTGGAGCTCTGCCACGTCCACCTCGCTGTCCGGGCGCGGGGATTCCGGGATGGCTGGCTCGACGGCGGGCAAACCGGGAAGCGGGTTGTGCACTGCCCACTGCCCACACAGGTTGCGATAAGCCGTGGGGTCGCTGGCGAACACCTTGTGGATATTCACGCCGTGGGCGTCGAAAAACTGCACGCTGCACCGCGGCGCGGACTTTCCCGGGGTCACCACCCCGTAGGCATGCACCCAGTGACGGGCGAAAATCCGCATGTCGATGGAGCCGACGGTCTGGCCCATCGCGGGGCCGAAAAACGCCAGATTTTCGTAGTGTCCGGTCTGCTCCAGAACCGCATGGTCATTGCGGGTCATGGTGCGCAGTTCTCCCCAGGCAGCAATGTCGCCGAGAAGACCCGGAATGTCATCCGTGCGCAGTGCTTGCACATCACTGCCGCCGGTCGCTACCAGGAGCTCCAGCTCCGAGACGCCGAGCGCACTGGCGGCGTTGCGCAGATAGCCGCGCGGATTCTCCGCGCGCCAGGCGGCAAAGTGCTCCGCGAGCTCTGCGGCCCGGGCGTCAGGGGGGGATGAAATTGCGGCGTTTGTCATGACAGTTCCTCGCTGTTTGTGTTGACAGAAGACCTCAGGCAATGACTACCAGCCGATTCAGGGCTGGCAGGTATTCAACGTGTACCGGGGCGCCATAGACGGCGGTCAGCCGCTCAGGCGTCATAACGGTGTCCGGCGTCCCGAGCCCGGCAACGCGACCGCTCTCGAGGAGAAGCACGCGATCGGCAAATCGCGTGGCCAGATCCAGATCGTGAAGCACCACCAGAACCCCGGTATTGTCGGCGGTGAGATGTCGCAGCAGCTGCAGCATCTGCCGAGCGTGCGCGACGTCGAGATTCGCCGTCGGCTCATCCAGCAGTAGCCACCGCGCGGCCGGGTCGTCTGGCGTTGGCCAGACCTGCAGCCAGCCGGCGGCAAACTGCACACGCTGCCGTTCACCGCTGGAAAGCGACATGAATATCCGCTGTCGAAGGGCTCCGAGGTCGCAGCGCTGCAGGACACGGCTGAGGGCGTCGGCGGCGAATGCGCTGCCAAAGCGATCACCGTGCAGCCAGCCCATGGAAACCACGTCGGCCACGGTGTAATCAAAGGCCATCTGCGGTGGCGGTCCAACCACAGCGCGTCGCTCGGCGCGCTGCTGCAGGCTGATCTGCTGCAGATTCCGCCCTGCCATCTCCACACACCCGCTATCGATCGACAGGTCGCCGGCCAGGGCGCCGAGCAGGGTGGACTTGCCAGCTCCGTTGGGACCCACGACGGCAAGTACCTCGCCGGGCTGCACCTCGATATCGACATTCGCCAGCAGCCATCGGCCACTGCGTCGCACACAAAGATTTCTGGCGAGCAGGCTCATGCGTTGCGTACCCGCAGAATCAGCCAGAAGAAAAACGGCGCACCGATGGCGCTGGTAATGAGTCCCACGGGCATCTCGGCGGGGACGACCAGCGTGCGTGCACCCAGGTCCGCTGCAATAGTGAGACAGGCGCCCAGCAGGGCGGAGGCGGGCAGCAGCGAGCGGTGTCGCACACCCGTCAGCAAACGCGCAATGTGCGGCACAACGAGACCGACAAAGCCGATGGTTCCGGCGACGGCAACCCCCGCGCCCACCGCAACCGCAACCCCGAAGATCACGCGGCGTTTGAGGCTGCGCAGGCAGACCCCGAGACGCTCTGCCTCCAGCTCACCCAGCTGCAGCCGATCCAGCTGCCGCGCGGTCGGCAGTACAATGGCCAGCGCCAGCGCGATCAGAACAACAGCGGGCATGACGGTATTCCAGCGATTGCCGCCGAAACTGCCCATGGTCCAGAAGGTCAGCGAGCGTAGCTCACCGTCATTGGCGACCCAGGTAAACAGACCGATACCCACGCCCGACATGGCGTTCACGGCAATGCCCAGCAGCAGCAGGCCAACCACGTTGCGCTGACCGTGGCGACAGGCAAGAGCGTACAGCCCCGAGGTTACCAGCAGTGCCCCGATGATCGCCGCAACCGGCAGGCTGAAGGGCATCAGGGCATCCGGTATGGAGAGCTGGTTGCCAAACACAATCATCGAAATGGCGCCAAGGGCGGCGCCGGAGGACACGCCGATCAATTGCGGCTCGGCCAGTGGGTTGCGAAACAGACCCTGCAGGCAGGCACCGGCGATCGCCAGTGCCGCACCGACCGCACCGGCCAGCAGAACCCGCGGCAGGCGCAGTTCCAGCAGCACGTTGCGCTGCAGTGCAGAAAGGTCGGCGGTGCCCAGCAGGAAACCGACAATATCGAGGTCCACGGCGCCGGTGCTGATAGCAATCAGGGTGATCGCCATCAGTGCGCCGGTGTACAGAAGCAGCCGCTGATTCGGCAAACTTTCGCGCCACGGACGCAGGCGCCGCTCCACCACGGCGCCTGTGCTCATTTCAATGCTCATCGGATTGCCTCCAGCTCTGCGCGCAGCGCTGCGGCGGTGGCCAGGGTGCGTGGGCCGAAGCCGAGCATCGCCATGCCGTCCATCGCGATGATGCGCCGGTTCTGCGCCGCCGGCGTCAGGCGCAGTGCCGGATGCGCCAGCAGGGCCTGCATGCCGCCGGCGTCATCCAGGCCGCGCTGGGTGATGACGATGAAATCCGGGGCGGCCAGTAGCATTGCCTCCTCCGAGACGCCTTTCCAGCCGTCGATGTCGCGCATGGCGTTGTCCAGGCCAGCCATGGTCAACAGGCCGTGACCCGAGGTGTTGCGGCCCGCCGCGAGGGGTGCGCCGCCGCGCACGCCCAGCAGCACGACGCCGCGTGCCTCGGTCCCGGTCTGTTTTTCCAGGGGCGCCAGCGTGCTCGCCACCAATGTCTCGCCGGCCGACGGATTGCCCACCGCTGCCGCCACGCAGCGGATTTTTTCGGCAACACCGGCGGTGTCAAAGCTCTCTGGCACAATCAGCATGTCCACGCCGAGGGATTCGAGCTGGGCGACGACCTCCGGAGGGCCCATGTCGTGTTCGCCGAGCACCAGCGTGGGTTCCAGTGACAGAATGCCCTCGGCGGACAGGTCGCGCACATAGCCGATCTGCGGCAGGGCCTGCGCGGCGTCCGGATAGGTTGCCGTGCGATCGACTGCGACAATGCGCTGCTCCTCGCCCAGTTCGTACAGAATCTCTGTCAGGGAGCCACCGGCTACGGCAATGCGTGTGGCGTCCGCCGCCACCTCGCCGCAGCTCATGGCCTGCGCCGTCGTGCCCGCCAGGAAAAGACAGCCGGCGACCAGCGCAGATTTCCAGCCACCTTGCCGACGCCGGTTCACCACACCGCCCTCAGGTTGATGCTGACATTGCGACCGGGCCGCGAAAAGCGCATGGGATTGTCCTCGCCGATCCCCGCCGTATCGGCCCAGCGGATGTAGCGTTCATCCAGCAGGTTGAACACTCCCAGATCGATGCTGATGCGGTCCGAGAGATCGGCATGCACGAGAAGGTCCAACAGGTGAAAGCTGTCGGTGGCGAAGCGGTCACCGTCAATGTCGCTGCTGTCCTTGTCCGCCGACCAGCTCCAGATCAGTTCGCTGCTCCAGGCAGACTGTGTGGGTGCCCAGCGCAGTCCGAGCACGGTGCTGAGCGGGTCCACCGTGTTGATCGGGATATTTTCGCTGGATTCACCGCTGGCGTAGGCTGCCGCGCCTTCGAGGGAGAATGCGGCGAGGGCGGGGCTGAGGGCGCCAAGGGCCAGCTGCCCGCGGAACTCTATCCCCTCAATGTCTACCGCGCCGCGATTCACCGACTGGAAGGTCAGCAGGCCGTCCGCCGGGTCAATGCCACCGCTGGTCGCGAACCCGGGCGCGATGACGTTGGCTTCGATGAAGTTGTCGTAGCGAGTGGTGAAGGCGGCTAGCTGTGCCTGGCCCCAGCGATTATTGAAGCGCAGCCCCACCTCGTAGCCGGTACTGGATTCCGACGCCAGGTCGGGTGCCGCTATGGTCTTGTAGCCGCCGAGAAAGTTCGAGAAGCCGACGTTGACATCGTCATAAGGCGGCGCGCGAAAGCCCTCGCTGTAGCGTGCCCAGCCGGCAATTGCCGGTGTGAACTGATATAGCGCGCCGAGCTTCAGGGTGAGGTCGGAATCGTCAAAATCCTCGGGCGCGGGGACTCCGGGGTTGCCGTTGAAATACAGGTCGTCCGGACGGGTGCTGGCCGAGTAGTCGTCATAGCGCAGTCCGGGCGTGATGCGCAGGCGCCCCTCGAGAAACACCATCTCGTCCTGCAGGAAGAGTGCGCGGTTCTCCACCTCTGTTGGCGGGAAATCCCGCGTGGGCAGGGGGGCGAACTCGGGCACCACGGCGCCCGTGACCGCACTGACGGTGCCACCGTCGCGCAGGTTGGCATTGTCCGTGCGATACCAGTCGACGCCGAAGGTCAGGGTGTGCTCGGCGCCAAAGGCCCGGGCAGAGCGGCTGGCCTGGGCAAACAGGCCATCGATCTGCTGCTCGAAGGTGGACAGGCGCTCGCGCGTGAGGGCGCCGAGCCGCGGTGAGGTGCGCTCATCCAGCGTCAGCTGCTGCGTTTCCGAGGTCTGGCGGTACACCGTGACCTGGGCGTTGTTCAGCAGGCCGCTGGCGCTATCGTAGCGATAGCTCAGGCTGTAGCGGGAGCGTTCCCGCTGATCCTGTGCATTGCGCGCATCGGTGACAATCCCGCGCGCTACCTCGCCGAAATCCGACAGCAGCGTGGTGTCAACGTCGGCATCCAGTAGATCCAGGGCGAAAATGAGGTTGTGTCCCTCGAAGGGACTGACCGCGAGTTTGGCGCCGAAAGAGCGGGTATCGATGGCCTGCGGGTCGGCTTTGCTGCGACCGCTGCCGAAGCCGCCGATGTCGCCGGCGGTCTGTGTTTCTTCAGCCGAGCGCTGGGTATAGGTGATGAGACCGGCAACGCGCTCGGTACCGTACGCGGCGTTCAGCGAGCCCATGACGCTGTTGTCCTCGCTCGAGTAGCCTGCCTTGGTGTCGAGGTACAGTGGCTCTTCGGCAGACACATACTCGTTCGGTGCCCTTGTGGTCACTGACACCACGCCACCCAGCGCATCGCTGCCGTAAAGCGTGGAGGAGGGACCGCGGGCGATTTCCACGCGGGAAATCGTGTCTACGTCGACGAAGTCGCGCCGGGCCGAGAGGAAGGGGCCGAAAGAAAACTCCTCTGGCATGCGAATGCCGTCGACCAGGGTCAGTACGCGGTTACCGCCGATGCCGCGAATGGTGAAGCCCTCGAGGCCGAAACGGCTGCCGCCGCCGGCGACGCTGACTCCGGGTTCAAAGCGGATCAGGTCCTGAATGTCACGCACCAGCCAGCGGTCGATGTCCTCGCGTCCGTAGACCGAGATGGTCGCTTCCACTTCACTCAGGCGGCGCTCGGTGCGCGTGCCCACAACGGTCACCGTTTCCAGAGCGGGGTCGCGGTCGTCAGAAGCGGCGTTGTCTGGTGGCGGTGAGGTGGATTGCGCGATAACCAGTGAGGGCAGAAAGCAGAGTGGCAGTAATGAGCTTGCGAAAATGGTGCGGTGGGCAGGCACGGGAACCTCCTGAAGGCCATTGAACGTGAAACGCAATACAAAATATAATCGTTCTCATTCGTAATTCAAGAGTTTTTTCAGGAGAGCGCGAAATGAGGGGCGCTACGCCATTGATCGCTGGCGAGACCGTGGCTGCGTGAGGGGCGTTTTCTGATGGCCAGCTGCATCAGCAGCTGGCGGCGGCTCAGGGCGTGGAATCCATCGCGGTCGTTCCCCGCGCACGATTGCGCACCCTGCCGGGGGTGAAGATCTGCCGCAGGTCCTGGGAGATGTAATACAGCGTCGGCACCAGGAACAGCGTGACCGCCGTGGAGAAGAAAATCCCGAAGGCGACGGAGGTCGCCATGGGTTTGACGAACTGCGCCTGCAGCGAGGTTTCCAGCTGGATGGGCAGCAGGCCGAGGAAGGTGGTCAGTGAGGTCAGCAGAATGGCGCGGAATCGCGAGGGCCCGGCTTCCAGCACCGCCGTGCGCCAGTCGTGCCCCTCATCCACGTAGTGATTGATGTGGTCCACCAGCACCAGGCTGTCATTCACCACCACACCAATAAGCCCGATAATGCCGATGGCGGACAGCACACTGACATCCATCCCGAGAATGAGGTGTCCCAGGAACGCGCCCGTCACGCCAAAGGGGATCACCGACATGATGAGCAGTGGCTCCAGGTAGCTTTTCAGGGGAATGGCGAGCGCCGCATAGATCAGGATAAGCACGATGATCATGCCATACAGAAGGCCCGACGAGGTGTCGCGCTGCTCCTCGACTTCCCCGGCCACGTCGTAGCGTACGCTGGGGTGGCGCGCGAGGATGTCCGGCAGTACGCTGCGCTCGATCAGCGCAATCACCTCGCTCGATGACGTGACGCTCTTGTTGACGTCGGCCTGCACGTTGACCACGCGGGACAGGTCAACCCGCTGTATCACGCTGAGCCCCGTCTGTTCACTGGCGGTGCCCACCATGGGGAAGGGGACGCGCCTGCCGTCGGGGAGATTGATCCACAGCTCCTGCAGCGCATCCAGGCGGGTGCGCTCCTGCTCCGGCAGTCTTACGTAGACCCGGACCTCATCGCGACCGCGCTGTACCCGCTGCACTTCCGCGCCAAAAAACGCCTGCCGTACCTGGCTGGCGAGGGTGACGTCGCCGAGCCCCAGGGCCTCGCCCTGCGGCGTGACCTTGATGTTCAGTTCTCGTCCGCCGGAGTTGAAGCTGTCGCGGATGTCCCGGGTGCCGTCTACTTTCGCCAGCTCAAGCTTGAGCTCGGCTGCGGCCCGGCGCAGCTCATCCAGATCACGGCCCTTGAGTTGAACGTCGATGGGCGTCCCGCCTGGTCCCGCGCTGCTGTCCACCCGGAAGGAACGAACGCCGTGCAGTGGCCCCAGTTCCTCGCGCAGCCACTGTCCGAGCACGTCCGAGCTGATGTTGCGATCTTCACTTTTCAGCAGCTCGAGTTGCAGCGCCGCGCTGGTGTCACTCTCGGAGGTGAGCAGCATGGTCACGACGGCATCGCGACCCTCAGGGTCCTGTTCGCGGTGGCGCTGGTTCATGGCGTTTGCGGCGGCTTCAATGCGATGCGCGTACTCATGCGTTTTCTGCCAGGGCGTGCCCTGGGGCATGTCCACGCTCACGCGGATAACGTCCGACGGTATGGTGGGGAAGAAGACAACCCGCAGAATGCCGGCGGGAATGAGTGTCAGGCAGATAATCAGGCCGCTGACAAAAATCGCCAGCGTGGTGTAGCGATAGTGGACCGCGCGCGCCAGCATGCGCTGGTACGGGCCGCGAGCGAAGCTCTGCAGGCCGCTGGCAAAGGCATGCTGGACCCGCTTGAAGCGATTGCCGCGGGCGATGGCCTCCGGGTCCGGCGGACGCAGGTGCGCGAGGTGCGCCGGCAGAATCAGCTTGGTCTCTATCAGGGAAAAAATGACGCACAGCATCACCACTGGCCCCAGATGGGTCAGCACGCGGGCAAATCCTTCATTCACGAACAGGCTGGGGCCAAAGGCAACCACCGTGGTCAGTGCGCCGAAAATGGTGGCAGTGGAGACACGCTGCACGCCGCCGATAATGCTCTGCAGGCCCTTTCTTTCCTGCTCGAGCCTCGCATAGGCACTCTCCGCCGTGACAATGGCGTCGTCCACCAGCAGTCCCAGCACCAGAATGAAGCCAAATACCGATAACAGATTGATCGATACCGGCAGATCGAAAATGTGCAGCGTCGCCAGACAGCCGAAGACCGCAAAGGGCAGGCCGACAACCACCCAGAAGGCCAGCGACAGGTCGAGAAACAGGGCCAGGGCGATGATGACCAGCAGTCCACCCGAGGCGGCATTGCGCAGCATCAGGTCAATGCGACTCTTGAGCACGATGCTGGCGTCGCTCCAGGCCTCGATACTGACCCCCGGGGGCAGCTGCTGCTGTTTCATGGCGACGTAATTGCGGACCTTTTCCGTGATTTCCAGAACGTCCTGGCTGCCGACGCGCTCGATATCCAGCGTCAGCGCCGGCTGGCCGTTCACCAGGCTCAGCACGGGCTGCTCGGCAAATCTGTCACGCACCGTGGCGATATCCCCCAGGCGTATCTGCGTGCCATCGTTGCGCGACAGCAGCGTCAGCTGCGCGAAGTCTCGACCGTCATAGGCCTGGGATATTGAGCGCAGCGTGACAGTCCCGGAATCCGTGCGCATGATGCCGCCGGGCAGATCGCGGGAGCTGTTGCGTATGGCCGTGACAACGCCGTCAAAGGTCAGGTCGTAGGCGCGCAACTTTTCGTCGGACAGTTCGATGGAAATCTCATAGTCACGTTCACCGGTGACCGACAGTTCGCTGATGCCGCCGAGGGCGAGGACTTCCTCCCGGACTCGCTCGGTCAGCTCCTTCAGCTTGCGTGCCTCGATGTCACCGAAAAGGCTCACACGTATTGCGCGGGTCGAGAACTCGATCTCTTCGACAATAGGTTCCTCGGCATCCGCGGGAAAGGAGGCGATGCCGTCAATACGCACCTTGGCGAGATTGACGGCGCGGGCCATGTCGCTGCCGGGCACCATCTGCACGGTCACGATGCCGACCCCTTCCCGGGCTTCACTGCGGATTTCCTTGATGCCGACGATGTCGCGTATGGCTTCCTCGACCCGCAGCACGATGCCGCGCTCGACTTCCTCGGGAGAGCTGCCGGGATAGGGAACGGTGACGGTAAAGGTCTCCGTGGGAAACGACGGGAAGATTTCCTTGTCCAGCTCGCCGATGGCGAACAGGCCCGCCACTACCACGATAACCAGAAGCAGGTTGGCCGCCACCGGGTTGCGTGCCATCCACGCAACGGCCCCGCGCTCGTGGGCTGCACGCAGGTCACTCATCGGCGAGGTCTACCGCCATGCCCTCGAACATGAGATCCAGGCGGGTGGTGACAACGCGGTCGCCGTCGTCCAGACCTGACGTGATCAGCGCCAGCCCGTCGCGCAGTCGCTCCACGTCGACCGTCCGCCGCTGCAGTCTGCCGTCCTCGAACACAAAGACATCGCTGTCGCCGTGGAGCGCCGACTGTGGAATGCGCACCGCATCTGCCAGCGATTTGCCGGCAATCTCAGCGCGCACGAACAGGCCGAAGGGAAGTGGAGTGGCGTGACGTTCGGTGTTGAGTGGCTCCGGGACCTCCACCACGACGGGAATCACCCGGGTCTCGCTGTCAATTCGCGATTCAATCCGCGCCACGCGGCCGGTCCAGCGCAGCTGTCGCGTGCCGCTGCCGCTGCTGAGCGTGACTGCGACCTCGCCCGCGCCGTCGATTAGCAGCACATCCCGCTGCAGCAATGGCAGGCGCACTTCCGCCTTGTCGCTGCCGAGAATGCGGCCGACCTCGGTTCCCGCACTGATAAACTGCCCGACCTCGACCAGCGCCGTGTCGATCACGGCGTTGTAGGGTGCGAGTATCTCGGTGTTGTCGAGGTCGCGGCGGGCTCTTGCAATACGCGCTCTGGCTGCGACAACGGTCGCCTGTGCCTCGTTGACGCGGGCTTTCTGTGAAAGGGCCCTGGCATCCGCCAGCGTCAGCTCGGCGCTGGCCAGCGACTGCTGTGCCTCTGCCAGTGCCAGCTCGTAGTCGGTGGCGTCGATCCGCAGCAGGAGCTCTCCCTCGGCGACTTCCATGCCGGGCTCAAAACGCTCCGATGCCCACAATACCCGGCCCGTAACCTCGGCGGTAAGCTCGAGTTCGCGCCAGGCCCTGACATTGCCGTGGGCGACAAGGGTGACCGGGAGATCGGTTTTGCGGATGGTCTGGGCCTGCACCAGCGGCAGCGGCTGGTCAATGCTGCGGGCAACCGGCGTCTCGCGGCTGCTGAGCATGAACACGGCAATGGCGCCGGCGCCGGCAAGAATGGCCAGCGGGCGTAGCAGGGCGGGGAATTGACGTTTCACAGAAGCACTGCCAGTTTCAGTTTGTGAGTAGCCGGACAAAACGCCGGGCAAAGAATTGAATGTACGATATGAGCAGCGGATCGGTTCGAAGCCTTGCCGGAAAAGGCAAAGCGTTTGCAGCACGCCATGCGGTGCCGCCCTGGATGGCTGGCCAGGCTCAGGGTATCGGGCTTGTCCCGGCGTTCAGAGCAACGAGCGTCAGGTTGCCAGCTGGTGCCACCCGCAGCACCAGCTGAAGTCCGTGCTTCTGGTCACCCACGGGCTCGCCGTTGAGCATGAGACTGGTGCTCACCGGGTACACTCCCTGTGGCAAGCCCTCGGGCAGGGTGAAAGTGAACTCACCCCGGAAGGCGCCTGCGCGCTCAGCGGCGGCCTTGGTCATTCCCTTTAGCGCGATCGAGTTGTCCTCATTGTCCCAGATCGTCAGACGCTCCTCGATGACGGGCCGGTCACCGCTGCGCCCCGGCGTTACCTCGATCCAGGACCGCACCCTGACCTCCGTCCCAGGGCGCACGGAAGCGCCGGGCTGTATTTCCGTGCGGTAGGAAGACACCTGGGCATTGACCGGCAGATCGCCGTGATCCTTCTCGAATTCCCGGGCCACCTCGGTGTCCGACCGGGTCTGCCTGGAGGTATAGCCAACAAACATGCCGCGTATCAACTGCTCCGTTGTTTCGGCAACCAGATCTTTCGCGGTGTCCTCCGCTGTTTCCTTGGCGGCATCCTTCGCGGTCTTCAACAGATCGTCGAGAAAGCCCGCCTGGGTGTGACCGGTGGCCAGCGCCGTTAGTGTCAGAATCGATACCAGCTGTCGCATGCCCATGTCCCTCGTTTATTCTATCGATATACTGAGTTTAGCCTTTTTCTGGGCCTCGTTCGCCCGTTCTCTCATTTTTTTCGCAGCCGCGTATGCCGGGATTATCGAGAGGGCGGATTCGGATTTTGCGATGGCACAGCTGTAGTCCTTGCGGGCGAAGCAGGTTTCTGCCTCACTGAGGAATCCGGCCACCGTCTGCAGCCGGAACTGCCGCTGCTCCCTGCCTGCGGCTATCGCCCGCTCCAGTTCACTGGCTACAGGATTATCTGGATTGAGATCGCGCAGCAGACCCACGCGGTCGTCGGCGCAGGCAAAATCCTCGCGTTCAAGACAGGCCTGCGCTTCATCGGCAATGAATTGCTCGCGCTCCTGGCGATTTCTTGCCGCCGCCAGTCGCGCCTCCACGAGTCCGTCCAGGCCGCGCTGTACGGGAATCAATTCCGAGGCGCTTGCGCCGGTCGCCTGTGCCTCACCGAGCGCGGTGCGGGCGCAGTCAATGTCGCCGCCGGACACACAGGCCTCCGCTGTCTGCAGCAGCGCTGCAATCTGTGCGCTTTGCTGTGCGTCCCTTGTCTCCCGCAGCATCTGTTGAGCTTCCAACTGGTCTGGCACGACATCCAGCAGGGACGTCAGCCGGCGTTGCGCGCAGGCATAGTCGTTGGACTGGATACAATCTTTCGCCGCCTTGAGACGGTTATCGATCATTGCCTCCTGCTCGGCTTTTGCCTCCGCGCTGCGTGCGGCTGCCAGCAAAGTCTCGGCTTCGCTGCTACCTGGCGCAAGATTGCGCACGACCAGCGCGTTCTCGGCCGCGCAGGCGTAATCCCGGCTGATATAGCAGTCCTTGGCAGTCTGCAGGCGATCGGCGATCGCTTCTTGCGCCCTGGTTTCCTCTCGATGCTGGTCGTAGGCATACCAGCCACCGGCAGCCAGGGTGACAACGGCAGCGGCTCCGAATGCGAGAAGCGCCCCGCTGCGCCGCTTTGGCAGAAGGCTCTCGCGGAAAGCGGCAATCGTGGCAGGGCGCTTGCCCTGGTCAACGCTCAGAGCGGCGCTCAGTGCTCCCCACTCGCGATTGCTCAGTCCCTCCGGACGCCGTGGTTTCAGCTTCAGTTCAGCAGCCGCTGCCGCGCTTTTGCGATCGTAAGGGTGCTCACCGGCCAGCATCTGAAAGAGAACGCAGGCCAGTGCATAGATGTCGTCGCCGAAACTGGGTGGCTCACCGCGAACCATTTCTGCCGTGGCGTAGGCCGGGGTGAGCGCGCCGAGGTCGCCGGCATCGTAGTCATGGCTGAGGGCGGTTTTGCTGGCGGCCCGCGCGATACCAAAATCGAGAATCTTGACCGTACCGCCCGTGGTCACGAAGATATTTCCGGGCTTCAGATCGGAGTGCACAAGGCTTCGCTGGTGGGCATATTCCAGACCCGCGCACAGATCGCGAAAGTAGCGCAGCGCGACTTCCCTGCTGAACGGGGCTTCGAGGCGAAGGAGGGCGTCCAGCGGATCTCCCTTGAGCAGTTCCATCGTCATGAAGATCGTGTCGCCATCGCGATCAAAGTCGTAGACGGTCACAATATTCGGGTGTGCGAGTTTCTGGGATTTCACCGCTTCCTGCTGCAGCGCGACAAAGGCCTGCGGGTGTTCGCGAAAGCCCTGTCCGAGAACCTTGACGGCGACATACGGATTGCGGTCTTCAGCCTCGACCTTGCGCAGGTCGCGGGCCTTGTACACCAGGCCCATGCCGCCCTCGCCGAGAACATCCTCCAGCACAAAGCGTTTTTTCAGCAGCCGACCCTTGTCGCTGCCCGCCTTTTCCGCGAGTTCGCGCGCCTGATCGAAGCCGGCCGTCTGTGAACGCGGGCTGTCTGCGCTGTAGTCGTTGCTTTCCGGCGCTGATGCGGGCCTGTCGCCCTGACCCTGCGTCGGGTCCACTTCGGTCGCGGCGTCGTCTGCACTGCGGTTATTATCCCTGGCCACCCGATCCCCTGCTGCTGGTGTCTATGACACGAGTATATGGAATGCGGGACAGGGGCGAAAGCGACAGCCGCTCCGGGTTATGATCCTGCGCCGGGCTGCACCGCCTGCGGCGTTTATGGCGCGGCGAACCGGATTACTGACATGACGGACACGCAAGGAGCACAGCATGGATATGTCAACATTGTTTTCCCTCAGGGGCCGCACGGCGCTGATCACCGGCGGTTCCCGCGGTATTGGTCTGATGATAGCGAAGGGCTTCATTGCCCAGGGCGCGAAGGTCTATATTTCCTCGCGCAAGGCCGAGGTCTGTGATGCCGTGGCCGCGGAACTGGGCGATGCCTGCGTTTCCCTGCCGATGGATGTGTCCACGGTGGAGGGCTGCAAGGCGCTGGCCGCGGCCTATGCCAAACACGAAAGCCAGCTGGATATCCTGGTGAACAACGCCGGCGCCGCCTGGGGCGAGCCCTTCGAGACTTTCCCCGAGAAGGGCTGGGACAAGGTAATGGACCTGAACGTGAAGTCGCCGTTTTTCCTGTCACAGGCGTTCTACCCGGCGCTCAAGGCCGCCGCCAGCGACGGCAGGCCGGCAAAGCTGATCAACATTGCCTCCATTGATGGTCTTCGGCTCAACCCCTGGGAGACCTACAGCTACCAGGCCTCCAAGGCCGCGGTCATCAACCTGACGCGGCGTATGGCCGCCCGGCTGGTGGAGGACGATATCAATGTCACCGCAATCGCGCCGGGGGCCTTCCCTTCCGAAATGAACCGCGCGGCCAGGGACCACGGCGATGCCATTTCCTCTGCGATACCGGGCAAGCGCATTGGCCGGGACGAGGATATGGCGGGGGTAGCGATTTATCTCGCCGCGCGCTCCGGCGATTACGTCATCGGTGAGACGATCGCCGTCGACGGTGGTGTGGTGTATGCCTCGCTGTCCGGGAGCTGGGATACCGAGTAGGGCCCCGATGGGCTGCGCCGAACCTTACTGCAGTGTAAAGCGGCATGCCGGGGCGCCGAGAGCGCAGCAGTGCGTCTCGGTGCAGCGGATGTCCGGGGATATCAGCTCATTGAACAGGCGCTGGAAGACGGCGGCGTGCCAGTAGCACAGCACGCCGTCGGCATGTTCCCCGCGCACGATCGGATTGTCGCAGAGCTCAAAGGTCAGCGGCTTGCTGCGCAGCACACGGAACTCGCCGGAACCGGCGAAGGTCCAGGCGTGCTTGCCAATCGCGTCGGCCAGCAGTCGGGTCGCGAGGCGACGCGGCAGCCTGCGCAGGAGGCGCTGGGCCAGCTGTGGAATGCGGTGGGTGAGGATGTAGTCACCCGTGCGCTCGCCGGCCTCTTGCGCCAGCGCGCTGGCCGCTTCCGGGTAGCGCTGGCGGAGCGTCTGGTGCAGCCGCGCCGCCGGGCCCTCGGGCATGAGACCGCTGTCGGAGGGCAGCGCGCTGAGACCCGACGCCAGCAGCAGCCTTTGCCGTGCGGCCTGGCCGACGTGGGCATCGAGGACCTGCACCAGCTGAAGCACGCTGTTCGGGCCGATCCGGGCTTCCACGGAGTCCACCGCTGGCGCGCCCATCTCAGGCGCGGACAGCGAGGTCGGATTCGTCCTCGGCGAGTTGCTGAGTGCCACCGCCACAGAGTTTCACTGGCACCGCCTCCGTTTCGAGCGCTTCTTCCAGCGCATCCTCCCGCGCCGACTGCTTGCGCGCCCGCGCCTGGGCTGCCCGGTCCTGGGTAGACTGCCAGTCCTCCAGCTGCGCGTGGGCGATCTTGCGCGTTGTGTCGAAGTGGAAGTCCACCTTGTCCTTGGACTGGGGTCCCCAGTAGCCGGCCTTGCCGAGATCGTAGAAGGTGCGCTGGAAACCCGCTTTGGCGAAGGCCTTCAGGCAGCCGAGCAGGTAGCGGCGACGAAAGCCGGTACCCCGCCAGGGGTAGTGGAAAAGTGCCTTGCGCATGTAGAAACGCCGGTAGTTGTTCATCACCCGGTCCAGCAGCTCGCCGCGATCCATGGCTTTGGGCTTCATGATCGGCGTCACGAAGTTGTACTTGGAGAAGTCGAACACCTCGACCTTGTCACCCAGCTCCTGGAACAGGGGTGTGAAGGGCCAGGGGGTGTACATGGCCCAGTTGGCAAGATCCGGCTGCCAGTCCCAGGCCATGCGATAGGTTTCTTCCAGCGTTTCCGCCGTTTCGTTGTCGAGACCGACAATGAACTGGGCCTCGATGAAGATATCGGCGTTGCGCAGCAGCTCGATGGCCCGGCGGTTGTCCTCGACGCAGGTTTCCTTGTTGAACTGGTCCAGCTTCATCTGCGCCGCCGCTTCGGTGCCCAGACTCACGTGCACCAGACCTGCCTTGCGGTACAGGGGCAGCAGTTCCTCGTCGCGCAGAATGTCTGTGACGCGGGTATTGATGCCCCACTTGACCCTGTCGGGCAGGTCCCGGGCAATCAGTTCTTCACAGAACTGGATGAATTTCTTGCGGTTGATGGTCGGTTCCTCGTCGGCAAGGATGAAGAAGCCGATGCCGTGCTCGTTCACCAGCTTCTCGATCTCGTCGACCACCTTGATAGGGTCGCGCACCCGGTAATCGCGCCAGAATTTCCACTGCGAACAGAAGGAGCAGGTAAACGGACAGCCCCGGGCCATGTTGGGGATGGCCACTTTGGCGTTCAGCGGAATGTACTTGTACTTGTCCCACTCGAGCAGGGACCAGTCGGGGTCGAGGGCGTCGAGGTCCTTGATGGTGGGTGCAGCCGGAGTGGCCACGATCTCGTCGCCATCGCGGTAGGCGATGCCGCAGATCTGCTCCCGGGTCTGCAGGTATTCGCCGCGGTTGACCGCCTGCATGAGTCCGGTAAAGATTTCCTCGCCTTCGCCACGGACGATCACGTCGACCCAGGGCGCTTCGGACAGCACCTGCTTGTACATGAAGGTGGCGTGAATGCCGCCGAGGACGCGCAGTGCCTGGGGAACGTGCTCCCGCGCCAGTTCCAGCACCCGCTCGGCCATGTAAATGGAAGGCGTGATCGCCGTGGTGCCGATGACATCCGGCTGCAGTTCCACCAGCCGGCGCGTCACCTCGTCTTCGGGAAGGTTGTGGGTCATGGCGTCGATGAAGTGAATATCGTTGAAGCCGGCCTTGCGCAGGTGTCCGGCGAGGTAGGCGACCCAGGCGGGTGGCCAGCTGCCTGCGATCTCGGCACCGCCCGAGCGGTAATTGGGGTGAACAAAAACGATTCGCATGAGCAAGTCCTCTTCTTTTGTCAGGTATTCTGCAGCGTCAGGCAAAGTAAACGACAAAAAGTGTTAAGCGTAGTTGACACATGTCAATGGATCCGTCGTCAGCCCAGGGGTTTCTGTGCTTCGCTCATGCAGGGGCGTTGTTGTGCGTGACTTGCGCAACGCCAGCCGTCACGATAGGCCGTCATGAGCGCCGAAACTGACACTCTTTATATGGAGCATGCCCTGCGCCTTGCGCGGCGCGCGCGGGATGCGGGCGAGGTGCCGGTCGGCGCCGTTCTGGTGAGCCGGGGTGAGGTGATCGGGGAGGGCTGCAATTCTGTCATCAGTGCCTCGGACCCCACTGCGCATGCAGAGATTGTTGCGCTGCGGGATGCCTCGTGGCGCGTCGGCAACTACCGCCACCCGGACGCCACGCTTTACGTGACGCTCGAGCCCTGCACGATGTGCATCGGAGCCCTGGTCCATGCGCGGGTGTCGACACTGGTGTTCGCGGCGCGGGAACCGCGAGCCGGTGCGGTGTGCAGTGCTGCGCAGCTGCTGGCTGCCGGTTTCTACAATCACCGCGTGAACTGGCGGGAGGGCATACTGGCTGTGGACAGTAGCGAGCTGCTCAGGGATTTCTTTCGCGCCCGGCGGGCCGTCAGGAGCCGGGAAAGCAAGAGCCAGGCAGCGCCGGAATAGGCCGGTCTCGCTACAGCCCCAGCAGACCCACCCGGCGTATTGTCTCCGGCACCAGCTGATCCATGGCCAGCGGCGGCAGTGGCCGGTTTTCGGCAATGAATCGCCACTGCAGGACATTGTAATAATGGCGAATATTCTGCACGTAGCGCACCGCCTCGCGCCCTCGCGCATAGCCATACTTCACCGTGCTGAAATGCTCGCTGAGCTCGAGCTTTGGCAGGTGCTGCATCACGTCCGCCCAGAGATTGGGATTGCCGCCGTGGCGCTGGGTGATGACGCGGGCATCTTCCAGGTGTCCCATGCCGATATTGTAAGCGGCGAGCGCCATCCAGGTGCGATCCGGCGCGACAATGCCGTCGGGCAGGCGTCGCAGCAGGTCCTTGAAGTAGCGTGCGCCGCCGCGCAGGCTCTGCATGATGTCTTCGCGGTCTTCGATGCCGAGTTCTTCGGCCGTCGGTGTGGTGAGCATCATCATGCCGCGAACGCCGGTGTAGGAAACCGCGGTCGGGTCCCAGTGCGATTCCTGGTAGGCGATGGCGGCGAGCAGGGCCCAGTCGAGCTGGTGCTCCCGCGCAACCCGCTCGATATGCGGACGGTAGGTGGGCAGATCGTTGCGCAGGTTGGCGATGAAGGTCTGTGAGCCCACGCGATCCAGGCTGTCGACATGACCGAAGTAGGCTTCCCTGAGCGCCTCCAGCGTGCCCTCGGCCTCGAGACGCGCAAGGAAGTCTGCCAGGTAGCGCTCGAGGCGGTCACTGTCTCCCTGCGGACTGAGGTACCACACTACCTGCTGCTCGGGAGCCAGATCGAAGGCGACATCGAGTTGCGGCAGCAGGTTTTTCTGAATTCTGAATTCCACCGAGTCAACGACGGCGGCATCCGCATGGCCCTGCTCCACCAGTTCGAGGATATCCTTGACGTGAGTGCCGCTGATGGCCTGCCACTGGAGATTGATGCCCGAATTGCGATGGAGTTTCTCCAGCAGCTCGATATGACTGCTGCCTGCCAGTGCAACAATCCGCAGGCCTTCCAGATCGCCGGGCTGTGTAGGCTTCGGCTGTCCAAGGCGATAGACCACCTGGGGGTGATGTCGGTGGTAGGCTGCGGATATCGGGTAGGCATTGCGCCGTTCGCTGGTGGACGTCAGCCCCGCACCGGCCAGGTCGGCCTCGCCCCGCCGCAGCGCGTCGAACAGCTCGTCCATGGCAAACGCGGTGCTCACACGCAGGGCGACGCCCAGGTCATCGGCGACCCGTCTGGCCAGCTCATACTCGAATCCTCTCGGCTCATTGCGCTCTACGTAGTAGGTGGAAGGACCATTGCGCGTGACCAGGCGCAGTTCACCGCGTTCCGTAATGCGTGACAGGCTGTCTCCTGGCTCGGCACAGGCAGACAGGAGTATCAACGCAGCGAGACTGCAGTACAGGTACCAGTGACGGATATGCCGGATCATAATCTATTGTAGCCTGATTTCCCGGGCTGCCATGGTTAACCCGCTGTCTGCGAGCAGGTACAATGCGCCGCTTCCAAGCCGCCCAGTCTGAGAGACGTTCGTCATGCTTATCCTCCCCGGCCCAACGGCCCTGTCGGGCTTCCGGCAGCGTAAACTGTCCGAGCGTCTTGCCGCGGCGGCCCCCGGTGTCGAGCTGCTTGCCAGCCAGTTTCTGCACTTTGTCGATACTGCCGGAACGCTGACGCCGTCGGCCAATGCGGTGCTGCGCTCCCTGCTGCATTACGGCGAGGCCGGTGACGGGCATGACCATCCGGGTCTGTTGGCGGCGGACGACAGTGGGGACACAGAGCTGGTGGTTGCAGTACCCCGTCCGGGCACGCTGTCACCCTGGTCGACAAAGGCAACGGATATTGCCCGGCGCTGCGGGCTGCAGGAGCCGGTTCGCAGAATCGAACGCGGCACGGCCTATCTGCTGCGCTGGCCCATCGGGCTTGAGGCCGCGCAGCAGCAGGCGGCGCGCCTGTGCCTGTATGACCGCATGACGGAAGCGCTGCTGCCCAACCCGGAGTCGGCACACCGGCTGTTTGCCGCTGCTGAGCCTCGACGGCTGGCCACCGTGGACATTCTCGCCGGCGGCGAATCGGCGCTGGAGACCGCCAATCTCGAGCTGGGTCTGGCGCTGGCGGCCGATGAAATCGACTATCTGGTCGACAGCTTTCGCCGCCTGGGTCGCAACCCGTCGGATGTCGAGCTGATGATGTTCGCCCAGGCCAATTCAGAGCACTGTCGCCACAAGATCTTCAATGCCTCCTGGACCGTGGATGGCCAGCCGCAGCCGCACTCGCTGTTCGACATGATCCGCAATACCCACCACAGCGCGGGGGACAACGTGCTCTCGGCCTACTCGGACAACGCCGCCGTGGTGCGGGGACAGCGGGCAGCACGCTTCTATCCCGCGCCGGACAGCGCCACCTACGGCTATCGCGACGAGGATGTGCACCTGCTGATGAAGGTGGAGACGCATAACCACCCCACGGCGATTGCGCCGTTCTCCGGGGCGGGCACCGGCGCCGGTGGCGAGATTCGCGACGAGGGGGCGGTGGGCCGAGGCTCCAAGCCCAAGGCGGGTCTGACCGGCTTCTCCGTGTCCAACCTGCGACTCCCGGGAGCACTGCAGCCCTGGGAAATCGACCACGGCAAGCCTGAGCGCAATGCCTCGGCCCTGCAGATCATGCTGGAGGGTCCTGTCGGGGCCGCAGCCTTCAACAACGAGTTCGGTCGCCCCAACCTGTGCGGTTACTTCCGCACCTTCGAACAGGCGGTGCCGATTGGCGACGGTGACACGCAGCTGCGGGGCTATCACAAGCCGATCATGCTGGCCGGGGGCTACGGCAATATTGCGCCCGGGCACGTGGAAAAAGGCGGCTTTGAGCCGGGCGCAAAGCTGGTGGTGCTCGGAGGCCCGGCCATGCTGATCGGTCTCGGCGGCGGCGCTGCCTCGTCCATCGACAGCGGCCAGGGACAGGAATCCCTCGATTTCGCTTCGGTGCAGCGCCAGAACCCGGAAATGGAGCGACGCTGCCAGGAGGTGATCGACCGCTGCTGGCAGCTGGGGGAAGACAACCCGATCGCGTTCATACACGACGTTGGCGCTGGGGGGCTTTCCAACGCCCTGCCGGAGCTGGTCAAGGACGGCGGCAGGGGCGGCCGCTTCGACCTGCGCGCCATTCCCAGCGATGAACCAGGCATGTCGCCGCTGGAAATCTGGTGCAACGAAAGCCAGGAGCGCTATGTGCTGGCGATCGCCGCGCCGGACATCGAGCGCTTCGAGGCCATCTGTGCCCGCGAGCGCTGCCCCTATGCGGTCGTTGGCGAGGCGACACAGGACCTTCATCTGACGCTGCAGGATGTGCACTTCGACAATGTACCGGTGGATATGCCGATGAGCGTGCTGTTCGGCAAACCCCCGCGCATGCATCGCGAGGCCCGCAGGCAGACAGGTACTGTGCGGAAGCCACTGACGCTGCCCGCCGTCGACGACGCCCTGCAGCGGGTGCTGCAGCTGCCTACGGTAGCCAGCAAGCAATTCCTCATCACCATCGGTGATCGCACGGTGACCGGACTGGTCTGCCGTGACCAGATGGTGGGTCCCTGGCAGGTTCCCGTTGCAGACTGTGCCGTCACCACCGTTTCCTATACCGGGTTTGCCGGTGAGGCGATGGCGATCGGTGAGCGTACGCCGCTGTCCCTGCTCAGCGGGCCGGCGGCGGCTCGCATGGCCGTCGCCGAAGCCATCACCAATATCTGCGCGGCGCCGGTTGCGGCGCTGTCCGACATCAAGCTCTCGGCCAACTGGATGTGCGCCGCGGGCAGCGACACAGAAGACGCCGTGCTGTTCGACAGCGTTTACGCGGTGGGCATGGAGTTTTGCCCGGCGCTGGGCCTGACCATTCCGGTGGGCAAGGATTCCATGTCCATGCGCACCAGCTGGCAGCAGGACGGCGAGGCGCGTTCGGTCACGGCGCCGGTATCCCTGATTGTGTCGGCCTTCTGCCCGGTGCCGGACGTGCGCCGGTCGGTGACCCCACAACTGCAGCCTGATGCGGATGCCCTGCTGCTGCTGATAGACCTGGGTCGGGGCGCCAGCCGGCTTGGGGGCTCGGCGCTGTGCCAGGTGTTCGGCGAGCTTGGAGACGTGCCGCCGGATATCGACAATCCCCAGGATCTCAGCGGCCTGTTCCAGCTGGTGCAGGCAGGCCTGGCCGAGGGCTCGATCATGGCCTATCACGATCGCTCCGACGGCGGGCTGGTCACCACCCTGCTGGAAATGGCATTCGCCGGTCATTGCGGCTTCGCTGTGGATCTGGCCGATGTGCCCGCTGACGCCGCAACGGCCTGTCTGTTCAATGAGGAGGCGGGTGCGGTGGTGCAGATTGCCACTCGTGACGTGGCGACATGGTGGGCGCGGGCGCAGGATCTGGGTATCGCCGACTGCCTTGCCGTGATCGGCCGCGCGGTGTCAGGTGACGCCCTTGCGATCACCTGCCAGGGCCAGCCCCTGCTGCGCCATTCGCGGTCGGAGCTGCAGCGGCTCTGGAGCAGCACCAGCCACGCGATCGCCCGCCTGCGGGACAATCCTGACTGCGCGGACGAGGAGTTCGCCCGCATTGGCGCAGCGGACCCTGGCCTCAGCGCCGGGCTGACCTTTGATCCGGAGCACGACGTCAGCGCGCCGTTGATTGCCCGGGGTGCGCGTCCGAGGGTGGCCGTCCTGCGCGAGCAGGGCGTCAACGGCCAGCTGGAGATGGCTGCCGCCTTCGACCGCGCCGGCTTTACCGCGGTGGACGTGCACATGAGCGATCTGCTGTCCGGCCGTCAGCGACTGGACACCTTTGATGGGCTGGTCGCCTGCGGTGGGTTCTCCTACGGCGACGTGCTTGGTGCCGGCGAGGGCTGGGCCAAAACCATCCGCTTCAACAGCGCGCTGTATGACGGCTTCGCCGGCTTCTTCGACCGCCCGGAGACCTTTGCGCTGGGCGTATGCAACGGTTGCCAGATGCTGTCCACCCTGCGCGACCTGGTGCCCGGCAGCGAGCACTGGCCGCGCTTCCTGCGCAATCGCAGCGAGCAGTTCGAGGCGCGCCTGTCGCTGGTGCGCATCGAGTCGACACCGTCCCTGTTTCTGGCGGACATGGCCGGATCGCACCTGCCGGTGGCGGTGGCGCACGGCGAGGGTAGGGCGACCTTTGCCGACGCCGCGTCTCTGGACAGCTGCGAAGCGTCGGGTCAGGTGGCGCTGCGCTATCTTGAAAACGATCTGGGCTTGGCACAACACTATCCCGCCAACCCGAACGGGTCTGAGGCGGGCATTGCCGGCGTTACCAGTCTTGATGGGCGCGTCACGATCATGATGCCGCACCCCGAGCGTGTCGTCCGCACTGTGCAGTATTCCTGGGCACCGCGGGACTGGGGGGAGACCGCTCCCTGGCAGCGTCTGTTTCGCAACGCGCGCCTTTGGCTGGGGTGACGCCCCTTGTTACCCCGCCGCCGTGGTCTATAATGTCGCCTTTTTTCGTGTTGGGGCCCGACAGCGCCCCCTCTCACTGAAACCCAGAGCCTCTCTATGCTGAACAAATATCCTCTGTGGAAGTACCTGCTGGTCCTGGCGGTGCTGATGTTGGGCCTTTTCTACGCGGCGCCCAACCTGTATGCCCCCGATCCAGCACTGCAGATTACCGGTGAAAGCAGCGCCCAGGTGATCGACGAGGCGACGCTGAAGCGCGCCACCGACGCCCTCGACGAGGCCGGCATCAGTCACTTCGGCGAAGTGATCCAGTCGGACGGGCGCAACGCGCTTATCCGCCTGCGCGATCGCGACCGCCAGTTGGCCGCGCAGGCGCGCTTGTCCCGGGCGCTGGGAGACGGCTTCATCATCGCCCTCAATCTCGCCGAGACCACGCCGGCGTGGCTGTCGGACCTTGGTGCACAGCCGATGAAGCTGGGCCTGGACCTCAGCGGCGGTGTGCATTTCAAGCTCGAGGTGGATACCGAGGCCGCTGTCGAGCGCCGCATGGAATTCTACTTCAACGCGATCAAGCGCAGTCTCCGTGAAGAGCGCATTCGCGGCCGCGTTGCGCTGGAGGGCGACCGTGTTGTGGTCGCCCAGTTCCGCACCGAAGACGACCGGGAGACAGCCCGCAGTCTGGTGGCAGACAACCATCCGGAACTGCTGCTCGACCGGCAATCCTCCGCCGACACCTTCAGCCTGCGTGCTGAAATGACGCCGGAGACCGTGGACGAAATCATCGACTACGCGGTGAGTCAGAACCTGACCACGCTGCGCAACCGGGTAAACGAGCTGGGCGTGTCCGAGCCGCTGGTGCAGCGCCAGGGTCGCAATCGCATCGTGGTGGAGCTGCCGGGCATCCAGGATACCGCCGAGGCGAAGCGCATTCTCGGCAAGGTCGCCAACCTGGAGTTTCGCCTGGTGGCGCGTCCTGATGCGGAGGCCACCGACAAGCAGCGTTTCGAATACCGCAGCGAAGCCAACGAGGGCATGTTCGAATGGCTGGAGCGCGACGTCATCATCACCGGCGAGCGGGTTTCCAACGCTCAGGCGAGCTTTGACGAGAATGGTCGTCCGAACGTGCAGATCAGTCTGGACAGTGAGGGCGGTACGCTGATGTCCCGCGCCACGCGCAACAACATCAAGCGCCGCATGGGCGTGCTGTTTATCGAGCGCAAGTTCCGCACCCGCTACGAGACGGCGGAAGACGGCAGCGAGGAGATCATCAAGGTCCCCTACGATGAAAAGAAGCTGCTGACCGCGCCGGTCATCCAGAGCGCGCTGGGCGCGCAGTTCCAGATCACCGGGCTCGACAGTCCCATGGAGGCGTCAGAGCTGGCACTGATGCTGCGCGCCGGAGCCCTTGCGGCGCCGGTGACCTTTGTGGAGGAGCGCACGGTGGGACCGTCGCTGGGAGCCGAGAACATCCGCCTGGGCGTGAAGTCCGTGCAGTACGGTCTGGCGCTGATCGTCCTCTTCATGATTCTTTATTACCGCGTGTTCGGTGTCTGTGCGGTTGTTGCACTGACCGCGAACCTGGTGCTGCTGATTGCCTTCATGTCGATGATCGGGGCCACGCTGACGCTTCCGGGCATCGCGGGTATCGTGCTCACCGTCGGTATGGCGGTGGATGCCAACGTGCTTATCTTTTCGCGCATACGCGAGGAGCTGCGCGAGGGGCTGTCGCCGCAAATGGCCATTCACTCGGGTTATGGTCGCGCTGTGGTCACCATTCTCGATGCGAACGTTACCACGCTGATCGTGGCGGTGATCCTGTATGCCGTAGGTACCGGGCCCATCAAGGGCTTTGCGGTGACACTGTCGGTCGGCATCCTGACGTCGATGTTCACCGCCATCATGGGCACTCGGGCCCTGATCAACCTTATTTACGGTGGCCGTCGCCTGCGGTCTCTCTCCATTGGCACTGACATCGTGCAGGAGGCGCGCTCATGAAACAGATCAACTTTATGGGGCAGCGGCGCCTGGCGGTCATCCTGTCGTCGGTCCTGCTGCTTGTTTCCCTCGGCTCCCTGATCGTGAACCAGCTGGAGTGGGGGCTGGACTTCACCGGCGGCACGCTGGTGGAAGTGGAGTACGGTGATTCCGCCGATCTCGATGCCATTCGCAGTACGCTGGAAACGGGAGGCTACCCGGGTGCCCTGGTAGTCAGCTTTGGCACTGACCGCGATGTCCTGATCAGGCTCCCGGCCGATCTGGACGCGGACGGCAATGAGGTACTGCAGGCGCTGCGCGGATCAACCAGCGACAGCGTCGAGCTGCGCCGGACCGAGTTTGTCGGTCCGCAGGTGGGTGACGAGCTGCGCGAGCAGGGCGGTCTGGCCATGCTGCTGGCGCTGGGTCTGGTGATGCTGTACATCGGTTTTCGCTTCCAGCTCAAATTCGCGGTCGGTGCCGTCGCGGCCCTGGTCCACGATGTGGTTCTGACGCTGGGGTTCTTTTCGGTCCTGAGGCTGGATTTCGATCTGACGGTGCTGGCGGCGCTGCTGGCGGTGATCGGCTACTCCCTCAACGACACGATCGTGGTGGCCGACCGCATACGGGAAAACTTCCGCAAACTGCGGCGTATTGAGCCGGTGGAGGTGATCAATATTTCCCTGACCGAGACCCTGGGACGCACATTGGTTACGTCATTGACCACCTTGCTGGTGCTGGTCGCGCTGGCAATATTCGGCGGCGACATGATCAACGCCTTTGCGGTGGCCCTGATCGTCGGCGTCACGGTAGGGACCTACTCGTCGATCTATGTCTCTGCAACTACGCTGCTGGCGATGAAGGTCAACAAGGAGGACCTGATGATCCCGGTGAAAGAGGGTGCAGAGCAGGACGAGGTCACGCCGTAAGGCTGATCGTTCACCCGGACGCGGGTGACCGACGCGACGGACCGGGACGGCGGTTGCCGCCAGGGTCGTCCCGGCAAATGCGGCGCCAGTGGCGTATCAGGCGCGGGGCTTTGCCAGAAGCGGGCGGGTAACCTGCAGCACGGCCTTGAAGCACTTCGGATTGCCCGCCACGATATTGCCGGATTCCATAAAGTTTTCGGAGCCGTCGATATCGGACACGAGTCCGCCGGCTTCCCGCACCAGCAGGGCGCCCGCCGCCATGTCCCAGCGCGACAGTCCCACCTCCCAGAATGCGTCCAGACGGCCCGTGGCCACGTAGGCCAGGTCCAGCGATGCGGCGCCGGCGCGGCGAATGCCGGCGCACTGCCCGGCCAGCGTGACCAGGCTCTTGCCGTAGGCCTCGAGGTGCTGGTCGCTGTGGCCGCGGAAGGGAATGCCGGTGCCGAGCAGGGCGCCGTCAAGGCTGTCCAGCTTGCTGACGCGCATGCGGCGACCGTTGAACTGGGCGCCGCGACCCCGCGATGCGGTGAACTCCTCGCGGCGCACGGGGTCCACAATGACCGCGTGCTCCAGCTTGCCGCGGTACAGGCAGGCGATGGAGACCGCGTAGTGAGGGATGCCGCGCAGAAAGTTCGTGGTGCCGTCCAGCGGATCGATCACCCACTGGTACTCGGCATTCTCTGGCCCGCTCAGTCCCGATTCCTCGCCCAGGAAGGCGTGCTGCGGGTAGGCGCGTCTCAGTTGCTCGATAATGTCCTTTTCGGCAGATTCATCCACATCCGAGACAAAATCGTTGGCGCTCTTGGTCTTCACGTGCAGCCGCTCGAGATCGTCCGACGCCCGGACAATCTGCTCGCCGGCGCGGCGCGCAGCGCGCAGGGCCATGTTAATCATCGGTTCCATAGTGTTTTCCGGGTGCTCACGAGTGTTGCGCGCTGTGGTCGGGATTTTGCGCGGCGCGCAGTATAACAGACCGCCTCGCGCAGGACTCCCTGCGGCTCTGGTAAACTTCGAGTCCTTTTCACATTGATGGCGACAGACTGATCCATGCGCACAGAGAGTATTGAAATCGTTCTGGTCAACACGACCCACCCCGGTAATATCGGCGGTGTCGCACGCGCCATGAAGAACATGGGCCTGTCGCGCCTGTGCCTGGTCGCGCCGAAGCAGTTCCCCGATCCGCAGGCGGTGTGGCGCGCCGCGTCTGCCATTGACCTGCTGGAACAGGCACGCGTTGTCAGCACCCTGGACGAGGCGGTTGCCGACAGCCAGTTCATTGTCGGCACGAGCGCACGTGACCGCCGCATCCCCTGGCCGCTCCTCGACCCGAGAGGCTGCGCCGCGCGTATCGGTGAGCATACCGACGCCGGCGAGCGCGTCTCCATTCTGTTCGGGCGCGAGGACCGTGGTCTCACCAACGATGAACTCAAGCGCTGCAATCTGCATCTGCACATTCCCAGCGCACCGGAATACAGTTCCCTGAACCTGGCGATGGCGGTGCAGATCGTCTGTTATGAAGTGCGCATGCTGGCCGTGGCCGACTCGCTGCCCGCCGAGGCCGACGCGCAGTGGGACACGCCCTTTGCCACGGCGGCAAACATGGAGCGATTCTACGCCCATCTGGAAGAAACCCTGACAGACATCGAGTTCCTCGACCCGGCGGCACCGCGACAGCTGATGCCGCGATTGCGACGGCTGTACAGCCGCGTCAGACTGGACGAGATGGAGCTCAACATCCTCCGCGGCATCCTGACCGCCACCCAGCAGTGGGTGGCACGCGCCGGCAGTCGCGCGCAGCCCGCGAAAACCGACGACGGGGAGACATGAGGTGCTTATGAAAAAGCCGGTTTACCTTGACTACCTGGCGACAACGCCTGTGGATCCGCGGGTTGCCGAGGCCATGCAGGGCTGTCTGACCCTCGACGGCGTTTTCGGCAACGCCGCCTCGCGCTCCCATCGCTATGGCTGGGAAGCCGAGATGGCCGTGGAGAACGCGCGGCGCGATGTGGCGGACCTGATCGGCGCCGATCCGCGGGAAATCGTCTGGACCTCCGGGGCGACGGAGTCGGACAATCTGGCGATCAAGGGCATCGCCGGGCAATGTGAAGAACCCGGGCACATGGTGACCTCGGCCATCGAGCACAAGGCGGTTCTGGATACCTGTGCGCATCTTGAGACCCTCGGCTGGCAGGTGACCTATCTGGCGCCGGAGGCAAATGGCTGCACCACCGCCGACGCCGTTGCCGGTGCCCTGCGGCCGGAGACCCGTCTGGTCAGCATCATGCACGCCAACAACGAGATTGGTACGGTGAACGACATCGCCGCGATTGCCGGCGTTACCCGTGAGGCCGGGGTGTCGCTGCATGTCGATGCGGCGCAGAGCGTCGGCAAGCTGCCCGTGGACGTGGGCGCGCTCGACGTCGACCTGATGTCGCTTTCTGCCCACAAGATGTATGGCCCCAAGGGCATTGGCGCGCTGTACGTGCGACGACAGCCTCGCGTGCACCTGCAGGCGCAGATGCACGGCGGTGGCCACGAGCGCGGCATGCGGGCGGGAACGCTGGCCACGCACCAGGCCGTCGGCATGGGCACGGCGGCGCGACTTGCCGCGGCAGAGCGGGTCGAGGAGGCGACGCGGCTGCAGCGTCAGCGCGATCGCCTGTGGTCGGCGCTGCAGGCCCTGGGTGATGTGCAGCTCAACGGTGATGCACACGCCCGCCTGCCCGGGGCACTGAACGTCAGCTTTGGGGGTGTCGAGGGGGAGACGCTGCTGCTTTCCCTGAATGATCTGGCGGTGTCAACGGGCTCTGCCTGCACCTCGGCCAGCCTCGAGCCGTCCTACGTGCTGCGGGCCATCGGCCTGTCGGATGAGCGTGCGCACAGCTCCCTGCGCCTCAGTCTCGGCCGCTTCACCACCGACGAAGAGGTGGAGTACGCGGCGGGGCGCCTGAGCGAATGCGTGCGTCGACTGCGCGGCGAGCTTGCACACGCCGCACCCTGAGCGCCGAAAGCGGATGAAACCGCGCCGCCGTGCGCGTATAATGCTGCACCCGGCGGCAGGGGACGGCGCAAAGCCTCCCGACCGTTCATTCTTTCAATGCTACAGCTGGAGACAACCCTATGGCGGTGCAGCGCACGCTTTCTATCGTAAAACCCGATGCGGTCGGCAAGAACGTGATCGGCAGGATCTATTCCCGCTTCGAGGACAACGGCCTGCGAGTGGTTGCTGCAAAAATGCTGCACCTGAGCGAAGACGTCGCCGGCGGCTTCTACGCGGAGCATCGCGAGCGTCCCTTCTTTGCCGATCTGGTCGGTTTCATGACCTCAGGCCCCGTCATGGTCCAGGTGCTCGAGGGTGAGGATGCGATTGCAAAGAATCGCGAGCTGATGGGCGCCACCAACCCGAAAGAGGCCGATGCGGGCACCATCCGCGCCGACTTTGCCGAATCCATCGACGCCAATGCGGTGCATGGGTCCGACTCGGAGAGCTCCGCAGCGCGCGAAATCGCCTATTTCTTCGCTTCCAGTGAGGTGTTCTCCCGCGCCTGAGCGCGGCTCCCGCCATGAGCAAGGTCATCCCCACAGTGATCGCCAGCACGCAAGAGGCGCAGCCCAGCCCGCGGATCAACCTGCTGGGCATGCCGCGTGCCTGGCTGGTGGCGTGGCTCGAATCCATCGGTGAAAAACCCTTTCGTGCTCAGCAGCTGCTGAAGTGGATGCACCATGAGGGCGAGACGGATTTTCAGCGCATGAGCAACCTGTCCCGCGCCCTGCGCGACAAGCTGGAGGGCATTGCCGAGGTGCGTCCGCCGCTGGTGGAGAGTCAGCACGATTCGTCGGATGGCACGCGCAAGTGGCTGGTGCGGGTCGACGGTGGCGGGCTGGTGGAGACCGTGCTCATTCCCGACGGCGGCCGGGCAACCCTGTGCGTCTCGTCTCAGGTGGGCTGCAGTCTGGACTGCAGCTTCTGTTCCACGGGCAAGCAGGGTTTCATGCGTGATCTCACCGCCGCCGAAATCATCGGGCAGGTCTGGCTGGCGATCAAGTCCTACGATGCCTTCAAGTCGGGCAAGGGGCGCGTGGTCACCAACGTGGTCATGATGGGCATGGGCGAGCCGCTGCTAAATTTCGAGAATGTCGTGGCGGCCATGAACCTCATGATGGAAGATCTGGCCTATGGCATCTCCAAGCGCCGTGTCACGATCAGCACGTCGGGGGTGGTGCCGGCGCTGGATCGCCTGGCCGCCGTCAGCGAGGCGAGCCTGGCGGTATCGCTGCACGCCCCCAACGATGCCCTGCGCAATCAGCTGGTGCCGATCAACCGGCGTTACCCGATTGCCATGCTGCTGGACAGCGCGCGGCGTTATATCGATGCGCAGTCCGACCGCAAGCGCGTCGTCACCATCGAGTACACGCTGATGGCGGGCATCAACGACCAGCGCGAACACGCGGTGGAGCTGGCGCAGTTACTCAAGGATTTCCCCTGCAAGATCAACCTGATTCCCTTCAATCCCTTTCCGGGCTCCGGCTACGAGCGCCCGAGCGGCAATGCGGTGAGTCGTTTCTGGCAGGTGCTGGTCGACGCGGGCTATATCGTGACCGTGCGCACCACGCGCGGCGATGACATTGCCGCCGCCTGCGGCCAGCTGGTGGGCGAAGTGGTCGACAGAACCCGGCGTAGCGAGCGTCACCGGCGTCTGGCGCAGGCGGCGGATCAGGTGGATGGACATGCCTAGGGCGCGCACGCCGAGGTCGGGCAGCCTGTGTGCGTTACGCGCGCTGCCAATTCTGTTGTGCCTGTTCGCGCTGAGCGCGTGCATCACAAGCCGGGACACGGTGTTCACCGAGCCGGCATCACCGGATGAGGTGCTCACCCAGCGAGTGGAGCTGGCGCGCAAGTACATCGGCGACGGCAACTGGGACGCGGCCAAGCGCAACCTCAAGGTGGCGGCGAGTATCAACGATCGCAAGCCGGAGGTGCATGAGGCCTTTGCACTGGTCTATCAGAGCACGGGTGAAATCGAGATGGCGGAGGCGAGCTACCAGCGTGCCATTGCGCTCGACGACCGGTTTTCCAGGGCCCGCAACAACTATGCCGCTTTCCTGTTTTCCCAGCAGCGTTTCAAGGAGGCGGAACAGCAGCTGCAGGCGGTGGTGCGCGATACGCTCTACGAGGCGCGGCCGCGGGCCTTCATCAACCTGGGGCTGTCCCGTCTGGCGCTTGCCGATGATGACGGCGCGGAGGAGGCGTTCATCCGCGCGCTGAGCATGCAGGGCAACAACAGCATTCCCCTGCTGGAAATGGCAAGTTTGCGCCTGAAGGCGGGTGACTACCGCGCCGCAGCACAATACTATGAGCGGTACCGGTCCGCGGTGCGGCGTCAGTCGGCCCGGGGTCTCTGGCTCGGCGTTCGCCTGGCACAGGCCACCGGTGACCGCGATGCCGAGGGCAGCTATGCGCTCGCGCTGCGGAACCTGTACCCGGAGTCGCCCGAGTATGCCGCGTATGCACGGCAGGCGGGCGACTCGTGAGATGGATGAATCAGGCACGCCGGACGGCGTGTAAGGGCAGGTAGGCTATGACGGCGAAATCTCCGATTGTCAGGCGCAAGAGCCGACAGATTCACGTGGGCAAGGTTGCTGTGGGTGGCGATGCCCCCATCAGTGTGCAGAGCATGACCAACACCGAGACCTGCGATGTCGCGGCAACCGTGGCGCAGATCCGTGCGCTGGAGGATGCCGGCGCCGATATCGTGCGCGTCTCGGTGCCCAGCATGGAGGCGGCAGAGGCCTTCAGTCGCATCCGGGCGCAGGTCCAGGTACCCCTGGTAGCCGATATTCATTTCGATCATCGAATTGCTCTCAAGGTGGCCGAATACGGGGTCGATTGTCTGCGCATCAACCCGGGCAATATCGGCCGCGACGACAAGGTGCGCGAAGTCATCGACTGCGCCCGCGACAAGGGTATTCCCATCCGCATCGGCGTCAACGCCGGCTCGCTGGGCAAGGACCTGCAGCGCAAGTATGGTGAGCCCACGCCAGAGGCGCTGGTGGAATCCGCCCTGCGCCATGTCGACATTCTGGACAAGTTCAACTACCCGGACTTCAAGGTGAGTGTCAAGGCATCCGACGTGTTCATGGCGGTGGCGGCCTACCGGCTTCTGGCAAAGCAGATTGAGCAGCCGCTGCACCTGGGCATTACCGAGGCGGGCGGTCTTCGTGGCGGTACGGTGAAGTCCTCCGTCGGTCTGGGCATGCTGCTGATGGAGGGCATTGGTGACACCATCAGGATCTCCCTCGCGGCCGATCCGGTGGAGGAGATCAAGGTGGGCTTCGATATCCTGAAAAGCCTCAAGCTGCGCTCCAACGGCATCAACTTTATTGCCTGTCCCAGCTGTTCGCGGCAGAACTTTGACGTGATCGGCACCATGAATGCGCTGGAGCAGCGGCTCGAAGATATCCGTACCCCGATGGATGTTGCGGTGATCGGCTGCATCGTCAACGGGCCCGGCGAAGCCCGCGAGGCCGATGTCGGCCTGACCGGTGCAACGCCGAACAACCTCATTTATGTCGACGGCGAGCCAGACCACAAGATTACCAATGCGGATTTTCTCGATCACCTCGAGCAGGTGATCCGCGAGCGCGCTGCGCGCATCGAACGCGAGGGCAACGACCCGGAAAACCTGATCCTGAAGACCTCGGGATGAGTGCAATCCGAGCCATTCGCGGGATGAGCGACATCCTGCCGGCTGAGTCCGTGGACTGGCGAACACTCGAGACCACCGTTGCCGCGGTGCTCGACAGCTTCGGCTATGACCAGCTGCGCCTGCCGCTGGTGGAGTCCACAGAGCTGTTCAGTCGCTCCATCGGCGAGGTTACGGACATTGTCGAGAAGGAGATGTATACCTTCGATGACCGCAATGGCGAAAGCCTGACCCTGCGACCCGAGGGCACTGCCGGCTGCGTGCGCGCGGCGATACAGCATAACCTGATCACCACGCCCTGCCGCCTCTGGTATGCCGGCCCCATGTTCCGCTACGAGCGCCCGCAGAAAGGACGCCAGCGGCAGTTCCATCAGATCGGCGCCGAGGTTCTCGGCATCGCAACGCCGGATATTGATGCTGAACTCATCATCCTGCTGGCGCGGGTGTGGCGGGAGCTTGGCCTGACCTCCGCGGTGACGCTGGAGATCAACTCCATCGGTAGCAGCGACAGCCGGCTGCGCTACCGCGAGGCGCTGGTGGCCTATCTCGACACCTGCCGCGGGGAACTCGACGAGGACAGCCAGCGGCGTCTCGCCAGCAATCCCCTGCGCATCCTTGACAGCAAGAATCCGCAGACCCAGGCGCTGCTGGACGGGGCTCCGGCGCTGGCAGATTTTCTCGACGACGAATCCCGCGCCGATTTCCAGCGCCTCTGTGATCTGCTGGACGTGGCCGGCGTGGCGTGGCGGCACAATCCGCGTCTGGTGCGTGGGCTCGACTATTACAACAAGACTGTGTTTGAGTGGGTGACCGACCGCCTCGGTGCCCAGGGCACGGTCTGTGCCGGCGGCCGCTACGATGGCCTGGTGGAGCAGCTCGGCGGGCGTTCAACACCCGGAATCGGCTTCGCCATGGGCATGGAGCGGCTGATTCTGCTGCTGCGCGAACTCAACCTGGCCGCTCCCTCCCGCACGGCAGACGTCTATGTGGTGACCGTCGGTGATGCCGCGCAGGACGCCGCACTGGGCTGTGTGCAGTCACTTCGCGACAGTGGTGCAGCGGGCCGCATCGAACAGCACGCCGGCGGTGGCAGCTTCCGCAGCCAGATGAAAAAGGCAGATCGCAGCGGCGCCCGGGTGGCGCTGATCTGGGGCGAGGACGAAGTCGCGGGCAATGCCGTGACCCTCAAGCTCTTACGCGGGGAGGGCGGTCAGCAGACGCTGCCGCTGGCCCAACTTGACAACGCGCTCAGGCAGGCCCTGGCGCGGACCAACGATTAGGAACAATTGACGTGGAATCCTACAGAACGGAAGAAGAGCAGGTCGAAGCCATCAAGCGCTGGTGGGAGGAGAACGGCCGCAATCTCGTCATCGCGGTCGCGGTGGCGCTCAGCCTTGGCTTTGGCTGGCAGGCCTGGCAGTCCAGTCGCGAGGAACAGTCCCAGGCCGCCTCGTCCATTTACCAGCGCATGCTGCAGGCCATGGGCAGCGAGGGCGAAACCGATCCGGACAATGCGCGCGCACTGGCAGGGCAGCTCAAGTCGGACTTCGGCAGTTCCCCCTATGCGCGCTTCGCGGTGCTGCACCTGGCGCGGATGGCGGTCGAGGATGGCGATCTTGCCCGGGCCGAAACCGAACTGCGCTGGGTGGTGTCAAAGGCTGACAAGTCCAGCGACATCCATCAGGTGGCCCAGCTGCGGCTCGCCCGAGTCACTGCGGCACAGGGTAAGGTCGAGCAGGCGCTGGCGATTCTCGATGGCGGCGCCGACACGGCGTACGCCGGTGCCTATGCCCTTGCCCGCGGCGATATCCTGATGGCCGCTGATCGCCCGGACGAGGCGCGTGACGCCTATGCGGTGGCACAGCGCAGCGTGGAGGGCGGGCAGCTGCCGCCGGTGCTGTCGCAGAAGCTGGAGCATCTCAACCCTGTTGCGCCGCGCGGACCGGAGCAATAAGGCATGCGAATGGTGTTTTTCCGCCTTGCCGGCGTACTCATGCTGTCCCTGTGCCTGGGAGCCTGCACCACGGTCAAGGACTGGTTCAGCATGGACGACGACGAGGACCCGCGTCGGCCTGCGGATCTGGTCGACTTCGAGCCTTCGGCCCGTCTCGAACGGCTCTGGTCCGTGGGCGTTGGCAACGGGCAGGGCAAGGGACTCAACAAGCTGCAGCCGGTCATCGCGGATGAGTGGATCTATGTGGCCTCCAGCGATGGTCGCGTCGCCGCGGTGGAGCGCCGCAGCGGGGACAAGCGCTGGGAAAAACGTCTGGAGAAGTCACTGTCAGGCGGTGTTGGCCACTACGGTGACTCCCTGTTCCTGGGCACGGCCGATGGCGAGCTGATGCGTCTGTCTGCCAGTGATGGCGGGATCGTCTGGTCGATCCCGGTCAGCGGCGAGATCCTGGCGCCGCCGCAGGGGAATGGCAGAGTTGTCGTTGTGCAGACCTATGATGGCAAGCTGCACGGATACGAGCATGACACCGGTAAACGACGCTGGAGCTATGACAGCAACGTGCCGGTATTGACCCTGCGCGGCACGAGCACGCCAATCATCAGCGACGGGCGCGTCTTTGCGGGATTCGCCAGCGGTCGCGTGGTGGCTTTCGACGCCCGCAGCGGCAGCATCGAATGGGAAACCCGCGTGGCCATTCCCCAGGGGCGCTCGGAGATTGAGCGCATCGTGGATATCGATGGCACCATGGCCCTGGTTGGCGGCGAGCTGTACGCGGCCAGCTACCAGGGCCGCATCGTCGCCATCGAAGCCCGCGGGGGTAATCGTATCTGGCAGCGCGACGTGTCGTCCTACTCCGGCGTCTCCGTTGGCTTCAATAACGTCTACGTGGCTGACGATGACGGCAGCGTGAAAGCCTTCCTGCGCAATGGTCAGGGTATTCGCTGGGAACAGGGCGCTCTGGCGTACCGCGAGCTGTCAAGGCCGACACCGGTCAGCAGCTATCTCGCGGTGGTCGATCTGGAAGGCTACCTGCATCTGATGTCCCAGGTTGACGGCAGTTTTGCCGCACGCGAGAAAGTCGATGGCAAGGGTGCGCGTGCAGACATGCTCAGTGACGGGCGCACGCTCTACGTGTATGGCAACAGCGGGAAGCTCATGGCCTATGAGATTACCGCCAGGGAAACATGACGTATGCGTCCGGTCATCGCCTTGGTGGGTCGCCCGAATGTGGGCAAGTCCACCCTGTTCAACCAGCTCACCCGCAGCCGGGATGCGCTGGTCGCTGACTTTCCGGGGCTTACCCGGGACCGCAAGTATGGCGAGGGCCGCAGCGGCGATCGCGATTTCATTGTGATCGACACCGGTGGCCTCACCGGTGACGAGCACGGCATTGATGCGCCGATGGCAAACCAGTCCATGGCGGCCATGGAGGAGGCCGACGTCATCCTGCTTCTGGTGGATGCGAGGGAAGGCCTTAACAGCGCCGACGAACTCATGGTCGAGGCGCTGCGTCGCCGCGGCAAGGCCTTCCATCTGGTAGTCAACAAGCTGGATGGCCTGGACGCTTCGGTGGCGACCGGCGATTTCTACCGTCTTGGCGTGAGCCACCTGCACGGCATCGCCGCCAGTCAGGGACGGGGCGTGCGCGCGCTGATTGACGAGGTGCTTTCCCAGGTGCCGGACGACGGCTCTGCGGAAGCGCTGGCCGAGCGCGAGAACCGTATACGTGTGGCGGTGGTCGGTCGTCCGAATGTCGGCAAGAGCACCCTGGTCAACCGCCTGCTGGGCGAGGAGCGGGTGGTTGTGTACGACCAGCCGGGCACGACCCGGGACAGCATCTACATCGATTTCGAGCGCGACGAGCGCGCGTACACGCTGATCGATACCGCGGGTATCCGGCGGCGCAAGAACATCCGCGAAGTGGTGGAGAAGTTCTCCATCGTCAAGACGCTGCAGGCGGTGGACGATGCCCACGTGGTGGTACTCCTGGTGGACGCGCACGAAGGGCTCGTGGACCAGGACATGCACCTGCTGGGCCACTGCATCGAGGCGGGGCGCGGGCTGGTGATCGCCATCAACAAGTGGGACGGGCTGGATCCGGACACGCGCGATCAGATAAAGAACGAGCTCAGCCGACGTCTGCAGTTTGCCGAGTATGCCGACACCCATTTCATCTCCGCCCTGCACGGCACGGGCGTCGGCCACCTCTATCGCTCGATAGACGCCGCCCACCAGTCGGCGACGCGCAAGCTGAACACGAACCAGTTGACGCGGATTCTGGAAGATGCCGTGGGATCGCATGCGCCGCCCATGGTCAACGGGCGCCGCATCAAGCTGCGCTATGCCCACGCCGGTGGACGCAACCCGCCGCTCATCGTGATTCACGGCACCCAGACCGACAGCATTCCCGCGAGCTACCAGCGCTTTCTCGAAAAAGCGTTTACCCGGGAGCTGAAGCTGGTTGGCACGCCGGTGCGCATCGAGTTTCGCAGTGGTGAGAATCCCTATGCCGATCGTCGCAACGCGCTCACCCAGCGCCAGGTGGCGCGCAAGCGCCGCATGATGGCCCACGTGAAGCAGGAAAAGAAGAAGCGCCAGCGCAAGAAGGGCCGCTAGCGACTTTTCTACGGGTGACTGGCGACTGATCCGACAGCACAGCGGGAGGCAGCATGCCATTGGATGCCGAAGCAGCAACGCGCGCGTATATCGACGGCCTGGGTTCGGAGGCGCTGGCCATGTCCGCCGCCTACACGGCCGCGGGTCACTGGATGATTCTCTGGTCCCTGCTGGTCTCGGTGGTGGCCACCCTGATTATCGTGCGCCTGGGTATCACCGACCGCCTGTGGGCGTTTCTTGAGAAGCGGCGCTGGGCACTGCGCACCTTTCTCACCGCGGCCGGTTTCTTTCTGGTCTCGGCGATCCTCACGCTGCCCTGGACCGTTTACGAGGCGTGGTGGCATGAACGCAGCTACCAGCGTACCCAGCAGCCCCTCGCCGACTTCTTCCTGCAGAATTCGATCGCCATGGCCCTCAATGTTGTGCTTGCGGCGCTGTTCTTTCTCGGTGTTTACGCGCTGATCCGCCGCGCTGGCCGGCGCTGGTGGCTATGGTCTGGCGGGCTGGCCGCGGGAGCCGCCGCGACCCTCCTGCTGCTTTCACCGACCCTGATCGAGCCACTGTTCAATGATTACCAGCCGGTTCCCGAGGGCGCGGTGCGGGATGCTGTACTGGTGATGGCCGCCGAGGCGGACATTCCGGCCGATCGCATCTTTCTCTACGACGGCTCGCGTCAGTCGAACAATTTCACTGCCAACGTGTCCGGTATCGGCGGCGCCGCGCGGATCGCGATTTCCGACGTGGCGCTGACCCAGGCCTCGCTGGACGAAGTGCGCGCGGTCACCGGCCACGAGGTCGGTCACTATGTGCTGGGTCACGTCTGGCGCATGGTGTTTGTCCTGAGCGCGCTGGCCATCCTCCTGTTTTTTCTCGCCGACCGCCTGTTTCCGGGCTTTGCGCGACTCCTGGGCAGCGACACCCGGCAGATCGACGATCCGCGCGGCATTCCGGTGCTGATCCTGCTGCTGTCCGTGCTTGGCACACTGGCCATGCCGGTGACCAATGGCGTCGTGCGTATCGGCGAGACCGAGGCGGACATCTATTCGCTGCAGACGGTAAATCTGCCTGATGCCCTGGCCAGCGCCCTGGTAAAAACCGCCGAATACCGTTACCCGCGGCCGCATCCTGTGCAGGAAATACTGTTCTATAGCCACCCCTCGGTGGAGCGCCGGGTGCGCCGGGCGATGGAGTGGAAAGCCGCGCACCCGCCCGGCAAGGACTGGAACCTCGGCCCTTGAGCACCGGTATTGCTGAAAATCCCTTGCATCGACTGAATTAGGTGTTATAGTTAGATATAACACCATCACATCACTATTCATCATCAAGGGTGAGAGACATGTTTCATCCCCACAGGCAGAAAATACTGGTTGGCGGGCGTCGCCTGCTGGCGACGGCGATTGCCTTCTTCGTCTGCGCGGCGCTGCTGGCGGGCAGTCGCGCGGTTTTCGCACAGGAGACTGTCGAGGTCGACATCCCGGACGTCACCCGCCTTGAGATTCGCGGCGGCGTGGAGGTCGAGCTGACCCAGGGCGATGTTCCAGCCCTGCTGGTACGCGGGTCACAGGCGGATCTCGACAAGGTGCCCTACACAGCGACCTCGCGGGGTCTGGTGCTGGGCTACAGCCGCAGCCACCGCCGGGAGAGCTTTGCGGATGTCAAATTCCGCGTGACGCTGCCGGCGATCTCGGAGGTGCACGTCATGGGCTCCGCGACGGTGTACATGCGCTCGTTCGATGTGGACGACCTGCGGCTCGCGGTGGCAGGCAGCGGCAATGCGCGACTGCATGATATCCGCGGCGAAAGTCTGGCGCTGCGTGTTTCCGGCTCCCGCGACATACACATCATCACCGCTGATGTCGGCTCTCTGGAGGCGGTGATTGCGGGGTCGGGGGATATCCTCCTGGGCAGCCTTTCGACAGATGCGTTGGATGCCGTGGTCCAGGGCTCTGGCGATATGCGGGTGGACAGCGCGACCCGGGTCGATACCCTCGAGCTGTCGATCGTCGGCGCCGGCAGCGTTGACCTTGCCGGTGTCCCGGCCCGACGTGCAGAAGTAAATATCGTCGGCTCCGGCGATGCGCGTCTTGGTGAACTGCAGGACGAGCTGGACGTCACGATACTCGGTAGCGGCAATGTGCTGTATGCCGGTAACGCGGAAAAAAGCACGACCATTCTGGGCTCGGGGCGCATCGACCGGCGCGACGAGTGAGCCGCCCGGGCGGCAGTGACTGAAACGCGGCAAGGACTGAACGAGTGGAGTGGAATGACAGACAGCCGATCTATCGCCAGCTGCGTGAACTTGTCGTGGAGCGGGTGATGGACGGGACCTTCCCCGAGGGCGAGGCCGTGCCGTCGGTGCGTCAGGTGGCCGCCGACTACAAGATCAACCACCTGACCGTTGCCAAGGCGTATCAGGAGCTGGTGGATATCGGCTTGCTGGAAAAACGTCGCGGGCTCGGTATGTTTGTCACCCAGGGTGCGCGCAGTGCACTGACGCAGGACGAGCAGGCGCGGTTTCTGGAAGAGGAGGTCCCGGCATTTGCACAGCGTGTGCGCATGCTGGGTCTCGGCATGGACGCAGTGGTCGAGCGGCTGCTGCAGGAACGGGGCGAAAGGGAATGACAGACATCATTAAGGCGCGGGGTCTGTTCCGGGCGTTCGCTGGCGTGCCCGCCGTCGATCATGTGGACCTCGATATTCCCGCCGGCGCCGTGGTGGGGCTGATCGGGCCCAACGGTGCCGGCAAGACGACGCTGCTGCGGGCGCTGCTGGGCCTGACCCCGGCACAGGGGGAGCTGTCGGTGCTGGGCAGGCAGCCTGTGCGTGAGCACGCGCGCCTGATGGAGGAGGTCAGCTTCATCGCCGATACCGCCGTGCTGCCGCGCTGGATGCGGGTTGATCAGCTCCTGGATGCGGTCAATGGCCTGCATCCCCGCTTTGACCGCGCGCTCGCCGAAACCTTTCTTGCCGCCACCGATGTCGCCCCCGCACGCCGCGTCGGTGAGCTGTCCAAGGGCATGACCGTGCAGCTGCACCTGGCGCTGGTCATGGCGATCGATGCCCGACTGCTGATTCTGGACGAGCCTACGCTGGGCCTGGACATTCTTTTCCGGCGGCGCTTTTTCGAGCAGCTGCTCAACGATTACTTCGACGAACAGCGCACCATTCTCATCTCCACACACCAGGTTGAGGAAGTGGAGAATATCCTGACCCACGTGGTGTTCATGGATCATGGCCGCATCGTCCTCAACCGACCGCTGGCGGAGCTGGAGTCGAGCTTCGTCGAGCTGCACTGTGTCGGCGATGCCGTGGCCCGGGCCGAAAGCATTCCCCACGTCGGCAAGCGCAGCATCCTCGGCGGCAAGGCCATCATCTATGAGGATGTCGAGCGGCACCTGCTGACACCCCTGGGCGACTGTCGCACGCCGTCGGTCTCCGATCTGTTTGTGGCAAAACTGAGCCGGGAGGTGCGCTCATGAACCGCAGCCGTTCCCTGCGTATTTTCACACTCCTGCAGCGCGAGCTGCGCGAGCACCGGCGTGCCTTCTTCTGGGCACCCCTGCTACTCGCCGTGCTTCTCGCTGTGGCTATGCTGCTGAGCGTACTCGTGGTCGATCGCATCAGTGTGTTTGGAGATACCCTCATCCAGGTCATCGAAAAGCAGGCAGACGGGGAAAGCCCGGGGATCATTATCCGCGCTGGCAGCGAGGACCGGCGAGGCGCTGTCGGCATCGGCGACGCCGAGGACAGCATCGACCTGGCGTCGCGTCCCGCAACGCAGGATGTGCCGGAATCCGCCTGGGACTTCGACCTTGACTGGACCTTCAGCCCGCCGCCCGTGACGGATCGCGGGATGCCCGCCAGCGAGGCCACGGATGAACGCATTCGCAGCCTGAATCCGCTGCTGAACCTGCTGCATAACGCGCTGCTGCTGGTGCTGATGATCGCGGTTGCGCAGTATCTGCTCGGCGCACTTTACGATGACCGCAAGGACCGCAGCATCCTGTTCTGGCGCTCTCTGCCGGTCAGCGAATGGGAGAGCGTGCTCAGCAAACTCGCCGTGGCGCTCATCGTGGCACCGGCCATCCTCATCGCCATCAGTATCCTGCTGCAGGTTGTGACCACGCTGCTCGCCATGCTGATGGTCTGGCGTCTCGACATGCAGCCGATGGCGGTGCTGGCGGGCAATCTGGCCCCGGCGCGATTGCTGGTGGACCAGATCGGGGGCTGGCTGCTCAGTGCACTGTGGCTGGCGCCAACCTGCGCCTGGCTGCTGCTGGCCTCCGCCGCGGCGAGGCGCTCGCCCTTTCTGCTCGCCGTCGTGCCGGTGATCGGCGCGATTGTGCTGGAGTCGATCTTCCTTAGGACCAGCGTCGTTCTCGACGCCGTTGGCCGGCACCTGCCGCACCTGACGGAGAGCGATGATGGCGTGGGCTTCTACCTGTTCGGGCCCGACTGGGCTGCCGTGGACTGGCTGTCCCTCCTTGCCGGACTCGTTTTCGCGGCGCTGGCGACGACCCTGGCTGTCACCCTGAGACGGCACCGCTGGGAAATCTGACAGGGCACCAACTATTTTCACTATGAATGTCAAAGATATAATACATCTATTTCATTTATGACGCGTTGCTGGCTACACTCTTTGCCATTGTCGCTGGCGCGTTGTCGCACGGCGATTGAACTGGTTCTGGCATTTGAGGAAATCCCATGGCGACGTATCAGGAAACGACGGCGGAATTTGCCCAGCTGTGTGCACAGCAGGGCGGTACCTGGAATAACATCAATCCGGAATACGCGGCGCGCATGCGCCTGCAGAACCGCTTCCTTACCGGGCTGGATATCGCCCGCTACACGGCGGGCATCATGCGCGCCGACATGGCGGCCTACGATGCCGACACCGCGCAGTACACCCAGTCGCTAGGCTGCTGGCACGGCTTTATAGGCCAGCAGAAGCTGATCGCCATCAAGAAGCACCATGGCACAACCAGCAAGCGCTACCTGTACCTGTCCGGCTGGATGATTGCCGCCCTGCGCAGCGAATTCGGTCCGCTGCCAGATCAGTCCATGCATGAGAAAACCACGGTCCCGGCGCTGATCGAAGAGCTTTACACCTTTCTGCGACAGGCCGATGCCCGCGAGCTCAACCACCTGTTCCGCGAACTGCAGACCGCGAGAGATGCCGGTGATCAGGTCGCCGAGAAGCGCCTGCTCGACGCCATCAACAACTTCGAGACCCACGTCGTGCCGATCATCGCCGACATCGACGCCGGTTTCGGCAACGAGGAAGCCACCTACCTGCTGGCAAAGAAGATGATCGAGGCGGGGGCCTGCGCGATCCAGGTCGAGAACCAGGTCTCCGATGCCAAGCAGTGTGGCCACCAGGACGGCAAGGTGACGGTGCCCCACGAGGACTTCCTGTCGAAGATCAACGCCATTCGCTACGCCTTCCTGGAACTGGGTGTGCCCGACGGCGTGATTGTGGCGCGCACGGATTCCCTCGGCGCCGGCCTGACCCAGAAAATCCCCGTCTCCCGCGAGCCCGGCGACCTGGCGTCGCAGTACAACGCCTTCCTGGAAACCGAGGAAGTGCGGTCGGCGGATGACGTCAACGAGGGGGATGTGGTGATCAAAAAGGACGGCAAGCTGGTGCGCCCGGTGCGCCTGCCCAACGGTCTCTACCGCTTCAAGGCGGGAACCGGTGAGGCTCGGGTCATTCTCGACTGCATCACCAGCCTGCAGCACGGCGCCGACCTGCTGTGGATCGAGACCGAGAAGCCGCATGTCGGCCAGATCGGCGCGATGGTGGATGAGATCCGCCGCCAGGTACCGGACGCGAAACTCGTGTACAACAACTCGCCGTCTTTCAACTGGACGCTGAGTTTCCGCCAGCAGGTGTTTGACGCCTGGCAGGGGGAGGGGCGCGATCTCTCGGCCTACGAGCGCGATGCGCTGATGAAGGCCGAGTACGACACGACGGAGCTGGCGCAGGAAGCGGACCAGTGGATCCAGGCATTCCAGTCCGAGGCCTCGGCCAAGGCCGGCATTTTCCATCACCTGATTACGCTGCCCACCTATCACACGGCGGCGCTGTCAACAGACAACCTTGCACGTGGTTACTTCGGCGAAGCGGGCATGCTGGCCTATGTGGAAGGTGTGCAGCGCAAGGAGATCCGCGAGGGGATTGCCTGCGTCAAGCACCAGGACATGGCCGGATCGAACATGGGCGACGACCACAAGGAGTACTTCTCCGGCGAGCAGGCGCTGAAGGCCGGTGGCAAGGACAACACCATGAACCAGTTCGGTTGATTGCAGCGTCAGACAGAAAAAGGGGCGGTTTACCGCCCTTTTTTGCGTTCGTTGTGGGCCGTCTCAGGCCGCGCTGCCCGGCGGTGGCGGTATGTCCCTGAACGGATCGTCGATATCTGCCGAGGGCTGGGTGAACCACTGCGCGCCGTTTTCGGTAACATGGAAGTGGTCTTCCAGGCGCACGCCGAAATGCCCGGGGACACAGATCATCGGCTCGTTGCTGAAGCACATGCCCGGTACCAGCGGCGTGTCGTCGCCGCGGACGAGGTATGGGGCCTCGTGAATATCCAGGCCGATCCCGTGCCCGGTGCGATGCGGCAATCCGGGCAGCCGGTACTCAGGACCCAGGCCAGCGCCCTCGATAACCCCGCGGGCAGCGGCATCGATGGTGCCGCAGGGCTTGCCTGGCGTCACCGCGGCGAATGCCGCCTGCTGCGCTGCTTTTTCCGTCGCCCAGATCTCCCGCTGGCGCTCCGTGGGGTCGCCAAAGACATAGCTGCGGGTGATGTCGGAGATATAGCCCTCCACCTGACACCCGGTATCGATGAGCACCATGTCGCCTTCCTCGAGGGCCTTTGGCGCAGCAACGCCGTGGGGAAAAGCACTGTCCGGCCCGAACAGGACAATGCAGAAATACGATCCCCGGGTGCCCGCTGCGCGATGTGCCGCGTGAATGAATTCGGTCACCTCTGCTGTGGTGATGCCCGGACGAAGAATTCGCGCGGTATGGCGCTGTATCTGCAGCGTGATGTCCTTGGCGCGCTGCATCAGCGCCAGCTCTGCCGCACTTTTGCGCGCGCGGCAGCTGCGGGTGATGTCGGTCGCCGCGAGCACCCGGGTATCCGGCAGTGCGCGGCACAGCCCATCCACCAGAAAGAATGGCGCGGATTCGTCCACGGCAAGGCTACCTGGCGCGCGTCCCTCGACCGAAACGATGCTTGCCACCAGAAGGTAGGGATCTTCGTGCTCTTCCCAGCAGTGCAGCTCGCCCTCTGTCACCATGAAGCCTGTCAGGGTGTTACGCTCAAAGGCGGGCGCAATGTAGTGCAATTCGCCGTCGGCGGTGAGAACGGCGCCCACCAGACGTTCACTCGGCGGCCAGACCGTGCCGGTGAAGTAACGCAGGTTGGTGCCGGCATTCAAGTACAGTGCTTCGGCACCGCTGTCAGCCAGGAGCGAGCGTGCCCGTGCGAGGCGCGCCCGGTATTCGGAGTCTGCGATGGGTTCGATGCCCGCGAGCATGGGCCGGATGGCCTCGAGCTCGGTTGCCGCATCACTGCCGCCAACGCCTGTTGTCATGTCGATATCCCTCGTCTGCCTGCGTATCGTCGCAGGCATGATAACAGGACTCGCCCGGCGGTGGTTTTCCCCGCGGGACCGCTTGCCTATACTCACCGGACATCGGAGGAACCCCATGCGCTGGGATGACATAGACAGACAGGTATGCTCGGTAGCCAGAGCCTTGTCCGTGGTCGGTGAGCGCTGGACGCTGCTGATTCTGCGTGATGCTTTTCTGGGCACGCGACGATTCGACCAGTTCCAGTCCAGTCTGGGCATCACGCGGCACCGCCTGTCCGAGCGCCTCGGCAAACTGGTGGAGCAGGGCGTGCTGACCCGGGTGCTCTACAGCGACCGCCCTGTCCGCTACGAGTACCGTCTCACCCGCAAGGGGCTTGCACTCTATCCGGTGCTGATGACGCTCGGCCGCTGGGGCGACGAGTGGATGGATCTGGGCGAGGGCGCACCCGTGGACTATGTTCACAACGCCTGTGGCGAGCGAACCCAGCCGGTTCTCACCTGCAGCCACTGCGGCGAGGTTCTGCGTCCGGAGGGCGTGTCGCCACGTGCCGGCCCGGCGCTGGCACTGCACGCCGCACATACCTGTGTCGGGGATGTTAAACTGCCGAAGTTTCCCCTGCTGGAGAAGATCTCATGAACCAGAACGCCAATAACATCATCATGAATCGCGACGCCGTCGACGACATGGCGTCCAGCGCCTTTGAGGACGTCGGCGCGGAGCGCCTCAAGCGCAAGCAGCGTCTGGCCGCGTCGCTGCGTATTTTCGGGCGCTTCGGCTTTGATGAGGGGGTCGCGGGGCACATTACCGTGCGCGACCCGGAGCATGGCGATCATTTCTGGGTCAATCCCATGGGGCGCTCGTTCAAGCAGATGCGCGTCTCGGACCTGCTCTGTGTCGACCACGCGGGTAATGTGGTCGAGGGAGAGGGGCTGCTGAACGGCGCCGCGTTTACCATTCACTCGCGCATTCACATGGCACATCCGCGGGTCACGGCGGCTGCACACGCGCACTCGCTGTACGGCAAGGCCTTCGCCAGCCTGGGTCGCAAACTCGCACCGCTGACGCAGGATGCCTGTGCCTTCTACGAGGATCATGCGCTGCTCGACGCCTTCACCGGCGTGGTGCTCGACCCGGCCGAGGGTGAGAAGCTGGCGACGACGCTGGGCGACAACAAGGCGGTCATCCTGCAGAACCACGGGCTGCTGACGGTTGGCGAATCGGTCGACGAGGCTGCCTGGTGGTTCGTGACCATGGAACGCAGCTGCCAGGCGCAGCTCCTGGCCGAGGCCGCGGGCACGCCGAAACCCATTCCGCACGAGTACGCCGTGCAGACGCGGGAGACGGTCGGCTCCACGCTGGCGGGCTGGTTCAGCTTCCAGCCCCTGTACGATGTGATCGTCGCCGAGCAGCCGGACCTTCTGGACTGATCCCGTGCTATTGAATCCCATGCGCTGGGGCCTGGTCCCCCAGATACTTGCGGGCGTCGTTCTCGGTGCCATTCTTGGGCTTATGCTGCCAACCGCGGGCGAGGCGGTTGGCCTCGCCGGGCAGCTCTTTGTCAGCATGCTCAAGGCGGTGGCGCCACTGCTGGTCATGCTGCTGGTCATGTCGGCCATTGCCAACCGCCATGAAAGCGGCAACGATGGCCGCAAGACCTTTCTGACACTGCTGCTTTACCTCGTCGGAACCGTGAGTGCGGCGCTGGTGGCACTGACCCTGAGCTGGGCTTTTCCACAGACGCTGGTACTGGCGGATGCGGCACAGGGCACCCCGCCGGCCGCTGTCGGTGACGTGCTCTCCGATGTTCTGTTCAAACTGGTGGACAATCCGGTGAATGCGCTGCTGACCGGGAATTTCCTCGGCTGCCTGACCTGGGCCGTGCTGCTTGGCGTCAGCTTTCGCTCTGCGCCCCAGGCCTTCCGCGATAACCTGGAAACCCTGGCCGGTGGCGTTGCCGATGTCGTGCGCTACGTGATCCGGCTCGCCCCCGTGGGTATTTTCGGGCTGGTGGCGTCAACGGTGGCGACCTCCGGCGCCAGCGCGCTGGCGGGCTATGCCAGCGTCGCGCTGCTGCTGGTGTCGGCCATGCTGGTGATGGCCCTGCTGGTCAACCCCCTGCTGGTGTTCCTCATCACCCGCGAGAATCCCTACCCCATTGTGCTGCGCTGCCTCGAGGGCTCGGGGATCACCGCATTCTTCACGCGCAGCTCGGCGGCCAACATTCCGGTCAACCTTACCCTGGCGAAGTCCCTCGGCATCAGCGAGGAGCTCTACAGCATGACCATACCCATCGGTGCTACCGTGAACATGGCGGGCGCGGCAATTACCATCACCGTGCTGACCCTGGCCGCCACCAATACCCTGGGCATTGACGTGTCCTTCGGCGCCGCCCTGGTGCTCTGTGTGGTGTCGGCGCTGGCGGCCTGCGGCGCAAGCGGCGTGCCCTCGGGCAGCCTGCTGCTGATTCCGCTGGCCTGCTCCCTGTTCGGGATTCCGCTGGACGTCGCTATGCAGGTAGTGGCCGTGGGCTTCGTCATCAGCGTGCTGCAGGATTCCGCCGAGACTGCGCTGAATTCCAGCACAGATGTGGTGTATACCTATGCGATCGACCGCATGCCACTGCCGGGATCTTCCGCGGGCCGGTCCGTCAGCGAGGAGCACTCCTAGCGGATGCCCTCGCGCTGTCAAAGCGCGCGCAGAGTTCGCGTGCGCCAGACAGCAGTCGCGGCGTCGGCCGTTCGATCAGGTCGGGATTGACAACGTAGAGCGCGCCCGTTTCCACGGCGCGCAGACCCGGCAGCTCCCGCCACTGCGACAGCCAGGCGGCAACGTCCTCGCTGCTGCCGCTGGCGACAATCACGTCGGGATTGCGCAGCAGCACGGCTTCCCGGCTGATGCGCGGTGCCAGACCCCGCACATCGCCAAAGATGTTGCGTCCGCCGCAGAGGGCGATCACCTCGCTGATCAGGTGACCGCCGCCGATCGTCTGCAGCGGGTCGTGCCATATCTGGTAGAACACCTCGAGCGTGGCGTCGCCCGCGGCGCTTTCCCGCAAGCCTGCCAGTTCACTCTCGAACCCTTCCGCGCTGCGCTCCGCCGTCGTGCGGTTTCCCGTGAGTCGGCCGAGGGTGCGCAGGGAGTCGGCAATATCAGTCAATTCACCGATCTCGTCACTGTATACGGGAATGCCAAGCTCGCGCAGTCGTCGGACGATGTCATGACCGGTGCCGGAACCCCAGGCCAGCACCAGATCGGGCTGCTGTGCCACGATGGCCTCGATACTCAGGCTATTGTAGCCGCCGATGCGCGGGATGGCGCGCGCATCGGGCGGATAGTCGCTGTACTCCACCGTGGCAATCAGGGTGTCGCCCGCACCCGCCGCAAACAGGTTCTCCGCGAGGTGGGGCGCGAGCGCGACTATGCGCTCCGCGGGCGCTGGCAGTGCCACGCTGACGCCATCGCTGCCGGTGGCCGTGACGCCCTGCGCCAGTCCCGGCTGCGCCATGAACATAGCCACGGCGCCCGCGATGACCGCGGCGAGGTCCCGGAGGCGATGGGACCTGCGCGCTGGCTGTAGGCACCCGGGGCTTTGTTCGATCGGCAATGGTGCGGGTCTATTGCGGAAAAACAAGCGGGTATCCTCCAGTGGGGTGGGTGCTGACGCAAAGCGGCGTGCCATACAGGGACTGCAGGAAATCCGCCGAGAAGACCTCGGCCGGGGTGCCCAGGGCGATACCGTGTCCCCGGTCTACGACCATGACGCGATGACACAGGCTCGACAGCAGGTTGATATCGTGCAGCGCAACCAGCACCGTGCAGCCGCGCCCGGCCAGCTGCCGCAGCAGCGCCACAAGGTCCTGCTGGTGACGCAGGTCCAGTGCGGCGGTGGGCTCATCCAGCAGGAGCAGCTTGCCGTCAAGGGATCCACCGCTGGCGTCCGTCTCCAGCTGGCAAAGTACGCGGGCGAGCTGCACCCGCTGTTTTTCTCCACCCGACAGCAGAGGGTACAGACGGTTGGCGATCGGCTGTGTGTCGGTCGCCGCCAGCGCCCACTCGACCAGCGTCATGTCGCATTGCCGTCCGCCGGCGTGAGGCAGTCGGCCGAGGGCGACGACCTCGGATACAGTGAAGGGGAAGGTCAGTGACGAAGCCTGCGGCAGATAGGCAATGCACCGGGCCCGCGCGGCCGAAGACCAGCTCGCCAGAGGCTTGCTGCCGAGCTCTGCGCTGCCGGCGAGCAGGTCGGTATCCCCGGCAATCAGGCGCAGCAGTGTCGACTTGCCGGCACCGTTCGGCCCCAGCAGCCCCACAATATCGCCGGCCTTGCAGCGCAGGCTGATGCCGGTGAGTACCGGGCAGGCCCCCCACCCTGCACTGGCGTCGTGAAGGGCCAGCGTTGTCACGCGGCGGGCAGTCCGAACTGGCGCCGCTGACGCAGCAAAGACATGAAGAACGGCACGCCGAGCAGGGCGGTGAGTATGCCCACCGGCACCTCGGCCGGCGGCGCCAGCAGCCTTGCAGCCGTATCTGCGCACATCAGCAGCAGGGCGCCCGCCAGGGCCGATGCCGGCAGCAGGTAACGGTGATCGGGACCGGTCAGCAGGCGGATCATGTGCGGCACAACGAGGCCGACAAAGGCAATGGTTCCCGCCAGCGCCACGGACACGCCGACCCCGAGGGCGACCCAGGCCACCAGGTGACGCTTCAGCCGCGCCACGTCAACGCCCAGATGAGAGGCCTCGGATTCGCCGAGCAGGAGGGCATTGAGCGCGCTGGCGTAGCGCGGCAGAACCGTGCAGAGCAGGGCCGTGACGCCAAACGCCAGACCGAGTTCCGGCAGTCGTGCATTGTCGAAACTGCCCATTTTCCACAGGCTGATTCGTCGCAGCATCTGGTTGTCGGCGTGAAATTCCAGCAGGCTGACTGCGGCGCCTGACAGCGCGGTGATGCCGATACCCGCCAGCAACATCGTGGCCACAGAGGTGCCGCTGCTGTCGGTCGCCAGGCGGTAGACCAGAACCACGGCCGCGGCGCCGCCAAGGAAAGCCCCCGCGGAAACCAGGCCCAGCATCAGCGCGAGACCGGCCGGTGCGGCGAGCACCATGACCAGTGCCGCCCCAAGGCTGGCGCCGCCGGTGACGCCGATCAGCGAGGGATCGGCGAGTGGGTTGCGGAACAGCCCCTGGGTGACCGCGCCGCAAAGAGCCAGGATAGTGCCGCAGGCGGCGGCGAGCAGTGTTCGCGGCAGGCGGATATGTCCGACAATCAGTGCCGCCTGGCTGGAGGTGTCGCCGCGCAGCATGTCTGCCAGCGCGCCCAGCAGCTCGTCGGGGGAGAGCGCGACCACGCCGAGGGCAACACCGAGAAGCAGTGCCGGTAGCTGCAGGCCGGTGAGTACGGCGATAACCCGTCGGGCCCGGGACGAGCGGTCGCCGTACACGGGATCAGTAGTCCACGCCCTTGCGCGCCTTGATGCCGCTGGCAAAGGCATGCTTCACGTCGCGGACTTCCGAGACGGTATCCATGATGTCCTGCAGGGCGCTGCCGCCACCGCGTCCGGTCACCACGACGCTCTGTTCCCGCGGGCGATCAGCGATGGCCGCCAGCACCGCGGCCTCGGGAAGGTAGTCGAAGGCCAGCATGTAGGTGAGTTCGTCGAGCACCACCAGGTCATACGCGGGGTCCCGCAGCAGCGGGACCGCTTCGGCCCAGGTGCGCTCGGCGGCGGCGATATCGCCGCTGCGATCCTGGGTGTCCCAGGTGAAGCCGGTACCCATCTGATAGAAGGTGACATCCGGACACTTGTCGCGCAGATAGAGCTCTTCCCCCGACAGCTGCTGTCCCTTGATGAACTGGATGACGCCGACCCGATGGCCATAGCCGAGGGCGCGCATCACCATGCCAAAGGCAGAGCTGGATTTTCCCTTGCCATTTCCCGTCAGGAGTATGGCCACGCCGCGCTCGATCTCTGCCGCCTGGATACTGGCATCCACGCTGGCCTTCTGCTTTTCCATGGCCTGTCGGTGTTTTGCCTCACGGCGCTGGCTCTGGTCGTTGTCGTCATGCATGGCAATTGCCTCAATAGCCGGGTGGCGATTGAGAGAGGGCCAGAAGGGAACTAAATGCGCGGGCATTCGGCAACCTTGCACGAAGCCCTCCGCTCCATCGTTGCGTGTGTCAGGGCAGGTATCGGGCTTGCGACGCGCTGTCGCTTACCGTTGCGGGGGCAGCGCTGGACTTGCCGCGGGGCAGTGCCACGCCGCTCACCAGACTTCCCATTTAACCTGCCCAGATGCTGTGCTTGGCACGCATCGGCAGGCACCCTGAACGGCGCAGACTGTAGGGCGAGGGGCTTGCAAAGTCAAACATTCAGCCTGTGTTCCTGTCCCCCAGTGGCCGCGGGATAGGGTAGAATCCTGCCCCGTGGATACTGAATGTCAAGTTGACGACAACACCCTGCGGCAGATTGCCGAACGACTCGGCCGCGAGCCCCGCGGACTGCGCGAGGTCGCCGTGGCCGACGGCGAGGGCCACCCGGTGGTCATCCGCGTGGCGTCTGTGGTGAATGCAAAGCCATTTCCAACGCTGTACTGGCTGATTGATCCGGCCATCAACTACCGGATTGACCAGGCAGAGGCGCGCGGCACGATCGCCCGGCTGCAGGCTCGCGTGGATGCCGATCCGGCGCTGCAGGCGGCGATGGCCAGCGATCACCGCCGCCATATAGCGAGACGCGAATCCTTTCTCAGTGCCACGGAGCGGGTGCACCTCGACGCCAGCGGCCAGTGGCCCGCCATCCGCCAGCGGGGCATCGGGGGTATTGCGGACTTCACCCGCATACGCTGCCTGCACACCTGGTATGCCGCGCACCTCGTGGAGGCCAATACCGTTGGGAATATGCTGGAGGCCCTGTGGGCCGAAGGCGCGGCAGACCAGGGCGTGGCTGCCGTAGTCACCCCCCCTCGATAACGTCCTTCACCACTGCACTGAGCGTGCGATAGGTGTAGGGCTTCTGTATAAAGCCGGCCAGGCCCTTGCCGGCGAAGCGGTTGATCGCGGTCTGCTCGTTGTAGCCGCTGCACAGCAGTGTGGGGACACTGGCATTGATCCGGCGCATTTCCCGGAATGCCTCCTCGCCCCCCATGTTGGGCATGTTCATGTCGAGGAAGACCAGCTGCAGATCGGCGTGGTGCTCACGGAATGCGGCGAGACCCTCGACACCGTCAGTGCTGGTGATCACCTCAAAGCCCATGCGCCGGAAGAGCTGTTCTGCCAATGCCAGCACCAGATCCTCGTCTTCCACCACAAGCACTTTGCCGGCCCCCTGCCAGTGATTCGCCGGTGCGGTCTCGGTCAGCATGCTGTCGGCCGCTTCCGCAAGCGCGGGGAAAAGCAGCTTGAAGCTACTGCCGGCGCCCGGCTCGCTGTAAACCTTGATGCTGCCGCCGTGGCCCAGCACGATGCCGAGAATGGCCGACAGGCCGAGACCGCGACCGGTGTCCTTGGTGGTGAAGAAAGGGTCGAAGATGCGCTTGCGCGTGGTTTCATCCATTCCCGCGCCGGAGTCCGAGACTTCGAGGCACACGTAAGTCCCCGGCTGCAGGGATTCGTTGGGAAACAGGTCGAGCAGATAATCCTCGTCGCAGTCGAGGCTTCCCGTGGTGACGCTGATGATCCCGGAGGTCTCCGGACCGATGGCCTCCGCGGCGTTGATGATCAGGTTGAGAAGCACCTGGCGTATCTGCGTCGCATCGGCGCGTATCGCCGGCAGCGTGGGCGCGAAGTGATAGTGCAGGCCGCAGGAGCGTGGAATGGAGACCTGTAGCAGACGTCCCATGTCAGCGATCAGGCTCTGCAGATTGACCGGCTCGACGACAAACTTGCCCTTGCCGGAATAGGCCAGCATCTGCTGGGTGAGTTCGGCACCACGGCGCGCGCCCTTGACCAGCTCCGAAATATGCTCCCTCGCCGGATGCGCGCCGTCGATGTCCTCCATCGCCAGATCGGCAAAGCCCAGTATGCTGGTGAGAATGTTGTTGAAGTCATGGGCAATGCCACCGGCAAGAATACCCAGGCTCTCCATTTTCTGCGCCTGCTGCAGCTGCCGCTCCATGGCTTCCCGCGCTTCCTGCGCCCGCGCGCGCTCGGTGATGTCCAGAATGATCGCGGTGGCGACCCGCTGGCCCGAATAATAGCCAGGCTGCAGGTGAACCTCCACCGGGTAGGTACTGCCATTCTTGCGCTGGTGCCGCGTTTCGAAGACGAGCCTGTCCTGCCGCCCGTCGCGCAGGGGCGCGACCAGGTCTGTGAACTGTTCACGCGTTAACTCCGGCTTCAGGTCAACCGGGGTGAGGGCGGCGAGTTCTGAGGCGGCGTACCCGAGGTTGTCGCGGGCGGGCTGATTCACGTAGAGAAAACGCAGCGTTTCCAGGCCGAACACATAGATTTCATTCAGCGAGTGCTCGACGATGCTGCTGAGATCCTCGACAGTGACTGCGGCCGCTGCGCCATCGATGACGGGGTCACCGGTTCTGGCGTCATCGAAGTTCCTGTCCATGTATGCCGCTCCGGATGCGCTGTTACTGCGCAGGTTGCGAAGTCAGGTGTGACAGTGTATCACCCGTCGAAGATGGCGCAACGCCGCCCCGGACCGGCGAGACAGGCCGTGGGCCGATGCCGGGCGTGGCCCTCATTGCTTGCCACGATGCGCAGGGACGCATCATGGATTACACTCCCCGCCGACAGCCGTGTGACTGGAGATCTTCCTTGCTTCCCTGCTTTATTGCGATTGCCGGCCCTTCCGGCTCCGGAAAGACGCTTTTTGCCCAGACAATACGCGAGCGGGTTGCCGAACTGGAGCCTCTCCTCGGCCTGGCCCTGATCAAGGAAGACGCCTACTACCGCGACCAGAGTCACCTGTCGCTCGAGGCACGGGAGAAGGTCAACTATGACCATCCTGCGGCTCTCGAGCAGGAGTTGCTTCAGCATCACCTGCAGTGTCTGCGCCGGGGCGAAGCGGTGGATGTGCCGGTGTACGATTACAGCCAACATACCCGTGCTGCCGACGTGGAGCGGGTAAGGCCGGCGCCGGTAGTGATTGTCGAGGGCATCCTGCTGCTCAGCGACCCCGGCCTTCGCGCCGAATTCGATATCAAGTTCTTCGTCGACACGCCGCTGGATATCTGTCTGCTGCGCCGAATTGCCCGCGACATGCAGGACCGGGGGCGCACGCTGGAGTCCATTACCGAGCAGTACGAAAACACCGTGCGCCCCATGTATTACGAGTTCATCCAGAACACGGCCCGCTATGCGGACATGGTCATTACCGGGGGCGGTCGCAACGCGGTGGCGCTGGATGTGGTGGGCAGCATGGTGCTGGGCCTGCTGCGCGAGTCCCCGACTGCGGATATCAAGGCGTGACCACGGCGCTCAGCGTCGCCTGCATCGTTCTGTTGCTGGGTATCGCCTACGCTGCGTCCGCTCACCGCAGTGCTGTCAATTGGCGCACGGTGGGCGGTGCACTGGGTCTGCAGGTCGCTATCGCCGGTATCGTGCTTTACGTGCCTGCCGGGCGGGCGGGTCTGGAATGGCTGTCCAGTCGTGTCTCGGGTGTACTGGGGTATGCCCAGTCGGGGATCGATTTTCTTTTCGGTGACATTGGCCGGTTCGAGATAGGCTTTGTGTTCGCCTTTCATGTGCTGCCGGTGATTATTTTCTTCTCGTCCCTGGTGGCCGTTCTCTATTACATCGGCATCATGGGCTGGCTGATTCGCGTGATCGGCGGTGCGCTGCGCTGGTTGTTGGGCACTGGCCGCGCCGAATCCCTGTCGGCGACGGCAAACATCTTTGTCAGCCAGACGGAAGCGCCGCTGGTTATCAAACCCTACCTGCCGAGCATGACGCGCTCGGAGCTGTTTGCGGTCATGGTGGGCGGCATGGCAACGGTCGCCGGCTCGGTGCTGGCGGGCTATGTGGCTCTGGGTGTCGAGATGAAATACCTGCTTGCCGCCAGTTTCATGGCCGCGCCCGGTGGCCTGCTGATGGCAAAACTGCTGCTGCCGGAAACGGAGTCACTGCAGGTGTCCGATGCTGCCACCGGCATTGCGGACGAGCCGCACGTCAACGTCTTCGATGCCGCCGCCGCCGGTGCTGCGAATGGGCTGGCACTGGCCGTGAATATCGGCGCCATGCTGCTGGCCTTCATCGGCCTGATTGCCCTGCTGAACGGCATTCTGGGCTGGATGGGGGATGCGGTGGGTGTCGAGGCCCTGTCTCTGGAGCTGTTGCTCGGGACCCTGTTCCGGCCGCTGGCGTTCATGCTCGGTGTGCCCTGGGGCGAGGCCTCCGTGGCCGGTAACCTGATTGGCCAGAAGCTGGTGCTGAATGAGTTTGTCGCCTTCACCACCTTCTACGAGGATCGCAGCCAGCTCAGTCAGCACAGCCAGGCGGTGGTGTCATTTGCCCTGTGCGGTTTCGCCAATTTCTCGTCGATCGCGATACTGCTGGGGGGGCTGGGTACACTGGCCCCCTCGCGTCGGAGCGATGTCGCCGAGCTGGGCCTGCGCGCGGTGTTTGCCGGTTTCATGGCCAACCTCATGAGCGCCGCCATTGCCGGGTTGTTTCTGTCGCTGGCGTGAGTCCGCACCCGGCTCAGGCGGTGCTGCCCCGTCAGTGAAGGCCCGGATCACGCCTGCATTTTTGCCACGTAAGCCATGAATTCGTCGCGGTTGGCCTGCATGTCGGCGTCCACTTTGGCGGCGACATCACCCTCGCTCATCATGGCGTCCCACTCGGCAAGCCCGTCGATGGCGGCGACGATATCCATGCCGAGCTGGCCCGGGCCGACCAGCTTCGGGATCGCCAGGGCATAGCGCAGGGTGACATCCGCCGTAGTCAGCGCACTGCCGCAGCAGTAGGGCGAGAACTGTGTGAGCGTGTTGATGGCGCCGATGCCGCGCTCGAGCACGCCGCGCACCTCTTCCTTTACGGCATCCGGCGCCTGGCGACCGCCGAGGGCAAACGGCAGCAGGCGTCGTGCGGGCAGCTCGAGATAGAGTTCGGTAATCTTTGCCAGCTGCCGGACCTTGCCCCGCGCTTCCGCGTCAGCCGGCAGCAGCGGGGTTTCCGGGTAGGCGTCCTCGAGATAGTCAAGAATGACGCTGGTTTCAGACAGCGTTGCGCCGTTGGCGGTGCGGATGGCCGGAATCTTGCCCAGCGGGCTGGCATCCAGCAGCGTGGCGTCTCCGGGATACACCTTGTGCTCCTCGAAGGCGATGCCCTTGGCCATCAGGGCATGCTTGACGATGTTGTAGTAGTTGGAATAGGCAAAGCCGTACAGCGTGATCATGCGTTGTGTCCTTGTTTGGCGGTCAGCCAATGGGTTGTTTCGGGAAGCCGGCTCAATCCGGGGCGGGCGCATCGTAGCGGCGGAACCACTCCAGAATATGCAGCACCTTGCTGATCATCTGGCTTGGCCGCTTGCCGATGAAGTGCGAGGCGCCGGGTAATTCCACCAGCACGGTGTCGACCTTGCGGTACTTCAGCGCATGATACAGCTGCTTGGCCTGGGAGGGGGGCGTGCGCAGGTCGTCCATGCCCACCATGACCAGGGTCGGGGTATTCACGTTGCCGACCAGGGAGATGGGGGAGAAGCGCATGTAGTCCTCCTGGTTTGTCCACGGCACGCCGGGATAACGAACCTCGAAGTACTGGAACCAGTTGTCGGCGTTCAGTAGCTTGCTGTACCAGTTCATGACCGGCTTGACCACGGCGGCGGCGCGGAAGCGGTCGGACTTGCCGATCATCCAGGCGCTCATGATGCCGCCGGCGCTGCCGCCGGTAACGTACAGGCGATCCTCGTCGATAAAGCCCTTTTCAATGACTGCGTCGATACCGCTCATGACATCGTCGTAATCCTCACCGGGGTAGTTGTGGTAGAGGAGGTCCGAGAAGTCCTCGCCATAGCCGGTGCTGCCGCGGGGGTTGGGGTAGAACACCACGTAGCCCTCCGCCGCAAATAGCTGCAGCTCGGGCGAGAAGCGTTCGCCGTAATTGAGAATGGGGCCGCCGTGGTTTTCCACCAGCAGCGGGTATTGCTGCTCCGGATCGAAACCGGGGGGCGTAATGATCCAGCCCTGGATTTCCCGGCCGTCCGCGGAGGATTCCCAGGTGATGGCCTGTGTGCGGCCGAGGTCACGGTAGGCGAGCAGTTCGCGGTTCAGGTGGGTCAGGCGTGTCTGCCGGGTGCCGTCAAGGATGGCGACATCCGCCGGGTATTCCGGGCGCGTGATGTTGAAGGCGAGTCGGTTGCTGGCAGAGACGGAGAACGAGCCTCCGGGATAGGGTCTGCCGATGCTGGTGCCGCCGATATCGCGGGCGAGTTCCCGAAAGTCGCCGTCCAGGGTCACCAGACCGAGACGCGTGCTGCCGCTTTCCTCGTACAGGACATACAGGCCGCTGCTATCAGCTGCCCACGTCGCCGCGTCGATGCTCAGATCCCGATCCCTGGCGAGACGGCGGAAGCCCTCGCCGGTATCGCCAGCCTGGGGATCTCTGCTCGCGATCCGCAGCTCGGTATTCTGATAGGCGCGGCGACGATCCGTGAAGCCAAGCCAGGCCAGATAGCGTCCATCGGGTGAGACCACGGGTTGCGAGGCGGGGCCGTCATCCTCGGTAATCTGCTGAATGTCGCCGCTGTCGACATCGATCGTGTAGAGGTGGCTGGTGCGGAAGTCGTGTTCCCAGTCATCACTGCGATTGCTGCTCACGTAAAGCTGCTTTGCGTCCGGGCTCCATGCCGGATGCCGGTGGTGGAAATCACCGCTGCTGACCTGGCGTGCGCTGCCGCCGTCCGCCGGTGCCACGAACACATGGGTGAAGCCGGGTTCGATGTAGCCGCTGCCGTCGCGCTCGTGGTACATGCGGTCAGTGACCCGCGCCGCTGCGGCCCAGCTTGCGCCCTCGGGGGCCTCCGGCATGCTGACGAGCTGCGGGGGCTTGCTCTTGACCGTGAGGCTGAAGGCGATCTGCTCGCCATCCGGCGACCAGCGCAGCTCGTTGGGCGTGCCGCTGACGCGGGTTACCCGGGCGTGCTCGCCCGACGTGAGCCAGTAAACGTGGATATCGCTGCTTTCGGCGTCCGCGTTCTCGCGCACGTAGGCGATTCTCGAGCCATCCGGAGACCAGCGCGCGCTGGTCTCCGCGCCCTCGAAACTGGTGAGCTTGCGGTGTTCCTCGCCGGACGCGGACACCAGCCACAGGTTGCCGCGGCGGGAATCCGTGAGCGCGTCCATGCCCATGCGGCGGTAGAGCACGTGCTCGCCATCCGGAGATATCTGCGGGTCGTCCGCCCACTCCAGTTCAAAGACATCCATGGGTGAGAAAGGCGTCTGTGCCTGCGCGGTCGATACCGTCAGGAGGGTACCGATCAGGCCGAGCAGCAGGGGTAGCAGCGGTAATTGAGAAAGGCGTTGTGAGCGCATGCATGGCCTCCGGGCAAACGGTTGGAAAAAATATCGTGTCAGGCACCCCGGGACGTTTCGGTACCCGGGTCGGTGTCACTGCAGAAGTCACCGCGTGCTATATTACGCAGCTTGTTCCAGCAATGAAAACGAGCGGTACTGTCATGACGTCCTCCACCGATGACCTGCGCATTCAGAAAACCAATGAGCTGATCGCCCCCGCGGCGCTGGTCGCCGAGGTTCCCCTGTCAGACGCGGCGGCCGGCACCGTCTCGGTCGCGCGGCGCGCCATCCACGACGTGCTCGCGGGAGAGGATGACCGCCTTGTTGTCGTTGTGGGACCCTGTTCCATCCATGATCCCGCAGCCGCTATCGAGTATGCCCGCGGGTTGAAGCAGCTCGCCGATGAGCTTGCCGCCGATCTCTGTATTGTCATGCGGGTATATTTCGAGAAGCCGCGCACCACCGTTGGCTGGAAGGGGCTGATCAACGACCCGGACCTGAACAATACCTTCCAGATCAACAAGGGGCTGCACCTCGCCCGCAAACTGCTGCTGGACCTGGCGGAAATGGGCCTGCCCGCAGGCACCGAGTATCTCGACCTCATCAGCCCGCAGTATCTGGCGGACCTCGTGTCCTGGGGCGCTATCGGCGCGCGCACCACCGAGAGCCAGACACACCGTGAACTGTCGTCGGGGCTGTCCTGTCCGGTGGGCTTCAAGAATGCCACTGACGGCGACATACAGGTGGCGGTAGACGCGATCAAATCGGCGTCCCAGCCGCACCATTTCCTGTCAGTGACGAAACAGGGCCATTCCGCGATTTTCCAGACCACCGGAAACGAGGACTGCCACATCATCCTGCGGGGAGGTCGCCACCCGAACTACGACATGTTCTCGGTGGACGATGCCAGTGAACTTCTCCTCAACGCCGGGCTGCCGGTGCGCATCATGATTGACGCGAGTCACGCCAACAGTCGCAAGATACCGGCGCGTCAGGTGGATGTCGCCCGCGATGTTGCCACCCAGATAAGCCGAGGCAGTCGCGGTATTTTCGGATTGATGCTCGAGAGCAATCTGGTGGAGGGGCGGCAGAACGTGGTTCCCGGACAGCCCCTGGTGTACGGTCAGAGCATTACCGATCCCTGCATGTCCTGGGAGTCCACCCGTGATGTACTGAAAAGACTGGCAGAGGCGGTGCAGCAGAGGCGTATCGTCATAGGCGGCTGACGACGAGGCAGGCCCGCTTCAGTAGGGATCATCCCCGCTCCACAGCTCCTCGAGGCGTTGGTCGCGACCGCAGCCCCAGCGGTAGTATTTGTAGCGCAGCGGATTCTTCTCGGCGTAATCCTGGTGGTACTCCTCGACCGGCCAGAAAGTGTTCGCGGGGAGGATCTCTGTGGCGATGCTCTGGTCGGGGAAGCGCGCCGCCACTTTTTCCAGTGACGCCTGCGCCGCCTCTCGTTCGGCATCGTTGGCGACAAAGATGGCCGTGCGGTAGCTGAATCCCCGGTCACAGAACTGGCCCCCGTTATCGACCGGGTCGATATTGCGCCAGAAATGCCGCAGCAGCTCGTCGTAACTGATCTCGTCAGGATCATAGGTCACGCGTACCGCTTCGTAGTGGCCGTCGTGGTTGCCGCTGTAGGTGGGGTTTTTCAGAGTGCCGCCGGTAAAACCGGACACGACGTCCAGAACGCCGTCTTTTTTCTCGAAGTCCGCCTCCATGCACCAGAAACAGCCACCGGCGAATTCCGCGGTGGCCGCTTGCAGGGTGGCACTTGCCAGAAGCAGGGCGGTTGCTATCAATATGCGCATAGTGTGCGTTTCCTTGCGGGAATGTCCTGCACACTATACGCGGGTGTCAGGCTGCCTGGATTCGCTGCATGGCCGCGGCGTATTCCCGGCTCAGCCTGCCGACCACGTCGCTCGTGGAATCCACGGCCTTTACCGCCCCGATACCCTGTCCGCAGCCCCAGATATCCTTCCATGCCTTGGCGTCGGTATTGCCGCCGGAGCCGAAGTCCATTTTGCTCGGGTCACCCTCGGGCAGATTGTCCGGGTCCATTCCGGCGTTGCGGATGGAGGGCTTCAGGTAGTTGCCGCTGACGCCGGTGAACAGGCTGCTGTAGACAATGTCCGAGGAATCGTAGTCCACGATGGCCTGCTTGTAGGCCTCATCCGCGTTGGCTTCCCGCGTGGCGATGAAAGCCGATCCGATGTAGGCCAGGTCGGCACCCATGGCGCGCGCTGCGAGTATTGCGTCGCCCGAGGCGATGGAGCCCGACAGCAGGAGAGGGCCATCGAACCAGGCGCGGATTTCCTGTATCAGCGCGAACGGCGAGGTCGAGCCCGCATGGCCACCGGCGCCCGCGGCGACGGCAATCAGGCCATCCGCGCCTTTTTCGATTGCCTTGTGGGCAAAGCGGTTGTTGATGACGTCGTGCAGCACAATTCCCCCGTAGGAGTGCACGGCCTCGTTGACGTCCTCGCGAGCACCGAGCGAGGTGATCACAATCGGCACGCGGTATTTCACGCAGAGTTCCAGATCCTCGTAAAGACGATTATTGGAGCGATGGACGATCTGGTTGACCGCAAAGGGCGCCGCCGGCTGGTCAGGGTTCGCGGCGTTGTAGGCATCCAGCTCCGCCTTGATGTGCTGGAGCCAGCGCTCGAACTCCTCCACCGGTCGCGCGTTCAGCGACGGAAAGGATCCGACAACGCCGGCCTTGCACTGGGCAATGACGAGATCCGGATTGGAGATGATGAACAGGGGTGCGCCGACAACGGGTAGGCGCAGCCCGTCGCGCAGAATGGGTGGTAGGGCCATGCAAAGTCTCCTGAGGGTTGACGTCCTGAGACTGGAGCTTAGGGTATCGCTTTCGTATATGCAATGTTTTGCATAAGGCAGGGCGACGGTGCATCATGCACACTGGAGAAAACACGCGGAAAGCCCCGTATGGCACTTTCACACGCCATCATGACAGCGCTGATTGAAGACGAAATGTCGGGCTACGAGCTCGCCAAGGCCTTCGATGCGTCGCTGGGTTTTTTCTGGCATGCATCCCACCAGCAGATTTATCAGGAGCTGCGCAAACTGGCCGACAAGGGCTGGCTCTGCCAGCGCCGGGTCTCGCAGCGGGGCAAGCCGGACAAGCAACTCTATGCGCTGACCGCAGCGGGCAGGGACGTGCTGGACGACTGGGTGTTTGCCACCAGCCGGGTGCGCGAAAGCAAGGACGACCTGCTGGTAAAGCTGTATAACCTGTCCGACAACAATCTGCCGCATCTGCGTGCGGAGCTGGAGGCGCGCCGGGAGCACATGATGGGACGATTGTTCCTGTACGAGCGCATTCGCCGACGCCACTACGCAGACCCGGATACGCTGCCCCTGAGGCGCAAGGGTGTCTACCTGGCACTGCTCGCCGGCATCCGCCACGGCGAGCAGTATCTCGCCTGGTGTGACGAGTCGCTGCGCCTGCTCGCAGACGTGCAGTCCCCTGTTGCATAATGCGCGTTTGCGATCAGCATCCGCCCAGCGAGATCTATGTACCTGCAGTACTTCGGCCTGCGTGAGGCGCCGTTTTCCATAGCGGTCAACCCGCGCTATCTTTTCATGAGCCACCGCCACCGCGATGCCCTCGCGCACCTGCTCTATGGAGTGGGCGCCGGCGGTGCCTTTGTGGTGCTCACGGGAGAGGTGGGTACCGGCAAGACGACGATCAACCGCTGCCTGCTGGAACAGCTGCCGGACAATACGGATATTGCGGTTGTGCTCAATCCCGCGCTCAGCGCCACCGAACTGCTTGCCAGCGTCTGCGACGAGCTGGGCATCGATTATCCCTCCGGGGCGACAACGTTGAAGATGCTCACGGACCGGCTGCACCGGTTTTTGCTGGACAATCACGCCCGGGGGCACAAGACAGTCCTGCTGATCGACGAGGCACAGCATCTGGGTGTGGACGTGCTGGAGCAGATACGCCTGCTGACCAACCTGGAGACGGACAGCGAGAAGCTGCTGCACATCATCCTCATCGGTCAGCCGGAGCTGGCGACGATGCTGAGTCGCCCCGAGCTGCGCCAGCTGAACCAGCGTGTTACGGCGCGCTTCAACCTCGAACCCCTGAGTCGCGAGGAAACCTCGGCGTATATTCGACACAGGCTCCAGGTGGCGGGACTGGCGCCGGGAACGGAACCCTTTCCTCCCGCCGTGGTGCGCGGCATTTATCGCTATAGCCGCGGGGTGCCGCGGGTCATCAACCTGCTCTGTGACCGGCTGTTACTCGGCGCCTATGGTCGTCGCGCAACGCAGGTCAGCCCGCGCCTGCTGCGCGCGGCGGTCCATGAAGTCACCGGAGAGGGCAGGGCGCCTGCAGCAGGAGGCAGGCGTCTCGGCTGGCTCATTGCCCTCCCGGCGATTGCCGCCGCGACCGCTGCGCTGCTGTGGTGGTGGGGGGTGTCGGCGGGTCAGCCCGCTGATTTGCGCGCTCCAGCCGGTGCAGTGATGACGGAAGCCAGGGTGCCGGTGTCCGGGTCGCAAGAGGTGTCGGCGTCCGAGGCGCAGTCTGACACCGTGCTGCACGATCGCCAGCACGCGCTGTCGGCACTCTGGTCGCTGTACACCGATGCAGCGATGCCGGCGGCACCCTGCCGAGACGGCAACAGTGGAAGCCTTCGCTGCGTCAGCGCGGGTGCAGACACCTGGCAGGAGCTGCAGGCGCTGGGTCACCCGCTGGTTCTGGATCTGGTATCCAGGGAGCGTCAGGCCCGCGCGGCGCTTGTCATTGCCCTGGAACATGATGTCGCGCTGCTGGCGACGGTGAACGGTGTCGAGAAGGTCGATCTGGCGGCGCTGGCTCCCCTGTGGCGCGGCGGTTATCGCTATCTCTGGCAGGCGCCGCCGGCATTCGAGGGGGTGCTCGGTCCGGGCGACGCGGGCGCCGCCGTGGCTTCGGTAGCGGAGCTGTTTGCGGTGCTCGACGGCCAGGCGCAGCCCCTGACCACGGATCGCTACTCGCCGCAGCTGGAGCAGCGGGTCAGGCTGTTCCAGCGCCGGCATGGGCTGAACGACGACGGACTGGTTGGCGAGCAGACGCTGCGGCAACTGAACCGAATGGCGGGGCAGGTTCCGGGGGGCGAGGCGCTTCATGCGCGCATGGATGCCCTGCGGGAGCGCGGTGCCTGGCCACTGGCCCGGTCCATCAACTGAGGGAGTCACCTGTGTCGTTCATTCTGGATGCTCTTGAGCGCTCGCGGCAGGAGCGGGACGCCGACGACGCCCGCCTTGCTGCTGCCGCGTGTCTTGCGAAGCAGCAGGCGCCCCGTTCTCCCTGGGTGCCGGTTCTGCTGCTGGGACTTGGTCTGGCGCTGGCCGTGATCGCCTGGCTGCTTCTCAGTCGGCCGGATGCCGTCGATGGCAGTCGCGGGCAGAACGCGGTTGCGACGCCTCCCGCGGCCGCCCGCCTCACTCCCCCGGTGCCCTTGCCGGTGCCGTCCGCGCCCCGCTCAGCGCCGCCATCGTCAGCGGAAATTCCGGCGGCGAGTAATGCAGATGCGGCAGGTGACGCGGTGCGGGATCTGTATCGCGACGCGCGCGCATCGCCCGCGCCGGACAAAGAGGACGAGCTGCCAGGCGAGGCATCGGACGACGCGGCGGCTGATGATGAAGCCGTAGCCGAGACCCAGGCCGAAGCGGATATCGATGCCCTGGTCGCGCGCGCGGAAGCGGCACTCGACAGCCGGGAGCTTGCAGCGCACCCGGCACCGATGCTTGAGGAGCTTTCGCAGGCATTCCGGGATGGCGTCCCCACGCTCATGTATTCGCAGCACGACTACCGCAGCAGCGGCGAGTCTGCGGTCTTTATCAACCGCGAGCGTCGTCGGGAGGGTGAGAGTGTCGACGGTGTGAGCGTGCGGGAAATCCTGCCCGACTCTGTCATTCTCAGCTACCGCGGTACCGTATTCCGCCTGAAGGCACTCAACAGCTGGGTGAATCTGTAGCGGTCCGCTCGCCGATCTCAAGGCTCAGGTCGAGTTTGCGGAACAGGCGCTGCTCCTGATCCAGCTCGTGCAGGGTCTGCGGATGCTGCGCCAGCCAGCCATCCGGAAAGCCAAGCCTGAGTATTGTGTCGCTCGCCTCGATGCTGAAGTCGGGCAGCTCCTCCAGCTGCTCCACGTATTTGAACAGCGATGCCAGGCGGATGATGGCCAGCATGCGCTGCAGGCGCCGCCGCTCCGGCGTGCCGACATCGTCGAACAGTTCTCTGCGCACCTTGCCGCGATGGCCGGCGACCAGAAGCGCCATGTTCACCTGCTCGCCCTGGGAGAATCCCGCCATGTCCGAGTTGCGCAGAAGGTAGGCGCCATGGCGGTGAAAATGCTTGTGCGAAATGGACATGCCGATCTCATGGGTCAGGGCGGCCCGGTGCAGCAGGTCGCCGTCCGCCTGCGTGAGCTGCCAGGCTTCGGCCGTCGCCTTGAACAGCATACAAGCCCGCCGGGCAACCAGGGTCGCCGTGTCATCATCCACGGCGTAGCGCTGCATCATGGCATTGACCGAGCGCTCACGGACGTCTTCATGCTGCAGGCGCCCCATGAGGTCGTAGAGTACGCCCTCGCGCAGTGCCCCCCGCGAGGTTCGCATGCTGTCCACTTCCAGCACGTCGAACAGCGCTTCGGCGATGGCGACACCGGCCGCGATGACGGAGCGGCGGGACTCGCTGAGTCCTTCCAGCGCGATACTGTCAAAATCCGGGAACTGCAGCAGCTGTTTGCGCAGCCGCTGCAAGGCTTTCCGGGTAATCCCGCTGTCACACCAGCCCTGGGCATTGACGATCGTTTCGATCGCCTGCAGCGTTCCCGAGGAGCCTACGCATTCAGACCAGTGGCGGGCACGAAAGCTCTTGCGGATATGGGAAACCTCGACACAGGCGCGATCGTAGGCGTGCTTGAACGCGGACTTGGTCAGCTTGCCGTCGGCGAAGAAGCGATCCGTATAGGACACGCAGCCCATCTGCAGGCTCTCCAGCCGCCGGGGCTCGAACTTTTCGCCGATCACAAACTCCGTGCTGCCACCGCCGATATCGACTACCAGTCGCGCTGCGGCGTCATCGGCGAGGGAGTGGGCGACGCCAAGATAGACCAGGCGAGCCTCCTCGCGGCCGTAGATCACGTCCACCGGGCAGCCCAGTATGCGCTTTGCCGGTTCAGTGAAGTCACGCCGGTTACGGGCACGACGCAGGGCATTGGTGCCGACCACACGGATGCGTTCGGTCTCGACGCTTTGCAGCACCTGGGAAAAGCGCGACAGGCAGTCAAGGCCGCGCTGGATGGCGTCGTAAGACAGGCGGTTGTCCCTCAGCCCGGCGCCCAGCTGCACCTTTTCAGCAAGAATCTGTATGGGTCGCATCTCACCGTGTTCGATACGCGCAACAATGAGATGGAAGGAATTGCTGCCGATGTCCAGCGCGGCGAGCTGGCTGCCATCCGGCAAGGGGTTTGTTGTGGGTGTGGGACTTTTCATGTGATGGCCTCGCGCGGCACGCGTGCCGGCATGCGTGTTACCAGTTCGTAGCCGATGGTGCTGGCATGTCGGGCGACTTCGCCCACGGGCAGTCCCTCACCCCACAGCGTGACCGGGTCACCGACATGCACCGCTGCAACATCGGTCACATCTACTGTGAGCATGTCCATGGAGACGCGACCCACCAGTGGCACGCGTTGTCCGTTGACCAGCACCGGCGTGCCGTTTCCTGCCGTGCGCGGATAGCCGTCGCCGTAGCCCGCGGTCACCGTCGCGATGCGTGACGCACGCTCTGCCCGCCAGGTGGCGCCATAACCCACGGCATCGCCAGCCGCGATATCGCGGACGCCAATCACTTTCGATTCCAGCGTCATCACGGGTTTCAGTGCCGCGGCCTGGGGCAGCGATTCCTTAAAGGGGGAGTCACCGTAGAGCATGTACCCCGGGCGAATCCAGTCCAGGTGGGTCTCTGGCCAGGCGAGAACGGCGGGAGAGTTGGCCGCGCTTCGCAGGCAGTCGTGGCCGTCGCAGAGCGCGAGGAAACAGGCGAGTTGCTCCCGGGTCTCGCCCTGTCCGAGTTCGTCAGCGCGTGAGAAGTGCGTGCACAAGACCGTATCGGGTCCGGCATTCGGGGTCTCCCGCAGCGCCTGCAGAAACGCTGGCGCGCGCTGTGGTGTCACACCCAGCCGATGCATGCCGGTGTCTACCTTGAGCCAGCAGGTGACCGTCTGAGTCAGTGCTGCCTCCTGCAGCCAGCGAAGCTGTTCCTCGCAGGTCAGCATGATCCAGGCGCCGATAGCAGCGGCCTCGGCCACTTCCGATGCCTCGAACACCCCTTCCAGCAGAAGAATGGGACGCCGGATACCGCGGTCTCTCAGACGCACCGCTTCCTCCAGCGAGGCCACGGCGAATGCAGCGACGCGATCATCCAGTGCAGCGGCCACAGATTCAGCGCCGTGGCCGTAGCCATCCGCCTTAACCACGGCCATCAGTCGGGAGGCTGGGGCCAGTCCGGCGGCTATCGCGGCGTTGTGGCGCAGGTTGTCAAGATGGATCCTGGCGCGGGTGGGACGGGTCATCAGTAGTCGTAGCGGTGCGCCGCGAACAGGCCCTGTGCCGCAGCCCAGACGTCGCCAACCTCGCCGGCACCAACCGGCTTGCCGTCAATCATCGTCACCGGTGCGATCTCCTTGCTGGAGCTGGTGATCCAGACTTCATCTGCCTGCAGCAGCTCCGAAACCGTCACCACGCGCTCTTCGACCGGAATGTCGCTGTGCCGGCGCAGGATATCCAGCAGCATGAGCCGCGTGATGCCCGGCAGTTTCTGGTGGTCCAGCGGCGGCGTGGCGACCACACCACCGCGAACGACGAACACGTTGCACGCCGCGGCTTCCGTCACCTCGCCGTCGCTGTTGTACAGGATGGTCTCCTGGGCGCCCGCAGCGTGCCCCTGCTGATAATGCATCACGTTGCCGAGCAGTGCCGTCGATTTTATGTGGCAACGCTTCCAGCGCAGATCTTCGGCGGTGCTCACCCTGTAGGGCGTGACCCGCTGTTTGTCAGCCACCGGGGGCGGTGGAATCTCGAAGGTAAAGCCGAAGCAGGTGGCGTCCACCGATGTCGGGTAGGCATGGTGACGCTTGCTGTCCGCACCGCGACTGACATGCAGATAGACGCCGAGATTGCCCGAGCCATTCTGCTGCACCAGGGTTTCCACGATATCCCGCCAGGCGGCCTCGTCCATGTTGGTGCGGATCTCCAGCTCGGCAAGACCATCGCGCATGCGCTGCATGTGCGGGCCAAAGCCCACAAGCCGACCGCTGTAGGAGGGGATCACCTCATAGATGCCGTCGCCGAACAGAAAGCCCCGGTCCATCGGCGAGATGCGGGCTTCGCTCATCGGCAGAAAGTCGCCGTTAAGGTATACGGATGTCATCGTGTCTGTGCCTCAATCTGTGCGGTCATGCCAGCTCTGCGATCAGCCCCTGGAGCTGCGCGATGACCGACTCGCCCTCGGCGGCGTCCAGGCCATCTTCCGTCAACGTGTTTTCGCGGCTGACGCCGTCAACGCTGCCGCGACTCGACAGATAGGCGAGAATCTCCCGCGGCCGGATATCGCCGAGCAGGTCGCGTCCGGACCAGAACCCCAGGTAGGCTATGATGCCATAGGCGCCCCAGTTGGACACGTCCGCGACCAGGAGTTCGTCGCAGGTTGTGGACGAGCCGGTGATATCCAGCTGGCCAATGATGTCGGCGACATTGCCCATGCCAATCTCGTTACCGCCGTCGCCGATGGCGATGGTGGGGCAGTCGGCCTGTTCCAGGTAGGGATCGAAAATGCCGCAGGCGGCGCTGATATCCTCGCCACGCATGTTGTAGTAGGCGCCATCGGCGGCACGTCCAGGGCGCTCTATGGAGACAATGGCGTCGGGGGTAGTCTGGGCGAGGCGCCTTGTGGCTTCCTCGCGGGCCGCCGCCTCGGTAAGCGCCAGAAGCGGCAGGACGCGAAAATCATCTGCCAGCTCGCGACACAGTGGTTCGGCGCAGACCAGCCAGCACTGGCCTCCCAGTGCCTCCAGGCTGCGATACAGCGCTATGGCGCCCACCGGACCATCGGTTTCGAAGGTGCCGGCAACCGGAAATCCCGTCCCGATCATCACCCGCCGGCTGTGGTATAGCTGCTGCGCCGCGCGCCTGACGTAGCCCGGGTTCAGGGCAGCGCGTACCCGTGCCATGCCGCGCAGGTCGCGCGCTACCAGCAGCGCCTCGACCGCGGTGTCGAGCGCATTGCTGGTCATAACCGGTATTCCTCAAGTCGGCGGTTGGCATCAAAGACCTGTGCGAGGTGCAGGGCGTTGTGCGCATCGTGCTGGCTTATCGGAGTGAAATACACCGGCGCACCGGGCGTCTGCTGCGCCAGTTGCGCGCAGTCCAGAGACAGCGCAGAGCCGATTTTCGGGTAGCCGCCAATGGTCTGACGGTCATTTAACAGGACGATGGGCTGCCCGTCTGCCGGGACCTGGATCGCGCCCTGGCAGATGCCTTCCGAGAGAATGCCCTCGATGTCGCAGCCAATGGTGGGCCCCTCCAGCCGGTAGCCCATGCGATCGGCGCGCTGGCTGACGCTGAATGGGCAGGCGAAGAATCGACGCTGCTGCAGGCGCGGAAAGTGCGCTTCCTGGTAACCGGGAATGACCCGCAGCGTCACGCCGCGCGGGTAGCGCGGCTCCTGGCCGGGCGGCAGCCGCAGCGGGGCGCGTTCCGCGACCGCGGTGCAGGGCAGCAGATCGCCCGCCTTCAGGCGGTTGCCGTCGAGTCCGCCGAGGCCCTCGCGCACCACCGTTGCGCAGCTGCCAAATACCGGCGCAATCCGGAAGCCGTCGGCGACCCCGAGGTAGGCACGGCAGCCGGATTCGGCATGGCCCAGGGCAATGCGGTCGCCCGCGGCGACCCGCAGGACCTGCCAGCGCGGTCGCTCATTGCCATTGATGGTCAGCGGCACAGGGGCGCCGGTGACGCAGATCCAGGTGCCGACGCCGGCGGCGATTTCGAGGCCACCAAGGGTTACTTCCACCGTGGCCGCGTGGGCGTTGTTCTGCAGCAGCCGGTTACACAGTGCGTGCGCCTGGGGGTCGACGGGTCCGCCGTCGGTGAGGCCAAGACGATAGTAGCCGCGGCGACCGCTATCCTGAATCAGGCTGAGAATGCCCGGTGAGAGGATCTCCATGCCGCTCACAGTTCGCCTCCGGCGCGGAGGAATTCCTCGCGACTGACGGACTCAAAGCGCACGCGATCGCCCACCGCGACGGGCATGCTCGGGTCGCGCCCGGGATCGAACATGCGCGTCGGACAGCTGCCGATGAGGTTCCAGCCGCCCGGTGACACCGCCGGGTACACGGCTGTCTGCCTGTCGGCAATGGCCACGGCACCGCGGGGCACGCGCTGTCGCGGTGTCTTCAGGCGGGGGGTCTTCAGGCGCTCATCCAGTTCGCCGAGGTAGGCAAACCCCGGCGCGAAGCCAATGGCGTAAACGCGATACTCGGTCGCGCAATGCAGCTCGATAACGTCGCTGACCGACAGCCCGGCACGGGCGGCAACCGCGCTCAGGTCGGCGCCACTCTCCTCGCTGTAGTAGACGGGGAGCGTTACGCAGCGTCCGCTGCTCTCGTCATTGTCAGCCCCTAATGCCACGCTCTCGATGCAGCGGCGCACCTGCATGTGGTCGGTGGCCAGGGCGTCGTAGACCACGAGCAGGGACGCATAGGAGGGAATCATGTCGACCAGAAGCTCGCCCAGTGCCGTCGGCAGGGCGGACACGAGTGCCCTGACCCTCGCCGCAACCTCTCTGCCGGGGGCATCGCCGAGGTAAACGATCAGCGCATTTTCGCCCGCCGCGTGGATTTTCACGAGGCGGCCCGCCGGTCTACCAGCGCGCGAATTTCGCGGATGGCGGCAACCCCTTCCAGGTTGTCGCCATGCACGCAGAGTGTGTCAGCCGACAGTGACAGGCGTTTGCCGGTGTCGGTTGTCACGCAGCCGTTCTCCAGCAGGTCTGCCACCTGTTGCAGCATGCGCTCCCGACCATGCACGGCACCGGGTACGCGGCGCGACAGAAGGTGACCGGTGTCGTCATAGCAGCGGTCTGCAAACGCCTCGAACAACAGCTCAAGGCCGTGTGCGGCGGCGGCTTCCCGGTGGTGTGCCTGTTCCGAAGTGGCCAGCAGCATCAGCTTGAGCGGCCTGTGGAAACTGGCGACAGCCGCCATGACCGTCTCGCGAATGGCGCTGTCGGCCATCATGTCGTTGTACAGTGCACCATGGGGCTTGACGTAGCCGATGGCTGTGCCAGCGCTGGCCGCCATGCCGTCGAGCGCTGCGATCTGGTAGAGAAGGCTGCTGCGCAGTTCCTCCGCGGACATCCGCATTGAGCGCCGGCCAAAGCCCACCAGATCGGGATAGGCCGGATGCGCGCCGAGTCGCACGCCGTGCTCACGGGCGAGGGCGATGGTCTGGCTCATGACGATCGGGTCGCCGGCGTGGAAGCCGCAGGCGACGTTGGCCAGATCAATGTGCGGCATGACATCGGCGTCCATGCCCATACACCAGCTACCGAAGCTCTCGCCCAAATCACAGTTCAAAAGCATGTCGTCGTTCCTGATGTCAAAGAATCGCCAGCTGGCTGTTGCGCATATCGGTGACAAGCATGCAGCCGGGGCTGTGGGTGATGGCAAAGGGCAGGCGCGCGTTTTCCAGGGCGACCTGCGGCGTCACGCCACAGGCCCAGAACACCGGCATTTCTCTCTGTTTAACGCTGACCGAATCGCCGAAATCGGGTCTGGAAAGATCGCCAATGCCAATGGCTGACGGGTCCCCCAGGTGGACCGGGGCGCCGTGCACCGAGGGGAAGCGGGTGCAGATCTGTATGGCGCGGATGGCATCTGCGGCCAGGAAGGGGCGCATGCTGACCACCATGTTGCCGGAAAAGGGGCCGGCCGGGGTGCAGGGGGTATTTGTGCGATACATGGGAACATTCACCCCCTCGCTGACGTTGCGCACGTCCAGGCCGTCGGCCAGCAGCGCTTCCTCGAAGGAAAATGAGCAGCCCAGCGCAAACACCACCAGGTCCTCACGCCACAGCGATTGGATATCGGCGGTGTCGTCACCGGCCCTGCCGCTCTCGAACACACGATAGCGCGGCACGTCGCGCCGGATATCGATATCTCCCAGTGCGGGCAGTGTCGGGTCACCGGGCGACGGATTCATCGCGATCAACGGACAGGGTCGCGGATTTGCCTGGCAGAAACGCAGAAAATCGTGCGCATGCGCCTGCGGCAGTATCACCAGGTTGCACTGGACAAAGCCCGGTGCGAGACCGGACGTATTGCCGGAGTGCTCGCCGTTGCGGATCCGGGCGCGGATGGCGTGGGGACTGTGGGTGTCGGGCATGCACTCTCCAGCTATACGGGGCGTGTTACAGGCCCTATAGTAACGCTGATAAGGCCGTCAACGCACGAGGGAGCCCCATGCCGCATCCGAGCATCACCGCAGAGACCTATCCGCACAAGCCCGCCATCATCATGGGTGGCTCCGGCGAGATTGTTACCTACCGGGAGCTGGATGAGCGCTCGAACCAGGGTGCGCAGCTGTTCCGGTCGCTGGGTCTGGTCAGTGGCGACCACATTGCCATGATGCTGGACAACTGTCGGCAGTTTCTCGAGATCTGCTGGGCGGCGCAGCGGGCAGGACTTATATTCACGCCGATCAGCACGCATCTGCAGCAGGAGGAAACCGCCTACATACTGGAAAATTGCGGTGCCAGGCTGTTCGTTGCCTCGCATTCGCTGGCAGAGACAGCCGCGCCCATGCACGAGCGCGCCCCGGGCGTGGCCCACTTCCTGATGGTGGATGGCGTCGTGGACGGCTTCGAGGCCTGGGAGGAGGCGGTCGACCGCCAGCCCGAGACACCCATCCATGACCAGGCCAACGGCGTGCCCATGCTGTATTCCTCCGGGACGACGGGAAAACCCAAGGGCGTGTTCATTGCCCCCCACAGCGATGATGTCAATGCACCGCATCCGCTTGCCGGATCGCTGGGCCTTGCCTTCGGCTTCAGTGATGAGACCGTGTATCTCTCGCCGGCGCCGCTCTATCACGCCGCGCCGCTGCACTACAACATGATGACCCTGTACCAGGGTGGAACCACCGTGGTGATGGAGCAATTCGATGCCGAAGAGGCGCTGCGGCTGATCGAGGAACATCGCGCCACCCACAGTCAGTGGGTGCCAATCATGTTCATTCGCATGCTCAAGCTGCCGGCGGAGGTGCGTGAAAAGTACGATGTATCGAGCATGCAGTTTGCCATCCATGCGGCGGCTCCGTGTCCGGTGGAAATCAAGGAGCAGATGATCGAGTGGTGGGGGCCGGTGATCGTCGAGTATTACGCCGCCAGCGAGGGTATCGGCGCCACCATCATCGACTCGAAAAGCTGGCTCACGCACAAGGGCTCGGTGGGGCCGGCGCTGGTGGGACAGGTACATATCGTCGATGACGAGGGCAGGGAGTTGCCCAGTGGCGAGATCGGCACCGTGTATTTCTCGGGAGAGCAGGCATCGTTCCGCTATCATGGCGAGCCGGAGAAAACCGCCGACGCCTTCAACGAGCGCGGTTGGGCGACCACCGGGGATGTCGGATATCTCGACGACGACGGCTTTCTCTATCTCACGGATCGCCGGAATTTCATGATCATCAGCGGCGGCGTGAATATCTATCCGCAGGAAATCGAGAATCTGCTCATCACCCACGGCAAGGTGGCGGACGTGGCGGTATTCGGACTGCCGCACGACGAGTTCGGCGAAGAGGTCAAGGCGGTGGTTCAGCCGCAGAACTGGGTGGATGCGACGGACGAGGTGGCCATCGAGCTGATGGAGTGGCTGCGCGAGCGCCTGTCCCATGTCAAGCTGCCGCGCTCGCTGGATTTTCATCCGCAGCTGCCGCGCATGGACAACGGCAAGCTCTACAAGCGACACCTGGTCGAGGAATATCGCGGCGCGACCCGTTCCGGCGAAAGCTCGGAGGAAGATCGCTGAGCGGGCACCGCCGGGCCGCTCCGGCGGCGGCTGGCAGGGAAATCCGCGATTACCCATGGGCGTCAGGATTCGCTTACACTAGGCGCTGTCCACCCGATGGAAAGTGTTGAGGTAGAGAATGGTCCAGTCCCGCAAACTTGCGCAGCTCGAACGTCAGATGGCGAAGTGCGAGACCTATGACAGCTGGCGCGAGCTTGCCCTCAAGCATGACGAGCTCAGTGGCGCCAAGCGCTGGCGCGAAGTGGATCAGACCCGACAGTACGATTACGGTCAGATACGCCTGCGCCTCGACCGGCTGCGCAGCCTTCGATCGCGTCAGGACTACCAGGGCCTGCTTTTCAACCTGAATGAGGGCATCCACGGCAACATGGGCGGTATGGGCCGCAGCACGCTGTACCAGCGCGCGAAGTTCGGCACCAAACACCTGATAGAGCAGTATATTGAAGAGATAGACGACTCCCTGCGATTCATCGCCGATCTCGACAACAGCAAGATCGACGTGCAGGACAAGATGGATTTTTTCTATCGCGCCAATATCTGCTTCGGACGTTCCGCGCTGATGCTCAGCGGGGGTGGCGTTCTCGGTTTCTACCACCTCGGTGTGGTGAAGACTCTGCTTAGCCAGGGATTGCTGCCCCGGGTGATTTCCGGTGCGAGTGCAGGGTCGCTGGTAGCGGGGGTTCTCGGGACGCACACGGACAGGGAGCTGAAAAAGTTCTTTGATCCCGCGAACGTGCACTTTGAAGCCGAGCGCGAGGCCAGCGTCTTTTCCCGCATGTTTCTCGGTCGCAGTCCGCAGATTGATGTCGGCGACCTGGTCAAGATCATTGCCCGACTCATGCCCGATATGACTTTCCAGGAGGCGTACGAGAAAACCGGTCGCCAGATCAGCATCACCGTGGCACCTGCTGAACCGCACCAGCGGTCACGGCTGCTGAATGCCATTACCTCGCCCAATGTCTACATCCGCTCCGCGGTGATGGCGTCCTGTGCGGTACCCGGGGTGTTCCCGCCGGTCATGTTGATGGCGAAGAACGTACACGGCGAGGCGCAGCCCTACCTGCCAACGCGCAAATGGGTCGATGGTTCCATTGCCGATGATCTGCCCGCCAAGCGCCTGTCGCGCCTTTACAGCACGAATCACTACATCGTGAGCATGGTCAATCCCATCGCCACGCCCTTCCTGAGGGGTGGCAAGCCGCGCAGTCGCGTCGGCGCGGCGCTCGGCTCGCTTGGTGTGGGCATGGGGCGCGAAATGCTCAACTTCTACCGCGGTGTGGCGCAGCGGCAGGGGGATAACTGGCCGCGATTCAATCTGCTGCTCAACGGCGTGCACGCATTGATGGACCAGGACTACAGTGGTGATATCAACATCGTGCCCAGTTTCCGCTGGTATAACCCGGCGAAGATTCTGTCACACTTGACGGAAAAGGAACTGGTCGATCTGATGCGCGGTGGCGAGTTTTCGGCCTTTCCGCACGTCGAGTCCATTCGCCTGTGCACGCGGATTTCCCGCACCATGGAAGAGATCCTGCACCGCTTTGAGTATGGCGATCTGCGCCCCGAGGGGGATCGCTACCACCGCCCGAGATCGTCGCGGCGCCGACCGCCGCCGACGCGGTCCGATCGCGAGGCGATGCGTGAAACCGGTTCGCAGCGGCTGGCGCGGAACCCGGACGGCAGCACGGCGAAGGCCCGCGCCCGCAAGCGCTCCGCCGGCAGTGCCAGTGTGCCGCGGAAGAAAACGCCGCGGTCATCAGCGGATCGCGGCGAACGCAGCGCGGATAAAGACGAGGCCGCCTAGTTTACGCGCGGCTCCGAGTGCCCGTGGCCCCAGGGATTCAGGGCTAGCGCCCCTTCCAGTTCGGGGCGCGTTTTTCGGCGAAAGCCGTCGCTCCCTCTATGGCGTCCTCGCTGGTGAAGACCGGCTGCGTGATGGCGTTCTGCTTCGCGAACATGTTGTCCCTTGTCCAGTCCTCCGCCAGGGCCACCACCTTTTTTGATGCGGCCACCGCCAGCGGCCCGTTGGCGGCGATCGCCTCTGCCAGCGCCGTGGCCTGCTCGAGCGCGCTGCCCGGCGACACCACGCGATTGATCAGACCCAGCTCGTAGGCGCGCTGCGCGCTGATGAACTCGCCCGTGAGCGCCATCTCCATGGCAATACGCGGCGGAATCTGTTTCGGCAGTCGCACCAGTCCCCCGGCCGCGGCGGCCAGGCCGCGTTTGACTTCGGGAATGCCGAACTTCGCATCCTCCGCCGCAACAATCAGGTCACAGCTGATGGCAAGCTCGAAACCGCCGGCCAGGGCATAGCCCTCAACCGCGGCGATAATCGGCTTTTTTGCCAGGTATTCCACCATGCCGGCGAAGCCCCGTCCCTCGACAACGGGCAATTCCCCGGTCACGAAGGCCTTGAGATCCATGCCGGAGCAGAAGGTGCCGCCGGCCCCGGTAAGTATGGCGACACGCAGGCTGTCGTCTGCTTCCAGCTGGTCAATCGCCGCCGACACCCCCTCGGCGAGTGCGCGATTGGCGGCGTTCTTTGCGGCGGGACGGTTGAGCGTGATGGTCAGAATGCCGTCTGCAACGGCGGTCAGTACTTCATCGGTCATGTGGGTTTCCTTAACGTTGATGGATCAGGTCGACGCCAAAGCGTGCGAGGGGTTCTACCAGGGCGCCCTTGGCCTCGGCCTCCGGACTGGAGGCGTTGCCCATCAGGGCGCGCTTCTTGACACCCTGGAGGATGGCCGCCAGGCGGAAAAAACAGAACACCAGGTAAAAATTCCAGTGATCGATGCCCTCGCGACCGGTGCGCCGGCAGTAGGCATCAATGTACTCGCTGTCGTCGGGCAGACCGAGGGACGGGCGATTGACGCCCTGCAGACCGCGCAGTCCGGCATCCCCCGGCAGCTGCCAGGCCATGACCTGGTAGGCGAGATCGGCAAGCGGGTGACCCAGTGTCGATAGCTCCCAGTCCAGCACTGCAATAATTCGCGGCTCGCTGGGATGAAACATGACGTTGTCGAGCCGATAATCGCCATGGACCAGGCTCACGGCGCCATCATCCGCCGGCATGTTCTCGGGCAGCCACGCGATCAGCGCTTCCATTGCGTCGCTGTGCTCGGTCTCGGAGGCCCGGTACTGCTTTGTCCAGCGCGAGATCTGCCGCGCGTAGTAGTTGCCGGGTCGTCCGAAGTCGGACAGGCCGACGGCGTCCACGTCGACGCTATGCAGCGCGGCCAGCACACGATTCATTTCGTCGTACATCGCCGCGCGCTCGGCATTGTCCGTGATCTCCGGCAGTGTCGGATCCCAGAATACGCGTCCGTCGAGGTATTCCATGATGTAGAACATCGAGCCGATGATGCTTTCGTCCTCGCACAGCAGGTAGGCGCGCGGCACCGGGACATCGGTTTCCCCGAGGGCGCTGATGACCCGGAATTCACGATCAACGGCATGCGCGGACGCAAGCAGCTCACCGGGGGGTTTGCGCCGGAGCACGTATTGTCGACCACCCGCGGACAGCCGAAAGGTGGGGTTGGATTGTCCGCCGGCAAATTTCTCTGCTGTCAGTGTGCCGCTGAATCCGGACAGGTTCTGCTCCAGATAGGGCTGCAGGCGTTCGGTATCGAGGGTCTGGGCGCTCATCCGCTTCTCCGTCGGGGTGTTGGCAGGAGGATACCACGCAGTGTGTTCGCGACATCGACCGCGAACAATGACCGGCGGGCGCAAAAAAATGCACAGCAGGTGACAGCGGGTCGCCTGCGCGCGCAAATGCCTGTATTTGCCATTGAGAACGGTTCTCGTGACCGCTATCCTCTCACTCCATAAAACACTCACCAGGAGCAGTGCATGTACCAAGAACTCGACCAGGCCTGGAAGCAGCTGACGTCACCGGGACAGATGTTTGAAGTTACCACCGTTGATGTTCGCGGCATTCCTCTGCGTGCTTACGCCAATGCGCCGCCATCGTTGCGGGAGTTCTGGCTGTCCACGGCCGGGCATGGCGACAATGAGTATCTCGTGTACCGCGACGAGCGATGCACCTATCGACAGGCGCATGCGTTCACCGCGTCGATTGCCAACTGGCTTTCTGTCAACGGTGTGCAGCCCGGTGACCGGGTCGCGATAGCGATGCGCAACTATCCTGAGTGGATGCTGGCCTACTGGGCGATCACCTCCATGGGAGCTGTTGTGGTCGGCATGAACGCCTGGTGGGTTGCCCGGGAAATGCACTTCGGTCTGGAGGATGCCACGCCGAAGGTGCTCATTGCTGACGCCGAGCGGCTGCAGCGCTTCACTGATATCCGTGACGATTTTCCCGGGTTGAAGGTGGTGGGGGTGCGCATTGATCACGACCTGCCGGCCTGGGCAACCGACTGGTACGAGCTGATCAATGCCCCGGCCGAGATGCCCGAGGCGAGTGTCGATCCCGATGACGACGCCTGCATCTTCTACACCTCGGGAACCACCGGCAAGCCCAAGGGCGCACAGCTCACCCATCGCGGCTGTGTGACCAATCTGCTGAATGTCGCTTTCGTGAATTCCGTGCAGCCGGCGGCACTGGCGCTGGCCCGGGGTGAATCCCCCGGCGGCCAGTCTGCACCGGCGGCGCCCAGTGCCCTGATTGCGACGCCCCTGTTCCACGTTACCGCCAACAACTGCGTTGCCCATGCGGTGACCCTGACGGGTGGCAAGATGGTGCACATGTACAAATGGGATCCGGCGGAGGCGCTGCGCCTGATCGAGGCCGAGAAGATCACCGCGTTCACGGCGGTGCCGATGATGGCCCGGGAAATCATGATGCACCCGGATTTCGCCACCCGTGACACATCCAGCCTGCAGTCCATCGGCGGCGGCGGGGCGGCGATGCAGCCCGACCTGGTGGCAAAAGTCGGCGAAAACATGCGTGGTGCCCGACCTAACACCGGTTACGGTATGACCGAGACCTGCGGCATCATTGCGGCGGTCAGTGCGGAGTTCTTCGTCGACCGGCCCACCAGCGTGGGACGTGCGCTGCCTACCCTGGAAGCGCGCTGTGTCGACCCCTCCGGCGAACCGCTGCCCACCGGTGATATCGGCGAACTGGTGGTGCGCGGCGCTCCCGTTATCAAGGGCTACCTGAACCGTCCGGATGCCACCGCAGAGACTATTGTCGACGGCTGGCTGCATACCGGGGATATCGCCTACATGGACGAGGACGGCTTCATCTATCTGGTGGATCGCGCCAAGGACATGGTGCTGCGCGGCGGCGAGAACGTCTACTGCGCCGAAGTGGAGAACGCACTGTTCCACCACCCGGCGGTCGCCGAATGTGTCGCATTCGCCGTGCCGGATGAGCGACTCGGCGAGGAAGTGGGTGCGGCAGTCTACCTGGCGCCGGGTGAGCACGTCGATGCCGCCGGCCTGCGTGAACACTGCAAGGAGCACATCGCCCCGTTCAAGGTGCCGCGCTACCTGTGGTTCGTCGACCAGCCGCTGCCGCGTAACGCCAACGGCAAGTTCGTGAAGCGGGATCTTCGCGAGCAGCTTCGCGTTGAGGACGCCAGCTAGTGGGCGGGCATGTCTGAATCGGCGAGTCCACAGACTCTGAATGCCGGGCGCTGCGAGCTCGTCAGGGAGGCAACCCGCAGGGTGACGGAGGCGGCGGCGACAGTCACCGGCGTGGACCTCGCTCCGGTGGCCGTTGACTTCGATCTCGCTGGACGCAGTGCCGGCCAGTTCATCGGCCGTGGCGATCACTGCCGCATCCGCTATAACCCCTGGATATTCGCCCGATATTTCAGCGAGAATCTCGCCACCACGGTGCCGCACGAGGTTGCCCACTACGCGGTCTATCGGGCCTGGCCGGGGCGTCGCGTCAGGCCCCACGGGCCCGAGTGGCAGGGCATTATGCGCGCCCTGGGTGTGGAGCCCGCCGTAACCTTTGACCTCGACCTTAGCGGCCTGCCGCGGCGTCAGCAGCGACGTCATCGTTACCACTGTGGCTGCAGGGAGCATGAGCTCTCCACCACCCGGCACAATCGGGTCAGCGCGGGTCGTGCTCGCTACGCCTGTCTGCAGTGTCGCCGCGAGCTGCAGTATCTGGGATGAACCGCCGCCGGCTCAGGTGCTGACATCGAGTACCGCGCCGGCGAGCATCCTCTCCTCGGCGCGGCCACTGATGGTCAGGCGATCCGCGGCGATGCCGCACTCGGTAACCAGATAGCGCTTCACCGTGGCTGCGCGGCTGCGAATCAGCGTCTCCACCGTTTCCGTGGGTATGCCGACGGCCGCCAGTATCGCCCGTCGCAGGGTCTCAGCGGGGAGATCCTCTGCCGCAGGGGTTTCCTCGCCGGAATTGCCCTCTGCGGCGATCTCATCCATGGCCTGGTACCGCGCCGCCAGAGCCGCTTTCCACGCGGCGTTCTGCGCCACCAGGTCATCCTCAGACAGGCCGTCGGCGAGGAGCTGCTGCCGCAGCGCCTGCTCGCGTAACGCGGGCAGGTCAGCCTGCGGATCTGTACTGCCCCTGACAAGCACACCGAGCGCCGGGCGCTGTTCCAGCGCATCGGCCAGACTGTCGAGCTTCGCACGCGTCTCATCGTTGAAGCTGTCGGTGCCGGCGACAAAGGCCAGGGTCTGCAGATCCTGGTCGCTCCCCACCAGGTTGGCCAGAAACCGGAAGGGCGCTGTCACGGTCTTGGTCAGGACATTGCGCAGCGCTCGGCCGATGACCATGCCCAGCGAAAACTCGGGGTTGTCGATATTGCCCGTTATCGGGACTTCAAGGTCGATGACGCCACGGGTATCTGTCAGTAGCGCCAGCGCCAGCTTCAGGGGCAGATCCAGCGCGAGGTCACTGTCCACAGGTTCTCCCAGCACCATCTGTGAGATGACCATGTGGTTGTCGCCGCGCAGCCTGTCACCCTCCAGTACGTAGCCAAGGTCGAGGTTGAGCGTGCCGGCGTCGATGGCATAGCCGGCATAGGTGCCGGAGTAGGGCGTCAGGTTGGCGATGTCCACGCCGCTGAAACGCAGGTTCACCGTCATTGCGGTTGTCTCGGCGAAGGGTGCCACGCTGCCGTCTACGGTCACCGGTGCGTAGCCGTCGACCGAGCCTTTCAGGGTCAGCTCTGTCGGCGCTTCCGGGCGGGCACTGTCCACAGGGCCGACAGAGCCCTCCAGCTGCTCTATCAGCGTACGGAACGGAATGGGCAGTGACTCGTCCTCGAAGTCGATGCGGGCATCGGTAAGCCGCAGCCCCGCAGCCTGCAGTGCCCAGTCGTCGCTACCGCCGTCTTCCCTCGTGTCCGCGTCCGGTGCCGCATCGTCGTCTGCGGACGTGTCCGTGTCAGGCAGCGCCATCAGCGCGTTGAGCCGACCATCGGGAAAAATATGCAGGCTGCCGCGGTAACCGTCCAGCAGGACCTTGCCGACGGCGGCGGAGCTGTCCCGCAGATTGACCCGGGCGTCGGGCACTGTCAGTGATCGCCAGCTCAGGGCTGCGGTATCGCGACCGAAGATTGTCAGGGCGAAACGCTCCACCGTCGTGGTGGCTGCAAGGTCGACGGGGGCAAAATCGGCGAGAGTGAGGCTGCCATCAACCTGTAAGTCACCATCGTCGATGGTTGCGCGCAGGAAGTCTGCCAGTATGGGGTTGAACCAGGCCAGCGGCTGGCCCAGGAGCTGGTAATCCAGGCTGCCATCGCCGCTGCCGATATCCAGGCTGCCGGCAAGGGTCATCTCGCTGAGGTCGTTAGCGCGCAGTGAAAGTTCGACACGGCTGGCACCCTGCGCGGGCCAGTCGAGGTCACGCAGTTCGATCTGCACCGGCGACAGGTGGATCTGTGCCGGCGTGGTGTAGTCGGATCGCCAGCGCACCTGCGTATTGGCGGTCGCCAGCTGCTGCAGCGACAGTTGCCAGGGAGCCTCACTGTCGATGGCCTCCACGTCGTTTGCCGCCGGCGTATCAGCCGCGTTCTGCGGGGTTTGCGGGGCTTCATCGATACTGGCGAACATCGGCAGCAGGCTGTGCGTATCGCCCTCGCTGAAACCCGCCACGTCCAGCGCATCGATGCCGACCTGTTCCACGTCGACCCGGCGCTGCCCGCTGTTGATGGCGATGCCGTCGATATGCAGGGCATCCAGCTTTACCCAGGTCTCAGGCAGGGATTCCCTGTCGTCCGGCAGCAGATGCAGCGCCCGCAGCGCCACGCTACCGTTCTCCACCTGGAATGACGGCGCATCCCGCCACGAGGCGGTGTAGCCGCCGCTGACGTCCAGCAGGGCACTGTCGACACGGAATGCCAGCTGCGGCGCGAGGTAGCGATAAGCGGGGCGCAGATCGATATCCTGCAGCTGAATCTCGCCCTCACTTTCCCGCATGGCCAGCGATAGCTGTCCGCGCCAGTCCAGACGTCCGCCGTGCTCGGCCACCACGGACAGGCGGTACGGGCTGCCGGCCTCCCGCACGGTGGACAGGTCGCGCACGGTGAAGGCAAGGTCGTCAATATAGGTGCGGTAGACAGGCGAGCGGGATTCATCGGCAAATTCCAGGTGATCGGCCTGGAAGTCGATGCGGTGAACGGTGAAGGCCGGCAGCTCGTCCGGGGTTTCACTCTCTGCTGCCGTCGCGTCGTCCGCGGCCTCAGCCGGGATCAGATCGCTGAGATTGAAATCGCCATCCTCAAGCCGACGGGTGTGCACCGCGAGTCCGTGAAGCAGGATCTCATCCATGACGATACCCGCACTCCAGAGGCTGGCGGTGGACAGGTTCACCCGTGCCCGATCAAATCCCACCAGCGCCGGCTCACCCTCGGTCCTGGCGTTGAGCGCCATGCCGCGCAGTTCCAGCGTCAGCGTGAACGGGTTGAAAAGGATCAGCTCGCTGGTGAGTGTACGTCCGGTACTCTGTTCGACGAGACGCGGCGCCAGCGCATTCATGGCGGGCATGAGAATGAGCAGGCAGAAGGCCAGGTAGCTGAGGTAGACGGTGGCCAGGATACGAACGATGCGCTTCAGCATAGTGTCTCCGCTGTCTGTTGATCACCCAGGCAGAGGTGTCATCGCGTATGATGGTCACCTACTCGCCGCCGGCCTGCAAGCTGACACGCTGCAGTGCCACGAGCGCAACGCCTATCCCCGAAAGCAGGACCCGATCATGCCAACATCCGCGCATCGCGTTTTTTTGTGAATGGACATGCAGGTGTTTCACTGTGATTCCGCACAGGCGGAGATCCACTGGCTGGCCGCCAACACGCGTGCCCGGGATCCGAATCCCCGGGTGCTGATCTGTCATTACCGTGAGCCGGCGGTGATTTTCGGGCTCTCGCAGCCCCCGGACAGGGCACTGCAGCAGCGTCTCGAGACGGCCGGTGTCAGCTGGGTCCGCCGCCGCTCCGGTGGCGGTATCGTCTATGCCGGCCCGTGGATGCTGGGTGTCAGCCTGATCCTGCCGGCCAATCATCCCCTGGGTGCGATGGAGCCGGTGCCGGCTTACGGCTGGTTCGGAGGGCTCTGGCAGGACATGCTCGCGCAGCTTGGCGTTGACAGCAGTCTGCCTGACCGGGAGACGATCCTTGCGTCGCGTCGCGAGGCGGAATCCCGGGATATCGACTGGGCATGCTACGCGGCGATGGGTCACGGCGAGCTTGGCAGCAGCGAGCGTGCGACACGCAAGATCCTCGGCATTGCACAGATTCGCACGCGAGCGGCCTCGACTCTGGTCGCTGGCCTGCACCTTGACAGGGCGGACTGGCGGGCACTGTGCGCATTGCTTGGCAAGCCGCAGGAGCAGGGAGAGCATCTGGCCCGGATAAATGCGTCACTCATGGAGTTGGTGCCGGCCCGGGGGTCGACCGCCACGGCATCGCTGGCCGCAGGGGTCGAAGAGACCTTTCTGCCTCTCGTTCGACAGGCGCTGGACTGTGAAAATCCCGGCCATGCGTGCCGGTGATGCCTTGCCTACACCGCAGAGAAACCCTACCCTCGGCGCCTTGCCGGTCCCACCTTTCGGGGTGGTGATCATTATTGGTCCAGAACAGGAAACCCCGCAGCTATGCAGGCAACAGCACACATTATCGATGGCAAGGCAGCCGCCAGGAGGCTCCGCGAGACAGTGGCCATCGAGGTCTCGCGCCTGCAGCAGGCCCACGGCCTGCGCCCTGGCCTGGCGGTGGTGCTGGTCGGCCAGGATCCGGCGAGTGACATCTACGTTCGCAACAAGGGACGGCAGACAAACGAGGCGGGCATGCTCAGCCGTGAATACCGACTGGATGCCTCGGTGTCCGAAGCTGAGGTTCTGGAGCTGATCGACACGCTGAATCGCGACCCCGAGATCCATGGAATCCTCGCACAGTTGCCCATGCCGGCACATATCGATGAGCAGCGGGTCATCGAGACGATCTCACCGCAGAAAGATGTGGACGGCTTCCATCCCCTGAATGCCGGCGAGCTTGCCAATGGCACGCCCGGCGCGCTGGTGCCCTGTACGCCGCTGGGCTGCCTGTTCATGCTCAGGGAGCATTTTCACGGTGATCTGTCAGGGCAGAACGCCCTGGTAATCGGCCGCAGCAACATTGTCGGCAAGCCCATGGCGCAGCTTCTGCTGCAGGAGAGCTGTACGGTAACTATTGCGCACTCCCGCACCCGTGATCTGCCCGCTGTCTGCCGTAGAGCGGATATCGTGGTCGCTGCGGTGGGGCGTCCCGAGATGGTGCGTGGGGACTGGGTGGCGCCGGGCGCCGTCGTGATGGACGTTGGCATCAACCGGCTGCCTGTCGAGGGTGGAAAGTCACGCCTGGTGGGTGATGTCGCGTTTGACGAGGTCTGCCAGGTTGCCTCGGCAATCACCCCGGTGCCGGGTGGCGTCGGCCCGATGACGATCGCCTGCCTCCTCCGCAATACGGTGATTGCGGCGTGCCGGCAGGCGGGGGTGTCCTGTGAGCTTCCCTGATGGCCCCCTAGCTCAGTAGCTCAGCCAGGCACCCTCGCTGTCCGCCACAACCCACTGGCGGGAATACCAGAAAAACTCCCCGCTTTTTTCGGTCGACGGGGCCGTGCAGTTGATCTTGTTGCGACCGGGCCGCAGGTCGGGCAGGGCGACGGTCACCGTCGTGTCCCGCATGCTGATCGTGAGGGCATCACCGCTGCTGCTGTAGCAGGCCAGGGCATCGCGCCGGTAGGGCCCGTCGGCGGGTAGCTTGAAGCGCAGGCTGTCGGGCGCTGCATCGCCCTGAGCGATCAACGTGTCGCCGGCTTCAACGTCCGACACCGGCAGCGGGCGAGCGTTGAGTGCGGTTGCCAGGCGTGTGGTGCTGTCGTAGCCCGTTGCCATGGGGAATCGGGGTATCCCGGTCGCTGGCGTGGTGCGGCCGACAGCACCGGACTGCTGCGCCAGTCCATACAGGTTGCGGGACGCGAGAACGGCTTCCAGCGCCGCTGAGTATTCGCCGAAGGGATAGGCAAACGCGGTGACTGAAGTCCCCGGCAGCTCGGTCTCAAGCCGCGCGACGCTGTCATCGACCTCCGCCTCGACCCGGGCAACCCAGGCCTTCGAGGCGCCGCGCTCACTGCCCTGAAGCAGGTGGGAGTGCGTCACTGAATGCGCGCCGAAGGCGGCAAGCCCGGAGTCGGCGAGATCACGCATCTGTTCCCAGCTGAGGCTGTGTTGCTGCTGCTGGTCTACCGCGTCCGTGGCGACAAAAACCGTGAACGGCATGTTGCGGGACTGCAGCTCCGGGAAGGCCTCGCGGTAAACGGACTCATAGGCGTCGTCAAACGTGATGGCAACGGCATTCGCTGGCAAGGTACCCCCGTGATAGACGCTATCCAGGAGCACAGGGAGGGGCACCACGGCAAACCCGTTCTCCTCGATGAAGTCCAGGTGCTGCCTGAATTGCGCCGGGGTAACGCTGGTGCTTGCGGGCGTGCGCTCATCGACATGGTGATACATCAGTATCACACCGTGGTCCGCCGCTGCCTTCACTGCCAGGATGCACGCCAGCAGGGTCAGCAGGGGGCGTCTCACGATGCCGTTTCCTCTGTCTCTGCCTGGGCGCTGGCCTGCGCCTGCATACGACGATATTGCTGCATCATGGCGCGGATATCCTCGACGTAGGCCTCCCGGCGTTCCGAGTAAAGCGTCAGCCCGTTGACCAGCGCCATGCCCGTCAACGGCTTCCCGCTCTCGCGCCGCTGCTGGCGCAGGCGACGAAAGTCGCTGTAGCTCTCATGGGTGTTCAGGTTGTTCATGTAGCGTCGCATGGCTTCGGACACACTGCTGAATACCTCAACCTCATGGGTCGCGCCCGCCGGGCGATTCGACGGTACCATCCCGCATCCCTCAACGTAGCACCACTGACCGAAAAGGTTGTTGGCCTCCACGGCAAAGCGCGATCGCCCCCAGCCTGATTCCTTGGCAGCCTGCACCAGCGCCAGCTCGAGCGGCACGGTATCCACCCGCCGGAGCAGGCGATTCACCAGCGTCTGCGGCGTCGCGTCCTCGTCGGGTTCAAGCTCATACTGCCCGGCCAGCGTATCCAGCCAGCGCCGGTCGGCGCCGGAGAGAGGGCCTCCCTGCGCAATTTTCTGCTGCACCTCATCGAGACGCTCGCGCTGTTCGCGGATAGCGTCATTGTGGTGTATGACCATGGGCGTCAGGTAAGCGTAGAACGCGGTTTTCATCGCCGGAACGTCTTCCTCCATGGCGGCAAAGTCCGGCAGGTCTCCAAAGCGGTCGCGTTCCGCCCCAAGCCACAGCCAGAGAAGGATGGCTGCCAGCAGGCCCGTCAGTACATAGGCGGCGGTTCGGAAACGTTCGGGGATCCGCTGAAAGGGATTAGCGACTGTCATGGGTGGCGATGACCTCCAGTGTTGATGGGTTCGGGTAGCCGTCCGCGGTCATGTTGTTGGCGAGCTGGAATTCCCGCAGTGCGCTGCGGGTCGCAGAGCCCAGTACACCGTCGACCGGGCCGGCGTCGTAGCCCAGCGCATTCAGGGTTTTCTGCGCCAGTTCGATATCCGTCTTGCGCAGGGGTTTCTGGGAGAGAGCGCCATCCTGCAGCCCGCCGCCGCCCGCAATGCGGTCTGCAAGGTGGCCGACGGCAATCGCGTACAGCTCCGAGCGGTTCCAGCGCATGATGACATCGAAATTGCGGTAGATCAGAAACGCAGGACCGAGGTGGCCTGCCGGCACCAGGAGCGCCGCATCAACCGCGACGTCGGGCAGTCTGCCGCCATCGCTGCGCGCAACGCCGTGCCCGGCCCATTCACTCAGGGGGCGGCGCTGGTCGCGCCGACCGGCCAGCTGGAAGGGAAAGTCGGCGGGCAGTCGTACCTCGCGGCCCCAGCGCAGGCCGGGCTCCCAGCCCAGGGATTGCAGGTAGTTGGCGCCGGATGCCAGAGCATCCTGCCTGCTGCGCCACAGGTCGATCCGACCGTCACCGTCGCCGTCAACGGCGTAGCGCAGATAGGAAGACGGCATGAACTGGGTGTGGCCCACGGCGCCGGCCCAGGATCCCTGCATGTCATCCGGCTGCAGGGATTCACGCTGCATCAGCTGCAGGGCCGCGATGAACTCGCTCGAGAAAAACTCACTGCGCCGTGCGTCACAGGCGAGAGTGGCCAGTGAGTCGAGGGTCGGCATGCGGCCAAGGTAGCCGCCGTAGTTCGTTTCCAGGCCCCAGAAAGCCACCAGATACTGCGGCGGCACGCCATATTGCTGCTGCAGATCAAGCAGGAAGGACTGGTGCTCTGCGAGCAGTGCGCGTCCACGCTCCACGCGCTCTGGCGTCACCCGCAGCGCCAGATATTCCGCGAAGGTCTGCAGGAATTCGGGCTGACTGCGATCCAGGCTGATCACGCGCTCCTGCTGCTGCAGCCCGGGCACAACCTCTCTCAGAATCGTCTCGCTGACGCCGGCGTCGCGTGCCTGGGTCTGGAGAGATGTCAGGCAGGCAGAAAAATCACTGGCTGCAGCCGTCGGTTGGACCGTGGCGAGTGCCGCCAGGGGAAGCATGGCGGCAAAATAGCGGCGTAAGGCAAATGGTTTCACGTGGGCGGACCCTGCTCTGCGTCAAGAGCCCTACGATACCAACCCTGCGCCGTTAAAAAAGGCTTGACGCGGGGTTTTCTCGGCTGGCAATCCCGCGGGTGTTCCGGGTCGTGGCCGCAGCGCCGGACTGGCGCCGCGCCCACCGGGTTATTCCACGCTGGCAGACCGGATGACATCGAGCAGCGGGTAATGCCGGTCAATGAAGTCGCTGCCGCCGGCTTCCAGCGGGCCCTGCTGACCGCCGCGCAGTCCGCCACCGGCGTTTTCGCCATAGAGCCCGTACAGGCGATCAACCACATCCATCCCCTCGATGACCTCGCCGATGGGGGCGAAACCGTCGCTGTCGAGCCGTGTATTGTCTGCCGTGTTGATATAGACCTGCGTCGTTCGGGTATTCTCGCCGGTCATCGCGAAGGCGACCGTGCCGCGGATATTGCTGCGCCTGACCGGGTCGTCGGCGATGGTGGTCCGCTTCCACAGGGCGTTGATCTGTGGCACGCCATGCAGCCCGAACTGTGCGATGAAGCCCTCGACAACCCGGTTGATGTGTACGCCATCGTAAAAACCGTTGCTGACCAGCTGATAAAATCTGTCGGCACCGCGCGGTGCGTCCTCGCGCTTCACCCGGATACGGAACAGGCCTTCCGTGGTCTCAAAGCGCGCCGTGTAGGTATCGGGTGCGCGCGCCTGCCAGACGTCGGCAGCGGGCGTCGTGAGTGCGCCGGGAGCGGCCGTGGCTGTCTCCGGCCCGGTTGCGGCCAGCAGGCGCGACAGGTAGGGGCCCCACAGGCTGGGGAGGGAATGGGTACCGTGTCCGCGGGTCAGCGGTGATATGGCAAGCGTGACCGCCTCACCCTGAGGCACGCGCTCTGTATGCGATTCCAGTAGGCCCAGCTCCGGCGGGTTCACCTGGTCATCGGCAGAATTGATGGCGAGCAGGGGGGCTGTGATCTTCTCGAGGTGTGGCGCGGGATTATAGAAACGCGAGGCATCAAACGCCCAGACCAGGTCATTGGCGTCGAGACGTGACGCATAGCGCTCTACCAGACCGTCGAGCATGCTCTCGGCGGCTTCCCGCGTGGGTGCCTGTTTCTGGTACTGCAGCGGACTCGAGACCATGAAGATCAGCGGATACATCGCTTCCCGCAGGCCCGCCGGCTGCGTGGTGTAGAAGCCGCCCTGGTAGTCAGGGTCATTCTTCACCGCGTCGATTATCATCTTGCGCAGCATGCGGTTGCGCCCCGCGATCTCCACCGGCAGGCTGGCCATGGGCATCAGGGCGTCCATGAAGTCGGGGAAGGTATAGCCCCATACCCAGCTCATCATGCCGCCCATGGAGGTGCCGGTCACCAGGCGCAAGTGATCCACGTCGAGGTGCTCCGTCAGCAGCCGGTGCTGGGCCATGACCATGTCATCGTAGGTGTAGCGCGGAAAGTCAGCGGCAGCGCCGGCGCTGGGGCGGCTGGACTGGCCGTGGCCGATGGCGTCCGGCAGGATGATGAAATAGTCCGCCGCGTCGAGAATCTGCCCCTCGCCGAAAAGCACGCCGGAGTAGCGCTCGCTCAGGAAGCCGGCGCCACTGCCCGTGGTGCCGTGCATGATCAGTACGGCGTTCGTCACGCGTCCGTCGCCGTCCCGACGGGGCGTGCCCAGGGTGTAGAAGTGCTGTGTCAGCGCCTCCCGGCTGCCGTCCTGGTAAGCGAAGTCGGGGATGGTGAAATCGCCCTCGCTGATGTCGTTGGACGGGTGCTCCGCGGCTGCAGCGCCGGTCGCTGCAAGTACCAGCCAGAGACAGGCAAGCAGCCATCGGCTGGCGGTTTCATGACAGGGAGAATTCATCGAAGGTTCCTTGTTGACGTCAGAGTTTGAGGCCGACACTGGTAATTCGGCTGCCGTCCATGCTTTTCACGGTGAGGCTGACCGGACCCAGGGCGATGCGGTCACCCACGACGCAGCGGCGACCTTTTTCGCGGGTAATCAGCTCTCCCACGGACGCTTCCCGCTGACTGGGTGACAGCGTCAGGCCATAGGATACAGCGAGGTCAGCGGCCGGCGAATCGCCGTTGAGCATGAACTCACCGAAAAAGCTGCTGCTCGCCAGTTCGCCGCTGCGCTCCCGGCGCGAGAAGAAGCTGGCCAGATTCTCCGTGTGTCCCGGATCCGCGAGGAGCCAAAGTACGTCGTTCTCCTGGAAAAACAGCGAGTCGGCCAGGGGCAGGCGGCGACCATCGCGCACTACCTGCACCAGCTGCAGGCCAGGCACATCGAGACGCTCGAGCCTTGCCGGTTGCGCGCCTGTGGCAGCGGCACCCGGTTCGACGGTAAACGCCAGCAGCTCCACCGTGGTATTGCTGCCGATCCACAGCTCGTGCGAGTCGATCGGGCGTGTGCGGTAGGGGATAAGGACCTTGAGCCACTGCGCAACACGGGGTATCGACGAGCCCTGGATCACCAGTGAGGCGAGTACCACCACAAACGTGACGTTGAACAGCAGCTGTGACTCGGGAATCCCCGCCATGACGGGGAAGATTGCCAGCACAATCGGTACGGCGCCGCGCAGTCCCACCCAGGAGATATAGCTCATTTCCCGCAGGGGAAAGCGGAAGGGCAGAAGGCACAGGAAGACTGCCAGCGGTCTGGCGAGAAACATGAGGACCGCGGCCAGCAGCAGCGCCACCACGAGAGAATCCAGCAGGTTCGACGGCTTCACCAGCAGTCCCAGAATCAGGAACAGTCCCGCCTGCGCCAGCCAGGCCAGACCGTCCATTGCCAGTTTGACATGCTCGGTGGCGCGCCCGCGGCTGTTGCCGACAATAATGCCGGTCAGGTAGACCGCGAGGAAGCCCGAGCCGCCCACATGATTGACGCCGGCGAATATGGCGATCGCGCCGGAGGCGACCAGCAATGCGTAGAGTCCCTCTGCCATGCGCATGCGGCTGATCAGGCGCGCCAGTGCGGTACCACCGACAAGACCCGCCGCCGCGCCGATGCCGAACTGGGTCAGGAACAGCCCAGCTATCGCCAGCGGCTCCACCATGCTGTCAGCGGCAACGATAAACTGCAGGCTGAGCAGCACCAGGAAGATTGCCATGGGGTCATTGGCCCCGGACTCTATTTCGAGGGTCGCGCGTACCCGCTCGTTCAGGGCGATCCCGCTCTGGCGAAGAAGATTGAAAACGGCCGCGGCATCGGTGGAGCCGACAATGGCGCCAAGAAGCAGCCCCAGCCGCCAGTCGACCCCCAGGAGAACCGTGGCCGCGACGCCGACACAGGCGGCGGTAAGTACGACGCCAACGGTGGCCAGCACGCCAGCGGGAGCCAGAGCCGTTCGAAACGTATCCATCTGGGTGCGCAGACCGCCATCTAGAAGGATGATGGCAAGTGCGAGATTGCTGCCCAGAAATGCGGTTTCGAAGCTGTCGAATTCAATGCCACCGACGCCATCCTCGCCGGCAAACATGCCAACCAGCAAAAAAAGCAGAAGCAGCGGAAAGCCCAGCCGGTCGGACACGGACTTGGCAAGAATGCCTGCCAGCAGCATCAGGCCGCCGAACAGGAGCACGAGGTTCGGTTCGGTCAGCATCGAGCTTCTCTGCGGCGTGGCGGGAAGACAGGCCTGCAGCGCAACAGCAATATCGGTTGATCGATCAGAGCCATGGGGACGGGAAACCAGACACGGGTTTTTTCAGGATACAGACAGTGTATGGCTATCGCCAGCAGCGCCAGAGGCACAACGCGAGGCCGCGACCCTCGTTTGTTACACTGCGCGCCCGCCGTGCTGCGGCGAGCTGTGACATTGACGGGCGACAGGAGAGACAAGGCGTGCGGGACTTTCGACCGGGCTGGGTGTTTGGCATGTCACTGGCGCTACTGGTGCTGTTCATCGGGTTCGCCCTGGTGATGCCGGCACAGTTTGCCGGCGCGGCGGAGGCTGCGCTGCATTTCACGACATCCCATTTCGGGTGGCTGTACCTGTTTGTGACCACGGGATTTCTTCTGTTCAGCGTGGGAGTCGCTCTGAGTGACTCCGGGAATATCCGCCTGGGCGCCGATGGCGAGGCGCCAGAGTTTTCCTACCGCTCCTGGCTGGGCATGATTTTCTCGGCGGGCATGGGGGTAGGACTTGTCTTCTGGGGCGTGGCCGAACCAATGACGCACTACGCGGATCCCCCGCTGCGCGCCGCAGAGCCCAGTTCCCCCGCATCGGCCGGGCTGGCGATGCGTTATTCTCTGTTCCACTGGGGTTTTCATCAGTGGGCAAACTTCTGTGTGGTCGGTCTGGCGATCGCCTACGTGCGTTTCCGGCAGCAGCGCCCCGGCCTGATCAGCGAGACCTTCCGCTCGACGCTGGGTGATCGTGTCGACGGGGGCCTGGGACATGCCATCAACACACTCGCGGTGGTCTCCACCGTCTTCGGTGTTGCCACCACGCTCGGGCTTGGCATGATTCAGATCAACAGTGGCATGCACTCGGTCTTCGGTGTGCCCTTTGGTGCAGCCTCCCAGATCGCGATTCTCGGTGGCGTCAGTGTTGTGTTCCTGCTGTGTTCCCTCGCACCGCTTGAGAGCGGTGTGCGATACGTGAGTGACGCCAACATGCTGCTTGCCGGGTGTCTTCTCGTCTTCGTCTTCTTTGCCGGGCCAACAGACTTCATCACGGCGGCAATGACCAATGCGATAGGCGAGTACTTTGCCAACGTCATCGGGATGAGTCTGGTCATGACGCCTTACACCGGGGAGGACTGGGTTGAACGCTGGACGATTTTCTACTGGGCCTGGGGGCTGTCCTGGGCGCCGTTCGTCGGCAGTTTCATCGCGCGGATTTCCCGGGGGCGCACCATTCGCGAGTTCATTGTCGGGGTGATCGGCATGCCGGTGCTTCTGAGTGCGCTCTGGTTCGCCACTTTCGGCGGCTCGGCCCTGTACTTCGAGATGTTTGAATCGGCCGGGCTGAGCGCCCGCGTCGCCGAGGAGATGAGCGCCGGGCTGTTTGCCATGCTTGACCTGCTGCCGTTCAGTGGCTGGGTGGCGCCGCTGACGCTGGTGCTGATCATTCTTTTTGTCGTGACCTCGGCCAACTCCGCCACCTTCGTGCTCGGCATGTTTACCGGGAGAGGAGTGCTCGAGCCCAGCCGGAGCCTTCGCCTGATCTGGGGGCTTGTGCAGACCATGGTGGCCGGCGTGCTGCTGCTGAGTGGCGGACTGGATGCGCTGCAGACGATTTCGATTCTGGCGGCATTCCCCTTTATGATATTGATGGTGTTCATGGCCAGTTCGCTGCTGAAGTCACTGCGCGACGAGCGACGACAGCGGGAGCTGCATGAAGCCCTGATTCGGGAACGCCTGCTGCGCCTGCTGGATGACCACGATGCGCAGTCCTTCCCGGAGGCGGGACTGCGTGATGCGGTTGAATTCATCGAGGGACATGATCCGAATGCACCCCCGCACGGTGCGACTCAGGTCGGTCCCTGAATCACGCGCCGGTTGAGTCGGCGGTTTCGGGCGTAAAGGCCACCCGGTGGTGGCTTGTGCCTGCAGCAATGCCTGCCGGTGCATAAACCCGCTCGATCATCGAGCCCCCGCCGGCAGTGAGTAGAACAAGGGTCGAAGCCCGCGTGCCGTATGCCTCGCCAACGATGAAACAGGCGCCTAGCGCCCGCAGCATGTCAGCGGACATGCCCGACACTCGCCGGCGCTCCGCTGTGGTCGGAACTGTCCTGTCCGACAGCAGGGTAAACAGGGCGTCGACCAGGGCATCGTCATCCCTCGCGCTGGTCACTGCCGCTGCAAGCGCTTCAGTGCCGCGCTGCACCTTGAAGCGGCTTTCACCGAGGCTGTTATTGGCCAGTCCATAAATGCCGGGAGGGAGCGTCTCTGGTGCGCTGCCGCGGTTCGATGTGTAGGTCAGCGATTTGCCATCCCAGAGCAGCAGATTGAAGCCCCGGTACTTTTGCCCCTGTATGCCTGCCGCGAAGGCGACGGCAGAGCCTTCCTGTGTGAGGAACTGCTGAACCAGATCGCCGCGTGACAGCCACTGGCCGTCCTCGTGCGCTTCGCTGACGTTGGTAACGGCGGCAAACTGCCCACGTCTGCCAAGTCCCAGCCAGGTCCCTCCTGCCTCGAGGTCCCGTCCTGCGAGAATGCCATCCGGCACCTGCCAGAAGTGCGAGCTCGCCGTAGGACGGGCGTGGAACTCGTCGCGATTGGCCGCGATCACCAGGGGGTACACCGGGTGCACCTGATGCGCAACAAGAATCAGGCACATGACCGCTCTGCCGATGAGTGAAAGAAAGTCATGTTCATGCTGTCTCCGCAACGCCTGGTGCCACGGTTAGCGTAACAAGGAAGTCACTCGGGCATCCATGCAGACGTAGTGAAACGAGCGAAGTGGCGGTTACCGCCCTGGGTTCGGCAGGACCCGAAATCAGGGATGGGCAATTGCCCTCTGCCGGCCGTTGACCTTTTTCTGCAGCTCCTGTTCGGCGACAATGGGCTCATTCGTACCTTGCGTCGTACCTGCAACGTACAAAGGTGAAGATGCTGAAAATCGCAGGGAGATAGCAAGGCCGTATGCTGGACACATCGACTTTGCGCGGGACGGTATCCGCCACGTGGCCTGCCGGTGAAGGCATTGTCTCGCTGCTGTGGCGCTGTCAACCGCTTATGCAGGCCTGCTCTCTGGTCGTACTGCTGTCGGCCTGCGCGGGCACCACACGGCAACCGCTATCGGGACCGACTGCCGCGCCCGTGGAGGCATGCACCCGCCTTTTCGAGTCTGTGGAAGATCGCGTAAAGACCGCGGGTGTCGCGCGATCCTTTCCGCACCGCATCAGCGGGTTCCCCTATCTGCGCACGACGCGCACGCTGGCCAGCTTCCGTAAAGACGTTGCCACCGATGCTGCGGTCAACGCGTGGCTGGAACATCTCGCGGCAGCAGATGCGGCGGCCAGTCGGTCTGAGCTGGCGCAGCTGGACGGCATCGGCAATCGGGAGCTGTTGCTGCTCGCGGCAGAGACCGCCCGTCGGTCAGGACTTACCATCGGTGCGGAAACCGCAACCACGCTCGATGAATGTCGCGCGGTACTTGTCGCGCAGGATAGCGCTGACGTGGCACGCATTGAGCGGCTGAAAAAGATCATTCTTCCCGACGACGACTACAGCCTTGTGCAGCGTATCGGCGGCCTGTATCCCCTGACGTCTCTCGGCGTCAGGGCTGGGGTGGCGCAATGGCATGAGGAGGTGCGAGAGCGTTATGCGGGGCCCGCCAGGGCGACCGCCATTGCGGGGGAGCGTCGGCGCTACGGCCCTGCAATGCCCGCTGACGCCGGGGATCCGGTCCCGATCGCACGTGATGTGCTGGGGATTCCACGTCCCGAGGCGGCACAGCTGGACGCACTGTTTCGTCGGCATGCCCCCGTCTGGGAAATCGATACCGCCAGCGCGGCGGATATCCCCGGCACGCCAGTCTGGCGGGACGGTGACGCCGGGCCAGGGGTCGATACTGCGGCGGCGGTAGTCTACCGCTATACCAGTATCACCCGTTTCCGGGGCTCACCGCGGCTGCAGCTCAACTATCTGGCCTGGTTTGACGAGCGCCCCGCCAGCGGGCCGCTGGATATGCTCGCGGGCCGTCTCGATGGTGTCATATGGCGTGTCACTGTGGATGATGCCGGCGTGCCGCTGGTCTACGACAGTGTGCATGCCTGCGGCTGCTATCATCTGCTGTTTCCGGTGGGTGATGTGGCATTGCGGTCCGCGGCAGTGCAACTGCCGGAGCCACCACTGGTGCCGCTTACCCTGGAAGAACCGGCAATCGGTACCCGGGTGCACCTGTATCTGAGTGCTGGCGCCCACTACCTGGAAGGCGTGACCCACGCCGTGCCCGATGCCGGAATGACGCAATACCGCTTTGCCGACAGAGAGGCGCTGTACCAGACACCCGTCGCCGGCGGCGGCTACCGCAGTCTGTTCCGTGAAGACGGGCTCATCGACGGTACCCAGCGCGGAGAACGCTGGTTTCTCTGGCCTACCGGCGTGCGTTCTCCCGGCGCCATGCGTGAGCGCGGACGACGCGCCACGGCGTTTATCGGCAGGCGCCACTTCGATGATGCCTTCCTGCTGGATGAGTTGTTTCACTAGCGCACTTGAGGCACCATCAAAAACTCGTGTTTTCGGAAATAACAGCGGTGAATACGCCATATCGGGGCTGCATACTGCGCCAGTTTGAGGATTTTTCAAGCCTTGGAAGCGACGAGGCGGCCTTGCTCGCCAGGCTGGAGCAAAACCCCCGGGAATACGCCGCCGGAGAGCTGTTGTCAGAAGCCGGGCAGCGCTCTGATGCCTTTTTTACCGTGACAGAGGGTTGGGCCTGCGCCGAGCGGGTTCTCGCTGACGGCACGCGGCAGGTCCTGGACCTGTTCATGCCGGGACAGATTCTGGGACTTCGCGAGGTCAGTTTTCACCGCAACCTGTGCGATTTCCGTGCACTTACCACTGTCACCGCCTGTCCCTTCCCACGCAGGCACCTGACGGACATTTTCGATGAGGCGCCGCGGCTGGCTGACCTCTTTTTCCTCATACTCGCTCGCGAACAGTCAATGCTCGTTGAACGGGTCATCAATATTGGTCGCCGCTCCGCGGCACAGAGACTTGCCCATTTTCTCGTGGAAATCAGTGTGAGAAGCCGGCAGTCCACCGACGCGCTTGAGCTGCCACTGACCCAGACAGTGATTGGCGATGCTCTCAGCCTGTCCTCCGTTCACGTGAGTCGTACTTTCCAGAACCTGCGGGAGCTGAGTCTGGTCGAGACTGACAATGGTACGGTTCGAATCGTCGACCTGGACGAACTCATCACCTTCAGCGGTTTCGACCGCGCTTATCTGGAGATCCGTTCAGACTGGGCGCGGCAGATCACCGCGTAACCTCGCCGGGTGACAGGTTTCTCGCCGCTTGCCCATGATAGATGGCGGATGTCATATCCCCGGGTCAACGCCCACGAATGGCGAAGATAATTGCCAGAGCGAGCCCCACCACAAACAGTATCCAGGCGATGTTGGTCGCTACACCCGCTACTTCAGTCCCAGCGCACCTGCGATGATTGCCACCACCAGAAACGTCAATGCCCAACCGATCATGCGATCCTCCTTGCGTCATCCTTTGATTGCTGGCTTTACAGTGAAACCTGTCCTTCGCACCGTCGATAACACAGGTTAATGCGGTGGGGGACTTGCCTGCATAGACTCCCAAGTGTCGAATGACTCAACGAAACGAAGGAGAACGGTAAACATGAAAATGCATGACATGAATGAAGGTGTATCCACGCTGCGCGCAATGCTGCTGGGCCTGGTGCTGGCTGCGGGATCGCTGGCCCTTGTTGCCTGTGAGCAGCAGGGTCCCGCAGAGGAAGCGGGCGAGAAGCTCGATGACGCAGTGGAAGAGGCGGGTGACAAGATGAAGGACGCCGCCGACACGGTTGAAGAAGAGACCGACCGCTAGTCAGTCGCCCACAGGCTTCCTGTATGATCCAGCATTTGCCGACCCCCGAAGAACACGGACATGACGCTTATGCTGGAGTCTTACGTTACACACCTTGAATGCTCACTCACCGGAAAGCGCTACGCTGCCGGTGAGATCCATGGCCTTTCCGACGCCGGACGCCCGCTGCTGGTGCGCTACGATCTTGATGCGCTGGCAAGAGAGGTATCGCGCGACAGCGTTGCCGCGTCCACCGCCCCCGGTTTCTGGCGCTATGCCCCGTTTTTGCCCGTGCGTCATGCCGAGAACCGCATATCGCTTGGCGAGGTCATGACGCCGCTCCTGCCACTGAGACGGTCCGCCGCGGGATTGGGCGCGCTCCCGGACAGGGTGCTGGTCAAGGACGAGGGGCGGCTGCCAACGGGGTCCTTCAAGGCCCGGGGTCTGTGCCTGGCCGTGTCCATGGCGAAGGAACTCGGGCTGCAGCACCTGGCAATCCCCACCAATGGCAATGCCGGTGCCGCGATGGCCGCTTATGCGTCCCGGGCCGGTCTGCGCTCAACGGTTCTGTGCCCGGACGACACCCCCGATATCAATATCCGCGAGATACAGGCGCAGGGCGGGGAGACCTGGATGGTCAATGGACTGATCAACGACTGTGGTCGCCTGGTGGGCGAGGGCAAGGCACGCTTCCACTGGTTTGATGTGTCCACGCTCAAGGAGCCGTACCGCATTGAAGGCAAAAAGACCATGGGTTACGAACTCGCCGAGCAACTGGGCTGGAAACTGCCGGACGTGATTTTCTATCCCACGGGGGGTGGCACGGGTCTCATCGGCATGTGGAAGGCGTTCGCCGAACTGAAGGCCATGGGCTGGATCGACGGCCCGATGCCACGCATGGTAGCGGTGCAGGCCAGCGGCTGCGCGCCGATTGTCAAAGCCTGGGAGGCCGGCGACGAGCACGCGCCGGTATGGCAGGACGCGCACACGGTCGCCGCCGGGATTCGCGTGCCCGTCGCCGTCGGCGACTTTCTCATTATTCGGGCAGTCCGTGAGTCCGGCGGCTTCTGCATGGCGCTGGATGACGACGTCATCATGGCAACCCGCGATCGCATTGCGCAGGAAGAGGGCCTGCTACTGTGCCCGGAGGGCGCCGCAACGGCCGCGGCCTGTGCGCGGGCGCTCAAGGAGGGCCTGATCAGCGACGCCGACAGTGTCGTGCTATGGAACTGTGCCACCGGGCTGAAGTACCCCCTGCCGCCAGTGGACCGGCACCTGGACTGCCATGCCGATAACCCGCTGGATGCCCTGGCCCCGGCATGATGCCTGGAGCGGCGCCGATGCGTGGGGCCGGCGGTAAAGGCGCCCTGCTCAGCGCTGCCAGCGGTGGAAGCGTTCCACCAGCCTGAGCAGCCCCTGAGGTGCATGAGCTTTCTTCCACTCGCCGGCGGCGAACTTGTTGGCCTCGGCCATGGTCGGGTAGATGTGTATCGTGCCAAGAATCTTGTTCAGCCCGAGCCCGTGCTTCATTGCCAGTACGTACTCGGCAAGCAGGTCGCCGGCGTGGCTGCCGACAATGGTAACGCCGAGAATCCTGTCGGAACCGGGCGCCGTCAGCACTTTCACGAAGCCCTCGGCGTTGCCGTCGGCAATGGCGCGATCGAGATCGTCGATGCCGTAAACCGTTACTTCATGCGCGACACCGCGCTCGTTGGCGTCCTGCTCGTTAAGCCCCACCCGTGCGACTTCCGGACTGGTGAACGTTGCCCATGGAATGACTGAGTAATCGACCTTGAACTTTTTCAGTCGCCCGAACAGGGCGTTCACCGCGGCGTACCAGGCCTGGTGTGCCGCGGTATGCGTGAACTGGAAAGGGCCGGCGACGTCACCGACCGCATAGATGTTCGGCAGGCGCGTCTGCAGGTATTCGTTCAGCTTGAGTGTGCCGTTGGCCTCGGTTTCGATACCCAGGGCTTCCAGGCCCATGCCCTCGGTGTGGGGCCTGCGGCCAATGGCAACAAGCACTCTGTCGAATTCAATACGAACAGCGCTGTCGTTGTATTCCGCGTACAGAACCGTGCTGTCATCCTCAACCGCGAAGCGCACGGCCTTATGCCCCAGCATCAGGTTGACCCCGTCGCGTCGCAGCGCATCTGCGACAAGGTCCGCCGCATCCTTATCCTCTCGCGGCAGTATGCGTGGCAGCATTTCGATCTGCGTGACGGCAGCGCCAAGGCGGGAAAAGGCCTGGGCCAGTTCACAGCCAATCGGCCCGCCGCCGAGGATGAGCAGTCGGCCAGGGTTTTCGCGCAGCGTCCACAGGGTTTCGGTGGTCAGGTAGTCAATCTGCTCAAGCCCGGGAAGCGTCGGCACCAGCGGGCCCGCACCGGAAGCGATGACAATGTTGCGGCTGGTGAGCGTCTGCACGCCGTCAGCACCGTTGATTTCTACCTCCCAGGGGGAGAGCAGGCGGGCGGTGCCCTGGCGGCAGTCCACGCCCAGCGCCGTGTAGCGCTCGATGGAATCATGCGGCTCGATTTTTCCGATGACAGCCTGAATACGCTCCATGGTCGCCGCAAAGTCAACCTCGGGCTGCAGCTGATGCAGGCCGTAGCGTGGACTGTGCCGCGCCAGGGATGCCACCTCGGCGCTCCTGATCAGCGCCTTGGAGGGCACGCAGCCGGTATTCAGGCAGTCTCCGCCCATGCGATCCTTCTCCACCAGCGTGACGCTGGCCTTGACGGTGGCTGCAATATAGGCGCTGACCAGGCCGCCGGATCCGGCGCCGATCACGATGAGATTGCGGTCAAAGTGCGACGGTTTCTTCCAGCCGCGGTAAAGTCGCGCGCGCTGGAGCGGCTGCACGATGGCGCGGGCAATCCAGGGCAGCAGGCCGAGCAGGGCAAAGGCGATGAGGAGATCGACAGAGAGGATATCGCTGGTGCTCTCCAGCTGGGCAACCTGTGTCCCCGCATTGATGTAGACTGCTGTACCAGCGAGCATGCCGAGCTGGCTGACCCAGTAAAACGTCCAGGTGCGTAGCGGCGTCAGCGCCATCACCACGTTGATGAGGAAGAACGGAAACACCGGGATGAGGCGCAGCGTAAACAGGTAGAAGGCCCCATCCTTCTCCACGCCATCATTGACGGTTTTCAGTTGCGCGCCGAAACGGCGCTGAACTGTGTCGCGAAAGAGGAGGCGCGCTACCAGAAACGCCAGGGTTGCGCCGATGGCCGACGCAAATGACACCAGCACTAGACCTGCGGTGAAGCCGAAGATGGCGCCGGCCGCCAGCGTCATGATGGCCGCACCGGGAATGGAGAGGGCGACAACGCCGATATAGATCACCAGGAAAATCGCCCAGCTGAGCAGCGTATTATCCGCGTAGTAGGCGTGAATGGTTCCTAACTGCTGCTGCAGATAATCAAGGCTCAGATAACGTCCGAGGTCGAGGATGATGTATGCCGCGATGGCCGCTGCGATGACGCTGGCGATAAGCAGTTTCTTGAGGGTCGGTTGCAAGAGAGGGCGTCCTTGTGATCGGTGGGGTTCATGTCCTGATACGGATATAGAGATGCCCGCAGATGGCAGGCGTTACAGATCACCCTGCCTTCGGTCATTATCACGGCTCGCCTCATGCCCTGTCATCACCTGAATCCTGCAGGTATTCTGGGGAAAAACCGGAAAAGGAAGCGCAAACCATGAAAAAAATCCCTGCTGCCACTCTGCGGGTTCTCGTTCTCGGCGTTGGTCTCGGGCTCGGCGCATGCTCCGGAGGGGAGGGATCCCGGTCCATGGAGGTCGTTGCAACCGCCTACACGCTCGCGGAAGAGGAAACCAAGCAGGGCAATGTCGGACTGGCCGCCTGGGGCGACCGTCTCGAACCTGGCATGAAGGCGATTGCGGTCTCGCGGGATCTCATAGAGCGCGGTCTCAGCAACGGGACACGGGTGCGCATCGAAGGTCTTGATGGCGACTACGTCGTGCGAGACAAGATGAACAAACGCTGGACGAAGAAAATCGATATCTTCATGGGCAACGACAGGCGGCGTGCCCGGCAGTGGGGCAGGCAGACAGTGACCATCCACTGGAATTAATGCTCCATTAATGGCACGCAGGGGTATCGTCCCACCCGTGAGAGGAGCAACGCGCGGCTCGGGGTGAATCTGCGTCTCGCGCCTGTGCGTTTTGCGCAGAGTCGTCACGGTTTTTCAACATTGGTTCATTCCCCGGGTCCGCGTATCATAGAGTGACTGCGGTGCGTTTTTGGCACTGTTCCCCATTCACGCGATACCACGAGTCGCCGGTAACTCATGAAAAAGCTCCTGTTCGGTCCCCGTCTGTGGGTCATCCTGCTGGCAACGCTGCTGGTATTCGGTGGCCTGTTTGCCATGCAGTGGTATGGCAGCAAAATGATGAACGAGTCCATGGATAATCGTCCACGGCAAACTGTGACGATCAGCGCGGCGGCAGCGAAAAGCGTGAGCTGGCAGTCAACGTTAGCCGCGGTCGGCACCCTGTCGCCTATTAACGGTGCCGCGCTGGCAACCGAGGTTTCGGGCATCGTCGAGCGCATTTTCTTTGATAACGGTGACTCGGTAGCCGCTGGCGACGTGATCATGGAGCTGCGCACTGCCCCGGATCGGGCCGAGCTGAAAGCGCTGGAGGCTGCCGCCGAACTTGCCAGGCTTGAGTCCGAACGCGCGAGGTCGCTGGTCGATGAACGCAACATCTCCCGGTCTGAACTTGACAGGCGCGCGACTGAACTCGATCAGGCGCTGGCACAGGTGAGCGCGCAAGAGGCGCGCATCGAGCAGAAGCGCCTGCGTGCTCCTTTCGACGGGCGCCTGGGCATCCGGCGTTACAACGTCGGTGACTACGTTGTTGCCGGCGACACCGTTATCGAGCTGCAGTCTCTGGAGCGACTGTATGTGGACCTGACGCTCCCGGACCGCTATAGCGGCCGCGTTGAGCCGGGCATGCAAATCGATCTGCTGGTGCCCGCTATTGTTGATACTTCTTATACCGCGACCATCAATGCGGTGGCGCCGACCGTCGCAACCGAAACGCGAAACTTCGCACTGCAGGCCATCGTGGAGAACGTCGACGGAGTCCTCCGGTCGGGCATGTTTGCCCGTCTCACCCTGCCGCTGGGTGAACCGACGGAGCAGGTTGTGGTGCCGGGAACCGCGATTTCCTATCGACCCTACGGCAACTCGGTGTTTGTTGTGGAAGACGCCGAGGATACGCAAACTGTGTCGCAGCGCTTTGTCACGCTGGGTGATAGACGCGGCGACATGATTGCCGTTGTCGAGGGTCTGCAGGCGGGCGAAACTGTTGCCACCAGCGGGCTCCTGAAGCTGGGATCCGGCGTGCCGGTGAAGATCGATAACTCGATCGAGCCGGACGCGAGTGAACGTCCCGAACCGGATAACGGCTGACATGGCATTTACCGATATTTTTATTCGCAAGCCGGTTTTGGCGAGCGTGGTCAGCCTGTTCCTGCTTCTTCTTGGGTTGCGTGCCGCGTTTGATCTCAATGTGCGCGAATATCCGCTTATCGAGAATGCCATCATCACCGTATCGACGACTTACACGGGCGCGGATGCCGAGCTCGTCAAAGGCTTCATCACAACACCGCTCGAGCGTGAGATTGCAACGGCGGAAGACATCGATTACCTGACCTCCAACAGCAGTCCCGGCATCAGCACGATCACGGCGCACGTGCGCACGGGCGCAAACCCTGACCAGGTGCTCACCCAGATAGTCACCAAGGTCAATAAGCTGCGCAATGAGCTACCCGAGAATTCCGAAGATCCGGTTCTGAACCTTGCCGTCGGAGAGCAGGTGGGAACGATGTATCTGTCGTTCTTCAGCGATGTGCTGCCGGTCAATCGCGTGGCAGACTATGTCATTCGCGAGGTGGAGCCCAAGCTGTCGACGCTGCCTGGCGTGCAGCGGGCCAGCGCCGATACTACTGCCATCTTTGCCATGCGCATCTGGCTCGATCAGGAGCAGATGACCGCGCTGGGGGTCACCGCCAGCGATGTCCGGGCGGCACTGCTGGAAAACAATGTACTTTCCGCGGTGGGGTCGACCAAGGGTTCGATGGTGCGGATCAATTTCAAGGCCGAGACCGATCTGAGCACCGTTGATGCTTTCCACAAGCTGGTGTTGCGTGAAAAGGATGGCGCTATCGTACGACTTGGCGACGTCGCCGAGGTCGAGCTTGGTACTGAAGGCTACGATACGTCCAGCATGGTGATCGACCAGGAGGCGGTGTTCGTGCCGATCAACGTGGCCACGGACGCCAACGCGCTGGAGGTCATCGCCGGCGTGCGTGAGGTGTTTGAAAACGACATCAAGCCGCGTCTGCCGGAGGGTATGCAGGCCTCCATCAATTACGATGCGACGGTCTACATCGAGAATGCCATCAGTGATGTTCAGGCCACCATTATCGAGGCGATGATTATTGTCATCGTGGTCATCTTCCTGTTTCTCGGTTCGCTGCGATCGGTGCTGATACCTGCCATCGCCGTGCCGCTGTCACTGATTGGCGGCTTGTTCCTCATGCTGCTCATGGGCTTCAGCATCAACCTTTTGACGCTGCTCGCCATTGTGCTTGCCATCGGCATTGTGGTTGACGACGCAATTATCGTGCTGGAGAACATACATCGGCACGTGGAGCACGGGATGACGCCGCTGGATGCGGCACTGAAGGGTGCGCGCGAGCTGGCGTGGCCGGTTGTCGCGATGACGACCACGCTGATTGCCGTCTATCTGCCGATCGGGTTTATCGGGGGACTCACGGGCACACTGTTCACGGAGTTTGCGTTCACGCTGGCCGGGGCAGTACTGATCTCCGGCGTGGTGGCGCTGACGCTGTCACCGATGATGTGCGCGAAGCTGCTGCCGGCGGATGCGGGTGAGAACGATAACCGGCTTGAGCGCTGGCTCGATGCGCGTTTCGAGGCGCTGCGGCGCGTGTACCAGCGCGACCTTGACCGTGTGCTCGATGATCGCGCCGGCATCATGGTATTCGGCGCCATCATCCTGGCGTCCTGCTACTTTCTGTTTGTCAGATCGCCCGCCGAGCTGGCGCCGGAGGAGGACCTGGGGCTGATTTTCTATCTCGCGGACGCCGACCCCTATGTAACCCTCGACTACATGGAGAAGTACACGGCAGCGCTGGGCGAGATCAGCCGCGATACGCCTGAGATCGCGCTGAACTTCCTGTTCAACGGACAGAGTACCGATGGCCCTGGATCCAGTAACGGGGCGTTCGGTGGCTTCATTTTCACACCCTGGGCGCAGCGCGAGCGCAGCGCGACCCAAGTCCTGAATGAATCGATACAGCCCGCGGCCAGCAGCATTGCCGGACTCCAGGTAACCGCGGTCAATCCGCCGCCGCTGCCGTCGCCCGGGGTACTGCCGGTGGAGTTTGTCATTAAGAGCACGCTGGATTATTCGGTGCTGTATGACAGTGCCTCGGAGGTACTCAAGCGCGCCCGCGACAGCGGCAAGTTCATTTTTATCGACCAGAACCTGCAGCTGGACCAGCCGCGGCAGCGTGTCCGCATTGATCGCGAGAAGGCGGCGCTTCTCGGTGTCGACATGCAGACCCTGAGCGATGATGTCAGCTCCCTGTTATCCGGCGCGTTTATCGGGCGCTTTTCCCTGCAGGACCGCTCCTACAAGGTCATTCCGCAGATACGTCGGGACCAGCGCCTGAATCCGGAGGATCTCTACGACTACTATACCCGGACCGGCAGCGGTGACCTGATTCCCCTCAGCACGCTGGTGACCCTGGAGGGCGATGTGGTGCCGCGATCCCTGAAGAGCTTCCAGCAGCTGAATTCTGTCACGCTGGAGGGCGTGCCCCGGCCGGGGGTACCGCTGGGTGATGCCCTGGCGACTCTGGAAGGCATCGCCGGCGATGTTCTTACCCGGGAATACAGTCTGGATTACTCTGGTCAAAGCCGGCAGTTCAAGACCGAGGGCAGCGCCCTGGTTGTCACGCTTTTCTTCGCCCTGGTCATCATCTACCTGGTGCTGTCGGCCCAGTTCGAGTCCTTCCGCGATCCGCTCATCATGCTGGTCACGGTGCCCATGTCCATCGCCGGTGCACTGCTGTGTCTCAACGTGCTGGCGCTGTTCCAGGTGAATGGCGCCACGCTCAACATCTACACGCAGGTGGGCCTGGTGACGCTGATCGGCGTGATCTCCAAGCACGGCATTCTCATTGTGGAGTTCGCCAACCGTCTGCAGGAAGAGGGCATGGCGAAGCGTGAGGCGATTGAGGAGGCGGCCTCCGTGCGTCTGCGTCCGGTGCTGATGACAACCGCGGCGCTGGTGCTGGCGATGCTGCCGCTGCTGATGGCCGACGGGCCCGGAGCCGCGGCCCGTTTCTCTATGGGCATGGTGATTGCATCCGGGATGACCATCGGCACGCTGTTCACGCTGTATGTGTTGCCGGCCGTTTACCTCTACCTGGGTCGGGATCTTGCGGCCACGCGTGCTGGCGAGGCATCCACGGCCTGAGCGGTCATCGCTCTGTGAGGATCTGGGCAAACAGCGACGGATCCACGTTGCCACCGGAAATCACGATACCGGTGACCCGGTCTGTCGCGTCGACCCTGCCGTGCAGCAGCGCCGCGAGGGCAACGGCTCCGCCGGGTTCCACCACCAGTTTCAGGTGATGGAAGGCAAAACGCATGGCCTCGCGCACCTCGGCATCCGACACTGACAGACCACCGGCCAGCAGTCGTCTGTTGATGCTGAAGGTCAGTTCGCCCGGTGTCGGCGTCTGCAGTGCGTCGCAGATGGATCTGGCCTGCGCCGCATTTTCCTCCCGCCGCCCGCTGGCGAGAGATCGGGCGGTGTCATCGAAGGCCTCCGGCTCCACGGCATAGATGGCGGTGTCCGGGGACGCCTCCGAGAAAGCCGTGGCGATGCCGCTTACCAGTCCGCCGCCGCTGCAGCACACCAGAAGCTGTGCCAGCTGAACGCCGCGCTCCGTCGCCTGGTCGAGAATCTCGAGCCCCGCAGTGCCCTGCCCGGCAATGATGTCGGGGTCATCGTAGGAGGGCACCAGTGCGGCGCCGCTCTTCGCCGCTATCCCGCGTGCAATGTCTTCGCGACTTTCCCGGTAGCGATCATATTCGACCACGGTTGCGCCGTAGCGCCGGGTATTGTCGGCCTTGATGGCGGGTGCATCCATCGGCATGACGATGGTGGCGGGAATGCCGAGGATCTGTGCAGCCGCCGCCACACCCTGGGCGTGGTTGCCGGAGGACCAGGCGACAACGCCGGCGCCGCGCCGGTCCGCCGTGATCTGGGACAGTCGATTATAGGCACCGCGGAATTTGAAGGATCCGGTGCGCTGCAGGTTTTCGGCCTTGAGAAAGACGCGCCCGCCGACCCTGGCATTCAGCTCATTGTTCTCTATCAGCGGTGTGACCACGGCATGATCGCGCAGGCGATCCCGTGCAAGCCGCAGATCTGCGGGAGTGACGTCCATCATGCGTTCCTTTTTTGTTGGTGTTGTCAGCAGCTGTCCCACGCGACGGGGGAAGCGGCCATCATACCATTCAGGGGCTGCCGCTCAGCAGCTGGCGTGCCGCGCTGACGATTCCCTCGCGATCGGGGAGCACTGTGTAGGCGGCATCGCCCAGAGGAATAAAGCTGTCCAGCGCCGTAATTCTCGCCGCGCGCACCCCGGGCAGCGATTCCTGCAGCAGGGTCATGAGCGCTTCGCTGACCGATCCGGATCGCCGGCACTCGTCGACGATGAGAACGCACTCGCAGTCGCGCAGCGCCTCGAGCAACGACGCCTCCGGTAGCGGCTGCAGCCATCGCAGATCTACCAGCGTGGCATCAATGCCGTCCTCCTCCCGGAGTGTCTGTGCCGCCTGCGTCGACAGGTAGTAGCCGTTGGCGTAGCTCACAATGGCGAGCGCGCTGCCACCGTCGGTGGCGTGTACGCTGCCCGGTGCAATGTGCTCCTGTGCGGCGGGCGACGGGTAGGGCGCGGCCCAGAGATTGTCTCCGGGGCTGAACAGATCGGTGGTCATGTACAGGGCGATCGGTTCGAGAAAGACGACAACCCGCTGCTCGCGATGGGCGAGATCGACGCAGGTGCGCAGCAGCCCCGCGGCGTCGCGTCCGCAGCTGGGTGTCGCCACGACAAGACCGGGAATGTCGCGCAGGACCGCGATGGAGTTGTCGTTGTGGAAATGGCCACCGAAACCCTTCTGGTAGGCGAGCCCGGCGATGCGCACCACCATGCCGTTGCTGAACTGACGGTTGGAGAAGAAGGACAGGGTGGCCGCTTCACCGCGCAGCTGGTCTTCGGCGTTGTGAAGGTAGGCAAGATACTGGATTTCCGCGATCGGCAGATAGCCACACTGGGCGAGGCCGATGGCGAGCCCCAGAATGCTCTGCTCGTCGAGCAGTGTGTTGGTAACCCGCGCCGGGCCGAACTTGTCGAGGAGTCCGCGGGTGACACCGTAGACGCCGCCCTTTTTCGCGACGTCCTCGCCGAAGACGAGGGTATCGGAGTATTGCAGCATCAGGTCCGCAAGGGCGAGGTTGATGTGCCGCGACAGGCTCAGCGGTCGGTCGAACTGGCGGGCGTCGCGGCCGAACAGTGCGGCGCGAAGCGGTTCATCCGGCAGTGGCGGCGCCGGGGCATTGTGCGGCATCGGCAGCAGACTCGCCATGACGTCTGCGCTGGTCGTCAGTTTTGGCCGGGTGGCAACCTCCTTTGCCAGCGTCTCGATGCGATGCTCCTCGCGCCGGTAGCTGTCGACGATAGCGGCCGCCGTCATCAGCCCGCGGTCAATCAGCGTGCTCGCGGTCATGAGCAGTGGGTCCTGCGCCTCGTCCTCAGCGATCTGCGCGGCGCTGCGATAGCCGGTCTCGGCGTCCGTGCCGGCGTGACCCAGCAGACGCACGGTGCGGAAATGCAGGAAGGCGGGGCGGCGATGCAGACGCACATGATCGCGTGCGAGGCAGGCCGCGCGGTAAGTATCCAGCAGATCCCGCCCATCACAGCTGATGTAGTGGATACCGGGACGCGCCCGCACGCTGGCCTCGACCCAGCCCACTGGCGTCGGCGTCGATATGCCGATGCCATTATCCTCGCAGACCAGCAGCAGGGGCATGGGCGAGCCCTGGAACGCCGCCCAGGCGGCCGTATTGAGTGCGCCCTGGGTCGTGGAGTGATTGAGGGAGGCGTCGCCAAAACTGCAGATCGCCAGGCTGTCCGCGGCCAGGCCCACATCGCGGTGTGCCACGCGTCGGTACAGCCCCAGGGCGTGCGCCGTGCCCATGGCTTTTGGCAGGTGCGAGGCGATGGTGCTGGTCTGCGGTGGAATCCAGTGCGCCCGTGATCCGATGACCTTGTGGCGGCCACCGGAGACGGGATCCTCAGCGCTGGCGGTGAAGGCAAGGAGGGCGTCTCGCACAGCGTCGCCGACGGGCTGCTGGCGATGCCGCGCGAGTGCGAACGCACAGCTCCGGTAGTGCAGAAACGCCGGGTCGTCGATGCGTAGCGCTGCCGCTACCGCCGCATTGCCCTCGTGTCCCGCGCTGCCGATCGTGTAGAAGCTCTCGCGATTGCGCGCCATGCGGCGTGACACAATATCCAGCAGGCGACTGCTTGTCTGGTCCTGAAACAGCCCCAGCAGTGCGTCATCGCCAAGGACGGTATCCAGCCGGGATGGTGCTGGCAGGCGACCCTCGCTGACGCAGGCGATGAAGGCCTGATGCAGGCGTTCAGAGGGCGTCATGCCCGCCATCTTTCGAAAGGGTAGCGGATCATGCGCATCAGATATCGAAGCGGATACCCTGGGCCAGCGGCAGTTCCCGGGAGTAGTTCACCGTCGAGGTCATGCGGCGCATGTAGCCCTTCCAGGCGTCCGAGCCGGACTCGCGCCCGCCGCCGGTGGCTTTCTCGCCGCCAAATGCTCCGCCGACCTCCGCACCGCTGGTGCCGATGTTGACGTTGACGATGCCGCAGTCGGCGCCCACCGCCGAGGTGAACAGCTCGGCTTCACGGATATCCGTGGTAAAGATGGCGGCCGAGAGACCCTGGGGCACATCGTTCTGCCGGTTTATCGCTTCCTCAAGGGTCTCGTAGGCGTAGACATAGAGTATGGGGGCAAATGTCTCCTCCTGCACGCTGGTCAGACTGGCCGGCATCAGCGCCAGTGCCGGGGTGACGTAGCAGGCGTCCTCGCAATCGGCAACCTCGACCCTGTCGCCGCCGATGACGTCACCGCCGGCGTCCCTGACCGCGGTCAGGGCGCGCTGCATGGCGTCGAGTGACGCGCTGTCAATGAGGGGGCCCACCAGCGTTTCGGCATCCCGCGGATCGCCGACCCGAACCCGGGCGTAGGCCGCTGTCAGCGCATCGACAGCGCGTTGATGAATGCTCTGGTGCAGGAACACCCGTCGCGTGCTGGTGCAGCGCTGTCCGGCTGTACCGACGGCGCCGAAGGCCGTGGCACGCACGGCCAGATCGAGGTCGGCAGACGGTGCGACAACAATGGCATTGTTGCCCCCCAGCTCCAGAATACTGCGGCCAAAGCGCGCAGCCACCGCCGGAGCCACCTCGCGTCCCATTGCCGTGCTGCCGGTGGCGCTTATCAAGGGTACACGCCCGTCATTCACCAGCTGACTCCCGACCGCTTCCTCACCGATCAGGACCTGGACCAGGTGCTCTGGCGCGTCGCCGAACCCGGCGCAGGCATTCTCCAGCAGCTGCTGGCAGGCCAGCGCTGTCAGCGGGCTTTTTTCCGAGGGCTTCCAGATAACGGGATCGCCGCAGACCAGCGCCAGGGCGGTATTCCACGACCACACGGCCACCGGAAAGTTGAAGGCGCTGATCACGCCGACGGGCCCGAGCGGGTGCCACAGTTCCTGCATGCGGTGGCCGGGTCGCTCCGAGGCGATGTTCAGACCGTACAGCTGCCGGGACAGGCCGACCGCGAAGTCGCAGATATCGATCATTTCCTGCACTTCGCCCAGACCCTCCTGCAGTATCTTGCCGCACTCCAGCGTGACCAGTCGGCCAAGGTCTTCCTTGTGTGCCCGTAGTTCGTTGCCCAGCAGCCTTACCAGCTCACCGCGCCGCGGCGGCGGCACCTGGCGCCAGTGGTCGAATGCGGTAACTGCATTGGCAATGGCGGCATCGACGTCCTTCTCGCTGCTGCGGGGCAGCCGCGCGAGCTCATGGCCATCGATCGGCGACGTCACGACAAGGTCGCCATCATTCAGGCTCTCTGCGCTGACACCGAGCCTGTCGAGCGTAGCGCGAAGGTCTTCGCTGGTGTTGCCGTGATAGGTCATGCCGCAATCTCCGTGAACGTTTCCTGTGCAAAGTTACAGCCAAAGCGGTTGCGGATAAATGCATCGAAGGGAATATCTTCCTGTCGTATGAGGCCGCGCTGCGGCAGCGTGCCATCCGCCAGCAGGTCCAGCACCGCACAGACGCCCGAGGCGGTGGTGATCTGAATCGCACTGCGCTGGCGGCCGTTGATCTCACGCCCGTAGACCTTGTTGACATAGGACTGCTGCTCGAAGACGCCATTGCGCGTGCCGCTCACCGTGACAAAGATCAGCACCACGTCCTGCAGGGTCATGGGCAGCGCCTGTTCCATCAACTCCTTCAGCAGGTCCTGCCTGTCCTTCAGGCGCAGATCGTTGAGCAGCATCTTCATCATGTCACGATGCCCGACATAGCGAACGCTGCGGTAGTTGAGATTGCGCACCTTGCCCGCAAGGGTCTCGCACAGGGTGCCCAGACCTCCCGAGGTGTTGAAGGCTTCGTAGTCCATGCCATCCAGTGAAAAGGTTTCCAGTTCCTCCAGCGGGGGTACGCTGACCAGCTCACCTTCGACAATGGCCTCGCAGGGTTCGCAGTACTCGTTGATCAGGCCCTCCACGGACCAGGTGATGTTGTATTTCAGGGCATTCGACGGATAGCGGGGCAGTGCGCCGACACGCATGTGCACATTCTGCAGGCTGTCAAAGGTTCGCGTCAGGTCGTAGGTGACCATGGTGATGAAACCCGGGGCGAGACCGCTCTGGGGGATGAACGCGCGGTCGTCGGATTCCGCCAGCTCACGCACAATACGCGTCGAGGCCACGTCCTCGGTGAGGTCAAGGTAGTGAATGCCGGCATCGGCGGCGGCCCGGGCAACAGCAGCGGTCAGCTGGTAGGGCAGCGCGTTGATCACGGCAAAGTGGCCCCGCATGGCATCGGTCAGCGCGGCGTGATCGCAGACATCGACCTCAAGGCTGGTGATGGCGTCGTGTGGCGGCAGGGTCGCCAGGTTATCCGCGCTGACATCCGCGACGGTGACGCTGTAGTCCCCGCTCGCGGCGAGGAATTCGCTGATCACGGCGCCGATTTTTCCCGCGCCTACCAGTATGATTTTTTTCATGTCCACTCTCCCGGATTCGATGTCTGGCCCCAGACTATCGGTGGCCAACGTCGAAAAACAGACGCAAAGCTGCTAATTTGCGTAGACAAAACCATCAGAACGCCGGAAACACCCTCATTATGCCAGGCAAGGATCTTGATGATGCGCTGCTGCAGCATCTGCAGCAGAACGCCCGGGTGACCATCGCCCAGCTATCGCGACGGCTTGCGGTGTCCCGCAGCACGGTGACCGATCGCATTGAGCGCCTCGAACAGCGCGGGATCATCCGAGGCTATACGGTGGTGCTCGGGGAGGAAGCGACACGCCGTCGCGTGCGGGCCCACATTATGGTAAACGTCTCTACCGGACAGTCGAGCAGCCTGATCCGGGAACTGCGCCGCATGTCCAGCATTCTGCGTGCATACGCGGTGAGCGGTATCTACGACCTGATTGTGGTGGCGGAGGCGGATTCCACCGAGGACCTGGACGAGGTTCTCGACCGGGTTCGTGAACTGGATGGGGTTGAGAGCACGCTGACCAGCGTGGTCCTGTCGACGAAGTTTGAGCGGTGAGGGTACCGGATATGGTGCCGACAGGGTGATTCGAACACCCGACCCACGCATTACGAATGCGTTGCTCTACCGAACTGAGCTATGCCGGCGACACCGGCTGCGCAGTCTAATGAAAGCGCCCATGCCTGACAAGCGCTCCGTCGCTTTCGTGCATCGTCTCTTTTCACGCGGTGGCCTGCGGCTCTGACCCCGGTCTGCCCCGGCGACCGGTATCGACGCCGCGCTGCGGCGCGGTTAGGCTATGTGCCAGAAAGGGACAGGAGGCCTCTCCGGAGGCCGCGCCGGGCAAACCTGCCACGGCAAGGACAGGAGAGGCCTGATGTACAACACGATTCTGGTTCCGGTAGACGGTTCCGACCATTCCCGGGCAGCGCTGGATCTTGCCAGTGAACTGATCTCGGGCGAGTCACCGACTCTCCACCTCCTCAATGTTCCCGAAGTGCCGCCCTTCGAGGGACATGTGGGGCTCTGGACCCAGGGCGGGGCAGGCGGGCAGATCCGGGAAACGGTCGAGGCGGATGCACGCCGGATTCTGGCGGAGGCCGAGGCGTCGGTGAAGAAACCGGGCATCCAGTTCCGGCACCACCTGTTCTGGACGCCGCCTGCCATGGCGATCGTGACGGCAGCAGAGGATCTCAAGGTCGAGGCCATAGTTCTCGGCAGTCGCGGCCTGGGCAGCCTGAAAGGTCTGATCATCGGCAGCGTATCGAACAAGGTGCTGCACAGTGCAAAGTGTCGGGTCGTGCTGGTGCATTGAACGCCCTGCACCGCGCTTGCAACGGCTGCGGCAGGAACGCAGATTCGACCCTTACCAGCCGCGAGTGCGCGACCAGCGGTCGATAACGCGGTTGTTGTCATCGACAACGACGAATTCATCAAACTGGGCGGCGGTGGCGCAGGCGTGGTTGGGCAGGATGCGCAGCAGGCCACCCAGCGGCAGCTGCTCGTAGGGAAGGGGAGAAACGCTTGCGCGCCGGCTGATCATGCCATGCTCCTGACTGGCACCTGAGACCACCAGGTCTTCCACCGGTCGGCTCTCACTGTCCAGCACGGCGCCGTAGCCGTAATCCACAGCCTGGCCCCGGGTGCCGCGGTCGCGGGACAGGGCCATCCAGCCGCCGTCAGTGATCGTCAGGTTTCTTTCTTTCTGGTGGCCTGACACGCTGACCAGGACCGACAGCGCAATCTCGGACGTATCGCACACGCCAATGCCCGCCATGACCAGGTCGAAGAACACATACACGCCGGCGCGGACTTCTGTCACGCCGTTGAGGTGATCGATGGCCAGCGCGGTCGGGGTGGATCCGATCGACACCACAGGGCAGGCAATACCCGCCGCGCGTATGCGTTCCGCGGCAGCAATGCTCGTATCGCGCTCCTGGCGGGCCAGCGCCAGCAGGGACTGCGCGTCCCGGCAGTGATAGGATTCGCCGGCGTGGGTCATCACGCCCACCAGTTCGCAGTCGGGGCTGTCAGCAATGATTCGCGCGATGTCCAGCAGGCGGTCGTCGTCAAAGCGGACGCCCGAGCGGTGCCCGTCACTGTCCAGCTCTATCATTACCCGGTGGGTGACCTGGCGCTTCTCGGCATCGGCGACAACGGCTTCGGCGATCTCCACGCTATCCAGCACAATTTTCAGATGGCAACCGCGTCGGGTCAGGTCCGCAACCGCGGGCAGCTTTGCGGGGACAATGCCTACCGCGTACAGGATGTCGCTGCAGCCGTGCGCAAAAAAGTATTCCGCTTCCTGCAGGGTCGAGACGGTGATGCCGTTGACTTGACCCGCGGCGATGATTTCCTGGGTCACCTGAATACATTTGTTGGTCTTTACGTGCGGTCTCAAGGTGCCGCTCAGGCTCGCCATATGACTGGCGAGTCTGTCGATATTTTTTCGCATACGCTGCAGGTCGAGCAGCAGGCAGGGTGTGGTCAGGTCGCTGAGCGACCGGGTATCAGTGCCGGGGTGCGTCATGCCGCGTACTCCTTCTAAGGGCCGGATTCACCCCCACAATGACACCCGCGTCTCAGCGGATCAGGTAGAACGATTCCTGCCGGCCAAGCACCCATTCCCAGCCGTCATCGGTCAGCACCGCGTCTTCCTCCATGGAAAACCGGACTGGCTGGTTGTCCCACTCGGGTACCGGGTGGGTCACGTTCAGCTCCACCGAATGCCAGGTGTTGGCGCGGAAGGGCAGCTCGCCACGCACGGGAACGCCGCCCTGGTAGTCGGTCATGCCCAGGGGTACGCCGGCCGCGTGACCGTGGTAGCCAATGGAGTGCCAGTAAATGGTGGCATCCAGGTTCTCGTCGCGTGCTGTCGCGAGTGACGCAGCGAGGGCGTCGTTGCCGCTGCGTCCCACGCGGGATTCTGCCAGGGTGATGTCCTGCAGGCGCATGGAGGCGCGCAGACCGTCTCTCAGGCCTTTTGGTGGCTCAACCTCGCCGGGGCGCAGCACGTAGGCGTTATGCTGGGTATCCGTGGCAAAGCCGAGATACTGTATACCGAAGTCCGTCCACAGCATGTCGCCGCGCTGGATGACCGCATCGCCGCTGAACTTGCCGTCAACACCCTTGCGCTGAATGCCGACCGAGGGGTGGAACCAGCCTTCCAGGCCGTACTCGGCAACCTGCTGGCGCATCCACCAGCGCACGTCATCGGCGGTCGTCACGCCGGGGACGATGACTTCATTGGAAAAGGCACGGCCGATGACGGAGTGTGCCACGCGCATGATGTGGCGGTAGGCATCGGTCTCCTCGGGAAGTCGCTTTTCCAGCCAGCCGACGGCCAGCATTTCCGCGCTGACAATGCGGTCGCTGTAGTCCTCCAGCGACGCGAAAAGGGCGTCGCGCTGCGTGGCCGTCAGCCCGTCAGCATGGTTCCAGCGCTCCGACATGTTGATGCCGATCCTCTCGGGGTTGCGTTCCTTCACCAGTTCGCGCAGCCCCTCGAACTGCTTCTCATTGTGCGTCGGCACCACTGTATACAGGTTCTGGTAGTCAAAGCGACCCACGGAGAGTGCCTCGACGCCCTCTTCCTCGCCGCGGTCGTGGAAGACCAGTATGGTTCGGCGACGCGAGGAGTAGGTCTCAAACGGCGCCAGCGAGCGGAACACGGGATCGTCGTTGTATTCGCGCGAGATGATGATCCACATGTCGATGCCCTCGCGGCGCATGATCTCCGGGAGGATCGTCTCGAAGCGCTTCTCCAGCCAGCCGCGCACCAGCTTAGCCTGCTCGCGATGTGTGAGCACCCGCTCTTCGGGGACAAACGCGGATTCCATGGGTATAACGAAGCCCGGTTTGTAGGGGCTCCCGGTATTCTGGGCAAGGCCGGTCATCGGCGCTGCCAGGACTGCCGCTGCGACACAGGACAGTGACAGCGCGCGGCGCACTGCGGCAATCATGGGAGTACGATGCATTTTCTGTCGGGCTGTGTGACTCATTTTCTGTTTCCTTTGCTACACGCTGGCGTGTGGTTATGGGGTTGTTGCCGTGGGTTATCGGCGTCGCTCACGATGTCGACGTCTTTCGGGGCGATCCTCTGCCCGGTGAATGGCTGTCGGTAGTCCAAGACCGAGGCGGCGGTCTGCATGATCGCCACCATTGCGGCGATCCTGATGTTGCCGCAGGCGGCAGGTACAGCGCTTCGAGCTGCACCCGGCCAGGGGCAGGGTGGGTTCCTGACCGATCAGGAAGCGGTGGTCCCGAAGTTCCCGCGCCTCGGGACAGGGCACCAGACCGGGCACGATCGATACTGCCTCGAAAGGCTCGCCGCTGGGCACCGCTGTGCGCCGGGTGACCGCGCGCGAGGTTGCTGGCCCGGGCTTCCTGACAGGCTTTTTCGGCCGGGCCGGATAAACCGACTTTTTTTTGGGCTTGGCAGCGTAAACCACAAGCGCCGCCGCCAGCAGAGCGAGGATCGAAAAAGCCAGCCAGAACACGCGTCCTATACCGCCGCTTCAGCGATTGCGCCCCAGACGCTCATGGGCATCCACCCACTCGTTCTGGCGCGTTTTCTTGTCGACCCGCGTCGCGGCGCCAAGAGACAGCTCTCCGGCTACGACCAGGCCCGCGGCAATCTCTGCCAGCTTGTAGGCCTTGCCTTTGCCATGACAATCCATGATTTCCAGGCATTCACGCTGGGTCGGCAGATTGGTGCCACCGCCGTAGGTTGCCAGTATCAGTGCCGGCAGCGTGACAGAAAAAAAGTAGTCGCCTTCGCGGGTGACCCGGTTGTAGACCGTGCACTGATTGGACTCGCCGATATTGGCGATGTCCTGCCCGGTAGCCAGGTACAGCGCGGCCAGTCCGTTCGCAGGGTGTGCTGCATTGTTCGAGGAATGGCTGAGAAATGACGCCAGGGTGGTAATGCCCTGGCCATAATGCATGGCCTCCGGCGTGATGCGCAGATTGCGTTCGAGCACGTCCCGGGGGACGGTGATTTCCGCGGTCACGCGGCGACCACGGCCCTTCAGCGAGTTGACCGCAGAGGTGCGTTTCTCCGTATCAAAGTTACCGGAAAGCAGGTAGTTCTTCAGTGCAGGGTAGTTTTCCCGAATCCATTCGCAGGCGACGAACGTGGCGCGACTGGTCATGTTCTGGCCCGCAGCATCGCCGGTGGTGTAGTCAAAGCGCGTGTAAATGAAATTGTGGGCGTTGTAGTGCTCGATCTCGATCAGCTTGCCGACCGATGTCGTGGTCTCTGCAACGGCCTTTATTTTCTGGAAGTTGTCCACCAGCCAGTGCTCGAAGTCCCTCGCATCCCGGGCATTGCGAAAGACAAAGCAGGGCGCTCGCTGCATGGCTTCGCCGGCCACTGTTGTCATGACGCCGCCACTTTCCCGGATCACCTTCATACCGCGGTTGTAGCTGGCCAGCATCGTGCCTTCGACGGTCGCCATCGGCACGTAGAACTCGCCTTTGGCGTGTTCGCCGTCGATCAGCAGCGGTCCGGCAAGACCGATGGGAACCTGTACGACACCGAACATGTTCTCGATGTTGCCGGCCATGGCATCGGCTTCAAAAGAAAACTGACGGGTGTGATGGAGTCTGGCTGGCGTGTTTTCCTCGATAAAGGCCTGACGTTCCGCAATGATGTCGGGGCTGTAGTCGTTATCGGGCGATCTCGGGATGCGTTTGCTCACGAAGGCTCTCCGTTGTTATCCGTTGACACGGTACGCAAGGGTCGCAGAACCGTCAATATTGTCAGCCACCGGCCGCAGGCAGACTCACGCTGCCGCCGGTGGCAGGCGCTCAACCGAAGTGGAAGAACGCGATCTTGTTGCCATCCGGATCACGCACGTAGGCACCGTAGAATACGTCGGGAATACGTTGGCCCGGCGCGCCATCATCGCTCGCTCCCAGTTCCAGCGCCTTGCGATGGAGCGCATCGACGTTTTCCTTGGATCCGGCAGTGATTGCCAGCATATTGCCATTGCCGGGGTTCGGCGCCTCTCCGTTGTAGGGAATGCAGACCGAGAGCATTGGCTCGCTCATGCTCTTGCCGATGAAGGCGATGCGGTCCATTTCCATCAGGACCTTTGCACCAAGGTCGGCGAGCACACCGCTGTAGAATGCCTTGGCCTTGTCCATGTCTGTAACGCCAACGGTGACGTATCCGATCATCTGCTGTCTCTCCTGGTATCTGCTGTGCGGGTTGTGTTCAACGACCGGAGTTGGCTCGTCGCGTTGTCGCAGCAGTCTAGCGCAAAGCGGGTTGGCGGTCTGTACGCACGTGCCGGTAAGCCCGTGGACAGCGCTGCCCCTGGAGGCGATGATGATGGCCATGGAATTTTTTCAGACAGAGAGCATGGGACTGGCCATTGCCCTGGTAATCGGCCTGTTGCTCGGTGCTGAACGCGGCTGGACTCACCGCGATATCCGGGAAGGCGGCCGAATGGCCGGCCTGCGGACATTCGGTGTCATTGGCCTGCTGGGCGGCGTTTGCGGACTCCTCGCCGCGCGCTTCGGCGGTACCGTGTTCGGACTGGCGTTTCTCGCGCTGGCGGTCATGTTGCTGGCGGCGCATTTTCTGGAAAGCCATGAGGACAGCGATCACGGCGTGACCAGTGTGGCGGCGGCATTGCTGGTTTTTGCGCTCGGCGGGCTGTCGGCGGCCGGCGATCCCGGGCTTGCCGCTGCGGCCGCCGTGGTGGCCGCGCTGCTCCTCAGCTACAAGACCCTCCTGCATGGTTGGCTGGGCCGCCTGCAGCGGGTTGAACTGCGCGCCGTTCTCAAACTGCTGCTGATTTCCGTAGTGGTGCTTCCGTTACTGCCCGACCGAGGTTACGGTCCGTGGCAGGCGCTGAATCCCCACGCTATCTGGTGGATGGTGGTGCTTATCGCCTCGATTTCCTCGGCCGGCTACTTTGCGGTGCAGATTGGCGGCCCCCGGCACGGTACGCTCTTTACCGGCATGTTTGGCGGGCTCGCATCATCCACTGCGGTAACGCTGCAGTTTGCGCGCGCGGGCCGGCGGGAGCCTGATACCGCAAAGCTGCTGGCAACGGCGATTCTCCTCGCCTGTGGCACCATGTTCCCGCGCATGCTGGTGGTGGCGTCGGTGCTGAATCCGGCGCTGCTGCAACCGCTTCTGCTTCCCGCTCTGGTGATGGCTGTGGTGGTCTATCTTCCAGCGCTCTGGTTCTGGCGGGAAACCCGTCGCGAGGCCGTGGCGATGGCATCACCCCTGAAAAATCCGTTCGAACTCGGTCCTGCGCTGGCGTTCGGCGCGCTGCTGGCGCTGGTCATGTTGCTGGGTGAAGCGCTGCGACATCTGTTTGGCGATGCCGGTCTGCTCGCCCTGGCCGCTGCCTCCGGCATTACCGATGTCGATGCCATCACCCTGTCGCTGTCACGCATGTCCCTGAAGGATGTCGCGCTGCCCGTTGCGGTTCTCGGTATCGTGACGGCCGCCGCGGCGAACACACTGACCAAAGCGGTTATGGCCGCCGTGATCGGCGGCAGGGCGGTCGGAGTTCGTGTTGCAGGCGTGCTTGTTGCGAGCGCGCTCTCCGGGCTTGCGGTGGCAATTCCGGCGCTGGCTTGAGTCCCGGGGCGGGCACCGCGTATGCTTTGCGCTCTTTCATCGGGTAGCCCGGACTATGCTGGAGCAGTTGCTGATTGCAGGAGTCTTCCTCTGCCTTTTCTCCGGGCTCATTTTCAGCAGCGTGTCTCCGGCCTGGCTGTTCACGCTGGCGATGAGCGTGTGTTACCTCGCCGGCCTCGTCAGCACCCAGGAACTGCTTGGCAAGGCGTCCAATACGGGGCTGGTCACTCTCATCCTCCTGCTGCTGGTATCAGTGGGACTCGAGAAGCTAAGCTGGCTTGAGCGGCTTTCCGCCGGTCTGGTCAATGCCTGGTATCGCCGCAGCCTGCTCAGGCTAGGCATTGTGACCGCCGTCTTCTCGGCCTTTGTCAACAATACGGCAGTGGTTGCGACGCTGGCGAACAGCGTGCGCACCAGTCGTTACCATTTGCCCTCCAAACTGCTCATGCCGCTATCGTTCGCGGCTATTCTCGGCGGCACAATGACCCTGATCGGCACGTCGACCAATCTTATTGTCAGCAGTTTCTACGAGGACGCCACAGGTGCGGGGCTCTCCTTCTTCGCGTTCCTGCCTGTTGGTGGCGCCGCCACGCTGGTCGGGCTGCTCGTGATGATTGTCTTCTCGCGCTGGCTGCCGGAAAACCCGACCGAGGAAGTTAACGTCAATGAATACCTGGTAGAAGCCGAGGTCAGTGAAGGTTCACCGCTGGTCGGGCGCAGCATCGCCGACAACGGGTTGAGGGATCTGGAGGCACTGTTCCTCGTGGAGATTGTGCGCGACGAGCACCTTGTCTCACCGGTGGCGCCCCAGGAGGTGATTGAAGCCGGCGACAAGCTGATTTTTTCCGGAGACATCAGCCAGGTCAGTCTGCTGGAGCGATTTTCCGGTCTCAGACTGTTTGCGACACAGGAGGGGCTGCTGCGCGGCAACCTTACCGAGGTGATTCTTCTGCCCGGCGCTACGGTCGAGGGCCGGACCATCAAGGAAAGTGGATTCCGCTCTCTGTTCGATGCTGCGGTTGTCGGCATGCGTCGGGGCGGCAAGCGCTTGTCTGGCAAACTCGGCGGCATAACGCTGCAGGCTGGCGACAGCCTGATGCTGGCTGTCGGCGCGGATTTCGCGACGCGGCGCAACGTGGACAAGAATTTCCTGGTCGTTGACCAGAGCGGCATCCGCAGTCGCACGAGCACCGCCCACGACATCGTTCTCAGCGTCGGCCTGCTCCTGGTGGTGGCACTCGGAGCGCTTGACATAGTGCCTCTGATCAAGGGCGTGGCGATTCTGCTGGTGGCCATGCTGGGCCTGGGGATTGTGCGCAGCGGTGAACTGGCGCGGCGCTTCCCGTTCAGTCTTTGGCTGATCATCGCCTCTGCATTGACCCTGTCCCAGGCGCTGTCCAATACCGGGCTGGTCAATGAGCTGGCAGAGCTGTTACACCGCGGCCTGGATGGGCAGGGGCCCTATGTTGCGCTGGTCGGGGTGTACCTGGGTACCCTGCTCATGACCGAGTTGATGACCAACAATGCCGCCGCTGCGCTGGTTTTTCCCATCGCCTACGGGCTGGCGCAAAGCTACGGAGTGGACCCGATGCCTTTCGCCATGGCGGTCGCATTCGGTGCCAGCGCGAGTTTTCTCACGCCGTATGGCTACACGACCAACCTGATGGTCCAGAACCTTGGCGGGTATACGCTGGCGCACTACTTTCGCTATGGATTCCCGCTGTCGGTTGCCTACAGTCTGACGGTGCTTTTTCTGCTGCCGCGGGTCTTTCCCTTCCTACCGGCCCACTAGTGGCCCGTCAGTCGGGTTTCTGCATGCTGGCAACTCGCTTCAGGAAGCCGAGATGCTCGCGCCGGATATCGGCATCCGGACCGCTGCCTCCCGGCTGATTGTCCGCGCCCAGCGTGTATAGCTCATAGGTGGCGCGTACGCGACCGCCGAGGCTGCGTTCGTAGTGATAAGGGCGACCCCAGGGATCAAGCGGTATGTTGTCGAGATAGTCTCCCTCGGGCGGAGTCAGTGCGTTCAGGCCAGCGGCATCAGCGGGCAGATCGCCGCGCGCGTTGATATGGGCTTCCAGGGCGTCGTGCAGCGCGCTCATGTCCCGGTAGATCTGCTGCAGCGTTGCGTTTTCAGCCGTCATCGGACCTATGCCAAGGCGCTCATGCAGTGCTTTTACCGGCGCTTTCGTGCAGTAGATGGCAACCTCGTCTTTGCCGGGCTGGTTGAACACGCGACCGTCATGGTAGATGAAGGGCCGCGTGCGCTGGGTGTAGCCCATCACGCTGCTCGCCGTGTAGTCGCCACAAACCACGCCACCCGGGTAGGTGCGTACATTGTCGTAGGTCACACCCCGCTTGTCCGGGAGCGTGCTGAGGAGTGAGTCCTGCGCCTGCTGCTGCAGATTGCTGCAACCGCCGAGAAAAGCGAGAGCGAAGAGTCGTGTCAGGAGTCGCATGTGGGTATCCGCCGTTGCCCGGGAAATGGTGTCTGGCGCAGTATAGCGCACGCATTTGCCGTATCAGAGAGCGTTTCTGAGCTACCGTTTGCCGGTGTTTTTGCCGATGCTGGAGATGTCACGGTAAAGGAGCCAGCACATGCGCGTCGAGCCTGGGTCTGAACGGCATTGCAGACAGTCGAAAGCTTTCGTGAAGCATTCGCTGCGTCGGGACCGTTCGCTGCCGTTGTGGATCGCGATGTGTCCGGTCGCGGCGCAGGCGCAGCTGCCATTGTCTATCGATGCCTTGTTGATGCCGCCTTCGACCTTCACCGTCTCGGTACAGACCCAGTGGCAGCAGCGCCGACAGCCGGTGCTTGCCCAGCGTGAGTCATCCTCGGGTGCGGCGCGGCTTTCAGTCGCGCACAGTCATGCCGGACAGGGTTTTACCGCTATCGGTGCCCGCTACGGGGTGGCGCCTCGCATGGAGCTGAATGCCCGACTGACACACCGACAGACTCGCTGGCGCGACCCGGGCGCTGCAGCACAGCGCGCGGAGGGCTATGCGGCCGATGTTGGTATAAGCTGGCTCGCCCTGCCGGAGCGTGGTGCACCGGCCGTGTTGCTGGATGCGCGAGCCGATCTGGTGTCCCGTCCGGCCCTGCCCGGTCTCGATTCGCAGTGGTTTGACGGCTTCGAGCTTGGCGTGACCGGCTATCGGTCGTTGGATCCCGTTGTCCTGTCTGTATCCGGCCGCTACCGCTATCAGCGTTTCCCCGAGAGCGTGGCGTTTGCAGCGCCTGCAGCGCACAGTCTGGTGCTCGCGCCGCAGGTAAACTTCGCGGTCAACGCCAATGTCACGCTGGTGGGCGGCTTCTCCATGCAGTACCGCGAGGTCGGCGAGGATCCTGTCGGCGTCGTCGAGCCCCGCATCGCCACGGCGTTACGCCTGGGCCTGGGTTACGCGGCTGGCCGTCACTCCACGTTTTTCCTCAACACCCACATATCCACATCCGGGTCAGATGGCGGCGCAGGATTTGACCTGGAGTGGCTATACCGGTTTCCGTGAGTGGGATCGACGCCCTGTGCTGTTCGATAACCGCAGGACGTGAGTCAGCGCGACAGCTGTCGCGTCTACATTCTTCAACAATGACAAGGAGCGTCATCATGAAAAAACTTGCAAAAGCCTCGCAGGTTGCAGTCCTTGCAGCCCTCGTGTCCGCGCCCGCGTTTGCCAGCGGCAATGCGGAAGAGCCGGTTGATCTCGGCAATGCCTTTGGCGGCGATATACCGGTTCTTGAGCGGCTCGATACGCAGGCCATGGAAGACACCCGAGGTCGTATGCCGTTGCTGGCGATTCCGCTGGCGATAGCCGGCGTGGATATCGGTCTGATGGGTCTTTACTGGGGGATCTATGTCCCCACCTATGGGGGGACGGGCAGCTGTACCGGCTGCTATCAGATCCGCTGAAAACGCCGTAGTTGAACGATAATGCCCGTTGCCTCATGGCGGTGGAACTTCTACGCTTGAGGTGACGGGCGCTTCGTTTGCCAGACCCTGCGAGATGGAAGGGCCACAGCAAGACACCTGATATGCCGTCGCAAACGAAGCTCTTAACACGAGGCTCAGAAAATGAGGCTCTGGAAACGAGGCTCTGCAAACGAGAGAAGCGCGCATGAAACATCCTGAGCTGCAGAAGAGGGAGTGGGAGACCACCTTCAACAGGCGAAGGGACCGCTACTGGTACCGGTGGATGGGCCTGTACACGCTGGCCTTGTTTGCCGTGCTGGTTCTGGTTTACGCCGCTCAGAGCAATTCTGCCGGCGCCATGGTGAGCGTGATTGCCAGTCTCTTCGTTATCGGCGTTGTGCTGACAGGGTGGTTCGCGCGGCAGCGGGCCCTGGAGGAGATGGAGAGCGCGCCCGGTGACGTCAGCGCCAGTACGCAGGCTGACTGAAATGGTGCCGCTGAGCACGTCCTGCTGCGCTGTCCGACTGGCAATGCCCCGGCGGCCATCGCTGCGGGCGGTGAGCTTGCTGGCCGGCGGGCTGATAGCTCTTAACTTTCTGGAGGGGCACAGCGCCACAGCCAATACAATCGACGGGTTCCGCGACTGGAAGGCGTTGCGCGATGCGGGTGTGGTGCGACAGGAGAGGGATTTCAGCTGTGGTCTGGCCGCGCTGGCGACACTGCTGACGCATTATTTCGATCAACCTGCCAGTGAGTCGGATCTGCTTGCGAGATTGGGACTTCCGGATGCCGATGTGCTCACGGCTACCCGCCCTGCGGGTGATAGTGCGCCGGCCGAGCGTGCGCGGCGACAGCGACTCCAGGAGCGGGGCGTTTCTCTGGCGCTGCTCGCGGCCTTGGCGCGCCAGTACGGGTTGCGCGCACAGGGGGTGAGCATTCGTCCCGAGGCGCTTTCGCGCCTGAGCGTTCCCGCCATTGCGTATATCGAGCCCGAGGGAGAGCCGCATTTCACGCTGATTCGGGGTGTCGACAGGCACGGCAATATTCAGGTCGCCGATCCATCCTGGGGTAACCGGCTGTTCTCCGCTGCCGACTTTGCGCGGGTATTTTCGCTCAACGGCAGCACGGCTGGGCGACTGCTTCTGGTAATGCCCGCTGGAGAGGCTGCGGTCCTAAGCGACTGGTTCGCTGTCGATCGCGCGCAACCACTGATTCAGCGCCCGCATCTGGGCCGGTAAGCGGCGTCAGACGAATGTGTCCCGAAACTCCGCAATCGGCACAGTCAGCGCGCCGCGCAGTTTCCGGCTGCAGCGGCGTTACAGCTCGCAGAGCGTCAGGTCCAGCTCCTGGCGCAGCGCGGCACTGGCATCGCGTTGCGCAGCGCCGGTGATCACGGCAATGCTTGCGCGCTCCGGTGCCAGGTAGGACTCCGCCACCCGACGCAGATCCTCCAGCGTGACAGCGAGAACACGCTGGCGGAACAGCATCCGCTGCGCGTGATCCCGACCAAAACGCCGGTTGTGAAAGTCCTGCTTGGCCTCGCCTGCTGGCGAGGCCGGTTTGTCCAGGCCGGAAATCACACCGAGAATCGCCTCCTCGACCGCTGAGGCGTCATGCTGCTCCTTGCGCAGCCAGACCACCGACTCGTCGAAGTCCGTGAGGGTCTCCGCCAGGCGCGGATCCCGGTAGGAAAAGAATCGGAAGGCCGCAACAATGGAATCCTGGCTGGCGCCACCGCCGTAGGCCCCGCCCTGCTCACGTATGGCGCGATGCAGGAAACCGTTGCGAAGGAAGGCGCCGAGGACGGTCAGCGCCGCGGCATCGGGATGTCCAACGGGCACGGTCGGGTAGGCTTTCGCGCAGAAGTTGACCTGGGTATTGGTGATCCAGCACTCGCCACGCCGATCGCGCAGGGCAGACATCGCCAGCGTCGTTTCCGGACCTTCCTGTCCGATACCGCTGAGCAACTTGCGAGCCTCCGCAACCATGTCGTCGGACGAGCCCGGTTCACCGATACTCAGCAGCTCCGGTCGGTTTCTGTTCAGCTTCGCGTGCAGCGCAGACAGTTGCCCGGCGAAGACCTCAAGCTCGCTGTCATTGCGCAGGCGCTCATCCAGTGCGCGCAGTTCACGGATGCCTTCGAGGCCCGAGGCGCGGTGCTGCTGTCGCGCCAGTGGGCTCATGCCAGCGCAGGCGGCAGCCATCGCCAGACTGTGACCATTGCCGGTGATGGACTGTTCGCGTCTTGCACGCTGCTGCGAGACCAGTTCACGCAGGCGAGGCAGCTCGTCAAAGGCCAACGTCTCGCGCGTATCACGCATGAGCGACAGCTGATCGCCGGTCTGGCGCCGAAGCGCCTTGCTCGACAGGACCAGGTTTGCCGCTATGTCCTGCTCATTGTCAACGCTGCCGCGCAGGGTCGCTGACAGGCGGATACTGCCGACACAGGCCGACTGACGGTGCTGGGTGTCCAGGTAGCTGTCGCCGCCGATCCCGAGCTCTGTCGCCATACCGGTGTAGTGGCCGAGAAGCTGCAGTTCTGCGTCATCCAGTGCCGGCAACGGCGCCACCAGCTGCTGATAGACCAGGCCGTTGGTTCCCTGTTCGTAAGTGGTAATGTCGAATTCGTCATGGCTGTGTTCGCGGTAGGTGATCCGCGGCAGCTCAGCGGGTACGTCGGCGAGTGTGACCTTCGGCAACAGGCTGGCATCTACGCTGTCCTGCTGACGTGCCTGCAGTGCGGCCGCACGCTCCACAATGGCCTGCCTGCCATCTTCATCGAGCCCGGCCTTGATGGCGGCCAGGCGCTGGCGCTCGCTGGCAGCCCGCTGCGCCGAGAGGGCCGGATCGGGCGACATCACCAGGGTTATCCGGTGGGGATTGTCGAGAAGAAGGCGCTGGGCGAGTCCGCGGATATAGCCTGGATCGCTGATCTTCTCGCGCAGCGACAGAATCACGGGCTCAAGGTCGAGCACCGGAATCGGGTCGGCATGGTGGGTAGCGCAGCCGAGTGCCTGCAGAATCAGGCTGAGCCCATAGGGGAAGCCGTCCCCACCCACTTCACGCTGATGCAGCTCCAGCTGGTGCAGCACGGCCTGCAGATGCGCTTCGGAAACACCGTCACGGGCCACCCGGCCAATCACGTCGAGAACCAGCGTCTCCAGTGCCTCGGCCCTGTCGGCTTCGCTACCCTCGATACCACAGGAGAAGACCATTTCCCGCATGGAGTCTTCCAGGCCGCAAAGCGGTGAGGGAGCAGCGCCGAGTGTGGTGGTTTCCAGGGCGTGCTGCAGCGGTGAGGCACTGTTTTCGAGGAGCACGGAGGTCAACAGCTGGGCTTCCAGCAGCTGCTCCAGGTCGGTGCTTTCGCCAAGCATCCAGCCCACTACAATGTGGGTTTTCCCGGCGCAGGAACTGTCCTCATCGAAGGCGTAGCTGCTGTGAATGCGCTGCGGTGCGCTCAGTCGCTGCTCCGGGCTTACCGCTATGCGTGCGTCGCTGCGAGTAAAATGCTGCAGCGCCCGGTCCTCGAATACCGCCTGGTGCTCAATGGCAGGGATATCGCCGAAGGTCATGAAGATGGCGTTCGAGGGATGATAGTGACTGCGGTAGAAGGCTTTCAGCTGCTCATAGCTGAGGTCGGGTATGCGCGCCGGGTCGCCGCCGGAGTTGTAGTGGTAGGTGCTGGTGGGAAAAAGATGTTCGCACAGAGTTTGCCAGAGGGTGGCGCTGACCGAACTCATCGCGCCTTTCATCTCGTTGTACACCACGCCCTTGAACACCAGCTCGCTCTCGGCATTGCCCGGCTCGGCAAACTCAACGCGGTGACCCTCCTGGGCAAAATCCAGCGGGTCCAGTGTGGAAAAGAACACAGCGTCGAGGTAGACATCCAGAAGGTTATCGAAGTCCTTGCGATTCTGGCTGGCAAAGGGATAGGCCGTCCAGTCGGCGCTGGTAAAGGCGTTCATGAAGGTGTTCAGGGAACGCCGCAGCATCATGAAAAATGGATCGCGGACGGGGTAGCGCTGGCTGCCGCAAAGCGCGGTGTGCTCGAGAATGTGCGCGACCCCGGTGGAATCTTCCGGCACCGTGCGCAGTGCGACAAGAAAGACGTTCTCGTTATGGTCGCTGGCAAGGTGATAGTGCTGCGCACCGGTTTCGCGGTGCTCGAAGTGCTGCACGCGCAGGTTCAGGGCATCAATCGCCACATCCTGCAGTTGCCGGAAGCTGGCGTGAACGGCGGGGGGGGGCGTGTGGGCGATAGTCATGGCAGTCCTGTCAGCAGTGAAAAGTGCATTCTAACGCGACTCGCGCACAGTTGCGCCCTTCCGGGCGTCATCGCAGCCCCGGGCGCTGCCCGATGCTACCGTCCCGATGCGGTAGAGAAAGGGCCAGTGCTTGCCGGTTACCCAGAGCGCGTCGTTGTCCTTGTCGTAGGCGATGCCGTTGAGAACATCCGTGTCAGGTCGTCGGGCGCTGGCCGGCAGCAGCCCCGCAAGGTCTAGGCGGCTCTCCACTGTGCCAGAGTCCGGGTCGATGATGACGACGTCGTCGGTCTGCCAGACATTGGCCCAGATACGACCGTTTATCCACTCCAGTTCATTGAGACGGGTTTGCGGTCTGCCATGTCGCGTTACGGTCACGCTTTTCTTGACGTCGAGGGTTTGCGCATCGAGAAACCGCAGGGTAGCCGTTCCGTCGCTGTAAATCAGCTGCTCGCCGTTGTTCGTGAGGCCCCAGCCCTCTCCTGCCAGGCTGAAGCGTCCGAGAAGCCGGAGATCACCCGCGCGATACACCAGGCCGAGCCGGGAGCGCCAGGTGAGCTGGTAGATACGGTCGTCGAGCTGGGTCACGCCCTCGCCGAACAGGCGCGGGTGAAGCGCCTGCTCATCGATCAGGACCATGCTGTCAAAGTCATAGCGCCGCAGTCGGGACTTACCATAATTGCCGGTGCCGACCAGCAGAACGCCATCGACAATTTCCAGCCCCTGGACAAAGTTCTCCCGGGGGTGCTCGCGCTGTTCCAGAACGCAGAAACCGATTTCATCGACGGCCAGAACCGGCATGGCGAGAAAAACCAGGATTGCAAGAATGCGTCTCATGACTGCCGACCCTGCCTGATAATATCGCGAATGATAAACCGTCCCGGCGCCAGGGCGCGCGACAGCTGGCGGTTGACCGGGGCTGGCTCCCGGCAGGCCTGACTGGCGATCAGTTCGGCCGCCAGGGGCGTTGTGGTGAGGCCACGGGATCCGTGCGCGGTATTCACGAAGAGCCCGGGGTGATAGTTCCCGGTTTGCGGAATCACGCGGCGCGCATTCTCCGCGAGGGCCGCGTAACGCTGAACCCAGTCCTTCGGGTCCGGTACGGCTCCGACCATGGGCAGATAATCCGGCGACGCGCAGCGCAGCTCCGCGCGACCCTCCAGTGCGGCAATATCGACAGCACCCAGTGCCTGCTCCCAGTCTGGTACGGCCTCGGCAAGCCGGTTGAGGTTGTAGCGATGATCATCCCGGCGCAGGCTCACGTCGGGGTCGCCGGGATCAAAGGTCGCGCCCAGGCAGTGTTCGCCACTGCGGGCCGGAGCGAGGTAGCCTGAGTGGCAGAAGGCAGCCCGGGGTGTTTCCGGTAGACATGAGGCGGGCAGGGTGCTTGTCTGCCCGCGCACTGAGCGCAGGGGAAGCCAGTCCAGCTGCGGGAAGGCATTGCTCTGGACACCTGCGGCGATGACGACAATGGCAGCGCGGTGGCTGTTGCCGTGCGCCGATGAGGCGACCCAGTGTCCGTCCCTGCGTTCGAGGGAGATACCGCCACAGGCGTCAACCAGCGAGATGCGTTCGTGCTGAATTGCCGCAGCGCAGACCGCGCGGGGATCAAGCCATCCCGAGGCGGGCAGCCAGAGTCCGCCGCGGGCTGGGGAGAAGCCGCAGCGTTCGGCCGCGCTTTCAGCACTGATGATCCCGGCCAGCCCGGGCACTTCACGCAACGCCGCCTGGATGCGGGTGAATTGTCCCCGTTCGGTCTCCATCTGGAAGCAGCCGCACAGGTCACCATCGTGCCCCTGACGCAGCGACCCCTCATCGAACATGCCGGCGTACAGACGCAGGGCGTAAAGATAGCTGAGAACAGAAAGATCTGTGAGTGCGGAATGGCGATGAGACAGGCGTGTGTAGATAACGCCCTGGGGATTGCCGGAGCCGCGACAGGCGAGTGTGTCGCGCTCCATCAGGGTGACCGGAATATCGCGCCGGGCAAAGGCTGCGGCGGTCATGCAGCCCGCGAGCCCGCCGCCGATCACGATGACCGACGATGTGTCGGGCACTCGCGGACCGTACCTGTCCCAGGGGGTCACAGTATCTGCTATCGGTGTCACTGCTGAGACCAGCGTACCCTGCAGACTTTCGCGCTTGCGGCCGAATCCGCGCCGCTTGTGCATGGCGAAGCCGGCGGCTTCAAGGCCGCGGCGAACGTCACCGGCGGCGGTAAAGGTGGATACCGTGGCGCCCGGGCGGCTCGCGCAACTCAGCGACTGCCACAGCTCGGCGTCCCACATGCGGGCATTGCCCGAGGGCGCGAAGCCGTCGAGGTACCACGCGTCCATAGCCCCGAGGCCGCTCCCGGCGAGATCGGCCAGCGCGTCCCCGGCATCTTCCCAGCACAGATCGAGCGTGACCCGGCCGCCATCGAAAAGGCAGCGGTGCTGTCCCGGAACAGGCAGGGGGTAAAGTGCCATCAGCTGCGTTGCCAGGTCCGCAAGTTCCGGCCAGGCTGCCAATGCCTTGCGCAGATCACTGCAACCCAGTGGATGGCGTTCGCAGCTCCAGTAATGCAGCCGCATCCCGGTGCCTGCGGCGCGCTCGCGAAACAGCAGCCATGTCAGCAGAAAGTTCAGTCCGCTGCCGAAGCCCAGTTCACCGACCCGGAACACCGCACTTCGCTGCAGATCCAGGCGCTCGGCTATCCGGTTACCCTCGAGAAAAACGTAGCGGCTCTCCGCCAGTCCATCCTCGGTCGAGTAGTATATGTCGCCATACATGCGCGAGCGAGGAGCGCCCGCGGCGGTCCACTCGATGTCGGCCTCTTCACAGGGTGCCCAGAGTCTGTTGTCCCGATTGATCACACAATTCCTCTGTTAACAGGGAGCAAGGCCGCTGGTTTTCGCATCAGCCAGCGTTTAGACTGCCGCCTCGAACCCGGAGAGAGGCAGCGATGGAAGCGACCTATACCCGATCCATCCCACAGGACAAGTTTCTGACGCTGTCGGTGAATCTGCTGAGCAGGGCCTTCCTGGAAGCCAGCCGCACCGACGCCAAAAACCTGTATCGGCAGCTCAATGAGGGGGCGCGCGTCGCGTTGACCCGAATCGAGATGGAAGACAAGTCGCAGGTGCGTTTTGATGTTCGTCTCGATAACTCGGAGTTCCAGGGCCGACTGAATTATGGCAGTTTTCGCGCCAGCCTGACGACCCTGATTGCCAATCTTGTCGAGGTTCTCAAGGAGAAGAAAAAGGTCAAGGTCTTCCATGCGGAGCATGACAGGAATGTCATGATTTTCGGGGTTACAGCGCCCACGATTGAAGATGGCAGGACCAACGTGATGGTGCTTGGTGCGGATGCCAGTGACGGCCAGCCGGCTGTCATGCTGCAGCTGATGTACCTCAATCCCGACCAGTTTATTCCTCGCGACAATACCGCGACGCGCTAGACCCTCAGCCCGGGCGGCGCGGGCCACCCGGACAGGCGCTTGACACCCCATGCAAGAAGCTGAAAAAGCCCCACGCGACGTTCCGCCGGTCACGTATCCCGAGGAGCTGCCGGTTGCGCAGCTGCGGGGAGAGATTGCCCGCGCGATCGCCGCAAACCAGGTGGTTGTGGTGGCAGGGGAGACCGGTTCGGGCAAGACGACGCAGCTGCCGAAAATCTGCCTCGAGCTCGGGCGCGGCCGCGTCAGGCGCATCGGTCACACCCAGCCGCGCCGACTCGCCGCGCGCAATGTGGCACAGCGGATCGGCGAGGAGCTGGGTACGCCTCCGGGTGCGCTGGTCGGCTACCAGGTGCGTTTCCAGGACACCATCGGCGACTCGACGGCGGTCAAGCTGATGACGGACGGCATATTGCTGGCGGAGCTGCAGCGCGACCGCCAGCTCTCCCAGTACGACACGCTGATTATCGATGAAGCCCATGAGCGCAGCCTGAATATCGATTTCATTCTCGGCTATCTGCGCCAGCTGCTGCCCCGCCGACCCGACCTCAAGCTGATCATTACCTCGGCAACCATTGACGTCGAGCGCTTCGCCGAGCATTTCGAGGGCGCGCCGATCATTCAGGTGCCCGGGCGCTCCTACCCTGTAGAGACGCACTATATCGAGCGGCCCGCCGACCAGCTCAATGAGCGCGACCAGCAGGAAGATATCCTCGAACAGCTGCGTCTGATACGCGATGGCTATTATGGCACGCGTGGTGACATTCTCGTTTTTCTTCCAGGAGAGCGGGAAATCCGCGAGCTGGCCCGGGCGCTGCGCGGCGAACCGGGCCTGGAGACACTGCCCCTTTACGCGAGGCTGAGCCAGGCCGAGCAGGCGCGGGTGTTCAATCCCGGCAAACAGGCCGGCCTGCGCGTGGTTCTGGCGACAAACGTCGCCGAGACCTCACTCACGGTCCCGGGTATCCGCTACGTCATCGACCCCGGGGACGCGCGTATCAGTCGCTACAGCGCGCGCTCACGCATCCAGCGTCTGCCCGTGGAGCCTGTGTCCCGCGCCAGCGCGGATCAGCGCCAGGGTCGCTGTGGCCGGGTGGCCGCGGGCGTGTGCCTGCGTCTGTACAGCGAGCAGGACTATCTGCAGCGGCCGGCCTATACCGATCCGGAAATCCTGCGCACCAACCTGGCTGCCGTCATTCTGCAGATGCTCTACCTGCGCCTGGGTGAGGTTCAGGACTTCCCGTTCATCGAGCCGCCCGATCCGCGGATGGTGCGCGAGGGATATCGGCTGCTCAACGAACTGGGCGCGGTGGACCGGGGCCATCGACTGACCGCGCTTGGCAAGCAGCTCGCCCGACTGCCGGTGGACCCGCTTCTGGGGCGCATGATTCTTGCTGCGCAGAGCGATGGCGTCGTCGCCGAGGTGCTGGTGATTGCCAGCGCACTGGCGGTGCAGGATCCGCGGGAGCGACCTGCAGACAAGCAGCAGCAGGCCGATCAGGCGCACGCGCGCTTCCGGCATCCACGCTCGGATTTTCTCGCCTGGCTGAATCTGTGGCGCTACTACGAGGAGCAGCGTCAGCGCCTCAGCCAGAACCAGCTGCGCAAGCTCTGCCAGCGTGAGTTTCTGTCATTCATGCGCATGCGCGAATGGCGGGACATTCACCGCCAGCTCAGCATTGCCTGTCGTCAACAGGGGATTGCGGTGCCCCCGCTGGCGTCCGTGTCGACCGATGCCGGCGACGCCGCTGACAAGCCCGGCACTGACGGCGTGGACGCCGTGACCCGCACCAGCCGTGCCGCAAATGGCGCCGTTGACTATGCCGGCGTACACAAGGCCCTGCTCGCGGGTCTGTTGGCGAACATCGCCCAGCGCGACGAGGGTCGCGAGTATCTCGCTGCCCGGAATCGCAAAGTGCAGGTATTCCCGGGCTCGGTGCTGCACGTCAAACCCGCCCCCTGGCTGGTGGCGGCGGAAATCGTCGAGACCAGCAAGGTATATGCGCGCACGGCCGCCGCTATCGAGCCGTCCTGGCTGCTGCATATCAACCCGCGTCTGCTCAAGCGGCATCATTACGAACCGCGCTGGCAGAAAGCCCAGGGCCGTGCTGTCGCGACGGAGCGGGTCACTCTCTTCGGGCTCACCATCAGCGACGGCAAGCCCGTGCATTATGGCCCGATTGATCCCGCTGTCTCGCGGGAGCTGATGCTGCGCGAAGGACTGGTATCGGGGCGCTGGCGTTCGCCGCCGGAGTTCCTGCGTCACAACCTGGCGTTGATGGAGGAGATCGCCGACCTCGAGGCGCGCACACGACGGCGCGATATTCTGGTGGATGAAGAGGCCCTCTACCGTTTCTACGATGAGCGGGTTCCGCCGGACATCTTCACTGCGGCAGCGCTGGCGCGCTGGGTGAAGCGAATCCCCGATGTCGACTCTCAGCTGAAGGCCCCCCGCGATCTGCTGCTGGCAAATGATCCCGGTGCCGCGGTAGGGGAGCTGTTTCCCGATCATATCGACTGGGAGGGTGTGTCCTATCCGCTGAGTTACGAGTTCGATCCCGGTGGCGAGCGCGACGGTGTCTCGGTAACGGTGCCCGTTGCCTTGATGAACCGCGTGCCGCGCCATCGTTTCGACTGGCTGGTTCCCGGGCTGCTGAGAGAAAAGTGCATTGCACTGCTGCGGGCATTGCCCAAGGCAACGCGAAAGCATTTCGTGCCTGCGCCAGACGTGGTCGATGCCGTTCTTCCGGTGCTCACGCCGGCCGATGTCCCGCTGCGTGAGGCGCTGGCACAGGCGCTCAGCCGTCGCGGTGGCGCCAGGGTATCGGCGGCGGACTGGTCGGCAGACGCTCTCGAGCCTTTCTACTCCGCCAATATCAAGGTAGTCGACGAGCAGGGTGCGGTACTTGGTGAGGGGCGGGATCTCGCGGCGCTTGTCGATCGTTTTCGGGATCAGACGGCCCTTGAGGTCAGTGCCACCGGCGATGCGGGGCCGCGCAGAAGCGGGCTGCTACGGTGGGAGTTTGGCGATCTTCCGGCGCAGTGGCATTTCACACAGTCAGGCATGGAAATCGTTGCCTATCCCGCGCTGGTCGACCGCGGCGATAGTGTATCCATCGAGCTGTTCGATTACGCGGATGAAGCCTGGCTGTCACACCGGCTGGGGCTGGCGCGCCTGCTGCAGCTCGGCCTGTCACGGCCGGTAAAGCAGCTGCGCAAACAGCTCCTGCGCGGGAACGAGAATCAGCTGATGCTGGCAGCGGCAGGTCTGGAGCGCGATGTCCTTGTGGATGAGATGTTGTCTGCCATCGTGCTGAATGCCAGTGGGCTCTGGGGGGGAGACTGCCGCAGTGAAAGCGGGTTCCGCGACGCCTTGAGTGAAGGAAACCGGCTTCTCGTGAGTGTCGCCCAGGACGTCGAGCAGATCATTATCAACACTCTGAGACCGCTGGCGGCCCTGAGACCGCGCCTGACCCGGGAGGCGCGCGTCTGGACGGAAGCGGCGAGCGATGTGGAGCAGCAGCTCGCGGACCTGCTGCGCCCCGGGTTTCTCGTGGAGACGGCGCCGGCGTCTCTTGCACAGTTCCCCCGCTATCTGAAAGCGGTTGAGGTCCGCGTCGAGCGGATGCCCGCCCAGCCGCAGAAGGATGCACAGTGCCAGGCGCTGCTCGAGGGGCTGCGCGAGCCGCTGGAAGACGCGCGTGAGCGGCATTCAGGCCTGCTTCTGTGCAGCGTGGAAGCGGCCCGCTACTGGCTGATGCTGCAGGAATTCCGCGTCTCGCTGTTTGCACAGCACCTGGGGACATCACAACCGGTGTCGGAGAAGCGTCTGCGGCGGCAGTGGCAGGTTGTCGAGGAAGCCCTCAGGGGATGGAATTAATCATCGCCCCAGACGTCTACCTGGTCACAAGCCGGAATGCGCACCTGCCGGCGTCTCGTGTTACTCTTTCGCGGCTAAAGAAGAGGATAGAAACAGAAAAAATGCTGTTGAGAGCTGTTATGGCAACGTTGTTGCTGGCGTGTGCCAGCGCCAGCGTCGACGCCCGCAATGATGATCCCCTGGAGGCGATTAATCGGCCCCTTTTCGTCATGAATGATGTCATTGACCGGGGTGTCCTGAAGCCGGTAGCCCGGAGTTACGACCGTGTGGTGCCGCGCCCCGCGAAATCCGGTGTCTCGAATTTCTTTGCCAATCTGCTGGACGTGACCAACACTCTGAACTCGCTGCTGCAGTGGCGTCTGGGGGAGGCGGGCACCAGTGCCAGTCGTGTGGCGGTAAATTCCACGCTTGGCATGTTCGGCCTGTTTGACGTTGCCTCGGATATGGGTATCAAGCGCGAGCGCACAGATTTCGGCCAGACCCTGGCCGTCTGGGGCGTGCCCGAGGGGCCCTACATCATGGTTCCACTCCTGGGTCCGCGTACGCTGCGCAGCGGCACGGGCACGGTCTTCGACACGCTGGCCTCACCCACCGCACAGGTCGATCAGGTGGCGCTACGCAACAGCATGTTTTTTCTGGAGCTGGTGAGCCTGCGCGCCCAGTTGCTCGAGGCGGACCAGCTGATCTCGGGAGATCGCTACATTTTCGTGCGTGATGCCTATCTGCAGCAGCGTCGCTCATTCATCAGCGGCGGCGACGTCCAGGACGATTTTTCGGATTACGAGGATGACTGGGCAGAAGAGTTCTGAGGACCCGGGGTCGTGTGGCGGAAAAGTGTGAATTGTTGCCCAAACCCGTCCCTTCGACTTGTCTGCGCGAAAATGGCGGCGTAGTGTCCGCATACGTTTTCCAGCAAAGAGCCCCAGGATGACACACAGCGGCAAGGTGCTGGTCATCGACAACGATCCGGACCGCGCAGGTCGACTGATGCAGCTGGTAGAGAATGCCGGTTTTACGGTCGAGTCTGCGAACAACGTCGCCAATGCATCTTCCACGCTCAGTGCAGCCAGCGAACTTGACGTGATTCTCAGCGATCTTGACCTGGAGGACGTGAGCTGGGGGGATACCTCACGCACACTCACTGAGATGAACGTCGTGGTCCCCGTGATCATGTTCAGCGACGAAGCCTCGGCGGAAAACATGATGGCCGCTCTCAGGCTGGGCGCCAGTGACTTTTTCCATCGCCCCGTGGAGAATCCCGAGGCTCTGTTTCAGTCGATGGATCGCTGCGTACGGCAGCGCCAGATGAGCCGGGAACTCAGGCAGTCGCGTCGCAGGCTGGAGCGCGCCAATCGCGAGCTCAACAGCACGGTCCGGGTGCTGGAGCAGGACCAGCAGGCCGGTCGGCAGGTGCAGATGCGAATGCTGCCGGCGACGCCTCTGGTTCTGGGGGATTATGTCTTCAGTCATACCGTGATTCCCTCGCTCTACCTGAGCGGTGATTTCACGGATTACTTTACGGTGGGCACAGACTACGTGGTGTTCTTCATGGCCGATGTCTCCGGCCATGGCAGCTCATCCGCCTTCGCGACGGTCCTGCTGAAAAACCTGTTTGCGCGCAAGCGTTCCGACTTTCTGCGTCGCAGCGATGCCACGGTGCTGTCACCGGTAAAAATGCTGGAGTTGGCGAACAAGGAACTTCTCGACCTCGGGGCTGACAAATTCGCTACGATGATCGTCGCGGTGCTCGACATGGTGGCAAACCGGTTGACCTACAGCATCGCCGGACACCTGCCGCTGCCCGTCCTGGTGTCGGGGCGTGGCGCGGAGTATCTTAGCGGCGGCGGGACGGCGGTCGGCATGATGCCGGAGTCCGACTTCAGCCAGCAGTCAATCGATCTGCCCGACACCTTTATGCTGGCGCTGTTTTCAGATGGCATTCTGGAAATTCTGCCACCCAAGAATCTGATAGAGAAGGAGCAATTCTTTCTGGACGTTTTTCGCCGCGAGGATGAGTCACCGGCTACCCTGGTCACGCGCCTGGGTCTGGATTCCGTGGAAACCGCGCCGGACGATATTGCGGCGCTGTTCCTGAGCAAGAGACTGTGAGGTGACGCAGGGCCGGGTGATGGCAGCCACGCAGGGGGGTGCCTATGTTCTGCGTCTCACCGGGGATGTGCGCATGACGCTGTGCACCTCCATCGACGAGTATATTACACAGATGCTCGACGACCCCGCCTTCGCCAGCGTGTGGATAGACCTGTGTGACGTCGAGGGGCTCGACAGCACCACCCTCGGGCAGCTTGCGCGCCTTGCCCAGCGTGTCTATTCCCAGCACGGATTCCGACCGGCGATCTACAGTTGCGACGATGGTATCAATCGGCTGCTTCACAGCATGGGCTTCCAGCGACTGTTCGAACTGCACGAAAACGCCTGTAACGACAGCTCCGTCGAAGTTGAGGATATTCCCCTGGTTCCGGGCAGCGAGGACGCGGTAAAAGAGCGCGTAATAGAGGCCCATCGTGCCTTGATGGGTGTCAGCGACGAAAATGCCGAGCGTTTTCGGGACCTCATGGCCGTGCTCGAGGCCTCCTGATCAGTCGGCGGCGTTGGCCGCGGAAAGCTTGGCCCTGATGTAATCTTCATGAGCGACATACACCAGGTCGGCGACGCGGCGGATCAGGTGCTCCTCGTACTTGTCGACATTGCCATCGGCGTAAGCGACCCGCCACATGTCGCCGACCAGCTGGGTTTTCTGGGTGGGCGTGAAGTGATCGTTAACGATGCGAGTGAACTGGTAGAGAGACGTCGCCGCATCCACCTCCTCATTCGCCAGGCGCAGCAATTCCCCGACTTCATTGTCTGACAGCCCCAGGCTGCTTTGCAGCATTGCCATCATCGACGCCTCTTCAACGCCGTCCTGTGTGAAGTCGGCCCGGGCGGTCTCGATCAGCAGCGCTGCGGCGGCAAGATGACGGCGATGCTCAGGGCTGGCATCGTCGTTGTCTGGCGTGTTGATTTCAAACAGTGTAGACAGTGCTTTTATCATGTCTGGCTGATGACCTTTTCCAATTTGAGCTGATCGGCAATGAAGTTGCGGATACCCTCGGCGAGTTTCTCCGTGGCCATGGCGTCAGCGTTGAGCCCGAGGCGAAAGCTCGACGCTGTCGGCACAATGCGTGGCTCTTCGGTGCCTGCGGTTTCCGGGCTCAGCCGCCGGGGCAGGTGGCCCTCATCCTGTGCCATGTCCTCAAGCAGCGCCGGGCTGATGGAAAGCCTGTCACAGCCGGCCAGCGCCTCAATCTCGCCGGTATTGCGGAAACTGGCGCCCATGACCACGGTGTTGTAGCCGTAATGCTTGTAGTACGCATAGATCCGGCGCACCGATTGCACGCCGGGGTCGTCCTCGGCGCTCGCCAGGGTCAGGTCAGAGTGGGCCTTGTGCCAGTCCAGTATGCGGCCGACAAAGGGCGATATCAGATAGGCACCGGCATCGGCACAGGCGACCGCCTGGTCGAAACCGAAAAGCAGCGTCAGGTTGCAGTTGATGCCCTCGCGCTCGAGTTCGGCGGCGGCGCGTATGCCTTCCCAGGTGGAGGCGATCTTAATCAGTACACGGTCGCGGGAAATGCCCGAGGCTTCGTACAGTCCGATCAGTCGCCGCGCGCGCTCCAGGGTGGCGTTGCTGTCAAAGGACAGGCGCGCATCTACCTCCGTTGAAACCCGTCCCGGTATGAGTGCCAGAATCTCCCGGCCCACGTCCACCGCGAACCGGTCACAGCAGTTGGCCAGCTGCTGTGCCTCGTCGCCGCCTTGCCCGGCTGCCCACTCCCGCGCGCGCTGCATCAGTTCCGCGTAGTGGGGCAGGGCAGATGCCTTCAGCAGCAGGGAAGGGTTGGTGGTTGCGTCAATCGGTTTGAAGCGGCGGATCGCCTCTATGTCCCCGGTATCGGCAACCACTTCCGTCATGGTCCGCAGCTGGTCGAGTTTGGATGTCATGCTCTGTCTCCCATGGGTACCGCAGGGGCAGGAAGTGCGGCACTCAGGCCGCTACGCCATGCATCGCCTGCACCGCATCCTGAAGTACCCGGCCTTCCGCGCCGGGTCTGTGTGCGTTTTCGCTGAGATGGCGGCGGAAGCGTCGGGCGCCGGGACGACCGGAAAAAAGTCCCATCATATGTCGCGTGATGTGTTTGAGCGCGGTGCCTGAGGCAAGTTCACTGTCGATGTAGGGCAGCATGCGGTCGACCACCGCGTGCGGCGTCGTTACCGGATCGCTGTCGCCGTAGAAATACGAGTCCACCCGGGACAGCAGCCAGGGGTTCTGGTAGGCCTCACGGCCAAGCATGACGCCGTCGACGTGGGCGAGGTGAGTGCTGCAGGCCTCGAAATCACGAATACCGCCGTTGATGATGATTTCCAGTGCGGGGAAGTCGCGCTTAAGCCGGTACACCCAGTCATAATTGAGCGGCGGAATGTCGCGATTTTCCTTCGGCGACAGACCCTGCAGCCAGGCTTTGCGGGCGTGCACGATGAATGTTCCGCAGCCGGCTCTGGCAACCGGCTCGATAAAAGCCAGCATGTCCTCGTAGTGCTGCATGTCATCAATGCCGATGCGATGCTTCACCGTGACCGGCAGATCGCAGGCGTCGCGCATCGCCGCAACGCCTGCGGCGACGCGCTCCGGCTGTGCCATCAGGCAGGCGCCGAACGCGCCGGACTGCACGCGGTCGGACGGGCATCCGCAGTTCAGGTTGACCTCGTCGTACCCGAAGTCCTGGGCCCAGCGCGCGCAGCGCGCAAGATCGGCGGGGTCGCTGCCACCGAGCTGCAGTGCCACCGGGTGCTCCTCGGCGCGGAAGCACAGGAAGCGTTCGCGGTCGCCGTGGATCAATGCGCCGGTCGTGACCATCTCGGTGTACAGCGGCGCCCGGCGCGTCAGCTGTCGCCAGAAGTAGCGACAGTGCCGGTCGGACCAGTCCATCATCGGGGCAGTGGTGAATGTGCGATCAATTTTCCGCATAGCGCCAGTATACCCGTTCAGGTAAATACCTGATGCTCACCGTTGAAAATTACCACGTGCTGCAGGTTGAAACGCACGGGCAGCAGGCTGCCCTTGTCGGCCGCGATGTGGCTCGGGGCCAGGCAGGGCACGTGCTGCCCGTCGGGCAGCAGCAGCTCATACAGGAAGTTGGCGCCGCGGAAGGCGCGTTCTACCACACGCAGCTGGATAGCGCTGCTCTCGTCATATTCGATGTCATCCGGGCGGATCAGCAGTCGCAGCTGTTGCCCGGGCGCGAATGAGCGGGATTTCATGTCAAGCACGCCGAGGCGATCGTTCAGTTCGCCGTCAGCGTTCACCGTGACATCGATCAGACTGCCGCCGCCAATGAACTGGGCGACAAAGGCGTTTGCCGGCCTGTGGTAGAGGTTGTAAGGCACGTCTGTCTGGTCGATATGGCCGTCGTGCAGCAGGCTGACCTGGTCCGCCATGGCGAAGGCCTCGTGCTGGTCGTGCGTGACCAGTATGGCCGTTACGCCGTCGGCCTTGAGCAGGTCGCGGACCTCCGACGCCAGCTGGGTGCGCAACTCACTGTCGAGGCTGGAGAAGGGCTCGTCCAGCAACAGAATTTCCGGCCCCGGTGCAAGCGCCCGGGCCAGTGCCACGCGCTGCTGCTGTCCGCCGGAGAGTTCATGCGGCCAGGCCCCGGCGTAATCGTCCAGGGACACCATTTTCAGCAGGCGCCTGACCCGGGACTCGCGCTCCCGTCGCTGCAGGTGGCGCAGACCGAAACCGACATTCGCACTGACATTCAGATGCGGGAACAGCGCAAAGTCCTGGAAAACCATACCGACCCGGCGCTGTTCCGGACTGACCTGCATGTCCGGCGTGCTCAGGACGCGTCCGCGGACGCTGATCTGGCCTTCGTTGATCGTCTGGAAGCCGGCGATGGCACGCAGCAGCGTGGTCTTGCCGCAGCCCGAGGGCCCGAGCAGGCAGCCGATCTCGCCTTTGTTCAGGGTGATGCTGGCGCTATCGACGGCGGTAAAATCACCGAAGCGTACGCTGACGCGGTTTACATCGAGCTGCTGGGTCATGAAGCGGCGTTGTCACTGGCCATATTCCGGGTGAGAAGGATAACAGGCAGCAGACCGATCAGCACGATTGCCAGCGCCGGTAGTGCGGCATCTGCCAGTCGTTCGTCCGACGCCAGTTCGTGAGCGCGCACCGCGAGCGTGTTGAAATTGAAGGGCCGCAGTATCAGGGTTGTTGGCAGCTCCTTGAGCACGTCGACAAAGACCAGCAGCAGGGCGGTCAGGAGACTGCCGCGCAGCATGGGAATATGAATGCGACGCAGCAGGGACAGAGGCGGATAACCCAGTGACCGCGCCGATTCGTCGATGCTGGGACGTATGCGCGCGAGGCCGGATTCCACCGTCTGCAGGGAAACCGAAAGAAAGCGCACCACGTAGGCGAACACCAGCGCGCCGAGGGTGCCGCTGAGAAGCAAACCGGAAGATACCCCCAACGTCTCACGAAGCCAGCTGTCAACGACATTGTCGAACCAGGCAAAGGGTATCAGCACGCCCACCGCGATCACCGTACCCGGCACGGCGTAACCCATGCTGACCACGCCGTTCGCCGTGGTCTGGGCAAAGCCGGGGAAAAGGCGCTTGCCGTAGCCGAGGAACAGGGCGAGCAGCAGGCAACAGGCGGCGGCAATCGCGGCGAGCAGGAAGCTGTTGCCCGCGAGCGCGAGGAAGGCTGGCTGAGCCGCGCGCGCGGGATCCTGTAGGACCCAGATGGCCAGCTGGGAGGCGGGCAGCAGGAAACCGGAAACGAGAATTGCCGACGCCAGACCGACGGCTGTGACTGCGCGCCAGCCGCACAGGGCGATCCGACGCGGTGGCTGGCGCGTCCCGGTGCGGTAGAAACGCAGGCGTCGGCGCGACTGGCGCTCCAGAATAAAGAGCATGAACACGAACAGCATCAGGAATGCGGCGAGCTGTGCGGCGGTCTGCAGTTCGCCGAGGCCATACCAGGTGCGGAATATGCCGGTGGTGAAGGCGCTGACGCCGAAGTAGGAAACGGTCCCGTAGTCGGCCAGGGTCTCCATGAGCGCCAGGCTGACACCCGCTGCAATTGCCGGTCGTGCGAGCGGCAGGGCGACCCGGAAAAACGTTGCCGGCAGGGTTTTTCCCAGGCTTCGGCTGGCCTCCAGTACCGCCGTGGATTGTTCCTGGAAGGCGACGCGGACAAGCAGGTAGGTGTAGGGGTAGAGCACCAGCGACAGCATGCAGACGGCGCCGCCCAGCGAGCGGATTTCAGGAAACCAGTAGTCGCCATAGCCCCAGCCGAAGGTATCGCGAAGCAGGCTTTGCACCGGTCCCGCGTAGTCCAGCATTCCGGTATAGGTGTAAGCAATGATGTAGGCGGGCATCGCCATCGGCAGCAGCAGTGCCCAGCTGAAGAAGCGTCGACCGGGAAACTCGCACATGGCAGTCAGCCAGGCGGCACTGACGCCCAGCAGCAGTGTACCGGCACCGACACCCAGCATCAGCAGAACGGAGTTGACGACGTAGTCGCCGAGCACCGTGTCTATCAGGTGCTCCCACGCTGGACTGTACCCGCCGAACAGACTGCCGATGATCACCAGAACCGGCAGGGCAATGACCAGCGAGGTTGCGAGCATGCCGCCGCGCCACAGGGAAATGCGGCGCGGCCGGTGGACAGTAAGGTCAGCGCTTGCGGCTATTTCCAATTCGCACGGTCCATTGCCATCACTGCCTGTGCATTCAGCCGGCCCAGCTCGCTGACATCAAGAGCATCCGCCTTGAAGTCACCCCATGCCTGCAGCAGTCGGCTGTGCGGGACACCGTCGCGCACCGGGTATTCATTATTGGTCTCCGCGTACCAGCGCTGGCTGTCCTCGCGAACCAGAAACTCGATCAGCTGGCGTGCCAGGTCGGGTTGCTCGCTCGCGCGGGTGACCCCGGCTCCGCTGATGTTGATGTGGGCACCGCGGTTGGATTGATTGGGCCAGAGCAGCTCTACCTGCTCCGCTGCCTGGCGTTCCTCGTCATTGTCGGACTGCAGCATCGCACCGAGGTAATAGCTGTTGACCAGCGCAACATCGCACTGGCCGGCAGCCACAGCCTTGATCTGGTCGCGGTCACCGCCCTGCGGCGGGCGCGCGAAGTTGCGCACGAAGCCGTCCAGCCAGGCCTGGGTCTGCGCGCTGTCCTGCTGTGCGAGCATGCCGGCTACCAGAGACTGGTTGTAGATGTTGCCCGACGAGCGCACGCAGATTCGACCTTTCCACTGCGGGTCGGCGAGATCTTCGTAATCCTGGAGCTCGTCGGTATTCACGCGATCCGGCGCGATGATCAGCACCCGGGCACGAACCGATAGTCCGTACCAGAGATTGTCCGGGCTGCGCAGATTTGCCGGAATTGCTGCTGTCAGCACATCAGAGGAGACCGGCTGCAGGACGCCCGCCTGCCTGGCACGGTACAGGCGACCCGCGTCGCTGGTCAGCAGGACGTCCGCGGGGGAATTGCGGCCCTCCGTCGTCAGCCGGGTAATCAGTGCGTCCCCGCTTCCGGTAACCAGGTTGACCTCGACACCGGTTTCGTCGCTGAAGCGGTCCAGCAGAGGCTTGATCAGGGCTTCCTGGCGCGCCGAGTAGATGTTCAGTGTTTCTGCGACAGTGCCAGCGGACAGGACTGCCGTGGTGACGGCGGCTGCAAACAGCACAGTCAGTCGGGTCCCGGGGCGTCGAGGGGAGTGCGTGGTCAACATGCGAACCTCTTGCTGTGAAAAAGTGATAACGCTAATTATTCTCATTAAACTGTGCGATTGCAATACCTGCCAGGGTCGGTATCCGCGAGATCTGCCATCGCGTCATGCAGCGGGGCGTCGAGTCTACCCAATCACCGCAGTCTGTGCCGGGTGGTCCGCCGGGCGAGCTGACATTGGCAACGCGCGCTGTGGAAGCTAGGATAGCGGCCATGCCAGAGGACCCCCAGATATGTGCCTGAAATCACTTGCCCGCCGGGCGCTGCTGCGCGCGATAGTCGCCGTGCTGGCACCATGAACCGTCGGGACGAGGCCACCCGGCTCGACAGCCACGATCCGCTGCGCGCCATGCGCGATGCCTTTGCGTTGCCGCAGGATCGGGTCTATCTGGATGGAAATTCGCTGGGGGCTCTGCCGCGCTGCGTGAGCGAGCGCGTGCGGGCTGTGGTGGATCAGCAGTGGGGACGGGATCTGATTACCAGCTGGAATGTGCATGGGTGGGTGAACCTGCCGCTCAGCGTGGGTGAGAAGATAGCGCCGCTGATCGGTGCAGCGCCGGGGCAGGTAGTCTGCTGTGACAGCATCTCCGTCAACCTGTTCAAGCTGCTGGCGACGGCGCTGGGATTGCGCCCCTCGCGACGGGTTGTTCTCACCTGTGCCGGTGATTTTCCGACCGATGCCTACATGGGGCAGGGACTGCACTCGCTGCTCGGAGCGGAGCGCTGCGAGATGCGAGCCGTTGGCGTTGGCGAGTTGGCGGATGCGCTGGATGAGACGGTGGCCGTGCTGATGATGACCGAAGTCGACTTTCGCAGCGGCCGGCGCCACGATATGCGCGAGCTGACGGCGGCCGCGCATGCCTGCGGTGCGCTGGTACTCTGGGACCTGGCGCACAGCGCCGGGGCGCTTCCGGTAGACCTCGATGATTGCGGTGTGGACATGGCCGTTGGCTGTGGCTACAAGTTCCTCAATGGCGGACCCGGTGCGCCGGCATTCCTGTACCTCGCGCAGCGGCACCACAATCAGGTAACGCAGCCACTCAGCGGCTGGTTCGGACACGCGGCGCCGTTTGCCTTCGATCCCGATTATCGGGCGGCTCCGGGCATCAGCGCCTACCAGGCTGGCACACCCGGGGTGATCGGCATGCAGGCGCTGGATGCGGCCCTCGACCTGTTCACTGGACTGGAGCCTGCGAGCCTGCGCCGGAAATCCCTGGCGCTGACCGGATTTTTTATGGAGGGTGTGGCGGCCGACCCGGCGCTTGCCGCGATGGAGGTGCTGACACCGACCGAAGAGGCCCGGCGTGGCAGCCAGGTGTCCCTGCGCCACCCGGAGGCCCACGCGATTGCCCAGTGCCTGATTGCCGCGGGTGTCATCGTGGATTTCCGCGATCCGGATATCGTACGCTTCGGGTTTGCGCCGCTTTACAACAGCTTTACCGATGCGGCCATCGCGCTGCAGTGCCTGTCAACGGTGCTGTCAGCGGGGGCCTATGCGAATGAGCGCTACCGCCAGCGGGCGCAGGTTACCTGAGCGGGGTTGATCGCCGACTGGCGAGGCGGGCGCAGGGAGTCTAACGCATGCACTACATTTTCAAGGTCACTATCGGCCCCGGTTACTCGGCCGAACAGTATGCCGAGGCCTGGATGCGCGCCAGCGCGTTCATTCAGCGCGCGCCGGGAGCACTGGGCACCCGCCTGCACCGCAGCCTGGATGACCCGAATGTCCTGCTGGCTATCGCCACGTGGGAATCCAGGGCCGCGAGGGACGCCATGGAAGCGGATCCTCCGACTGAAGTAAAGGCCATCATTGCCGGGCAGACCCCGTTCGTGGATATTGAACTGATCGGCGAGTTCGATGCGCCGGAGTGGACAGTACTGCCGGAGGATCTGCCGCCGCGCAGTTCAGACCGGTAGCCCTTGCCCGCACGCTGCGCGCTGTCATCGCCCCCACGCAAGGGTTTCACTGGGGGGCAGCCGTCTCCCGGAGTGCGTCCCGGGCGCCAGCCTTATATAATCCCGCCTCGTTTCAGCCACAGGTGACTCATGACCGTTCGTACGCGCATCGCGCCTTCACCCACCGGCGACCCCCACGTCGGGACTGCCTACATCGCCCTGTTCAACCTGTGTTTCGCGCGGGCGCACGGCGGCCAGTTCATCCTGCGCATTGAGGATACGGACCGTGCACGCAGCACGCCGGAGTCCGAGCAGGCGATCCTCGACTCGCTGCGCTGGCTGGGCCTCGATTGGGATGAGGGTCCCGATGTTGGCGGTGAATACGGGCCCTACCGGCAAAGCGAGCGCATGGAGCTTTACGGCGAGTACGCCTGGGACCTGGTCAAGGCGGGCAGGGCCTTCGTCTGCTATCGGACGCCGGAGGAGTTGGAGACACTGCGCGAATCCCGGCGCGAGGCGGGCCTGGCCACGGCGCTGAAGCCGGCCGACCTGGCGCTGCCTGCAGAGGAGGTCGATCGCCGCAAGTCTGCGAACATGCCCTACGTCATCCGCATGCATGTACCCGATGAGGCGGGCAGCTGTCGGGTTGATGATCTACTGCGCGGCGCTATCGACCTGGACTGGTCAATGGTGGATGCGCAGATCCTGCTGAAATCCGATGGCATGCCGACCTACCACCTTGCCAACGTGGTGGATGACCATCTCATGGGCATCACCCACGTGATTCGCGGCGAGGAGTGGATCAACTCCGCACCCAAGCACCAGCTGCTCTACGATTATTTTGGCTGGGACATGCCGGTGCTGTGCCACCTGCCGCTGCTGCGCAATCCCGATAAGTCCAAGCTTTCCAAGCGCAAGAACCCGACCAGCATTCAGTACTACGAGCGTATGGGCTTTCTGCCCGAGGCGCTGCTCAATTACCTCGGCCGCATGGGCTGGTCCATGCCCGACGAGCGGGAGAAGTTTGCCCTAGCCGACATGCTGAAGCATTTCGATATCCAGCGAGTATCCCTCGGTGGTCCGATCTTTGACGTTGAAAAGTTGCGCTGGCTGAACGGCCTGTGGCTGCGCGAGGACCTGGATCAGGACGAACTGGCGCGGCGCCTGATGGACTGGGCCTTCAATGCGTCGATGTTGCAGCAGGTGCTGCCCCACGCGCAGAAGCGCATGGAGGTACTCAGCGACTTCGCGCCCCTGTGCGCCTTCCTGGTGTCGGGAACGCTACCGCTGCGGGGGGAGGCCTTCGACGCGCTTGGCACGGAGCGGGAACAGCAGGTCAGGCGGCTGCAGTTCGCGCTGTGGCATCTCGAGGCGCTGCGGCACTGGGATCGCGACGCGGTCTGGCAGTCCATGCAGGGGCTGGCGAAGGCGATGGACCTGAAGGTGAAGGACTTCCTCGCACCGCTGTTTATCGCCATTTCCGGATCCAGCGCCTCTTTCTCCGTGGTCGACGCCATGGCGATCCTCGGCCCTGACATGAGTCGGGCACGGGTCCGCCATGCGATCGAGGTCCTTGGCGGCGTGTCCAAAAAGGCCGCAAAGCGACTGGAAAAGGAGTACGCTGCGCTGGATACCTGAGGTGCGCTATGTCTATCAGTATATTTGACCTGTTCAAGATCGGAATCGGCCCGTCCAGTTCACACACGGTTGGCCCCATGAATGCCGCCCGGCGATTCGTGGCTGCGCTGGAAGATGCCGGACAGCTCGATGCCTGCGCGTCCCTGCAGGCCCATCTTTACGGCTCACTCGCAGCGACCGGCGCCGGCCACGGATCGCCGAAGGCCATCATCCTTGGGCTTGAGGGAGAAGCGCCGGAAACGGTTGACGTGGAAACCATCGCCGGACGTGTTCAGGCGGTGCGCGATGACGGAAGCCTGTCATTGCTGGGACGCAAGCAGATTGCTTTCAGCTACCGCGACGATATGCAGATGCATCGCACGGAGAATCTGCCCTTTCACGCCAACGGCATGCGCTTCATTGCTCGCGATAGCTCGGGAGACGTCCTGCTTGAACGGCTTTACTATTCGGTGGGCGGTGGCTTCGTGGTCGACGAGGAGGCGGCAGATTCCGGCTATATCGTCGATGACCCCACCGAGCTGCCCTATCCCTTCACGACCGGGGCGGAGCTCCTTGCGCAGTGCAAGGTGAGTGGCCTGTCCATCAGTGCGCTCATGCTGCAGAATGAAAAAGCATGGCGCACCGAGTCGGAAATCCGCGCCCGCACCGCCACGCTGTGGGAGGTCATGGACGCCTGTATTCGCCGCGGCTGTGACACCGAGGGCATTATGCCGGGTGGCCTCAAGGTAAGGCGCCGCGCCGCGCAGCTGCATCGCCAGCTGCTGCGCCAGACCGACACCCTGGGCGACGACTCGATGACCACGATGGATTGGGTGACGCTGTACGCGCTGGCGGTGAACGAAGAAAACGCCGCCGGTGGCCGGATTGTCACAGCTCCCACCAACGGCGCTGCCGGCATCATTCCCGCGGTGCTCAAGTACTACCTGAGCCACTGCTGCGGCAGCAAACAGGAGGACGTCTGCCGCTTTCTGCTCACGGCAGGCGCCATCGGCATCCTGTACAAAATCAATGCGTCAATTTCCGGCGCCGAGGTCGGCTGCCAGGGAGAAGTCGGATCCGCCTGCTCGATGGCCGCGGGCGCGCTCGCGGATGCGCTGGGTGGCACGCCGGAGCAGGTGGAAAACGCCGCGGAAATCGCCATGGAACACAACCTGGGTCTGACCTGCGACCCCGTTGGCGGGCTGGTTCAGGTGCCCTGCATTGAACGCAATGCCATGGGCGCGATCAAGGCGATCAGCGCGGCGCGCATGGCGCTGCGCGGCAGTGGCGAGCACTACGTCTCTCTCGATCAGGTAATAAAGACCATGCGCGACACTGGCCGCGACATGCAGGACAAGTACAAGGAAACCGCCCGCGGCGGTCTTGCGGTGAACGTACTTGAGGTGCCGGTCAATATTGTCGACTGCTAGTAGGCCAGGCGGTCCGTCAGGACGTCGAGGTGTCAGCCTTGCGGGCTCGCAGGCCGAGCGCCGCCAGAAGGGTAATCAGCGATTCAAAGGCGATCGCACCGTAGGTATAGGCCGAAAGCTCGCCGTTGGTCATTACCGCGTGATAACTGCGCCCCACCGCCAGCAGACCGATACCAAGGAGCAGTGCCCACAGGCCGGCCCGACGGTAGTCCGGTTGCCAGGCAGCCAGCAGGCAGAACAAGCCAAAACCTGTCTGAAAGCCGCCGTACATGGCGCCAATTTCGGCGACAGCGTCGGCATTCTGCATCGACAGACTCGCCGCGCCGGCCGCAATGTCCGGGCTTGACAGACAGGCGAGACCATAGGCCGTAAAGGTGGCGCCTGCGAGGTAGAGAACAAACTTACCCATCACTTTTCTCCGTTTGTGCCGGTGTATCAGCGACGGCGGGCACGGTGTGCAGGATGCCGCTCTGTTGACTGTCGTAGAGACTCACCTCAAGATCGATTTCGTCGGCATCGGCGAAGTGATGAAGCTTTTGTGCCAGGTAGGGGCTGATCTCCTGACCCTGGCGCATGATAAGAGTGCCGTCGCGACTTTCGATATCCTGTGCGAGGATGTCTCCGGTCTCGATCGAGAACACGGATACCGCGCGGATTTCCGGGGCCTGCGGCGGGGTGTTTGTCGCCGCCAGCACGTCGAGGATCTGCGGATCGTACCTCCCTGGCTGCCCGCGCATGCTGGCGATCACGCGGTTCCGCTCAACCCCCGCATCCACCGAGCTGCGAAGATCCTTGAGGATATGCAGCATCCGCGCGCCGATCGGGATATCGTCGCCGGCGAGTGGGGTGTCATCGGGGTAGCCAGTGCCATCGTAATTCCGGTACTGGAAGTGAATGCTGTCGGCGACGCGCTCAAGTCTCGGCACTTTGCGCACGAGATCGGCGGCAATGCCCGCCTGGCTGTGCCACGGGTTGTCTTCCACGGTGGTCGTGGGCTGATGGTAGACGATGTTTTCCATGACCGCGCTCGATTGCGTCAGCAGGCCGAGTTCGCAGAGCATGGCAGCGGCCTCCATTTCCCAGATGGGTCCCACCCGCAGATGGCGTGCGAGCTGAGCCATGTCGGTTTTCAGCCCGGTACTGCGGCCAAAGATAATCGGACTCGCCAGCGACAGTGCCTCCGTCATCATTTCAATACTGCCGCGCAGGGTTTTTTCGAGGAGGTCGCGTTCTGCAGCTTCCAGTTCATGGCGCTGCACGGCGGCGCGCATGGCCGAGGAGAATTCGGCAATGCGTGTGGGCTTGCGCAGGAATTTGAAAATATCCCCGCGATTCACCGCGCTGATGGCGGTTTCGTCACTGGCGAAACCGGTGAGCATGATTCTTACCGCGTGCGGGGCTACCTCGCGCGCCGCGGCCAGAAACTCAATGCCGTCCATGCCTGGCATGCTGAAGTCCGATACGATGACGGCGTATTCGGAGTCCTCGAGCAAATGGTCAAGTGCCGCCTGCGCGTTGCTGAAAACCGTTACGGCAAAGTCGCGCTCGAAGACCTGGCGGTAGAACGACAGCAGATCCGGTTCGTCGTCCACAAACAGCAGTTTGGTTTCCGCCACTCCGTCTTTCTCCCGAGGTTTGGTGTTTGCGGCTCAGCCCGGTAATGCCCGGGCGCTGACGCTGGTCAGGCCACGGGGCACAAGGGGCTGCCGGCACGCACTGACAAGTGTATCCTGTTCATGTCTGGCGTCATACCTGCCAGCCAGGCGCAAGGGGAGGTTAGTGAGTGGCAGAAGTCAGTCTGCAGACGCAAGCCTATTTTTCCGCGCTGCGGGAGGTCGCAGAACGCTTTGATCACTGCGTCACCGTCGCTGCGATACATCTGCCTGGGCAGCCGCTGGTATTCATCAACCGGCAGTTCGAACGCGAGACCGGATACACTGCCGAAGAGTGTCTGGGCCGTAACTGTCGGTTTCTCCAGGGGTCGATGACGGATCAGCCAGCGCGTGCCACGATGGCCGCGGATATCGCGGCGCGGCGGTCATCGTTCACGGACGTCGTCAATTTCCGCAAGGATGGTACGGCCTTCGTCAACCGGCTTCTCCTGCTGCCCTTCGAGTATCTCTCGGACGATGATCACCTGTTCTACATTGGCATACAGCGACACATTCGCGGCGTTGATGACCCCGTCCCCGAACTCCAGCGGCTGCGGCACGGCGAGGTGCAGGCGGCGATCAACAATCCGCTGAGTATCGCGCTGGGGTTTGCCGAGCTGGGGGCGCTTGATTCTGCGCGTATCGACGTCGCCATTCGCCGGATCATGACGTACGTCGATACGTTGACTGACGTCAACCCGCCGCCGCAGTGATCTGTCTCACGCCGGTCTTTCGCCGAAGACGGAAGCGAGCTTCTGAATCAGCTCTTCCCTTCGGTAGGGCTTGCGCAGCAGATCAATGCCATCGTCCAGCTGGTAGTCATGGGCGATCACACCCTGTGAATAGCCAGAGGTAAACAGGACCCGCAGTCCCGGGCGCTCGAGCACGGCGGCCTCTGCCAGATCCCGGCCGCTCATACCCCCGGGCATGATGACATCGGTGAACAAGAGGTCGATATCCGTGCGCTTTCGCAGAATCTCCAGGGCCTCTTTCCCTGCGGCTGCGCTGACCACCAGATAGCCGAGTGACTGCAGCTGCTGTTCAACATAGCGTCTGACCAGATCATCATCCTCGACCAGCAGAATGCGGTAATCGCGGCGGGCGCGCTGCAGCGGCCCCTCCGGTATGACTGCCGGGGAAGCGCTTTCCGGCTCTTCCTCCGAGCGCGGAAAGTACAGGGTAACCCGGGTTCCTTTGCCGGGCTGTGAGTCGATGGAGATAAAGCCTGAAGACTGCTTGACGAAGCCATAGATCATGGGCAGGCCGAGACCGGTACCACGGCCCTTGGGCTTGGTGGTAAAAAACGGCTCAAACAGGCGTTCCATGTTTTCCCGGGCAATGCCTTCGCCCGTATCGCTGACTGAAAGACACGCGTAGTCACCGCAAGGCATGTCGGGAATCGGCGGCGTCGTGTCGGGCTCACAGCGATGGTTTTCCGTGGTGATCTCCAGCGTGCCTCCCCGTGGCATGGCATCGCGGGCGTTGATGACCAGGTTGAGGACGGCATTCTCGAGCTGGGCGGCGTCCAGCCTGCACGGCCAGAGCGTCTCTCCGGTCCTTCGTATCAGGGTCACATCCTCGCCGACGGACCGGTCGAGCATGTCGTGTATGCCATCCAGCAGGCAATCCAGGCGGACTGTCTGCGGGTGCAGGGTCTGACGACGGGCAAAGGCCAGCAGCTGATGCGTAAGCCGCGCGCCCCGTTCGGCGCTATCGCGAATCATGCCCGCGAGAGCACCGAGACTGTCGTCATCAAGCTCTTCAACCAGCAGTTCGGCATTGCCCAATATGACCGTCAGAATATTGTTGAAATCGTGGGCGATCCCGCCAGTGAGCTGGCCGATGGACTCGAGCCGCTGCACGCGCCCCAGTTGCTGTTCCGTCTCTACCTGCTCGGAGATATCCTGAAGAGCGCCCTGAACGCCCACTACCTGCCCCCGGTCACTGTGAACCGGAATGCCGACTGTTCTCACCCAGTGGCTTCTGCCATTGCTGTCGACGATCTGCAGCCGAAGGTCATAAGGAATGCCTCGATTGACACAGGCCATAAAGGCTTCACGAATGCGTGGTTGATCCTCCTTCGCATAGAATCCGATGGCGCCCTCCGGCGTTGGGCTGTAGCTCAGGGGCACGCCATGGATGTCCTTGACGACATCCGACCAGATCACCTTCTCGTCGCCAAGGCCGACCGACCAGCCGCCGACTTTCGCAATATCGCCTGCGACCAGCATGATTTCTGCCTGCTGACGTATCTGCTGACGCTGATGGTCAATCCTTGTCAGTGCCTCTGCCTGTGCGTCGAGCAGGCGGTTGATCGCTCTTCCCAGGGCGCCCACCTCATCGTCCCGCTGCGCGGATACCCGCAGATAGGTCTTGCCGCTGCAGATCTGCTCGACGGTGTCGGCCAGCAGGCTGATTGACGTGGCGATGCGGCGATGAATGTAGGCAAATGCGGCGATGCAGATAAGGCCAAAGAACGCAGTCGCCAGTATGAAGGTCGCGATCAGGGTTCGCGTATAGGCATGGGCTGCTTCCTCTCGCTGACTGAGCAGTGTGGCAAACGATCGGTCAATCGCTACGCCGGAATTGCTGACGCTGGCCAGAAGCGTCAGGCGTTCGATCGATCCCGGCGCATCACGCGGGATTGGTGGTGGCGCCTGGCCCTCTGCGTCCTGCTGTGGTGCGCGTTCAAGCATTGCAAGTGATTGCCGCAGTTCCGCGATACGACGAGCAACCTCGGCGGCGTTTCCAGAGGTGTCAGGCAGCGCTGCCAGTCTGTCCTGCAGTGCCTGTGCCTCCCGATGAAATGCCTGCAGCAGGTCGGGCTGCGCCGAGAAAAGCAGCAGTCCGTCTGCGGCGACGGAAAGCTGGTCAAGCCGGACCTTCAGATTCTGCAGTGACCGCAGCTCATCGTGCTCCGCCAGGTGTTGCCGACTGGACCAGACACCGTAGAGAAGCAGTGTAATCAGGCCTGCCGAGCAGACGACGACCGCCAGCAGGGAGGTGCGCTCAAGTTTCATCGTGCGTCGTCTCCGGCTCCCAGCAATATAGGATCGACGGAGGAGGGTGACACCTCGGCGAGTGGCCCCGAGGCAATCCAGGAGAGAATATTCACGTCTCTGTCAGCCAGAGCCGGATGCACTTCCCGGACCCAGGCAAGACGCACCTGCAGGGAAGTGATCAAGGACCAGTCCAGTGACAGCCGGTAAAGGGGCTGTTCGACGACATCGCTACTGTTGCCTGAGGTTGGCGGAGGCGCGTTCGCCGGACGTTCCCGTGCCGTGTTCTGAATGATGACTGCCTGATCGAGCGCCGCCAGCAGCTGACGGTAAATGGGCTGGCTATCGGTCAGCCGCCAGCCCGCCGTGGTCAGCAGCAGGGTTTCCGGGCGAATGATAGCGGGCGGCAGGCGGCCTTCGGTGAGAGCGGCAAGGGTTACTGAGTCGTCCAGCGGTGCGGCCCCATCACCCGGCAGGTTCAGGCGCCCCAGAATGACGCGGCTGCCCGGCGGGCTGTCTCCGCTGCTCAGGCGCTCCAGCACGAATCGGGTGGGTGTCAGCAGACTCGCCCGAAATGGCACGTTGCGTGTGTCGGGATAGGCGTTTGGTGAGGTGGTCAGCACCAGAATAATCGGCGTTTCGCTGTTGGCCAGGAGTTCTGCTGCAGTATCGACAAGCGCAAGTACATTGGGAGACTCTTCCCGCAGGATCACAGGAAGTGTTGTGTCCGATGACGCAATGCTCGCAGAGTGTAACAGCGCAGCGCAGCAGGCGCAGACCATCAGTGCCGCCATAAGGACAGCGCGAAGGCGATACCCCGGAGCAGCTGGCACTCGAAAGCACCCGGAATGGATCCTGCGAGCGCTTGCGGGGGGCGGGGCCCTGTGCGCGTCGAACCCATTGAGGTCACTCATTGCCACATGACTTACTCCGCATCGCCGAACCGGCTATGCAATCCAGATTATCAGCTCCCCGGTGAAAACGCTTGATCCACGTCACGGCCCTCGGTGATAAGCGCAGGGCCATGGAGAATCTGCGCCTGATGTTTTATATTACGCCTCTTGTTTCATGGCACAGGCAGCGGAATTTTTGCGAAAGATAGCGACAGGCATTGCAGGCTTTGACGAAGCCTCAGGCGGTGGGTTTCCCGCAGGGAGAACATCACTGGTCGAGGGCGGCACCGGCTGCGGAAAGACGGTTTTCATGCTGCAGTCGTTGTTGAAGGGCCCCCGTGCGCGGGGAGAGGTCTGCGTGTTTGTTGCCTTCGAGGAGACGCCCGCGCAGATACAAGACAACGCGCAGTCGTTCAGCTGGGATCCGGCGGCGCTGGACCCGGAGGGCCTGATTTTTATTGATGCGCAGCCCGATCTGGATCTCATCCGGTCGGGTGAATTCGACATTGCCGGTCTGCTGGCCATTCTCGAGCACAAGGCGGTCAGGCGCGGGGCAAGCATCGTGGTCTTCGACGCGCTTGACAGACTGCTGCAGCTGGCGGGAGACCCTCGGGTGTGCATTCGCGAGATCTCGCGGCTGCAGCACTGGCTGCGCAAGCACGAACTGACCGCGCTCATTTCCTCGAAATGTGGCGATGCCGGTGATCCTGTGACGTCAGGTCTCGGCACGGAGCAGCTGCAGTTCATGCTCGACTGCGTCGTCACGCTGGACCATCGCGTATGTGATGGCGTGTCGCACCGGTCATTACGCATTCGCAAGTATCGCGGATCGGGGTTCGAGGAAAACCTCATTCCGTTCATCATCGATCGTGACGGTCTGGAAGTGGCTAGCGTTGTGCGCGCTGAACGCGATGACGAAACAGCGGCGTCGGAGCGCATCTCGAGTGGCGTCCCCGATCTGGATACCATGCTTCAGGGTGGTTTTTTCCGCACTTCCAGCGTCCTGCTCACCGGCGCACCGGGCACGGCAAAAACCACACTGTGCGGCGCCTTTGCCAACGCCGCCTGCGAGCGCGGTGAGAAAACCGTGTTTATCAGCTACGACTCCCAGTGCGAGGAAATTGTCCGCAATCTGGAATCCGTGGGAATCAGGCTGCAGCCGCACATCGACAGTGGCGTTCTGGCCATGGTGTCCATGCGGGCGATGCAGGGAAGCGCTGAGTCGCAGCTCATTGCCATTCGTCGGCTGGTTGAAGAACACCAGGCAAGAGTGCTCGTGGCGGATCCACTTTCCGCCCTGTCGAAAGTCGGTAACACCAGTCTTGCCCCCAGTGTGGCGGAGCGACTCATCGACTGGGCGAAGTCCCGGGATATCACGGTGATGTGCACCAGCCTGCTGGAGGACAGCGACGATATGGCCGAAGCCACGCCGCTGAAGATTTCCACCATTGCAGACAGCTGGCTGCACCTGACCTACGTCGTTTCTGCTGGCGAACGCAACCGGGGGCTTTCCATCATCAAGTCCCGGGGTACTGCCCACTCCAATCAGGTGCGTGAACTGCGCCTGTCCGCGGAGGGCGTAGCGCTGGAGGAGGTCTACTCTGCCGCCGGCGAGGTGCTGATGGGGACCCTGCGCTGGGAGCGCGAGCGAAAAGAGGCCATGGCCGCGCGTGAAAGCGAGCTGCACGCAGAGCGTGATCGACTGCGCCTGATCGGAGAGGCGGCGGAGCTTGAGGCGCAGATGGCGGTGATGGAAAGTCGACTTGCCGCCAAGCGGCAGGAGCTGGAGAGTGTGCGTGACAATGTCGCAGCCAGCGCGGAGGAAGAACAGCGTCGCCAGCGTGACACGCGCGATCTGAGACTCAACGTGAAGGGTAGCGGTGGAGACAAGTCCCATGGGTAGCCCCATTAACACCCCCAGGCTTACGCTCTATATCGCGGGCGATCTGCCGAACTCGAGACGGGCAAGAGCGCATCTCGAGGCCTGGCTGCAGCGAGCCGCCATCGCGAGCGATGACGTCGAGGTCGTGGATGTACTTACCCACCCTGAGCGCGCCGCTGAAGAGGATATTTTCATGACCCCGGCGCTGGTCTTCAGCGGCGGCAGTGGCAGGCAGGTCTTTGTCGGAGATCTGTCTGATGGCGAGTACCTGGGCGACCTGCAGGCGAATACCAGCGACAGCCATGACGGAGTCTGACAGTCGGCGCGCAGATACGGAGCGCCTGCGCGCGTTGATTGATAGGCTGCACGGTACCTACGCCGACATCCGCGAACTGGTCGGTAACGATACCGACACGGTCTTTCATCGTGATTCGGGGACTCACTATGTTCTGCCAGAGGCTCAGGGGGCGCTGCGCGAACTGGAGCGGCAGGCGCGGCACTTTGCCAGCGAACGCGCCGCCATTCTCGACGCGCTCCCCGCCCAGATTGCGCTGGTCGACGTCAATGGCGACATCCTCGCGGTCAATCATGACTGGCGCGATTCTTCGCGCTCGCTGCTGGGCGACGACAGTCCTTCCTACCTCGGCGACAACTATCTGACCGTCTGTGAGAACGCGACCGGCGATGGTGCCGAGGGTGCGAGGGAAGTCGCGAGTGGATTGCGCGCGGTTCTGTCCGGCCAGATGCCCCGCTTTACCTACGAATACCCCTGCCATGCGCCCAATTCCCGGCGCTGGTTCCTGGTAACCATCACCACGCTGGAGCCGGAAGCCGCCTCAGGCGCTGTCGTCATGCATTTCGATATCTCCGCCCGCGTGCTGGCGCAGGAACGCGCAGAGCAGTGGCGAATGCGCCTCGGCAGTGTGATCGACGAGGCGCAGGTGGGCATCCTCGTGCATCGTCAGTTCCAGCCCCTGCTGGCAAACCGCGAGCTCGCCAGACTGCTTGGCTGCACATCTCCCGGTGACATCATGGCGCTTGCGGACTGTTCTGTGCTGTTTCCTGCAGACCACACTCGTGGGCATTCCTTGCGACCAGCGGATGATGAGTCGGTGGAGTTGATAACGCTACGGCAGGCGCCAGGCCGCGACAGCGAGCGTCTCGTGGAGCGGCGCACGTTCAGTATTCCCTGGGACGCTGCGGCCGCACAGGTCGAAATGCTGACCGATGTCACCCAGCAGCGCGTAGTGGAAGCACGGCTTCGTCAGAGCCAGAAAATGGAGGCGCTTGGGCAGTTGACCGGCGGCGTGGCCCACGACTTCAACAATCTGCTGACTGTGATCCTCGGCAATGCGGAGCTGCTCACCGAGGCGCTGGTAGATGCGCCCGAGCTCGCCGGGCTTGCCGAGCTGATCGCCAAGTCGGCAGACCGCGGCGCGCAGCTCACGAGTCGTCTACTGTCGTTCTCGCGCCAGCAGCCATTGCGGCCCAGGCCGGTGTCAATAAATGGCCTGATCTGCGGCATGCGCGATATGCTGGCAAGGGTTCTCGGGGAGCCTGTCGAGGTTGGCGTGAACTGCGACCAGGATATCCCGCCCGCACTGGTCGACCCCGGTCAGCTTGAGGACGCACTGCTCAACCTGTCACTCAATGCAAGGGATGCCATGCCTGACGGGGGCGATCTGACGCTGGAGACCGGTGTCGTCGATATGGATGAGGATGACGTCGTGGGTGAGCTGTCGCCGGGGCGCTACGTCACGCTTACTGTCACGGACACGGGCAGTGGCATGGATGCTGCGACGCTGTCGCGTGCCTTCGAGCCTTTCTTTTCTACCAAGGATGTCGGCAAGGGCAGCGGTCTGGGGCTGAGCATGATTTTTGGCTTTGTCTCCCAGAGCGGCGGGCATCTGACGCTGAACTCGGAACCGGGAAAGGGCACCTGCGCTACGCTGTATCTCCCCTGTGCGCCTGCACTGTCGGGTCAGTGAATGCCCCCAGGTAATCTGCGAGATCACACACCGTCACCGCAGCGTTGATAGGCTCTTCGGCAGGGGCCAGGCCGCTGTTGTGGCCGGCCAGGTCGTCCCGGAGATTCTGGCACAGCGTCTGTGCCGATGGCAGCGTGCTGCTGATATACAGCAGGCCGATTTTGTAGGCCTGATAGTGGCCCACCAGAAACGCCCCATGGCCATGCCGCTCAGCGAACTGCGCGAGCCTGTTGTAGCGACGCCTGACGCTGCCCAGCTCGTCGTTTTCGATTTCACTCGTCTTCAGGTTGAGTTCCATGCCAAGCATGGCGATCGGCAGTTGAAAGCGATCGCCAATCTCCAGTGCCCGCTCGGCGTAATAGCGGAATGCGGCGGAATCCGACAGGCCGGTAACGTGGTTGAGATGGGTCTGCAGCCCGCCGCGGAGTTCTTCTTCGACCATTTCCCCCAAGGCGTCAAGCATCGACGCGTCGGCATCGCCGAACTCGCGACGCTTGCCATCGATCAGGCATAGCGTCCCGACTTTGCTGCCGTCGTCCATGAACAGCGGCCGGCCGGCGTAGAATCGCAGCTGCGGGTCCTCTGTGACCAGCGGGTTAAGGCGGAAAAAAGGATCAACAGTGGCGTCTTCAACCACCAGAATGCCGTCGCCTTCGATGGTGCGGTTGCAGAAAGCTACCTTGCGTGGCGTTCCTTCCGCGCTGAAATTCGCGCGCGACTTGAACCACTGGCGATCTTTGTCGACCAGTGATATCAGGGCGCTGTTCACGCCAAAAGCGTCTGCGGCCAGGCGGGTAATCCGGTCGAAACGCTCCTCGGGCGGCGTGTCGAGGAGGTTCAGCCGATGCAGCGCATCGATTCTGCGGGCTTCAAGCTTTGCACGCCGCTCGACATACCATGCGGGTATGTCCTCCGCGAACAGTGGGCGGGAAATAAGGTAGCCCTGGGCGATATCGCAGCTCAAAGACTTCAGATAGCGCATGGTCTCCTCATCCTCAACGCCCTCGGCCGTGGTCTCGAGACCCAGACTGCGACCCAGATCGACTACGGATCGCACCACAGCACGAGATTCGGAGGAGTTCATTGCCGTCATGACAAAGCTCTTGTCGATCTTGATTTCCGAAAACGGCATGCGCACGAGCTGTATCATGGAGGAGTAGCCTGTGCCGAAATCGTCGATGGAGAGTGAAAAACCCTGTAGCCGCAGGTGGGTCAGGGTGTTCAACGAGACCGCGGCATCTTCCATGGCGCTGGTCTCGGTAAGCTCGAGAATGACGCGATCCAGAGGTACCCGGTTCTTTCGACAGATTGCGGCAAGTTCATCGAACAGCGCGCGGTTGTTGAGCGTGCGTGCCGATATATTCAGAGACAGCTGCAGGCGATTGAGTACGGGGTCGTTCTGATCGCCAGTACGCACCTCGCCGGGCAGGTCGGCGAGCCAGCGCAGCGCCTGTGAGGCGACCTGCAGCGTGAGGCGATCAATCAGGCCCGAGGTCTCGGCGATGGGGACAAAAACGTCCGGCGGTATATTGCCGTGATCCGGATGGTCCCAGCGGGCGAGTGCCTCGAACCCCGCCAGGGTGCCACTGCGACAGCGGGCCTTCGGCTGGTAGGCGACCCGGATGTCGCCGGCGTTCACGGCAGCGCGAAGGTCGGCTTCTGTCGGCGTCGGGTTGATCCTCTCCACCGGGTCTGGTCTGGCGACGCGTGTTTCCGGTGTTGCCCGGACTGCCTCCTGAAGCATGCCGCGCAAGGTCTTGGCAGAGAAAGGCTTTGGCAGCACACCGACAACATTCAGCCCGTTTTCCCGCGCAGAGCGCCGCGCGGCGTCAAGGACTCTGTCACCCACGCCGCTGCTGACGATCAGGGCTGCGCGACATCCGCGAGCCACCAGATGCTCCATGACTTCCACGCCGTTCATGTCCGGCATGATCAGGTCCAGGGCGATGATATGCGGGTCCCAGTCATCGACCTGTTGAAAGAAATCGCTGGCGCGTTCGGTATAGACAACAGAATGCCCGTCAAACTCTGCGATACGCTTGATCGTGGCCCCGATCATGGGGTCGTCATCGAGAATGAGAAGCCGGGTTCGTGTTTCGGCTGCTACGCCGTTTGCTGTCACCCCTTAGGCTCCAACTTTACACGGACCGCGCCGGCTGACCATCTGTGATGAGGATACTGCATGGGACTCTGCTCTCTGGAATTATCCACCGTCCAGTCTAGCGTCGTTCGGTGCAGCGGGTACAGCGGCGTGTCCAGGTTTTGCCACATATTTCCCTGCCTGGCGGCTTGCCGCGTAAAAAACTGCGCCGCTGAGAATAATGCCCAGGCTGATCATGGCCTCCACGGGCCGCTGGAGCACGATATAGATAAGGGTCCATCCGGTTATCGCCAGGAAAATGATTGGCGGCAACGGGTAAAGACGAATACGAAATGGCCGCGGAATATCCCGCCGCCCGGCGCGAAGCACAAAGACACCGGCCACCGTGAAAAAGGTATTCAGGGCCATGGTGGCACCGGAGAACACGAGAATGCGGTCGAATGACGCACTCCACAGGAATACCAGGGCGATCCCTGCCTGCACGCACACCGCCAGGGCTGGGATGCCGTCCCGGTTGACACCCGACAGCTGATGGAATACCGGGAAATCCTCCCCGATGGACTGCAGCACCCGGGGTCCTGCAAGGATCATGGCGCTGACGGTAGAGACGAGAAGCAGAGCAAGCAGAATGCCCATGACGGTCGCGCCGACATCACCGAAAGCATAGGTCGCAGCCACGTAGCCGACCTCTACCTTACCGACCATGGCATCCATCGGGGCGACCGAGAGGAATACATAATTCAAGAGCAGATACGAGACACAGACCAATGCGGTGCTCGCTATCAGAACCCGGGGCAGGTTACGCCCCGGGTTCTCCAGCTCACCGGTAATGTAGGTGGCGGCATTCCAGCCGGAGTAGGCGTAGTTCACGTAAATCAATGAAACCGCAAAGGCGCCGCTGAAAAGGAGAGCGCCATCGCCCTCCACGGGTGTGAAGGAGGTCATCTGGCCGCTGTCATTGGATAGCAGCGCCGCGACGGAAAAGCCGAGTATCAGGATAATCTTCAGCAGCGTCAGCCAGCGCTGTGTGCCGCCGCTGCCGCGGTGGCTGGTGCAGTGTGCCAGGGTCAGCACGGCGATGACGCCGGTCGCCAGCCAGATCGCAGAAAGGGCGGGAAAGACCGCCGCGAGGTAGCTACCGAAGGTCATTGCCGCCAGTGCCGTGGGCGCGGCGAAACCTACGGTGGCGGATACCCAGCCTGAAATGAAGCCCGCCATGGGGTGGTAGATCTGTCCGAGGAAGTTGTACTCCCCGCCGGAGCGAGGTAATGCCGCTCCGAGCTCGGCGTAGCACATCGCGCCGCACAGGGCAGAGAGACCGCCAACAGCCCAGAGTGCCAGGAGCACAGGCGCCGATTGTATTTCAACCAGTTGAAACCCGAGGCTGGTGAAAACGCCGGTTCCAATCATGTTGGCCACAACGATGGCGGCGGCGACGGATGGCTTGAACGAGGACATGGCGCATTTTTCTCGGTTCCCTCATGGGATGCAAGCGTCGATACAGATATCTGCTGGCAGGAAAGGGCCCGATCCGAGGGGCAGCGCGCGGAGGCGGATTCCTGGGGGCATTTGCTTGACAGGGGTGCAGGCCGTGCCTAAAATTCGCGCCTCTACTGACGGTCCGGAACGTAACAAGACCCGTCACCTGGGGCCATAGCTCAGCTGGGAGAGCGCAACACTGGCAGTGTTGAGGTCGGCGGTTCGATCCCGCCTGGCTCCACCAATCCACTATCTCCTTTCGGTTAGAACAGCCAGATTTGCCCTGCACTTTCCGGTGCCTTTGCATTAGTCTTGCACTTCGCAAACACCAATCGGACGTAAGACTGTGGCCTACGATCTCACGGGAAAAATCAAACTTATTCAGGAACCGCAAACCTTCAATAGCGGCTTTACGAAACGCGAGATGGTGGTAGTTGTCGAAGAGGGCAAGTACCCACAGGAGATCAACCTGGAATTCGTGCAGGACAAGATATCACTCCTGGACAATCTGGAACCGGGGCAGACTGTGACAGTGACGTTTGATATTCGCGGGCGAGAGTACAACGGTCGTTACTTCAACAACCTGCAGGGCTGGCGCATCAGCATGGAAAACGAGTCGCCAACGACCGATGCACCACCTGTTCAGGACGGCCCGCCCGCAGAGGTCTACGACGACGATATCCCGTTTTAGCCGATGCGAGTCCACACCGCCGTGCCATTGGGCCGCCGCTATGCTGCCGTCGCTGCCTGCCTGCTGGCCGCCTGCAGCAACGTCGCTGAGCCCGCCAGGGGCGCTTTAGAAAACACTGAGGCAGCGACTACCTCGATTTTGCTGACAGAGGGAACCAACCTCGCGGTGGCAGTCAGCCCGGTCAACGGGGACAAGGTGATTGCTCTGCAGGCCGCACTTTATCTGCAAAAGGCCGGGGAGAAATCGACACGAGCGCTCACCGACTGGGACGACGATGCCTGGGAACCAAGTTTTCATCCCGGCGGTGGCCATATTGTCTATGGAGGCTATCGCGAGGGCACCTTCGATCTCTGGAAGCTGAATCCCTATGATGGATCGAAGCCCGTGCCACTCACCCGCGGTGCCTTCGATGATCGCGAGCCTCAGTACTCGGCAGACGGGCAGCGCATTATCTTTTCCTCTGACCGCTCCGGCAGCTACGACCTCTGGCAACTGCATTCGGGTGAGGGCGATACACCGCCAGCGGAACCCGAGCAGCTGACATTCCTTGACACAGACGCCCACTCGCCGACCTGGCACCCGGACGGAAACGGCTTCGCCTATCTGGTGACTGACCGTGGTGGGTCTGCCATCTACTGGCAGCGCCCAGATGCTGACGCTGAGTTGTTACTGCAGAGCCGCTCGCGTTTTTCCGGCCTGCGGTTTCTACCGGCGGGCACGGCACTCAGTCTGCGCACGCTGGATCGCGACCCCGCAGGCAACGCGCTCAGCAGTCTTTCTCTGTTCGACCTCGCAACGAAAACCCTCACACCCCTGACGCCCAGTGGGGCCGATGTGTTTCCCTTTGGCGCCCAGTGGCAGCCTGATGGGAGCGCGGTCTTTACCGCCGATGGTCAAATCCAGCGCTGGTCTCCAGACGCCCCGATTCAGTTGGAACCGTTTACGGTGGATATCGCGATAGAGCGGCCAGCCTACGCGCGCAAGCAGCGGGATTATGACAGCGCTGCGCCACGCCCGGTGCTGGGCATCTCTTACCCGACCCTGTCACCGGACGGCGGTGCTCTGGCGTTCACCGCGCTCGGCGACCTCTATCTCTGGGATATCGAACGACAGAAACTGTCTCAGATTACCGACGACCCGGCTGCCGATCAGACACCTGTGTGGTCGCGGGACGGCAAACGCCTGAGCTGGATCAGCGACAAAGACGACCGGTATGCCATCTGGACCCTGGATCTCGCTATCGGGACCATAGAATCAATTGTCTTCGAGAAGAAATTCATCAGCTTCCCGGCATGGTCACCGTGCGGAAGCAAACTCGCATTTTTTACCGATGTACCGGCCAATCCCCTGCTGCATGTCGTGGGACAGCTCAGCATCTACGATTTAGAGACCGGCGAATTGTCGGCTGTATTGGCACCCATGCCTCCACAGCCGATCAACTGGTCTGCTGATGGCAGGTACCTGGTCACGACCCGGTTGAAACCTTACAGTCAGCGCTTCCGCGAGGGAATTTACGCCATCGTCGCCGCCAATGTCGACACCGGCGAGGCCCACGACATCGTTCCCACTCCGCACCGCAGTATTACTCACGCGACCCTCGCGCCTCGCGGCGACGGCTCACACCAGGTGGCCTACAGCCAGAACGGCGTATTGAATCTGCAGGTACTTGATGGGGATATGCGGCCTGTCGGTGCGCCGCAGGTACTGGTCGATGCACTGGCGGATATGCCGAGTTTTAGCCACTCCGGTGAGTATCTGGCCTACCTGGCGGGGGACCAGCTTTTTCGCCTGCATCTGCTGACGGGCCAGCAGGAAGAAATCTCGCCGAGCATGACATGGCGAAGGGACGTACCAGATCGGCGCTGGGTGCTGCGCGCGGGGCGTGTTTTTGACGGAACATCAGAGTCCTATGCAGAGGACGTCGACATCACGATCAATGGCCACCGCATTCAATCCGTCGGCCCGATCGATACCGCCACGGCCCTGCCCGTGCTGGATGCCAGTGACAGTACGGTCATTCCAGGCCTGTTTGAATCCCATGCTCATATTGGTGATCACAATCACAGTGAACAACAGGGGCGGGCCTGGCTTGCTTACGGCATTACCTCCGTGCGTGATCCGGGCTCCAACCCTTACCTGGCCAACGAGCGCCGGGAGGCCTGGGCCTCGGGCCGCCGCATAGGCCCCCGCACCTTCATCACCGGCCACAATATCGACGGCAATCGCGTGTACTACGCCGTCGCCGAGGGCATTGCATCAGACGCTCATCTGGAAAAAGCCCTGCAGCGAAGCCGTGCGCTGGATGTCGACTTCATCAAGACCTATGTGCGTCTTTCTGACCGGCGACAACGGCGAATCGTCGATTTTGCCCACCGCATGGGCGTGCCAGTGACCTCCCACGAGTTGCTGCCTGCCGCTGCTTACGGCGTTGATTACGTCGAGCATTTCACCGGCACCAGCCGCCGGGGTTTTACCACCAAGATCAGCGAGCTGGGGCGTAGTTACCAGGATGTCGCGGCAGTCCTGTTGGAAACCGGTATGGGCATCGTGCCTACTATGGTAGTGCCCGGGGTGGTGCTGACCTTTACCGAACAGAATGACCTCTACAGCACAGAGCAATTCAATGCGCTTTACGGCGAGGCGGCCAAAAAGAATTACCAGGACTTCATGGCTTTCTTCGGTCCTGGCAGTGGAGGTTATGTCGATGCCTACGGCGAGCTACTCAGCGAGCTTGTGGCGCGCGGTGCACTGGTGGGTACGGGCACCGACTCGCCCTTCACCCCGTTCGGCACTGGCCTTCACGCCGAACTGCTCCTCTACCAGCGCGAGGGATTAAAGGGCTACCAGATTTTGCAGGCGGCCACCTTGCAGTCCGCCCGCATCGCCGGTGCTGACAGAGATCTGGGGTCCATCGAAGCCGGCAAGCTGGCCGATATGGTGATCATCAACGGAGATCCCCTCGCGGATATCAGCGAGGTCACCAACATCCGTGGCACTGTCAAGAACGGGCGTTACTACTCGCTGGCGGACCTGCTATACCCTTCCCATTGAACGCCGGATGGCCTTGACCGCGATGCGCTGGCCCGCCTTGACGGCGGTCGCATCACCTAAGATGGCGGCGGCCTGATGCAGCGTTAGGTGTATCATGACTGTGGATGCTGTCCCGTACCGATGCAGGGCCTGGGCAGAGGAGTACGGGGAAGAATCCGTGGAAACCCTGATCAGGAGTCAGACATGAGGAAGGTTTTCAAAACCACACGACAAATCCCGATCCCGGGTGCACGAGCGACTGACCTTTGGAACCGGTGCACCACGCTGGCCTGCGCCCTCATCGTCGGGTTGGCGGGGTGCGGCGAGGGTGATGAGGGAGGACCCGTGGCTGCCGCGGCCGTGGCGACTGGCTACACCATCGACCACGAGGTGCCGTCCACACCCGAGAACCTCGTCTGGGGCTGGTTCCCGATCGACAAGGAACCGGTGCTTCGGGTCGCACCCGGTGAGACTGTGCTCATACAAACACTTACCCATGCCGGCGCGACGCAGGACCAGGAGCCCATTTCCTACCTCACCGGGATGGGCGTGCCGCGTGAGGAAATTCTCGACGATGTGCTGGCGTTCTGGGCGGACCGGGATGGGCGGCTCCGCGAAGGCGCGAGCGGGCACGTCATCACTGGCCCCCTCTACATCGAAGGCGCCAGCCCGGGCGATATGCTCGAGATTGAGATCCTCGATGTCACCACCCGGGTTCCTTGGGGAATCAACAACACCAGCCCCCGCGGCGGCGTATTCTCGGCAGCATATCCTGGTTTCACGGAAGGGGATCAGGAACTGGATATTGCTCCCGGCACCCGCCACCTGATTCGCACGGGGATGTCGGGTGGGCGTGAAGTGGCGTTTTTCTCGCCCACGATCGAGGTACCCCTCGCACCCTTCATGGGGATCATGGCCGTGGCGCCCGATCCGGTGGTGGGCGAGCCGGGGGTAACCGTGCCCGGGGTGCATAGCTCGCGGCCGCCGGGTAAGTTCGGCGGGAACCTCGATGTAAAAGACTTCAAGGCGGGGACGACACTCTACCTCCCGGTCTTCCACGAAGGCGCACTTTTCTATGTCGGCGACGGACACGGCGCGCAGGGCGACGGCGAGGTCAGCGGGACGGCCATCGAGCAGTCGCTTAGCGGCATTTTCCGTTTTGCTGTGCACCCCGGCCGCGCCCCCGCCACGCCACGCGCCGAGAACGACACGCACTACATGATCACGGGCATCGATCTCGATCTTGATCGGGCGATGCGCAATGCTACCCGGGAGGTCGTGAACTTCCTGGTCGAAGAGAAGGGACTCACGGCGGCCGAGGCGCTCTCGATCGCCAGCATCGCCGTCGACTTCCGTGTCAGCGAAGTCGTCGACCTGACCCAGGTCGTCACGGGGTTCGTGCCCAAGGAGATCTTTCTGCCCCGGCGCAGCATCGAATGACTGACACCGATCTACCAGCCCTGCCTGCCAGCGAGGCTGCTTCTCAGCAGCAGGACGCGGCGTCTCCGCCGAAACTTTCTTGAAACGACCTTAAGTCTTTGCACCGCGGGTTTTCCAGGCTCTGATGCGCGCCCGGGCCGGGAACAATACGCCGGAAGACCGTCGGTTCAGGACTGCAGGCAATAGCAACACCCCAAGGCCTGTATACTGTTGCGGGGAATCTGACGCCGCAGGGAGAGTGTGAGAGGTGCGTGAATGAGTTCGGAGAAAACCAAGCCGTCTGCGCAGTCAGTGCCAGAGCCGCCGTTGCGAAACCCGCGCGCTTTGCTGTGTTTTCTGCTGGTCACCTTCGCCTGGTCCTGGTGCGCCCTGTTGCTGCCTGATGATCCCTGGCTGTTTGCGGCTGCCTTTGGTCCTTCGCTGGGTGCCCTGGCGGCTGCACTGCTGGAGCATGGCAGGGCTGGCCCCGCGCGACTGTGGCAGCGCCTGGGGCCGCTGGACGTGGGGTGGGGCACCTGGCTGCTGGCGGTCTACGCGGTGGTGCCGGTGGCTATCGTTGGCCTGCTGCTGTTTGGTGCTGCCAATCTGCGCGAAACCGGCGGTACAGCGGCTATCCTGGTATTCATGCCCTTTCTCGCGGCGTTCTCGCTGTTGCCCGGTCCTGTCGGCGAAGAGCTGGGCTGGCGCGGGGCCCTGTTGCCCTGGTTGCTGCTGCGCTGGCGGCCGCTGCCGGCCACCCTGCTGCTCGGTCTGGTCTGGGCGCTCTGGCATGCGCCGTTGTGGTGGCGTCCCGAGTTTCGAATGGGCGCCTCCCCGCTGTTGTTCGTTCCCTTGTACACCCTGTCGCTGATGGCCATGTCGGTAATCATCACTGCTATCTGTCTTCGCGCCCGCGGCAGTGTGGTCCTGGCCATGGTTACGCACGCCGCCCTGAACGCAGCCGCTATCCCCTTTGCCCTGGTGCATGAGCGCGGACAGCTTCCCGTTGAGGCCGTGGTGCCCGTGACGCTGCTGATGTGTGTGACCGCCATGGCGGTGTGGTGTGGCGTTGGCCGCAGAGCCGCAGATGTTCACCTGCCCGGGCATGTCATTGCAGAGCGTTCGGGCTAAACCGCGACACAACTTTCCCGTCCCACTGCGATAGCGTAGAGTTCTTCCCTCACAAGCGACCGGTTTACGCACCGAGAATCGTCAGTCCCCAACCCTCCGAACAGCAGCAGGTACAGCCATGAGCTTGAAGAACAAAACGCTTTTCATTTCCGGTGGCAGCCGGGGTATCGGCCTGGCCATTGCCCTTAAAGCAGCGGCGGATGGTGCCAATGTGGCGATCGCGGCGAAGACGGCTGAGCCACATCCGAGGCTGCCCGGCACGATATACACTGCAGCGGAAGCCATTGAAGCGGCGGGCGGTCATGCGCTGCCCGTGCTCTGTGATATCCGTCATGAAGACCAGGTCAAGGCCGCAGTGGAGCAGACGGTCGAACGCTTTGGCGGTATTGATATCTGTATCAACAACGCCAGTGCCGTGAGTCCCACACCCACGCTCGATACCGACATGAAGCGCTACGACCTCATGCAGGACGTCAATACGCGCGGCACATTCATGGTCTCGAAGCTGTGCATTCCCTATCTAAAACAGGCGGAGAACCCGCATATCCTGACGCTGGCGCCGCCGCTGGATATGGACGCCAAATGGTTTGCGCCACACCTGGCCTACACCATTGCCAAGATGGGAATGAGCCTATGCACGCTGGGGCTGGCGCGCGAATTTGCCGCCGACGGCATCGGCGTCAATGCCCTGTGGCCGCTGACGGCGATTGACACGGCGGCGATCCGCAACGTGCTCGGGGGCGAGGCTGTCGCAAAGGGGAGTCGCACGGTGGATATCATGGCCGATGCCGCGTACGTGGTGATGAACCGTCGCGGCGACGCCTGCACCGGTAACTTCTTTATCGATGAACTGCTGCTGAGACAGGAGGGCGTTTCTGACTTTGATGTCTATGCGGTTGAGGCTGGAGGCAGTCTTTTCCGGGACTTTTTCGTGCCCGATGCGATTGCTGAGGCGCTGCCGACAAAAACTGAAAGCGGCTATTGAGGGTCGCTTAGCGCCGCTTCCACCTGCCACAGACGGTCCTGTCCCCAGACCGCCGTGTCGCCGACGCGGAAGCTGGGGACGCCCCATAGCCCCAGTGAAACCATCTCCCTGCGATTCGCTTCCGCCTCTGCCCGCCAGGTGTCCGTGTCGAGGTGTGCGCGGGCGCGAGCCCATGGCAGACCCGCGGATTCGACAATTCGTCGTATGCCCCTGTCGCTGCCCGCATCGATCCCCTGCGACCAGACGCCGCGCAGAAACGCCAGGCAGTATTCTTCTCCCCGCCCTTCATCGCGCGCCCAGGGCAGCAGGGAGTAGCCGCGCTCCACGGGTTTGCCAAGCGGATCGGCGATGCGGCCAAAGGGCATGCCCAGGCGTGCGGCTTCACGCGCAACGTCGGTCATGATGTACATTGTCTTGGCCCTGGGCACGGGAAGCCCGCGCATGACCATCGGCAGCACGAAGCGCAGCTTCAACGATGCGTTGCTGCTGCGTGCGAGCTCGAAAACCCTCGGGGCGGCAAGGTAGCTGTACGGGCTCCGGAATGACAGGAAGAAGTGCAGCTCCCTGCCGTGTGCGTTGCCGGGCGGGGCGGGTGAGGATTGTGCCGGTATCAGTAGGTCACCTGTCGCGCGCGTGCGCGAGAGCCCTGCGTCCTGCAGACGGCGCTCCAGATAGTGCAGCCGGTCTGGCCCCCAGTACCATTCGCCCCCATAGAACAGCGTGGCGCCGAGGTAGTGGCCGGCTGCCTGCCGTCTCGCGTTGCCGGCATCGACCGCGGCCTGCGCCCCGTCCGCGGGGCAGGAACGCAGCGACCGTCCGCGCCAGAGTGCGTCGCTGATGCCGGGACTCTCTTCGAAAAACCGGCCCCGGTCGATGGCATCTGCCAGCGCGGCATTGGCAAGCTTTACGGCAGCGGCCTGCGGCTGCTCATGGTGACGGGCGAAAGCAAGGCCAAGGTGATCGGCGAGACTTGCCGCATCCCGGCGAGACCAGTCCACCAGCATGCCGCGCTCTGGCGCGGCCCAGTCCGGTGGCGGCCCGACCAGCCAGGGTTTGAACTCGACGGCGTACTGTTCCTGCAGCCGCGGTAGCAGCTGCAGCATCAGGTGACTGTAGGGATCGTCGCTCTGGTGGAAGTATTCGATCACCGCAGGGCGTCCGCGTTTCTGGCGCTTCTTCTCGTAACGCTCGTGATGTCGCAAGCGACGCTGCGGCGACAGCAGACGCTCAAGGGCTGGCGAGGCGATGAGGCTCTTAAGCGTCACGCCGTCGCCACCGGCTCTCAGACACGGTCCAGCCCGGTAACGCGCCGCAGAATCCAGTCGGAGATTGCGGTGGGCAGACATTTTTTCAGAACAATGAACACATTGTTGCGACCGCGGGGCGTTACGTAGCGCGGCCGGGGTTGCGCCGCCTCGCAGGCCTTCACCACGGTCCCGGCCACGGTGACCGGGTCGGCGCCGCCGGCGTGCAGGCGGCGATGGAAGCGGATGAAGATCTCGAGCTGGTCGCGGTAGGCGCCGGAGTCATCGGCGTGCCTCTGCAGCTGCTGACGTTCATGCTCGCCGAAGCCGGTTTTCACCGCGCCGGGCTCTACCAGCACCACGTGTACCCCATGCGGCTGCAGCTCAAGGCGCAGTGCGTCGCTGATGGATTCCACCGCGTGCTTGGTGGAGGCATAGGGCGCAAAGAAGGGCATGGTCACGTGGCCTGCTACCGAGGACACATTGATGATGCGGCCGCGGCCGCGCTCGCGCATGGCGGGGAGAAAGGCGCGGGTGACCCGCACCAGACCAAAGACGTTAGTCTGGTATTGCGCCTCGAGATCGGCGTCACTCACCTGCTCAAGGGGGCCAGCGCAGCCATAGCCCGCGTTGTTGATCAGTATGTCCAGCGCGGCCCCCTTCAGGAGTGATGCCACGGCGGCGGTAGCGCGCTGCACGCTGTCCGCGCTGGTGACATCCATTTCCAGGGGATGGATGTTGCTGAACTGTCGGTCGAGCGCTTCGAGAACCTGGCGGTTGCGGCCCGCCGCGATCACTGTGTGACCCTTGTTGGCGAGCAGAATGGCGGCAGACTTGCCGATGCCCGCGGTGGCGCCCGTGATCAGTATGGTTGACATGGATGACTCCGCATTGCCGGCTCAATGCCGCAGCAAAGGCTGCAAGATAAGTATTTGAGGCGCTGACTGCAAGTGACCTAGAATGCGCTCTCCGACGCATGCAGGAGATGCCCAGTGGCGAGTAATCGCAGATCAAAAAATATCACCCAGGGTGTGCAGCGCGCGCCGAATCGCTCCATGTATTACGCCATGGGTTACAGCGGTGACGATTTCAGCAAGCCGATGATCGGCATCGCCAACGGGCACTCCACCATCACTCCCTGCAACGCCGGGCTGCAGCCCCTGGCAGATGCCGCAGCGGAGGCGCTGCGCGAGTCCGGCGCCAATGCGCAACTGTTCGGCACGCCCACGATCAGTGACGGCATGTCGATGGGCACCGAGGGTATGAAGTACAGCCTGGTGTCCCGGGAGGTGATTGCAGACTGCATCGAGACCTGCGTCGGCGGCCAATGGATGGACGGCGTGCTGACCATCGGTGGCTGCGACAAGAACATGCCCGGCGCCATGATGGGCATGCTGCGCGCGAATGTGCCCGCCATCTTCGTCTACGGCGGTACAATCCTGCCCGGTCGCTACAAGGACCAGGACCTGAACATTGTCAGTGTGTTTGAAGCCGTGGGCGAACACAGCGCGGGACGTATCAGCGATGAAGACCTGCTCGCCATCGAGCGCAACGCCATCCCGGGCAACGGCTCCTGCGGCGGCATGTACACGGCCAATACCATGAGCTCGGCCTTCGAGGCGCTGGGTCTGAGCCTGCCGTACTCGAGCACCATGGCGAACGTTGAGGGCGAGAAGATCGACAGTGCGCGCGACAGTGCCCGGGTGCTGGTGAAGGCGGTGGAAGCGGACCTGAAGCCGCGCGACATCGTAACCCGGGAATCCATCGAGAATGCGGTGGCGGTAATCATGGCCATCGGCGGTTCGACCAACGCGGTGCTGCACTTTCTTGCCATCGCCCACACCGCCGAGGTCGACTGGAGCATTGATGATTTCGAGCGCGTGCGCCGCCGCGTCCCCGTGCTGTGTGACCTGAAACCCAGCGGGCGCTACCTGGCGATTGATCTGCACCGTGTGGGCGGCATTCCCCGGGTGATGAAAATGCTGCTCGACGCGGGCCTGCTGCACGGCGACTGCATGACCATCACCGGCGAGACGGTCGCCGAGTCACTCGCGGGAATTCCCGCTGGCTGCCCGGAAGGCCAGGATGTTATCCGGCCCCTGGATAAGCCGATGTACCGCGAGGGCCATCTGGCGATTCTGCGCGGCAACCTGGCGGCGGAGGGCGCCGTGGCCAAGATTACCGGGCTGAAAAACCCGGTCATTACCGGCCCGGCGCGCGTGTTCGACGATGAGCAATCGGCGCTGGATGCCATTCTTGCGGGCAGGATTCGGGCCGGGGATGTCATGGTGCTGCGCTACCTGGGTCCTCGCGGTGCACCGGGCATGCCGGAAATGCTGGCGCCGACGGGCGCACTGGTGGGCCAGGGTCTGGGCGAATCCGTGGGCCTGGTCACCGACGGTCGCTTCTCCGGTGGCACCTGGGGAATGGTGGTGGGCCACGTGGCCCCCGAAGCCTACGCCGGTGGCGTCATCGCGCTGGTGGAGGAGGGCGACAGCATCACCATCGATGCGCATCAGCTGTTGCTGCAGCTGCACGTGGATGATGCGGAAATTGCCAGCAGGCGAAGCGCCTGGCAGGCGCCCGCGCCTCGCTATACCCGCGGTGTGCTGGCAAAGTTCGCGCGCAACGCTTCCAGTGCCAGCCGCGGTGCCGTGCTGGATCTGCCGGACGCGCCGTAGCCGCGGCGACGCAGGGCAGTCAGGGCGGCCCTGGCGCCGGCGCTACTCCGCGCGCAGCTTGTCCGACTTGGCCATCACGCGGTCCCTCAGGCCCTGCTTGTAGTCGTGGAGTCGCTGTCGCAGCGCGGCGTCCGATGTGCCAAGGATCTGCGCGGCGAGAATGCCGGCGTTGGTCGCGTTGTCGATGGCCACGGTGGCGACCGGAACGCCGGCGGGCATCTGCACGATGGAGAGCAGGGCGTCTTCGCCCGCCAGCTTGGTTGCGCTGACGGGGACACCGATAACCGGCAGGACACACAGGGAAGCCACCATGCCCGGCAGGTGCGCCGCGCCACCGGCACCGGCGATAATCACACGAAGGCCGCGTGCCTCGGCCTCGCGGGCGTAGGCGTAGAGTTTTTCCGGTGTGCGATGGGCGCTGACAATGTCCACCTCTGTCGCTACGCCGAGTTCCTCAAGAATGCTGGCAGCGGCGCGCATGACCGGAAGGTCTGAGTCGCTGCCCATGATAATGCCGACTTGTGCGCTCACGCGATGGCTCCCTGTTGTCCGCCTGTCAGGTGCTTATAGGCCGCGGCCACCTTGTCGGCCGCAGCAATCGGGCTGTCACCGGTGGCCGTGATATGGCCCAGCTTGCGCATGGCGCGTGAGGGCGATTTTCCGTACCAGTAGATGGCGGTGTCACCACTGCGATCACAGCCGGCATCGCGACCCTCCGCGGCCGCTTTCAGGCTGTCGTTGCACAGCAGGTTGCGCATGGCGGCCGGCCGGCGCAGCGCCGTGCCCGCCAGCGGCATCCCGGTTATCGCCCGCAGGTGCTGCTCGAACTGCGAGCTCTCTGTCGCGTCCAGCGTGAAGTGCCCTGCATTGTGGACACGCGGCGAAATCTCGTTGATCAGGATTTCGCCGTTTTCGAGACGGAACAGCTCTACGCCAAAGACGCCGATGCCGTCCAGGGCCTCGATCGCGCGCGTGGCTACCTGCTCGGCCTTTGCGAGCACGCTCTCGTCGAACGCGCTCGGCGCGAACACCCAGTCGAGCACCGAGTGGCCGGTATCGAAGGTCATGTCTACCGGGGGAAACGTGCGCATTTCGCCGTCGGCTTTTCGTATCACCATGACGGCGATTTCCGTGAAGTGTCCCGCGTAGGCCTCGTAAAGCGTTTCGCCAGGCCAGGCGGCGTTCAGGTCGTCGTGACCGTGGATGATCTGTACCCCACGACCGTCGAAGCCGCCGCGCAGGCTTTTCTGGACCAGCGGATAACCCAGCACTGCGGCGGCCTCACCCGCGCCGCTCACCGCATGGCTGAGAAGGAAGGGCAGTGTCGGCAGATCTGACTCTGCCAGCCAGGTTTTCTGCAGGGCCTTGTCCTGAATGATCTCGATTGTGGCGAGGCGCGGGTAACACCTTACCTCCCCAGCGGCTTCGGCGTTCCTCAGTATCTCAAGGGCAATTCTGGAGACATCCTCGCGCTCATAGGTAATGATATCGCTGCGTTTTACGAGTTCCGCAATGGCCGCAGGGTCCTCCATGCCGCCGACAACGGCAGTATCCGTGCGCTGTGCCGCGGCGCTGTCAGCGTTGCTGGTAAGTATGGCGGTGGTAATGCCGAGCCCCCCGGCCGCTTCGCACAGCAGCATGCCCAGTTGCCCATCACCTACTATGCCGATCCGTGTTGCCATCATCTGCCTCGTTTTTTTGAAGTCACGAACTATACCGGCGCGAAGTTTATCATCAAGCCCCGATTCTGGCGTCGCGTCTGCAGCCAACTTCGGCCAGTGCGCTGGCCAGTGCGACGTAAGCCGCAGCAACCAGGGCCATGGCGCTGAGCGTGACCCCCGCGTCCAGCCCCCAGCCCATGACGACGGGGGCGATGGCGCTTGCGCAGACCATCAGCGCCGTCGTGACCGACTTGATGGCACCGAGGTGCAACGTGCCGTAGCGCTCGGCGTAAAAGGGCGAGGCCGCGGTGGTATACAGCCCGGTGGAAACGCCGATCAGCAGCATGAAGCCGACGGCGGCCCAGGCGGCATCGGCCAGTCCCAGCAGAAGCAGGGACGCGCCCAGGGGCAGGATCATGAACGGCAGCAGGGGTTGGGCGCCGAAGCGGTCGATCATGAGGCCGGTGACAAACTTGACCGCCGAACTGGTGAGGGCATACAGCACATACAGCCCGGCCCAGAACGGCAGGGTCCAGCCCTTTTCCGCGACCAGCTGCACCTGGTGAAACATGAAGCCGGTGAACAGCAGCGGCTGCGCCATGAGAGCAGGTAGAAACAGGTAGAGCAGGGGGTCGCGAAGCATGTCGGCGCGGCTCCACTGCCGTCTGGCGGCCGGGTTCTGCGTCCCGTCGGACCGGTACTCGGGGCGCAGGGTGTCGAGGTATTGCGCATGGCGACGCCCGTGATCCCGCAGCAGCAGCCAGACCAGCGGCGGCATGACCAGCAGCAGGACGGTGCCCCAGGCGAAAAACGACTGTCGCCAGCCCCAGGAAGCCAGCAGCGCTACCGCCAGCAGCGGCAGCAGGGCCTCCGCCACGGCGAAGCCGCTGGTGGCAATGGCGCTCGCTTTGCCGCGACCGTCCGGAATATAGCGAACGACGCTGGTCAGACCGGCCATGGACATCAGTGCCTGGCCGGTATGGCGCAGCAGCAGGAAACCGAAAAACAGCAGCACCGGTCCGCTGGCGAGTCCAGTGAGGTAGCAGCCTGCACCCAGTCCCAGCACGATGAGATAGCTCGCGCTGCGCAGGTCCCAGCGATCAATCAGGCTGCCGGTCCAGAGCAGCAGAAAAGCACTGAGCAATGTTGCGCCGGAGTAGAGCAGGCCGAACTCGCTGTGGCCGAGATTCAGCTCCTCGCGGATGTCGCCGCTGAACAGGGCGATGAAAAACGTCTGGCCATAGGATGAGCCGAAGGTCATCAGAAAGCCGAACAGGAGCAGGCGCCACTCCCGCCGGAGTAGCGGAAGGAAACTTTTCACGCGGGGTCGGGCTGGACGAACTCCGTGATTTCCAGCTTGAAACCGGACAGGGCGTTGAAGTGGATCGGTGAGGACATCAGACGCATGCGGCCCACGCCAAGCCGCTTCAGAATCTGTGAGCCGGTGCCGATCACGCGGTAGTTCTGTCGACCCTCGCCGCCGGCGATGCGGACCGGTTTCGGGAAGGCATCGATTTCCTCAAGCTGTGACTCGAGGCTCTGCTCCTGGCCGATCAGCACCACAACGCCGTGGCCCGCGCGCGCGACTTCGCTCATGGCACGCCGATAAGACCAGCCCGGCGCGCTGCCCTCAATGCGTGTGCCCATGATATCGCGCAGGTTGTTGATGGTCTGCACGCGCACCAGGGTGTCGGTGCTCTCTTCCAGCTCGCCAAGGCTGAGGGCGTAATGCAGCGTGTGGTCAACCTGATCGGTGAAGGTATGTAACTGGAAGGTACCAAATTCGGTGAGTACCGGCTTGCTGCTGTGAAGCTCCACAGAGTGCTCGTGCAGTGACCGGTACTGGATCAGGTCGGCAATGGTGCCCATGGCGAGACCATGCCGCTCTGCAAAGACCTCGAGTTCGGGCCGCCGCGCCATGGTGCCGTCCTCGTTCATGATTTCCACGATCAGCGCCGCGGGCTCGAAGCCCGCCATGCGTGCGAGATCGACGCCGGCCTCGGTGTGACCGGCTCGGCGCAATACGCCACCGGGCTTTGCCACCAGCGGGAAGATGTGGCCTGGCTGGCGAATGGAGTTTGGGCCCGCGTCGCTGGCCACTGCAGAGCGCACCGTGTGAGCGCGCTGCACGGCGCTGATGCCGGGGCCACGCTTTTCCGCGGCGTCGATCGATACGGTGAAATTGGTTTCGTGCTGGGAGCGATTGTCCCTGACCATCAGCGGCAGCTGCAGCTGACGTGCGCGACTCTCGGTGATCGGCATGCAGATCAGCCCGCAGGCTTCGGTCGCGAAGAAATTAATGATGTCCGGGGTTACCGCCTCAGCGGCGACAATCAGGTCGCCCTCATTCTCGCGGTCCTCATCGTCCATCAGGATGACCATGCGCCCGGCACGGATATCATCGATAATTTCGGGAATGCGGGTCAGGGCCATGGTCAGGTCTCTCGCTATCAGCAGCGTTCAATGGCAACAGCGGTGGCTTCACCGCCGCCGATGCACAGCGCGGCGATACCGCGTCGGCCGCCGCTTTTCTCGAGCGCGTACATGAGGCTCACGATGATGCGTGACCCGGTCGAGCCGATGGGGTGGCCCTGGGCGCAGGCGCCGCCGTGAACGTTGACCCGCGCGTGGTCGAGGCCCAGGTCTTCCATGGCCATCATCGTGACCATGGCGAAGGCCTCATTGATTTCGTAAAGATCGACCTCGCCGGCGTCCCAGCCCGTGCGTTCCAGCACCTTGCGAATGGCGCCGACCGGCGCAATGGTGAACTCTGCGGGCGCCTGGCTGTGCCGCGCGTGCGCGACAATCCGCGCCCGGGCCTCGAGGCCGCGTCGCTCTACTTCACTGCCCGCCATGAGTACCAGGGCACTCGCGCCGTCGGAGATGGAGCTGGAGTTGGCCGCCGTAATGGTGCCGTCCCTGTCGAACACGGGGCGCAACGCGGGGATTTTATCGACCGCCGCCTTGTGTGGCTGCTCGTCGTCGCTGACCACGGTTTCGCCCTTGCGGTCGGTCACCGTGACCGGCGCTATCTCCCCAGCGAGTGAGCCATCCTCAATGGCGCGCTTTGCGCGACTGAGGGATTCGATGGCAAAGGCGTCCATGGCCTCGCGCGTCAGGCCGCGGGCGTTGGCGGTTTCCTGGGCGAAGGAGCCCATCGCGCGTCCCGTGTAGGCGTCCTCCAGGCCGTCCAGGAACATGTGGTCGTACAGTGTTGCCGGCCCCAGGCGCACACCACCGCGCGCTGCCGGCATTAGGTGGGGTGCCCGGCTCATGCTCTCCATGCCCCCTGCGACCACGGCGCGATTGGTCCCGGCCCGGATGCTGTCGATGCCGAAAATGGTGGCCTGCATTCCACTGCCGCAGGCCTTGTTCACCGTCACCGCTCCGGTGGCGTTGGGGATGCCCGCGCCGATCGCCGACTGTCGCGCGGGGCATTGTTTGAGCCCCGCCGGCAGCACGCAGCCCATGAAGACCTCATCAATGTCGCTGCCCGTGACCGACGCCCGCGACAGCGCGGCGCGTATGGACGTGCTGGCAAGTTCCGGCGCCGGCACGCTGCTTAGCGCGCCCATCAGTCCGCCCATCGGCGTGCGTGCGCCGTCCAGAATAAAGACCGTTTCGTTGCTCATAGCCGGTGCTTCCGTGTTGCTGCAGGAAAGGCGCGCCTGCTGGACCGTGCTGCCGTGTGACACGGTGCGGTCTGGCACGTTTTGCGAGGCTGTGCATTTAGCCATAGCCCTTGATCAGACTCAAGCAGGGTCGCCCGGAGCAGGGTCACCCGGGGCGGGTGGCGGGCTGTCGCTGGCGATGAAGCGCTTGCCGCGCACTGCCGCGCGGTAGTCGCGGGGTGGCATGCCCACCCGCAGCCGGAACTGGCGACTGAACAGACTGGCGGACTGCCAGCCGCAGCGCCAGGCGATCTCGTTGATATCGAGGTTACTGTGCAGCAGGAGTGACCTGGCCTCGCCAACCCGCAGCTGCATGGCGTACTGCAGCGGCGACATGCCGGTGGCGCGTCGAAAACGCCGGGTGAAGGAGCGCGTGCCTAGGCCCGCATTCCGTGCCACTTCCGCGAGGGGCTGCGGGTTCGCCAGCTGCTCCTGCATGCGCATCTGCGCCTCGAGTATCACCTCGTCATGGTGTGCGGTGTGTGTGCCCTCAAGGAAGGCAGCGGTCTGGAAGGTGCGCCTGATCTCGGGTGAAAACTGGTTTTCCACCGCCCGCGATATGCGCTTCCCGTACCATAGCTCCACGACATGGACCATCAGGTCGGCGATCGAGTTGACGCTGCCCACGCAGAAAATGTTGCCGCTCTGGGTAATCAGGTGGCGTCGCTTCAGATGCACGTCCGGGTAGCGTTTCTCGAAGCGGTCAAAATAATTCCAGTGGGTGGTGGCCGAGCGCCCGGACAGGAGGCCGGCCTCGGCGAGCAGGCAGCTTCCCGTGCCCACGCTGCACAGCAGGGTGCCCCGTTCATGGCGACGTCGCAGCTCGGGCAGCAGGTCTGCACACAGCCCCAGGGTGCGATCGGGGCTGCGCCAGATCGCGGGCAGAATGAGCATCTCCATGGTCGGGGCATCCTGCAGCTGTTCGCCGGCGCGGAGCGTGAGACCGGAACTCAGGGTGATCGAGCGCTCTGCCGACGCCGACAGCAGCCGGAACTGTCCCTGGGCCGCGCCGCGTCGGGCCACGCTGGCGAGCTGGCTTGCGGCATGCAGGATCTCCATGGGCAGCGTGATGCTGGTGGCCAGGGCGTCGGGGTAAAGCAGGGCGGCAGCAGTGCGCATTGTCAGGTCGAATCCGGGACAGTGAGCAAAAGTGTAATGAATGTGGCCGGAAATAGATAATAACGCGGGTCCTGTCCCCGTACACTGGCGCGTCACAGTGAAATCACGAGGTACAGTCAGTGTCGCAGCAAGCGTTGCCGGTCATCGTCGGATTTGGGGGTATCAACAGTGCGGGTCGGGTGTCTGGCCACCACGCGTTTGCCCGGCTCGTGGAGTCGCGTCTGACGACGCCGGCGCGGGAAAATATGCTGGCCTCGCTGCGACAGGTGCAGGCGCGACCGTCTGCCAGTGAAGCGGAGTTGCTGGCTGGCACACTGATACGGCGCATCGAGGCCTCACATTACGATCCCGACGCCGTGCCCTGGAATCGCCGCGTGACCACTGGCAGTGACGACACGCCGACCACGTTTCAGATGGCGCGCCGGGGCCTGCCGCAGCCCCTGCCGCCGGGCTGGTCAGTCACAGATATCGACAGCCAGCGCGTGGCGGTCACGGCGAAGGGCGCACAGGACATCCTGCTGCCGTCGACCCGGGATTTCGAAGTGAAAGTGGCCAGCCAGTTACCGACCGGTTTTGATCCCGGCGCGCTCTACGCGTCGCGCAATCATCCGCGGGGGCTGCAGATGGCCATCTACGCGGCCTCCGATGCGCTGGGCCAGCTGGGTATCGACTGGTCGACCGTCATGCGCCATGTCAGCGCTGATGCGGTAAGCGTGTATGCCGGCAGTGCCATGGGCCAGCTCGATGATCCGGGCACGGGCGGTATGCTCAAGGCCCGCTCCAACGGTCAGCGCTCTACGTCCAAATACTGTCCGCTGGGACTGGCGGAAATGCCGGCGGACTTCATCAATGCCTATGTGCTGGGCTCGATGGGCGCCACAGGCGCTACCCTCGGAGCCTGTGCCTCTTTTCTGTATAACCTGCGCAATGCCGTGAACGATATCCGCAGCGGACGCGCCCGGGTCGCGGTGGTCGGCGGTGCCGAGGCGCCGGTGACGCCCGAGGTCATGGAGGGCTATGCGGCGATGGGTGCCCTGGCCACTGACAAGGGCTTGCGCCAGCTTGACGGTCTGACCGATGACGAGACGCCCGATCATCGGCGTGCCTGTCGCCCGTTCGGGGACAACTGTGGCTTCACCATGGGCGAGTCGGCGCAGGTGCTGGTGCTGTTCGACGATGCGTTGGCGATGGAGCTGGGCGCGTCGGTCTACGGCTCTGTCACCGATGTCTTCGTGAATGCGGATGGCTACAAGAAGTCCATCTCGGGCCCCGGTGTCGGCAATTACATCACGGTGGCCAAGGCTCTCTCGGCGGCCAGAGCGATCGTCGGTGAGCATCACCTGCGCCATGGGGGCTTCGTCCAGGCGCACGGCACGGGTACGCCGCAGAACCGCACGACAGAATCCGAAATCCTCAGCCGCAGTGCTGCCGCCTTCGGGATTGATCGCCTGCCCGTGGCAGCGCTCAAGTGTTACCTCGGGCACTCTCTGGGTGCCGCGGCGGGGGATCAGGTGGCAATGACCCTCGGCATCTGGGCGCACGGGCTGATTCCCGGCATTACCACGACCACGAGACTCGCAGATGATGTGAAGCGGGACAGTCTGTCATTCTGTCTGCAGCATACCGAGATAGACACCGAGGCCCAGGCCTGGGCACTGATCAATTCCAAGGGCTTTGGTGGCAACAACGCCAGCGCCATGCTGCTCAGTCCGACGATGACCTCGCGCATGCTTCGCGCCCGTCACGGCGATAGCAGCGTGAAGCGCTGGCAGGCGGCCAACGAAGCGGTCCGTGCGGCGCGTGATGCCTATGATCAAGAGGTAATTGATGGCCACCGCAACGTTATCTACCGCTTCGATCACGGCGTCCTGGGCGATCACAACGTCAGTTACGACGGCAGCACGTTGCGGGTTGGCGATGCGGCTATTGATCTGCAGCTGGCGTCGCCCTTTGCGGATATGCAGTCCTGGCGTGAATCCTGATTGTTGTCCTGCGTCACCGGACGAGGGCTGTTATCATTCTGCCTATAAGGGTAACGCGTGAACGGAATGTCTGAACCGATTGATCTTTTACTGCAGCGAAATTCAGCGCCGCGGCTGACGCTGCCGGGGCCCGATACGCAGGAGCAGAAGCTGATGTTCCAGGCGGCCCTGCGCGCACCGGACCATCTCTGGCTGCGGCCCTGGCGGTTTCTGGTGGTGGAGGGCGAGCGACGCGAAGCGCTGGGCCGTGTCATGCTGGACTGTCTGCTGCGACGCGATCCCGAGGCAGACGAAACGGTACGCGCCAAAGCCCTGAATGCACCGCTGCGTGCGCCGTTGCTCATTGTGGTGCTCGCCGACATTACGGAACATCCCAAGGTGCCGGCAGTAGAGCAGCGACTCTCGGCGGGCTGCGCGGCCCATGCAATATTGCTCGCGGCAGAGGCGCTGGGTTATTCCGGCGTGTGGCGCACCGGGAATCCGGCCTATGACCCGGAGGTGGTGGCCGCTCTGGGTGGCTCGCGTGACGAGGAGATCACCGCCTTTCTTTATATCGGGACGCGCGAAGGCACGGCGAAAACGCTGCCGGCGATGAGCACGGATGATTTTGTTGCCCGCTGGTAGCGGGTCTACCGGAGGTAACGCCTAATGCAACCTGAGCTGACAACGCTTGCCGTCAGTATTGAAGACCACGTGGCGGAAGTGGCGCTGAACCGTCCGGACAAGGCGAACAGCATGAACAGTGCCATGTGGCGCGAGCTTCAGTCCTGTTTTGAATGGCTGGACCGATGCGACGAGGTTCGAGCCATTATCCTGACCGGAAATGGTCGGCACTTCTGCGCAGGTATCGATCTCGGCATGTTCGGCGAATTGCACTCTACGAGTGATGACCCGGCGCGGCGCGCAGAGCAGTTCCGCCAGAATGTGCTCGCCATGCAAGACAACCTGAGCGCACTGGAGAAGTGCCGCAAGCCGGTACTCGCGGCTATTCATCACACCTGCATTGGTGGCGGGATTGACCTAGTGTGCTGCTGTGACATGCGCTACGCCACGGAAGATGCCTATTTTTCCGTGCGTGAGGTCGACATCGGCATGGTTGCCGACGTCGGTACGCTGCAGCGCCTGCCGAAGCTGATTCCCGAGGGTGTCGCCCGCGAGCTCGCCTATACGGGGCGCACCCTGCCTGCCCGGGAGGCACGTGAGGTCGGTTTCGTCAACCGCGTGTTTGAGCATCGGGAAGCGATGCTTGCGGAAGTTCGGCAAATAGCTCGGGTCATCGCTGGCAAGTCGCCTCTGGTGATCCGTGGAACCAAGGATATGCTGCTGTATTCCCGCGATCACAGCGTGTCAGACGGGCTCAACTACATCGCGACCTGGAATGCCGGCATGATGAGTGCGAAAGATCTGGAAGAAGGTATCACCGCGCAGGCCGAGGGCCGTCCTGCGCGCTATTCCGAGTAGTCCGTCAGGCGTTCGGGTACTTGCCAGGTGTCAGGGGTTGCCCGGCCAGTCCTGCATCTCGATCAGGGGATGAAAGGCCAGACGAATGCCCTCCTGAATATAACTGCTGTTTTCCAGAATGTTGCGTCGGCGCACGTAGCGTCCACTGGAGGAGCGGGTGTCGATTGCATCCGTGGCATCGATGCCACCGCGGCTGACGAACAGTCGCTTCAATTCCATATCAAACACGGTCACCTGCAGCGAGACCACCGACGCCGGCAGGTTCCAGTCAAAATCGCCGCTGACGCCGCTGCCCGGCCCCTGCAGTGACGGTCGGCGCGAAACCCCGTCCCAGCGCGCGAGGTGTTTCAAGCCACCGTTGAACGGGGTTTCCAGTTCAATCAGGTCGGTGAATACGAACGCATCCAGATCGGTCTCTTCCTGCATGCGATCGCGCACGCTCTGCATGAGCTGGGAGAAGGTTTTCATGTTTACCCGGCCGGTCGTTGGGTCAACCGGATCGCCGAAGGCACGCACCGCCGTGTTCCAGTGCTGCCGGAAAGTCCTCTGCGGCAGAACGTTGTAGCCATTTTTTTCCATGTAGCTGGCGACCCGACCATCGATTACGGGCGTGACTTCATCCAAATAGTTGCGCGACGGCGCGCCGAGGTTGACATGGGCGATCACGACGGTCTTCAGCGGTTTGGCGGCGAGGGCCTCGCGCTCGATCTCGAAGGGAAAAACGGTGGGGTTGTGTGTCGGACCGCTGGCGCAGGCGGCCAGAAGCAAAACCATGGCCGCACAAAGCAGGCGAAAACGGGAAGGCATGGGGGTTATCACGCGGTACAATCTCCTGATAAAACGCGGATGGTACCAAAAAGCGAACAGTGCGGCAGGAGAGCAGGTGACAGAAACCGATAGCAGTGGGCTTAACGTGATCTCCGAGGGTGAGGGTGCGGATGTCGTCCTGCTCCATGGCCTGTTCGGGATGGGGGCGAACCTTGGCGGACTGGCGAGGTCCCTGCGCGATGTCTGTCGCGTTCACCTCGTGGATCTGCCCGATCACGGGCGCTCCGGATGGACCCGTCAGTCCGACCTGCACTCAATGGCGAATGCACTGGCACATTGGCTGCAGGCGCAGTCGATTGCGGGTGCGCATTGCGTCGGGCACTCGCTCGGCGGCAAGGTGGCCATGCAGTTTGCGCTGGATCATCCGGCATCGGCAGCGTCTGTCGTTGTGGCAGATATCGCGCCGGTTGCCTACTCGCGGTCACACGACGCGGTATTTGCCGCCCTGAGCGCGGTTGACGCTGCGGGCTGTCGGAGCCGCGCCGAGGCAGATGCGATCATGGCAGGCGAGATTGATGACGCAGGCGTCCGCCAGTTCCTCCTCATGAGCCTCTATCGCCGTGAAGACGGCAGTTATCACTGGCGCTTCAATCTCGAGGGTCTGCAGCGCAATTACGCGGCGTATCTGCAGGCACCGGCGTTTGATGCAGCCTTTGATGGACCTGCATTGTTTATCCGGGGCGCGCTGTCGAGCTACGTCAAGGACGAGTATCTTGCGGACATCCACGCTGCATTTCCCGCGGCCTCGGTAGAGACCATGGCTGACTGTGGACACTGGCTGCATGCTGAGCAGCCGGCGGTGTTCAACTCACTGGTCCGGAAATTCATTGTTGGCGAGGCTGACTGACCATGACGATAGAACTGCTTGATCTTCTGGTGGTTGGGGTGATTGGTGGCTTTGCCCTGTTTCTGTTCAGTGCAACCCGGGTACGTGAGCTTGCAATCAGCGCGGTAAAACGCGCGGCCCGCGATGGCGACTTTCAGCTGCTGGACGACAGCGTCAGTCTGCAGCGCATGTCTTTCAGTCGGGACAACACAGGCATGTGGCGGGTGTGGCGCCAGTACCGCTTTGACTACAGCTATGATGGCGTGCAGCGTGAGCAGGGCGCGGTGATCATGCTTGGCAAATCCCTGCAGGCGCTCGTGGTTACCGAGCCTGATCGGGTGCTGCACTGACTGCCAGTGGAGTAACGCGGCACGTTTATCGAACTCATCGCGTGTTCCACTAGCGCAGCGTTGTTGCAATGACCCAGACTGCCAGTGCCGCCAGCAGGACCGCCAGGCTCCGGTTGAGTGCCAGCGAATGGATAGACAGGTTGCGCTGAATGGCCAGTGCGCCGGCGGCGAGCGCGACACCGGCGTACCACAGGGCGTCGATCACACCGCCCGTCAGGATCATGATGATACCGCGCAGCATACCGGCGCCGGGATCGAGGAACTGACTGAACAGCGCGAGCATAAAGATGGCGAGTTTCGGGTTGAGCAAGGCAACCGTGGCGCCGCGGACGAAGCCAGAGCGACCGGACGGTGCATGAGGTTGCTCCACGTCGGGGCGGCCCGCGTTCCATGCATTGAAAGATAGCCACAGCAGATAGATGGCTCCCGCCAGCCTGATCCCGGTGTAGAGGGCCGGCATGCTGGTGATCACCAGGCCTAGACCGCAGACGGTGATCAGCGCGTACAACATGACGCCGAGGCCATGTCCCAGCGCCGTTGCCAGGCCCGCGCGCCGTGAGCCGAGGAGTGTTGATTGCAGGACGACGACAAGACTGGGTCCAGGGGATGCGGCCCCCAGCAGGCAGATCAGGGCGAGCGCAAACCACTGGTCAGGCGACATCAGGCGGTTGCCTGTCTGTCCACAGAAGCTGTGGATAAGTCAGTGAGTAATTTGTTCAGCATAGCGTCGAAGCCTGTCGCTGTGGGCTTTGTTACAAATTGGTCAAAAAACCATCAATTATAAAAAATACATATATAACAATAGCTTATGAGGCCTACCTCAGAATCTTCGTGTACAGGCGAGCCTAAGGAACCTGCTTGACGGTGCTGCCCCGGAAATGTGCATAACAATTTCCGGGGTGCTACCAAGTGTAACCTTGCGGTGCAAGTGGAAACGGAAAAATTTTCCTGCCCGAGGAGGCGCATGACAGCCGGTGAACGTCATTACATATCCATGGGGCGGGGTGTTTCCAGGACAACAGCGTTTCCCAAGGTGACATCGGTAACGTCACCGCACCCTCACTCACCGCGATACCTGCAGCCGGAGGTGCAGGTCTCGCGTATCTCGACGCAGCTGAGCGCGGGCAGCGCCGGCTGCAGCCGCTGCCAGATCCAGCGACAAAGATTCTCGCTGGTGGGATTCTCAAGACCCGGAATGTCGTTGAGGTAATAGTGATCGAGTTGCTCAAGAAGGGGGCGAAATCCGGCCTTGAGATCAGCGAAATCCATGACCCACCCGGCGGGCTCCGGCGCCTCACCCGAGACGGTAATGCGGACGTGGAACGAGTGGCCGTGGAGTCTGGCGCATTTGTGGCCTTCCGGCACGTTGGGCAGCCGATGCGCCGCTTCAAAATGAAAGTCTTTGTAGATGTCCATAGGCTGAAGAGTTTTCCGGGATAAAGGGCGCAGTATAAGCGGGTTGTCCCGCCGGTGGCAGGGCACTGGGTCGGCGTTTACGGTCGGTTCAGCTGCAGCAGACAGGTGCGTTGAAATTTTTGGTCCGGGACGTTTGACAGGACGCAGTTTATCTCTATAATGCGCGTTCTCGATCGGGGGTGGTTAGCTCAGCTGGGAGAGCATCTGCCTTACAAGCAGAGGGTCGGCGGTTCGATCCCGTCACCACCCACCACGTTTTCGCCGCCTGGCGTCAGCGGATCGAGACCTACCGTGGAGCGGTAGTTCAGTTGGTTAGAATACCGGCCTGTCACGCCGGGGGTCGCGGGTTCGAGTCCCGTCCGCTCCGCCACTTTTCTGTACCGTAGTGAAACGGCTCTACCCACTTAACGGGGGATGCACCGATGTTCACTCAACCCGGTTTTTGTTGCCGGGTACCCCAGGCTCTATTTGATTGTCTCGATGGATTTCAGTGGCAAAAATAGTCGCCGGCCATCCTGGCTCAAGGATAAAAAGCCGTACTGCTGGTAAAATCGCGCTGCCTCTCCATCGATTGCGTCCACAACCATGGCGTAGATCGCTATCTCGGCACTAACTGCAAGAGTCCGGGTAATCGCATCCATCAGAAGCATTTTGCCGATACCGGAGCCTCTGGCATTTTCATTCACGGCAAGTCGGCCCAGCAGCGCTGCGGGAATCGGGTGCCTCGGCAGCTTTCGGGACATTTCATCGGGTAGTGCCGCGAGGTCGATCGACAGGCTGCTCAGGGTGTAATAGCCGAGGATTAAGCGAGGTTGATCATGGCTTCTCGCAACAAAAACACGGCTGATTCTGCGCTTTATGTCCCGACGAGCCTGCTGGCGAATGTAGGTGTCCAGTGCCGCGACGCCGCAGGAAAAGGTCTTTCGGTCATGCGAAGCGGAAATCGCCTCGATAACCAGCGGTTCGCCTGGCGTCATTGATCGGTAACACGTTGCCGGTATTCGTCCAGAGCTGATAAGAGTTTTTTGTTGAACGTTACGGGGGCGGATAGCGCCTGAAAAAATGCATCAGCCTCGGCGGTATTGAGCCTCATGGCCTCGTGTTCCTGAACCGTTTTCTCGGCATGCGCCAAGGCACTGTTCAGCACAAATTTACTGACAGTCTGGCCCTCAAAACTGGCTGCCCGTTCCAGGATTCGCTTGGCGCTGTGCTTCAGTCTGAGGTTGATACGCTCGTCTTTGGATTGGGATGTTGTGCCCATGAATCTGTCTCGTATTACGCTAATGGAGTCTTTAGTGTACGTCAGAACGGTGCTTTAGTAAAAAGGGGTTCCCACGGAAAAGAGAGGAGGTTGTTGGGAGATAAGCCAGTATCAGTGGTGCTTGGGAGGAGAATTCACTTCAAGGGACGGGCTTTTGCGAACGCATGCGCTAGTGAGGCAGAGACTTACGAGTGTTATGGGACCAGCACGGCACGAGTATAATGCTCAGAGAAGATTAATATTAGATATTGCATGAAAATATAATTATATGCTGTTGAAATATATAATAATTTATCTTTAAAAGCCGGTGGCGACGCGGGGCGATGTTAGACTCGTCCGCTCCGCCATATTTATCAATCACTTACGTCGCTTTTCGCAAAATTTGTGGGGTCACTGTGCGGTAATGTGTCAAATCTCCTTGGATTTTTAGTCTTTGCACATTCTTCGATGAACTCCAAGTACGTGCGCGGTAACATTTCTCCTGCGTCGCGGCAGCACAGCAATCTGCTTTTCTCTGGCGTTCGCCATGTACACAGGCTGTTAGGCGACTACTGCGCGGTCGCAAGTCGCGGCACCGTTACAGAGTAAGCAATGGGATGGACTCCTCCTCACCCTAACAATTCGGCGTCGATGCGCCAGAATGGTAATTGCAAGACCACCATTCAGAGGATGAGGAGAAGCCCAGATGAACATTACGCGAGTTGGTGTTGATATCGCAAAATCTGTCTTTCATGTGCATGCCGTCGATGCTCACGAGCAGCTTCAGTGGCAGTGCAAGCTCAAGCGCGGCCAATGGCTTGACGCCCTATGTCGGCGACTATCTCCAGGCGCGGAGATCGGTATGGAGGCTTGCGCCTCGGCACATCATTGGGGTGGCGAGCTTCAGAGGCGGGGGTACCGTGTGAAGCTGATCGCTGCCCAGTTTGTCAAACCGTATGTCAAGAGCAACAAGAATGATCGCGTTGACGCCGAGGCTATTTGCGAAGCGATGGGTCGACCCGGCATGCGGTTTGTCAGTGTCAAGACAGTCGCTCAGCAGGACACACAGGCATCACATCGGATACGCGAGGAACTGGTGAGTCAGCGCACGGCCAAGGCCAACCAGATTCGCGGGCTGGTCGGCGAGTACGGCATCGTCGCCCCTGTCGGAATCCAAAGGCTGCGCCAGGCCTTGCCGCAATGGCTAGAGGATGCGGCGAACGGACTGACATCGGAGTTTCGTGTTTTGTTGACCGGGCTGGCTGAGGATCTACGGTATCTGGATAACCGAATACAGGCGCTTGATGAGAACATCGCCCAGCAGGTGAAAGAGGATCCAGTGGCGCAACGCTTATTAAAACTACGTGGAGTCGGCCCGCTCACCGCAAGCGCCTTAGCAGGCGCCTTGGGGGACGGATGGAGTGGTCAAGCATTTTGTGACAACCCAGTTAAGCCGCTTTCTTCAATTCAGCCATCGCTGATTTGAAATCGTTGGGAATGCTGTAATCCAAGGCTGAATGCAGCCGCCGACTGTTATAGAACATGGCAATGTAGTCCAGAATATCCTGCTGTGCCTCGACACGGGTCTGGTAATGCCTCCAATGCACGCGCTCTTTCTTCAAGCTGGCAAAGAAGCTCTCTGCCACCGCATTGTCCCAACAGTCACCCTTGCGGCTCATGCTGCCTACCAAGCCATGGGCTTTCAGCAGCCGGCGATACGCTTTGCTCGCGTACTGCGACCCTCTGTCCGAGTGAACAATCAAACCAGGCGCTGGACGCCGTCGCCATAGCGCCATGCGTAACGCATCGGTCACTGCTTTCGTCTTCATCCGTGAGCTCATGCTCCAGCCCACGACTTCGCGTTTAAACAGGTCGATAAACACCGTCAGGTACAGCCAGCCCTGCTGTGTCCAGATATAGGTCAGGTCAGATACCCACGCCTGGTCCGGTCCCTCCGCCGTGAACTGTCTTTGCAGCACGTTCTCAAATACCGGCTGCTTGTGATTGCTGTTCGTCGTTGCCGTGTACTTCTTTCGGTAGCGTGCTCGAATCTGCGCTTCACGCATCAGGGATCGCGTTTTGCGTCGTCCCACAGGATATCCCAGCGCGTTCAGCGCCCGCCGCATCCGCCGCGACCCGTAGCTGTAACCACTGGACTTGGCGACTTCCTTCACTGCTGCCAGCATGCCCTCGTGCTCCGGATCCGGCTGCCGGTATAGTTGATACACGCAATACCGGTAGTAGGCATTGCGGCTGACACCCAGTAGTCGACACATCAGATCGACAGGCCAGGTCTTCTTGTGCTGGGTGATGAACGCATATTTCAACGCGTTTCCTTGGCAAAGAAGACCGTCGCCTTTTTTAAGATGTCTTTCTCCATCTTCAGGCGCCGCACCTCGTCTCGGAGCTTTCGAATCTCGGCTTGCTCAGCAGTGAGCTTGCCATTGCCGCGAAAGGCCGTGCCATCGTCCGCCTCGCTCTCCTTGATCCACCGGCAGAGCATGTTGGCGTTAATGCCCAGACTGCGCGCAGCTTCTGCGCGGCTGTAGCCATGCTCCAATACCAGGCTGATAGCATCCAGCTTGAATTCCTTTGAGTACTTCTTCCTCGTGTTCATGTCGTACCACCTCCAGTTCAGGACATTATCCTTAACTGGGTTGGTCACATCTATTGAGCCACTTCAGGAAGCGCCTTCACCAAGGGACGTGACTTTGCAGCGTCCCTTGGGCTCACACCGCGCCAGCATAGTACCGGTGGAAGGGATCGCCTTTTGGGTATCAGTAAACGCGGTGATCACTATCTGAGGAAGCTGCTGGTTCATGGCGCCAGAGCAGTGATTCGTCATGCGAAGAATCGGGATGACGGACTCAGCCAATGGCTGAAGGAGTTGTCGTCGCGCAAACACGTTAACGTGGTTACCGTGGCGCTGGCGAACAAGACGGCGCGAGTCGCGTGGGCCGTGGTGCACAACGACGCGGCCTATGATCCGGCACTGGTGGCCGGTTGTTAAACACGGCGGAACCGATTTGATGGTTAATTGCGGAGGATAGACCACCACGATTGCAGAGCACTTTGCTTGATGGCGAACAGGTTGAACCGACGTCGGAAAAACCCTTATCGATCGAGGAGCTGAAAAGCTCGTGTAAGCGAATGGGAGCCGACGTGCGAATAGCCCATCAGGGTCCGATGCCTACAGACACGGCATCATCAGAGAGACCGGATACACGTAGGCAGTCGTACCTTGACGCGATCAGACATAGTGCTTGCAAACGAGGAGGAGTCCATACACGATCAGCAAACACCGTCATTGACTCGTTACTCGCGAGCTAAGCGGTTGCAGCTTTTATCGGAAGCTAACGTAAAACACGTGTCGCGCCTGCTCGGCCGCACAAGCTTCATCCGTTTGCCGCTGACGGTTGCCAAGGCAACAGCGTCTCTATGGCATCCAACGTCTCGGCCCTCGGCAATTCCGTAAAGACACGACGCAGGTAATCGTAGGGCTCCAGGCCATTCGCCTTGGCAGTCTCGATCAACGAGTAGAGATTGGCGCCGGCTTTTACGCCGGCGATACTGTCAGAGAACATCCAGTTCTTGCGGCCCAGAACGAATGCTCGGATCGCATTCTCCGCAAGGTTGTTGTCCATTTGCAGCCAACGTGTGTCAGGCTATTGGCAGCGACCACGGCGTTGTAGCCGTCGTAACCATCGGTCTGAAGGTAGCCTGCAAAGCACTCCAGCAGTTACATGGGCACCGCTTGGCTCCGACTGGGGTCGTAATCAAACAACACGACCGACTCGCCCGGCGGCCCGCGCCGCTGCAGCCACAGGTAGGAACGGGATTGCGCGGTCTTGCCCGCTTCCTTCAGGACCTGCACCGTCGTCTCATCCATCTGTAGGACGTCGTACGCCAGCAGATGATCCCGCATCAGATTGATCAGAGGCTGCACAGGGTGCCACCCCGGATCATCCAGCTCGCCAGGGTGGCCTTGAGGATGTCGACACCTATCCGTTACAGGATCGTCTCCTGCCGGTGCAGCGGCAAGGCATCCTGGTATTTGGAGACGGTAATGTGGGCGAGCAGGCCCGGCGAGGCATTGCTCTTGGGAATCGGCTGCGGCGGCGATGTTCCGGTACGGTTACCGCGTCATCATCGCTGGCGCTGATGAGGCTTCAGCTGGCTGATGTCGTAGCCATCCAGCAGCCAGTTGAGCTGCTGCGCGCTCAGTGTAATGACGTCGTCTCTCCACTTATGGGGCCAGTGGAAGCGATCCTGCTCCAGGCGTTTCTGTCATAAACAGAAGCCGCTGCGTTCCCAGTAGCGCAACTTCACCCGATCCCGCCGCCGGTTGCAGAACACGAACAGGCGCTCGGCAAACGGGCTGTGTCCTATGGACGCCTCGACCAACGCCGTCGCCGAGTCCTTCTTCAGCAGCCTGAAAAAGGAGCGTATAAAGAAACGTATCTACAAAACCTGCGAACTGGCGCGAGCAGACGTGTTCGATTACATATCATCATTCCTTAAAGTCGTGCAGGCACCGGCCTCTCCCGGCTACCGATGCGCCGGCCGTATTGAACGGGAACACACAACTAGTGGGCCGGTGGCCCGCTGTCATTCAGGCGCCAGTCATAGTCGGTGTAACGGATGTCCACATTGCCGGCCTGCAGCGCTTCTGTCTGATTCGCGGACAGTCCCAGCGCCCCCGAATAAAGAACAAGGAAATCCGTTAGCGAGTCAGTGCCGCGCCAACCCGCCTCGAAGTCCTCCCGGTACCATTTGAAGAGGGGCGAGACATACAGCCGACCGTCGCGCCAGCGGTTGCGACTTCGATCCTTTAGAAAATTCCGTGTCTGTGCTTCCAGCTGCGCGTCTAGCCTGTCCGCGACGTACGCCTCTGCACGGAGCGCGGGACAGCCAATGCTCGCGCAGTTCACGGCAAAATGGATCCGCGGTTCGTCGAATTCACCGGAGCCGCGAATCATGCCATGTTCAATGTCGTCGAGCGTGCGCTTCTCGCCGAGGAGCGGGGCGATGGCCTGTTTCCAGGGGGAGCCGAACCAGCCACCAATATCTTTTATGGAGGCGATATCCGGATATTCGTCGAGTATCAGCTCGACTGTCCAGGCGTTATAGGCATTGATCAGGAAAGCAAGACGCTCCGACTCGGGCCATTCTGCGAATGTCTCCGCCTCCACGTCAGAGAGTCTATGCAGGTAGCTGCGCAGTCTGTCCCGCTGCCGCTGGATGCCCGCGTAATCGATGGCAGTGCTGTCGCCGTTTTCCGCGGCAGACACAAAGCGATCCAGCAGCCGGCTCCAGTCGCTGTGATCAAAGGCGGCAACTCCGCTGGTGAACGCCAGGCAGGTAAACAGTGTGGCTAACCGTAGTCCATTCATGATTGGGCTCCGCAAGGGGCTGCTGATCCGAGACGTTTTATCCGTTACACCTTGGTCCTATCCTGAATCAGACTGCTGAAAAGGACAACGCTGAACATCATGCCTGCAGGGCGTATTAGTAGGGCAGTTCGGTGGGAAGTCGCAGGACCGTTGCGAGAGCGCTCTCGCCGCGCAGTGCCCCGATATCCGCAGTGGACGCCATGCAATCGTTACCGCCGCGATCCTCTTTCGCAGCAAACGGTCAACGGCATTGCCGGTGCCTCGGTGCTCGGCGATCTTCGCATTCCACGACTTTCCAGAATTGGGTAGACTATCAACGTCTTGCGGTTTCTCCCTTCCGTGACCTCCCGGCTAAGTGAATCACTATGAACCAGTCTCCTTCCTGGCAGCCGCTGTACGTCGTCAGTCTTGTTGACGCCCTTGAAAGCGGTCTCCCCACCGCAACTCATGCGGCGGGTGTCATGGATGACGCACGGCAAGTGCAGAGCACGTTGAACACGGCAAGTTCCGGATGATGCAGCAGAGCAGTCGAGCGCGGTGGCTTTATATGGCCAGTCTGATTCTCGCCGGGGACAGTATCTATCTGCTTGTTTACATGCGTCAGAGTTACCAGACCAGCATGCAGGAGGTCTTCGGTGTCACGTTCACGCAACTGGGCGTAATGAATTCCATGTACGGACTGCTGGCTATCACGGCGTATTTTGCCGGCGGCTGGCTGTCGGACAGAATAGCGACACGGACACTGCTCGTATTCTCGCTGTTTGCCACCGGTTTGGGTGGCTATTACATGGCCACCATTCCCAGTTACCCCATGTTGCTTGCGCTGCATGCCTTCTGGGGTGTTTCGACGATCCTTACCTTCTGGTCGGCGCTCATCAAGTCTGCCCGTTTGTGGGGGTCAGCCGGCGACCAGGGAAAAACTTTCGGGATTCTCGATGCCGGGCGTGGTCTGGTCGGCGCCATCATGTTTACCGCCGGAGCCTGGGTGTTTTCCCGTTACGTATTTGTCGCCGATGGGCTTATCGCAGTAATCATGCTTTATGCCTCGGCCTCTATCGTTGCCGGATGCTTCGTATGGGCGTTCATCCCCGAAGATTCCGCACACGGTTCATTGAGAGGAGGAAAACGAGAGGCCGTGCCCGCGGGACAGCTGCGGCTGGTTGTCAGGCTGCCTGCCGTCTGGCTACAGGCGTTCATCATTCTTCTTGCTTATTGGCTGTATCTGGGGTCCTTCGAATTCGCGACCTTTGCTGAAAAGGTTTTTGGACAAGATAAATTATTTGGAGCGACCCTGAGTGCTTACAGGGAATGGCTGCGTCCACTATCTGCCATCACCGCCGGGATTCTCGCCGATCGTATCCGTCCTACGCGCGCTGTCATGATTTGTTTTGTCGCCGCGGCTGTGGGATATGCCGTGCTTGCGGCGGTGCCCGGTGACGTTGCACTTCTCTGGATGCTGTGGATACAGGTCGCTACGGTGGCAATGGCTGTGTTTGCCCTGCGCGGCATTTACTTTGCTCTTATGGAGGAAAGTCGCGTGCCGCTTCTGGTAACCGGGACGGCGGTGGGTCTGGTGTCGACAATCGGCTTTACCGCCGACGTTTTCGCCTACCCGATGATAGGCTGGTTGCTGGATACCTTTGGTGCAAAGACAGGCTACACCTACTACTTTTCGTTGTTGTCCTGTGCTGCCACGGTTGGGTTTGTCCTGACGCTGCTTCTGGCCGGGTACAATCATCGCGGGTCGCTTTCGCCACTCGCCACGAGTGAGGCGTCGCAGGATCAACGAGCACCGGACTGATCGCCGCTTTCCCGCCCAGTAGCGTCTGCAGTGGATGCCGCTGCAGGCCTGGTTGCTGCCCCAGGTCTATGCTGCCCCAGCTGCCTTTCAACCTGGTCCCGATTTGTTATAGCATTATGGCGGCATGTCAGACCTGAACGCGTCGGAAGAGCAGTACCTTGCTCTGCAAGGCGGGCAAACACAGGCACTATCCGGGCAAGCAGCGCCGGGCAGTCAATGTCACATTCCAGCAGAGGTGTCGAGACAGCGTGTGCGTATTCCGATTGGCTTATGCCTCTTCTTTTTTTCTCGCGGTGTTTCTAGCGGCGTGCGGTGAGCCAGCCAGGGAGGGAGCCAGGGCGCCTTCCCTCTCGAAGCCAGTCCTGGTGGAGTCGGTCAAGGCGTCCATACAGTCCATCCCGGTGATTGCGGAGGCGGTGGGGACATTGCGGGGCAACGAATCGGTTACCCTGATGGCCAAACTGACTGAGCAGGTCAGCGCCACCTACTTTGAAGGAGGGGAGCTGGTTCAGGAAGGCGATGTTCTGGTCGAGCTGATAGATGTGGAGCAGCTTGCCCTGCTGCGCGAGGCAGAGGCCCGGCTCAGGGAAACCCGCCTGCAGCTGGATCGACTGACGTCACTCGGGGCTGAAATCGCCACGGCTTCCGAAATCGATATCGCCAAGACGCGCGCTGATGCCAACGAGGCTCTGCTTGAGGCTCTCCGGTCGCGCATCACCGACCGCACGATTCGCGCGCCCTTCGATGGCATTATCGGGTTTCGCCAGGTCAGTGTTGGCGCGTTGCTGACACCCGGAACTGTCATTGCGGAGCTTGACGATATTGATCCCCTGAAGCTGGATTTCACGCTGCCAGAGGCCTACCTGTCCCGCATTGAGCAGGGTGATGCGGTGGATGCCGAGACGGTGGCCTGGGAGGGGGAGCGCTTCTCGGGCACAGTGACTCGCATTGGCGGCCGCGTCGACCCAGTCACCCGTGCATTTCCGGTGCGTGCCCTGATCAGCAACAGCGATGCGAGACTCCGACCGGGAATGCTCATGACCCTACGCGTATCCCTGGGTGATACGCAGAGCATTGTTGTTCCCGAGAGCGCGCTGCTCCAGGTCGGCGGCCAGAGCTCCGTCTATACGATTGACCTGGAGGGCTTTGCGCGCCGTGTACCGGTTGAGATCGGCAGGCGCCTGCCGGGTGCCATTGAAATTGTGTCGGGTATTGCCGCCGGTGACCGGGTGGTAACGACCGGGCAGCTCACGCTCAGGCCCGGAGCCCGGGTCGAGGAGGCTGTGTCCGCGCAGTCGTCTTCTGTCGATGTCGCGGACTAGGATGCGCGCATGAGACTTCCCCAGATTTCCGTCCAGCGACCGGTATTTGCGACGGTTATCGCCCTGTTGCTGGTCTCCTTTGGCATCATGTCGTTTCTGCAGCTGTCTACCCGGGAATATCCGGATATCTCGCCCATTCAGGTTTCCGTGGTCACCGACTATGAGGGGGCCGCCGCCGACGTGATCGAGACGCGCATTACCAAGCCGATTGAGGACGAGATCGGCGGTATTGCGGGAATCCGCACCATCCGCAGCACCAGCAGTGATGGCCGCTCGATCATCACGGTGGATTTTGTCATCAGCCGCGATCTCGACGCTGCGGCTAACGACGTGCGTGACCGGGTCTCCCGCGCCACCGGTCGCCTTCCGGATGAGGCGGAGCTACCCCGTGTGACCAAGGCCGACGGCGAGACCTCGGCGCTGGTGTATATCAGCGTCGAAGGTGGCGGGCGGTCTCCCATGGAAACCACAGACTACACGGAGCGCTACATCGTCGACCGTTTTGCGGTCCTTCCGGGGGTTGCGTCGGTCAACATTTTCGGCGGCTCATCCCGATCCATGCGCGTGTGGCTCGACCGCCAGAAACTCAGCGCCCGGGAGCTCACTGTCAGCGACGTGCTCGAAGCGCTGCGGCGGGAAAACCTCGAGCTGCCGGCCGGACGACTGGAGTCCCGCCAGCTGGAGTTTCCCGTGCGGGTAAACCGGGGCTATCGGACGGCCGAAGACTTTCGACGCCTGGTGCTGCGGCAGGGGGACGACGGACATCTGGTGAGACTGGCGGAAGTGGCCCGGGTGGAGGAGGGGCCGGCCACCGTGAGACGCGTTTTCAAAAGCAACGGTGTCGACAGCCTTTCCATCGGCGTTTTCAAACAGTCGGACGCCAATACCATCGATGTTCTGGACGCTGTCCGGGCCGAGATCGAGGCGCTTGAGAGCGATCTGCCGCCGGGAATGGGCGTGTCCGCCTCCGGTGACGCTTCGGAATTCATACGAGCGGCGATCAATGGCGTTTACTACACTATCGCGCTGACCATAGGCCTCGTCTCTGTCGTGATATTGCTATTCCTCGGGACCCTGCGAGCTACGCTGATTCCGGTGGTATGCATACCGGTGTCTTTGCTGGGGGCGGTGATTGCGCTGCAGGCCCTGGGCTTTTCCCTGAATCTCATCACCCTGCTGGCCATGGTGCTGGCGATCGGGCTGGTGGTGGATGACGCGATCGTCGTGCTGGAAAACATCTACCGGCGGATTGAAGAGGGCGAGCCGCCGCTTCTGGCGTCGGCGAACGGCGCGAAGCAGGTCGGCTTTGCGGTTATTGCCACGACTGCCGTTCTGCTGGCCGTTTTCAGCCCCGTTCTTTTCCTGCAGGATGCCTCCGCCCGACTTTTCGTTGAACTGGCCGCTACCATCTCCGTTGCCGTGGTGGTGTCATCAATTCTGGCGCTGTCTCTGGTTCCCATGCTGTGCAGTCAGATTATGCACAAGGGAGGATCAAACAGCATCCTCAGCCGTATCGTGGATAAAAATCTGGGCGCGCTGCGCCGCGCTTACGAGCGTACCCTGCGTGCTCTGCTCAGGCACGCATGGACAGCGCCGCTGCTGGTTGTTGCCGCGCTGGCAGCCTTGCCAACGCTGCTGGGTCAGCTTCCTCAGGAATACATTCCCGTAGAGGATCAGGATTCCGTGATGGCGCTGATCACTGCCCAGGAAGGCACCAACATAGGGACCATGCGTGGCATTATCGAACGTCTCGAACCGCCGCTGCTGGAGCTGGAGAAGTCCGGCTCACTGAACCGGGTGCTTTTTGTCGCGCCGTTCCGAAATTCCACCTCAGCCTCGGTGGCGTTCTCGCGCATTTCCATGGTGCCCTGGGATCAGCGGGATTACAGCGCCTTCGAGCTGTGCGACCGGCTGCAGGAAGAATGGAGTGCTATTCCCGGTATCCGCACGCAGGTATTTTTGCCCGCGGGCCTGGGGGCGCGGGGTCCGGATACGCCGGTGCAGTTCGTGCTGCAGGGCCCCGATTACCTGACCCTGGCGCAGTGGCGTGACACCCTGATGGACAAGGCCCGGGAAAGCGGCCTTTTCGGCATGCTGACCTCTGATCTCAAGGAAAACCAGCAGCAGGTTCTGGTCAGCGTCAGTCCCTCGCGTGCAGCGGCGATGGGGGTCAGTACACGGGAAGTGGCCGAAGCCTTGCAGGCACTGATGACGGAGCAGGAGGCGACAACCTATGCTGTTGACGGCGAAGAATACCCGGTCATTGTGCAATTGGAGGAAGAGCAACGAGTCACGCCAGACGATATCGGCAATATTCGCGTGCGAAGTTCTGGTGGAGCCCTGATACAGCTCTCCAACCTGCTGGCCACCGAGAGCAGCGCGGGGATTGCCACTCTCAATCGTTTCAATCGCCTTCGCTCCGTCACGATTAACGCGACCCTGGCTGAGGGGGTGTCACTGGGCGAGGGGCTGAGCTTCCTGGAATCCAGCGTTGCGGAACATCTTCCCGCAGCGGCAAAGGTGGATTACCGGGGGCAGTCCCTCGACTACAAGGAATCCACCGGCGATATCTACTTCGCCTTCGGGCTCGCGCTGCTGGTGCTGTTCCTGGTGATGGCGGCGCAGTTCGAGAGCTTTGTGCATCCGACGGTGATCATGGTGACGGTGCCTCTGGCCCTGATGGGCGGGCTCCTCGGCCTGATGCTGATGGGCATGTCGTTCAATCTGTTCAGTCAGATCGGCATGCTGATGCTCATAGGCATTGCCACGAAGAACGGTATTCTGCTGGTCGAGTTCATCAACCAGGTGCGCGATGAGGGCGTCGATTTCGAAGAAGCGATCGTCCGGGCCTCGATACTGCGACTTCGGCCGGTACTGATGACGGCGGTTTCGACGATTGTCGGCGCCTTGCCGCTGGTCCTGATGGAAGGTCCCGGTGCCGCCAGTCGGAACGTGCTCGGCGTTGTTGTCCTGTTTGGCGTCTCGGTGGCGACGCTGTTCACGCTGTATCTGGTGCCTGCCGTCTATCAGGTGATCGCCCGTCGTACCGGTTCTCCCGAGGCCATCGCGCGGCAGATGGAGGCGCTGGCCTCTGTGCAGGAACCGTATCGGTCGCCGTCGTCCTGAAAAACGGTCAATGGCTGTCTACGGCCTGTCTCTGCCAGTCTTTTACCCTGCGTTCGAGGAGCGGCAGCGGGAGCGATCCCGCTCCGATCACCGCGTCGTGAAAGTCGCGGATGTCGAACCTCTCGCCAAGTTCCTGTCTGGCGAGTTCCCGCAGCTCCAGAATCTTTATCATGCCAAGCTTATACCCGAGCGCCTGTCCGGGATTGACAAAGAATCGCTCTACCTCCGTGACGATATCGCCCTCAGATAGCGGCGTGTTCTCGCGGAAATAGGTTATCGCCTCTTCGCGGCTCCACTTTTTCGCGTGGATGCCTGTGTCGAGAACAAGCCGCACCGCGCGCCAGAGTTCATTCTGCAGGCGGCCAAAGTTGTCGTAGGGGTTCTGGTAGAAGCCCATTTCCCGTGCGAGCTGCTCTGCATACAGCGCCCAGCCCTCGGTGAACGCGCCGTAGCCTGACTGCCTGCGAAAGCGCGGCAGGCCATCGAGCTCCTGTGCCAGGGCAATCTGGAAATGATGGCCCGGCACCGACTCATGATAGGTGATTGCGGTGAATACATACTTCTGGACGCTGCTCATGTCAGCGAGAATCGCGTAATAAATACCGGGCTTGCTGCCGTCAGCCGATGGCCGATTATAGAATGCGATGCTGGTTGAGTTCTCGCGCCAGGGTTCAACGCGGCGCACCACAAGGTCGGCCTCTGGCAGCGCGTTGAAGTAGTCATCGACAACCGAATAGATCTCTGTGATCTGGGCCCGGGCATTTTCCAGGAATTGCTCTCTGCCCGCATCTGAGTCTTCGTGATAATTGTTCGGATCGTCGCGGATGAACTCGAAAAACTCGCGCAGGTCGCCGTCAAAGCCCACCTCGCCAATGGTGCCCCGCATTTCATAGTGCAGGCGGTCAACCTCGTCAAGACCGATCTGGTGGATGTCGTCGGGCGACAGCGACAGGGCGGTGTGATGCAGAATCCGATTTCGGTAATAGGCATCTCCATCGGGGAGTGCCCAGACTCCGTGATTGCTGTCGGCCAGCCCCTGTTGACGCTTGACTTCGTTGATGAGCGCGTCAAAACCCCGCCTGAAGGGACCGTTCAGCGCTGCAGAGGCGTCTTGCAGCAACGCCTCGCGGTCTGCGGATCCAAGGGGTAGCGTTGCCAGCTTGTCGCGAAAATCGGCATAAACCGTGTTTTCAGATGACGCGTCGTCGATGGGTGCGCCCGAAGCGATACGGGTAGCGTCAGTGATGATTGCCGGGAAGGAAAAAGCCGGAGGCACAACGCCAAAGCTGGCGCGGTCCTTTAGCTGCTTCACATAATCGAGCAGTACGCCCTCAAGTCCGGCAATGCGAGAAATATAGTCTTCGGCGTCCTCCCTGGTGTCGATCGGGTGATTGTTCTGCAGTACGGTGATGAGGTCTGTCAGCTGTCCGTTGAACTGGTCAACCACGTAGGCATGTCGACGGAAGTCACTGTCCGCGATCAGGCGCTTGCCGTTGAACATGAAGAGGTCATGGCTCAGCTGCTCTGCGGGGTCCAGAGAAGCGTAATCGTAATCCCTTTCAAGACGTGCCAGATCATCGCGTGTCCGCGCCACTCGCGCGGCATGCGCCTCATCGGACACATCGTCCCACTCACCCAGGCGCTCGGTCCGATAGCCGAGCCGCGATTGCATCACCGGGTGCCTGGAGAGTTCACGCTCGAAAACCTCTTCGAAGAACGCGTTGATCGGGACTGGCCCGGTTGCAGCCTCCCGGGCAGTGGCCGCAACATCCGGTGCCCGCTGACAGCCCGCAGACATGGCCAGGGCGAGAAACAATCCCGTGCAGGATGCACGCCTGAATAACCTCATGGACATTGTTGGCTCCGCTCGTTCGACTTCTTTTTCTGGTCCTGCTGATGCGTGCTGCGCCCTGTGCGGGAGCTGTAGGGCGTGCACAACACAGATTGATGCCCGCCCTGTTCAGGTCAAGACTCGCGTTCCGGGACCTGTTGCTCGTCGTCAGAGATCACGACCTCGACGCGACGGTTCAGCTGTCGCCCTGATTGATTGTCGTTAGAGGCAACCGGGTAGTCCGGACCAAAGCCGCGGGTGCGGATGCGCTCTTCCTCCACGCCGCGTTCGATCAGCGCAGCTTTCACGGCATCGGCGCGACGCTCAGAGAGTCCGAGGTTGTAGTCACGCGCACCGGTGGAGTCGGTGAATCCTTCCACGAGGACCTGTCGTTCACCGTACTCGGCGAGGAAGGCAGCAATCTGCTCGATCGTGCGCTCGGCACCGCCGCGCAGGTCAGCGCTATCCACGTCGAACAGAACGTCGCTCCCGAGTGTCAGCACGAGTCCACGCTCGGTGGGACGTGCCTCCAGGTCGGCGACCTGCTGCTGCAGTCGCTCGGCCTGTTCGCGCATTTCGCGGGTTTCACGCTCCAGCTCCTCGGCACGCGCCTCTGCCATCATGCGCTCGGCCCGTGCCGTTTCCGCCTCGCGCTGGGCCTGTTCACGCAGTGCCTGTGCTTCGCTGGCCTCGAGTTCGGCGCGCATGCGCTGGGCTTCCTCGGCGAGACGAGCGGCCTCGGCGCGAGACTGATCGGCACGGGCGAGAGCCGCCTCCCGTTCTGCACGAGCCGCCCGGGCTTCGAGCTGGACACGCTCCCGTTCGCTGCGCAACTCACTCACGCGGTTGTCGAGACCGCGACCGCGCGCCGATTCGGCGGCAATGCCGACCTGGCGCTCGGCGAGGTAGGCCTGGTGCGACACGACGTCCTGCGTGGCACCCTGTTTCCAGGCAGTCTCGGCGGACTCGAGCAGTTCCTGCGCCCGCCTCAGTTCCACCACCGCGAGCCGGGATATCTCGGAGTCCTGCGCTGCTGCCGCGACACTGGTCCGGGCCTGCTCAAGCGCGGGATTGGGGTCCGGCGTGGTCGCACACGCAACCAGAATAAGACTGAAGGCCAGGGCAGTCGTTCGGGTGGCAAAAAATCGGAATACTGTCATTGGCGATCTCCCGGGGTCGATTGCTCAAGTGTGCGTGCCACTTCGGTTCTGAGCTCGGCGATGCCGCGCTCCAGTTCTTCAACCGCTTCGCTTGCGCGTTTGCTGCGCGCTCGGAATGCCGCGTATCGAGCATCCATTTCCGCCTGCTGCGCCAGCTGCAAAGCGGTTTGGTTGTCACCCGTCTGACGCGCCTGCTCTGCCTGTTCGAGTTTCTGGCGCGCCTGGCGCAGGTCGAGTTCGGCGTGCTCGCGCGCGCCGGCGTCTTCTGCATTGGCCACAGCGGATCTGGCGACAGCGAGTTCCTCATTCGGGACCGGTGGCTGGGAGGCACACGCCGCCAGTAGCGGCACGGTCAGGATCATGGGTATCAGGAGTTTCATTCGGATTCCTCATGTTTCGGGAATGACTGCGCCGCACAACGGTTGATGGGTGGCTGCCGGCGCTCGCTACACGATAATTCTCTCCACTATAACAAGGCGCGGCGCGGCTTGTCGCCTCTGCTGCGGAAGATAGCGCTGGCGGGAATCAAATCCGTTACCATTGACAGTCACACGATGTGTCGGAGGCTTTCGCGTGTCACACGGAAAAAATATCAGCAGGCGCAGTCTGCTGGGACTGACAGGCATGGCGCTGGCGATGGCCGCCCTGCCTGCCTGGTCACGCCGTACCAAGGAGATGATTGAAACTATGCAGGAAACCTGGAGAGATTACCTGGCGGAGGGAATGGAATCTCCATCCCCCGCCGACAAGATCAGCCTGGACGAGGATGCCTGGCGCGAGCGGCTGGGCTCAGCTGCCTATGACGTGCTGCGGGAGGAGGGCACGGAAAGACCCTTCACCAGTCCGCTCAATGATGAGAAACGCGACGGCCTCTATCTTTGCGCGGGCTGCGATCTACCGCTGTTCACATCCGCCATGAAATTCGACAGCGGCACCGGCTGGCCGAGTTTCTTCACGGTGATTCCGGAGCACATGGAAACCAAGCGCGACTTCAAGCTGATATGGCCGCGCACGGAGTACCATTGCACGCGCTGCGGCGGGCATCAGGGCCACGTGTTCAAGGACGGCCCTGAGCCGACCGGCGAACGCTGGTGCAATAATGGTGTGGCCCTGCGCTTCGTTCCGACAGCCGCCTAAGCCGCGACGGTTTTGACCGCCGACTGCGCCTGCGTATATGCTGTTAATACGCTTCTTGCACCGGTGAGACAGGTAGATGGCGGAGATTTCCGGCTTGTCATGGACAGGGGTAATCAGACAGGCCGCAGTGCTCGGTGGTCTGTGGTTGATACTGACCGGAGCAGACCCGGGGTCCCTGGTGGTTGGCGTTCCGGCGGTCCTGTTTGCGGCACTGGTCAGTGATTTCCGTGGGCGAGGCACGTCGATCCGGATCGTCCCACTGCTGCGGTTTCTTCCGGTGTTTCTTCTGCGGTCTGTCGTGGCCGCGTTCGACGTTGCGCGGCGAACCCTGGCCGCCGGCCTCCCGATATCTCCGGGGCTGGTGAGTCACGACCTTACTCTGCCGCCGGGCGCGTCGCGCGTGGTTTTCATGAACACGGTATCCCTCCTGCCCGGCACGTTGTCGGCCACGCTTAAGGGCGATCGCTTGACCGTTCATGTGCTTGACGACGGCAGGGATCACCCGGCGGAGCTCGCCGCCCTGGAGAAGACCATGGCGGGAATCTTCCCAGGGGCGTCTCGTGACTGAGACACTTCTGATACCGCTGTCACTCTTTCTGCTTGCCAACCTGCTGGCCGGTCTCTGGCGACTTGTGGTCGGACCCACGCCCGCGGACCGTCTGTTGACCTCACAGCTGTTTGCTACCACCGCGGTGGCGATACTCCTGTTGCATGCGGAGTGGCAGTCTCTCCCGGCGCTGCGCGATGTCGCCCTGGTTTTTGCCCTGCTGGGTGCCGTGACTGCCGTGGCCTTTGTTCGCCGAACATCGCCGGCGAGGGACGCCGAGTGATGGCGTGGCTGGCCTCGGGATGCCTCTTGCTGGGTGGCTTCTTTTTTCTTGCAGGCACGCTGGGATTGCTGCGTTTTCCCGACGTCTACTCACGTCTGCATGCCTTGACCAAGGCAGATAACGTGGGTCTGGGGCTGGTGATTGCTGGTCTCTCGCTGCAGTCCGGGTCGCCGGCGGCAGCCGGTAAGATGACTCTGGTCTGGCTCCTGGTGCTCGTTACCAGCTCCAGCGTTGCCCACCTCGTTGCCCGCGACAGCCTGCGCCGGGGGGAGAAGCCATGGTCGGGATGACGCTGGTGAGCTGGGCGTTTGACATTGCCCTTGGCGCAGCACTTCTGTGGCTCGCCTGGCGCTGTCTTTTCACGCGCAACCTGTTTGAGTCAGTTGTGCTGTTTGTGGCTTTCGGCCTGCTAATGGCGATTGCCTGGATGCGGCTTGAGGCGCCGGATGTCGCGATGGCCGAGGCCGCCATCGGCGCCGGTCTCACCGGCGCGCTGCTGATGTCTGCGCTGGCGAGGCTTGAGCGGCCGCGGACGGGTCAGGAGGAGGGCCGGTGACCGGGGTTGTGCGCTGGGCGTTTGCGGGTTTGCTGGCAGTGCTCGCTTTCGGGCTGGCAAGTGTTGTCCTGCAGATACCGGGAACCGGCAGTGCACTTCGGTCGCAGGTAATGGCGCAGCTGCCTCAGTCCGGCGTTGATCACGCCGTTACCGCGGTGCTGCTGAATTTCCGCGGCTATGACACGTTTCTCGAGTTGGTCGTGCTGTTGCTGGCGCTGTTTGGTGCGTGGGGTCTGAGCGACAGCATCGATGAGGCTCCGCTGGATACTGACATCGACGTGCTCACGGAGCTCGTTGCGTTCCTGGTGCCCGTGCTGATTGTGGTGGCGGCATACCTTCTGTGGGTGGGTGCCTATTCGCCCGGTGGCGCGTTCCAGGGCGGTGCGGTTCTGGCCGGGGCAGGGGTTCTGCTCAGTCTCTGCGACCCCGGCTGGCGCAGTCGGCGGGTCGAGCGCATTGGTGAGGTACTGCTTGTCCCGGGCGTCCTGGTTTTTCTGCTCGTCGGCCTTGCCAGTATGCTCCTGGGGGGGCAGTTCCTTGAGTACCCAAGGGACATGGCGGGTTCGCTGATATTACTGGTTGAAGGCTTTGCCATGCTGTCGATTGCGGTCACCCTGCACACCCTGTTTGCCGGCACGCCGCGTTTCGGTGGCGGCGCGTGACACCAGCACAGCTGTACGCACTCGTGGGCATCGGTCTGTTTTTCGTCGGTCTGTATGCGCTGGGCGTCCGGCAGCACCTTCTGCCCCGCATTCTGGCGCTTAATATTATGGGCAGCGGTGTTTTTGTCGTGCTTGTGGCGCTTGCGCGACGCTCCGATGGGGTGGATCCCGTGCCCCATGCCATGGTCATAACCGGTATTGTCGTTGCGGTATCGGCAACGGCGCTCGCTTTGCGGCTGATGCTGCGCGTCGCACATGCCACAGGCAGCGCAACGCTGACGGACACCGGGGACGAGTAGGTGTCGGGTGTTTCCCTCCTGGTGCAGCCTGTGTGGCTGATCCTGCTGCCGCTGGTCGGCAGCATTATGGTTTTTCTGCTGGCATCGAGGCGCGCAGCGGTGGGTGTTGCCGTTGTCGCTGGCAACCTCGCTCTCGTGGCCGGGTCGATTGGCCGTCTCGGCATTACCGGGCCCTGGCAGCACTCGGTGGGTGGCTGGGGGGCGCCACTGGGCATAGACCTGTACCTGGACGGCCTATCGGCGACGATGCTGGCGATGACGGCGCTGGTGTCGCTGGGTATCAGCGCGTATTCCGCGGCATATTTCTCCGCGGCGGCGGCCCGGCACTTCTGGCCCCTGTGGCTATTGCTGCTGACGGCGATGAATGCACTTTTCCTGTCGCGTGACCTGTTCAATCTGTACGTCACCCTGGAACTGGTCGGTATAGCCGCCGTTGCCCTGACCGCCATGCGCGGCCAGCGCGAGGCGCTGGTGGCGGCCATGCGTTACCTGCTGACGACGTTACTGGGATCCATGTCCTATCTGCTGGGCGTTGCGTTGCTTTATCACAGCACTGGCAGTGTTGACATGGTGCTGGTGGGCGAGGCGCCGATTCCCGCGTCGGTGGCCGCCGCGGCGTTTGCATTGATGGCGGTGGGCCTGCTGCTCAAGACCGCCCTGTTTCCGTTTCACTTCTGGCTGCCGGGTGCCCACTCCAGTGCGTCGGCGCCGGTCAGCGCGGCGCTGTCTGCCCTGGTAGTGAAGGTGGGGTTTTACATTCTTCTGCGCCTGTGGATTGAAGTGTTTCCCGCTCTTGGCGATGGGGTTGCCTGGCTTCTGGGGATCCTGGGCGGCGTTGCGGTTCTGTGGGGCTCGCTGCAGGCCATTCTGCAGCAGCGGGCCAAGATGCTGGTGGCGTACTCCACGGTCGCGCAGCTGGGCTACTTTTTCCTCGCCCTGCCGCTGGTCGCCGCGGGTGGCAGCCGGGTCTGGGGAGCGATTGTTCTGCTGGTGATTGCGCACGCTCTGGCCAAGGCAGCGATGTTCATGGCGGCGGGCAACCTGCTGGCTTTCGCCGGCCACGACAGGATCCGCGATCTGGATCGCGTGGTGCAGCGCATGCCGCTGACAGCGGCGGCGCTTGGGCTGGCGGGCGTGAGTATCATGGGCCTGCCCCCCAGTGGCGGCTTCAGCGGCAAGTGGCTGCTGCTGCAGGCTTCGCTGGAGCAGGGGAACTGGCCGATCGCCCTGGTCCTGCTTCTTGGCGGCGTCCTTGCAGCGGTTTATGTCTTCAAACTGCTGGAGCATATATTTACCAGCGGTACGCCGTTGGGCGAGCCCCGGGCGGTCGCACGCACGATGGAGTGGGCGCCACTGATGCTGGCGATTGGCGCTATCGTTCTCGGCTTCCTTGCGACAACGACTCTGGACTTTCTGATCATTGGTGAGCCCTTCGTGCCTGGACGTCGCGATGATTATTAGTCCGGCTTTCAGTTCGACGCTGCCGCTGGCACTGGTCGCCAGCTCGCTGCTGCCCGGCCTGATCATCTTTGCGCTGGCGGAAGAGAGCGTGCGCCTGCGCACTGCGCTTAACCTCCTGGGCGCGCTCTCCAAGCTGTTGCTCGTTGCGCTGATGCTTTGGGGTGTCTATCACGACGCGGCGTTTGAAACCCGCTTTGAATTGTTGCCCGGATTGCCGCTTATCCTGCGAGCGGACGCGCTGTCACTGCTCTTCATCACGCTGTCTGCGCAGCTGTGGTTTCTTACAACGATCTACGCGGTCGGCTATCTGGAAGAGTCGCCACACCGCAGTCGCTTTTTCGGGTTCTTCAGCCTGTGCGTGACCGCCACTGTCGGCGTTGCCATGGCGGGCAATCTGCTGACCTTCATTCTGTTCTATGAAATGCTGACGCTATCCACGTATCCCCTTGTCGTGCATCGCGGAACCCCGGTGGCACGACGGGCGGGTGAGGCCTATCTGCTGTATACGGTGCTTGGCGGGGTCCTGCTACTGCTTGGCGCAGTCTGGCTTTACACGCTGACGGGCACGCTGGAGTTCCGGCCACAGGGCATCGTCAGTGACCTGGATGTCGGTGATCACAAGGCGCTGATCATTATCTTCGTTCTTCTCATGGGCGGGCTGGGGGTGAAGGCGGCGCTGTTGCCGCTGCACGGCTGGTTGCCCAAGGCGATGGTGGCGCCGGCGCCCGTCAGTGCACTGCTGCACGCCGTGGCCGTGGTGAAGGCCGGGGCGTTCGGCATTGTGCGGGTGGTCTACGATATTTTCGGTATCCAGTTTGCCGCTACCCTGGGCGTAATGATGCCGCTCGCCTGGCTGGCCAGCGCGACCATCATCTATGGTTCCGTGCGCGCGCTGTTCCAGGATGACCTGAAACGGCGCCTGGCCTATTCCACGGTAAGCCAGGTGTCGTATATCGCGCTCGGGGTCGCCCTGGTCGGTCCGATTGCCAGTGTTGGAGGACTCGTTCACCTGGTGCACCAGGGGCTCATGAAAATCACGCTGTTCTTCTGCGCCGGAAACCTCGCCGAAACCCTCGGTATTCACAGGATCAGCGAGATGAACGGTGTCGCGCGACGCATGCCGTGGACGATGGCCGCGTTCACGGTAGCCTCTCTGGGAATGATCGGCGTGCCCCCAGTCGCGGGGTTCATCAGCAAATGGTACCTGGGCCTCGGCGCCATGGAAGTCGGCGCTGACTGGGTTCTTCTGGTCCTGGCAGGCAGCAGTGCCCTCAATGCGCTGTACTTCCTGCCGATACTGTATCGGGCCTGGTTCCTGGAGCCTGAGGGCGACTGGCCGCAGGAGCGGCACTACCCCCGTGCCGAGACCTCGCTTGCGTTGCTTATACCCCCGGTTATCACAGCATCGCTGGCGCTCGCCGCGGGTCTGCTGGCATCGGTACCTTTCAGCCCGCAGGAATGGGCAAAGCTGGTGGTGGTGCGGGAGTTTCTCGACCCGTGACAGTATCCCTGCCGACATTCCATTGGCCCCTGGATACCGTGCTTCTTGGTAGCGGCCTGGCGGCAGGGCCCCTGGATTGGGTCCTGCTGGCGACGCTTGCCATACTCTGGCTCATCTTTGGCCTGTGGCTGTTGCGCGGCCCTGCGCCAGTACGCCGGGGCCGGACGCTAGTACTTCATGCAGTCGCGGGTCTCGGTCTGGCAGTGGCGGCTCTCGCCCGGGATGCGGCGCTGTTCTATTCCGGCGTTGCCATGGCGGGCTACGGTACCGTCGCGTTGTTGTTGATCGCCCACGGCGCCGCTCATGCCCGGACTGCCGCTGTGCAGGTGGCGCTTATGGTGTTGGGCGATCTGGTCCTGTTCGAGATGCTGGTCTCACTGTACTCACAGGCATCTTCCGCCGAATTCGACGAGCTGCGGACAGCCTATGCGATCAAGGGGCAGGGTGTGTCTTTTGTCTCGGCCCTGCTGGTGGTCACTGGCGGCAGCAAGGTGGCGGTGCTTTTACTGTTGGTACCCGTCACAGACCGACTGCCGGCGTGGCGTCCGGGTGCGGCGTCGGGGCTGCTCTGTGTGGCCCTGGTGTCTGGCGTTCTGCCGGTGGTGCGGCTGGTTGATCCGCTGCTGTCCTCAGCGAGCGCACGCTACAGTCTGCTGGCCATCCCAGCGGCAGCCATTTTTCTCTGCCTGCTGTTTGCCCTCTGTATCCTTGGAAAGTCACGCCTTGATGCCGCAGCCCAGCGTGTATCGACGCTGGCTTCCCGGTCCGTGACTTTGGGTGTCAGGGGCCTGGCGACGCTGGAGGCGCTTGCGCGGCATGTCGCACCGATGGCCGCTGCACTGGAGCAGCGGATGTTATCCTGGCCTTTCGCCGTAGCGGCCGCTGCCACACTGGCATTGCTGCTGGCGATGACCTTTGGCGGCTTAGTGGCCTGACAGCGCCGCGGCTCCTCCGCTCAATCGATCAGCGCCTGGTAGACCAGTGTCCTGAACTGGTCTCCCAGCTGCGTCTGGTGGGGAACGCTCTGCGTCATGAAAATGGCGATGATTTCTTCCTCGGGATCAATCCAGAAGCGGGTGCCAGCCGCACCGCCCCAGCCATAGCTGCCCGGCGAGCCGATTTCCCCGCTGATGCCGGGGTCCAGTGTTACCGCCACGCCCAGCCCGAATCCGCCGGCGCTGGTCAGGCCCTCGGTATCCAGGCCGGCAACGTGATTGCGACGCATGTGCTCCACCGTGCGCGGCGACAGCAGCCGCGTGCCATCAAGTTCGCCGCCATTGAGCAGCATCTGGCTGAAACGCAGATAGTCGCTGGTGGACGACACCAGACCACCCCCGCCGCTGGCAAAATACCCTCCCTCGATGAACGCTTCACTCAGGCGTGGGTCGGCGACTTCCAATGTCTGCGAGCGACTGAGTTTCCAGGGATCGTTCCAGCTGATTTCCGTGCCCTCGGGGGAGTACAGCTGGGCGAGTCTCGAGGCCTGCGTGGATGACAGCACAAATGCGGTGTCGTGCATGCCCAGGGGTTCAAAGATACGCTCACGAAGGAAGGTATCAAAGGCGCTGCCGGAAAGGACCTCTACCAGCCGACCCTGCAGGTCGACCGCGACACTGTAATGCCACCTTTCACCGGGGTCGTACAGCAGGGGGAGTGAAGCCAGGCGACGGGTGAAGGTCTCGAGATCGGGCGACTGCAGAAGTTCGGTTTCACGGTAAGCTTTATCCACCGGGGTGTTGCCGAACACACCATAGGTCAATCCCGCGGTGTGCCGCAGCAGATCCCGAATGGTCGGGGCGCGCGCGGGCTCACGCAGGGTGGCGTCGCCGTTGTCGGCTTGCGCAGCGAGAACCTTGAGCCCGGCGAACTCCGGCAGATATTGTGCGAGCGGATCATTCAGCTGAAACCGACCCTCCTCATACAGCATCATCATTGCAACCGACGTCACCGGCTTGGTCATGGAGTAGATGCGGTAGAGTGTGTCTGTCGTTGCGGGCATGTCGGCTTCCCGATCACGCATGCCGAAGGTCTGGCGATAGGCGATCTCGCCGCGTCTGGCGATCAGTGCCTCACCCCCGACCATGATGCCGTCATCCACGGCCCGCTGCAGGTGGTCAGTAAGCCGCTGCAGCCGCTCTTCGGAGAACCCCAGCGAATCGGGTTGCCCCTGGGGTAGTGGTTGTGCACTGGCGTTGCCAAGCACGAGCCAGAGAAGAACGGTCAATCCTGTTGCACAAGTCAGGCGTTGCATCATGAGTCAGGCCTCGTGGTTTGAAAGTGGCGATTTATTCGGTAGCTGATGGGATTATTGCGTGTCCGGTTGCGCAACCAGCCATCGGAACAGGGCACGCTGGGCTTTCAGGTAGAAGAGGTATTCTGGATGCCATTGCACGCCGATGATCTTTTTTGCGGTGGTCGACTCGACGGCCTGCACAAGATTGTCGAGATCGCGGCCAACAACCTTCAGCCCTTTCCCCGATTCCCTGATCGCCTGGTGATGCAGGCTGTTGACACGCAGGCGCTGGCTCTCACAGGTTATCGCCATCTGCGAGTGCGGTAGAAGGGTGACGGTCTTCGTTGGCAGCAGTCCGGGCCGGTTATGGGTCTTGCGCCGCATCTTACGGATGTCCTGGTGCAGATTGCCGCCGAGTACCACGTTGATCAGCTGCGCTCCTCGACAGATACCCAGCAGCGGCTTGTCATTGTCCAGCGCATAGCGGATCCAGCGGATCTCCAGTTCGTCGCGGGCCTTGTCCGTTTTTACCGGCTCGCGAATATCGCCCTCGTAGTGCTCGGGGCCGATGTCATTTCCGCCGCCAATTACCAGGGCATCAAAGTCACTTTCGCCGTCGCCATGACGCACGCTGATACGCACCGCGCTGGCACCGGCAATCCACAGTGCCAGCCGCGTGCACCACCAGGCCGGAGCCCAGCGTCGCGCAGCGCCGGTTACGCCAACCCGCGGTCGTGCAGCCATTGGTCCATATATGCTACCCAGGTGTTGCGTTTGACGCCGAGGATTGCGCGATGCTGTTCCAGATAGCGTGCCGAGAGTGTATCCAGGTCCTCCTGCCGTTGTGCCAGCTCGTCGACGGTCCACCAGACATTCCAGCTGTCGGCCAGCGACCAGTCACCGCGATCGATCTGGCAGTTCGGAAGACGGTAGTGAAAGGTGGGGCGCGACTTGATGCGGTCATCGGGCACGGCTGACTGCACGGCAGCCGCGTCGATCTCGCTGAACAGCGGCAGCATGTCGAGCGCCCGGTTTCGCGTCGGATTGTGTGACAGGTAGTCTGCAATGAGCTGCGTGGTCTGCGGCGCCGTTGTCGTTGAAAAAAGCTGCCGAAGGTAGGCTTCCGGGTAAAGATCGACATAGCTGCTCGCGCGGCGGGTCAGATCGACGGCGTGCGCTTCCACCAGCCACCACTGCAGCAGACTGAACGCACGAAGATAGTTCCAGATCGTGGCGTTATCCAGCCCCGGACAGCTCGGGTTGATATGCACCCCGTAAGCTGCAATGAAGGAGTTGCCGGTGCCCTGGGCGCCGGCTTTCCGGAGGGCTTCCGTGAGCGGCAGCAACTCGTCAAGCCGATTGATGGCGAGCGGGGGACAGACGACCTCTACCGGAACCACCAGTTCTGCTGCCTGACTGAGCAGGCTTACCCAGTCGTCCGCGGCAACGCCGCCGGATTCCTCGGCCTGCTGCTTGAGGAATTCCCAGTCCAGTTCCACGCTGATGACGCCGAAATCGCGAATCTCGAGATCGCAGGCGGCGGCGGTCGCGTTCTTCCGCGTGGCGGGATACGCGCCCTCGACCGCGGCAATGGCACCCGCCAGGGACAGGCCGGTGAACTCGATCTCGAAGCCGATGGTTCGCAGATCACCATTCCCGTCACGCTGTGCGCTGGGTTGCCTGAAGGCGGGTGTGGGCATGAGTCAGTGCGGCGCGTTCAGCCCTTGGGGCCAAAGATGAACCAGGCGAGCAGCCCGAATACAGGCAAGACAAGAATCACCAGTGTCCAGATAACCTTGGCGCCGGTTCCCGCAGAGCTCTGGACTGTCTTGATGATGGCGTAAATCGCAATTGCCAGCCAGATAAGACCCAAAAAACCACCGGTTTCAATACCCATATTCAACTCCCTGTGACGCTGTCAGTGCGCCATGTTATCAGATGTGAAACGTACTCGTGGCTGCTCAGGCGTTATCCCGCTCGCGCTGTGCGGTTTTTTCGAGGTCCGCCAGCAGGTGTCTGGAGGCGATCAGGAACATGAGAATGGCGATGAAGCCGACGCTGCCGGTAATTACCATGGCATAGCGCAGGTTCTGGTCGCCCGCCACCGGTGCCAGCAGGTCACTCGCCAGCCCGGTCAGAAAGGGACCCAGTCCGAGACCGATCATGTTCAGAACAAAAAACAGAATGGCGGAGGTCACGGCGCGCATGCGCGGCGGCACCAGGGCGTGGGAAATGGCGATGCTGGGGCCCAGGTAAAGCGAATTGACGATGCTGACACCGGCCAGCACAACCAGCACCCCCGTCGTATTCTCACTGAGAATGACATAGAAGTAGGGAATGAACGCGGCGATCCCGCCCATGATCGGCACATAGACATACCAGCGCTTGTCATTCACGCCCAGCCTGTCTCCGAGGTAGCCACCGAGGAAGGTGCCGATCGCGCCGGACAGGCCTGCCACCAGCGAGAGCACCAGGCCCACGTCGGCGACACTCATCCCGTGGTTGCGTATGAGCAGCGAAGGCAGGAAATTGCCGTTGCCGTAGCTCACGTACGAGGTCAGCGCACACCCCATGGCGATAAACCAGAAGGCGGGACGCTGCCTGAGCAGTGCCAGGGTTTCGCGGAAGCTCGGCTTGTGGTCCTCCCGGGAGGCCGCGTCCCAGCGGCCCCGCGGCGGCTCCCTGACGGTCAGCAGCAGCACCACCGCCAGCAGAATGCCGGGCAGACCGACCACCATGAAGGCCGCGCGCCAGCCGAAGGCTTCGGCCAGCAGGCCGCCAAAGGCATAGCCCAGCAGAATGCCGATGTAGATGCCGGAGGAATAGAACGAGAGCGCCGTACCGCGCTGCTCGGGTGGATAGTAATCGCTGATCATCGAATGCGCCGGCGGGCTGCCGCCGGCCTCGCCCAGACCGACGCCGACCCGGGCGAGCAGCAGCTGGCCGTAGTTCTGGACAAGTCCCGAGACTGCGGTCATTCCGCTCCATACGGTCAGCGCAACCGCAATGATGTTCCGCCGGTTGCTGCGGTCCGCGAGGTAGGCGATGGGAATGCCGGCGGACACATAGATGACGGCAAAGGTAAATCCGCTCAGCAATCCGAGCTGGGCATCACTCAGATCCATGTCCGCCTTGATCGGCTCCTGCAGAATCACCAGGATCTGCCGGTCAATGAAGTTGAAGGCGTATACGAGGGTCAGCATGACCAGAACAAAGCGTTTGTAGCCCGCGCTGTACTGGTCTGCCGGTCGTTGATGACTGTTATTGTTCACACGGCTTCCTCGGCGGTGACTTGTCAGCGACTGGATGGCGTGTCGAACTCTGACACAATGTTTCTCAAATTGGTATTTCTGGCATCGCCTGTTGGCCTTGGTTAGACTGCATCACCGTGATTTTTTCGAGGACAGGCATGTCTGGACTGACTCACCTTGATGACGCCGGTGCTGCGCACATGGTCAACGTGGGCGAGAAGACGGTGACGCAGCGCAGCGCCCGTGCCCGCTGCAGTGTCCGAATGCAGCCCGCCACCCTGGCCAAGCTGCGCGAGAGCGGCATCGCCAAAGGGGATGTGCTGTCGGTCGCGCGAATTGCCGGCATTCAGGGCGCAAAGCGCTGCTCTGAGCTCATCCCGCTCTGCCATCCTCTCATGCTCGAGAGCGTGGAGGTCGAGCTGTCGTTGAATGACGCGCTGCCGGGTGTGGTCGTGGAGGCGGAGTGTCGCCTGAGTGCGAAAACCGGCGTCGAGATGGAAGCACTGACGGCGGTAACCGTGGCGGCGCTCACCATCTATGACATGTGCAAGGCGGTCGACAAGAGCCTGGTGATCACTGAGACATTTCTGCTGAGCAAGCGCGGTGGCCGTTCCGGGGACTGGCACCATCCGCTGGCGGGCGAGGCGTCATCTTGAAAGTCCTTTTCTTCGCCAGCGTCCGTGAGCGCCTGGGATGCGCAGAGATGGAAGTTTCTGCCGACCCCGGTGAGATGACCACTGAGAGCCTTCGCGAGGCGCTGATTTCGCGCGGGGGCGAGACCTGGCAAGAGGTTCTGGGTCAGCCCAATCTGGTCTGTGCAGTGAATCAGACCGTGGTGTCTGACGCGGCGCCACTGGCCTGTGATGACGAAGTGGCGTTTTTCCCGCCGGTCACCGGGGGCTGAGTTCAATGTTCTCTGTAAGTCTGCAGCAGGCTGACTTCGATCCTGGTGCCCTCGAAGACGCGCTGCGCGGTGGCAGCACAGATATCGGGGCGACCGCCTGCTTCACGGGCTACGTCCGCCGCGATCCGAATCGCCCGCAGCTCACCGGCCTCAGTATCGAGCACTATCCGGGCATGACAGAAAAAACCATCGAGGCGTCTCTGGTGGACGCGTCGGCTCGCTGGCCGGTGGAATGCGCCCGCGTCGTGCATCGCTTTGGTCCACTCGACGTGGGTGACCGTATCGTGTGGGTCGGTGTGTCGTCGTCCCATCGTGCTGCAGCCTTTGCCGCCTGCGAATTCATTATGGACACGCTGAAGACAACCGCGACGCTGTGGAAGCGCGAGCTGGGGCTGCCCGGGGAACCGTGGGTAGAAGCCAAGGCGCAGGACAGAGTACGTGCGGCACGCTGGCGAAAGGAAAATCTATGACGATCAATACCCGCGACCTGCGGGATACACTCGGAAAGTTTGCCACGGGGGTGTGCCTCGTCACCATACAGGGGACGGATGGGCGTCCTCTGGCATTGACCATAAACTCCTTCGCCTCGGTGTCCCTCGATCCGCCGCTGGTGCTGTGGAGCCTGCAGCGTGATGCCGACACCTACACCGAATTCGTGAATGCGCCGGAATATGCCATCAATGTGCTCAGCAGTGCGCAGCAGGACCACTCCAACCGCTACGCCATGAAAGATGGACATGAGCTGGACGCCAGTCATTACGTGCCGGGCGATAATGGCGCACCGCTGATTGTCGATGCCCTGGCCGGCTTTGAATGCAGCCTCGACGCGGTCCATCCTGGCGGTGATCACGTGATTCTGGTGGGCAGGGTCACGCGCTTCTGGCGCGGGGCGCCCGGCGAGCCACTCGTGTTCTTTGGCGGTGGCTATCGCCAGCTGCACGATGGAGTTTCCCCATGATGCATTTCTGTAGCGCCTGTGGCGCGGGCATCAGCTACCGGATTCCTCACGGCGACGATCGCGAGCGCGCTGTGTGCGACGCTTGTAACACCGTCCACTACGTGAATCCCCGAATTATCGTGGGCTGCTTGCCGGAGTATGAAGGGCACCTTCTTCTGTGCCTCCGATCCATCGAGCCAAGGAAGGGGTTCTGGACGCTACCGGCGGGCTTCATGGAAAACGGCGAGACCACGGAGCAGGGGGCCGCACGCGAGACCTGGGAGGAGGCGCGGGCCCGGGTGGCAGATCTTGCGCTCTATCGCGTTTACGATGTTCCCTATATCAATCAGGTATACATGTTTTACCGCTGTACGCTTGTTGACGGCACGCACGGGGCAGGGCCGGAAAGTCTCGATACCCGGCTGTTCGCTCCGGAAGAGATACCCTGGGATGAACTCGCTTTCCCGTCGGTGTACCGCGCCCTTGCCTCGTATCTGCATGATCGCGAGGAGGGCGATGCCTTTCCCGTACAGGTTGAAACCATTTTGCGCCGACGCGACGCCGGCGGGTAGGGTGCGGTCTTGCGGCGTCCTCCGGCATGTTTTCATGCGGGCTTTATCAACCGCGTACATCAATGACAGTCACAGGAGCCTTCCATGGCATTTCCCAAAGTCGGCAATCTTGCCCCCGCGTTCACCCTTACCGATCAGGATGGCCACAAGGTCAGCCTGAAGGATTTCAGAGACAGCTACAATGTTGTGCTGTATTTCTATCCAAAGGCGATGACGCCCGGCTGCACCGTGCAGGCCTGCGGCCTGCGCGACAGTCAGGCTGAGCTGAAGAAGCTCGATACCGTGGTCCTCGGGGTCAGTCCCGATCCGGTTGCACGGCTGGGCAAGTTCATAGAAAAGCAGGACCTCAACTTCACGCTGTTGTCTGACGAGGATCACGCGGTCGCCGAAAAATATGGTGCCTGGGGCCTGAAGAAATTCATGGGTCGCGAGTTCATGGGTATTCTCAGGACCACCTTCGTGATCGGCAAGGATGGCCGGCTGAAGCACGTGATGGACAAGGTGAAGACCAAGACCCACCACGATGACGTTATCGCGGTCATCCGCGAACACGGTCTCGACAGCGCGGGCTGACAGCGACATCGGCGGGCAGCGCCCAGTGCAATGGACAGTGAAGGGCGTCTACCTGAAGCCGGTGCGGCAAATTGCCCCGGTTCGCCAAACCGGTTACATTGCGCGCCTTCTCAAAAAACCTCGACAACCGCGGAGAGTCATTCATGAGCCTTTTCATCTCACAAGCACACGCGCAGGCCGGACAGCCTGCGGCCGGGGGCGGCGAACTTTTCCAGATCGCTTTCCTGGTCGGCCTGTTTGTTCTTTTTTACTTTATCGCAATCCGGCCGCAGCGGAAGCGTCAGAAAGAACATGCGGAGATGGTGGGTGCCTTGTCCAAGGGTGATGAAGTCGTTACCAGTTCGGGCATTCTCGGTCGCATCAAGACCCTGGATGACAATTACATGGTGCTGACGGTAGCGGACAACGTCGATCTCAAGTTTCAGCGCATTCATGTCCACGCGGTGTTGCCCAAGGGCACGCTGAAGTCCATCGGCTCGTAATCCAACCACCCCGCGGGACTTCTGCCATGAGCGATCTGATCGTCACCGTCAATGCCTGGGCCTGGGGTCCATTGATGCTCCTGCTTCTCCTCGGGACGGGTATCTACCTGACGCTCGGGCTGCGACTTCTTACCATAAGACGTATTCCACGGGCCTTCGGCCTGCTGCTGCGGGGGCGGGTTGGTGCCGGCGGCGGCGATATTTCGCCGTTCAGCGCGCTTATGACTTCCCTGTCTGCAACGATCGGTACCGGCAACATCGCCGGCGTTGCCACGGCGCTGGCGCTTGGCGGCAGCGGCGCCCTGTTCTGGATGTGGTTGACGGCCCTGTTCGGCATGGCGACCAAGTATGCCGAGGCGGTCTGTGCCGTGCGCTTTCGCGAACAGGACGCCCAGGGGAATTACAGCGGCGGACCGATGTACTACATACGCAACGGGCTGCATCGCCGCTGGCACTGGCTTGCCTACGCGTTCGCGATCTTCGGGGGTCTCGCGGGCTTCGGTATCGCCAATACCGTACAGTCCAACTCCATCTCCCAGGTTCTCAATGACTCCTACAGCGTGCCGCCGCTGCTCACCGGCCTTGTGCTGATGGTGCTTGTCGGCGCCGTAGTGCTGGGGGGCATCCGCCGCATTGCCACGGTAGCGAGCTACCTGGTGCCCATCATGGCCAGCAGCTATATTCTGATGAGTTTCATCGTTATTCTTCTGAATGTGTCAGAGGTGCCTGCAGCGGTCGCCGAGATTGTCAGCTCCGCCTTCACCGGGTCCGCTGCAGCCGGCGGCTTTGCCGGCGCAACGGTGTGGGCCGCCATCCGCTTCGGTGTCGCCCGCGGCATTTTTTCCAACGAGGCCGGGCTTGGCAGTGCACCGATCGCCCACGCTGCGGCGAGAACCAACCAGCCGGTACAGCAGGGCATGATTGCCATGCTCGGGACCTTCATCGATACCCTGGTCGTGTGCACGATGACGGGACTGGTCATCGTCATCATGGATGTGCTGCCGAGCGGCGTCAGCGGTGCCAGCCTCACGTCGATGGCTTTCGCCGGCGCGTTTCCCGGTGGAGAGATTATCGTGACCCTCGGACTGTGTCTGTTCGGTTTTACCACGATGATCGGCTGGTCCTTTTACGGCGAGCGTTGCCTGGTGTTTCTGTTCGGGACCCGTGCCATTCTTCCCTTTCGTCTGCTCTGGGTGCTGGCGATTCCCGTTGGCACGGTCATACAGCTGGAAATGGTCTGGCTGGTTGCGGACACCCTGAATGCGTTCATGGCCATCCCCAACCTGATTGCCCTGTTGCTGCTGGGCCCGCTCGTATTCCGGATTTCCCGCGAGTATTTTGCGTCCACCGAGGCCGCGCCCGAAAAAGCCTGAGGCCGGAGGCCGGAAGTCGCGTCTGCGCGCGGCTTCCCTCGCCACGGGCAGCGCGCTATGCTGGCGCCCATGCCCGTCACCCTGCAGAACAAGCTCGTTATAGCGATCTCCTCGCGAGCACTGTTTGATCTCAGCGAGAGTCACCAGGTTTTCACGGATCAGGGGCTTGCGGCCTACTCGGAGTACCAGGTGGCCCGGGAGGAGGAGCCTCTGGCGCCGGGAGAGGCCTTCCCGCTGGTTCAGAAGCTGCTGCGAATCAATGAGCGGCTCGATGGTGAGGCCCGAGTGGAGGTGGTCCTGCTCTCTCGCAATAGTGCCGACACAGGCCTGCGCGTATTCAATTCCGTCCAGCACTATGGTCTTTCCATCAGTCGTGCCGCCTTCTGCGGCGGCGCCAGCCCCTGGCGCTACATCAATGCCTTTGGCTGTCAGCTGTTTCTGTCCAATGAGGCAGAGGATGTACGCTATGCACTGGACTGTGGCGTCGCGGCAGCGACGCTGGTCTCCAGCAAGAGCGGCGGTGGAGCGGCGGACCAGCTGCGCTTTGCCTTTGACGGCGATGCCGTGGTGTTCTCCGACGAAGCCGAGCGCGTGTTCAAGGAGGAGGGACTTGAGGCGTTTGCCGCCAGCGAAGTCGCTTCGGCGCGCACCCCCCTGAGCGGCGGGCCCTTCAAGGGTTTCCTGTCGGCGCTGCACCAGCTGCAGAAAGCCTTCCCCGCCGCCGAATCACCGATTCGAACGGCGCTGGTCACTGCTCGCTCTGCGCCGGCTCACGAGCGAGTCATACGCACGCTGCGTGCCTGGGATATCCGCATTGATGAATCCATCTTCCTCGGCGGGCTCGACAAGGGCGAGTTTCTGCGGGCCTACCAGGCAGATGTGTTTTTTGACGATCAGGAATCGCACTGCCAGTCGGCGGGTTCACATGTCGCCACAGGCCATGTTCCCCACGGCGTGTCCAACCCGCCGACCTGATCATCCACCTTGCCGTCTGGCCCCGGTCATGTCGCCAGGCCTGCGACTTGTCATGAAATGGACTTCATGGCTATTCTTCACCGACAGGGGCTATGGCGCACCTGCGATTGAGGGGCGTGTATGAAGCTACAGCAGCTGCGATATATCTGGGAAGTGGCGCATCACGACCTCAACGTGTCGGCGACTGCCCAGAGCCTGTTCACCTCCCAGCCCGGAATCAGCAAGCAGATACGATTGCTCGAGGATGAACTTGGCGTCGAGATATTCTCTCGCAGTGGCAAGCACCTGACCCACGTTACGCCAGCCGGAGCGGCGATCCTTGAAGCCGCCGGCGAGGTTCTGCGCAAGGTGGAAGGCATCAAGCATGTTGCGCAGGAGTTTGCCGACGACAGCAAGGGTTCACTCTCTATTGCAACCACGCACACCCAGGCACGCTACGCCCTGCCGCCGGTCATCGCCGCGTTTATCCAGCGTTATCCCGATGTCTCCCTGCACATGAATCAGGGCACGCCAATGCAGATCGCCGAAATGGCATCCGAGGGCGCAGTCGACTTCGCCATTGCCACCGAGGCGATGGAGCTTTTTTCCAACCTGATCATGCTGCCTTGCTATCGCTGGAACCGGTGTATTCTCGTGCCGAAGGACCACCCGCTGACGCAGGTCTCCCGCCTGTCACTCGAAGATGTCGCCGCACATCCCATCGTGACCTATGTGTTCGGCTTTACCGGCCGCTCGAGACTGGACGAGGCTTTCAGTGCTGCGGCCCTGACACCGAAAGTCGTGTTCACTGCAGCGGATGCCGACGTCATCAAAACCTATGTCAGGCTCGGTCTGGGTATCGGTATCGTTGCGCGCATGGCGCACGATGAAGACGCAGAGCCCGATCTCGTCGCCCTTGATGCGACGCACCTCTTCGCACCCAGTGTCACACACATCGGCTGCCGCCGAGGGACCTTTCTGCGCGGTTTCATGTACCGGTTTATCGAGGATTTTGCACCTCACCTCACCCGCGACGTGGTGCAGCAGGCGTTTGCCACGAAGAGCCGGGCCGAGCTCGACACCTTGTTCGACAGCGTCGAGCTACCGGTTTACTGAAGATCTAATGAGGGACTTTCGATTGACTGCCGGCCTCCAGCGATCGGAGGAAAGGCCCCACCTTGTCGAAAGTCTCCTGGTATTCGTCGCTGCAGCGCGAGTCGGCAACCAGCCCGCCGCCGGCCCAGCAGAGCAAGGTGTCATTCCGGGCGACCAGCGTGCGGATCGTGATGTTGCTGTCCATGCGTCCGCTGTTGCACAGATAAAACAGGCTTCCGCAATACGCCTCTCTCGCGTCAGGCTCGAGTTCCGCAATGATCTGCATCGACCGGCGTTTTGGCGCGCCCGTGATGGAACCGCCGGGAAAGCTGTCGCGCAGAAGGTCTATTGCCGTGCGTCCTTGCTGCAGTCGACCGGAGATGGTGCTGACAAGGTGGTGGACTGTCGGGTAGCTGTGGAGGGCGAACAGTGATTCGACCCTGATACTGCCGGTGTCACAGTTGCGTCCGAGGTCGTTGCGCAGAAGGTCAACAATCATCAGATTCTCAGCAAGATCCTTGCTGCTGCCCTGCAGTTCTCGGGCTATCTCGCGATCGCGCAACGGGTCCGTGCTGCGCGGTCGGGTTCCCTTTATCGGTTGCGTGGACACATCGCGACCGGACAGCGAGATGAAGCGCTCCGGTGACAGACACAGCAGGGCACGATTGCTGTCGATATCCAGATAGCCTGCGAATGCCGCGGCGGCGAGAGGGCGCAGCGCGCGATAGGCACTGAACGGGTCGCCTCGGTAGGCGGCGCGGAAGCGCTGTGCCAGATTCACCTGATAGCAGTCGCCGGCATGGAGATAGCCGTTCACAGCCCGGAAGGCTTCAGCATAATCTGCAGCTTGCAGGTTGCTGGAGAAGGTACTCAGAAGTTCAAATGGCGCGCAGGGCTGCTGTGCCCGGTTTACCCGATGCAGGATGTCCCTGAGTTCGGCGTCCGGGACCGAGTCATCGGCAACCAGAGCGCTGGTTTGATGCCTGTGATCCTGCACGATTGCCCAGCGGTAGTATCCCACCTGGCCGGCGGGCAGGGCAGTCTGGCTGGCATCTTCCCGAGGGGCGCGCAGACCGTGAAGCGGCAGGCCTGCGTCATACCCCAGATATCCCATCAGGCCGCCGCGGAATGGCAGGTCAAAGGTGTCGTGCGCCTGCGTGCAGGCGACATCCCTGTGTATGGCATTCAGGCGATCAAAAAATTGCGCAACCTGGCGGGCGTCCGGGCAGGGGCCCAGGCTTGCGCTGCGATCGGGGTCCGGCGCGGCAGCCATGATATCGAAACGCCCTGCATCCGCCGTTCCACTGCCGCTATCCAGCAGGATCGCGGCGGGCAGATGGCGAATCGCGGCAAAGGTGATGCTGGCGTCTGCGCGATAGGGTAGCGGCAGGTGTCGCTGCCTGTCAGTCGATGGCATGTTGCATGCCGCATCTGTTCCGGGGCGCGGCAACGCGCTGGCCGATAGCTGTCATTGGACCTCGGTAGTTTTCATAAGACCTTGTTTAGATTGACTTTGCGGAGGGTGGAAGCTATCGTCCATCCTCAAATAAAGTGCCGCTCCGGGTTCGTTTCTGCCTTGACTGCAAAGCATGATCGGTCGACATGCTACACCGGCGTCGCGGCTCTCACATCTCCCGGCGTTCGCGTCGCAACGGTGAATCAATTTATGGCAGATAACAAGCATTCTACTTTTGCAAGCCTGGACAACCCCTTTGCACAACCGTCTTCAGCCGTTCTCGGTGCCCCCGGTCAGGTTGCCACTGCCCCGGGGCGCTATGAGGAAACCCTGCATGCCGGGGCGGCGCTGCAGCGCCGGCCTTTCGAGGCAGCCGGCATCAGGAACACGCAGCGCCAGCATCTGAAACATCGCATGACCGTATGGGAACGCATCCGCTATCTGGCTGATGCCGAGCCAACCGTGTACTACCAGAACTGGGGCCCCAACCTGGATGGCGCTTCGCTGGTCACCGCGCTGATTCAGGTGAACGGCCGAGACGTTGCCATTTATGGGCACGACTTCACGGTCCGGGCCGGTTCGATGGATGCCACCAATGGCAAGAAGCTGGCGCGTCTCTTCGAGCTCGCCGCCAAGCGCCGTATACCGCTGGTCGGACTGAATGACTCGGCCGGCGCCTACATTCCCGCGGGGGTCGGCGGTCTCGATGGCTACGCGGACGCCTTCACGGCCCTGCGCAAGATCAGCGGCGTTGTCCCCAGCATCATGTGCATGTTCGGGTTCAATGCCGGCGGCGGCTCTTATCTGCCGCGTCAGGGCAGCTTCCTCATACAGCCGAATGACACGTTCTTCGGGCTCACTGGGCCAGGCGTCGTAAAATCTGTTCTGGGCGAGGATGTGACCCCGGATGAACTCGGTGGACCCGGTGTGCACAGCCAGAGTGGCGTTACGGATTTCGTGGTTCCCGACGAGGTTGCCGCGCTGCGACAGGTACGCGAGCTGCTGAACTATCTCCCCGACAACAACGCCGTGATGGCGCCGTACCAGCCTTCTTCGGATCCGGTGAGCCGCAAGACCTGGGATCTGGATATCCTTCTGAAAAAAGCCTTCAATTCGCCGACGGGGTTCAACACACCCTTCGACATCACGGTATTCATCCAGCAGCTCTGCGATCACGGCGATTTTCTCGAGGTGCAGGGCGAAAGAGCGCGAAACACGGTGACTGCGCTCGGTCGCATGGGAGGTCACGTCGTCGGCTTTGTTGCCAACAACTCGGCGGTGGCCTCCGGGCAGATCGACATCGATGCGGCCTACAAGAATGCGCGCTTCATCCGCTTCTGCAACCTGTACAACATTCCGGTGATTTTCCTTGAAGATACCACGGGTTTTCTGCCGGGGCGCGAGCAGGAGGGTCGCGGCATCGTGCAGGCGGGACGCGCCATGCTGGATGCCATTGTCGATCTGCGCACACCGCGCTTTCTCGTGCTTGTGCGCAATGCCTTCGGCGGTGCCTACGCGTCCTACAACAACTATCCCACCGGGGCGGATTTCGTGGTCGCTCTGCCGACTACCCGGGTCGCTGTCATGGGGCCTGCCGGGGTGGAGTACGTGTACAAGGACGAATTGCGCAAGGTCCGCGGTTCCGTGGCACAGCGCATCGCGGCCGAAACCGAGGCCCAGGAAAAGGCGGGGCTGCCGGGAGAGGAAGCCATGCAGGCGGCGCAGGCGCTGGTGCGAGACTGGGTGAAGCGTGAGGAACAGGAGCTCGCCCGCCGCTACGAGCGCGAGCTCATGAACCCGAACGAAGCTCTCAGCCTCGGCTCCATTTCGCAGATTGTCATGCCCTGGGATCTCCGCCAGGTCCTCGCGGAGCAGATGGATTTCTGTCTACGCCACTATACCGCCGAGCCGATGCAGTCGGTGCAGCGCGAATTCCACTGAGCACGCTGTGCCGTCATTCCCACACGCCAAGGATGAACCCGTGTCAAACGAGCATTACCTGCACAATCCCCTGATTCACGCCGACCGTCGACTGGGACGCGCCCGTTCACGCTGGGTGCAGCAATTTGACTGCAGTGGCATCTCGCCACTGATCATCTGCCGCGGGCCTATCCGCAAGGAAGCCATGGATGTTTTCTCGGAAATGGGGATCAGCCATTACGGCATCCTGCTTTCCGAGAAAGATTCCATTGTCTACCGCAATGCGCTGGCGCCCGAGCTGCGCAGCATGTCGGACCCGAATCGTATCCATCGGGTGCCGGACTACACCGGCAGCAACAAGGAAGAACGCGAACAGCGCATCCGTCAGATCATCCAGATTGCCCACGACAATGGCTATAACGCGGTGTTTGCCGGCTACGGCTTCATGGCCGAGGATGAAGCCATGGTGGCAGCCATGGAGGCGGCGGGCCTGAATTTCATCGGGCCGTGTTCACGCACGGTGCACGACGCCGGTCTCAAGGACGAGGCCAAGCGCACCGCGCTGCGTGTGGGCGTTTCCGTCACACCCGGGGTCGACAATGCGACGGCCCTGACGCTGCTGAAACGCTACCCCGATGTGGCGTCTCTCGCGGCCCTGGCGAAGGAGCACGCGCTTGAAATTCCGCAGGAGGTGTTTGCCTCGGACATGGCGCTGGACGATATCGCCGATCGGGTTCTGGCGGCATCCTATGCCCGCGGTGTTGATCTGTATACGGTGGAAGAGCTGTGCGACACCGTTACCGATGTCGTGGCCGGAATGGCCGAGAAGTACCCGGATAACCGTATACGCCTCAAGGCGATCAGCGGCGGCGGCGGCAAGGGACAGCGTATTCTCGGTATCGGCGAAACCGCACGCACCGCAGAGCTGGTCCGGGAAATCCTCAACGAGGTCAAGACCACCGGCGTCGGCGACAACAAGAATGTGCTGGTCGAGCTGAATATCGAGACGACGCGGCATCAGGAAATACAGGTAATAGGCAACGGTGACTGGTGCATCAGCATGGGTGGCCGTGACTGCTCGCTGCAGATGCATGAGCAGAAGCTGCTCGAGGTGTCGGTCACCGATGAGAGCCTGCGCGCTGCCCACGCGCGGGCGCAGGAAGAGGGTCGGACGGAAGAAGCCCGGGCGCTCGAACGGGATGTGCGCATCCTGACAGAAATGGAGGATGAGGCCGCGCGCTTTGGCGCTGCGGTTGGCCTCGACTCTGTCTCCACGTTCGAGTGCATTGTAGACCGCGACCAGCATTTCTTCATGGAAATGAATACGCGGATCCAGGTGGAGCATCGGGTTACTGAGCTGTGCTACGCACTGCGCTTCATCAACCCGGAAGATCCCGACGATGGATTCACGGTGAATTCCCTGGTGGAGGCGATGGTGTTGCTCGCGGCGCACGGCGAGCGGCTACCCAGACCTGAGCGCGTACTCAGGCACAACGATAGCGTCGAGGCGCGACTGAATGCGACCAACCAGGCGCTGCAGCCCAGTGCCGGTGGCGTCATTGAATTCTGGTCCGATGCCCTCCCCGGAGAGATTCGCGACGATCAGGGCATCAGCCTGCACAATCCGGACACCGACGTGTTCATGAAATACACGCTGGCTGGAGCCTATGATTCCAACATTGCCCTGCTGCTGACGGTGGGTGACACGCGCCTCGATGTCTATCAGCGCATGGCGGAAAGTCTTCGCCGCACCCGTATGCGTGGCAAGGACCTCGCCACCAATCTCGAGTTTCATTACGGGCTGGTAAACTGGTTTATCGGACAGAATATCAACGCGCGTCCGACGACACGCTTCATCGTTCCCTACCTCACGGCGGTGGGCGAATTGCGCGCTCGGGCGGGCAATATCGACCTGAGCCACGCCTGGCGGCGCACTGTCGAGCACAGCACCAAGGGCCTCGACGCCGACCTCGCCGAGGAACTGCGTACGGTCATGGAAAGAAAGCAGACACTGCTGCTGCGGCCACTGGAAGTCATGTTTTCCCAGCCACATGTTTTCAGCGGCTGGCTCAGCATCAACCGCGACAGCTATACGCTGATCGAGGGGCGTGTCAGCTGGAATACCAACCCGATAGCACTGCTTGCGGAGCTCTATCATTACCTCAATATGGACGCGGGCGTGAATGCGCCCGCGGCTCGGGTGATCTGGGATCACGATGACCAGATTCTCCGTGCGGCCGGCAGCTTTTACGACACCCTGCACGAGCGCAGCGGCGTGGATGACTGGCTGGCCCTGCAGACACTGCTCGAGGACGAGGCTGCCCCGGCCTCGTTCGATGCGGCCGAGTGGCAGTCGGTGCGCGCCGCACATCGCGGTTACCAGGCCGGCTCGGAGATTCTCGCCCTGCTGCCGGCAATCGCCGAAGATACGCATTTTCGCGCGCTCAGTGTGAATCCCGATCTGAGCATCGCCATTCCGGATGCGCTCCTTGACCCCACGCATCAGGCACAGATGGCCAAGGTGCTGGTGCCGCCGCCGGCGGCGAGTGCGGACGAGATTCTGGCGCAAAGCGGCGGGATGTTCTATGCCCGGGAAACGCCGGAGAGCGAGCCCTATGTGCGCCCGGGAGACCACTTCGCTGCGGGGGATCCACTATATATCATCGAGGTGATGAAAATGTTCAACAAGGTTTACGCGCCGTTTGCCGGTACCATTGACGATGTGCTGGTCGAGAATGACGGCGTTATCATCAGCAAGGGTCAGCCTCTGTTCCGCATTACCCCCGACGAGCGTGTCGTGATGGAGTCTGCTGACGATATTGCTGCGCGTTCACGTCGCGTCACCGATGAATTCCTGGCCCGGGTACTCTGAGGAGGTCACATGATCACAGCGCTCGATCACATAGCGATTGCCGTGCCGGATTTCGACCAGGCGATAAAGCGCTTCATGGAAGATTTCGGGCTCCCCTTCGATGGTACCGAGGATGTCCCGGATGCCAAGACGTCTACCGCGTTTTTCCCACTGCCGCCGACGCAGATCGAGCTGGTGCATCCCCTCAACGGAGAGGGGCCCATTGCGGGCTATCTGGAAAAGCGCGGCGGCGGTCTGCACCACCTGTGCTTTCGCTCCGACAATATTTTTGAGGATGTGGAGCGTCTCAAGGCGAAAGGGTACCGGTTTCTCAGTGATGCCCCATCGCCCGGTGCCCACGGTTCACAGGTAATTTTCATTCACCCGAAAAGCTGTGATGGCGTTCTCATCGAGATCAACCAGCCCGGCGACGAGCACTGACGCTGGAGACAGGCAATGACCGACCGCAAGATATACGACCGCAACAGCGCGGACCTCGAAGCGTGGCGGGAGCTGGCAACCCGACAGATGAAGGGCCGATCTCCCGATGAGCTGACCTGGCACACGCCAGAGCATATCGGTGTAAAGCCGCTCTATACAGCGGCAGATACCGCAGACAATCCCTACACGGACACCATGCCCGGTCTGTCGCCCTACATTCGCGGGCCCCAGGCAACCATGTACGCAGGGCGTCCCTGGACCATCCGGCAATACGCAGGCTTCAGCACGGCAGAAGAATCCAACGCGTTCTATCGCAAGGCGCTTGCCGCCGGCGGTCAGGGCATATCCGTGGCCTTCGATCTCGCTACCCATCGCGGCTATGACTCGGATCATCCGCGGGTGACCGGGGATGTCGGCAAGGCCGGCGTGGCCATCGACTCTGTCGAGGACATGAAGGTCCTGTTCGATGGCATTCCCCTGGACCAGGTATCCGTTTCCATGACCATGAATGGTGCGGTGCTGCCGGTGCTCGCCGGCTATATCGTTGCCGCAGAGGAGCAGGGCGTCGATCAGGCCCAGCTGGCGGGCACCATTCAGAACGACATCCTGAAAGAGTTCATGGTGCGCAACACCTATATCTACCCACCGGCGCCGAGCATGAAGATCATCGGCGATATCATTGCCTATTGTTCAGCTCACATGCCCCGCTTCAACACCATTTCCATATCCGGGTATCACATTCAGGAGGCCGGGGCCAATGCGGCGCTGGAGCTTGCCTACACTCTCGCCGACGGCAAGGAGTACATCCGTACTGCGCTGGCGTCGGGTTTGCATATCGACGAGTTTGCGCCGCGTCTGTCGTTTTTCTGGGGCATCGGCATGAACTTCTATATGGAGATCGCCAAGATGCGTGCGGCGCGTCTGCTGTGGGCGGAAATCGTTGCAGAGTTTGAACCACAAAACCCGAAAAGCTCCATGCTGCGCACCCACAGCCAGACATCCGGCTGGTCCCTGACGGCGCAGGACCCCTACAACAACGTTGTGCGTACCACCATAGAGGCGATGGCGGCGGTCTTCGGTGGTACCCAGTCGCTGCACACCAACGCGCTGGACGAGGCAATTGCACTGCCGTCCGATTTCGCCGCCCGCATCGCCCGCAATACCCAGCTCATTCTGCAGGAAGAGGCCGGCATCACCCATGTGGTCGATCCCTGGGGCGGCTCCTACATGATGGAAAGCCTGACGCGCGATATCGCCGCCAAGGCGCGTGAACTGATGGCCGAGGTGGAGGAGGCCGGAGGGATGGCGAAAGCCATAGAGACCGGGATGCCGAAGCTGCGTATCGAGGAAGCTGCGGCACGCAAGCAGGCGCGTATTGATCGCGGTGAGGATGTGATTGTCGGCGTCAACAAATATCAGAGCGAGGCGGATCGCGCAGTCGATATCCTCGAGATTGACAACGACAAGGTGCGTGAATCCCAGATTGCCCGCCTCGAGTCGCTCCGCGCCACCCGCGACGATACGGCCGTAAACGAGTCGCTGGAAGACATTTTCGCCTGTGCACACAGCGGTGAGGGCAATCTGCTGGCGCTGTGTATCGAAGCGACGCGACGTCGCGCGACAGTGGGCGAGATTTCCTCGGCGATGGAGCGTGAGTTCGGCCGCTTCAAGGCGCAGGCGCAGACGGTGTCCGGCGTCTACGGTGCCGCCTTCGACAGCGACGAGGACTGGCAGTCCATGTGCGGTGATATCGATGCCTTTGTCGAGATGCAGGGCCGGCGTCCGCGCATGCTCGTATGCAAGATGGGGCAGGATGGCCACGATCGCGGTGCCAAGGTCGTCGCCACCGCCTTCGCTGATGTCGGCTTTGATATTGATCTGTCGCCGATGTTTTCGACACCGGAGGAGGTGGCTCGCCAGGCCATCGAGAATGACGTTCACGTGATTGGCGCCTCGTCGCTGGCTGCCGGACACAAGACGCTGGTGCCGGCACTGATCCATGAGCTCGAAAAACAGGGTGCGTCGGATATTATCGTGATCGCCGGCGGGGTGATCCCGGAAAATGATTACCCGTTTCTCTATGACGCCGGCGTGAAATGCATCTTCGGGCCGGGCACGCCGATTCCTCAGGCCGCGCGCAAGGTGCTGGCGGCCGTGCTCGAGTCAACCGCGTCCGCGGAATGACGGCGGTTGATCTGGAGGCGCTGCGTCGGGGTGAGCGGCGCGCCCTGGCAAAGGCCATCACGCTGGTGGAAAGCCGACTGCCGCGCCATCGCGATGAAGCCCAGTCTGTTCTCGAGGCTTTGCTACCTGACACCGGCAACAGCGTGCGCATTGGCGTGACCGGGGTGCCCGGGGTGGGCAAGTCCACGTTTATCGAGGCATTCGGTCTGCACCTGATAGCGCAGGGCAAGCGCGTGGCTGTTCTGGCGGTAGATCCGAGTTCCCCGCTGGCGGGTGGTTCGATTCTGGGCGACAAGACGCGCATGGAGCAGCTCTCCCGTCGCGACGAGGCCTTTATCCGCCCCTCGCCGGCCGAGGGTGCCCTCGGGGGCGTGGCCCAGAAAACGCGGGAAACCCTGCTGCTTTGCGAGGCTGCGGGTTATGACGTCATTCTGGTGGAAACCGTGGGCGTCGGGCAGTCCGAGTACCAGGTGGCCGCCATGGTGGATTTCTTCATGGTCCTGATGCTCCCCGGGGGTGGCGACGAACTTCAGGGCATCAAGCGAGGCATTCTCGAGCTCGCCGACGCGCTGGTGATCAACAAGGCAGACGGTCCCAGTGAGGAGATGGCGGCAGTGGCGCGACAGCATTACAGCAGCGCCATGAGCCTGCTGCGTCACAGCGGCTTCTGGACGCCGCGGGTAATGACCTGCTCAGCGCTGCAGGGACGCCACATAGACGATGTCTGGGACATGGTGGTGGCCTACTGCACGGAAGCCAGGGAGCGCGGCGACTTTGAGCGCAGGCGCGCGCACCAGAATCGCGACTGGATGCACCAGCTGGTTCGCGAACTGCTGATGCAGCGCCTGGAATCCCAGCCCGGCATCCGCAGCATGCTCAGGGACCTCGAGGCAGAGGTCGAAGCGGCGCGCACCACTCCCTACCTCGCGGCGCGGAAGATTCTCGAGCAGTTCTGACCCCCTGTAGCGGCGCCTCTCGTCTTTGTGGCGCAAAACCGCGAGAATAGGGGAAAGTCAGAGGAGTGAGAGTTGGCATGAGCAGTCAGAATCCCGATTTTCGTGGTGCCATTCGCGCCGCGACGACCGCCGATGAACCTGGCGTTGTCGCCGGTCTGCTGCAGCGGCACGCTATGGATGCTGAGATGCGCGCCCGGGTACTGACCCGGGCAATTGATCTGGTACAGCGCTGCCGCGGTAAAAGCGACAGATCCGGCACGCTGGATGCCTTCCTTCAGGAATTCGGTCTGTCCAACAAGGAAGGCATCGCGCTCATGTGTCTCGCCGAGGCCCTGCTGCGGGTTCCCGACGAGGAGACCGCTGACCGGCTGATTGCCGAAAAAATACGCTCGGGAGACTGGGGCTCTCATCAGGGACGTTCGCAGTCACGCTTTGTGAATGCCTCGGTGTGGGGACTCATGCTGACCGGCCGTATCGTCCGTCTCGATGATCCGATCGTGCATGATACGGGGTCCTGGGTGCGGCGGCTGTCGACAACCCTGGGCGAGCCCGTGGTTCGCCGCGCTACCCTGCAGGCCATGCGTATCATGGGGGGACAGTATGTCCTGGGTCGCACGATCAGCGAGGCGTTGACCCGCGGCACCACCGAAGCACCGAGGGGCACCCGGTTTTCCTTCGATATGCTGGGCGAAGGTGCGCGCACGGCAAGCGACGCCAGCAATTACTTCGATTCCTATGCTGACGCCATCCGCAGCATCGGTGTGACGGTGAAGGCGCGGGACGTATACGCCGCCAACGGTATTTCCGTAAAACTGTCGGCGCTGCATCCACGCTACCAGTATCGCCAGCACGATCGCGTGATCGGCGAGCTGCTGCCGCGCGTGCGTGAGCTGGCGCTGATGGCGAAGCAGGCCCGTATCGGTCTGAGCATTGACGCCGAGGAGTGCGATCGCCTCGATATTTCACTGGATGTGTTTGAAGCTCTGGCGCGGGATACCGCGCTGGCTGGCTGGAACGGTCTCGGCTTTGTGCTGCAGGCCTACCACAAGCGTGCGCTTCCGGTGGTGCAGTGGCTGGCGGACCTGGCGCGGGATTCCGACCGCCGCCTGATGGTGCGTCTGGTCAAGGGTGCCTACTGGGACAGCGAAATAAAGCACGCGCAGGAGCTGGGCCTGAACGACTATCCGGTATTCACGCGCAAATGCCACACGGATCTCTCCTACCAGGTGTGTGCCGAAGCACTGCTGGAGGCCGGGGATGCCATTTATCCCCAGTTTGCCACGCATAATGCACATACCATCGCCTTCATTCAGGCCGTCGCGGGTGAGCGACGGGACTACGAGTTTCAGCGCCTGCATGGCATGGGTGAGCTGCTTTATGAAGAGGTGCTGCGCGAGGCACCCGAGACGCCCGTTCGCGTGTACGCGCCGGTGGGAAACCATCGCGATCTGCTGCCTTACCTGGTCAGGCGGCTGCTTGAGAATGGCGCCAATAGCTCGTTCGTCAATCGCTTTCTGGACAGCGACACACCGCCGGAGGTCCTCCTGCGAGACCCCGTCGAACAGTCAGCAGAGAGCGAGGCCCGGCGCCACCCACAAATACCGCCGCCCCCCTCGCTGTATCGCGATGCGACGCCGCCGTGGCGCAATGCCGCGGGCATGGACCTCTCCGATCCGGTGCATGCCGATCGGCTACGCCGCGATCTGCAGCAGTTTGCCAATGCCCAGTGGCAGGCCGCGCCCCTCGTTGCCGGACAATGGCTTGAGGGCGAGGCGCAGCCTGTGCGCAACCCGGCGCAGCGGGACGAGATCGTCGGTACCGTTGTTGCGGCCAGCGATGCCGCGATTGACAGCGCGCTGTCTGCGGCCGCCAGTGCTCAGGCGGCTTGGGATGCAGCCGGGATAGAGCAGCGCGCCGGGTGCCTGGAGCGTCTGGCAGAGCTTATGGAGACGCATTGTCATGAACTGATGGCGCTGCTTTCCCGCGAGGCCGGGCGCACGCTGGATGACGGCCTGTCCGAGGTGCGTGAAGCGATTGATTTCTGTCGCTACTACGCGCAACAGGCTCGTCTGCGACTGGCACCACAGGTGTTGCCCGGCCCCACCGGCGAAGTGAACGAACTGACGCTGCACGGTCGGGGGGTGTTCGTGTGTATCAGCCCGTGGAATTTTCCGCTGGCAATTTTTACCGGCCAGGTGGTGGCCGCGCTGGTCGCGGGCAACAGCGTCATCGCGAAGCCGGCAGAACAGACCCCGCTGATCGCGGCGCGAGCCGTGTCACTGATGCGCGAGGCGGGTGTACCCGATGACGTCCTCCAGCTGTTGCCGGGTGACGGTGCGCGGGTGGGTGCGGCCCTGGTTGCTGACAATCGCGTCGCGGGTGTGGCTTTTACCGGCAGTACGCAGACCGCGAAGCTGATCAACCGCACACTGGCGGATCGTGATGGCGCATTGCCGGTGCTCATCGCCGAGACTGGCGGCCTCAACTGCATGCTGGTGGATGCCACCGCGCTGCCCGAGCAGGTGGTCGACGACGTCGTGATTTCCGCCTTCCAGAGCGCCGGCCAGCGCTGCAGTGCGCTGCGCGTCATGTACCTGCAGGATGATATCGCCGACAAGGTGCTGGGCATGCTGGGCGGGGCGATGAAGGAGCTGCGGATCGGCGATCCCGCAAGGCTGGAAACCGATATCGGTCCAGTCATTGACACAGAGGCTCAGGCGATGCTGGAGCGTCACGTCGAGCGCATGGAACGCGAGGCAACCCCGATCGCCAGCTGTGAACTGGGGTCCGAGGCACTGGCCGGGACGTTTTTTGCGCCGCGGGTCTACGGCATCGAGCGCCTGGACCAGCTCGAGTCTGAGGTTTTCGGGCCGATTCTGCACGTCATCCGCTACCGCGCGAGCGAGCTTTCCGCGGTGCTCGAATCCATCAACCGCTCAGGCTATGGATTAACGCTGGGTGTACACAGTCGCATTGATGGCTTTGCGCGGGACGTCTTCAAGGCGACCCGCGTTGGCAATACCTACATCAATCGCAACATGGTTGGCGCGATTGTCGGGGTTAATCCCTTCGGTGGTCAGGGGCTCTCCGGAACGGGTCCCAAGGCGGGAGGGCCGCACTACCTGCTGCGTTTCGTGACAGAGAAAACCCGCACCGACAACGTCACCGCTAAGGGCGGCAACGCGCAGCTGTTCAACCTGGCAGAGTAAGGGGAGGGTGAGGCGCCGTCCCGCAACCGGGACGGCCTCCGGCTGAGAATTACCGAACTCACCGCGTGGGCCACTAGAGGGTCAGGCTGCGGAATCCGGGATGCGCGCTGGCGTGGCGCCAGAGTTCGCTGAACGCATCGCTGTGACGGGCGCCGCCCGCGCGATCATCAATCCGGAAAAAACCGTTGTCGCGGTCTTCCGCGGGCGCGATCAGCACGCCGTCGCGGTCGCGAATCACGGCGCTGTGACCGCGCCAGTCGGGATGCTCCGGCAGATGGCGAAGGTGTAAGCTGCTCGGTAGACGGCGAGCCAGCGTCAGCAGGCGATGGCCGCGCGATGTCACCGCCTCTGCATCACCCACCAGAATACGCACGCGCGAATCCCGCGTCTGGCGCACCAGCGCCGTCATCGCGCTGACGAGTGCATCGTTGTCGAATACCTGGGCGTCCAGCGCCGGACTCAGAATGTCCAGATGCCGTCGCGCGGTGCTGGCCAGGGCAATGGCGAGTGCCGCGAAGGGCTGAGGATAGCTGACGGGTACGACATCGATCCGGCACGCGGTGTAGTCCAGCTCCCGTCGCATGGCGACATGCTCTATGCCTGCCTCGACAAAGGTATCTCCCTCCTGAACGAAGGCCTGCCGGCTATAGAAGCCCGCGGCATGCGACTGTGCGTGCAGGTAGACAGTGCGCAGGCCCCGACGCATTGCCTGATCAATGAGGGCTGTCATGATGCGGGCACCGATGCCCCTGTTGCGTGCCTCGGGCAGCACCGCCATACGGCCGATTTTTCCGTCTGGCATCAGCCGTCCACAGGCCACGGGCCGGTCGCCGAGTTCAGCAATGGCATGTGCTGCCGCTGCGTCCTTCCCATCCCACTCGATGTCCGCGGGCACGCCCTGCTCCTGCACGAACACCGTTTCCCGCAGTGTCCGCAGGATGCCCTGGTCCCGATCCCAGTCGGCCTGGCGCAGGCTTAGAGGTTCTGCTGACACGGTGGCCTTACCCGAGGTCTTCGGCCTGTGCCCGCGCGTTGCCGGTATAGGTGGCTGGCGTGAGCGCGAGCAGTTCGTGTCGTGCTGACTCGGGGAGCGTATCCAGGCTCTCGATGAAGGTATGCAGGCTGTCACGGGTTATCGCCTGGCCTCGGGTCAGCGCCTTGAGCTTTTCATAGGGCTTCTCGATGCCATGCCGTCGCATGACGGTCTGCACCGCTTCCGCCAGGACTTCCCAGCTGTCTTCAAGGTCCCGGTCGAGGCGTTGCGCATTGAGCTCCAGCTTGCCCAGGCCCTTCTGCAGCGAGGCGTAGGCAATCAGGCTGTAGCCGAAACCAACGCCCATGTTGCGTAGCACCGTGGAGTCGGTGAGGTCACGCTGCCAGCGGCTGACCGGCAGCTTCTCCGCCAGGTGGATGAAGATCGCGTTGGCCAGGCCCAGATTGCCCTCGGCATTCTCGAAGTCGATCGGGTTGACCTTGTGCGGCATGGTGGATGAGCCCACCTCACCCTCCACTGTCTTCTGCTTGAAGTACCCCAGTGAGATATAGCCCCAGATATCGCGACTGAGATCCAGCAGAATCGTGTTCAGTCGCGACATGCCATGAAACAGTTCCGCCATGTAATCGTGCGGCTCGATCTGTGTTGTCCAGGGGTTGACGTCAAGGCCCAGGGATTCAATGAAGACACGTGCGTTGGCGGGCCAGTCAACCTCGGGGTAGGCCGCAATGTGCGCATTGTAATTGCCGACCGCTCCGTTGATCTTGCCAAGGTAGCCCTGCTTGTCCAGCGCTGCGAGCTGGCGATCCAGTCGCGCGACCACATTGGCGATCTCCTTGCCCACCGTGGTCGGACTGGCGGTCTGCCCGTGGGTGCGCGACAGCATCGGCTGCGCCGAAAACGCCGTGACCATTCCGCGCAGCGTGCCGCGCACCGCTGTCAGCGACGGATAGATGACGGACTGCATGGCGTCCCGAAGCATCAGCGCGTGAGCCAGGTTATTGATATCTTCGGAGGTGCAGGCAAAGTGCACGAACTCGCCGATGGCGGCGAGTTCCGGGTGGGAGGCGATACGCTCCTTGATGAAGTATTCGATCGCCTTGACGTCGTGGTTGGTGATTTTCTCAATGGTCTTGACGTGGGCAGCCTGGTCCTCGTCAAAGCCGCTGATGATCGCATCGAGTCCGGCATTGGCATCCGCTGACAGGGGCGGCACCTCGGGGATGCCCGGGTTGGCGGCGAGCCGCTGCAGCCATCGCACCTCGACCTCGATGCGGCGGCGCATCAACCCATATTCGCTGAATATGTGGCGAAGCGCCTCGGTCTTGCCGGCGTAGCGCCCGTCGATCGGACTCACTGCCGTGAGAGTGGATGAATTCATCTGCGCCTCCGAAAAGCGGCCGATTTTACACCACGCCCAGTCCACGGGACAGCGTCTGGCAGACGGCCAGCTGCCGGCGCCGCTGCAGTACCAGTTTCCAGCGACGTCCACCGAGCTGCCGCCAGAGGAATGCCGAGCGGATTCCTGCCAGCAGTACGGCGCGTACCTTGTCCGCAGTCTGGCGATCCTGCAGGTGTTGCGCGCTGCCCGTGACCTTGATGCGGAAGCGCAGCTGGCTGAGGGTGTCGCCATAGATACCAGCAATGCTGTGGCACACCTCGCCGACGTTGTCGCTGAAATGCTCTGCTTTGAAGCTGGCGTGCTGCAGCCTGGAGTGCACCACGCGCATCATTTCCGGGTCCGCGGCAAAGCGGCGCTCCAGGTGCAGCAGTGCAAAGAGGTAGCGATTGACATCGCGCTGCTCCGGGCCCTGCTGGTTGGCCAACAGGCTGGACAGGGTGTCGAGTCCCAGCTTGACGCCGGCCACGCCGCCAAAGACCGCCGCGGCGTCCTCGGCCTCGAAGCGGAACAGACTGTGAATGGATGCCTGCAGGAACTGCGCGGGATAACTTCCGGTGCGCGACAGTTGATCGACCATGCGCGCCGCCTGCGCAACCCCCGCGAGGGCGAGAGTCTGCTGCTCCAGCTCACGCATGGGCAGTCTCGATAACGGCGCCGCCGAGGCATTCGTCGCCGCGATAGAAAACGATGGACTGGCCCGGGGTCACAGCGCGCTGCGGCGTGTCAAAGGACACGTACAGGCCCGTGTCATTGGCGGCCACGCTGCACGGCTGGTCCTGCTGTCGGTAGCGGATCTTGGCATGGCAGTGCAGGGGCAGGGTCGGCGTCTCGCCGGCGATCCACAGCGGCGGGCTCGTTGTCAGGGCGCGCTTGAACAGGGCGGGGTGATCGTTGCCCTGTACCACCACCAGCTCGTTGCGCTGCAGGCACTTGTCCGCCACGTACCAGGGGGCGTCACCGGCATCGGCGCGCCCACCGATACCCAGTCCCTGCCGCTGTCCGATGGTGTGGTACATCAGTCCCTGGTGCTCGCCGAGATGCTCTCCTTCGGGACCCACAATGCGGCCTGGCTGAGCGGGCAGGTACTGCTGCAGAAAATCCCGAAAGCGGCGCTCACCGATGAAGCAGATACCGGTGGAGTCCTTCTTGTCATGCGTGATCAGTCCCTCCGCGGCGGCAATCTCGCGCACGTCGGGCTTGGGCAGCTCGCCAATCGGGAACAGGGTGCGGGCGAGGGCGTCGTGATCCACGGCGTGAAGGAAGTAGCTCTGGTCCTTGTTGTCATCCTCGCCCTTGAGCAGCGTGGTCTTGCCCTCGCGCTCTCCGCGACGCGCGTAGTGGCCCGTCGCAATCAGGTCGGCGCCAAGCATCAGGGCATAGTCGAGAAAGGCGCGGAACTTGATTTCGCGGTTGCACAGAATGTCGGGGTTGGGCGTGCGCCCCGCGCGGTACTCTGCCAGGAAATGCTCGAATACGTTATCCCAGTACTCCGCCGCAAAGTTCGCGCCGTGTAGCGGTATGCCGATGCGATCCGCAACCGCCTGTGCATCGGCATAGTCGGCTTTTGCCGTGCAGTATTCGGTGCCGTCGTCCTCGTCCCAGTTCTTCATGAACAGGCCCTCCACGTCATAGCCGGCGCGCTTGAGCAGCAGTGCGCTGACGGAGGAATCGACGCCGCCGGACATGCCGACGATGACTTTGGTTGATGCAGTTGTCATTGAGTGAAGATACTGTCCAGGGGATAAACGGTGCCGCTGCGAGCGCGCTCGATGGAGGCGAACACCAGCGGACTGCGCATTCTAGCAGAAAGCGACCTCAGATCGGCGTGTCCGAACCAGTGCACCGCGAGTATGTCGGGATCAATGCTGGCCTTGGGATCGCGCGCGTCCGGCCGCGCCAGGAACGTGGTCCTGAGGAAGGTGGGCATGCCCTCAGCGGGCGTCCACAGGGAAATGCCGATGACTCCAGTCAGCGTGACTGTCCATCCGGTCTCTTCGAGGGTTTCCCGCAGAGCCGCCGCCTGCAGCGTCTCGCCCGGCTCGAGGTGGCCTGCCGGCTGGTTGAAGACGCGCTGTCCGCTTTGCCTGTCGTACTCCTCAACCATCAGGTAGCGCTGCTGCGCATCCACGACAACGGTCGCCACCGTGGCGCGCGGGCACCAGACGCTCACGGTTTTCCCGCCCCCGGCTTGCGGATGCGTCTTTGCGGCGCGCCCGCTGACGGGCGGGTGCGCGCCCCGGTCCCGTCGGGCAGGTGCACGGCGAGCTGGCGAGACTCGCCCGGCGCCAGTCCCGCCAGCGACCAGTCTCCCACCCGGTGCCTGACCAGCCGCAGTGTGGGGTAACCGACGGCAGCCGTCATCCGGCGCACCTGCCGGTTGCGCCCTTCCTGCAGCGACAGCTCCAGCCAACTGTCGGCGATGTGCTGCCGCTCGCGCACGGGCGGTTCGCGCGGCCAGAGACCGGGGGGTTCCAGGATGGCGCGGGCCCTTGCCGGCAGGGTCGGGCCATCCTTCAGCGCCACGCCACCGCGCAGGCGAGCCAGCGCGGCCTCGGGGATGCGGCCCTCCACCTGCACCCAGTAGGACTTCCAGTGCCGATGCCGCGGATTGGCGATGCGCTGCTGCAGTCTGCCATCGTCACAGAGCACCAGCAGGCCCTCGGAATCGAAGTCGAGACGGCCCGCGGGCCGGAAGCCGGGTGCGCGCAGATAGTGGGCCAGCGTTGCCCTGCCAGCGTCGTCGGAGAACTGGCTGAGCACGCGAAACGGTTTGTTGAACAGCAGGATGTTGGCCACGCTTCTCCCCGATCCGGGTGTGTGCGGTGGCGGGAGCGCCAGGGACAAATCTGGTACACTACCGGCCGTTTCCGACGAGAGTTTTCCTGTCGCTGCAGCGGCGCAGGCAAGTCTTCTCGCCAATAATCGAACCATACAGTATTGGAGTAGATCAATGGGCTACAAGCACATTCAGGTGCCCGCCGCGGGTGAACGTATCACGGTCAATGATGACTACAGTCTCAACGTTCCCGACAATCCGGTGATTCCCTACATTGAAGGCGACGGTATCGGGGTGGACATCAGCCCCGTCATGATCAAGGTCGTCGATGCTGCGGTCGAAAAGGCCTATGCTGGCCGGAAGAAGATCTCCTGGATGGAAATCTATACGGGCGAGAAAGCGGCAGAGCTCTATGAGGGCGACTGGTTCCCGGAAGAGACGCTGGAGGCTATCAAGGCGTACTCCGTTGCCATCAAGGGTCCGCTGACCACCCCGGTGGGCGGTGGCTTCCGCTCACTCAACGTGGCGCTTCGCCAGGAGCTTGACCTGTATACCTGTCTGCGACCCGTGCGCTGGTTCGAGGGTGTGCCGTCTCCCGTAAAGAAGCCCGGCGACTGCAATATAGTGATTTTCCGCGAGAACTCCGAGGACATTTATGCCGGTATCGAATACAAGGCCGGTTCCGAGGAAGCGCAGAAAGTCGTCGATTTCCTGATCAACGAGATGGGCGTGACCAAGATACGCTTCCCGACACAGGTGGGTATCGGCGTCAAGCCGGTGTCGCAAGAAGGCACGCAGCGCCTCGTTCGAAAGGCCATACAGTACGCGATCGACCAGGATCTGCCGTCGGTAACACTGGTCCATAAAGGCAACATCATGAAGTTCACCGAGGGGGCGTTCCGCGACTGGGGCTATCAGCTTGCGGAGAAGGAGTTCGGTGCCGAGCTGCTGGATGGCGGACCCTGGATGACCCTGAAGAACCCGCACTCCGGCAAGGACATCGTGATCAAGGACGTGATCGCCGATGCCATGCTGCAGCAGATTCTCACCCGGCCGGGCGATTACAGTGTTGTGGCCACGCTGAACCTCAACGGTGATTACCTGTCAGATGCACTGGCAGCGCAGGTCGGTGGTATCGGCATCGCGCCGGGTGCCAACCTGTCGGACACCGTCGCGCTGTTCGAGGCGACCCATGGCACGGCGCCCAAGTACGCCGGTCAGGACAAGGTAAACCCAGGGTCATTGATTCTCTCGGCAGAGATGATGCTGCGCCATATGGGCTGGAACGAGGCGGCAGACCTGATTATCAAGGGCATGAACGGAGCCATCCAGAACCGTACCGTGACCTATGATTTCGAGCGGCTCATGGAGGATGCCGAGCTTGTCAGCTGCTCCGGCTTTGGCGATAAAATGATCGAGCAGATGTAGCGCAGCGGCGACGCGGGCAGGGCCCCCGCTGGCGGGACCTGTCCGGCGTTGCGCGCCGGAATGATCAACCTGGCGAAAGCCTGGCGCGCCCGCGCGTCAACTGCGTTTCAGCCAGAAAAGCCTTATAGTGAGGACCGCATGTCGCTACAGGAGCGTGAGATCTACACCGTGGCTATTACACAGCAGTGGACGTCAGTCGTGCGGGCGATGGCATCGAGCCCCGACTCTGACTCGGATAGCGGCACCGTTACCCAGGACGCCAGGCCTGCACTGAAAAAACCACCCTTGTTCAAGGTGGTCCTTCTGAACGATGATTACACACCGATGGAGTTCGTCGTCGAAGTGCTGGAAACCTTTTTTTCCATGAACCGAGAGCAGGCCACCCAGGTCATGTTGACGGTACATACACGCGGCAAAGGCGTGTGCGGCATTTACACCCGCGATATCGCGGAGACCAAGGCGGCACAGGTCAACCAATACGCACGGGAGCATCAGCATCCGCTGCTGTGCGAAATCGAGGCATCGGAGGGGTAACACCCCGGGAGCAACGCCATGCTGAGCAAGGATCTAGAGCAAACCCTTAACGACGCCTTTCGTGCCGCCCGCGCCCGCCGGCACGAGTTCATGACGGTAGAGCATCTGCTGCTGGCTCTGCTGGACAACAATGATGCGATCCGCGTCCTCAAGGCCTGTGGCGCCGAGATCAGTGCCCTGCGCGGCGATCTCGTCGAGTTCATCGATTCCACGACGCCCCTAATCCCCGCCGAGGACGAGGAGCGTGAGACACAGCCGACCCTGGGCTTCCAGCGCGTTCTGCAGCGGGCGGTGTTTCATGTGCAGTCCTCTGGCAAGAGCGAAGTCACCGGTGCCAACGTGCTGGTCGCGCTGTTCAGCGAGCAGGAAAGCCAGGCGGTCTATTTCCTCAAGACCCAGAGCGTGACGCGGCTCGACGTTGTCAATTACATTACTCACGGCATCTCCAAGGTGGGTGATGAAGATATGGACGAGGAGCGCGGCAGCGCCGCCGCCGCGGAACAGGGAGGCGAGGAAGGCGAGGCGAATCCGCTGGATTCGTATTCCACCAATCTCAACGCCGAGGCCGAGGCGGGCAGAATCGACCCCCTGATCGGTCGTATCAGCGAAGTGGAGCGCGTCGTCCAGATTCTCGCGCGCCGGCGCAAGAACAACCCCCTGCTGGTGGGCGAGTCCGGGGTTGGCAAGACCGCCATCGCCGAGGGTCTTGCCAAGATGATTGTCGATGGCCAGGTCCCGGAGATGCTGCGGGATTCCTGCGTCTATTCCCTGGATCTTGGCGCGCTGCTGGCGGGCACCAAATATCGGGGCGATTTCGAGAAGCGCTTCAAGGGTCTGCTTGCCGAGCTCAAGCGGCGTGATGGCGCCATACTGTTTATCGATGAGATACACACGATTATCGGCGCCGGCGCGGCATCCGGCGGCGTCATGGATGCGAGCAACCTGCTCAAGCCGCTGCTGACCTCCGGAAAACTCAAGTGCATCGGTTCCACCACCTTCCAGGAATACCGCGGCATTTTTGACAAGGACAAGGCCCTGAGTCGTCGCTTTCAGAAGATCGACGTGATGGAGCCGAGCCCCGACGATGCCTACAAGATTCTCAAGGGCCTCAAGTCGCGGTTCGAGGAGCACCACGGTCTTCGTTACACGGACAATGCGCTGCGCACGGCAACCGATCTGTCGGCCCGCTACATCACTGACCGTTTCCTGCCGGACAAGGCGATAGACGTGATCGACGAGGCGGGCGCCTATCAGCAGCTACAGGCACCGTCGAAGCGCAAAAAGGTCATCGGCAAGGGTGACATCGAGGCGGTGGTTGCCAAGATTGCCCGCATACCGCCGAAAACCGTCAGCAGCAATGACAAGGAAATTCTGCAGAAGCTGGAGAGCAACCTGCGCATGGTGGTTTTCGGTCAGGACAATGCCGTTTCCAGTCTCGCGACGTCCATCAAGATGTCCCGCGCCGGTCTGCGCGGTGGCGACAAGCCGATAGGGTCCTTCCTGCTGGCGGGGCCGACGGGTGTCGGCAAGACGGAGGTCACCCGTCAGCTCGCCAGAATTCTCGGTCTTGAGCTGATTCGTTTTGACATGTCCGAGTACATGGAGCGGCACACCGTGTCGCGGCTCATCGGTGCGCCGCCCGGCTATGTCGGTTTCGACCAGGGCGGACTGCTCACCGAGCAGGTGACCAAGCACCCGCATGCCGTCGTGCTGCTTGACGAGATAGAAAAGGCCCACCCGGAGGTCTATAACCTGCTGCTACAGGTCATGGACCACGGGACCTTGACCGACAACAACGGTCGCAAGGCCGATTTCCGCAATGTCATTCTTATCATGACAACCAACGCGGGTGCCGAGAGCATGAGCCGGCGGAGCATTGGCTTCACCACCCAGGACCATCGCAGTGACGGTATGGAGGCGATTACACGGATGTTCACGCCGGAATTCCGTAATCGCCTCGACAGCATCGTCCAGTTCGAGCCCCTGGGTGAGGACGTCATTCTCACGGTGGTGGACAAGTTCATCGCCGAACTGCAGGGGCAGCTCGATGAGAAGCGGGTGACCCTCGATGTCGACGAAGATGCACGGCTGTGGCTGGTTGAAAAGGGCTACGACGAGCGTATGGGCGCGCGCCCCATGGAGCGTGTAATACAGGAGCATATCAAGAAACCCCTGGCGGAGCTTGTCCTGTTCGGTGCGCTGTCTGGTTCTGGCGGAACCGCCCTGGTGCGTCTCAACGCCGCTGGGGATGCCCTGGAAGTGCGCGTCGAGGAAGAAGAGGCCGTGCTGGAAGGAAGCTGAAACGTCTCGCCTGTCATCACGCAGTGATGGCGGGCGTGCTTCAGCGCTCGCGGTAGGTAATTCGCCCCTTGGTCAGGTCATAAGGTGTCAGCTCTACACGCACCTTGTCACCGGTAAGAATGCGGATGTAGTTTTTGCGCATCTTGCCCGAAATGTGGGCTGTCACAATATGCCCGTTTTCGAGCTGCACGCGAAATGTCGTATTGGGCAAGGTATCGACCACCTCACCTTCCATTTCAATCTGGTCTTCTTTTGCCATGTGGCCTCAGCGTCTGTCATGCGAAGCGCGCATTTTGCCGTAAACGTGGCCTGACTTCCACTGTTTCCGGGGGCTTGTGCGATCAAGCATCGCTGGCAAGGACGTCATCGTCGGCCCGCTGCCAGCGATTCTCCAGCAGGAGTTCCAGCGGTCGGTAGTCCGACTTGTAGGCCATCTTCCCGCAATTGCGTATCCAGTATCCGAGGTAAAGGTAGGGCAGACCCACCGAGCGCGCTGTCTCGATCTGCCAGAGAATGGCGTAACGGCCAAGACTGCGTGCCTGTTCGTCGGGATCAAAAAACGTGTAGATGGCGGAAAGCCCATCCAGCATGACGTCCACGACGGCGATGGCGACCAGGCGCCCGTCGCTGTGAAAGCGATAATAGCGCGTGCAGTCCCAGGCATTGCTCAGGAAAGATTGATACTGATCCCGGTCCGGCGGGTACATGTCGCCGTCGGCATGGCGCTGGACAATGTAGCGGTGGTAGAGACGGTAGGCGTCATCATCGGCGATGCTGTCCGTGCGGGCAACCGTAAGATCCGTGTTTCGACGCCAGGTGCGGCGCTGGGTGCGGTTTGGCTGGAACGTGTTGACGGGGATGCGCGCCGGCACACAGGCGCTGCACTGCCGACAGTGCGGCCGGTAGACGTGGGCACCGCTGCGCCGGAAACCCAGCAGGGACAGACGTGTGTACAGGGCCTGATCAATGGGCTGTCGCGGGTCTATGAACAGGGTTGTCGCTTCCTCCTCCTCAAGATAGCTACAGCGATGAGGGTAGGTGGTGTAGACCTTTAAATCGCGCAGTGACGACGTCACAGGAGTTCTCCGCAACGATCCGGCAAATGCCAGGCAGAAGATGGTATGTCGATGACCTGATTGCGCGCAAGCCATTGCTCGAAGTCTGTGCGGCAAATGTTGCGAGCACCCATGCTGTTCAGGTGATCGCTCTCCACCTGGCAATCCACAAGCCTGGCGCCGCCACGCTCAAGCAGTCGTAACAGCGCAACCAGAGCCACCTTGGATGCGTCGCTGCGCCTGCTGAACATGCTTTCCCCGAAAAACGTACCGCCGAGTGCGACGCCGTAGAGTCCCCCCACAAGCTCACCGTCGTTGTCACGCACCTCAATGCTGTGGGCACAGCCGCGGCGATGCAGCGCGCAATAAGCGTCCAGCATACGTTGATTGATCCAGGTGCCGCGCTGGCCGTTACGCTCCCCGGCGCAGGCGTGCATGACTTCCGCAAAGGCGGTATCGACGGAAAGCCGGAACCGGTCCTGCCGCAGTGTCCTGCGCAGGGACCGGGACACGTGCAGTCCATCGACGGGCAGGACGGAGCGTGGGTCCGGACTCCACCAGAGCACCGGCTGCGGATCCTCGAACCAGGGGAAAATGCCGCGACGGTAGGCCTCAATCAGCCGATCGATCGCCAGATCATCCGTTACCGCCAGCAGGCCATTGGGGTACTCGAGAGCGGTGGCCGTCGGCGGGAAGGGTTCATCCGGCCCCAGATACTGCAGCAGAGTCACCCGCTCCGGCCCTGTTCCTCAGTGCTCGCCCAGTGCATCGAGATATTTCTCGGCGTCCAGTGCCGCCATGCAGCCAAATCCTGCCGAGGTGATGGCCTGACGGTAGATATGGTCACCGACGTCGCCCGCGGCAAATACGCCGGGCGCGCTGGTTGCCGTGGCGTTGCCCTCGGTGCCGCTGTGAATCACGATGTAGCCGTTTTTCATGTCCAGTTGTCCGGCAAACATATCGGTATTGGGTTTGTGGCCGATGGCGATAAACACGCCGGAAAGCGCAATTTCCTGCGCGCTGTCGTCATGCGTAGAGCGCACGCGCATCCCCGTGACACCGCTGTCGTCACCCAGAACCTCATCGAGCACGTGATCCCAGAGAAGGGTCACCTTGCCCTCCCTGGCGCGGGCAAACAGTCGATCCTGCAGGACCTTCTCCGCACGCAGACTGTTGCGCCGGTGCACCAGCACGACCTCGGAAGCGATGTTGGCGAGATACAGCGCCTCTTCCACGGCGGTGTTGCCACCGCCAATCACCGCGACCTTCTGGTTGCGGTAAAAGAAGCCGTCGCAGGTGGCGCAGGCGCTGACGCCCTTGCCCATGAAGGCCTCTTCGCTGGGCAGGCCCAGGTACTGCGCGGAGGCGCCAGTGGCAATGATGAGCGCGTCGCAGGTGAATGTGCCGGTGCCTTCCAGGCGCATCGGGCGGGCAGAGAGGTCGACACGTTCGATGTGATCAAAGATGATCTGTGTGTCGAAGCGCTCCGCGTGAGCCTGCATCTCCTGCATCAGCTGGGGTCCCTGGAGGTCCGCGGGGCCGCCTGGCCAGTTCTCGACCTCGGTGGTTGTGGTCAGTTGGCCGCCCTGCTGCATGCCGGTAATGACCACCGGGGCCAGGTTGGCGCGAGCGGCGTAAACCGCGGCCGTGTATCCTGCCGGGCCGGAGCCGAGAATGATCAGTGGATGATGCGCGTCACTCATGTGGGGAGTTTCCTGTTGTGCTCGTGGTCGGAGTCGCGTTGCGAGGGCTTTGTGGTGGCGCCAGCGCGCGGCGCGACCCTATCATGGCGTGGGTATCGGGCGGCTGAAGCTGCGCTAATGGTAAAGTAAAGACGCGTTGTCGGCAAAGTTGTTAGATCAAATCTGCAATTCCTGCATAAATTATTGAAAAGAATGAAGAAGTAATGAAAACTATCACGGTATTTTAAATAGGGCAGGGCGTTGGCCAGAGCCGAAAGTAAATCCGCCGCAGCGGGCAGTGCAGCGCGACCGCGACTGCGCGAAGGTGCGTTTATTGGCGTGACTGCGGCCTGTGCCTATCTGTTGCTGGCATTGCTTAGCTACAGTTCCCGGGACCCGGGCTGGTCGGCGACTGGTGCGGGGGGTGGCATCCGCAATCTCGGCGGTCCCGCGGGCGCCTGGCTGGCGGATGTGAGCTTTTCCCTCGTGGGTTACGCTGCCTATCTGTTTCCACTCATGCTCGCTTACCGCGCCGCGGTGATCTTTGCCGAGCGCCACAGCGCCAGCGGTATTGACTGGACCCACGTTGGCGTCCGGTTTCTCGGCCTGTTAATGGTCATGGTGTCGGTGACCGCGATCGCTGCTCTCAACGACACCGGGGGCTCCGGTCTGCCCCAGGGGGCCGGTGGGATTCTCGGCCAGGCGATTGGCGACGCGTTCAATAACGCCTTCAACGACATTGGAAGCCGCGTCATTCTGGTTGCGGTTTTCCTTTTTGGCATGACAATCTTTACCGATCTAAGCTGGATGCGGCTGATGGAGCGACTGGGCGCCTGGGCTATTGACGGCTCCATCGCGCTGCGCGACCGCGTGGTGGTCTTCATTGATGCCACGCGGGATCGCCGCAGTCGGGAGCGACAGCTGGAGGCGCGAAAGGCCGTAATCACGCAGCATGTCGAGAAGGAGAAGAAACGCGCACCGCCAAAGATCAAGGCCCTGGAGGCGCCGGTCCAGACCAGCGAACGCGTGGAGCGCGAAAAACAGAAACCGCTGTTCGACAACCCGGTGACCGGGGAACTACCGCAGTTCGAGCTGCTGGATGCGGAAGTCAAGGACCCATCGAAGGGCTATTCTGCCGAGGCCCTGGAGAAGCTGTCCAAGCTTCTGGAGCTGAAGCTTGCGGATTTCGGCATTGCCGCCGAGGTGACAGCGGTAATGCCAGGGCCGGTTATCACACGCTTCGAACTGCAGCCCGCGCCGGGCGTCAAGGTGTCCCGCATATCCAACCTCGCGAAAGATCTGGCGCGATCGCTGGCGGTCATTTCCGTGCGTGTGGTCGAGGTGATACCCGGCAAGAGTGTGGTCGGCATCGAGATACCCAACGAAGACCGCGAGGTGGTCAATTTCCGGCAGGTGCTGTCGTCGCGTACCTTTGACCAGAGCAAATCGCCGCTGACGCTTGCCCTGGGCAACGATATTTCAGGACATCCTGTGGTGGCAGATCTGGCCAAGATGCCGCACCTGCTGGTGGCAGGCACCACCGGCTCGGGCAAATCGGTTGGCGTCAACGCGATGCTGCTCAGCCTACTTTACAAGGCCACACCGGCGGATGTGCGGCTGATTCTGGTAGACCCGAAGATGCTTGAGCTGTCGGTCTATGATGGCATTCCGCATCTGCTGACACCGGTCATCACCGATATGAAGGATGCTGCCAACGGCCTGCGCTGGTGCGTTGCGGAGATGGAGCGACGCTACAAGCTCATGGCCACGATGGGCGTGCGCAACCTGGCCGGCTATAACCGCAAGGTGGAGGAGGCGGCGAAAGCGGGGACTCCGCTGGTGGATCCGTTCTGGACACCCGACCCCATCCTGCAGATGACAGACGAGGAGCAGAGCGCGCCGCCGCTGGAGCGGCTGCCCTTCGTTGTGGTGGTGATTGACGAGTTTGCCGACATGATGATGATCGTCGGTAAGAAAGTGGAAGAGCTGATCGCGCGCATCGCACAGAAGGCGCGCGCGGCGGGTATCCACCTCATTCTGGCCACGCAGCGACCCTCTGTCGATGTCATCACCGGCCTCATCAAGGCAAACGTTCCCACCCGCATCGCCTTTCAGGTCAGTTCCAAGGTGGACTCCCGGACCATTCTCGACCAGGGGGGTGCCGAGCAGCTGCTGGGCTATGGCGACATGCTGTATCTGCCCCCGGGCACCAGCATGCCCACCCGTGTGCACGGCGCATTCTGCTCTGACGACGAAGTGCATCGCGTGGTGTCTGACTGGAAGCGTCGCGGCGAGCCCGAGTATATCGAGGGGCTGCTTGACGAGGGCAGCAGCACGCCGGTAACGCCCGGTGAAATGCAGGCAGACGGCGACGACGAGAATGACGCGCTTTACGATGAGGCCGTCCATCACGTGACCCAGAGCCGTCGGGCGTCCATATCCAGCGTGCAGCGCAAGCTGCGTATTGGCTACAACCGCGCGGCGCGCCTGATTGAAACGATGGAGGCGGCGGGCGTGGTGTCAACAATGGGTACCAATGGCCAGCGCGAAGTCCTGGCGCCGCCCCCGGTGGGAGACTGACCATGAATACGATCAATGCGGCTCGGCGGATGGGCCGGCGGTGGCTGTGCCCGCTGTTGCTGGTAATTGCGCTGCCTCTGGTCACGTCGGTGGCGTCTGCGTCGGGAGAGTCGCCTCAACAGACGAGCGCCGTGCAGTCGCTCGGCGATGCTCTGGCAGCCATCGACTACCTGTCAGGCCGTTTTCGCCAGACCACGTACCCGCAGGAAGGCGGTCGCGCGACGACCGCCTCCGGCGAGTTCCGACTGCAGGCCCCCGGTCGTTTCCTGTGGCGTATCGAGGCACCCGATAATCAGCTTGTGGTCACCGAGGGGACCTACCTGTGGCATTACGATGAGGATCTGGAGACCGCGACCCGTCGACCGGTGAGCGCAACCGCCAGTGCGCCACTGCAGGTGCTGGCGGGAGACCGCGACAGCCTGTCGCGGGATTTCACGGTTTCCCGACGCGGCGAGCATGCCTATACGCTGCTGCCCACGGCCCCCGATGCCGGTTTCCAGTCGCTCGAACTGGACTTTGAAGAGGGACTGCCAGCGGCGCTGGCCATTGTTGACAACCTGTCGCAGCGTATCGAGATCCGGCTTGAGGCCTTGTCCACAGAGGCGTTTGACAGCGATATCTTCAACTTTTCTCCACCGGACGGCGTCGACGTTTTTATCCACGATGCCTGAAGCCGGTGATCTGTTTCACAGCGAAGCGGCAGGCGATGTCTACCAGCCCCTGGCCGCCCTGCTGAGACCCGCCAGCCTTGATGGCTTTTTCGGTCAGGCGCACCTGCTTGCAGCGGGTAAGCCGCTGGCGCAGGCAATTGCGCGTGGACAGCTGCACTCCATGCTGCTCTGGGGGCCTCCGGGTGTCGGTAAAACCACGCTTGCGCGAATTGCCGCAGACGCGGCGGATGCCGTATTCCTGCAGCTGTCAGCGGTGCTTGCCGGCGTGCGTGACATTCGCGCGGCGGTAGAGACGGCGCAGCAGAACCGCCACCGGGGACGCAACACCGTCCTGTTCGTGGACGAGGTCCACCGCTTCAACAAGTCCCAGCAGGACGCGTTCCTGCCCTACGTGGAGGATGGAACGCTGATCTTTATCGGTGCCACCACGGAGAACCCGGCGTTTGAGGTCAACAGTGCGCTGCTTTCCCGCGCCCGGGTGTACAAGCTGCGGGCGCTGCAGGTGGACGAGATGGTCGACCTGCTGTCGCACGCGGTCGCTCATCTCGGTGACGGTCTGCGCGCCGAGCCTGCCGTGCTGTCCATGATCGCCGAACTGGCTGATGGCGACGCCAGGCGCGCGCTCAACCTGCTGGAGCTGGCCGCTGATCTGGTGGAAGCGGATGGTCAGGGTGTCCGCGAGCTGGTCCGCGCCGCGGTGGAGGAGGTCAGCCAGCAATCCCTGCGCCGCTTCGACAAAGGCGGTGATCAGTTCTATGACCTCATCAGTGCGCTGCACAAATCGGTCAGGGGCAGTGCGCCGGACGCCTCGCTGTACTGGCTGTGTCGCATGCTGGATGGCGGCTGTGATCCCCTCTACCTGGCGCGGCGCATAGTCCGCATTGCCAGTGAGGATATCGGCAACGCCGATCCCCGCGCGCTGACCCTGTGCCTCGATGCCTGGCAGGTAGTGGAGCGACTGGGCAGTCCTGAAGGGGAGCTGGCGCTCGCACAGGCCGTGCTTTACCTGGCCTGCGCGCCAAAGAGCAATGCCGTTTACCGGGCTTTCAAGGCGGCGTCGGCGGATGTGGCCGCGGGAGGCACAGCCGAGGTGCCGCTGCACCTGCGCAATGCTCCGACCGCGCTGGCCAGGCAGATGGACCACGGTGCCGGCTATCGCTACGCCCATGATGAGGAGGACGCCTATGCCGCGGGGGAGCGCTATCTGCCGTCGCAACTCGGCGAGCCCGGTTACTACCAGCCGGTACCCCGAGGGCTCGAGCAGCGCATTCGGGAAAAGCTTGCCGCGCTGCGTGAGCGAGATGCGCGGAGCGTCGTAAAGCGTGACCCTGACTGACCCCGCTGCCTGTCCGACCGCATGCAAAGCGCGTACAATCGGCGGCCCGGCGGGCGGCCCCCGGGCGGCGCGGGTAAAGGAAAGGCAGACGCATGAAATACCTCGTTTTCGTTGCCCTGGGTGGTGCAGCCGGTGCTGTTGGACGCTACAGTCTTGCGCGCTGGGTACACGGCCTGTGGCAGGGAAGCTGGCCGCTGGGCACCTTGCTGGTCAACCTGAGCGGTTGCGCCCTGATGGGCGTCGTCTTCGTTCTTGTTGAGCGCTCTGCCCTGCACCCCGACTGGCGCAACGTGCTGATGGTCGGTTTTCTGGGGGCATTCACCACCTACTCAACGTTCTCACTTGAGGCCGTCGAGCTGTGGCAGGCTGGAGAGGGTGGCGTGGCCATCGGCTATATGGTGGTGACCACCGTGGGGTGCGTGCTGGCGGCAGCAACAGGAATCTACGTTACCCGCGCGCTCGTCTGATTGCGGCAGCGTTCGCGCGCACCATCGGTTTACGGAAAGGAAACAGATCATGCTGGATATCAGGGAAGTCAGGCGCGATCCTGCGGCGGTCGCCGAGGCGCTGGCGGCGCGCGGTGTTACTTTCGACATTGCGGCATTCGAGACGCTGGATGCGCGGCGCAAGGTGGCAGATGTCGCCAGCCAGGATCTGCTGGCCGAGCGCAAGGCGGCGAGCCGGAAAATCGGCCAGCTGGTGGGGCAGGGTATGAGCGTTGACGACGCCAAGGCCGAGGTGAATGCCACGCTCGATGCCATCGCCGCGCAGATAGACAGCGCTACTGAAGAGGCGCGCGTCGTTCAGGGCGAGATGGACGCATTGCTGGGGGGCTTGCCCAACCTGCCACATCCGGACGTTCCCAGCGGCGATACCGAGTCGGACAACGTGGAGGTACTGCGCTGGGGCACGCCGCCGGCGTTTGACTTCGCGGCGCTGGATCATGTGGATATCGGCGAGCGGCTGGGTTTGCTTGACAGCGAGCTGGCGGGGAAGATCACCGGCTCGCGCTTCAGTGTGATGCACGGGGGCCTGGCGCGGCTGCACCGCGCTCTGATCCAGTTCATGCTTGACCTGCACACCACAGAGCACGGTTACCAGGAAGTCTACGTTCCCTATATCGTCAACGCCGGGTCCCTGTATGGTACCGGGCAGCTGCCGAAATTCGCCGAGGACCTGTTCAGGCTGGAAGGAGATCAGGACTACTACCTGATTCCCACCGCCGAAGTGCCGGTGACCAATATCGCCCGGGGACGCATTTTCGAGGACAGCGAGCTGGGGGAATCCGGCTTGCGCATGACCTGTCATACGCCCTGTTTTCGCAGCGAGGCGGGCAGCTATGGCCGCGATACCCGTGGCATGATCCGCCAGCACCAGTTCGAGAAAGTCGAGCTGGTCAGCCTGGTGCGACCCGAGGCTGGTGAGCAGGCCCTGGAAGCGCTCACGGGGCACGCGGAGGCGGTTCTGCAGCGCCTGGGGCTGCCCTACCGCAAGGTCATTCTGTGCACCGGTGACCTCGGTTTCTCGGCGTGCAAGACCTATGACCTGGAAGTGTGGCTGCCGGGACAGAACGCCTACCGGGAAATCTCCTCCTGCAGCCACTTCGGCACCTTCCAGGCGCGGCGCCTGCAGGCGCGCTGGCGCAACCCCGCGACCGGCAAGCCGGAGTTGCTGCATACGCTGAACGGGTCCGGCCTCGCGGTGGGGCGGACGCTGGTCGCCATTCTGGAAAACTACCAGCGTGCGGATGGGTCGGTAGCGGTTCCGGAGGCACTGCAGCCTTACGCCGGCGGCCTGGCGCTGCTCGAGGCCGGCTGAGGCCGCACCGTGGAGGCCCTGCCGGTATTCCTCAAGCTGCGCGGCGAGCCGGTGACACTGATCGGCGGTGGTACGGTGGCCTCGCGAAAAGCCCTGTTTCTGTGCCGTGCCGGCGCGAATCTCACGGTGATTGCGCCTGAGATAGACAGTGGCCTGCAAGGATTGCTTGATGATCACGGGGGAACCTGGCAGGCGAGGGCATATGTGCCGGGCGATCTGGGCGGGCAGATACTGGTAATTGCAGCAACGCCGGATAACGCCGTGAACCGACGGGTGCACGCCGAAGCGCGTGAGCGCAATATCCCGGTCAACGTGGTGGACACTCCCGAGCTTTGCACGTTCACCTTTCCCTCGATTGTCGATCGCGATCCGCTGCTGGTCGCGATCGGCAGCAACGGAGCAAGTCCGGTGCTCGGTCGCGCGGTGCGTCGGCAGCTGGAGGCAATGCTGCCGGCCCGGCTCGGTGACGTCGCGCGTTTTGCCGGCAGCTTGAGGGCAAGGGTAAAAGCTGCCATCCCCGATGAGTCGACAAGGCGGCGCTTCTGGGAAGATCTGGTGGAGGGGCCGGTGGCAGAGATGGTATTGGCCGGGCGCACCGATCAGGCCGGCGCCGCGGTGGATGCGTTGCTGGCGAAAGACCCGACACCTGTGGGTGAGGTCTTTCTTATCGGCGCGGGACCCGGTGATCCCGACCTGATGACCTTCAAGGCCCTGCGCCTTCTGCAGCGGGGTGATGTCATTCTGCACGACCGGCTGGTGCCTCAGGCTATCATCGATCTCGGCCGCCGCGATGCGCAGCGTATCTATGTCGGCAAGCGGCGTGCCGAGCACGCCCTGCCGCAGGAGGAGATCAACCAGGCCCTGGTGGACTATGCGCTACAGGGCAAATGCGTGGTACGGCTGAAGGGCGGGGATCCCTTCGTCTTTGGCCGCGGTGGCGAGGAGATTACGCTGCTGGCACGCCACGGTATCCCCTTCCAGATTGTCCCGGGTATCACCGCCGCCAACGCCGCCGCCTGCTATGCGGGCATTCCGCTGACCCATCGCGATTACGCACAATCGGTACGCTTTCTCACCGGGCACACCCGTGACGGCAAGCTGCCGCATCGCTGGGAAGAGTTTCAGTCGCCCCAGGAAACCCTGGTGTTCTACATGGGGCTCGTCGGACTGCCCATTATCTGCGAACAGCTGCAGGCCCATGGGCGCGATCCTGGAACGCCGGTGGCTCTGGTGGAGAAGGCAAGCACGGCCGAGCAGCGGGTGATCAGGGGAACCCTGTCGACCATGACTGCCGTTGTGGAGCGCGAACAGCCACAGCCGCCAACGCTCATCATTATCGGCGACGTAGTGCGGCTTGCCGCAGACCTGGCCTGGTGCGATTGACCCTAGTGGCCCACTAGTCTTTCTTTTTCGCGTTGACCGCATAGGACGGTTCACGCATCAGCAGTGTATCGACAAGAATATGGCCGGCCTCGGTGAGCAGCACGTCATCGACCTCATCTTTATTCTCATCCGGATCCGCATCGGCGGCCGCGAGACCGTCACTGCTGTTCTCGTCTTCCTCCCCCCGATCGTCGTCATCGAGTGACGCGAGGGGTTCCTCGCCGCGAGCGCTGCGCCGACGATTCTCAATAGCCAGCGCTTTACTCATCCGCGTCTCGCGTCGCGCACGTCGAACCGCCTCGTTCAGGGATACGCTGTCGACATCGCTGTCGTCATTGGCCAGCGACACCTGTTCTACCAGGTAATTCAGCTCGGCATTATCTTTCTTGCGCTCGTCGAACAGGGCGGCGAGCTCCGGGATAACCGCATCCAGATCACCATAGCGGCGATGTCTCACCGGGTTGATCTGGTCCCAGGCAAGTGCGTGGTCGAGCGAGCTCTCACCGATTTCCTCGGCGTTGAACATGGAGGGAAAGGTGATGTCGGGCACGACGCCGCGGTGCTGGGTACTATCGCCCGAAATGCGATAGAACTTGCTCTCGGTCACCTTGAGCTGCCCCTCCTTAAGGGGCACCATGGTCTGCACCGTGCCCTTGCCGAAGGACCGGTCACCTACAATGATTCCGCGCTCGTAATCCTGGATCGCTCCTGCGAAAATCTCGGAGGCAGAGGCGCTGAGACGGTTGATCATCACCACAAGAGGGCCTTCATAGTAGGCGCTGCGCAGGCGCTTGCCATCGCGCCAGACCCGCCGGGATGAGTGCCGGATCTGCACGGTGGGCCCATATTCAATGAACAGGCCAGTGAGCTCGTTGGCTTCCTGCAGGGACCCGCCGCCGTTGTTGCGCAGGTCGATGATCACGCCATCCACGCCTTCGGTCTGCAGTTCCTCCAGCAGCCGGCCGACATCGCGTGTTGTACTTTTGTAATCGTCATCGCCGCGACGCATGGCATCGAAATCAATGTAGAACGCGGGAATATCGATCACGCCGACCTTGATGGTGTCGTCTCCGGCCGGCAGTTCCAGCACCCGCTTCTGCGCGGACTGCTCCTCCAGCTTCACGGTGTTGCGGACAATCTTGATGGTCTTGCGTTCCTCGGTTGCCGCACCGGGCGTACCCGGCATCACACTGAGTCGTACCGTGCTGTCCTTCGGTCCGCGAATCAGGTCGACCACCTCGTCGAGACGCCAGCCGATAACATCCTCCATCGGTCCTTCTTCCCCCTGGCCGACGGCGACGATGCGATCCGACGGCTTCAGATCACCCTGCTTGTCCGCTGGGCCGGCCGCCACAATGCGTGCCACCTTGGTGTAGTCGTCATCAGACTGCAGTACAGCGCCAATCCCTTCGAGGGACAGGCTCATGTTGATGTTGAAATTCTCGGAGCGTCGGGGTGAGAGATAGTTGCTATGAGGGTCGTAAAGCTCGGTCAGCGCATTGGCATATACCTGAAAGACGTCCTGGGCGTTGTACTGGGCGACGCGCTTTAGCTGTCGCTGGTAACGCTTGCTCAGCACGCTGGCGATATCCTCTTCGTCCTTGTCTGCCAGTCGCAGACTCAGAGCCTGGTTTTTCAGATGCTTGCGCCAGCGTTCTTCGAGCTCGTCACTGTCCATTGCCCATGTGCGCTTCTCTCCATTGATCACAAAATCCTCGTCAACGGTGAAATCCATGGCGGCATAGCGCTCGGGCAAGGTCTCCACAACGCGGGTCAGGCGCGCCTCCAGCCGCTCGGCAAAGCGGTTGAAGATCATGAAACCGACGCCGAGATTGCCACTGGAAAAATCATTCTCCGTGGTGGCGGCATATTTCCTGAATTCCGCGACATCCGCCTGGGTGAAAAACATCTTTCCGCCATCGAGGCTGTCGATGTAATTCTCAAGATGCGCGGTCGACAGATTTTCGTCGTAGTGCAGCTTTGCGTAATGACGTTTTTCCAGCTGCTCGACCAGCTCCCGCGCTGTATCTGCCTGTGCTTCGCTGGGCTCGATCTGGGTGACCGCGTGAACTGTTGCCGCGGAGAGCCAGAAGAGGCAGTTGAGGGTCAGTGCTGTAAGCGTGCGTCGCATCATCAATGTCAGATACCCGGTTGCCAGAAAAGGAGTCAGATCAGCTGGAAGTGTAGCGTCCTGTGCAGAGCGGTCAAACACCGTCTGCGCTGCCCGTCGTTGCAAGGTTGAAGGTGGCGCTGACGCGCGCCTCGAAAGTCTGGTCGCCGGCGACATAGGTGGCGTCGGCATCGGCGGTCTCCGCGGAGGCACGCATCATCATGTCCCTGGCCATCGGAACAGGTCGCGGACTTCCGCCAGTGCTGATATCTCGCACCGCGCCCAGTGTGCCGCCCAGCGTCTCGGCAATGGCCCTGGCGTTGGCGCGTGCATCTTCAGTCGCCAGTCGCAATGCATCGCGTCGCAGCTCTGCCTCCCTGCTGTGCGATAGCCGCGGTGGGGTAATACGGTTGGCGCCGGCGTCCGCCGATCCCTCAATGACCGTCGACAACAGCGACAGGTCCATCAGCGCCAGGTCGATGCTCCGCTGCACGCTGTAGCCGGTGAGGACCTGGGTTTCCTGCTCCTTGTCCCAGCGATATTCCGGCAGTGTATTGATGTCAGTCGCATTGACGTGTCGCTCCTCAATCCCCAGGGAGGCGAGGTGCTGCAGAATGGCGTTGCTGCGACGCGTGACCTCGCTACGGGCCTCGGCGAGATCCTCATGACGGACCTGCACGCCCAGCTGCAGCGCGGCGCGATCTGGCTGTGCCGTGACTTTGCCCTCGCCGGTCACCGATATTGCCGGCGGCGGATTGCCTGCGTCACCTCCGGCCTCGGCGGCCAGCACTGCCGGCCCCAGGGTCAGCGTGATAAGCGTTGCGAGAACGCTATGGAAAGCGGCCCGCTTCCGTCGCCCACGGCCTTGAAGGATTGTGGAGCTCTGCATGTGTCTGACATCCTTGTGGTGAATCCTGATGTTGAATCTCACAGTCATTGACCGGTAATCGCGGCGTCGGTTCCACGCGCATGGCGCATCCACTGCCGCGGAAAGCCGTCAACCGGGTGCCGGGGCCCCCGCAGCCAGCCATTGCGCCAGCCGCTCCCGCTCGGTCGCAGTCATGCCTGTGCTGTTCATGAATGGCATGTTGTGCGTATCGATGGCTTGCGACCTGATGCGATCAGACCACTGGCGTACATCGGCTGGTGTATCCAGCATGACGCCCGCCGGCGCGCGGGTAAAGCTTTCATCGGTGGGTGCGCGGGCATGGCACCCGGTGCAGTGGGTCCGGACAATATGCCAGCCCTCGTCGGCCAGCGCGTCCTCTGGTGTGGCGGTATCTGCAGTCCCGGCAGAGCGCAGGTGCGCCGGCGCAATGGCGATGGCCAGAAGCAGGGTGGCGAGGCCGCAGCCCGCCACTATCCAAGGCCTGTTTACCTGCCTGTGACGCAGGACGAAATAGTGGCGTGCTACGGCCGTAATGACCACCAGGGCCAGCAGCACCAGCCAGTTGCGAGGATGCGCGTAGGTCATCGGGTAGTGACTGCTGATCATGATGAACAGCAGGGGTAGAGTCAGGTAGGTGTTGTGCGTGGAGTGCAGCTTGGCCTTGACGGCGGGCGCGGGATCCGGCGCCTCGCCCCGCGCTATCGCCGACACCAGGGACCGCTGCGCCGGCATGATGACCCGGAACACGTTTCCGACCATCAGGGTGCCGATGATCGCACCGAAATGGATGTAGGCGCCGCGGCCGCTGAACACGCGGCTCAGCCACCAGGCAAGGAAAGCCGCCGCCATCGCCAGGACAGCAGCAATCCACAGGGGATGACGCGCCAGCGGGCTGGCGCACAGCAGCTCGTAAGCGACATAGCTGCCGACAATAAAGGTCAGCCCGAGACCAACGGCGAGAGCCGGCGACAGCTCGGCGACCCTGGGGTCGATGAGGTAGGACTCGGCACCCAGGTAATAAATAAGGGTGAGCAGGACCATGCCGGTGAGCCAGGTGCTGTAGGCTTCCCACTTGAACCAGTGCAGGGTTGCAGGCATGGCTTCGGGCGCCAGCCGGTATTTCGCAACCTCGTAGATGCCGCCGCCATGGATTGCCCAGAGGTCGCCCTTGATGCCCTTGTTCCGCTTCCAGGGGGGTGGCTCTTCGAGGCTGTTGTCCAGCCACATGAAGTAGAAGGATGCGCCGATCCACGCCACTCCCGTTATTAGGTGCAGCCAGCGGAACAGCAGACCCAGCCAGTCCAGGACATAATTTTCCATCGGCTTTATGCACTCTCCATCGAGTCGGGCCGGGTCGCTGGCGCGTCCCGGTGATGCACGCGGCGTCCCCCCGACCAGGTCTCGCGGATCGCCCGGTCGTCGCCGAGCGTGCTGAGCACGAACAGGGTTTCGGCAAGGTCGCGACAGTGCTGCAAACGAAACGCCAGAAGCGGCGTACAGGCCGTGTCGACGACAATGAAATCGGCTTCCTTGCCGGGCATGAAGTTACCCAGTGTGTCCTCGAGATCCAGCGTTCTCGCGCCGCCCAGCGTCGCCAGGTAGAACGCTTTGAGTGGCGACAGGCGCTCACCGCGAAGCTGCAGTACCTTGTAGGCCTCGTTGAGCGTCTGCAGCAGGGAAAAGCTGGTCCCGCCGCCGATATCGGTGCCCAGGCCAACGTGGATTCCGTGCTTTCGCGCACAGCGCAGGGAAAAAAGTCCGCTGCCGAGAAACAGGTTCGAAGTCGGGCAGAATGCAATGTTGCTGGCGCTGTCAGCCAGTCGCGTCCACTCCCCGTCCGTCAGGTGTATGCAGTGCGCAAAGACGCTGCGGCGCCCGAGCAGGCCCGCCGCGTCGTAAGCGCCGAGATAGTGCGGCGCCTCCGGGAACAGACGACCGACCCAGGCCACTTCATCCAGGTTTTCGGACATGTGCGTCTGCAGATACACCCCCGGATGCTCGCGCAGCAGCTGTCCCGCCAGCGCCAGCTGCTCGGGCGATGAGGTGGGGGCAAAGCGCGGCGTGACGGCGTAGCGCAGGCGTCCGCGTCCATGCCAGTCCTGAATCAGTCGCTTGCTGTCCCGGTAGGCACTCCCCGCGCTGTCGCGCACGGTGTCGGGGCAGTGCCTGTCCATCATTGCCTTGCCGGCGATCATGCGCAGCCCGCGCCGCTCGCAGGCCTGGAAAAACACCTCCACGGAGACGGCGTGGACGCTGCCGAACACCATTGCCGTGGTCGTGCCGTTGCGCAGCAGTTCGTCGAGGAAGCGCTCTGATACCGCGCCCGCGTAGGCGGCATCGGCAAACTTCGCCTCTGCGGGAAAGACGTATTTCTCCAGCCATTCCAGCAGCTGCTCGCCATGGGCGCCGACCATCTCCATCTGCGGCAGATGAATATGCGTATCGATAAAACCGGGAAGCAGCAGGGCATTGTCATGCCGGCGCACCGGGCAATCAGCGGGAAGCGATGCCAGCAGTGAGGATGCCGGGCCAACGCTGTGCACGCGATCGCCCTCTGTCACGAGCAGGCCATCCGGGTAATGCGCCCAGGCGTCTTCTGCCGGTGCCACATCTGGATCCTGCAGGAAGTGCAGCACAGCCCCTCTGTGTGCCTGCAGCATCAGCGGTGGCCGTCTGCGCTGCTGGCCACGAGCATGATCGGCTCAGGGAGCGCCATCTCGTCGCAGTTGCCATCGCCGATCCGGTCGACCACGATAAAATCGCCGCGACCGAGGGCCAGCAGGTGGTGATGCCAGGTGCCAACGTGATAGTTGATGCTTTGTCCCGGTGCAGCCAGGAAGGCACGCATTGCTGCCGCGTCGAAAGCGCCCGGGGGTGCGACCACGATGGCGAAGGCCACGTTGCCGGTGTTGATGAACGCCTGTGTGCCCAGCGGATGCCGCTCCATGCGTTGAAGGGCAAAGGGCAGTGCCACGGGCCGGGCGCGGAAAATACTGAAGCCGAGGCCCGTATCAGCGGAATTCATCTCGCCGTTACTTTGTCCGGCGGGAAAGCTGTGCGCGCGGGCAATATCGTCGTAGCGGTAGGTCAGTCCATCGTTGATCGGGTATTCGTGCGCGGCAGCAGCGGGTTCGATGACCGCGCCGAAGGGCGCGAATGCGGCGGCGGAGAGGGCTTGCAGGATCAGTGGTTCCGGAGTCCGATGGCCGCTCATCAGCTGCCTCGATAGGTACTGTAGCCGTAGGGCGAGAGCAGCAGAGGAATGTGATAATGCTCGCCGCCGGCGGGCAGATGGAACACCACATCAATCCGGGGATAGAAAACCTCCAGGTTCTGCGACGCGAGGTAGTCTGCGGTGTTGAAGCGCATGCGGTAGCTGCCAGCGGGCAGCTCAAGGCCGGCCTCACACAGTCCGCCGTCCACGCGTCCGTCGCGATTCGTGATGGCGTCTGCGACTGGTGTCCAGCTGCCGTCGCTCTCTTCCCGACAGAGTGACAGCGGCACCCCTTTAGCGGGCTGTCCAAGGGCGGTGTCGAGAACATGCGTGCTGATCTGGCTCATAGCAACTGTCCGATTCGTCTGTGGAATATTCTGCGCTGCTCCTCGGCGGCGATGGCAATTTCCTCGTGTCGCGAATGTGCCATGCGTGACTGCATCAGATGCAGCATTTCCTCGACGCTCCTGCCGCTGGCGCAGACGATGAAAATGAAACCGAAACGCCGGAAGTACTCGGCATTGCAGTGCGCCAGCTCGCGCAGGATCGCATCGTCTGCCCCGAGGACGCCAGCCTGCTCCTGTGCGGCGAGCGAGCGCGTTTCCGCGGATTTCCCGTGCAGGCTGTCCATGTCCCCGATCTGCGGATGTCCGGCGAAGGCTTCCAGGTAATCGTCGTCACCCAGGGTTGTCCAGACGCGGTCCGCGGCGTCGCGCAGCGCCTCCAGGTCGGCGTAGGGGCGCCCCTGCACCAGCGCTTCCACCCAGCGACGGCAGCTGCAGCAGCGGGCAAGTGCCTGCGATGCGGTCTCCGTGTCCGCCGCATTGAAGTCAGCGAGGGTCACGCGAGCGAAATCCAGTCCGGGAAACCGAGAATCCGCAGACGGCTGACGCCGCCATCCGGGAAAATATTCAGTCGCACATGCGTGAAGCGCTCGCTGCGGTCGTGCACCAGCTCGCGCAGAAACAGGTGCTCCCGGTCAGCAAACAGACGCCGGGCCGGCAGCAGGGTCTGCCACTCAAGATTGGCCGCCTCGATATCCTTCCGATCCGTGTTTATCGCCTCGAGCGTCATGTGATGGGGGAAGTTGCCCTTGAAGTGGGCGGTGTCGACGACGACTTTGTGGATGGTCCCCGCGACGCCAAGCTGCACAATGGCCCAGTCGTGGCCATCGTCGCGCCGTCTCCGGGTTTCCCAGCCATCACCCATGTTGACGCCGCGCCCTGGCATGAGCAGATTGTCCGGAGAACTGTAGAACCGGTTGCTGACGGCAACGCCGCGTCCCCCGTGCTGTGCGGCGGACAGGTCAATCAGTTCGCCGTCGATGAAGTGGTCGCGCCGCAGCAAGGGTCTACCCCAGGCCCGCAGGCGGGCGACGCCACCATCGGGGAAAATGCGCAGGCGCACATGCGTGAACGGCTGCGGTCGGTCGGTTGCCGTCTCGATGGCAAACAGGTTGCGGCTGTGAGCCTGCAACTGGCTTTTCGGCAGCAGCTCCAGCCAGTCGGCGTCGTTGTCTGGCTCATCCTCGGTAAACAGGGCATCAAGGGCGGCGGCCTCCGGCGCATTGCCGCGAAAGTGGTGGGTGTCGATGTCCACAGCGTTCAGGCTGCCCGGTGCGCCAAGGCGTAGAATGCACCAGTCGTAGTTGGCAGCGCCCGGCGGGCGTCGACCGAAAGACCGGCGGGATTCCCATCCATCCATCCACTGCCCGGTGGCGACAAAATGTCCCTCACGGAAAATGCCGCGACCGGGCTTGACCAGATTGCCGGCCTCTGCAAACCATTCGTCGCTGCAGGCCAGGGCGCGTGCACCGAGGCGCTCGTCGAGGAGATTGAGGTGGGATTCGGCAATGGCCCTGGCTCTGGGGTCGCCGGCGTAGGCGGCGTCAGTGTTGTCTGGTGCTGAAGTTGTCATGGTGCCTCACCTTGCGGGGTCAGGACCGATGGCACGGCTGCGTCGTCGGACCTGGCCCCGGCATGATACGCCGCAATCACTTGGCCGGCGATCGATACGGCCACCTCCATCGGATATTTGCCGGGTACCTCGCGCAGCCCGACCGGGCAGTGGATCTGCGCAGTCTGGCTCTCAGTATAGCCGCGATGGGCCAGGCGCAGCTGAAAGCGACGCCACTTGGTCCGGGAGCCGATCAGGCCGATATAGCCCGCATCAGAGCGGGCCAGTGCCCTTTCGGCAAGCGCATAGTCGAGGGGATGTTCGTGGGTCATGATGAGGTAAAACGTGCCTGCCGGGAGTCCCTCGAGGTCCTGCAACGGGCTGTCGCTGACGCAGACACGGATATTGGCGGCGACCTGTCCGGGAAATTCCGCTTGCCGGCTGTCAAACCAGTGCACGCGACAGGGCAGGCCGCCCAGGATGGTGGCCAGCGCCCGGCCGACGTGTCCCGCGCCGAACAGTGCCACCTGGAGCTGGGTTCCGGCAAAGCACTCGAACAGCACCTGGGTGTGACCGCCGCAGCACTGGCCGAGTTTTGCCCCCAGCGGGAAATCCTCGATGCGCTGTGCATCGCTGCCGGCTGCCAGCATCTCGCCGGCGATGGCCATGGCACGGAATTCCAGGTTGCCGCCGCCAATGCTGCCCCAACTGGTATTGGCGGCGACGACCATCTTGGTGCCCGCTGCGCGCGGGGTGGAGCCACGGGTATCGAGCAGCGTCAGCAGCACATGGGGGGTGCCGGCCTGTTGCAGCGCAGCGCAGGCTTCCGTCCAATGGGTGTCGGTATGTGCGCGGCTGCCGGTGCTCATGCAATAAACTCCCGGGCACTGCGACAGGCGCCAAGCACGCGCTCCGGGGTGGCCGGGGCGTTGAGGGGCGGACTCATGCGGTAATCCGCCAGGCTGGCTGCGGCATCCCGAAGGGCACAGTACACCGAAATTGCCAGCATCAGCGGTGGTTCGCCCACGGCCTTGGAATGAAAGATAGTGGCCTCCGTATTGGGGCTGTCCGGCAGCAGTTCGACATTGAATACAGCGGGTGTGTCGCCAATGGCAGGAATCTTGTAGCTGGCGGGGCCGATCGTCATGAGCTTTCCCGCATCGTCCCACACCAGCTCCTCAGTGGTAAGCCAGCCCATGCCCTGAATGAAGCCGCCCTCGATCTGTCCGAGGTCCAGCGCCGGGTTGAGTGACTGGCCGACGTCGTGGCAGATGTCCACACGCGTCACGCGATACTCACCGGTGAGGGTGTCCACAAGCACCTCGCTGACGGCGGCCCCATTCGCGTAGTAAAAGAAGGGCCGGCCCCGGGCGCGGTCACGATCGTAGTGAATTTTTGGCGTCCGGTAGAAGCCCGTTGCCGACAGTGAAACGCGCTGCCGGTAGGCCAGCTGCACCAGTTCGGTAAAGCTGAGGCGGTGATCGCCGATGCTCACCGTGTTGTTGCTGAACTGCACGTCGTCCTCCGCCACCGCGTAATGCTGTGCCGCCAGGGTGGTGAGGCGTTTCCTGATCGTGCGTGCGGCATTGCGTGCCGCCATGCCGTTCAGGTCCGACCCCGCCGAGGCGGCCGTGGGCGAGGTGTTCGGGACCTTGTCCGTGCGTGTTGCCGTGCATTGAATACGCGCCAGGTCGATCTGCAGTTCGCTGGCAACGATCTGCGCCACCTTGGTGTAGAGGCCCTGTCCCATCTCCGTACCGCCGTGGTTCAGCTGCACGCTGCCGTCGGTATAGACATGCACCAGCGCGCCGGCCTGATTCAGTGTCTGGACGGTAAAGGAGATGCCGAACTTTACCGGCGTCAGTGCCAGCCCTTTTCGCATTACCGGGCTGCTGCGGTTGTATACGGAAATCGCCTCGCGACGCGAGCGGTAGTCGGCATTTTTTTCCAGCCGGTCTATCAGTCCTGGCAGTATGTGTTGCTCGATGCGCTGGCCGTAGTGGGTCGTATCGAACCCCAGCTGGTCCCGGTAGAGGTTGCGCTTGCGCACATCCAGTGGGTCGGCGCCGAGATGGCGGGCGATATTGTCAAGAATGTGCTCGATCGCCAGCATGCCCTGGGGGCCGCCAAAGCCGCGGAAGGCCGTGTTGCTCACCGTATGCGTTTTCACGCGGTGGCCGACCACATGCGCCTGTGGCAGGCAGTAGGCGTTGTCGACGTGAAACATGGCGCGGTCGACAATCGCGTCGGACAGATCGGGAGACATGCCGCAGCCGCCGGCGAGGCTGATGTCCAGCCCCTGCAGCTCGCCGCTGTCGCCAAAGCCCACGCGGTATTGGCTGAGAAAGTGATGCCGCTTGCCGGTGGCGATGAAATCCTCGGCGCGCGCCAGGCGCAGTTTCACAGCGCGGCGGGTGTGATGGGCGAGCAGCGCGGCGAGGCAGGCCCACTGATTGGCGTGGGTTTCCTTGCCACCGAAGGCGCCGCCCATGCGCCGCGTATCGAAGGTGATACGGTTCATGGGTACGCCGAGAACGTCTGCCACGAGCTTCTGACCCTCCGTCGGGTGCTGCGTCGAGCTGTACACGAGCATGCCGCCATCCTCCTGCGGCACTGCCAGGGATACCTGGCCCTCGAGATACATCTGCTCCTGACCCCCGATACGGAACTCGCCGCGAAGGGTATGCGGTGCTGCCGCGATGGCCTGTGCCGCGTCGCCGCGCTGCTGCGTGTGGCTGGGGCGGACAAAGACCTGTGCTGCCAGGCCTTCCGCGATATCGAGAATGGCCGGCAGCGCTTCAATGTCTGCGCGGGCCAGGCGCGCGGCACGGCGCGCTGCCGCGTAGCTGGTGGCGGCGACAGCGAACAGCACCTGGCCATGGAACGAGACCTCCTCGCCAATGCCGACCAGCAGGGGATCGCCAGGGAACACCGGGCCGATATCCGCGTGCCCGGGAATATCCTCGCGGGTGACCACCCGGACGACGCCGGGTGCCGCGCGCACCGCATCGAGATCCAGGGACAGGAGTCGTCCGTGGGCGACATTGCTCAAACCGACGTAGGCATGCAGGGTGCTGGCGGGAGCGACCTGATCGTCGACGTAAGTGGCGGTGCCACTGACGTGCTTCTCTGCACTCTCGTGCGCTCGGGAAGTGCCGAGGGCGTCCCCAGTGATCGGGGCCTCGCCGGGGCCTTCGTGCCGCGGCAGCCTACGCATACCGGGTTACCCGCACGGGACCGATATCACTGTCCACTGTGTCGTAGAACAGCCGCTGCAGCAGCCCGGCGGCGGCTTCCAGCCGGTAGGCCGCGCTTGCCCGAAGGTCGTCGATGGGCTGGAAATCCTGCGCGAGGGCGCCGCCGGCCGCGATCGCCGTTTCCAGGGTCCAGGGCTGGCCCCTCAGGCTGCGTTCGCAGGCTGGTGCGCGCGCAGGAATGGCCGCCATGCCGCCGAAGGCAACCCGCGCCCGGGTGACAGTGCCATCGCGGATGCACAGATTGAACACGCCGCACAGCGCGGAGATATCGTCGTCAAGACGCTTGCTGATCTTGTAGGCGCGCAGCAGCTCCTCCTGTTCCGGGAGAGGAACGAGGATTCTCTCGATGCACTCGCCGGGCCGCAGGGCGGTCCGGCGGTAGTCCAGAAAGAACTCAGCGATGGGCAGTTCACGGCTGCCGCTGGAGGAGCGAAGCTGCAGGTGAGCCCCGGTGGCGAGCAGAAACGGGGGAATGTCGCCAATGGGCGAGGCCGTGCCGACGTTGCCGCCCAGGGTGCCCTGGTTGCGGATCTGGCGCGAGCCCAGGCGCGCCAGCAATTCCTCAAGATCTGGGAAGTGATGGCACAGCACTGGCTGTGCTTCGGCATAGGTGACCGCTGCGCCGATATGCAGGCAGCCGTCGGCCTCTTCCATGATTTTCAATTCCGCTACGTGGCCGGTATACACCAGCAGATCAAGCTGGCGCAGCTGCTGGGTGATCTCCAGCTGCAGGTCTGTGGCGCCGGCTACCAGGCGGGCCTCGGGCTGTGCCTGGAGAATGGACAGCAGCTCGTCCAGATTGCGGGGCGCAAGGTATTGCCTGCCCTCGCCGGCCAGATGGACATCCCGGGGATCGCTCGCGATCTGTTCCAGCACAGCGACGGTCCGGGCTTCGCCTCTTGAGAAGCTGTCCTCGCCGCGCGCGCGACAGGCGGCGACGGCGGCGTCAATGATGGGTCGATAACCGGTGCACCGGCACAGGTTGCCCCCCAGGGCGTCGATGACCGTATGCCGTGAAGGGGCTTCGTCGCCTTTCCACAGGGCAAACAATGACATGACAAAACCGGGGGTGCAGAAACCGCACTGTGACGCGTGCGCTTTTACCATGGCTTGCTGCACCGGGTGCAGGACACCGTTCTCTGCCAGGTCCTCCACGCTGATCAGCTGTCTGCCGTGCAGGTGGCCCACGGGGGTGATGCAGGTGTTGATGGCCTGGTACGCAAGTGCCCCCTCATCGACAGTCGCCGTCACGGCCGTGCAGGCGCCACAGTCGCCGGAGGCACAGCCCTCCTTGGTTCCGGTCTTGCCGGCGTCCTCGCGCAGGTAATCGAGCACGCTGCGATTGGGGTCGACGTCCGCAAGGGTGATGACGGTGGCGTTGTCGATAAAAGTGATCATCGCTCAGGTCGCTGTCGGTGCCAGCATGCCGTTGTGCTCGATGAAGCGGATGACGTCGGCCAGTCCCGTGCCGTCCTTCAGGTTGGTGAACACGAAGGGCTGCTCACCGCGCGTTCTGCGAGCATCGCGGTCCATGACCGAGAGGTCAGCCCCGACCAATGGCGCCAGATCGATCTTGTTGATGATGAGCAGGTCGGACTTGGTGATGCCGGGACCGCCCTTGCGCGGGATTTTGTCCCCCGCCGAGACATCAATGACGTAAAGGGTGAGATCCGAGAGCTCCGGGCTGAAGGTCGCCGCCAGGTTGTCACCGCCGCTCTCGATCAGCAGGAGTTCCAGCCCCGGTATCTCGCCCTGAAGCTGGGCCACGGCGGACAGGTTCATGGAGGCATCCTCGCGGATGGCGGTGTGCGGACAGCCGCCGGTTTCCACCCCGACAATGCGGTGCGCGTCCAGTGCATTGTGGCGCAGCAGAAACTCGGCATCTTCCCGCGTGTAGATATCGTTGGTGATCACCGCGAGGTTATAGCGATTCTTGAGCTGCTCGCACAGCAGGCGCACCAGTGCGGTCTTGCCCGAGCCTACGGGTCCGCCAATGCCAATACGTAATGCCGGTTTCTGCATGGGTTCATCTGCCTCTCGTTAACGCCGCGTCAGGAACGGAACAGACGCGCGTGTTGTTGTTCGTGGGCCGCGGAGGCCATGGCCAGTCCCGGCAGGCTGCCGCCCAGCTCGTCGTCGGCCAGCGCGGTTGCACGCATGCAGGCGAATGCGATCCCGGGCATCAGCGCAAGCAGGTGCTTCTGTGCCATCGTCTGCCCCAGAGGGATCAGCTTGGTCGCCGCGGTGACCTGGTTTTCCAGCCAGCTCCAGGCGTAGCCATGCAGCGTGTCGGCAGCGCTGATCTGCCAGTGGGCACAGGCGCGGGCAAACTGGCTGACGTAGCCGGGGCGGGAACGCAGCGGCATATCCGGCACGCCCAGGTCATTCAGCAGGCGGAACAGGGCGACCCCCATCTGTTCATCTTCCAGCAGCAGCTCACGGGTCTCACGGCTGGCGCGCAGCCAGTCGTTCCAGTGATCCAGCGCGGCGACATCACCCAGCTGCCAGGCGTCAAGGCAGCGCAGCAATACCGGTAGATCGCTTCGCGCCAGGCCCTCACTCAACAGGCCGGCCAGCCAGTCATCCAGAGCCTCCGGGGCAGACAGCCAGCCGGCCTCAATCGCGAACTCCAGACCCTGTGAATAGGCATATGCTCCCACCGGCAGTGCGGGGCTGATCAGATGCCACAGATGAAGCCGGGAGTCAGTGCTGGCCATGGCTGTGGTCATGCGCTGCGCCCGCGTGGCTATGCTCGTGGCGGCTGTCGTCTGAAGCGACATGACCGTGGCCCCCGTGCCCGTGATAGGCGCCATTTTCCGGATTGAAGGGCGCCTGCGTGTGCCGAACCTCGAGGCCGAGCCCGGCCAGCATGTCGTCCAGCACGCTGTCACGCTGGTAGCGCAGGCGTCCCTCGGCGATATCGAGGGGAACATGGCGGTTACCCAGGTGATAGGCCGCACGGCTGACCAGCAGCGCGTTGTCGCAGTGGATCTCGCTGATCTCTTCATCGGCCGCCTTGATTTGGATGTGCATGCCATCGCTGCAGAGCAGGCGGTCACCCTCAGCCAGGACGATCCCCCTTGGCAGAAACCAGCCGAGGTCGAGGCCGCAATCCGTGCGGGTGCGATAGCGACTCTTGCGGCGCTGGTCGAAGCTCAGGGTCAGCGTCGCCAGCGGTCCCGGCGCGGGCGCACCCGGCCGTGTCGGGCTCCGCAGCAGCTCGGTCGCTTCGAGCATCAAAAGAGGTGGTAGCGCTGTGCCAGCGGCAGGACGCTGGCGGGTTCACAGGTCAGCAACACGCCGTCGGCGCGCACCTCGTAGGTCTGCGGGTCAACCTCCATGTGCGGCTGGTAGTTGTTCAGCCGCATATCCGCCTTGCGAACGCTGCGGCATCCCTTCACGGCAACCAGGCGTCGCTGCAGGCCGAGCCTGTCGGCAATGCCCGCGTCAAGGGCGGCGCCGCTGACGAAGCTGACTGCGGTTTCCGTGCACGCGCGGCCGAAAGCACCGAACATGTAGCGGTAGTGTACCGGCTGTGGCGTGGGAATGGACGCGTTGGGGTCACCCATGGGCGCAGCCGCAATGGCGCCACCCTTGATGATGAGTGCCGGCTTGACGCCGAAGAAGGCCGGCGACCACAGGCAGAGATCCGCCAGCTTGCCCACTTCCACCGAACCGACCTCGTGGGCGATGCCGTGGGCCAGCGCCGGATTGATGGTGTACTTGGCGATGTAGCGCCGGGCGCGGAAATTGTCGGCATCGATGTCTTCGGCAAGCCGCCCGCGCTGCACCTTCATCTTGTGGGCCGTCTGCCAGGTGCGGCAGATCACTTCGCCGACGCGCCCCATGGCCTGGGAATCCGAGGCGATGATGGAGAAGGCTCCGAGATCGTGGAGGATATCCTCCGCGGCAATGGTTTCCTTGCGGATGCGCGAGTCGGCAAAGGCGACGTCCTCGGGAATGTCCGGGTCCAGGTGGTGGCAGACCATGAGCATGTCCAGGTGCTCGTCAACCGTGTTCACCGTATAGGGCCGGGTGGGATTGGTGGAAGATGGCAGCACGTTGTCGGCGCCACAGGCCTTGATGATATCCGGTGCGTGGCCGCCGCCGGCACCTTCGGTGTGATAGGTGTGAATGGTGCGACCGGCAATCGCCGCGAGTGTGTCCTCGACAAAGCCCGACTCGTTCAGCGTGTCGGTGTGAATCGCCACCTGGACATCGAACTGTTCGGCAACGTTCAATGCATTGTCTATGGCCGCCGGCGTCGTGCCCCAGTCCTCGTGCAGTTTCAGGCCGAGTGCACCGGCAATGATCTGCTCCTGCAGCGGCAGTGGCAGGCTCGCATTGCCCTTGCCCAGATAGCCGAGATTCATCGGGAAGGCTTCGGAGGCCTGCAGCATCTTGCCGATGTGCCAGGGACCGGGCGTGCAGGTGGTGGCGTTGGTGCCGGTGGCCGGCCCGGTGCCGCCGCCGAGCATGGTGGTAATGCCGCTCATCAGGGCTTCCTCGATCTGCTGCGGGCAAATGAAGTGAATATGAGCGTCGATGCCGCCGGCGGTGAGAATCCTGCCTTCACCGGCGATGATCTCGGTTCCAGCCCCGATAGCCAGGGTGACGCCCGGCTGCACGTCCGGGTTGCCGGCCTTGCCGATACCGCTGATACGGCCTTCCTTGATGGCAACGTCGGCCTTGACGATGCCCCAGTGATCGAGGATCAGCGCATTGGTAATCACTGTGTCCGGGACCTCGGCGCAGGGCAGCTGGCCTTGCCCCATGCCGTCGCGGATCACCTTGCCGCCGCCGAACTTCACCTCGTCGCCGTAGACAGTGTGGTCGTGTTCCACGCGGATCCACAGGTCTGTATCGCCCAGACGCAGCCGGTCTCCGGTGGTCGGGCCGTACATGCCGGCATAGGCGCGGCGATCAATGCGACTCATGACAGCGCTCCCATGACGGCCCCGCGAAAGCCATAGACCTTACGGTCACCGGCGTAGGCGACGAGCGTGACATCCCGTGTCTGCCCCGGCTCAAAGCGGATCGCGCTGCCGGCGGGCACGTCGAGGCGAAAACCCAGTGCCGCTTCACGATCGAAGGTCAGTGCCGGGTTCGCTTCGGCGAAGTGATAGTGCGAGCCCACCTGCACCGGACGGTCGCCGGTGTTGCCGACGGCCAGCGTCAGGGTCCTGCGGCCGGCGTTCAGTTCGATCTCGCCAGGCAGTATGTCCATCTCTCCAGGAATCATCGGCGGCGGCCCCCCATGGGCGTCAGACAATCGGATCGTGCACGGTCACCAGCTTGGTGCCATCGGGAAACGTGGCTTCTACCTGCACTTCGCGGATCATTTCCGGCACGCCCTCCATGACATCGTCCCGCCCCAGAATGGTGCGTCCTGCACTCATCAGCTCCGCGACGGACTGGCCGTCCCGTGCCCCTTCCATGATAGCTGCACTGATCAGCGCCTGTGCCTCCGGATAATTCAGCTTCAGGCCGCGCGCCCTGCGCCGCTCTGCCAACAAAGCCGCGGTAAACAGCAGCAGCTTGTCCTTGTCTCGCGGTGTCAGTTCCATACCGGTATCCGTTGTCGGTGTTCATTATCCGTTTTGCGGCCGTTCCCGCGGCCTTGCAGTAACTGTGCCAGCCCTGCGCGCGCAGGTGGTTCAGGTCTCCCATATGCGCGGCTGCACGGCTGACTTGTCGAGCAGGGTGGGGCGCAGTCCTGCCCACATCGCCGCCAGCCCCAGGCGTGCCCGGTTGGCGGATGGCCCCAGGTAGCGGCCAATCAGGAGGTCATCCTTCTGGGTCAGGCTGAAGCGGTGGGGCAGGCCGTGGCAGGCCTGCACCTCGGCGAGCAGCGCTTCGCGCGCATCCCGCGGCAGACTGACGTTGGCGATCAGTGTGCCAAGGGTGTCAGCGCCAGCCATGCCCCAGGGCGCCTGCAGCAGGCGTGCGCCGGCGTGCAGCCGGTTGCGCTCCACGAACCAGGGTCGGCCGTTGCGGGTGATTTCCAGCCGCTGCTCGCAGCGCCCGGCAAGAAAGGGTTGATCGCCCACCGCCCGACCGAGGGCGACGATATCCCAGAGACAGAAACGCGCGTTCTCTGCCACCTCAACCCGGGTCGTGATGGCGGCGTTGGCACCGGTAAAGACCAGCGACTCCTGGGGCAGCCATTCCAGTACGGCATCAGGGGCGATCCGCAGTGACACGGTCTGAAGCTGGGACTGACGACTTCTGCCCACGCTGTAGAACTTGCCTGCTGACGGCGTCGTGATAAGCCCTCGGGCGCTGGGTGCTGCATCGACGTTGATCGTCAGGGCGTCCCCTAACACCATACCGCCGGGCGGGTGCAGAAGATAAACATGCGCCGTGCCATCGCTTTCCGGGTAGAAGGCTCGCTGCACGCGCAGGGGGCCACTGTGCTGGCAGCGCGCGACCACGGTCCTCGCCCGGGTAGCCGCGAGCTCAATATCCATCTGTGCGCGCCAGTGTCGGAGGACACTGCCAATGCCCGGTGCGGCTTCCGCCGACGGGTGCGCTCCGGGAACGGCCGCCCGACCGGTGAACATTGCGCTAATGGCCCAGCACTGCCGCGCTAGGCCGCTGGCTCTTCGGTGACCGAGCGGTACAGCGATTTGCGTGGCGTTGCGAGAACCCGCCTCAGTGCCGGTTCAAAGAAGGCAAGGGAGTAGGTCTCTGCGTCGGGGTCAAACGCCGGTGCGTCATAGCGCTCGATAAACTCGCGGGTGCGTGCGTAATGGGGATGCCCCTCGAACTGTCTGTGCATGTCGCGGTCCATGCCCAGGTGGTGAAAAAAGTAGTAACCCTGAAAGATCGCGTGATGCTTCACCATCCAGTGATTCTCGTCGGAAACGAAGGGCTCAAGCAGTACTGCAGCAACGTCGGCATGATTGTAGGTGCCCAGCGTATCGCCGATGTCGTGCAGCAGTGCACAGACGACGTACTCCTCATCGCGTCCATCCTTGTGGGCCAGGGTGGCGGTTTGCAGGCAGTGCGTCAGACGGTCAACGGGAAAGCCACCGCAGTCACCCTCAAGTAGCCGGAGGTGATCCATGATCCGGTCGGGCAGGGTGCTGGCAAACTGCGCGAATTCACCGGCGATAATCGACCAGTCTCCGGCGGTGCCATCTTTCATGTGGTGGAATGTCGCGCGCTTGCTGGTGTCGGTGGTCATGTGCGTCTCCGCCGGTCGCTGTGATGCCAATAAGGTAGAAGATTTTGCGGCGCATGCAAAGGGGCCAGGTGCAGGCTACCGACACGCGTGGCAGCCGGTCACGCCAGTATTCGCTCCCGTTGATAGAGGTGAACCGCCAGGCCGAGGAGCATGGCCGCAAACGCGATGGACCCCGCGGCTGATGCGGCGATGTAGTGCAGGGGCACGCCCTTGCCGAAGACCGTCAATTCCATGATCTGGAACTGGCTTAGCAGTGGGACGAGCATACTGAAAGTGCCGAGAGGCACGGACAGGAACTGCAGCGCAAAGAACGGAACGACGGGCAGCAGCATGGCAAAACTGAGGTGCGTCTGAGCCTCCTTGGTGTTGCGGGTAAATGCGGCGATCGCCATCATGAAGGCACTGATCAGCATCGCGGTGGGAATGTTGGAGACCAGGGCGATGCCAAAGGTTTGCAGGCCAAAGTCGAGATTCCGGTCCAGCAGGTCGACCGGCAGCAGGCTGAGCAGGACAAAGGTGGAAACCAGTGGCAGCAGCATCGCCAGTCCCACAAAGCCCAGGATGGCGCAGTACTTGCCCAGCACAATCTGGTAGCGCGAGAGCGGCAGACTGAGCAGTGGCTCCAGCGACTGGCGCTCACGCTCGCCGGCAGTGATGTCCACCGCCAGATAGTAACCCCCCATGAGCATGGAGAACATCAGCAGAAACGGCACCAGGTAGGCAATGAACAGCAGGCCGCGTGGTTTGTCGGACTGGTCGCGTTCGCTGATTGCTAGCGGGTCGAAGATACGACTGTCGATGCCCCGGCTACCGAAACGCAGGCTCCTGATCTGGCTGGCGTACTGCTCCAGCACCGCGCGTAGCTGGCGGCGCCGATTGCCGGACTCGTCTTCGCTGCTGGCGTGATAGATCACCAGAGATGCCGGTTCGCCATTGGCAAAGTTGTCGGCATACGTCGGGGCAATCGACAGTACCACGGGCAGTTCTCCGCTCACCAGTTGCTCGCGGTAGTCTGCCGGGGCCTCGACGGCGTCCAGGTTGTGCCGATGCAGGAACTGCAGCAGATTCGGTGCATGGTCTCCGCCTTCAACGGCAATCTGTGTCGGTGCTTCGAAATCGATCGTGTGTCGATCAATGTTGTAAAGCATCGGCCCGACCATCATCAGGGGCAGGAGGAAGGGACCATAGAGCAGCGCAAAGAACAGCGAGCGCCGGTCACGCAGATTGTCGCGGACTTCCTTCCGGATGAGGGTCCAGACCGCGCTCATGCCCGGGCATCCGGAGTCTCGCCAATGGCAACGACATAGGCATCCTCGAGATCATTGCAGGCGGTGGCATCGAGAATGTCGGGGATACTCCCCGAGGCCACGATGCGGCCGTCGCTGATAACGGCAACGCGATCACTCAGGCGCTCGATCTCCTGCATGATGTGGCTGGAGATCAGCACACAGTGACCGCGCTCGCGCAATTGCCGCAGGAGCGCGCGCAGGCCGCGAGTGGCCATGACGTCAAGGCCGTTGGTCGGCTCATCAAGTATCAGGGTGCGCGGGTTGTGGATGAGCGCCCGCGCCAGCGCAACGCGGGTACGCTGACCCTGGGAAAATCCCTCCGTGCGCCGGTCGCCAAAGGCCTGCATGCCCATTAGCTCGATCAGTTCCTCGGCACGCGTTTCGCTGTCGCGCCGGGTCATGCCGCAGAGTTCGGCGTAGTAGACCAGGTTTTCCCGGGAGGTCAGACGTGGATAGACGCCGGCATTGTGCGGCAGATAACCGATCTGCCGCCTGACGGACACCGGGTCAGCCGCAACATCGTAGCCGTCGACGACGGCGCTCCCGCTGTCGGGCTGCAGCAGGCTGGCAAGAATACGCAGTGTGGTGGATTTGCCGGCGCCGTTGGGACCGAGCAGGCCGGTGATCTCACCGTCACGGGCATGGAAACTGACATCCGTGATGGCGCTGATCCATTCCCGGCGCGTGCCCTGTTTGCGGAAAGCCTTGGAGAGTTGGGTCGCTTCAATCATGGCGGGGCATCAGGGTGTGGGTCCGTTGGCGTTGATGAACAGCGGGGCAGGCTGCAGACGATCAAGGCAGTCCACCGCGGGTTCTGCACTGCCATCACTGCTGATGAATTGCGCGACGAGGCGGGGCAGGCAGCCCCGGGGGCTGACAAAATGCCCCTGGCCGGGTGCCACGAGGTGTCGGCCACGCGGCAGGTGGGCGAGGACGGCCTCCGCGTAGGCCGGCGGCGTAATGGGGTCGGCTTCGCCGCTGAGCAACAGCACGGGTACGTCTGCGGTTACCGGGGTACGAAAACCCGCGTCCGTGACTCCGGCCGGCCACTCCTCGCAGGTAACCTCCAGCGCGCGGACCACGAGGTCGCCCATGTAGGTTTTGCTGAGTGCCTCAAGCTTTGGCCCGTCGAGTGCGAAGAAAGGAGCGTCTTCGGTGCAGACCACCGAGTTGTGCATGCCAACCGCGAGGGTGCCTGTCATTTGTTTCACAATGGCGTCCGCCGTTCGTGCCAGTGCCGTGAAATTGTCCAGCGCATACGCTTGATACAGCATAGGTGGCAGTATCGACAGCTGCTCGGACTGGTAGAGTGACAGCCTGAGGACACCTACCAGGTGCGCACGGGAAAAGTGCATGTCGTCGAGCCCGCCCGTGCGAGGGTTCTCGTAACGCAGGTGCCGGGGTGCATCCTCAAGGTCCGCCAGCAGCGATTCCAGACCCTGTGCAAGATTCGGAAAGGCATCGCTGCAGGCAGTGTCCGTTTCGCAGCGATCAAGGAAGGCATCCAGTGCCTGCTGGCTTCGCAGCGCGATATCAGGCCCCAGGGCCTCGGTTGCAGGCACCACGGAATCCAGTACCGCGGTACGAATGACCCGGGGATGCCGGCGAAGATAATGCTGGGCCACGCGAGTGCCATAGGACACGCCGAACAGGTGCCACCGCGGAACACCGAGCGCTTCGCGCACGCGCTCGAGATCGCGGATGGCAATACTGGTGGTATACAGCGTGGGATCGCCGTCAAACTGTGCCAGGCATTCCCGGGTGGCACGGCGAATCTGGCCCATGTCGGACTCGACCTGCAGTAGCGCCTCATCATCCAGGTCGCAGTGCTGAGGGTTCGAGCCACCGGTCCCGCGCTGGTCGACCAGGTAGAAGTCCCGGTCCCTGGCGACATCCGGGAACAGGTGGTCGAGGTGGAGAAAGGCCTCGCTCGCCGCCTGGCCAGGCCCCCCTGCGATTGCCAGCAGCGGTGTGCCGGCACCGGTGCTGTTGCGAGCGGCGAGGCGCACGACGCGAAGCGACAGGCGCGTGCCATCGGGGTTGGCGTAATCCTCCGGAACGGCCATCCGGGCGCACTGCACGGCGCGGCTGCGCTCCGCGTTGCTGATATGGCACTCGCGAAATGTTAGCTCGCCCACACTTGCCATAATGTCGCTCGGGTCGTTGGCTTCTGCGGTCTCTGCAGTCAGCAGACACGCCAGCCCGAAGGCGCCGACCATCACAGTGAGGAGGTGGGAGTTCATGTCAGCAACGCGGGCCCCGGCGGCATCGGATGGAGGATCCGTGAGACTAGGGCTCGGGCCCATGGAATTCAATCATCAAATGGCGCCGGCCACGGTGGCGGGTGCGTTCGTTCAGCGAGACAGTTAGACTACCGGATATCAGGATGCCGTCAGATCAGAGGAAACGGTGCGTCGAAGTGCCACTTTCTCCGTAGTCTGGTGTCAAACCACACCAAACTCCCAAAGGTGACAAGATATGCGTTATCTGTCTCCGGCAACATCGGATGACATGGTGCGGCGAGTGTGAATTGTCGCTGTGCGCTACCGCGCGGGATATCCCCGCGTGGAAAAACGTCTGTTGAATTTCCCGTCATGCCGCGTCTGGCTCTCGCCGTGCTGCTTCTTCTGGCAGGCATTGTCTGCCCTGTCACGGCCGCCGATGTGCCATTGACTGTCAGGGTCTCCGGCGTCAGCGGTGAGCTTCGCAGCAACGTCGAGGCTCACCTTGGGATACTCGCGGCAAGCGACCGCCGTTCCGGCGGCCCGGCTGCGCTCACGGAAAAGGCCATTCGTCGCCTGCACAAGGCAGCTGGCGAGGAAATCGAGGCAGCGCTCAAGCCCTATGGGTTCTACTCGCCGGAGATCAGTGGGTCCCTGGTGGAAGACGGGAAGGGTTGGCGGGCAAGCTACAGCATCGATCCGGGTGCGGAAACGCGCCTGCGCGAGGTTGTCATCGCCATTGAAGGTGAAGGCCAGAGCCAGCCCACGCTCCGTGCGAGGGTCGCCAAGACCTCTCTGGCGTCGGGTGCAAGACTGAATCACCCGGCCTATGAAACCCTGAAAAACTCGCTGCGCAACGACGCCTACGCCCTTGGCTACCTCGACAGCGGCTTCCGTCGAAGTTCCATCAGGGTCTATCCCGATCAGCAGGTCGCGGATCTGGCGCTGGTGCTGGATACCGGTCCGCGCTTCTACTTTGGGGAAATCACGGTAGAGCAGGATATCCTGTCGTCGGCGTTCATCGACAAGTTCGTGTCGATCCGTGCCGGGGAGCCGTTTGAGCCACGCCGGTTGACGAATCTCCAGCTCGCGCTCACGGACAGTCCCTACTTCAGTCAGGTCGAGGTCACCATTCAGCGCGATCAGGCACAGGATAACCGCGTGCCTGTCCGGGTGGCGACAACGGCCTCAAAATCACAGCGCTACGAAACCAGCGTTGGCTACGGCACCGACACCGGTCCGCGCGGCGGGGCGGGTGTCCTCTGGCGACGCATCAATCAGCACGGTCACCAGTTCCGGACGGATTTCCGACTGTCGGCGATTCAGTCAACCCTGGCTTCCCAATACAAGATTCCTATCGGTGACGTCGGCGCGGAGTACCTCGATTTCACGGCGGATGCCGCGCAGCGCAGTCTCAACGATGTCGATGCCACCAGTTATGCCGTCGGCAGCAGCCTGAACCAGAACCGCTGGGGAGGTCGGCGACGGCTATCGCTCGCTCTCAGGCATGAAGTCTGGGCCTTTGGCAACAACCCTAACGAGGACGCGACGCTGCTGACTCCGGGGCTGGAATATTCGCGCATTGTCGCCGACGATCTGCTGTTCACCCGACAAGGATACAGCACCAAGTTTTCCGTCAGTGGCGCCATGGAAGAGGTACTGTCTGACACATCGTTTCTGCAGGCGAAAGTCAGCGGGCGATACATACGACCGCTGGGACCCAATGGCAGGTTGCTTGTGCGGGGAGAGTACGGGGCGACGATGACAGACGAATTCAACCGTCTGCCAGCCTCGCAGCGTTTCTTCAACGGCGGCGCACAGAACGTGCGGGGCTACGGGTTCGAGGAGCTGAGCCCGAGAGATGACCAGCGCAATCTCATTGGAGGGCGCTATCTCGGAACCGCGAGTGTCGAGGTGGACTATCTGGTTTATGGCAACATCGGACTGGCGCTTTTCGTTGATGCAGGTAATGCCTCCAACAGTGCGGATATCAACTGGAAGTCCGCTGCCGGCATTGGTCTGCGCTACAAGTCGCCGGTGGGCATGTTCCGGCTGGATTTTGCGCATCCCTTTGATGATCCCGATTCGTCGTTCGCCTTTCACATCAGCTTCGGGCCCGACCTGCAATGACGAAACGTCTGTTCGCCGCCATCGGCATCGGCCTTGCCGTCCTGCTTCTTGCGATCACGCTTCTGCTGGTGTGGCTGCTCGGAACACAGAGCGGTTCGCGGATGCTCTGGGGGGGGGGCTCGGGGGCGGTTGATGGACTTGCGGCCGAGTCGGTGAGCGGCAGCCTTGGGGGACCGCTGTCCCTTGGCGGGCTGCGCTTTGAGACCGACACGATGCTCATCACGATCGGTTCACTGCAGCTTGACTGGTCGCCCTCTGCACTGCTGCGCCGGGAAGTGCGTCTGGGAAAACTGCATGTTGAAGACATCGCCTACACGCAGCTGAAGCCGGCGCCGCCTGCACAAGCCGACGACAGTGAACCCTTTTCGCTACCGGAGCAGATTTCCCTGCCGGTCGCCGTCGAGTTGCGCAATATTGTGCTGCGATCGTTCGAATACCGCTCCGCGCCTGAGGCCGAGCCAGTGCGGGTGGATGAGGCGACGCTGGCCGCCAGTTTCCGCGGCAACGACCTTGCCATCGACCAGCTGTCGGCGCAGGGCCCCCTGTTTCGCGTCGACGCTGTCGCCAGCGTGCGCACCCGGGGTGATTATGCGTCAACCGCTGCTGTGGACTGGCATGCGTCGCTGCCCGGGCTCGCGCCGCTGGGTGGCAGCCTGTCTGTTGATGGCGATCTGTCGGCAATGCGTATACAGCAGACGCTGGATGGGCCCTACAACTCGACACAACAGATCCACATCAGCGACCTGCTGGGGGATGACAGGCGCCTTGATGCCCGGGTGGATCTCAACGACATCCGCTTGCAGGATATCGGTGACACACTCCCGCTGATGACCCTCGCGGGCACACTGCGCGCTGACGGCAGCGTTGCCGATCTGGATTATCAGGCAGATCTGACGGTGGACTCACAGGAGTTCGGTGACCTGGCGCTGGCCGCCCGTGGCGGCCTCAGCGACCAGGTGGTGGCGATCGATCAGTTTCTGCTCACCCGGGAGCCCGGTGCCGCGAGGCTGGAAATCGCGGGTCAGGCAAACCTTGCGGGGGCCACCCCCACGTTCGAGCTTGCCGGTGACTGGCGCGATCTGGCCTGGCCGCTGATCGGTGAGCCGCAGATCAGCAGCGGCAGGGGCCGCTTCACTGTCGATGGCAGCTTGGAAAATTATCGCGTGGATCTGAACACAGCGCTGTCCGTGCCCGGTCAGACGGACGGTCAGCTGACGCTGTCGGGAAGCGGCGATGACGAAGCCTTCGAGCTTGCCAGCCTGCAGCTGGCGCTGCTGGATGGATCGCTCTCAGGCCGCGGCAATGTCCGCTGGAGCCCCGAGATTCGTGGCGCCCTCACCCTCGACGGCGAGGGTCTCAACCCTGCGGTGCTGGCGCCGGATTTCCCCGGAAACCTACAGATTTCCCTGCGCGCTGCCGGCGGCGTCACGGATGGTGCGGCACAGGCGCAGATTGACACGCTGGCGCTCAGTGGCACCTTTCGCGAGCAGCCTCTGGATGTTCAGGTAAAGGGTGAGTTCCGGGATGCCCGGCTACGCCTCGATACGCTCACCGCCCGATCCGGGGATACCCGGGTCAATGCAGCGGGCCATGTGGGCGATAGTATGGATCTGGACTGGGATATCGACAGCCCCGATCTTGGCGATCTCCTGCCCGGTGCCTCTGGCTCACTCTCTGGCGCGGGACGTCTGGCCGGTAGCCTCCCGCTTCCGGTCGTGAGCGGCAGCCTGCAGGGCGATTCCATCACCTATGCGGCTTATCAGCTGTCGCGCCTGTCGCTCGAGCTGGATATCGACCTGCAGCGCGAGGCGCCTTCGCAGCTGCAGTTGACGCTAGACGAGGCCCGTCTGGGTGACGTCGACATCCGCCGGGCAAGCGTCAGCGGCACGGGAAACCGTGCGGATCATCAACTGGAACTGTCGCTCGACAGCTCTGCCGGGGCTGCGCAGCTTACTCTCGCCGGCGACCTGCGGGATGAAGCCTGGGTCGGTGAGCTGAGGGCGGGAGAGCTGCAGTATCCTGAACTCGCAGCATGGAACCTCGATAGCCCGCAGCCCATCCGCCTGAGCGCGGAGAGTCAGTCCCTGGAGCGGGGTTGCTGGCGCAGCGGTGATGCGATTCTGTGTCTGCAGGGACAGCGCGTTGCGGGAGATATCGACGCGGCGTTGAGTCTGGAGACTTTCACCCTTGACTACCTGAGCAGCATGATTCCTGACGCCTTCTCCCTGGCCGGCGTGCTCGATGCGCAGGCAAGCTTCGGTCAGGGCGCGGGCGCAAGCCCGGAAATCGGGATGACGCTTACGGCAAACGGCGTGGAGTTGCGCACCGGGGAAGCGGCAGAGCAGCCCGGAGAACTGCTGCTGGGTCTTGAGCCCGCAACCGTGAGCATGAACTATGCTGATAGCGGTTTGCTGGCTGAGGTCTCCCTGCCGTTCACGGGCGGCGGCGGTATCGATGCCAGTGCACAGGTGGGTGAGGGCAGTGATCCCCTGGCAGAGAGGCCGCTGATCGGAAAACTGTCACTGGCGCTGAATGACATCGGCTTTCTTCGCGTGCTGTCTTCGGAAATTGAGCAGGCAGCGGGTGCTCTCAGCGGAGACTTTGACCTTGGCGGCACGCTGGCAACACCTTCGCCCGCCGGTGAATTACGGCTGGCGGATGGACAGCTTGAGCTGGCTGGCCCGGGCCTGAACATCAGTGATATCGGCGTTCGGGTAAGCAGCAGTGGAGGTTCGGAACTCGACTTCGATGGCCGCGCCACCTCCGGCGAGGGAACGCTGCAGCTGGGCGGTTCCGCGCAGCTGGACGGGGCCCGGACCCGGGCTGATATCGATATCAGTGGAGAGCGCTTCGAAGTCGTGAACACCGTGGATGCCCGCGTTTTCGTGTCGCCTGACCTTCGGGTCTCCGTGCGCGAGAGCGGCATCGTTATTAATGGCGATGTCGTCGTGCCACGTGCGGAAATCACGCCGAAGGAGTTGCCCGCGTCCGTCGTCACTGCCTCGAGCGATGAGGTGGTTGTGACAGATGACCGCGAGGAGGGCGCCGCCGCAGCCGCTCCGAGGGAGCTCGAAGCGCGTATTCGCATCGTTCTGGGTGACGCGGTCTCCATCGACGGCTTCGGCCTGAAGGCTCGCCTTGCCGGCGGCGTCACGGTGACCCAGGCGCCGGGCCAGCCGACGCTGGGTAGCGGCGAAGTGAACATTCTGGATGGCGAATATCGCGCGTACGGTCAGGGTCTGGTGATCGATACCGGCAAGATCCTGTTTGCCGGCGGACCGATTGCCGAGCCCGGCATCAATGTCCGTGCACTGCGTCGCCCCGCAGAGGGGATTGTCGTGGGCGTGAGTGCGCGCGGTCCGCTGCAGAATCCCGATTTCAGTGTGTTCTCTGAACCTGGCATGACCCAGTCAGAGCAGCTGTCCTGGCTGGTCCTCGGGCGTCCGCTCGCAGGGGCCTCGGAGGGCGAGAGCGACATGATCACCCAGGCCGCCCTGGCACTGGGGCTGAGGGGCGGAAATTTCCTCGCCGATCGCTTCGGCGGCGCACTCGGCGTGGACAGCGTTGGCATTGAGACCGGCTCTGGCGAGGCGGGCGCTGCGAGCGACGTGAACCAGGCGGCGTTCGTGATTGGCAAATACCTGTCGCCGGACCTGTTTGTCAGCTACGGTATCGGTCTGTTCGATTCGGTATCCACGGTCAGACTCGAATACACCCTGAGTGAGCACTGGAAGGTGTCCACAGAATCTTCCACGATCTCAAGTGGCGGCGATGTGACTTACACCATCGAGCGTTAATTGCCGGATCCACCCGGCGGCGCGCGTCACGCTGTCGCCGCCGGTATCGTTGCCGGTGCTGATCAGCAATGCCTCAGACAGCTCCTGTGCACTGAGTGGCTCGGCAGTCTGCTGCTGATGCTCAAGGACGGCGAGCCCGGCCTCCGACGGATCCTTTCCCTCGGCCTCGCGGGCCAGGAGTCGTTGCTCCAGTTCCGCGCTGTCGGCATGGCAGTGCAGAATCCCGAAGGGAACACCGGCCTCTGTGGCCAGCTCTCTGAAGACCCCGCGTTGCCAGCGCCTGAGACAGGCCGCATCAATCAGACACGGCATTCCCGCATCAATCAGGGATAGCGCCAGGTCGGCGAGGTAACGGTAGGTGCGCGCGGTGGCCTCACTCGCGTACAGATCGCTGTCGATAGCGGAGTCACTGCGGTCGTTCTGGCTCACCCCGTGCAGGCGTTTCCGTTCTACATCCGAGCGCAGTCGCACCAGGCCGACACGCTCCACGAGCTGCCCGGCGAGCCACGATTTACCGCTTCCGGACAGGCCCATGGTGATAATGATCGCGGGTCGCTTCTGCCGGCTGATGTTGCTGGCGAGCTCGAGATAATGGCCCACGTCATCGAGCAGGGCATCAGGATCCGCGTCGGGGTCCTCCAGGCGCAGTGCGGTGACCTTGGCGCGCACCAGTGCGCGGTGAACCATGTACAGCGGCAGCAGCAGCAGGCCCCGGTAGTCGCCGGTTGCGGCCAGGTATTGATCGAGCAGCAGCCAGGCGAAACCGGCTTCACCTCGCCGGTGCAGGTCCATCACGGTGAAGGCGACGTCTGACATGGGATCGATCCAGCGCAATTCGCTGCTGAATTCCACGCAGTCAAACAGCGTCACCTCCCCGTTGATCAACGCGACATTGCCAAGGTGCGCATCCCCGTGACACTCGCGAATGAATCCGCTGCGGTGTCGCTCCATCATGAAGGATGTGAGTCTCGCGACTTCAGCCTCCGTCCACGCCTGTAGCGCGGCCAGCCCGGCAGCCACCGGCGCGTCCTTGAGTGTGTCAGCCAGGTCGCTGAAATTGTCGCGGATGGGCTCGACAGTGGCGCGGACGGTGCCGAAGTCACTGTCCGGTTCTGCGATGTCGGCAATGCGATGCAGGTCGGCCAGTCTGTTGCCGAGGCCGATAATGTGCTCACGCTGCAGCCGCTGCTGAAAAAGCAGACGATCAAAGCCTGCATCGGCGTCGAAGCGACGCATTTTCACGGCATACTCGATGATATCGCCGGGTCCCTCGAAAGCCGGATTGTCTGCCGTGCCGCGAATCGCGACCACGTCCAGATACAGGTCAGGTGCGGTGCGCCGGTTAAGGCGAACTTCCTCCTCGCAGAAAAACCGGCGCTTTTCGAGGGTGGAGAAATCGAGGAAACCCAGATCGAGCGGCTTCTTCAGCTTGTAAACCCGGTCGCCGGCAAGCAGCACCCAGGAAATATGGGTTTCCACCAGCTCAACACGGTCGACCCCGTGCGGGTAGCGGTCAGGCCGGCGCAGAGCATCAATCAGCGGCGTTTGCATGGGCGGTTTCCTTCAGTTCTCGAAAACGGCAAGTCCGGAGGGATGCCCGGTGCGTCGACGTGACAGAATAACGCCGGGAACGCCCATGAGCGACCGGTGACCGGGAGGCGGGCCTGCGACGCTTTTTTCTGCAGGCTTGGCCCGCGCCGACTTTGGCGCTAATGTTACGACATGTGGAAACATACCGGACAGGAACGCCCCGACTTCGCCGACACCCCGGGACCAGGACAGGAATCCGTCTGGGATTATCCGCGTCCACCGGCCCTGGTCACCAGCGATGAGCTGGTGGACGCGAGCGTCAACTATATCCCTATCGCCAGCAGCCGCTCGGCGTTACGCGTGCTGGAAACAGCAAGTCCCCCGACGTACTACATTCCGGCGGCTGATGTCGACTGGCGACTGCTGGTCGCCACGGAGCACAGCAGTTTCTGCGAGTGGAAGGGCCGTGCAAGTTACTTTGCGCTGGCAAGCCAGCCGGGCGCCGGACCGGTGGCCTGGCAGTATGCGGATCCGAGTGAACGCTTTGCCGCATTGCATGAACACGTGTCGTTCTACCCCGCTAGAGTTGATTGCTTTGTCGACGGCGAGCGCGTGCGCCCACAGCCGGGGTCGTTTTACGGGGGCTGGATTACCGATCGTGTCGCGGGTCCGTTCAAGGGGGCACCCGGAACGGGTCACTGGTAGGACACGGCGCAGCTGAAATATCGCTGACGCCTGACAGTCACTGGCCAGCTTTCACTTGGTGAGGGTGCGTCGGCGTCTAAGCTGCAAAACACCAGTGGCGATCGCCGTGCCGACCAGGGTGACCACCATACCGGTCATGACCTGCAGGGTAATGGTCTCCTCCAGTAGCAGCACACCCCAGGCAAGCGCGCTGACAGGGACCAGCATGGTCACGGTGGATGTCGCAGTGGCCCCGGCGCTGGCGATCAGCCGGAAGTACAGCAGCAGTGCCGCGGCGGTACTCAGTGCCGCCAGACCCAGAGCGGAAGCCCAGGCAAGATGGCTGATTGGTGTTTGCGGCCAGAGCAGTACGCCGGGCACCACCAGCACCACGGCGGCCACCGCACAGGCACCGGCCGCGAGCACCGGGCTTGGCAGATGGGATAGGCGTGTTCGCGAGTAATTTCCGCCAATGCCGTAACTAACAGTGGCCGCCAGCGCCGCAACAATGAACCAGCCGTCACCGCCTGCGCTGAAATCCAGCCGTCCCGCCGACAGAACTGCCACACCGGCCAGTGCCAGGGTCAGCCCGATTACCTGCTGGCGCAGAATCGGTGTGGCGAAAAAAGCTGCACCGATCAACGCGGTGGCAATGGGCGTGGCAGCATTGATCAGGGACGTGAAGCCAGCATCCAGACGAACCGTCGCCAGCGCCAGAAGGGTGTAGGGAAGCGCGGTGGTGGTGATCCCCAGAATGACCAGCGGTCCCAGGTTTTCACGCATCAGGCGACAATGGGTGCGGTTCGCCAGCAGCGGCATCAGCAATAGCGCGCCGACCGACATGCGCAGGAGAATCAGGCTTACCGGGCCGAACTCCGGGACAGCGACACGCATGAAGATGAAGGAGAACCCCCAGAGCGAGGAAAGAAGCAGAAGGCGCAGGGTATCCGCGGATGACATGGTGAATCCTGGTGGCTGGTGAAGGTCGGCCTGGTGATCGGGGTTTACCCAGGCCCGGCAGAGTCGCTGTCAGGTTTTGCTGCCGGGAGCGCGTTTGGCGGGGCATCATACTGCAAGCGCCCGAGCTCGCGGAAGCGCGTTGTCTGCACTGTCTTTCTGGTCTGGCTCGTGGGCGCAATAGGGTGATAGGCAAGTGGTTCGCACTGTTGTAGCCTTGCCGTGCCAAGGCCGTTATTGTGATGTCTTCGCCGATGTTCCGGATCCCGCAGGAGTTAATCATGTCACCAGGATTCCTGAGCCGTGCTCTGTGCCAGATTGCGAGCGCTTCGGGTCTGTCAAGCAGAGTCGGCCGCCGGGCCTTTCGGCCGGTCGTCTGACGCCGTGTTGCGAAGTGCGTTCGTCGGGTTGGCGCTGGTTTGTGCCGGGGTCGCCCAGGGAAGCGAGCCCGGCACCCGGTCGCTGGATTTTCGTGCTGCGCTGCAGCGCCTCGTCAGCGTCAACGAGACGCTGCAGGCCTCTCGTGCGGCGGTGGATCAGAGCCGTGCAGAGCGCGCCGAGGCCGATGCCCGGGGCTTGCCGACGATTGAGCTCAAGAGTCGCTACAGCCACTTGAACGCGCCGCTCGAGGCAGATGTGGGTGGAGTGGTCGACGCCATTTCCGTCGGGTTTCAGCAGCTGGGCGTCGATGTGCCGGGGGGCATACTGCCGCGCGAATACCGGATACAGGATCGCAATTTTGTCAATCTGTCGCTTCGGGCCCTGCAGCCTGTGTACCTGGGTGGACGCATCGAGGCGGGCAGGGACGCGGCGCGCCATGGTCTGGCGGCGAGCGAGGCGGCGGTGGACCGCCAGAGCGCGGAGCTTGAGGTATCGCTGGTGGATCGGTTCTTCGGACAGGCGCTGGCCAGTGAGTCACTGGAGGTGCGCAAACGCAGCGCGGAGAGTCTGCGTCGCCACGAGTTCAATGCACGCCGTCTTGAGGCCGAGGGGCAGATTGCAAGGGTCGAGCGCCTGCGGGCCAGTGTCGCTCTGGCCGAGGCGGAAAATGAACTCCTCGTGGCGCAGGAACAGCTGGCGCTGTCCCGGGCGGCACTGGCGGCGCTGCTGGCCAGCGATCGGCCGGTAACCACGGCGACGCCCATCCCGGCCCCACCGCCATCGGTAGAGCGCGATGTCTGGAAGGCGGCGGCGGAGGATGCCAATCCGGCGCTGCGCGAGGCAGCGCAGCGCCTGGAGCAGGCTCGGGCGGGCGTCCGCGCCGCGCGCGGTGAATCCCTCCCGGTAGTGTCGCTGTTTGGTTCGCGGGAGCTCTATACCGAAGACCTGACGCTGGTGGATCCCGAGTGGGTGGTCGGCGTACAGGCCAGCTGGACCCTGTTCGATGGCGGCCAGCGCCGGGCACGAACCACGAGGGCGGAAGCGCGGGTGAGTGAGGTCGACCGGCGACTGCAGGCCGGCCGCCGCGACGTGGCGCTTCTGGTAGACCAACAGATTGATCGGCTGAACGGGGCACTGGCCCGCCACCGGACGCTGTCGGCAACCGCCGAACTGACGGATGAAAGCCTGCGCGCCCAGCAGCGCGCGTTCGAGGAGGGGTTTGCGACATCCATGGATGTGATCGAGGCCGAACTGGCGCGCTCGCGGGTGGCGCTGGGTGAGCTGGCGGCGCGCCGCGACGCCTGGGTAGCCGCCGCTGCGCTGTATACGGCGGCCGGGCGCGGAGAACAACTGGTAGACCTGATCGAGCAACTGGCTGATGACTGAATCCCGAACGTCCCGACGCTGGCTTCGAATCATCGGTTGGGTGCTGGTGTTCTTGATTGTCCTCGCCTGTCTGGGCGGGCTTCTCCTCTGGCTGACGCGTCCCGGCCCCACGTTTCTGCAGGGCCAGATCGAAGCCGACAGTGTCCGGGTGTCAGCGAAGATCGGCGGCCGGGTGGCCTCCATCGAGGTTGATGAGGGCGATCGGGTGAGCGAGGGTGATCTTCTCGCGCGGCTGCTCATGCCCGAAGCCGAAGCGCGCGCGGGGCAGGTAGAGGCTCAGGTCGATGCGGCCGGGGCAAGGGTCGACATGGCGCGCATCGGCGCCCGTGATGAGCAGATTCGCGCCGCGCGTGCGCAGTGGCAGGCGGCGGTAAGTCAGGCCGACCTGGCGGTGGAAACGCGCATCCGTATCGAAAGCCTGCACGCCGATGGCGTGGTGCCGACCCAGCGGCGGGACGAGGCGGTGGCTCAGGCGAAGTCGGCGCAATCGCAGGCAGATGCCGCGCGCGAGGCCTATGAAATCGCCCGGTCGGCCGTGCGTCCCCAGGAACTGCGCGCCGCCGAGGCCCAGCTGCAGCAGGCCCGGAGCGGCCTGAATGAAGTGCAGAGTGCTCTGGCCGAGGCGCAGCAGTTCGCGCCCGTCGCCGGAGAAATTACAACCCGGGTGGTCGAGCCGGGGGAGGTGGTAGGTCCCGGTTTTCCCCTGCTGATCATTACCCGCACCGACCGGCCCTGGGTAACGCTGAGTCTCCGGGAAGACCTGATGCCCGGAATTCGTCCCGGTCGCCGCTTCAGCGGTCAACTGCCGGCGCTGGGAATGCGTAGCGTCGAGTTCGAGGTGCATTACATTGCTCCCATGGCTGACTTCGCGACCTGGCGTTCTTCACGCGACCTGGGAGGCTTTGACCTGCGCACCTTTGAAGTGCGCGCGCGGCCCGTGGAGGAGGTACCGGACCTGCGTCCCGGGATGAGCGTGCTGGTGGACGAGCGCAATCTCAAGGCCGAGGGGTGAGTCGCCTGCTGGCGCGCGAATGGGCGCGCTTCGCGGCAACGCCCCGACTGTGGTGGTTCACCCTGTTGCTGCCGGTGATCCTGCCTGGTCTGCTGCTGTTGATCTTCCGCGAGCAGGTGCCCGACCGGCTGCCCGTCGCCGCTGTTGACTTCGATCAGAGTGCCGCGTCACGCCGCCTGCTGCGGGCCCTCGACAGCACCCCCGGCATGAGTCTTGTTGTTGATCTGCCCGATCTGGCCGCTGCGGCGACCCGGATTCGCGAGGGCAGTGTCTATGCAGTCATCGTCGTGCCGCGGGAGTTCATGCGCGCCGCGATACGCGGCGAGCAGCCCCAGCTGCAGCTGTATTACAACCGGCAGACGCTCACTGCGGGTAATCTGGTGCTGCGTGAGGTGCGCACCGCGGTCACCACGGTGGCAATCGGACTCGGCGTTGCCCGGGGCGTGTCGCCAGGGGTGCTGGTCGAGAGCCATGCGCTGTTCAATCCGGGGCTGGAGTTCGGTCGCTTTCTTGCCCTGCCACTGGCGGTTGCGGTCCTTCACGTGTTGATGGTGGTTCTGGCGATTGACGTTACCGGTCGGGAGCTCCGCAATGGCTCTGCCGGCGCCTGGTTTGCTGCTGCGGGCGGTGGCTTTGCGGCAGCGCTACTGGGCAAGCTGTTGCCCTACATGATCTGGTTCTTCGCATTCGGCCTGCTGGTGTTGGCGGCGATGCTGCGACTGCTCGGTATTGAGTTCCAGGGCAGCCAGGGTGTCTGGCTGCTGGGCTGGCTCGGTCTGGTCCTCGCCAGTTTCGGGCTCGGGGCTTTTCTGCTCGGCCTTTTCGGCAATCTGCGCCTGGCGACCAGCGTTGCCAGCGTTCTGGTCAGCCCGGCGTTTGCGTATTCCGGCATGACCTTTCCGACATCGGCCATGGACGGTTTCGCAGCGCTCTGGGCGCAGGCACTGCCGCTGGGGCACTTTCTTCACCTACAGGCAGCACAGGTACTCATGGCGGCGCCAAGCGCAGCGGCGTGGGCTTCTCTCGGCGCCTTATTCCTGTGCGCGCTGCTGCCGCTGTTGACGCTGCGCCGCTGGCGACGCTGGTTCACGGATCCAGCGAGTTGGGGGCAGGTGTGAGCCGCTTCCTGCAGGCAGCGCGGGGCGAGTTGCGGGCGATATTCACTGATCGCGCGGTGGTGCTGGTAATGATCGGTGGCAGTATTTTTTATGCGCTGTTCTATCCCTTGCCCTACCAGGCTCAGGTTGCCACGGGTCTGCCCGTGGCGGTGGTCGATCACGATGGCAGTGCCATCTCACGGGAGCTCGTGCGCTGGATCAACGCGACGGAACAGGTTGAGGTCACGCGAAACAGCCCGGATATTTTGCAGGTACAGGATGCAGTCCGGCGCAAGGCGCTGGCCGGTTACATCGAAATCCCCCATGATTTCGGTCGACGTGTGCTGCGCGGTGAACCGGCACATATCGGCGTGTTCGCCAACGCAGCCTACATTGTCCTCTACTCGCAGGTGGCAAACGCCGCGGCCAGCGCAAGTCTGGCTTTCAGTCGCGATATCGTCGAGCAACGTCTCCTGGCGCGCGATCAACGTTCGCCGCAGGCATCAGCGGCACTGGCCATGCCGGTCACGGTCGACCTGCAGGAGCTCTACAACCCCGACGGAGGGTATGCCAATTACGTGGTGCCGGCGGTGCTCATTCTGATCCTGCAGCAGACCTTCCTGATCGGTATCTGCATGGTGCAGGTGGGGCGGCGAGAGCAGGGGGTCGTGTATTTTGCTCCGCTGGTCATGGCGGCACAGGTGTGCGTTTATCTGGCGCTGCAGTGCCTGCTGTTCGGATTTTATCTGCTCATCGTGTATGAGCTCTTCGGTTTCCCGCATCTTGGCTCCGCAGGCCTCGCTCTGGTCGCGGTGCTGCCGGGTTTCATCGCAGTGACCCTGCTCGGGCTGTTGCTGGGCTGCCTGTTTGCCAGTCGTGAAACCGCGCTGCAGGTGATGATGCTGGTCAGCGTCCCCGCGCTGTTTCTGGCCGGGTTTGCCTGGCCAGCGGAAGCGATGCCGGGCTGGCTGGTCTGGCTTGGCAGGTTGCTGCCATCGACCGGCAGCATTGATGTGTTTGTCCGCGTGTACCAGATGGGCGCGGGACTGGCGGAGATCCGCGGGAGCTGGCTGGGACTCTGGTTGCTGGTTCTGGGGTATGCCATTGCGGCTCTGTGGGTGTGCCGGGTATCGCGACACACTGGCTACCTGGGGACTGGCTACAGCCAGCCCTGACGCCGGAACCAGGCGTAAGGGGCGATGGCGGAGACGACCATGAAGGCCAGGACCAGCGGGTAGCCGAACGGCTGGCTGAGTTCGGGCATGTCCTCGAAGTTCATTCCATAGACGCTGGCAATAAGTGTGGGTGGCATGAACACCACGGCGACCACCGACAGGAACTTGATGGTCTGATTTTGCTGGATGTTTATGGCTCCATGGGCGGCCTGCAGCAGGAAGCCGACTTTCTCGAACAGAAAATCACAGTGTGGCAGTAGTGATTCCGTGTCCAGCTGCAGCATGTCGTGCTGCTTCTGCTGCTCATCGGTGAGTCTGCCATGACGACTGAGAAAGGCGAGATCACGCTGCGAATCGAGCAGGCAGAGGCGTACCTTGCTGTTAAAGTGTTCGAAGCGGGTCAGCCGCGCAACGAGTTGACCCAGCTCATCACTTTCGGTTTTGTGCAGCGATTCCATGCCGATCGCGTCAAGCGCCTGGTGCGTCTCTTCCAGCGTATCTGCAAGGTCATCCAGCTTGATTTCGAACAACTGGTGGACCAGATCCAGCGGATCCGCAATCCCGTGCATGAGGCGAGCGCGCATCCGCAGCAATCTGATCGCCGGCACCTCGCGCTCATGCACCGTCACCAGGCGATCGGCACTGAGCACGAGGGCAGCATTGACGGTCTCAAGGCGTCCTTCGCTGCGTCGCAAGAACAGGGAGGAAAGGTGGAGACCATGGGTATCGACATAGGATCGTGAGCTGGCCTCGATTTCCTCAAACTCCTCCGCCTGCGGCAGCCGCTGTGGGCCAAGACCCTCAGCCTGCCGTCTTTCCTCGGTTGATGATTCACACAGATCGAGCCAGAGGATCCGGGCTTCCCGTGCTACGTCGCCGAGATCGTCCAGACGAGCGAGGTTTCCTTCCTCAATGACAAACGCTGTCAGCATACTTCAACTCCCGGCAGTGATCGCGGGCAATCAAGCCCCGCTCTCCGTCAGCGGCACCAACGTCAGCTCGACCCGTCGGTTCAGTGCCCGGCCTTCCGCAGTGCCGTTGCTGGCGACGGGGTATCCCTCTCCGTAGCCGCGGCTGATGATGCGCTGCTCCATGATGCCCTGACCGCGCAGGTATTGAGAGACCGCAGTGGCACGCTGCTCCGAGAGTCGCTGATTGTAGTTCTCGTTCCCGGTGCTGTCCGTATGTCCGGCAACTTCAATCAGGGTCTTTTCGAACTCCTGCAGCACCATACCCACGGAATCTAGCACTGGGGGGAATTCTGGCTTCAGAGTGGACTGATCGCTGGCAAAGGTAATGTTGTTCGGCATGTTCAACGTGATGTTGTCGCCGTGGCGCGTGACACTCACGCCAGTGCCCTCCAGCTGGCGGCGCAGCCTCGCTTCCTGCTGATCCATGTAGTAGCCGACCGAGCCGCCAGCAAGTGCACCCACGCCGGCACCGATCAAGGCTCGCTTGCGGCGCTCCTTGGAGCCGTCACTGGCGGCAATACCGACAACGGCGCCGGCAATACCCCCGATAACCGCGCCGGTGGTCGCCTTGCTGGTCTGTGCATCGCGGGTGTAGGGGTCGTAGGTGGTACAGGCGGCCAGCGCCACAGTGAGCAGGGCGCTCGCGGCCATTCGGGTGATATGTGGTCCTTGCATGGCGATTCTCCAGGGTGACATACGGCAGCTGTGCCTGTGCGGGGCTATAGCGACATTCTCTCACAGCTCAGCCAGGGGAGTGCGCCGGGTTTGTACAATCCGCCGGCGTTTCCCTACCCTGCTGGCATGGCGGTTGCCAGTTCATCCCCGGGAGGCCAGGGTAGGTGTGGTCGAGCGGTGAGCCCGGCCCGTCATGGCAACGTCCGGTCCGGGAGAGCCTGCATGACCGGCGAACCACAGATTTTGCACAAGCGAGAGGAGATCACCGATGCAGAACCGATCATCCAGACTCCCGCCCCTTCACCCGTCACACATCGCCACCATCGAACAGCATGGGGGGCATATCCGCCCGCTGGACCCTGTCGGAGCCTCGGTACAGGGTATCGACCTTTCCGTCGCGGAAGAGCCGTCGAGCGACCTTGTCAGTGCGCTGGAAGCGGAAATGGCCAATCGCGGGTTTATCGCCTTCAGAAGTACCAAAGCGCTGGAGGTCAGTGATTTCCTTCGCGCAAGTTGCTGGTGGGGTGGCAGGGCGCTGCACAGCACGCATGGAGTGCATCCGGCGACACCCGGAGGCAACGGACACATTTTCCGGCTGTCGAACGATCCCCGGCACGGCATACCGGGTGTCGGGCCACAGTGGCATAACGACGGCAGCTTTAATACACACACGTTTTCCCATGCGGGCTACCACATCATTCGTCCCGCAGAAAATGGCGGTGGCACCTTTTTTGCGCATCAGGCTGCCGCGTATGAGGCCTTACCGCCGGCGAAGCGGGACTACTGGCAACGCCTTTCCTCGGTGAACTCGGCCTCGGGGGTGGTGCATCCGCTGGTGCACAGGCATCCCGTCTCCGGGCGCCTGTGTGTGTGGCTGCACCTCGGCATGACGGGCGCCGTGATTGAAAAATGTGGCGATGGCGATGGCTTCCGGCTGCTGGATGCATCCGAGCTCGGACAGCTCTGCCGCGACTACAATGCCCTGCTCAATGCAGGCCTCGAGCAGGGCTACGCCATTTACTATGAGTATGCGGAGAACGACTGCATCTTCATCGACAACCTTGCCGTCGCGCACCGCGCATCTCCCGAGGCCCATCTGCCGCCCGGGGAGCAGGGTCTGCGGATCATGCATCGCAGCACCGTCCGCGGCGTTCAGGCGCTGGCACCGGGCTTTGGTCTGCCGCTGCAACTCGACATACAGGGGCCAAGCCCCCTCGGCGAGGGTGTCTGGCAGGGCGGTGGCGTCGGGTTCCGCTGGGAGGAGGGGATTCCGATGCAGAATTAGCCGGCTCGGTGACCCCTGCATTGAGCATCCTGGGCTGACAATCATGGCGCCAGCGCTTGCGTCCGGCCCCGGCAGGCGGTAGTTTTCTCGCTTTCCCGACTCCTCGGGGCGCCTGTCTGCCGGAGTTCCTTCATGCGCTGTCGTTTTCTTCATGCCTGTTTGCTGTCTGTCCTCCCTGTTCTGGTGGCGCTTCCGACCCTGCCCGCAAGAGCGGTTGAGCCGGCGCTGCTCGACGGGCTCGAGTATCGGTTGATCGGACCCTGGCGCGGTGGCCGGGTAACCGCGGTCACCGGCGTGCCAGGCAACCCGCAGCGCTACTACATGGGCGCGGCCGGTGGGGGCGTCTGGAAAACAGATAACGCGGGCGTTTCCTGGGACAACATCTCTGATGAACAGATCCCCGTAGGCACCATCGGCGCCATCGCGGTGGCACCTTCGGATCCCAATGTCATTTATGTCGGCAGCGGCGAGGCACCGATCCGCGGCGTCACCACCGCGCAGGGCGAGGGACTGTGGAAATCCACGGATGCCGGCCGTACCTTCACCTTCATGGGGCTGCCAAAAGCCGGGCAGATCGCGAAGATAGAAGTACACCCGACGGATCCGGACACGGCCTGGGTGGCCGTCCAGGGCCAGATATGGGCTCCGAATGAAGAGCGCGGTGTCTTCCGCACGCGCGACGGTGGCGAGAGCTGGGAGCACGTGCTCAAGGTAAATGGCGACACCGGTGCCACGGACCTGTCCCTCGACCCGACCAATCCGCGCATCCTCTACGCCGGTCTCTGGCACCACGGCCGCAAGCCCTGGTACATCAAGTCCGGCGGCGAGGGCGGCGGCATCTACAAATCCACCGATGGTGGCGACAGCTGGGCACAGCTGGAGGGCGGACTGCCTGGTCTGATCGGCAAGGTCGGCCTCGACGTCTCGGCCAGCCAGCCTTCGCGCATTTATGCCGTCATCGAGGCGGAGCCGGGCGAGGGGGGGCTCTGGCGCAGCGACGACTATGGCGAGACCTGGCAGCACATCAACCCGCACCGCGTCCTGCACACGCGCGCCTGGTACTATATCCACCTCACCGCTGACCCCAGCGACCCGGATACGGTCTGGGTGCTCAACGTGCCGCTCATGAAGTCCATTGACGGTGGCAGGACCTTCAGCAAGGTGGACACGCCCCACAGCGATCACCACGACCACTGGATCAATCCCGACGACAGCCGCAACATGATCAACGGCAACGACGGCGGCGCCACAGTCACCTTCGACGGCGGCGAGACCTGGTCCAGCATCGAGAACCAGCCGACCGCGCAATTCTATCGACTCGTTACCGACGAGCAGACACCCTGGCGACTATACGGCGGGCAGCAGGACAACTCGACGGTCTCGATTGCCGCCTGGTCCTGGGATGGCGCCATTGGTCGCGACGACTATCACGCTGTCGGCGGCGGTGAAAGTGCGCACATCGCCTTCGACCCCCAGGACCCCACGCTGATCTATGCCACCACGATCAACGGCACGCTCACGGAGTTCAACGAGACCAACCGGGAGAAGCGCTACATCGTGCCCTACCCGGAGCGCGTCTACGGCAAGGATGCGAAAGATCTCAAGTACCGCACAAACTGGAACGCGCCGGTCATCACCTCACCGCACGATCATTCGGTGATCTACTATGGCACCCAGTATCTGCTGAAGAGCACTGACCGGGGCATGAGCTGGGAGCGGGTCAGCCCGGACCTGACCCGCAACAACCCCGAGCACCTGGGTCGCAACGGCGGGCCGCTGACGCCGGAGAACGTCGGCGCGGAGTTCTACCACACGATTTTCACCATCGTTGAGTCGGCGAACGCGCAAGGCACAATCTGGGTTGGGGCCGACGATGGCCTGCTGCACCTGACCCGCGACGGCGGCCGGAACTGGCAGGACATCTCGCCACCGCATGCCGGCGAGGCCATGATCAACGCCATTGAACTGTCGCCCCACGCCGAGGGTACGGCCTATGTGGCGGTCACCGGCTACAAGCTGAATGATTTCGCGCCCTACATCTACAGGACGACAAATCACGGCAAAAGCTGGCAGCGCCTCGAGAGCAACATACCGGATGGCGCCTTCGCGCGCGTCGTCCGCGAAGACCCAATGGTGCCGGGGCTGCTTTATGCGGGCACCGAGAAGGGTCTGTTTGTGTCCTGGAATGATGGCGCCGAATGGCATCCCCTTGACCTGAACCTGCCGGCCGTGCCGATCACGGACCTGCGCGTGCGCGAGGATGCGCTGGCCGTCGCCACGCAGGGTCGGGCCTTCTGGGTTCTTGACGACCTGTTCGTGGTGCGCCAGGCGGCCGCGGCCGACGCCGCGGCGCCCGTGCACGTCTACACGCCACCGGCGCTGCCCATGGGCAGGCCAAGCAGCCGCAGTGTGAAGTTCGAGGGTGCGAACCCTAAGCCGGGTCTGCCCATCTATTATTACCTCGCTGAGGAACTGCCGGAAGCGTCGTCATTGACCATCGAGGTGCTCGACGGTGCCGGTGACGTGCTGCGCCGCTATGAAAGTAGCGAGTCCGAGCAGGATCGCTGCCGCCTGGAAAATATGGACCCGCGCAAACCCCTTACCATCGACTATCCGGTGACGGCAGCGGGTCTGCAGCGCTGGGACTGGGACCTGCACCGGGACGATGTTCGCTGCATCGATGACCACAACCTGTTCGAGGGCTACGGCGGCCCACCAGTAGCGCCGGGGCGCTATACGGTTCGCGTGACAGCCGGGGAGGCATCGGCAAGCACAGCGGTAGAAATTCTGGCCGATCCCCGTTCCAGCGCGAGCAGCGCCGAACTGGCGGACTGGATTGCGGTGCAGGAGCGTATCGCCGCTACGCTGCAAGAGGTCATCGACGCGCTGCAGGGTGCGCGCACGGCGCGCGGGCAGGTGCAGACACTGCTTGCCACGCACGATGATTCAACGATGGCGGAAATCGGCGAAGCTGCTGTTGCGGCCATTGGTCGCTGGGAACCGCAGATTACAGAGCTGCGCCATGAAACCTTCGAGGACGAGGATGCCTGGGTCATGCAGCTTGATGGTCAGCTCCGCCATCTGCTGGATGTCGTGGAGGATGGCGGCGCGCCGGTGACCATGGGTGCCAGGCAGCGACTGGAGGATCTCGGGCTGCAATGGAAGACACTTCGCCAGGCGCTTCAGGGCATCGACGAGGAATATCTCGCGCCGCTGAACGCCCGGGCGCGAGCTCAGAGCCTGCCCCATGTCGATTCGCCGCTCACCCCGCAAGACGACGCCGGGTAGGGACCGATACACCGAGGTGGCGCCCAGGACATTTGCAGCGTTTCTCTGCGTATTTGTTGAAACTGTCCTATACGCTTCCGGCGTTATAGGTTAATGTTCCGCCATGTTACAGGTTAATGTTTCGCTATGAGTAACGTATCGCCAAACATGCAGTTCGATGAGCCCGGCGGCGCTTTTGAAGAGCGGCTGCTCTTTAATATCGTCTACTGCAGTCGAGCGAGTTCGGGAGTCGAAAGCGCCGATGTCGACACGATTGTGGCGACTGCAAGGCGTCGTAATCCAGCACTCGGAATCACCGGGATTCTGGTGTTTGGGAGTGAAGTTTTTTTTCAGTGGATTGAGGGCCCCAAGGAAGAAGTTCTGGGTCTCATGAAGTTGATTGAGTCGGACCATCGGCATGATTCTATGGTGGTGCTAAGCACCAGTGAAGAAATTCGCGAACGCGTTTTCCCAACCTGGGATATGGAACTCGTCGAGAGTGAGGATATTCAAGAGGTATTGCAGGATGCTCTGGAAACCACGCAGGACAAGGAAAGCGTGGAAGCCCTGCAACTGCTGCTAGACAAGCTCCAGACAAATTCTTAGCAAGGCCATCGCGTCCCCGCGCAAACGTCTCGCGCTCAGTCCGCCACTGCCTTTGACAGTATGCTCTTGAGGGCATCCCGCAGATTCGGCACGACGCCACAATCCTCAATCCCATGCCGCGCGGCAAGGTAGTCCGGGTCGTTATAGCCGATCCAGGTCCGGGATTCGGCATCCTCCCAGACCAGGGCCTTCAATGGCAGGTCGATTCCCACCGACTGGGCGCATTCCATGAAGGGCGTGCCGCCCTGCGGGTTCCCGAAAATCAGCACCTCGGTAGGACGCAGGGATTTGCCGACTGTGGCGGCGCCCGCGGCGTGATCAATGCGCGCGAACACATTCAGGCCACGCTCCCTGACCACGGTTTCCAGTCTGTCCATTGTCTGTTCGGGGTTGCGCGGGCTTTCCATGGCGATCAGGCCGTCAGCAGCCTTGGCTGACAGGCTGGTGACGAGGGTGGCGAAAACCGCGAGTTGGCGGAATGTGGACATTGTTTTCTCCTTGTGACCTTGCCGGCGCACACAGTCTGGCGACGTTTCGGGGATGACATTGATTCCACCGTATAATACCCCGCAGCATAAGACGAGCCGCTTTCATCGCGGGCAGCAGGCGGCATGACAGGCCGATTCCGCCCATGGCCCGGCGCATCGGCAGGGGCGGGAGGCAGGGTTTTGGACGGGATCGATCATTACTTGCCAGCGTGAATCGCGAGACAATACTATCTGTGGCTGGACAGTTGAGCTTGCGTGTCGTTGTTAAGCTTTGTGAACGCGCGGCTACCGTGCATGACCTCCCGGGTGCCTTGATGAACGATCGCCAGTTTCTGAACGATGCGACGGCAAAGAATGCGACACGGATAGCGCAATATCACCAGCTTATGCTGAATCTGTGCATGTCGTTCATCAATCTGCCGATCGAGCGCGTCGAACACGCCACACAGCAGGCCCTGGGCAGAATGGCGTCGTTCTTCGAGGCCGACAGGGCCTATGTTTTCAAATACGATTTCGACCGGAATACCGGCTCTAATACCCATGAATGGTGCGCGCACGGTATTGAGCCTGTCATCGACCAGCTGCTGACGGTTCCCATCGGGGATCTCTCGGACTGGTCGGATGCACACAGGGCTGGCAAGCCTCTGCTGGTATCCGATGTCGAGCAGCTGGCGCCAGGCCGGCTACGCGATATCCTGGAGCCGCAGGGCATCAAAAGTCTGCTCACGGCGCCATTGATGAATGGTGAGGATTGTCTCGGCTTTGTCGGCTTCGACTCTGTCAGACATGAACGGCAATTTACCGCGGGTGAGTACGATCTTCTGGTGCTGTTTACCCATCTGCTGGTCAGCATCGAGCAGCGCAAGCAGACGGTTGATGAGCTGGGCCAGACGCGGGATTACCTCACGCTGGTCAATCAGCGGTTTCTGAACATGCTCGACGGCACGCAGGCAGCTGTCTACGTCGCTGATATCGATACTCACGAGGTATTGTTTGTCAATCGTTACTTTCGTGAGCTGCTGGGGGATGTGGTTGGCAAGACCTGCTGGCGTGTCATTCAGGGCAAGACCGACGGCCCCTGTGATTTCTGTACCAACCCTCTGCTGCTTGACGCGCATGGCAGACCCGGCAAGCCAGTGACGTGGGAGCACTACAACCCGGCACTGCAGCGCTGGTTTCACATTTCCGACCAGGCCATCCCCTGGGAAGATGGCCGCTTCGTCCGCATGGAGATTGCGCTGGATATCACGGAGCGCAAGCTTGCTGAAGAGGCGCTGCGTGAGAGTGATCAGCGCTACCGACGGCTGTTTGACAACTCCCGGGACGCGCTGATTATTGTTCAGCCGCCGCACTGGAAGCTGGTGACCTGCAATGCGGCGACGCGGCAGCTGTTCGGCTACGACGACCATGACCTGCTTGAGGAATTCAGTATCGGCAGGCTGTCACCGCCAACCCAGCCTGACGGACGCAACTCGGTTGAAGCCGCGGCGGCGCATCTGAAAATTGCCCTGCAGAACGGAACCCATTTCTTTGAATGGCAGCACCGCCATCGGGACGGTTATCTGCTTGATTGCAGCGTGCTGCTCAACCGTGCCGAGTGGTCTGGCGAGACGGTGGTACAGGGCACGGTGCGCGATATCAGCGCCCGCAAGTCTGCGGAGCGAGCCCTCAAACAGCGCACGGATGAACTCACTCGGGCGAATATGGAGCTGGAGCAGCTGGCCACGGTTTTCACCCACGCCAATGAAGGCATTTCCATTACCGACCCTGATGGGACGACTATTCAGGTAAATGATGCCTTATGCGCGATGAGCGGCTATTCGCGTGAGGAGCTGATTGGTTCGAACCCACGGTTGCTGAGGTCCGGTCGTCATCCCAGGGGATTCTACCGTCACCTCTGGCAGCGGCTTCTCGATGTTGGTCACTGGAGCGGCGAGGTCTGGCATCGCAAAAAGAACGGTGAACTGTTCGCCACCAACCTGACCATCAGCCGTGTTCGCGACCGGCGCGGGAAAGTGCTGCACTACGTGGCTCTAGCCACGGATATCACCGATCAGATGCACCATCAGGAGCAGTTGGAGCGTATCGCGCATTACGACGTCGTGACCCAGTTGCCCAACCGGATACTGCTCGCCCGCGAGCTCAAGCAGGCCATGGCCAGATCCCGAAGGCGTGATTCCCGGATCGCCATTGCCTATCTCGATCTGGACGGCTTCAAGGCGATCAACGATCAGTATGGACACGATGTTGGTGATCGGCTTCTGGCGAAGGTTGCCCGAAACATGAAGGAGACATTGCGCTCTGAAGACACATTGGCACGGCTGGGAGGCGACGAGTTTGTCGCCGTTCTTTCGAGCGTGGATACGGACACGGCCCTGCACACGGCGTTGCGGCGGATGCTGCACTCGGCGGCAATGCCGGTTGATCTCGAATCGCACTCTCTGCATGTCTCGGCAAGCCTGGGGGTAACGCTGTATCCCCAGAATGACCCTCAGGATGCCGATCAGCTGTTGCGCCAGGCTGATCAGGCCATGTACCAGGCCAAGCTGTCGGGCAAGAACCGCTACATGCTGTTCGATACCAAACACCATGAGGCCATTGTCGGCCACCATGAGCGCATTGCCCGCATTGAAAAAGCGCTGGAGAACGAGGAGTTCGTGCTGTACTACCAGCCGAAGGTGAACATGCGCACGGGCAGGATCATGGGTCTTGAGGCGCTGGTACGGTGGCAGCATCCTGAGCGGGGCCTGCTGCGGCCCGCGGAGTTTCTCACGGTCATCCAGAATCATCCGCTGTCCACCGCCCTGGATGCCTGGGTCCTCGGTGAGGCACTCATGCAGACCCATCGCTGGCAGGCGGATGGCGGACACGCGCTGTGCGTCAGCATCAATCTCAGCGCCATGACGCTGCAGCAGGGCCAGTTTTTCGATATATTGAAAAGTCGGCTGGCGCAATGGCCGGCCGGTGCAGGCGAGCTACTGGAAATCGAAATTCTCGAGAGCAGTGCGCTCGATGATATCGGTTCTGTGATCGGCCTGATCCGCCAGTGTCGCGAACTGGGTGTGCGCTTTGCGCTGGATGATTTCGGAGTGGGCTATTCCTCGTTGACTTACCTGAAAAGGCTGCCGGCCAATACACTGAAGATTGATCAGAGCTTCGTGCGCGATATGCTGAGTGATGCAGATGACATGGCGATCCTGCGCGGCATTCTCAGCCTGGCGCAGGTATTCGACCGGGAGGTTATCGCCGAGGGGGTTGAAACTATCGCGCACGGTGAGTGTCTGCTTGACCTTGGCTGCGATGCCGCTCAGGGCTACGGCATCGCCCGTCCCATGCCGGCAGCGCGTGTGATTCCGTGGATTGAGAGCTGGGTAGCCCCGGCCCCCTGGTTGAATCGCGAGAAGCGCTGACGGGCGTTTTGCCATCGGCGCAGTCCAGGTGGCGGCGCCAGATTGCGATATGTGTCCCGGGAAGTTTCACGCAACGGTTCCTGATATACTCGACGTCCATTCATCAACCACGCAAGAGGTGTTGCATGATCAGACAGGCTTTCGCCCCCATGCTGGGAATGTTCCTTGCCGCGACAGTGTCGGCCCAGAGCGACCTGCCGTTCGCGATCGAGGAAATCACGAGTTTCGATGAGCCCTGGTCGATGGCCTTCATGCCCGACGGGCGCATGCTGGTTACGGAAAAGAAAGGCAACCTGATCATCGTCACGCAGGACGGTGACAAGCATCCTCCGGTGGTCGGCCTGCCCGACGTGGACTACGGCGGCCAGGGTGGCCTGGGTGATGTGGCGCTGCATCCGGATTTTGCCGATAACGGCATGATTTATATCAGTTACGCGGAATCCGGTGATGGCGGCGTCCGCGGCGCAGCCGTCGCCCGCGGCAGGCTCGTCGAAGGCGGTCGCAGTCCGCAGTTCGAGAATATGGAGGTCATCTGGCGCCAGTATCCGAAGGTGCTCGGTCGCGGTCACTACTCGCACCGGCTGCTGTTTGACGACGAGGGCTATCTCTGGATCTCTTCCGGTGATCGGCAAAAATTTACGCCGGCGCAGGACATGCAGTCCAACCTGGGCAAGATATTGCGTCTGCAGGATGACGGCTCGGTTCCCGACGACAACCCGTTCGTCAACTATCGCGACGATAATGCGTTTGTCGACGGTAATGGTGTGTATGACCAGATCTGGTCTCTCGGTCATCGCAATCCGCTCGGCATCGCCTTTGACACCGAGGGTCAGCTCTGGGGCATCGAGATGGGTCCCGCCGGCGGTGATGAGCTCAATTTGATCGAGCGCGGTGAGAATTACGGCTATCCGGTTGTCTCCAATGGCAAGCATTACGACGGTCGGGAGATACCAAACCACGAAACGCGACCGGAATTCTACGCGCCCGCGATCACCTGGACGCCGGTGATCTCACCGGGTGACCTCATGGTGTACGGTGGCGACATGTTTGCCGACTGGCAGGGGAATGCCTTTGCGGCGGGCCTTTCCGGGCAGGCCATCGTGCGCATCGAGCTTGATGGCGAGAGTGCCCGCGAAGTAGAGCGCTACGACATGGGCGCGCGCATCCGCAAGGTCACCGAGGGTCCCGACGGAGCCATCTGGGTGCTAGAAGATGAGCGCGGCAGCAGCCAGGGCCGACTGCTCAAGCTGACGCCGGCTTCCTGAACAGCGTGCAGCCGGGCTTTCATTGATGAAAGTCATCTATCGGGCGCAGGATATCGTCGAGGCACACATCCTCGCCGGCCTCCTGCAGTCCCGTGGCGTTGAGGCCTTCGTCGGCGGCCACTACCTTCAGGGTGGAATCGGCGAGCTGGCGGCTCTCGATTCCGCCACCCTGTCCGTCGAAGACCGCGATGAGGACAGCGCCAGAGCTGTTATTGCGGAGTACGAACGCGGCGACCTGGCGGATGGTGCATAGCTGGCGGATGGTGCAGAGACTGCAAGTTGCGGTGTACTGCGTCGCAATCAGAGCGGCCATACCAGCAGCAGCATTGGAACGCTGACGACAACGACGAGCGCCTCGAGGGGCAGACCCAATCGCCAGAAGTCATTGAAGGTGAAGCCGCCCGGTCCGAGAATCAGGGTGTTGTTCTGGTGACCTATTGGCGTCAGGAAAGCACAGGACGCGCCAATCGCCACGGCCATGAGGAAGGAATCCGGATTGACACCCAGCGCTGAAGCCGTACCGATAGCGATCGGGCACATCACGGCGGCAGTGGCGGCATTGTTCATCACATCCGACAGAAACATCGTCACGACCAGAATCAGCGTAAGCACGGCAATCGCATTGCCCTGCGCCAGTGTGGTGAGCAGGAAGGTTGCGACAAGATCTGCCGTGCCCGTTGCCGCCATTGCCTCCGCGACCGGAATCAGCGCGGCCAGCAGTACGATCACCGGCCAGTCGATCGCGTTGTAGACATTGCGTGGGGGCACGGTGTTAAGCGCCATGGAGGCGAGTACGCCCATGGCAAAGGAAATCGCTGCGGGCAGCAGCCCGAATGCCGCGCCAACAACCGCGCCAGCCATGACCAGACCGGCGATCCAGGCCTTGCGCTTGTCCGGAATGCGCAGCTCGCGCTCCGCCAGCGGCAGGCATCCGTTGTCGGCAGCGAATTCGGCAATGGATTCCGCCGATCCCTGCATCAACAGCAGATCGCCCGGACGCAGCGCCATATGGCGGAGTCGCTTGCGCGAACTGGCGCCTTCCCGAGATACTGCCAGGAGACTGAGGTTGTAGCGAGCCGCGAGCTGCAGGTCGGCGGCCGACCGTCCGGCAAGCGGGGACAGGGGCATCACCGCAATTTCGCCGAGGACGAGTTCTTCTCTTCCGCGTTTCTTCTCGCTGGCGTCAGCGTCTTCCGATGCGTCCTCGCTGACAGCAGTGTCATTTACCGCTGCTGCATGTTCCGTCTGACTGTCATTCCCGGCTTCGCCACTCGCGTCGTCATCTGCGCCGTCACGCGTTGCGGTGGCTTCGAGCTCCAGCCCGAGCTTCGACAACAGGTCGGCGAGAGCCTCGACATCGGCCTCCATAATGAGAATATCGCCGCCGAGCAGTTCCCGGCCGGGATGCGGGGCCACAAGCCGTACATCGTTGCGCACCAGTCCGACAATCTGTGCACCATCCTCATCCAGCTTAGATTCGACCTCCCTCAGCGTCATGCCGGAAGCCTTGCCATCCTCCTGGACCCGGGCTTCGGTCAGGTAGGCGCCGGTGGCGAAATCCTGTGCGGCGTGCTGTTCTCTGGCGGGAACCAGCTTGCGTCCGAGCAATACCACGAACAGCGTACCGATAACGGCAACGGTGAGCCCCACGGGCGTGAAGTCAAACATGCCGAAACTGCCGGCGCCGGACTCGGCGCGAAAACCGGACACAATCAGGTTGGGTGGTGTGCCGATCATGGTGGTCATGCCCCCTAGAATGGTGCCAAACGCCAGCGGCATCAGGACCTTTCCCGGCGGCAGTTCGTGCTGCCTGGCGATCTGCAGCGCGACGGGCATTAGCAGTGCCATGGCACCCACATTATTCATGAATCCGGACAGCACTGCGCCAAGCGCCACAATGGCAGCCAGGCTGGGAAGTGGTCCGGCATCGCCGGGTAGCGCGACGCGAGCGAGAGCGTCTACAGCGCCAGAGGTCTGCAGGCCGCGACTCAGGACCAGTACGCAGGCGACGGTGACCACCGCGGGATGGCCGAAACCGGTGAAGGCCACTGAGGGGTCCACCAATCCGGTGATGACGCAGGCCAGCAGCGATCCCAGGGCAACCATATCGTGACGCCACCTGCCCCACAGGAACATGCCCACGGTAGTCAGCAGAATGGCGACGATCAGGATCTGCGGTGTGGTCATGGCGGGTCGCTTCTCTGGTGGGCCGGGGGATGCATGCCGTCTGTGCAAAAACAGTGTCAAACACTACAGCGCATTGTCTTCCAGTACCTCGGTGTTTGCCAGTAAGCTGGCAGGCTGGGTTCCTGATGTTGAGAATGCGTTATGTTTTGTCGTTTCGTCCTTTCCGTTAATGCACTGTTTATCACCTCGCTTGTGGTGGGTTGTACCTGGGTAAAGATACCGGAGGAGGCCAGGGCGGTGGATATTGTCGAGGAGAGCAGGGTTGCGAGCTGCAGGCAGCTGGGAAATGTCACCACCCAGGTGAAGTGGAAGGTGGCGGGTGTCGCGCGTAACGCGGAGAAGGTACAGACCGAGCTCGACGACCTGGCAAGGAAGCAGGCCCTGGGGCTGGGTGCGGATACCCTGGTGCGGGACCGGGCAGAAGACGGGGAGGGTCGCTACCGCGCGTACCTTTGTGAGCGGCAGTTCTGAGACACTACATCGCCATCTGCCGGAATGTCAGATTGACCCTCGGCGTGGCAACCTTTTTCGTGGGCGGCAGTCGGTGCAGCCAATAGCGTTGTGTCTCACCGCGCATGACCAGCAGGCTGCCGTGCTCGAGCTCCAGTGAGACCGTCTCCTTGCTCTGCCGGTGCTTGAAGGCAAACTTGCGCCTGGCACCAAGGCTGACCGAGGCGATAGCACCGCCGCGCACCAGGTCGCGCTCGTCGTCGCTGTGCCAGCCCATGCCCTCGCTGCCGGAGTGGTACAGATTGAGCAGGCAGGCGTTGAAGGACTCTCCCGTGTGGCGCTCGACGATTGCAAGGAGGGATCGCAGTGGCGCAGTCCAGGGCAGGGCCGTGCGGGTAATGCGGGAGTAGGTGTAACTCAGTGGTGTTTCCGCGTACCAGGCCACCTTGCGTGCCGTGACAATGCGCTCACCGAACATCACCGCCTGGTCGTGCTCCCAGGCGATGTCGCGAAACAGCGCATCAAAATAGCGGTCTGCGGTCTGTGGCGCCATCACGGCGCCGTGGTAATGCACGGTGCCATCGCATGGCAGCAGGTTCCCCAGATGGCGGTAACTGTCGCTGAAAAGATCCATGTTCGGCAATCGGTCTGTCAAATGCCAGAGTATGACGGAGTGTCCCGCCAGCGCCCACGTTGCGATGCGGTTTTTGACCCGGGCGCGTCGGGACTCTATTCTTGCGGTTCTCTCGTTCTGGACAGACACCCATGATCAACGCTGTGTATCGACCCCTCTGCCTGCTCCTTCTGCTGGCTTCAACCGCTGTACTGCAAACCCGTGCAGCCGATGATGCGGATGAGGCGAAGTTCAAGGACCTTGCCGATGACGACACCATGGTCATGGTGCCCATGCGCGATGGCGTGCGTCTGGCAACGGACGTCTATCTGCCAAAGGATCGCGAGGGGCCGGTCCCCACTATCTTCATCAAGACACCCTACGATTTCAACAGGCTGGAGGGAACCCAGCTTGGCTGGGCGCTGGAGGCCGTCAATCGCGGCTATGCATTTGTCGTGCAGAACGAGCGTGGACGCTTTTACTCCGAAGGCGAGTGGGCGCTGCTGGGAAATCCGCGCTCGGACGGCTGGGACTCACTGGACTGGATCGCCGGGCAGGAATGGTCCGATGGCAGCGTGGGGACGTTCGGCTGTTCATCCAGCGCCGAGTGGCAGCTCGCCCTGGCGGCAGAGGACCACCCCGCTCACAAGGCGATGGTACCCATGGCATCCGGTGCCGGCATCGGACGCGTTGGCGAATTCCACGAGCAGGGCAACTGGTACAAGGGCGGCGTGCACCAGACCCTGTTTACGATCTGGCTGCGCAGTGTGCAGCAGGACATGCGGCCGCGCTTCCCCGAGGGGCTGGATCAGGAACAGCTGCAGCGCCTGCGCAGCATGTACAGCCTGGCGGCCAGCATGCCCGAGGTTGACTGGAAGAAGGTGGTTTCCACACTGCCCGCCAGCAACTGGCTGGAGGAGGCGGGTGCCAACACCGGACCCTGGCGTGACCTGCTGATGCGCAAACCGGATGATCCTGAGTGGTATGAGGGTGGGCTGTACCATGACGATGCGGATTTCGGCGTGCCGGCATTCTGGATGAACAGCTGGTTTGACGTCTCCCAGGGACCTAACCTGGCCTTGTTCAATCATGTGCGCAAAAACGCGAGCGACCCCGCGGTGCGTGACGGACAGTTCGCACTCGTGGCACCAACCCTGCACTGCGGCTTCTATCGCATTCCCGAGCACGAGGACCTGATCGTCGGCGAGATGAACATGGGGCGCGCCCACTTCCCGCTCTGGGAGCAGGTCTATGGTTTCTTCGACCATTACCTTAAGGGCAGCGATAACGGCTTTGCCGAGAACACTCCCCGTGTGCAGTACTACACGATGGGCGCCAATGCCTGGGGCAGCGCGGATAGCTGGCCGCCTGCCGCCGCCGAGCCTGTGGACTATTACCTGCGCAGTAACGGTAACGCCGCGAGCGTGTTCGGTGACGGTGGCCTTTCCAGAACGCCACCGACGGTGGCCTCGTCGGACACCTATACCTACGACCCGATGAACCCGGTGCCCTCACTCGGCGGCGGGGTGTGCTGCAACGGTGGTCTGACCCCGGGTGGTGTGTACGATCAGCGCGGCATCGAGGCGCGTGCCGACGTGCTGGTCTTTACCGGCTACGTTCTCGAGGAGGACACTGAGGTGACCGGCAGTATCAGAGCGACCCTGTACGTCTCCTCTGATGCGCGGGATACCGACTTCACGGTCAAACTGGTCGACGTGCACCCGGATGGCACGGCCTACAACGTGGACGACACGATCCTGCGCGCGCGCTATCGCGAGGGCTTTGATCGCGAGGTGTTCATGCAGTCCGGGGAAGTGTACCGGCTGCAGCCCACGGCCATGTCCACCAGCCACGTCTTCAAGGCCGGCCACCGGATTCGCGTGGAGGTCGCGTCCAGCAAGTTCCCGCAGTACATGCGCAATCTGAATACCGGGGGCAACAACGTTGACGAGACCGAATGGGTCGAGGCACATAACACGCTGCACTACAGTGAGGAGCATCCCAGCCACATCACGCTTCCGGTGATGCCCGCTGCGCCGACTCCCAGCCGATAAGCGCTGCCTTGCGTGGCAGCCCCCAGCGGTAGCCCCCAAGGGCGCCGCTGCTGCGAATCACGCGGTGGCAGGGGATCAGCACGGCCACCGGATTGCTGCCGATGGCGGTGCCGACAGCGCGGGCCGCGCCAGGTCTGCCGAGTTCCCCGGCAATCTGCGCGTAGGTGGCGAGACGGCCGGATGGAATGCGCAGCAGACTTTCCCAGACCTTCAGCTGAAAGGGACTGCCCTGCAGATGAAGCTGCACCGGGCCAAGCCCTCGTCCGGTTCCGCCGAAACAGCGCAGTGCGGCCTGCTGATGCGCGTCTGTGCCGCGGGTCAACGCGGCGTTCGGGAATCGGCGCTCGAGACGCTCCAGCGACGCTGATTCATTGTCGTAGTCAACAAAGCTCAGCGAACAGATACCGCGTGCGGTTGAGGCGATGCGTACGCGGCCAAAGTGGGTCTCATGTATTGCCGTTCTGATTTGCAGTGTCGCGCCGCCGCGGCGGAACTCTCCCGGCGTCATGCCGTCAAGCGTGATGAACAGATCGTGCAATCGTCCCGTACCGGACAGCCCCGAGGCGCTGGCGGCTTCCTCGACGGTTGCATTTTCGGCGAGCAGTGAGCGTGCGTGCTCAAGCGTCAGGTACTGCAGAAACTTTTTCGGGCTGACACCTGCCCAGGCGGTGAAAATGCGCTGGAAGTGCGCGGGGCTCAAGTGTACAGCCGCAGCGAGTTCGCTGAGCGAGGGCTGTTCCTGGTGATGCTGCTGCAGGTAGCGGATTGCCCAGGCAACGCGTTGATAATGTGTGCTCGCTGGCATAGTCGATATCCGGGGTGCCAAATACTGTCAGGCTTACTGTAGTTCGGTAGCCACTCGGGCAACACCCGAAACCTGTGTTTTTCGCCTGTTGCCCAGCGATGGGATTGCTCGTTCCCCATCACCCTGATCGTGTATGCTGTGTGGCCCCGGCACAGCGAAGGAGTCCTTGCATTGACGGTTCAGTGGATCTGGTCTGGCGCCACGGTCGTTCTTCTGCTGATGACGCTACTGCCGCTTTCGCGGCTCACGGCCTGGTGGGTCCGCGGGCTGGACTTTCCCCGCCTGCAGTTGTCCGGGCTGGCGCTTGCGCTGCTTGCGACCGGTCTTCTGATCGCCGGTTTCCAGGGCATGACACCTGTCATATTTCTCGGTCTTCTGGTCTGTCTGGGCTGTGTCGCCTTCCAGGCCTGGTGGATTATCCCCTACACGCGATTCTGGCCGGTAGAAGTCCTTGACGCCAACGGCGCAAAACCCTGCCTGCGTCTCATGACAGCCAATGTCCTGACGACGAATCGCGGGGCCCCCCGTTTTGTCAGCATGGTGCGCGAGCACAACCCCGATATTCTCATTACCCTGGAGTCGGATGCGTGGTGGCAGCAGCATCTGGACACGCTGGAAGACGACTATCCACACAGCGTCAAGGTTCCGCTGGACAATCTGTACGGCATGCATCTTTACTCACGATTGCCGCTGAGCGACACCGAGGTCGCCTGGCTCGTGGAGGATGACGTGCCTTCCATTCATACCTTTGTGCACCTGCCGGACTCACTGACGCTTCGGCTGCATGTTCTGCACCCCGCGCCGCCGAGCCCGACCGAGAACGAGGAGTCCACCCAGCGCGATGCAGAGCTTGTGGTTGTCGCCCAGTCGGTGGCCGGGGAAACCGGCCCCGTCGTGGTGACCGGGGACCTGAATGATGTCGCCTGGTCGACAACAACGCGTCTTTTCCGCAAGATCAGCGGACTGCTCGATCCGAGGGTAGGGCGCGGCATGTTCAATACGTTTCACGCCGGCTACACGCTGCTGCGCTGGCCGCTGGACCACCTTTTCCACAGTGAGCACTTCACGGTCAGTGAACTGCGCCGCCTGCCGGAATTCGGATCCGATCACTTCCCCCTGCTGGTGGAGCTGTGCTTCCAGCCGCAGCGGGGTGTTGATCAGGAAGGACTCGAAAAAGACGGTGAAGACCAGGCGCTGGAGCGGGAGAAAGCCGCTGCAGAGCCTGTGGCCGCGGCGGATGTCCCGACGCCGGGCAGCGATTCCACCCTTAGAGGTGACAGGCAATGAACAAGTGGCTGGTTGCCGGTGCGCTTCTCCTCCTCCTTGCGGCCTCGTTACTCTGGCTTTTCCGGGCGGAAGCGCTTCTGGCCGTGCTCGCTTACCGCAGCGCCGGCGAACAGGTCGCCGCCAATCGTGCGATCGAGTGGCAGGACGGCCCGGCACCCGCGCAGGTTCCGGGCGGCGTTCCGCCGCCAAACATTATATTCATCGTGCTGGATGATTTCGGGATCAATGACCTGTCGGCTTTTGGCGGTGGCGTGGCTGACGGCAGGGTAGGTACCCCGAGTATTGACCGTCTGGCCCACGAGGGCGCATCTTTCTCCCAGGCCTATGCCGGCAGTGCGACCTGCGCGCCGTCGCGCGCAATGCTCATGACGGGGCGTTATCCGACCCGGACGGGTTTTGAATTCACGCCGATGCCGCCTGGCATGGGAAGGGCGTTGAGCGTTATTACCGGCACGGGGAACAATGGCCTGCCGCCGGTCCTGTACAACGCAGAGGCTGCGGAAGACCTACCCGCGTTCGAGGACATGGGACTGCCAGAGGATGAGATTACTGTCGCAGAAATGCTGCAGGACGCCGGCTATTACACCGCACACATCGGCAAATGGCATCTAGGTCGTGGGCCCGGATCGCACCCGAATGACCAGGGCTTTGACGACAGCCTGCTGATGGCCAGCGGACTTTACCTGCCCGAATCGCATCCGGATGCGGTCAACGCAAGGCTCGATTTTGACCCCGTTGATCGTTTTCTGTGGGCGCGGATGCGCCACGCCAACAGTTTCAACGGCAGTGAATGGTTCTCGCCCGCCGGCTATCTCACGGACTACTGGACCGACGAGGCGGTCCGCCTGATAGAGCGCAATCGCGACCGGCCTTTTTTCCTGTACCTGGCGCACTGGGGAACGCACTCGCCGCTGCAGGCAACCCGCGCCGATTACGAGGCGGTGGGGGATATCCAGCCGCATCGCCTGCGCGTCTATGCGGCCATGGTGCGCGCGCTGGACCGCAGCGTCGGGCGCATTCTCGACAGTCTTGAGGCCCAGGGCCTGGATGAGAAGACGCTGGTGGTTCTGACCAGTGATAACGGCGCGCCGGGCTATATCGGTCTTTCGGACCTGAACGCGCCCTACCGTGGCTGGAAGCTGACCCTGTACGAGGGCGGGCTGCGGGTGCCATTGTTCATGCGCTGGCCGGGGACCATCCCGCCGGGCCAGCAGGTCGCACAGCCGGCCGCACATATCGATGTCATGCCGAGTCTGGTCGCCGCCGCCGGTGCCGAGCTGCCGGCCGACCGGGTGATTGATGGCCGCAACCTGATCCCTCTGGCACGCGGTGAAAGCGATGCGTCGCCGCATGAAGCCATTTTCTGGCACAGTGATTATTATCAGGCGGTGAGAGCCGGTGACTGGAAGCTGCAGCGCAGCGAGAGGCCGGCCTTCTCGCGCCTGTTCAATCTTGCTGATGATGCCACGGAGAGGCGTGACGTCAGTGCCTCCTACCCGGAGGTTGAGGCACAGCTGCATGCACTGCTTGATGCGCACCTCGCCGATCGTCGTCCGCCGCTCTACCCCAGCACGCTGCAGGGGCCTGCTGCCGTTGATAAAACCCTGGCCGAGCGGTTTCTGGCAGGAGATACCTGGGTCTACTGGCCTAACTGATCGCCGGGCCGCCAGACGCTGCCTTTCTCCGGGCGCGGGTGAACAGCGGGATGCAGGGCGTGTGCCATCAGCTCGAGTCCGTCGAGGAGCCGGGGCCCCGGGCTGGAAAAGTAGGCATTGCCGTCGGCGACGTACAGCCGCTGTGACTGCACCGCTGGCAGCGACAGCCACGCCGGGTTGTCGCCAAGCGCAGCGATATCGGCCAGCGCCCTGTCGATCGTGAAACCACAGCACGCGACGAAGGCGAGGTCGGGTGAAGCGTCGCTCACTGTCTGCCAGTCCAGCGTTCGTGAAGGCGCACCGGGGCTTCCCAGCAGATCCTCACCACCGGCGAGAGTAACCAGCTCCGGGTTCCAGTGGCCGCCGCTGAAGGGCGGCAGCAGCCACTCGAAGAACATCACTCTGGGGCGGTCGGCTCTCACGATGCGTTCCGAACGCTCTGCCACCTGATCGCGTCGGGCGCGCAGGCTAGCTACAAGGCTTCGGGCGCGGGCCTGCGAGCCGGTGGCATCGCCCACCCGAAAAATGTCGTCAAAGACATCTGCCAACGAGTTGGGCGTGAGGTCGATCAGCTGTGGCGCGCCGGGCAGCGAGCGGATGGCGTCACGCACGTCGCCGGTTGCCACCGCGCAGACATCGCACAGCGCCTGGGACACGACTACGTCGGGTCGCGCGGCTTCCAGCGCTGCCATATCAAGGTCATAAAGGGCGCTGTTGTCGCCCAGGTGGTTGCGCACATAGGCATCAATCTCGTCGCTGTCGGCATTGTAGGGCACCCGGGTACTCGTCATGCGCGGCAGCGTGTCGACACCGGGTGGATGATTGCAGCCGTGCGATACCCCCACCAGGTGTTGCTGCAGTCCCAGCGCGCAGACGATTTCCGTTGCGCTGGGAAGCAGTGAGACGATTCTCATGCTGCGACGGACCTCGTACCCCGATTTGCTGCCAGCGCATGCAGGCCGAACAGCACTGCCGAGTACACGGTGTCCGCGATCAGCGACAGTCCAAGGAAGGGAAGCCCGGCAATGTAGCAGGCAAGAAGGCCTGCCGACGTAGCGGGATAATACCCGGCCAGCCAGACGCCCAGGTTGGATACGAGATAGAAGGCCACTGCTGCCGCAACCAACGCAACCGCGAAGCGCGCCGGCGAGCGGCGGCGCGCAAGGCACCGTCGACCGATTGCCGTCGCCAGTGCGAATCCGGCAAAGACACACAGCATGACGGCAGTGGGGTAGGTGGCAGTAAACAGCGCCACCAGTGCCAGGGGCGCCAGCGGCACCAGCCAGGCGCTCCCGCGCTTACCGTAGGCACCAGCGTACAGGGCAGTCGCACCGATACTGGATACGCCGAAGGGGTGTGGCAGCCAGTGAATGATCCAGGCCAGAAGAATAACGAATCGGTTCATACTGCGCTCCTCACCAGCCAAAGTCTGTCTTGATGCCGACAAAGCCGGCGCGTCCCCAGGTTCCGTAGCCAACCACGTTCTCGTAGTCGGCGTCGAGCAGGTTAGTGCCGCGTGCGTACAGCGTCACGCTCGGCGTTACCTGATAGTGCGCGGTCAGCTCTACCAGCCAGTAGTTGTCCAGCTTCAGGGTCTCAGCCGGCAGTGGAAAGGGCGGGAAAAAGCGGTCGAATCGGGTGCCGCCATAGTCTGCAACCAGCGTGGCGCGGAGTCGGTCGTTCCGCGATGCCATGTTCAATGACAGACTTCCGACGTGTTCTGGCCGGCGCAGCTCCACCACGCTGAGTCCATTGCTGTCCTCTTCGGTGGCATCCGTATAGGTGTATGAGGCGGCGGCGCTGATTTGCTGGCTGATTCGCCAGTCGGCCGCCAGCTCAATGCCCTTTCGCTCGCTGCTATTGTCGAGATTCTGCGCCGTTGCCAGGGACGTGCCGGGGAGAAACACAAAGCCGTTGATCTCGTCTTCCAGTTCCTGCAGGTACAGCGTTGCCTCAAGCCGCAGTGCGCCGTCGGCAAGGGTCTGGTCAATGCCGATGTCAAAAGACACCGACTGCTCGGGATCGAGGTCGGGATTGCCGACAAACTGATCGGCAAAGAAACCGAAACGCTCGATGAAGGTCGGTGTCTTCTGTCCGGTGCCGATATTGCCGCGCAGACGGGTGCTGTCGGTCAGCGCGTAAGCGAGCGACAGCCGGCCGGTGAGTGCGTTGCCGAAATCACTGTAGTTATCGTAACGGCCGCTCAGCATCCACGACAGGCCGCTGTTCGCGGTGTGCCGGTATTCTGCCATGGCGCTCTGCATGGTCAGTGACTGGTCCTGGTTGGGGTCGCCGAAGGTGGCGATACCGCGCTGGCTGAAATCCGTCTCCTCTCGCTCCAGCGCCAGCGTCAGCGCCCGGTCATCGGCGAGGGTGATATCGGATTGCAGCGTGGCGGTGTACCGTGATGACGATGTGGATGAGTTCTCAGCCCCATCGGCAAAGTTGCGGTGCTCGGAGTCAAAAAATGCCGTGCGCGCCTGCCAGTTGACGTTACCGTCGTGGGTTTCAAGCGTACCCACCAGCTGCGCGATGATATTTCCGCTTTCGGTGATGCGATCCGCGTCCCCTGGTAGCCCCGTGGTGAAATCCGCAGGATCAAAGGCGGAGGCTGAATCCGTTCCTCTCAGGCTTGCCTGGAAGCCCAGGGCGCTGTTATCCGCGTAGCGCAGGCCAATATGCCCGGATGTCAGCTCCGCGCCGTCGCGTCCTGTGCCGACGCGGGAGATGTTCTCGCCATCGGTGTCAAGGCGTTCAGCGCTGGCGTCAACGGTCCATGCGCCGTGGGACAACACGCCATTGGCACCGATATTGCGGGTGCTGTTACTGCCACCCTCGAGGTATGTGCTCGCGTTGCTGGCGGCCCCGCTCCCGCCGCGGGTTGTGATGTTGACGACGGCGGCAATGGCCTCACTGCCCCACAGCGCGCTCTGGGCACCGCGCACAATCTCGATACGTTCAACCGCACCGGTTGCGAGGTGCTCCCAGGGGAATTCGTCGCTGGTGGCCGGATCATTGGCACGTACGCCGTCGATCAGGACCAGGACATGATTGGCCTCGGCGCCGCGGACGCGGACCTGAGTCTGCGATCCCGGCCCGCCGCTGCGCGACACGGCGAAGCCGGGTACCGTGCGCAGCAGGTCAGTGACATAGCGTGTCTGGCGTCGCTCGATGTCCGCGCGGGTGAACACGGATGTGGCACTGCCGATATGCTTGAGATCGACGGGTACACGGGACGCCGTCACAAGGACCTGCTCGATGGCCCCGTCAGCGGGTAGCGAAGTCTGGGCGAAGGAGGGTGTTGCAAGGACAGAGGCGGCAAACGCTGCCGAAATACGGATCTTCATGAATATCTCCCGCAGAATCCCCCGCTTCTGCATAGTGGTTCAGCGGTGGAATACAGCAAGAGGTCACAGGAACTCCCACCAGTCGCCCGCCGCAACTGAACAGTGAATGAATGGCGGGCCGGTATCCGGACTCATGAGAGGCATGTGCATGCCGTGCCGATCGCCTTCCCACGCTGTTGGCGCAGTGGCATTTTGATCGGCGTCCTCATTTACCGTTGCGGGGGCAGTGACGGAATTGCTGCTCGGCAGCGCACCGTCTTCCCGTTTAACCTGACATCCCCGAGGATGCAGGCTCACCCGTCAAGCAAGTGCGCAGGTTACCCGATGCACAAAACCTAGACAAGTCGATGAATTGAAATTTCGCTGATCGCTATGTGCGCCTCGGCGCGCGTGCCACACCATGCGTGCCACACTGTGCGTGCCACACTGTGCGTGCCACCGCACACAGCCGGACGGAATAATCGTGCATGCTGGGACGTCTTAGACACATGGGCAGCTTCGCTATGAGTGTCAGTTGCGGGGTCGCGTCACCCTATCGGACGCTGTATGGCCCCGCCTGTTTCGAAAACGCCACACAATATGATGTCCGGAGGTGTGCATGGATCCCGATGAAGTGATCAGGGCGCTGGTGTCTGTTGGCCTGGTAGTGACCCTGAGTCTGGGCGCGAATTGCCAGGGCGCCGTGGGCAGCGTGCCGGCAGCACGGCCGGACCTGCAGCAGCCAGCTCATGAAAGCCTGTCGCCCGGCGTATTGACGGCGCCGGGACATACAGCAGACTGACGGTTGCAGCTGACCCGCTGCCCGGAGTGCCTTTCTGCTCCTTCAGGGCGTCGTGAGCGGGAAAGCGGGATCCTCCACGCGATCAAAGCTGGCAAAGAACTGCCCCAGTCGAATGCGGCTGCCCTCCACGGAAACACCCTCGTTACCCACCAGATCGGTAACTTTCGCGCCACCGCCAAGCACTTTGAGCAGCATGGCGTGACTGATGTTCAGCGTGACATCCGCGTTATCGGAAAGACCCTCGCGAAAGTTCATGACCGCGTTTTCCAGCAATAGGGTGAATTCCGCATCCTTGTCAGGCACCCGGAGATTCACCGTAATGACCTTGTCCCCGGCCTCATCCGGATTCAGGTTTGTCGCCATGGCCGTGAGGAAAAGATCGATCGGGATGGCGCTGATCAGGCCGCCATTTCCGACGAGCCCCGACATCGGTGTGATGCCGTTACGTAATTCGTGTGCGCCACTCAGGTAGACGTCACGCCAGGGGCCACTCTCGGCAAGATACCCGAGCTGGTCATAGGCGCGGGCCAGCATGATTCGTCCCTGCGTATTGCCTGGATCGGAAAAGACTACGTGATGTGCGAGCCGGGCGGACCACTGGAACGCCCCCTCGCGATACGCGGTTCGCGCTTTATCCAGTACGGCGTCGACGCCGCCCATGGCCTCAACATAGCGACGGCTTTGCGATTCCGGGGGCAGGGGATCGAGGTTTACCGGGTTGCCGTCGTACCAGCCGAAGTAAAACTGGTACACCGCCTTGGCATTGTGTTTCAGCGTGCCGTAATAATCGCGCGTTGCGAAATTGTCTTTCAGTGCTGCGGGCAGGGCTATGGTGTCGGCGATTTCGTTCGGTGTCAGACCGCGTGAGGCCAGACGCATGGTCTGGTCGTGAGTGTATTTATAAATGTCGCGCTGTTTTTTCAGGTAATCATCCACCGCAGGGTTACCGAATACCGGCCAGTGGTGGGAATTGAAAATCGTGCCGGCCCGGTCCCCGAAGCGAACCAGCGCCTGGTCGATGTAGCCCGACCATTTGAGGGCATCGCGTACTTTTGCGCCGCGCAGGGTATAAAGATTGTGGAAGTTGCGTGACAGGATTTCTGCGCCGCACAGGGCTTCATGCTGTGGGAGATAGAACATGAATTCTGCCGGGGCCTCGGCGCCTGGCGTGTGCATGAATTCAAACGCCACGCCATCAATCTCCAGCTCCCCCGTATTGTCATCAATTGTCACGGTGGGTCGTGTGATGGATGCGGTGCCGTCGGCAGGCTGCTTGCCAAGGCCGGTATCAACGTGGCCAGTGGCGTCGCGAGGCAGGTTCATGCCGTACATGTAGACCGCCCGGCGCATCATGACGCTGCCCGCCACAACATTTTCCGAGACGGATTCGCGCAGGAAATCCACTGGCGCGATGACGGGGACATCGCGCTGCTCCTGCTCTTCGGCTGACAGCACGCCGCGGATGCCGCCGAAATGATCGATGTGGCTGTGAGTGAACAACACCGCGCTAACCGGTCGCTTACCGAGTGTGTCATTGACCAGGGCGAGGGCAGCGCGGCTGGTTTCCTCGACGGTGAGCGGATCGATCACAATCCAGCCAGACTCGCCCTCAATGACTGTCATGTTGGCAAGATCGAATCCCCTGACCTGATAAATGCCTTCCTGGACTTCGAACAGGCCGTGGATGTTGTTGAGGCGAGCCTGACGCCACAGGCTGGGGTTGACGGTTGCCGGTGTCTCCTCCGCCGCCTCCTGCCACGCGTAATCCTCGAATGACCAGACGAGTTGCCCGTCGCTCGCGGTGATGCGCCCGCCATCAATTGTGCCGAGGAACCCGCGCTGTGCGTCCTCGACGTCCTGCGGGTCGGTAAGCGGAAGCAGGTCGGCCACGGCGGCGTTTGCATTGCGTGTCGATTCACTGGCGCCCCCGGGCCGCGTGCCGTCCCCGTCAGCGAGAGAATTGGTGCCGGGAGAGGGGGCTTCGCCACCGCAGGCGCTCAGTAGACCGATGATAAAGAGGCTGAGGCAGGGGTTTCGCATGGACTTATCCTTCTATCCTGGTGTCGGGTGCGGCTCCGAGTATCTGGTGCAGGGCGCGCACATGTTCCGTGGCCTGATGCCCCAGCGAGGTCAGGAAGCCACCGTCCGGCTGGTCAATCAGCCCCTTGGCATGCAGTCGTTCTCCTGCGGCAACGATGGCTGGGTCGGCATCGCTGTGTATCTTCAATCCGTGCTGCATGCTGTCGGGATCGAACTTCAGCAACAGTGACATTTCCTGGGTCATCTCGAGGTCAATGGTCATCGCGCTCTTCCCGGTATGCTTGCGGTTAGCCAGCGTTGAGGATAACCGAAATTGCGCTACCGGGGTCAATTCCGACCGCCGCCATCACTCCCGATGAGGTGCTCCCTGATCTCGCCGATCTGCCGCTCCATCACTTCGAGGCGGTTCACGATCTCATCGCGCTCCCGTTGCGCCTGATCGTCGCTGTCCCGGTGAAACTCCCGAGTCATGACGTCCAGAATCGTGCCGACCATCATGTTCAGGAAGACAAACGCCGTAAGGAAGATAAACGTGAGGTAGTAGATCCAGCTTAGCGGGAACGTCGCCATGGTCTCGTACATGACGTCCGTCCAGTCCTCAAAGGTTGCAATTCTGAACAGTGTAAGCATGGAAATGGCAACATCGCCCCACAGGGCCTCGTTGATGCCTGCGAAAAACATAGAGCCCACGGCACCGTAAATATAGAAGATGATGAACATCAGCAGTGCAATATGGCCCATGCGCGGAATCGACTTAAGCAGGGCGTTGATCAGCGAACGTAGCTCAGGCACCACAGAGACCAGACGCAGAACCCGGAATACCCTCAGCAGACGGCCGATCAGCACGGCGTCCGCGTTGTCCAGCGGAATCAGGCTGCCCACCACAACCAGCGTGTCAAACACATTCCACCCATCGGTGAAGAAGCGTCGCCTGTTGTCACAGGCCAGGAATCGCAGGACGATTTCCGTGAGAAAGAAAACCGTGATCGCATTGTCCAGATACGGAAGCAGTCTGTCGGCGAGCGGCGGGAGCTCATAGGTCTTCGCGCCGATGGTGATCGCCGACAGCACGATAATGAAGATGACCGAGCCCTGGAACAGGGGACTCTGCTCAATCCGGTTCAGTGCATTGCCGGCCCTGCCTGCGGAAAATGTGGACATGTGGCTTCAAGCTTCCTGGCGGTAACGGGCGCACAGTATACGTGCATGGGCCTGCGCTACAGGAGCCTTTGATGTTCCTCGCGCTACTCGGGAACCCGTCGGCATCGCGGCGTATGGCGCGGCTACGCGACGAGCGACAAAGTTTTCCTTTACGGCAGTTACCGCCATTGAGGTGAGTCGGTTTCCGTAGAGTCCGCCGGCTCAATTTGCCGCCTGCATGTGGCGGTATTGCTTGATGAACTGTACAGGCGACAGGTAACCAAGGCGAGCCTGCTTTCGGGTTCGGTTGCAAAAGATCTCAATGTACTCCTGAATAGCAGCTAGTGCCTCCTCCCGCGTCTTAAACCGATCATGATGCACGAGCTCTAATTTCAAGACGCCCCAGGCGCTCTCCATCGGCGCGTTGTCCCAGCAGCTCCCTTTGCGGCTCAAGGACGACAGCATCTGGTGCTGCCGCAGGAGCTTTTGGTAGGCGCCGGCACAGTATTGGGTGGATTTAACTGGTCGTCGCAACACCTTTGATATTGGAGGTGTTTATGGGAAGGTCCGCAGGGTGGATGCAGGAATTGACCGGGCGTGGTGCGATGCGCTCACCAGGGGCGCCGTCGCTCCGTCAGATCAACCGTCATCCGCTCCGACATCGCGTATCCAACAAACTCACCGTTGAATGAGTCCTTGACGCCCGCCAGGTACAGCCAGCCCTCGGCCGTGTCGATGTACGTGAGATGTGTCACCCACACCTTGTCAGGCGCATCCGTCGAGAACTGCCTGGCAAGCCTGTTCGGCGCCACAGGCAGAGCGTGCTTCGAGTCCGTCGTGACGCGGAAACGCCGCTTCGGTTTGCAGCGCAAGCCCTGCTCACGGCGAATTCGCTTGATGCGATGAACCCCGACACGAATACCGTTGTCTGCAAGCTCGGACTGTAGTCGCTCGGGACCGTAGTTCGACGCGTGCGCTCGTGAGCCGCCTTGATCTCCAGCTCCAGTCGCGCGTCCACCCTCGCCCGTGGCGACGGTGGACGCTTTCGCCAAGCGTAGTAACCGCTCTCGGAGACATCCAGCAGGCGGCATATGGCCGCGACAGAGTGCTCGTGCCTGAGCCGGTGAATCTGCGCGTACTTCACCGGGATTCCTTCGCGAAGTACGCCGCAAACTGTTTTTAACAGATTGCGCTCCTGTTTGACCTCGGCGAGCTCGCGGCGGGCAAGGGCCAGCTCCATCTCAAGCTCCGTGGGCGCACGCTGCTGCTCACCAACCTGTTGCAGCTTTCCTGCACGGGCAGCACGTACCCAGTTACTGAGACTACTTTTGGGAATCGATAAGCGCTCTGCGGCTTTCGCCACTGACATGCCAGTCAACTCAACCAGCTTCACTGCCTCAGCCCGGAACTCCGGCGTGTATGTTGCCTTGGGTATTCTTTCCATCGTTGTTCTCCGAATCGTAAAGATAAACGATCCGATGGACTCCACGAACTCCGACCGACCTCACTTGGCCGGAAGCTGACTTGCAAAGCGCCTAACTTGCCCGTCCGTTAATCTAATTCGGCTACCCTATCATCATACATAGCGATTAGAATTGTTCACGGACCACTCCACAACGCGATCTGGGGAACCGATCAATGAACAAGACTGCATCCGGTGGAATCCTTTTTCTCAGCGTACTTTTGATCACCTGCCGTTGCGCGATGGCTGCGGAAGCTGCGCCAGAATCCGCTATCACAAACATTGGATTCGTTCTCTATACGAAAAGTCATGCGCCCGGCACTCTGAACGCTCGCTGGATGTATTCGACGCAATACCGGGGTTCGGGCATTGCGACCGGGGGCCCGGTCGAGGGCTTTGAAGGCGACTACCATGTGCGCTACTTCTATGAGGACGGCACTTTCTCAGACGAGTACGAACTGAATATTGAACAGGTGGGTACTATCTACCACGTGGATTGGTTTGTGGATGGGGAAAGGCAAGCCACTGGTGTCGGCATGGAAACCACGGACGGTCTAGCTGTCGGCTGGCGGCGGTTGGCAAGGTGAATCGCATCTGTCTGCTCCTCGCCGAAAGCGGGAAGTCATTGGCTGCCTGGCGAATGACCGTTATCGACCCGAAGCGGCATTTTGCGTCCACTTGCCATGGTATTTTCTTCTGAATCTTGTCGCTCGGAGCTCCCGATGCTTTTCCGCAGAATCAGCGAACATGTTCGACATCAGAACTGGACAGCGGTTGTCCTCGACTTTGCGATTGTAGTGGTGGGCGTCTTCATCGGTATACAGGTCTCCAACTGGAATGAGGGGCGCTCGGCTACGGCCCGTGAGGCACAACTTATTCAGGATCTGCATAGAGACTTTCTAGCTTTGAGCAATGAGGTTGCAGAGAAGAGCGCGTTGCTTCAAGTGTCCAAGGTGAAGTTCAGTGAGTTTGCCTCCGCGGTCACTTCCGAGCCGCCAGAGCTTGATGCAGAAATGCAGCGTGAATTTAAGGAAACAGGTTTCAACCTGCCGCCCATGGCCGCGCAGTCCGCCACGTATGAACAGTTAGTAAGCAGTGGTGATATGAACCTGATCTCGTCGAAAGATTTACGTGGCTTGCTTGTAGAGCACGCGTTGTTAACACGAAGAATGCACGTATTGGATCAGCAGGTCCGGGAGTGGTCGCGGCCGTACGTGGTGCCCCTGGTCCGGCTGACCATGCTTCTTTCTGATCAAGCACTCGAAAAAGCTCTTTCCGGAGCCGGCTCGAGAGAGGACCTGATCGTTGCCTTAAAGATTCATGAAGCGGTATTCGCGCAACAACTTGCGCTATTTCAAGAACATCAAGCCAGCTTCTCAACGTTGGAAGAACTGCTGTCCGCGGAGCTGCGAAGGACAACAGCCGTCAGCACTTGATTGCATGAGCCCGTTAACCAGGGAGGCTTTTTCTACTCGGGGCTCAGAGAAATTTATCCCTAGATGCCCGCTTCTGGCCGAAAACGGCCATCTGCGAAACGGACGGCGACCATCAGCTCTCGACTCGAAACAGCCGTCTCCCCGTAATTTAAAGTTACGTGCCTGTCTGTGGCGGAAGCACCGATAAAGTCACATGTGTCGATACAACTGTTTGTTTCGGTTTCTCCCCAAAGCGCTCCATACGCTTCCCAAGCTCGACGGAACTGCCGGTGAGAGGGATCACGAGCGCCGTCTCATTCGTAAACGGATCGGTAATCTGTCGAAGACCTGGCATGTCCTGCGATTCGACGGCTTCCTTTTGCTTGTGGAAGAAGAACTTTGCTATCGCCTTCGTCGAATTGTCCACAGGCGGTGCCAGGGTCAACTCAATATATAAGTCAGCTCCACCTGCGATAATGCGCAGTTTGTGAAGAACACCAGGTACTACTGAGAACTCCGCGCGAATCGGGAGACTGTGCTCTTCGGTGAACGGGAGGTTTACGACTGCCCCTTCGGCATTGATTGTCTCCATCCCAGGCATGCCAGCAGGCTGTGGAATGATGGACACTTCTGTCACAGACACGATTATCTGGACCGGATCATGTTGCGAAAACGCCAACCGGGGTAAGAACGCAGCGACTGCCGCTAATAGAAGACCGACTCGTTTGAACATGTTTTTGGCCGAGCCATCACATCGCTGATACGGGACTAAAGTATACATCGTCTGGTAGAACGATGAGCACAGACTGTTACCTGGTCGGTGTGCGAAAGATAGGGTCTGGAACCGCTGCTCCTAGTCCGCGTCTGGCCGACAGCTGCCATCATCTATGGTGCGGTGGGGCCACACTTTCGAGGCCGGGGGAGAGGCTCGGGACATTAATTGTGCCGGCGCGGCGTAAAGCACATGTTCACAGACGGGTCGCTACGAGACGCTAGCCACAATGGTATCCCGAGACTCGCACTCTAGCGCTATGGCAACTCTCAGGAGGTGGAGCATCAGGCCGGAGCAGGAAGCAATGATCGATGCCAATCATGAGCGAGTAGGGCGCTCCGCAATCCGAGAGGCGAGGTGAGCGAGACACTTCAACACGGCACGAGCACAGGGCTGCCGACGGGAGTAAAGTTGTGGCCGTCTCAGCTGTCTAAGTTGCTCATCGCAATGTCAGGTCTGCATGAAAAATAGCCGCTACCGAGCTTCAGAACCTGTCATCGATGCGAGGAAGGGCGATGGCAGACTTTCGAGCTTGCACTTGAGCGCCTTCGTGTAGATGACCAGCCAGTCTGGGAAGGTTTGGATCGGAACAAGCAAATCTGGTGCGATGAAAACAGCAATTTCTTTTGCTGTGTGTATGCCAGGCTAGCGGCCACCTCACGCCGACTTGCTGGTGGTTCTCAGTGTATGTGCAGCTATTTAGTGACGGTTGCGTATTCCGGCGAACGTGACCGCCCGTTCCGGGCATCGTGACCGACTTGCACACCAGTGCTCGCTGGCGACCGTAGTTTTACACTGACCGGTCACGCTCGGTCAATTTGCTGCTGGTTTTCCGCAGGGATTCGCCGGTGAGATTCAGCCGGTGAGCACCGTGCAGTAGCCGATCCAGGATGGCGTCCGCCAGCGTCGCCTCGCCGATGTACTCGTGCCAGTACTCCGTCGGCAGCTGGCTGGCAATCAGCGTGGATCGGCGCCCGTGGCGGTCTTCTATCACCTCCATCAGGTCGTTGCGCTGGGCGGCACTCACCTTCTGGATGCCCCAGTCATCCAGGATTAGCAGGTCGGTCTTGAGCAACTGGTTCATGAGCCGTGGATAGCTGCCATCACCGTGGGCGATGCGCAGCATCTCGAACAGCCGCGGCAGGCGCAGGTAACGCACGCTATA